>NZ_JAPDUQ010000001.1:0-1637616 GCF_026015465.1 Segatella copri
TAATTATGGAACGCTGGAGGCAACAAATAGCCAGTTCACCATTAAAGGTACATACTTAACTGATAGCGACTTAAACTTCCCTGGAGATAAGTTAAACATTGAAGGTAGCTGCTATATCGGTGGTAACCTTACAGCTAAGGAGCTGACGAATAGCGGTATGTGTCTTAATGTAAAAGGAAATTGCAACCTGGGTACCAGCACTCTGAAAATAAATGGTAATGGAAGTCAATATTGGGAAGATCCTAATGCAGGCATCATGAATGTTGATGGTACATTAACCTGTGGTAATCTTGAACTTTGCAGTGGTGCAAAACTTTACAGCGGCTGTGCTGTTAAGGTATCAAAAGATGTAAATATCAATAGCTACGCAACTTTTGATGTATCGTACCTGAAAGCAGATAAAATCATTCAGAGTTCTGGCACAATATTTAAGCTTAAGAATCAAAGTCTGATAGAATGTGATACTTATATAGACAATAATTCAAGCGACAATATTGATGCACAGGCAGGAAATGCAGGTTCAGTTATCGAAGGCGACAATGCGGTAGCTGTCATCAAAGCAAATAAATTTGCTTTCAATACAGGAGCTCCAATAGAAAATGAAACCATGAAATTTGACTGTTTCATGTTCAGAACTCCATCTGCAACATCGAAGATTGTTCTTGACGGTAAATTCTACCAGCAGAATTTAACAACGGAAATCATTCCATTCTTCCCAGTAACTCATATTTACAGAATTGACCAGACTGACAATATCTCTGATGTAATCATCAACAAGACAGAGTGTAATGGACAGACAGGCTGGAAGCCAGGAAAAGATCCTGAACCAGAACCAACCCCTACTCCAACTCCAAAACCATCACCTCTTACACCAATCAGCGTGATAGAGCCTGATCATACACATGATATTTCTGCAACATGCGTTCAGCCTTTCGAAGGAAAGATGTATATGTCATATCATACTCGTGGTAAGGGACATGGTTCTTGTCTGGAAGTATTCGAACCAGTTGATGCAAACAACGAAGTGAAACTGCTCCAGTACATTTACGACAGTAAAGGTATGTTAGACTGGAACCACTTGATGATATACAATGCAAATAATGCAAAACAATTATACGCAGTTGGTAGTCACGCCCTGAAAGCAGGTACATTAGGCTACATTGATATCACAAGTAGCGGATTGCTAAATGCAGATCCAAAAACTATCGTAACTGAAGAAGGAGAAAAGAAGGAAATCAAACCTCTGAATATTCTTCCTCTGAATGCAAACGAAAAGGGAACAGATGAAAACTGCATCGTATACGACAGCAACTCTAACCGTTTCATCGTTGCAACAACAAAGGGATATACAACATACGATCCTGCAACATTAAATGAAATTGAGACTGTTGAAAAACCTGGTAAAGCAAAGCATGTTGCCATTGGAGACAATAAGATTGTTACATTGGTATTCACAAAACAAGCACAATACAATCCATCCAAGAACCCTGCAGAAGCAGCCAAGGAATGGATCAATGCCCAGATTGAAGTAAGAGACGAATCGGCAGATATGAAATCTACTCCAGAGGTGACTATCACAACACCTGCAATCTTGCCTCACTACGGTAAAAACGCTATCGCTGTGAAGAATGGTAAGATTTATGCATGCCTCGGCGCAGCGGGTCTCTACTGCTACGACTTACAGACAGGCAAAGAACTCGGACACTACCAGATGCCAAATCCTATTATCAAGGATAGCAAACTGGGTAAAGTCGGAGACTACAAGGCTTATGCAAATGGCTGTTTCGTTGGTGACGACGGTAAAGTATACATTGCCTACGGTTCTTATGGTGTAGTTGTTCTGAAAGCTGGTACACTTGAAGCAGGAAATCCTGAGACTATTGCTCATAGAGAAGAAGGCAAATCTGCCAACTACATTACCGTTTACAACGGCTATATCTATGTAGCATACGGACAGAAGAGACTGCAAGTTTATCAACTCACAGAAAATTAATCGTAAAAGCTAGCGTAAAAACTAGAATACTGATTGATATAGACATTAACAAAATAGAAGACACTAGTTGAATGCAGCTGCAACAGCTTGCGGCTGCATTCATAGTGTTTAAACTAAAAAACAATGAAGCAAAATTTGATACTATATACGACTACTGCTCTCCTCATTACACTCGGAGGACAAAGCGCTGTGGCTCAGGCTCAAAGGCAGCAACTGCTGAAGAAAAAGAGCTTCAGCCCTAAGATGCTCGTATATGAGAACCTGAAGAACGATAATGTACTCAGACACTTTAAACAACGCTTCGCACAACTCGACACTCTCATCAAAAACCCTATATGGGTGAAAGCACCAGTCATAGAACTGGGACTCAATAAACAGCATCACGCTGATATCAATAAGACCGACTCTCTGTTCTGGTCGAAAACTGCACATGAGCACCTAGCGCTCAACAGACACAACGGTCTGGAAGTGACCGGACAGGTTTATGCCCGACCTGACGCGTACTTCGATTCTGATGAAGACGACGCAAAAGAGGTATCAAAATATAAGATGAAGGTTCAAGCCGAACTGGGATGGAACATCATCAACTCGAAGTTCTACCAAGGCAAAGAGAAAAGAACCAAGATTGCTCTTGCCAATGAACTCGACCGCTTGCAAATAAAAAAGCGCCAAACTGCAGACATATATGAAAAGGCAGCAGATGAGCTGACCGAACAATATAACTTCTATATCGGTACCGTCATAGCACACAAGCTGGACAACCTCGACATCATGAACGAGGCTTACCAGTATATGCTGGAGAAAGACCGAATAAGCAACGACAAGATGCTCAAGGTGATGAACGACAAGCTGGAGGCGGAATACGACATCTCCATCCTCTGCTCAGACAGAGACATCACCAACAAACCGATTTACCGCATCAAGCCTACCCGCGTGGTGGTAGACACCGCAGCCCTCTGGGAACACGTAGACAAGGAAAGCCTGGATGCAAGAATCGTAATGACAAAGCTGGAGATAGCCAACAACGAAAGCAAGCTGAACAACTATCTCAGCACTACCCGACTCACCCCATTCGCCAGATGGTCAACCTACTGGCAG
Organism: Segatella copri; assembly: GCF_026015465.1. GTDB lineage: Bacteria > Bacteroidota > Bacteroidia > Bacteroidales > Bacteroidaceae > Prevotella > Prevotella copri_E. Next base: position 3,092 of record NZ_JAPDUQ010000001.1, read on the forward strand.
AGCAACGACAAGTTCTCGCACAATGGGGATGTAGGAATCAGATTCACCGTGCCTATCTACAACGAAAACCCAAGAAAGAGAAAGGCACTGGAGACACAGAAAGAGATTATCATGAACAGCAGAAGCACCGACGTGAAGGAAATCAGACAGTCGGTAAACATCCTGCTGAAAAAGATAGAAAACCTCAACCAGGCTATAGCCACTGAGGCTTACCACATACAGCAGACAGGAAAATACATCGACATGCGACGGTTCGCATATAAAAACCAGAAAAACGGGTACAACTACCTGATGAGAATGGAAGAATATACCGGACTCCTGGAAAGCATGGAAAGAATGTACAAGCTGATGTTGAACCGCGGACTCGCCATCATCAATATAGAGAAGGCAGTAAGCATCTATAACAACAACAATATATTCAACGAGATCGAACTATGAATGAGTTTCAATATGACAGCACGCCACAGGAACAGGCGATGGCCGACTTGCTGAAATCGCAAAGCCACCGCTTGGCTAGACAGCAGATTATATTCGCGCTGATTTTCCTCCTCATCATTGTACTGGCAGCATACTATATCGTTACCCGAATGATCTGGGCCATCTATGACGGATATGTAAGACTCGATGAAAACCATATCTGTGCGATTGACGACATCTACGTCCTGAAGGTAAACAAGGAGGTGGGAGAAACCGTACACAAAGGTGATACGCTCTACTCCTACGTACTGCTGGGTAATATCGTAACCCAATACGACCCAAACATCATTCCTTCGGCGGTAAAGGAAACCCACGACATGGAAGTGCAGGCCAAACTGGCTAGAGAAGAGATTCCGGTACTGCGTACCCGACTGGCTGAACTGAAGAAACAGAAGGCATCGGAAAGTTCAGACATCTACTACGGACTGACCAACAACACCAAGCGCAACCAGCTGGATGCTGAGATTGCCGAGGTGGAGGAAGAAATAAGAAAGCAGATGAACAAGGTGACCATCTACTCACAAGCCAAGAACACCACCTATAACTTCATGAGCAGAAGAGGTGCAGGCATGGCGGGTGCTGACATGCCATACTCCAGCAATACCAGCATCTACAACCAAGGTCTGATACACTACTGCTGTGCGCCTGCCGATGCCTACGTCTCAAAGGTGAGCGTGAGCGACAAGACACTGGTGTTCAAGAGCGATGAAGTGCTCACCATCCAGCATACCGACTATGCAGCATGCCACCTGGGCATCATCACATACGTGCCTAGTAAAAAAATCAAGTATATGGAAAGTCCTGACGATGCTGACGTCATCGTGAACAAGGACCTGGTACTGAAGGCTAAGCTGCAGATGGTGGGTCTGAGAGTGGAGGAAATTCCAAAGCACCTGCAGAGCAACTTCTCGCACGATGCAAATGCCGTAGTGGCAGTATTCACCTTCAAACCCAACCAGCGAGTGCCGGCTTGGGTGATGTGCAACAAACTGCCGGTGAGAATCAGGGTGAACAAAATCAGTGCGATGTTAGACCCTAAGCCACTGCCGATGTATACCATCCCAGTGGAAAAGAATCAAAATGTGATAAGAAGTTCAAAGCTCGTCACACCTGACCAAAACAAAGACAACGTGAAGAAATGATTGGACTTAGAAGAAACAAACGTGGAGATATGGTGCTCACCATCGATAGCTATATAGATATCGACTCGACACCGGACATCCAGCCCGACTACTTCGATTGTATTTACATCAATACGAAGAATGAACGTGCGTTCCATGCTATACTGTTTGGAGCCAGTCCAATCTTATCGTGGAAATGTAGCTACAAACCGATATTCGTCAATACGGCGTTATCGGGAAAGGAACAGATCATCGACTATATCGTCGATGCCTATGTGAGCGACATGAACAATGAGAAGGTATACGAGATTATAGACAAAATCAAGCTGGCAAGACAGAAGTTTGGTGTAAAAAGCGAAACAAGCCGTCCTACACAGCCTAACCAGCTCTTTGCCAATATTCTGAGATACCTGCTCTCAAGAGACCAGCGAATCATGGGACACCGACTGCTGGAGAAATCGTCTTTGGGATATATCAACCCAATCTTCGAACACTATCACAGTATGGGTCTCTTCCATCTCTACGAGATGTTCATGTTCATCGACACTATGGTGGAGTTCGGATCACTGCGCATTCACCGCTTCCTACTCAAGGAGCACCTCTGCCCTAAGTGCAACCACTCTCACCTGCTCTATACTGAGTGCTGTCCGAAGTGCGGAAGTTCGAACCTGAAGATACAGAACATCATCCACCACTTCAGCTGCGCCAACGTATCGCCGGAAAGCAGCTACAATGTGGGCGGTATGCTCATCTGTCCGAAGTGTCACAAGAAACTTCGCCACATCGGTGTTGACTATGACAGACCAGCCGTGGTATATACCTGCAACGACTGCGAGAACTCGTTTACCTCGCCTATCACCAAGTCAACCTGCTGCTACTGCCAGAGCACCTATCCGGTAAACGCCCTGGTGCCACGAGACGTTGAGGACTTCGAGATAACAGAAGAAGGAATCAGAGCACTGACCAGCGGCAACATCATGTTCAACAGCATGGTGAACATCTATGATAACTTCATGGAATATTACCTGCTGATAAACCGACTGCGACGCCAGCTGATGGAAACCTACCGCAAGGATGAACTCTCGGTCATGGTAGGCAAGATATGGATTATAGATGAAAACAAGGATACCGTAAAGATAAAGGAAAGCATACAGGGCAAGCTCTGTAGAATCTTCTCCAATCACAAGGTGTCTTACAACAACAATATCTTCTACGTATCCTCTACCCTCTATGAGCAGGGAGAAACGGTGGAAGAGGCTCAGCAGAAACTGAGCAAGGAGATGTCGGTAGCCATCAGAAAGGTGGCCAACTCGATAGAACCGGACGAGATTATCTGCAGCATGCTGGAAACCAAGGCGAAGACCATCGCCAACAACTATGACGAGTTCTTCAACAAACTGCAATATGTGGATATGACTCCAGACGACTACTGCCGCTACTCAGAGGAACCTCTGATGAAGGAAGAAGAGAAATTGGTGCAGCCGCAGGAAGAGCTGCTTGATACAGAGCCGAAGGAAGATGAAAACGACAAGATACAGAAACGCATTGTGCTCTACAAGAAACTCGTTGCCATCCTTGTCACCATCGCAGGTATACTCATAATCATGGCCCTCTTGGCGCTCACCGTGCTGAGATAAGCCATCAAGAAGAAAGGGAAAAGCGTATGTTTAGCATAGCAGAACATCTGAACGATTTCTTCGACTGGATCAGCACGCTATCGTTTAGCAGTATCGTGAATACCTACTGGTTTCTCTTCTTCATCGAGATGCCAAGATATTATATCCTGGAATATCTCGTAATCGGAAACCGACTGATGAAGAGAAACCAGATAGATAAAGAGAAAGAATATGCCAAGTACTTCCTGTACCGCGAAAATCCGCTTATCAGCATCCTCGTACCGGGAAAGAACGAAGGCAAACATATATTCAAAATGGTGAACTCGCTGGCTGAGCAAACCTACCGCAACTACGAAATCATCGTGGTAGACGATGGTAGCGACGACGACACCAAACTGATTTGTAACGACCTCTACCGAGCCGGGTATATCACCCACTACCTGAGGTTGGATACAAGAGGCGGTAAAGCTGCCGCCAGCAACTATGGAGCCCAGATGGCAAAAGGCAAATACATCGTATGTCTGGATGCCGACTCTTCGCTCGACCGTGATGCACTGGAGAAGATTCTACTCCCCTTCTACATCGACGGAATGGTAAAGGGCGTAGGAGGATGCGTGAAGGTACGCAACTACAAGGAAACCATCTGCTCATCGCTGCAGGCTTTCGAATACCTGAAGCGAATACAGGTGGGACGTATCGTAACCAGCGAACTGGGTATCTACCACATCATTTCGGGAGCATTTGGAGCCTTCGAAAGAAAGACGCTGAAGGAAGTGGGCTATTGGGACATAGGACCGGGACTGGACGGTGACCTGACACAGAAGATCCGCAAAGCCGGATATAAAGTGAAATTTGCCGAAGATGCCATCTGTATGACCAATGTGCCTACCAAATGGTACAAGCTGTATCATCAGCGCATCAGATGGTCGCGCTCGTTCGTGAGATTCCGTCTACGCAAGCATGCCGACATTCTGTTGCCTACCAAGAACTGGAGTATCCTTAACTGGTTATCCAACATGGAGAGTGTGGTTTTCGACTGCTTCCTCAATTTTCTGTGGTTGTGGTACATCATCAAGCTCGCCATCACGTTTAACACGCACATCATCGAGGTGCTGGCGCTGGGCTACTTTATCAGAGTATGCTTCTCGCAGCTTGCCTTCCTCCTTGTACTGATGGTTTCAGAAAGAAAGAAAGACGTGTGGTTCCTTTACAGATATCTGCCACTGATGTCGCCTTATACAGGTTATTTCCTGCGTATCGCCCGTCTGTCGGCTCATCTGCAAGAATTCTTCTTCCGCCGTTCTTACAAGGACGCATGGAACCCTGAGAAGACTTCGCGCTATGCTCAGCTTGAAGGAATCTAAAAGATCCGAGTTACTTGCTGTAACGTACATACAGCAGGGAGCTCCCAATAAAAGAAATAACATTATAAAACATAAACAGAATATAGTATATGATAAACAAGTCTTTTGAGTTTAAGATTGGAGTAATAGGATTAGGGTATGTTGGTACTCCACTGGCATGCTTATTCTCAAAGAAATACGATACATGGGGTTATGACATCAAAGCTGAGAAGGTAGCCAAGTTAGCCAAAAGCACGATGGAAGACAACAGACCTGTATCCAAAGCTTTGGAACAGGGACTGAAACTGACCAGCAATATTGATGACCTGAAGAAGTGTAACGTGTATATCATCGCTGTACCGACACCGGTTAACAAATCGAACAAGCCAGACATCAGTTGCGTGCGCAATGCAACTGCTGAGGTTGGCAAGATTCTGAAAGAAGGTGATATCGTAGTCTACGAGAGTACCGTTTACCCAGGTCTGACAGAAGAGGTTTGTGCCCCATTACTGGCATCTACATCAGGATTGAAATTGAACCAGAGTTTCTTTGTAGGCTTCTCGCCAGAGCGCATCAATCCGGGCGATACTGTTCATACCATCGAGAACATCGTGAAGGTTACCAGCGGTTCTACACCCGAAGCAGCAGCTATCATCGACAGCCTCTATGCTTCAGTACTTACCCATGGCACCTACAAGGCGAAGAGTATCAGAATAGCAGAGGCATGTAAACTGATGGAGAACTGCCAGAGAGACATACAGATAGCCTTCTTCAACGAGATGGAAAAGATTTTCGACAAGATGAACATCAACATTGAAGACGTAACGGCGGCAGCTAGCACAAAATGGAACTTCGTGCCAGCTACTCCAGGACTCGTTGGCGGCCACTGCATCGCGGTAGACCCATACTACCTGATTAACAAGGCACAGGAGGTTGACGTGGTACCATCGCTGCTCTCTACAGCCCGTGAGGTTAACGAGCAGATGGCGGTATGGATGGTAGGAAAGATAAAGAATGCATCTGAAAGCAGAAAGTTCAAGGCTCCGGAAACCAACGTGCTGATTCTCGGCTTCTCGTTCAAGCCAGACAGCGATGATATCAGAAACACAAAAGTAGCCGATCTCTATATCAACCTGGTAGGAGCAGGTTACAAAACCACACTCTACGATCCATTGGTAGATGTAGAGGAAGTAAAAGAAGAATATAACATCAAGGTGACAGATGATCCTAAAGTTCTGGAAAAAGAGTATCAGATTGTGGTAATCGGTACTCATCACAAGATGTTCGACAGTATCGACATGAACAATCTAATCACTGATAAAGGATTCATGTGCGACATCTACGGCATTCACAAGCCAAGAAACTAGACCTTCAAGATCGGAAAGAACCTACATAAAATAGACCAGTGAAAAATGGAAAAGAACAAAGTGCTAATCGTCGATGATATTTCAGAAAATATTGAAACTATCTCTGAAATGATAAAGGACTTTGACATCGACGTGAAAACTGCAAATGGCGGAAAAGAAGCCATTGAACTGATTGACACATTCAAGCCGCACGTGATACTGCTCGACTTGATGATGCCAAATGTAAATGGGTGGGACGTAATAGACCATGTACGCTCTAAATACTCGAAAAGTGAAATGGTCATCATCGTGGTTTCCCTGTTAAGCAACAAGGATAATGTGGATGAATGCTACGAGCTTGGAGTAAACGACTACATCACAAAGCCTATCATCAAAGCCCGTCTCACCAGTTCGCTAGACGCTCATCTAAGCAGTCTTGCAAGAGGCTAAAGTGCCTCTTGCAAGATTGCTTCTGCATGAGCAATGCGATCACTAGTAGGAGGATCTATGCCTTCCAGCGGGTAGGCAATGCCTAGTTTCTCATACTTGTAGATACCCATCGTATGATAAGGTAAGACATCTATACGCTCAATATTAGAGAGTGTTGAGAGGAAATCACGCAACTGATAGAGGTATTCATCCTTGTCAGTAATACCTGGAATCAAGACGTGACGAATCCATACTGGTTTGTGTATCTCGCTTAAATAACGTGCACAATCCAGTATGTTTACATTAGAATGGCGGGTGAGTTTACGATGCTCTTCATCGTTGATATGCTTGATATCAAGAAGAACAGTATCTGTGACGGTCATCAGACGCTCGAATTTATCGAAGAAAGCACCCTCTTTCCTAAATGGTTGCGCTGATGTATCAAGACAAGTGTTGATGCCACGCTGATGGGCTTTCTCGAAAAGTTCGATGAGAAAGTCTATCTGCATCAGGGCTTCTCCACCACTTACAGTAATACCGCCCTTGTCTCCCCAATAACTTTTGAATCTCTCTGCCTTATCCAACAGGTCATCGGCACTCCACTCCTCTCCCACTCCCATCTTCCATGAATCCGGGTTATGGCAGAACTGGCAGCGCATCGGACACCCCTGCAGGAAAATCAAAAACCTAATGCCTGGTCCATCTACAGAACCAAAGCTCTCTATGCTGTGAACAAAACCCTTATGCATTCTTTCGAAGATCATATATTCCCCACAATGCAAAAAGACTCATAAATAAGGCTATAACACCTAAAAAAAGAAATACACCCATATTATTTTATCTTTTTAGAAATGATTAAAAACAAGAAGCCCACTTAAGCCTGCATTTTACGATAATCAATATATGCCCATAGGGTAAACCCACCTGCAAGCAAAGCAAAAAATCCCATAAATACCAATAGTTCCATATTTATTTTCCTTTCTTTTTGTTATCTTTAGACATCAATATTAAAAAGAATCCACATACAGCAAGAAACAAAGTTATTAGAGCACCAAAAACTAAAAGTTTCCCTGTATCGATATCCTTCTTCATAATACTTGCCAGGATGATACCACCAAATATCAGTTTGGCTAAATCCAAGCAAAATTTTCCTCCCTCACTCCAAAGAGTTGTTTTTTGTTCTATATTAAATTTCATACCGCAAAGATAGTAAATTTATCAATATCTTGCTCTATTTTGCAGTTAAATAAGCTAAAATGCCCGCTAAATATCCTCGGAAAGAAAATCTAGCGGGCAATCTATATGTTACAAAGAGACAAGAGAAATCTTCACTCTTCCCTCTTCATTCTTCACTTCCTTAGAGTCTCTCGTGAGCCTGACGAGCGATTACGTCGAGCTGCTGCTCACGTGTCAAGTCGATGAACTTAACAGCGTAACCACTTACACGGATGGTGAAGTTCTGGTACTCTTCCTTCTCTGGGTGCTCCATCGCATCCTTGAGCTTGTCGATACCGAATACGTTCACATTCAGGTGGTGAGAACCCTGGTTGAAGTAACCATCCAATACACCTACCAATGTCTGGGCACGCTCCTCGTCGTTATGTCCGAGAGCACCTGGACTGATGGTCTGAGTATTAGAGATACCATCGAGAGCATACTCGTATGGCAACTTAGCTACTGAGTTCAATGAAGCCAAAAGACCGTTCTTCTCTGCACCGTAAGATGGGTTAGCACCTGGAGCCAAAGGAGCACCGGCTGGACGACCATCAGGCATGTTGCTGGTGTACTTACCGTATACTACATTTGATGTGATAGTCAGGATAGATGTAGTAGGCTCAGAATTGCGGTATGTATGATGCTTCTTGATCATGTTCATGAAGGTCTTGAGCAACCATACTGCAATCTCATCAGCACGCTCATCATCGTTACCGTAACGTGGGAAGTCGCCCTCGGTCTTGAAGCTGAGAGGGAAACCGGTCTCATCACGGACGATGTTTACCTTGGCATACTTGATAGCTGAGATAGAATCAACCACGTGGCTGAAACCAGCGATACCTGTAGCAAAAGTACGACGAACATCTGTATCGATGAGCGCCAACTCTGCTGCCTCGTAGAAGTACTTATCGTGCATGTAGTGGATGAGGTTCAATGTCTTCACATAAACGCCAGCCAACCAGTCCATCATATCCATGAAACGTGGCATGAACTCCTCGTATGTCAACACATCACCCTCTACGGCGCGATACTTAGGACCGCACTGCTCGCGTGTCTTTGAATCAACACCGCCAGATACAGCGTAGGTCAAGCACTTAGCCAAATTGGCACGTGCACCGAAGAACTGCATCTCCTTACCTGTCTGTGTAGCAGATACACAGCAGCAGATGCTATAGTCGTCACCCCAAACTGGGCGCATTACATCGTCGTTCTCATACTGGATAGAGCTTGTCTTTACAGAAATCAGAGAAGCGTAGTGCTTGAATGCCTTTGGCAAGCGAGAGCTATAGAGTACGGTCAAGTTTGGCTCTGGTGAAGGACCCATGTTCTCCAATGTGTGGAGGAAACGGAAGTCGTTCTTGGTAACCATTGAGCGGCCATCCTGACCCATACCACCTACCTCGAGAGTAGCCCAAACCGGGTCGCCGGTGAAGAGCTCGTTGTAAGAAGGAATACGGGCGAACTTAACCATACGGAACTTCATTACCAAGTGGTCGATGAGCTCCTGAGCCTCATCCTCGGTAAGAGTACCCTCGTTCAAGTCGCGCTGGATATAGATGTCGAGGAATGTAGAGATACGGCCTACAGACATCGCAGCACCATTCTGAGTCTTCACAGCTCCGAGGTAACCGAAGTACAACCACTGAACAGCCTCACGAGCGTTTTTGGCAGGCTGAGAGATGTCGTAACCATACAACTGAGCCATCTCCTTCAAGCCCTTGAGCGCCTTAATCTGCATAGCAACCTCTTCACGAAGACGGATAACTTCGTCAATCATCTCACGGTCGCCCATGTTAGCGAGGTCGTTCTTCTTCTCCTCGATGAGGAAGTCGATACCATAGAGGGCTACACGACGATAGTCACCTACGATACGTCCACGACCATAAGTATCAGGAAGACCGGTAAGAATGTGGTTATGGCGAACGAGCTTCATCTCTGGAGTATAAGCATCGAATACGCCATCATTATGAGTTTTGCAATACTTGTGGAAGATTTCGTGGAGCTTCTCAGATGGCTGATAGCCATATGTTGTACAAGCCTGCTCCGCCATCTTGATACCACCGTAAGGCATGAAGGCACGCTTCAAAGGCTTATCGGTCTGCAGACCAACTACCTTCTCCAAATCCTTTGTACCTTCACCGATATAAGCAGCACCGTAAGCTGTCAATCCTGAAACGATTTCTGTTTCCATATCAAGCACACCACCCTTGGCGCGCTCCTCCTTCTGGAGTTCCTTCAACATACCCCAAAGGGTGTTAGTTGCCTGAGTTGGTTCTGCAAGGAACGACTCATCGCCGTCATAACATGTGTAGTTGTTCTGAATGAAATCACGAAGATTCACTTCACTCTGCCACATGTTTCCTTTGAAACCTCTCCATTCTGTTTTCATCATTTTAATACTTTTTTTTTATAAAGTTAATAATTATATATTTTGCACACACTATCTATTTTGAGTTGGTTTTACACCTATTATATATAGTAAAATAAAAAAGCCCGAACACGTTTGTGCCCGGGTTTTTAAGCACCTTTATCTGAAGGTGCGTATATCATGATGTTCTCGTTCTTTCCGACAGCATCTGTTTTTCCTATATTTCCTAAGTCAATTCCCACTATTAATTTCATGTCTTTTAAATTCTATTATTTGTAATAGCCTTGCAACAGTTTTGCAATGCGAGTGCAAAGTTACAACAATAAAATGAGAAAAGAGAAGAAAACCTGAACTTTCTTCTCTTTTCTATGAAAAATCATCATTTATGAGTATCATTCTACTGATTCTCAAAGAAATGATTGAAATTTTCGAGACATAATCCGAAGCACTTCTCATGAATCTGACGCGTCATGGTAACAGGGTTCTCCGCATTCAGGATGGTACCGCTCATTGCCACACCGATGCCCAATTCTGCAAGCGGATCTATATCGTCTGGAGTCAAGCCTCCGATGGCTACCATAGGCAGAGAGATTTTATTCTCCCTCATCTGCTCAACAATCTGGCGATAACCTTCTATACCCAACACCGGAGAGAGTTTCTCCTTGGTAGTAGTATAGCGGAACGGACCGCAACCGATATAGTCAGCCCCCTGTTCATGCAAACGACGAATATCATCAAATGTATTGGCTGTTCCTCCAATAATGAATTCATCACCCAGGAGCTTACGTGCCTCATCAACCGGCATATCATTCTTTCCAAGATGTACACCATCTATCTGTAACTTCTTCACCAGTTCTACACGGTCGTCGAGGATAAAGGTTGCACCGGCACCCTCGCAAGCCAACTTTAACTTACGGGCTATAGGCTCTACCTCTTCATCGGTAGCCCCCTTCATGCGAAGCTGAACCCAATCACATCCTCCGATAAGTGCCAGATAGGCTCCTTCTAGATAAGAGAAGCGCTCGTTCTGATGCGTGATAAACTGAAAGCTCGTCTGAAAATGAGCTAATGCTAAAGACTTGTTCATACGTACTATAAAATCTAAATTCGCTTGCAAAGGTACTACATTCACACGACAAAATCCTACAATTTACCTTTTTTAAACTTCGTCATTTGGAAATGGGGAAAGTCTTCCTTTTTTTATTTTGTTTTTTTATACTTTCTTATTTTAATATATGAATACTTTTCCGTACCTTTGCACTCAAAATACAAAACATTACTTTTTATGTTGACAGATATTGAAATAGCTAAATCAGTAAAAATGCGCCCTATCAATGAAGTGGCAGCAGAACTTGGAATCCATGAAGACCAAGTGGAAAACTACGGCCGTTACATCGCTAAGATTACTACGGACAAGATTGACACCAACAAGTTTAAGAATCACCATCTCATCCTTGTTACAGCTATCAGCCCTACAAAGGCTGGTAATGGTAAGACTACGGTATCTGTAGGTCTCGCCCTGGGTATGCAGAAGATTGGCAAGAAGGCTGTAGTAGCACTTCGCGAACCATCTCTGGGTCCTTGCTTCGGCATGAAGGGTGGCGCAGCAGGTGGCGGTTATGCCCAGGTTTTGCCTATGGATAAGATCAACCTCCATTTCACTGGCGATTTCCATGCCATCACAGAGGCCAACAACATGATCTCTGCCCTTCTGGACAATTACCGTTTCCAGCACGAAGCAGAGGGTTTCAAACTCAAGAAGATTCTTTGGCGTCGCGTCATGGATGTGAACGATAGAGGTTTGCGCCGCATCATCACCGGTATAGGAGATAAGAACGGCATCGAGACAGAGTCTGGTTTTGATATTACGCCAGCTTCTGAGATTATGGCTATCATGTGTTTCGCAACAAGCATCGATGATCTTCGTCGCCGTATCGATAATATCCTCCTGGGCATCACCGAGGACGACAAGCCATTTACCGTAAAGGATATGGGTGTAGGTGGCAGTATCGTAGCTCTCCTTCTCGATGCTTTGAAGCCAAATCTGGTTCAGACAACAGAGGGAACACCAGCATTTGTTCATTGTGGTCCTTTTGCCAACATTGCTCATGGCTGCAATTCCGTCATGGCTACAGCTGCTGCTCTTGAGTATGGCGACTATGCTATTACAGAGGCAGGATTCGGTGCTGATCTCGGTGCAGAGAAGTTCTATGACATCAAATGCCGCAAGACAGGTTTGCAACCAGACCTCACTGTTCTCGTTGTTACCCTCCAGGCGTTGAAGATGCATGGTGGTGTAGCTCTGGAAGATATCAAGAAGCCAAACATCGCAGGAATGGAAGCCGGTTACTGGAACCTCGACAAGCACGTAAAGAACCTGCAGAGCTTTGGTCAGACTGTAGTGATTGCATTCAACAAGTTTGCAACCGATACAGATGAAGAAATTGAAGTATTGCGCAAACATTGCGAGGAGATGGGTTGCGGTTTCGCCGTAAACAGCGCCTTTGCCGAAGGCGGAAACGGTGCCATTGAACTTGCCAACCTCGTAGTGAAGACCATTGATGAGCGTCCATCAGCCCCTCTCTATTTTGCTTACGATGATAACGATAGCGTTGAGGAGAAGATAGAAAAGGTTGCATTCAATCTTTACGGAGCAGGCAGCGTAACATTGAGCGATTCTGCCAAGGCGATGATTGAAGAGATCAAGAAGCTGGGTGCTGAAAAGTTCCCTATCTGTATTGCCAAGACTCAGTACAGTTTCTCTACCGATGCCAAGGCATACGGCCCTACAGATGGTTTCGAACTCCACGTTCGCGACATCACCGTAAATATGGGTGCCGAGATGATTGTAGTCATCGCTGGTCCTATCATGCGTATGCCGGGCTTACCAAAGAGCCCACAGGCTGAGCGCATTGATGTAGTAAACGGTGAGATTACTGGTCTTTCTTAAATAAGCATCTAGCCTAGAATATAGAAAAGGCACGGATTACACAGATTACACGGATTTATCATGAGCGTCATAAATCCGTGTAATCTGTGTAATCCGTGCCTAAAATATCACAGCGCAGAAAAACACTTTATCTCAAACTGAATTCACAACCACAATATAACTGATTATAGAATTCATTGATTCTCAAGAGTTCACCTCGGCGATTCTGCAAACCGCCCTTCCGCCAATTCATATCCCACCATTCTACATCAGGATAAGCCTCAACGGCAAGATGACCGGCAGTATCTATCTGCCTGATATTCTTCCAGCGCGAAGATGCCAACGTGGTAGTAAGAAGGTGAAATCCATGCTCCTGCGCATACTTGGCTGCATGAGAGAGGCGGAACTGAAAGCAGACAGAACAACGGCTGCCACGTTCGGGCTCATCCTCTAAGCCCGTGATAACAGAAAGCCATTCCTGATGGTCATACTCATCCTCTACATAAGGTACATTCTGGGCTTCCAGAAATCGTTTCAGTTCATGTTTGCGTACATCATACTCCTGCTGAGGATAGATATTACTGTTACTGAAATATACAGTAGGCTTCATACCATTACGAAGCATACATTCTACGATAGCCGCCGAACAAGGTGCACAACAGGCATGCAACAAGACAGCCTGACCTTCAGCCTTGCTTCCATTCGGGAGAGTAAGTTTTACGTATTTATATTGTTCTTCTACAGGAATCTTCATTGTTTTCAATGTTAAATGTAAAATTAAAATGTGAACAGCTACTTCTGATGTGAAGTATTTTCGCCTTGCTTCAAAAAACAAATGGAGTACAATCTCACGACACCCCCCATTTGCCCAAATATATGCGAAAACTAGTGCAAAGGTACAACATTTATTCGAACCACCAAATTTTTAACACGTTTTTTTCATCACAATGGTTCAAACAGCTAACATTTAACTGTATTTTAACACTTAAACACCAGTTTTGTTATCTTTAAGAACTATAAATCACGTTTCAGCGTGATAACTGTCAGTTCAGGCCATGCGCCTAGGCGGAAAGGGAAAGAACCGCCAATACCCGATGATACATAGAGCATCTGCTCACCAATCCGGTAAGCTCCGCCCCACTCTTTGAAAGCCATGCGGGCAGGCGTCCATTTACCTATTTTCAATTGTCCGGCATGCGTATGTCCCGCCAGAGTAAGTTGTATCTTCTTACCAACTACTTCTCTGCGCCAATGGTGAGGATCATGACTCAAGAGGATTTTAAACATATCTGGATTCAACCCCTTCATCGCTTTCTTCAGATTACTGCGATTGGTGAAAGGAGGCTGACCGGGATTCTCTACGCCTATTACAGCGATAGATGCCATACCATGACTCACCACATGATGTTCGTTCATCAGCTGATGCCACCCCAGACTTTCCTGATAACCATAGAGCATACGGCGGTTTCTCTTCAAAGCGCCAATAGAATGATTGTTGCCATATTCACAATAATCATGATTTCCCCAGATAGAATAGATGCCATCTGACGCATGAAGCTGCCCCAGCGTATCCAGATAAGGCTCCACTTCGCTGGCTTGGTTATTGACCAGATCGCCCGTAAAGAGAATCATATCGGGTTCTTCATTGTTGGTCGCATCCACCACCTTCTGCACGAAATCATTGCCGGGAGGAAACGAACCGAGATGAAAGTCGGTAATCTGTACCAGACGGTAACCATCAAAATAAGGTGGCAAATCGGGCGAGGTAAAGGTAATATGTTTCAGTTCTAACCGCTTCCAACCCTCTATAAAGCCGAAGGCAAACCACCCCATTACACCCAAAGCTGGAATCAGAGCAAAAAACCAAGGAAGAAATGCATCGAACAGGATGAAGACAACCTTAGGGAATGCCGAGAAAAGTATGGTAGTAAAGAGTACACGGACTGACAACTTATGGAAGAACCCCATCTGCAACCCCACTTCGGCAAGAACAAGTAACAACGAGGGAACCCACCATAAGATGGCTAGCAGCAAAGGCCACTCACTCACCCCGATGTGCCAAAGCCAGAAGTCGGGCAGGAATGCCAGAACCGACATGGCTACTATATAGAATATGGATCTTAATATCTTTTTTAATACCTTCTTCATTGTTTTTCTTTATAACTGGGTACAAAGGTACGATAATTCATAGACAATACAAAATAAATTTAAATATATTTTCAATGTTTTGTTATTTGAGAAGATTGCATTATCTTTGCATAAGATTTGCTGCACTC
The DNA here is from genome assembly GCF_026015465.1 of Segatella copri. Taxonomy (GTDB): domain Bacteria; phylum Bacteroidota; class Bacteroidia; order Bacteroidales; family Bacteroidaceae; genus Prevotella; species Prevotella copri_E. The sequence continues at coordinate 18,212 of NZ_JAPDUQ010000001.1, forward strand.
GGCAATATGAAAGTAAACTTTCATTGCACTCGATTGCAAAATCTTTGCAAAAGAAAAATTAAATAAAATGGCACGACGACTAAGAAAAAAACGCATAGCAATCATATTGCTTTCCTTTACAGCAATCGTAGGATGGACTACACACAGCTGTGTATCTCGCTGTACATCAGCATCAGACAAGAACAAGGCGGCAGATTCGCTCCCTAAGGTTCATATCAACGATTCCATCTCAAATGCCCTGACAGAGGGGAAGGAATATCAAAAGATGGATTCGCTCGTAGAGAGATACCTCAAGCGATGGGAAATCAACGGTGCACAGCTCGTCATCACCCGCAACGACTCCCTGCTCTATGCCCGCGGATTCGGAATGGCGGATAAGGAGAGGGGCATTCGAATGGAACCGAATATGCTGATGCGCTTCGCCTCTGTATCGAAACTGATTACAGCCGTAGGTATCATGAAGTTGCAGGAGATGAAGAAACTCAAGCTGAACGAGAAGGTGTTTGGCGAAAAGGGAATCCTGCGCGATACCGTTTACAACAACAGTATCAAGGACAAGCGATATTACGACATCACCGTAGAACAGTTGCTGCGCCATCAGGCTGGTTTCAACAATTATGCCGGCGACCCGGTATCTTCCACCCGCTACATCATGATGCAGAACCATCTTAAAACGCCACCTGATCACCCTACCCTGCTCAAGATTCTCTTGAAGCGCCACTTGGGCTATACTCCTGGCGAAGGCAAATGCTACAGCAATCTAGGCTACATGATTCTCTCCATGATTATAGAAAAGAAGAGCGGAATGAAATATGAAAACTTCATGCAGAAGTATGTGCTCCACCCAGCCGGCTGCTACGACATGCATATTGCGGGAACTTACTTAAAGGACCGCAGACCTAACGAGACGAAATACTACATGCATGGAGGAAGTATTCCGGTATACGAATATAACAACAGTGGCAGAATGGTTGAAAAATGTTATGGCGATACCGACCTTCCACGTCTCTCAGGTGCCGGAGCATGGTGTGGTTCAGCAGCCGAACTGAGCCGTCTCATCGCCAGCATCGACGGTATGCCTCATGTCAAGGACATTCTCAGCAAGAAGAGCATCCAGTTCATGACCACCGAGCAACCCGACCATCAGTATTCCATCGGCTGGAACTACACTCCAAAGAGCAATCGTCCATGGATTCGTACCGGTTCTCTTGCCGGCACCTCTGCCATTGTCCTGAAATACCCCGACGGTCAGTGCTGGATTCTCATAACCAACACCTCCACCTGGAAGGGTCACGGTTTCAGCAACGACACCGTGGCATTCTTTGAGAAGCTCCGCAAGCAGTTCATGGCAGATATGCCGAAGAAGGATTTGTTCATATAGAGAAGGAAAATAAAAGTTGGTGCATAACAGATGGGCAACGCATGCACATCAGCTGCTGTGCGAGCGCATATCAGCTGTTATGCAAGCGCACAACAGCTGTTGTGCGGCCGGAGATACTAAATAACTCAGAAATATATCCTGTCTATTCCGACAATATATCTTTAATATACGAATAAAAGAGAGGGTGTGTCATAAGTCTGTGACGCACCCCTTTTTATTTTTTGCCTTTTCACAGATACGAAATCTTTAAAAAACATTTTTATTTACAACAAAGCCCAAACTTTCACAAGCTCGGGCTTTGCCTTTCCGCAAAAGATTTGTATCTTTGCAGAAAACTTCTTTAAGTATGGCAAAGATACAAATAAAATCTGAAACTCGGCACGAATTGAGCTTTTTTCCTAACTCTTTCGATGATTATGTGCCAAAAGACAGCAAAGTTCGTATGGTGGATCGTATTGTTCGCAGTATGGACATCAACCCTCTCATGGATACCTATGATGGGATTGGTGCTCCTCCTTACAGTCCGAAGATGCTTCTAAGTTTAGTTGTTTTTGCCTATATCAATGGCGTTTATTCCTGTCGTGGCATAGCGGACGCACTTAAATACGATGTTCGCTATATGTGGATTTGTGGAGGTAAGCAATTATCTTTCGCAACAATCAACCGCTTTAGATCCAATCATATGATTAAATGCATCGACTTTTATTTTGATGCAGTCGTCTCCATATTGGTTGAAAAGGGCGTGATTAGTCTGGAGGAACAATATGTTGATGGCACTAAGATAGAGTCGAAAGCAAACAAGTACACGTTTGTATGGAAGAAGACTGTGGAAAAGAACAGGGCTAAGCTCTTGGAAAAGACCTCTGCTGCATTGGCTCAGATAAAAGAACAAATTCGCCTGAATGGCGGGAGTGACATTAAGGAAGAAGACAGCGAGCCAGCCACTTCCGCCAAGGATGTAGAGAGAAGTGCACGTTTGTGTGAGAGGCAAGCTAAGAACCTTCCTAAGGCAAAGCTTACAGGAAGAGAGAAGCAAAAGCTAAATACTCAGATAGATCACTTGTTCAAAGCCTCGGACAAACTGTGCGAGTATGAAAAATCACTGGATATACTGGGCGAGAGAAACAGTTACTCCAAGACTGATCCCGATGCGACCTTCATGCGCCTCAAGGAAGATGCCATGAACAATGGGCAGACAAAGCCTGCCTATAACCTTCAAATTGCGACAGAGAATCAATATTGGACGAATTTCGCCCTTTATCCCAATCCAACAGACACCCTGACCTTCAAGCCTTTTTTGGATAAGTACAAGAAAAGATATGGAAAGCAATCCAAGAGCGTCACCGCAGACTCAGGGTATGGCTCGGAGGAGAACTACGAGTACCTAGAGATGGAAGAAATGATGGGTTATGTAAAGTACAACTGGTTTCACAAGGAACAGCATAAGCCTTTCAAGGAGGATGCCTTCAACCAAGCGAACTTCTACTACAACAGGGATGATGACTATTATGTCTGCCCCATGGGACAACACATGGAACCTTGTGGACAACGGCAAACGAAAAGTGACTCCGGCTATGTGTCTGTCATTACATTATATAGAGCACAACGATGTGATGGATGTCCGCTTGGAAGTCTCTGCAAGAAATCCAAAGGCAACAGAACCATATATGTCAACCATAAACTGAATGCATATAAAAAGGAAGCCTTCCTGCTACTAACGTCTGAAGAGGGCTTGAAACACAGAAGCCAGCGACCGATAGAGCCGGAAGCTGTATTTGGGCAGATGAAGGCAGATATGCATTATAAGCGATTCAGGCATTTTGGAATGGACAAGGTTTACATGGATCTAGGATTGTTCGGAATGGGATTCAATTTGAAGAAATATTTGGGTATAAAACGATAAAACTCAATTTTGTTTTTTTATCGTCAGGGATAACTATGCCCTTTTGTGGGCTTTGGGGCTGTTTTGTTATCGATAAAACAAGAAAAGTAAAGTTTCTATACAATATAATAAGATTCCCTTTGTGAAGAAAGACTACGATTCAACTAGAATATATAGAAACACACACAAAAAAAGGGTGCGTCACAGACTTATGACACACCCTCCTTTTCGTTTTTATCAACTATTATAAACTTGTCAAACCAAGCTTCTCCTATCTTACGGCAACCTTCCGTCCCATAGCCTGAGCACAGGACTGGGTGGATGCCTTTACGATATATACTCCGGATGGAACACGGAGAATCATTCTCTGCTTATCAGGCAACTGATAGCTGTGAACCTTCTTGCCATCCAAGGTAAATACCTCTACCCTACCCAACTTCTCACCATTCAGGGCAGATACAACAATCATGCCCGCAGCAGGTGAATAAACCTTCAACTGATTACTTTCAGCCTCAGCCTCAATCTGCTGGATACCGGTAGTACCACGAGTCTGTGTCAGGAAGTATCTGCCATGCTCATTTGCCTGAATGCTCACCTCATTGCCATCCTGCAACTCGGTATACTGTTTGCTGGCAGCATCATAGAGATACAGCGGAGCATCGAGCTTGACAACGCCCTTGAAGTCGAGGTTCACCATTTCATTCTTCTCCCCATTCTCCATGATTACACCCATTGGCATCCATTCAATCTTAGGAGTAGCATTCACCGCCACAGCCTGAGAACCAGCCACGGTATAAACCTGCGGAATACCACTCAGGTTCTGATCGCACAGAAGATCCACATCCTCCTGCTCATCATAATCATCAGAAGCCTCTTCTCTTACGGCAATGCGAGCCTTCGAAGTCTGTCCCTTAGCATTCTGAGCCGATACATTCACGTCTTTGAGATAATCAGAAGCAATGATGATACCAGAAGAGAGCAGACGGTCTACATACATCGCAGAAGTGAACTTCACCTCATCAACAGAAGCTGTTCCATACTTCTTGACAAAGAACGACTGTGTAGGCTGGATAACGAAATCCTTACTACTTAAATCTGTAGAAGGAACGCTTCTTACTGCATCTCCTTCAATCAGCCATACTGCATTCTGCAATCCTGTATTCACCTCGAAGAACTTCTTCAGAGAGATAGAGCAGGTATATGGATTAGCCACGAGATAGAATCCGCTGGTGTTATCCGCACCTAGCGTCTGAACCATCTGAGCAAGATGCTTTTCCTCATTGTTGTAAGCAACGAGAAGTCTGCCATGACCAGCATTCTTCGCAACCGGTATCTTGCTTGAAGAAGGCTTTGAACCTGTATAATCGAAGTACTGGTATTCCTTATCTTCCTTTGGCAAACGAAGAAGCGCATTCTTAGTCTGATCCTTAGGCAAGAGCGCATTACCAGCCTTGATAGCGAAGCCACCAAATGTTCCATCTGCGGCATAGCTCTCATCCACCTTATTATATACATGGCTCCAATAGCCGAGATTGACATCAATATTGCTAGCCTCACCGTTTGGCGTATGCCATGCATTATGCTCACCATCAGAAGTGATTTCCTTCACATCGCTCTTCATCCAAGCTCTCTGATAAACCGGATACTTGCTTCGGCTATACGCATCTAAAGTACTAGAATATGCCACCTTATCATTATACTTAATACCCGTAAATGCCTTAGTTTCCTGTCGTCCATTACTTGCTGGCACATACATATCACCTGCGTAGATATACTGCAGAGGCGAAGCCATGGTGTACCACTTGTTTGGCTCCAGCTCTTTCTCTACCCAAGCCTTGTCATATACCAGATAGCACTGGTCGCGAAGCTCGCCCTGAGACTTGAAGTAAATCTGATGGCAGGTATTGCCATAGAACTTCTCGCACTTCAGATTGCCATCCGTATCCAATCCCTTATCAGCAGCTGCCTCATTCCAGAACGCCATGATATCATACTGGATATACGTTGTTGCCACATCACCCTTGGCATTGGTCAGCTTGGTAGCGATGCCATTGGTGCTACGGTAAACGATGTTACCGAGGTCAGGGAATGGCAAACCATTCAGATTACCGATCGTTACCTTGGTAAACTTCATTGGCACATAGCTGTTCAGCGTAGGAATCTCTACCTTTGGCGTAATACCAGATGCATTACCATAAGCCTGATAATTAGGATAGTCATTATCATACAATTCTGTAGATGATGAGCGATGCCAGTTATCATCATTATTCCAGTTGGCATTCATACCGCCATCCGCAGTAGGAGTCCAGGTAATGAACTCCGGTACAATCTTCAACTTGAGATAAGACTCGCCAGGGCAGTTGGTAGTTCCCTCAGAAGCTGTTCTCTGCTCGAAGGCAAATCTGAGCTCGTAGTAATATCCCTCATGGAAATTCTCTACGGCAGCGTCAGAGAACTTGATATTGAGGGTAGCCTGAGTCGTTTTATCTATAGCCGGCAACTCTGTACTCTGCAATGTGGCAACCTGGGTATTCAGCATGGCAGTTGTCCATAACGGGTCATTCGTGTATGCTACCATTACCTTATCTGAAGTAACTGCAGAAGTGCCACTATCATCGACGAAGGTAAGTGGCGAAGTGATAGCATTTCCATCACCCATAGTAGCACTATGAAGAGGAATCTCCAGGAATCCTGTATTCTTCAACTTCTTCAGCTGTGGCAAACCGATACGAAGCGATGCCTCATAACTGCCGTCTTTAAATGGATAATCCACATCATTGAAACCGAAGTTAAGCTGTGGTCCATCCTTCATTACACGCAATGGTACTGGTATTGCACTAGGGCACAACAGATACTTTTTACCATTTGGCGCAATATATTCAACATCATCGTTACCTTCAGGCTTCATAAATATCTGATGATTTTCACCCAATGTAATATCCTTCTTAAGGATAGTAATTTCGTTGCTAGCAGGTGCTGAAGGATTTATCTTATTTTCTTCATTCTTACCATCAAGATACCAGATGAATTTAACACCATCCAATGTTATCTTACCACCTGTATTAGGGTCAGTTGTAATCAATTGACCTTTGATTTTTATCTCATAATTATCAGCTGCATCGCAAGGAATCTTATAATCAGTCACGATCTTACCATCTGTATCAGTAATGACAGAATGCTGGCTAACCATTTCAAACCAGTTACTGTACAACGAGCAGACTTCAGCAGGTGACCCCCAATTAGAGTTGCCAGTTGCGTCAGGAGTTTCTGTAGCTACAGATACGTAATACTTCTTCCCCACTTCAAGGGGATAGTCTTTATTGCTGATAACAATATAGGTTACACCTTCACTATCTTGCTCAATCATATTAGTACCATCGATTTCAAAGTTCTTACAGTTTTCCTCTGAATTGTATACATCAACAGTACCATATTCTGTGCCAGGAACATTATTCTTTGTACCATTCTTTTTATCCGTTAAGGTGTATGAATAAAATCCATCGCCCGTTACAGGTTTTCCATCTTCACCCACAAATCTGAAATAGATCTTTGTATCTTTATGTCCCAAAATCGCATTCAAGGTCTCGTGGATAGCACGTATCTTCAGTTTGATAGTTCCAGTTGTAGCACCGTTACATACCGGCTTTTCCTGAATCACCTGAACCTTAGCGGGCGCTAGATACATACGGATATCATCTACAGCATAGTCGGCACCTTGAGTTCCTTTACAGTAATTATCTATCTCCAACCGGAAATCAGAATACTTTTCTACATTTGACTCTTTTTGCAAAGTAATCTTACCATATACCTGATACCAAGTCATTGATTTCAAGTCTTTTACATTATTACTAAAATCACCAGATGAAAAACAATGTATCAGATGTTTATCAACAATCTCACCATTGACATCTTTATTAACGCCAAATAGTTTAAACATAATCTGTGGCTTTGTACCTGCATTTGTCATGTCAGCAACACTTGCAATGAAAATAAGCTGCTGTCCAGTACAAAGATTAGCATTGAAATCTGAAGCAGCGATTTTTCTACTTTCATCAGATGCATCCACATAAAGGAAATGACCATATTGAGAACCATTAGTTATCTCATAAGTCTTATCATATAATTCTCCAGTTTGCCACCAAAGATATTTTTCACTAGTAGTAGAAACACCACTAAGATTTGCGGACTTATACAAGCAATAATCTCCATGAAGTGGAGAATGACCGATTTTATTCAAACCACCATAATTAGTAGCATCGTAGTCAATCAAATCACGATATACGAAACTATAAGCACAGCGATCCCATTTAGATGGTAATCGGTTCTGGTTGTCATCCGGACTTGTAGGAGCAGCCACAGTCTGTTCTACATTAACGTCATCAAATGTAATAGGCTTGATAGCCATTTTATAATGCTCATCAAGATAACCAATAAGTCTATTATTCAAACCTTCTTCAACTATCTCTTCTTTAGTCATCGGATGATTATTCCTGAATCGAAGAGCAATGTTGGCAATTGGACAACGTTTACCAGCATCATCCATAGCATATGCAACGATATATACAAGATCTCCATATTGAAAGGTAAAATTCTTTGTTTCACCCTTTGATGATACGGACGTCCAGTTTCCGTCAAGATTTTTCATCGCCAAATCAAAGAAACGATTAACACTAGTACCCAAATTAAGACAATAAGTCTTGGTCTTATCGTATGCCCACCACTCTATCTTAGCAGCCTGACATATTTTTGTATTATCAAAGTCGGATTCCACGAGTTTATCCTTTTCATCTGCATAATATACCCGATGAGTACAACCATTAACCAATGGATGGAAAAAATACTTTTTAGAGTCTGACAAATCCAAACGAAGAGTCAAAGTAGAACTTTTATCCTTCATACCAACCGTCAAATACTTTCTATCCTGATAAGTTCTATAACCTGCTCTTTGAGGATTTTTACCAATAGCCGTATTCATAATATCGTCTGCTAACTTCTTGGCAGAACGGATATGGAAAATGTATCTGATAGAGAGCGTTGGCTCATGTACAAGATAAGTTTTTGTAGCATCCAAACCATCAATATAACGGCTCACGTCGCAGGCTATATCTTCACCTGCCCAATCATCAGACGAAGCTCCTGCAGGTGCAATATATGTAACACCAATATTACTGCTTGTCGGAAGCGCAGGAAGATTATAAGCAAACAAGCCATAGTCCTCACTTCCAGATTTTATGTTATGCAGAAGAGTACCTGTATTTGCACGTAAATTAGCGCTAGCTCTATCTTTGTTAAAATCATACCATCTGAAATAGCCCTGTGGCTCAAGAGCGTCACTGCTACCTTTATAATCATCGAAAGGCAGCACTAACTCTACTTTCTCATTAGCATCTTTCACATAGACATAGTACTCCCATTCTGCAGTCTGCTGCATACCCTTTTCGTCTAATGCAGTATTAGCATGGCCTTTATAATGATTGAAAGGCATGCTGTACTTATCCAAAAGTTGCACATTAACCTTTGCCTTCAAAGCAGGTTCTGTTGTGACGAAACCATACTGAGTGGTTGGCGTTTCATCAGAGATGACGCAAGAAATGTCAACATTATTAATATCCAGTCCTTCTGGAACTACGAAATTAGCATTCAATGCATTAGCAAAAGAACTTGATGCATCATCAGAATACCAGGTCCAGTACATACCTTCCTGTTGCTTTAGGACTCCTTTAGAAGACACACCGGTTATGGCTGAGCCATCCTTCTTTTTAATAGCCCAACGAACATATAACTTGCCAAAATTCTGAGTTTCAGATAAACCTAACTGCTCCTTGATAAACTTCAAATTATCTTTAGAAGTAAGATCTACATTTAAATTAGTACCTAAAACAATGGAAGAAACATTACGGACAGCAGCACCTGTAGGCTCTGTAGAAGGAGTCAACTTAATTGCATCAAATGTGGTTTGACTCAAAATGGTATAGTTTACCCTACCTACTAATGTAGGTTCTTCCATAATCAGATTGTCCAAGATACTTGGCTGTTCATTACCAACATATACCACAACGTTATAATCATCGATCTTCTTATCACTAGGACAAGATATGCTAAAGTTGAGGTCTGTGAAAGAAACAGAAGCACCTTCTTTCTTATCACGAAGACAATATACGCCTTTAGCATTTTTATAACATGCTAGCCACCACTCATGATTACCTAACTGCAATTCAGAAATTTCAGAACCATTTCTTTTTAAAGTAAAACCACTAAGATCTGTAACGGGATTTCCATCTTTATCAACAACAGATAGACGGAGATAGAATGGATACTTGCTTAACATTAAGCCATTAGAATCGGCACTTTTATCCCAAATTGCAAAGTCTGCAAGTGTTTCACCTAAATCAGTAATAGAAATGGAACCACCTTGCAAATCTGCATCAGCAACAGTTACTAATTTCTCTGCACTGTTTGAACCAGAGTATGTCTTAAAAGTAGGAAGTTCATTCTTTGATACTAATTTAAAAGTGATTTTCTTTTCTGCAGTTGCTTCAGAAGGTGCATTAAAAAATGCATCGCTAGAAGATACTAAAAGAACTATCTTATAATTAAAAATATCTTCACCAGCAGTAGTTATTGTGAAAGAATTACCACCAATATAATAAGGTTTAGGAAATACCCAATAAGTACTCTTATTCTCGTAGCCGTCACGATAAGGATTACTTATAGACCATCCGGTTATATCAACATTATTTCCTGAAGCATCAAGGACAAACCAAGCAGTATAATCATTTGTTGTAATATAGTTATTCAAGCCTGTAAATGTAGTAGAACTTCCACTAGCTATACTTACCGCTTTCTGTTCCGTTAATCCCCATATAGCATTTGGCAGCAATGCAAGCATTGCTACCAACATATATCTCATTACACTATTAAAAATCTTAGACTTAAACATAAGCTTCAATGTTTTTTAATATTAGTATTATTGTTTTGTTCTGAAATAGTAACTCTGTCTCGTATACTTACGAGCAGCAAAGCTACTCAAATCCTTGGTGAAAAGTATCTTGTATATTAGAGACTTGCCTGTTTCGCCCGGTACAGGGACAGTGACCTGATAGAGGGCACTCTGTTTGTCGGCTTTGTCATCATTGAAGATACCTTCGAAATAGCCAGTGGTTGTATTCCATGATGGAAGGGTTTTAAAAACCAGCTTGGCATTCGTTTCGGCAGCAGCGGCATCTGCCATACCTTCGGGGATTAACTCCCATTTTACATTGTTATAGTCGATGGTGCCGGAAACCTCGGAGTCATCTGCCTTTACAACCTTTGGCTGGATATGGAATTCCTCTTCTGGGTAATAACAGGTGTAGGAAAGAGTGGTTCCGTTATCTCTTATAGATGGATAGAGACCGATGGCTGTGAAGGACTGAACATCAAATGTCAACTTGTAATCATCTAAAGAGATTGGTAGAATGTGATGGTCGTTTCGAGCAATCGTTGTCCAATCCTGAAACAGGGCGTAACGCTTGACTCCTGCTGAAGTATTCAGGTTGATGATGAAATACTTGGAAGTATTGCCCGCTGCGCTTTCATTCACATAGAATGAAACCTCTTTATAAGAGGTAGTGCCTGCTGGTATCGTCACCGCAGGAGACAACTTATAAGTATAATTCTGCGTTGCAGCCTGCGCTACCAGATTAGGAATACAGGTAACCTGATAATTATCAGCACCAGTTGATGTGTCGGAATGCTTTGGCAGCAACATGATGTTATCAACCTCTCCAATCTCGCTACTGTTCTTAGTAATATCGTTGATGGTAATATCATTGATTTCTAAAGGAGTAGAACTTGGATTCCTAAACTGAAGTGTAACCTTTGCCAGCATTCTTACTACCCAAAGCTTATCCTTATCAGTTGTTCCATCTTCTTTCACTGTAAGAGTCTGCTCATTGCTCATAGGAATACCAGAAATAGTAGCATCGAATCCATTGCCATTCATTTTATATTTCATGGATTTAAAATCAACAGATGATCCGCTTGTCAACGTACCCAACTGCGTTTTATCAATATTGGCAAAAGAATAAACCTGATAGGTGCCTGGGGCTACATTCTCCAGCGTAACTTCGTCTTTCTTAGCATGCTGAGCATCAACTTGAGTTTTCTCTATAGTTTGCACTACCTTACCACCTTGAGTAAGAACAACAAGCCAGCTCTTCATATTCTCTGCATCGGAACCAGACTCCCACTCTGGAGTAAGAGCACGGCTATGAGGTGCAGCCTGACCTATAGAGCCAGCCGCAGAAGTAGAGAGCTTGAGATGAATGGTATAACCATTTTTGCTTCCTCCATCAGAATTATCAGACATAGAACTGTCGTCTGGCAAGCAAGCCGTAAAGGTGGCAAGCATCGTCAGTACCAACAGCGCCATTATCGTTTTTATCTTATTCATATCTATTACTCATTATTATCCGTCTTATTACATGGAAGTCTCTGCATGGGTATACTTTGCCCACTTCTTGACAGCAATCGTGAGAACCATACCCTTCTTCTCACCCACTACTCCTTCTATCTTGATGCGATAGATGTTATTGCGGACTATGCCATAATACATAGGAGCGGTTTTAGGACCAGCACCTGTTGGATCACTATGGCGAATGGTATAGGTATAGTATTTATCTGTACCGGATTTACCAGGCTTAGGCTGCTTATTGGTTGTGTCCCAATCAGAAAGCTCATAATACTTTCCTTTAAACACCAGTCCTGTTGCATACTCTTCTGAATTATCAAAAGTAGTATTCTCCATCGCATAATCAAGAACGAAGAAAGAGCTTGCTGTTCCTAAAACTTTCTTGACAGGAAGGTATCCTGTAGCTGATGGCCAACCTGCATCATTTAACTTACGAACATTATATGTAAGACCACTTGGCGTAGAACCAGTATTCTTACCGGAAGTCCATGGATCTATCACATAGTTTGTAGCTTTCTTGTCGGTTTCTGAAACAGTTGTCTCATCACCCAAATAGCTCAGAGTTGCTCCCGTTTTATCACCCACACGCTTAATGCAAAACTCACCGGAAGTAAGCTTGTTGTAAGGGAGAATAGACTCCAAAACAAAGCCACCCACTAAACTGTTTGAAACATCCTTCACATCAAAAGCATAAGTTCCGATACCAGGATTTGTTGGAGAATCAACATACTTACCATCACCTGGATCTATATCAATACGAGCAGCAAGACGCTCAATATCAACATTTACTGTAAGCGGATTAGCCTCGGTTCCATCACCAGTAGCATTACCACCAGCAGAAGTCAACTCGGTAGTAGCATCCTTCTCTGAAGTCATGATAAAGTATTTCGAAGTAGAATCAAAAGCCGGAAGATGAGCATCTCTAAGTTCACTCAATTTCTTGTTCAAGTAGGTATTAGTAATGTCACCGGCATTCGCTACCACCAAAACATGATATGCCTTGGAAACAACGATTGGCAAACATTGCTTTTTCTCGAATGTATATACCTTATCATATTTTGTATTGCCTGGCTTCTCTGTTGGTTTCTTAAAGTAGAAAGCCTGCTCTATCTTTGCATCGCCATCGCTTATGCCTGTAGTGCTAGAGTAAAGAAATACACAGACATTGTTCACCTTATATTCGTTTTCAAAAGCCGTTTCTCTACCTTCACCGTCTTCCCCTCCTTGAGGACCTGCTGCGCGAGACGTGGCTTTGGTATCACCAGCCACAGCTACCTGCACAGTAAAGTAAGCCTCTCCTTTGAAGGCATCGGGCTTTCCGTCATCATCATCGGTGCTGCCAGCGCAGGATGCGAAAGCACCGATGACAAGAACTGAAAACAGAAGCAGATATATTGATTTCAACTTCTTCATAATCCTCTTAGTTGTTAAGTACTTCAAACTGTATTCTCTGACTCCAGCTAAGCGCATTCACGCTGATAGTAATGTAAGCGTATTTCAACTTACCATCTTGAAGGAAGAACTGTAACTTATAGTCATAAGCTCTATCCAAGAACTCTTGTGGAGTATACATATATTCCTCACTGGTGCGAACTCGACTCAAGAGATCAGGTAAATCTACATCTACCACGGTCTTGCCTGTTTCCTTGTTGGCAATAATCAATTTGCCATCATCCTTTGCCTTATTGTGATAAATCAAACGGGAGGTCATAAAGTCGGCATGAGCTATCTTGCCCACTCCTTCCAATTCATTACCATTAACATCACCAGCGGTAGAACCTTCACGGTCTTCTGTATTCCAAACAGCATGTGGAGTATAGATAACTTGATTAGTCTCATCGAGTGAATTGTCACAGAGGATGCGGGAGTTATGGTCTTGAATGATAAAACTATAGTCGTTTACATCCATTGTGGTTGGATCGTTGAGTTCACGCAAGGTAACATTAATCTTCTTGGTATCACGTACCAGCGAAACGGTGGTATAGTTAGGACGGGTAGCGGAATACTCTACCAGCGCATCTGTCTTACCATGCCACAGGGTATCGAGTGGCAAGTTGTGGTTATCTATGATATAATAACCATTGCGCTGAACCTTATCAAGGTTTACCTCCAATTTATCCATCTTATCGCCCACAGCAGGTTCTGTACGAACGAACTTTGCACGCTGGGTATTCAACTGATCGGCATAAGCATTCTGTCCAGCCAAAGCTATGAACTGATACTTGCCTGGTTGAAGATCGGTAATATGCATTTTATAGTCTACATTTTTCAAAGGCAGCGCAGATAAAGAGTTTGCCTCTTCGAATTTCTTCACAAAATTTCCATTTTCATCATAGACATAAAGGGTTACCGCACCCACATGATCATTGAACATGTCAGCACGCTGCAAGTTATAATCATACTTAAACTTGACATAAATCCCTGTAGGACAATCGTCGGTGTCGGTATGCCACATATCACAGGAGGTAACCGTCAAGAGTGTAGCAACCGCCAGCACTCCCTTTTTCACCAAGCTAAAAATCTGCGCTTTCATATATTTCTTCGTTTTATATATATTGAATCTTATAATTATCACATGAAGTGTCGGAGTGAATCCGAGTATCACCATCTCTTTGCATCTGGTGATGCGATGCCTTGTTGAACAACAAGCTGTTTATCAGAATATTTCTGATGTAGTTGTTTGTTTATTATATATGCCCCCACCTAGAAAAGGTGAGTGGGGGCATGATTATTTTTACTGAAGGATTGTATTCTGCTTACGAACAGCCCAAGAGAGAGCATTGATCTTGCAAGAGATATAGCGCTTCAAGTTATCATCAGGAGTATTGTCATTGTTTACATCAAGTTCACCAGGTGTTGAAGCACCAATTGCTGCTACGCCAGTAACCTCAAGTTTATACCAGTTGTTACGGAGAACGCCATAACGACCCAACCAATTCTGCTCACTATTTGGATCAGGATAAGATTCTGTTGTCTTGGTTGAAGGATTCCAAGGAGTCAACTCATCACCAAAGTGCTTAATCAAAATGGTATAGTATGCATAACCATCCTTGAACTCATTAACCTTAATAGTTGGCTTGAATGTTGTTAAGTCGGCTGCAGTGACTTCCTTATCTGTTGTACCATCAGTTAAAGTCATCTTGGTAATATCTACCAAACCTGCAACGTCAGCGAATTCAACATTTTTCACAGAGATTGTTCCAGTTGTACCTGCATAATAATCTGTAGAGGTTTTTATCTTCGTTTCATAATCATTCAAGAACTTGTTACCAATTGCAGTCTTTACTGCATCTACAGAATAAACAACGTCCTTATTATCATCAATTGTAAAGAATGTACCCTTACTATAGCCACTAGGTGTAATCTTCATTTTTACGATAACACAGGTTGTCTCCTTTACATTCTGATGAGCTACATTAAATGTATTCTCATAACAATAAGTGCTTTCTCCTTTTGCCAATGTTGGTTCAGCAGTTCCATCAGAAAAAGAAGCAGGAGTATTATAGTTAGCATCTTCACCCCAATAAGTTCTGTAACCATTACCAGACTCTATATCTTTGATACCTGCAAAACGGAATTTATTGGCTAAATACTCACTACTTGGAGAACCAACAAAATCAGAAGCGCTATAACCATTCCAAGTATTATTATACTGACGAGATAAATAAGAGCTTGTATTAATATTAGCCAATCTCCAACCTGCTAAGTCGTAATCGAAAGTTACAGCAGTTGCACCATCAACACCTACTGTAGCTGTAGAAGTTGAAGTAGGATCTTGAGTCACTGTAACCTTAGCTGCCAAACGTTCTACATAGATATTTGCAGCTGGTTTAGTAGTTGCCTCAGATTCAGAAGAAGCAATAGAAGCTGTAACATCGGTCAAAGTTGTAGCTTTCACACTACTAAAATCTGCAGACCCAGGCATACTCACGATAACAGCATTAGACATCATCAAATTACCTTTCGTCAAAGTTGAATTCATTACCTCTTTTGATAAAGCCGCAAAAGTACCTGCAAAGTCTGCAGTACTAGTACCAACCTGCAATCCATTTGCTGCAGTTACTTTTAATGCATTATTATGATTTAATACAACAAAAGCATATATTTTGTCACTAGATCCAGCAGCAATCGCATTAATCTGCTGAACCTTTGTTAGTTTAGTTGAAATTTGCTCTGTTTGAGCCTCTTTCTTTAAGCCATCCAACTTATAAGCAGCCTTGAAAGTTGCTGTTGCTTCGTCTGCACCCGCAAAAAGAATAAGAGTAGCATCGTTAACTTTGTACTCATCAGGTACACCATGATCAAATTCATCATTAATTGCACGAGAAGTTGACTGAGGCTGAGTAGGCAAATTCAATGTTACATTTACATATCCCTTACCATCAGCACTAAATTTTTCTGATGTACCAGCGATATCATCACTGCTTGAACAAGAACCGAGCATCAGACCTGCCAATACTGCAGAAAACAATAACGATTTTTTCATAATTGATATGTTTAATTTGATTAATATTTTTATTCCTATTTATTACCTTTTATAGATTTTCGAGATTTTCCTGAGCAGCCTTGACACCAGCCTTGGCAGCCAAACCGAAGTAATGGCGAGCTTGCTGGTCATTGCCCTTCAATGCCTCGTATACTCCACGGGCATTCTGAGCCGCAGGACTGTTGCCAGCCTTGGCAAGATAAGCCTTGGCACCATCGGCATCACCGGCATTCAAACGGGTATTGGCAGCATTGAGATTGGCAGTTTCGTTCACTGGGAACATGCGGACAGCTATCTCCATCACGTCGTTAAACTCCTTGCTACCAGGCTCATAGGTCTGAGCCACCAGGAACATTTCCTCCAGACTGAGCTGCTGTGGCTTGGTCTTGATAATCTCCTTTGCCTCAGCTACATCGAATGGCTTCACCTTATATGTGATGCGGTAGTCGGAATGGCGGAGGGCAGGATACCAGGTATCAAGCATGAAGCGATACTCTGACGGATACTGCTTCTTAATCTTCAACTCGCGGGCATCCGGATTCAGACTCTTATCGGCAATAATCGCCAGAATGGCATCCTTATGCTCCAGGTTGCTACCTTTAATATAAGCTATCAGACCATCCCAATCCTCTGGAGTAGAAGAAACCGTGAAGAGGTTGTTTGGCAACTTCACCATCCGGCGCACATATTCGGTCAGCGTCTTGGCACGGTTCTTTGCCAGATAATCATTATGGGTGTAAGGACTCTCAGGTGATGCATAACCATGAATGTTGATGCCGCTCACTTCGAGGTTCCTGTCTTCCTTCAATGCATTGATGGTGCGGATAATGCTATCCAACTGTGCAGGATTACGGCGATAATCTGGATGTAACTCTATGCGGTCTACCGGGAAATCGATATAAGCACGCTTATCCAGATGACGGACCTTGATTGCCTCTACCTCCGGACGGACGAAAGAAGCTACCGGCTGGCGACGGCGAGAAACCGTGAAATCATTGCCATCCTGCAGATCACCACAACCGCAGAGGTCTTCGTGAATATCCAAATCATAGTTTCTTTCCTTAGAAGAGAGAGGAACTGAGGCAAGATACTTCACAGTCTGCTGCTTCTTGTTGTCTCGCTTCACCACCAAAGCCTGAGGTGAAAGCTGCAACTGTTTCTTCCCTACTCCACGGTCATACATAATCTGCTGTCTTCTGCCGTTGATAACAATCTCCGGCATCTTGAGCAGCTCACCCTTATGCTTGATCATCGGAGTATAGACAAGCTGGTTGTTGGTAGGGAGATCCAGGGAATCGAGATTCAGATCTATCGCAACCGTAACCAGGTCATTGTGATGAGACATCTGTACATTAGATACCTGAATCTTATCGGCAGCCAACTTGAGACTCTTGCAATCCTGGGCTGCAAGAGGCATAGCCATCAAAAGAGAGCTGAATAATAATATGTAGTTCTTAAAATCTTTCATACTCATAGATTATGTTTAATGAGTTACAACATATAAATAAGAGAAATGGCTGCCTTGGTAGGACCCACGTAGTTGTCATGAGATGACTTCTCCTTCTCGCCACAGGCACCACACTTGAACTTGTCGTACTGGATATAATCATATCCGAAACCTACTGAGGTTTCCAGGTTCCAGTGCTTGGAAAGAGGCCATTGATAACCAGCGGTCACACCACCACCAACGTACCATCCCTCATAGCGATGGTCGCGCAAGTCCTTAAACATACCGAAAGGTAGCTTGACGCCTCCGGCATTAAACTGTCCACCCATAGCATGAGCACCGAGAAACCAGCCATTGAAGTTCTGGCAGAACCAATAGCGGTATTCCGGCATCACAAGCCAGTGGCGGAGACTAGACTGATCACCTCCAGACTGTTTCCAAGGATTGAAGCCAACAAATACCTGTGCGGTATGCTTCTTCCCCACAGCAGTCTCAAGTCCGATATTGGGTGTTGTTGTAGCCCAATACAGCAAATTGCTCTTTACCCCAATGTTCTGCGAAAAGCCGTTCATCGAGATCAACATCAGTAGCATGGTAGCTAAAGACATTTTCATCACCATCGTTTTGCACATAATTAATAATGGGTTTAATATGTAATTTCGGTTTATATATTTCTTTAGTATATCTAGTTCTATTTTGAGTATACAAGTGGTTGTAACTCTACTTCATCTGGGTATACTTTTACTTACAATTCATCATTTGCTTTGAAGTTCTTACTTTATCATTTGCTTTTTCTTGAACTTTATCAATTAGCTGCTGCAAATATATAAAGAAATTGCGAGAATAGGGGGGGGGTAATTTTGTTAATTTATGTGAAGAGCAACATTTTATACTAAAAAATCCACAATTTGGCAACATTTTACACCCTTAGAAGGCGATAATTTTAATATTTATTGTTCTTTTAGGGCGTAAAGCTACTTATATTAACGAAAAGCCCTAGTATCGCATTTGGCGACACTAGGGACTCTTAAAAGTGGAATAAATGGCAGGAGTTAGAAGGTGTACTTCAAACCTACCTGACCACGCCAGCGACTGTAGTAATCGCTATAACTCTTGTAGGCATAAGCACCGGTGAACTGGTAAACACCACCACCCTGATAGTTGACAGGTGAGAAATAGGTGCCGAAGCCATCACCATAGGTATGACCCCAATCCTTGTTCAGCAGGTTGCCCACGTTGAGGATATCAAAGGTCAACTCGATGGAGTTAATTTGACCAGCTACCTTGAAGCTGTACTTCTGACCGAAGTGAACATCGAAATGATGCTCGAATGGCAGGTTATCAGCATAACGCTCGTAGTACTCGCCACGGTGCTTGCTCAGATAAGAATCGTCTGCAATCCACTTCTTCAGCATCTCACGCTGCATCTCCTCGGTGAGCTTATCGCCATGGTTATCACCAAACATGCGCTTGGTGAAGGTATTGTTGTTATACTTGGTCTCCTCGAAACGCATCTTGTCAATCTGTGCATCGGTTGGGATGTAGAACAGGTCATTACCCCTGGAACCATCCTCGTTCACGTCACCATAATAATAATAGGTGTAAGGAGAACCGCTCTTACCCTGGTAGATGACACCGATAGTGGTCTGCCACTGCTTCTGATGACCGTACTTGATGTGGTAGTAAGCAGAAGCCTGGATGCGATGAGGCACATTGTAAGCAGAGTTGCCCACCTCCAGATCGTTGCAGTCACGATAGGTATACTGGTAGGTCCAGTTACTCTTTGCTACAGAAGAACCACCGTTGGCAGCACTGCGTGAACGGGTCCAGGTATAGCTTGCCATCAGGTCGAGGCCGAAGTTGAAATGCTTCTCAGCCTTGAGCGAGAGGTTTACGGTATAACCCTTGGATGTATTTCCGAGGGCATAGACTCCTGCAATAGGAGTACCCTTCACTACGCTCTGATAGAGCGGACGGTTGTCCCACTCATATCCATACTTCTGGGAGAAGGTCTGACCGGTCTGTTCCTGAGCGAGGTTCTTATAGAGAATATCGTTCAAAGTCTTGGAGTAGATAGCCTCAGCGGTCCAGTCGATACCGAGAGCCTCGAAGTCGAAACCGAGGTTGAGGCGGAGGTTCTGGGCGAACTTGAAGTTCTTGCCGCATACAGCCACATCCTGGTTACCGGCACTCGCCTTCATCTTATCGGCATTGGCATTCTGCTTGTTAGGATCGAGAATCAGCTCCAATCCCTTGACGGTAGAGTTGTTGCTATCGTAAGAAGAGAGCTGCAGACCAGTACCTGAGTAGTTGTTGCTTACCCATACGAATGGAATTCTACCGGTAAAGACACCCGCACCACCACGGAGGATATACTTACGGTCGTTATTGATGTCCCAGCGGAAACCTACACGTGGAGAGAGCATTGGCGAGAAACTGAGCTTATCGTTGGTCTTCAATCCCCACCCCATCTTCTCTGACAAGGCGTTGAACTCCGGATTCTCCACTGGAGTATCGAAGAATACAGGAATATCCAGACGCAGACCGTAGGTCAAGGTGAAGTTGTTGCTTGCATTCCACTTATCCTGCGCATAGAAACCGAACTGACCAGATGAGAACTCTGAAGCCCAGTTAGGGTCGCCGGTAACATCAGTGTTAGCCTGACCGTAACGGTACTGGTTCATGTAAGCCTTGTTAGGATCCAGTTTATCTGCCATATAGTCATCGTAATAAGCCTTGAAGTTATCAAATCCCTTGAAGGTATAGGAGCCGAACTTATCCGAGATGAACATATTCTTGAAATGGTAGAACTCGTTGTGGGTACCGAAGATGAAGGTATGGTTGCCACGGAGCCAAGTCAGGTTGTCCTCAATGGTCCAGATGTCCTGGTTCAGGTAGTTAGCCTGTGAGTTTCGCTCAGTACCGATGTTGACCGTACCACTACCAACGCCCGTGATGGAAATCATCGGTAGATGAGCCTTGATGTCACGGCTATCGCGCACTCTTACGAAGCTGACACGTGCCTCATTGCTCAAACTTGGAGAGAATCGGCTCTGAAGCTCAGCGATGAACGAGTTGGTATTGCTCTTGAACGGATAGCTGTAGCCGTAGGAGTTCAAGCTGCTGGCACTGCCGCCGCCACTCAACTGCTCAGCCTTGACGAGACTCCAGCGGATGGCAAACTTATTGAACTCGTTGATGTTCCAGTCGAGTTTCAATCCAGCCTTATCGCTCCTGGTGTAGATGTCCTGGTTACTGTAGTAATCGTTGAAGTTGACTCCCTGCTTCTCAGCTATATTCTGGAGCATGGTCAGAATATCCTTTGCCTGCTCGGTATTTACCTTGGAATTGCCGGAATCTACACCATAGAGATTAGGATATTCCTTGTTGGTGCGCTCATAGTTGGCGAAGAAGAAGAGCTTGTTCTTGATGATTGGTCCTCCGAGGGTGACACCCATGTTATACTGAGTCTGCTTCTGATACTTTGGCGCATAACCCGTGCCATCGAGGTAAGGATACTTGGTACCGATGAGGTCCTGGTTGTAGCCATAGTAGTAAGCCGAACCGTGGAACTGATTGGTACCGCTCTTGGTGATGGCGTTGATGGCACCTCCGGTGAATCCGCTCTGGCGCACATCGAAAGGAGCCACGGAAACCTGAATCTGCTCGATGGTCTCCATAGATACCGGCTGAGCACCTGCCTGACCGCCGTTGTTACCGCTGGATGCCAGACCGAAGACGTCATTGTTTGCCGCACCGTCAATCATGAAGTTGTTGTATCGGTTGTTGACACCAGCGAACGACATATTACCGGAATTGGTAACGGTGAGCTGTGGGTTCAATCGAGCCACGTCAGCGATACCGTGGGTGATGCTAGGCATATTGTTGATCTGCTCTGCCGTCATACTGGTAGCAGCACCTGTACGGGAAGCAGCAAGACCCGCCTTGCCGGAAACCACCACTTCCTGAAGCTGGTGGGCATCCTCCTGGAGCGAGCATGAGATATTCTCCGTTTCACCGAGGCTCAGGTTGAGGTTTTTGATCACCTTGTCCTTGTAGCCGATATAGGAGATGTCTACCTTGTAAGGACCGCCTGGTCGCATACCCTGGATGGTATATCGTCCATCGATATTAGTAACGGCACGATATACGGTACCGGAAGGTTGGTGAGTAGCAGTAACAGTAGCTCCGATGACATTTTCGCCATCAGAAGTAATCTTACCGCTGATTCCAGAGGTAGTAATCTGTGCCATGGCAGCGTTCACCGTCAGGATGAACAAAGCCAGAAGTAAATGCAATCTTTTCAGCATACCTTTTTTTAAAAATTAATTAATAATACGGGGGAATAGCCCCCAAATATCTATTACGGGTGCAAAATTAAACAAAAAATTCGATATAAGTGTTACAACAGCATGAAAAAATGTGTTTTGTAACATAAAAAAAAACTGCGTTAAGCAAATAACGCAGATTTTCTTTAATTTGTTATTTATAACGGGGGTTTGCTTATAGTTTTTCTGGGGGCTAAAAGCGGGGGACTGAGCTTTTATGACAGGCGATGGAATCGTCTGGAACGGAGGCTAGGCTCCCTTACACCTAGCTCTTAACTTACTTCCTTGCTCTTAACTTACACCTTATTCTAACCTTACTACTTGCTGCTAGAGCGAGGGCTAGGCACTCTTACTCCTTTCGCTGCCAGATGCTCATTACCTTGCGACGGATGGCTACGATGTTCAGAATTGAAACGATCAGGAACAGGATCAATCCTAGGGCGATGGCTGGGAGCATGGTGCCCTCGTCGATATCAGGGAAAAGGGTTTCAATGAAGCCCATGTAGTAATCGCGGAGGAAGAAGAGGATGAACCACGCGATGATGAGTACCACGATGTTCAGCGCGATGGTGAGCACCTGATATGGCTTTGCTACATTGTTCGGACTGTAACCTATCAGAAGAAGATTCTCCAACTTAGAAGAATTCTTCTGTACCAGCAGATAGATGCTGAGCATCAGAATGTAGAAACTCAAGACAGAGATAACCAAACCGATAATCATCACCATCGATACCATCATGCGGAGGAAATAGGTAGTCTTCTCTGCATCCAGTTTGTCTGTCTCTACCTCATAACCATTATCATCCAGGTATTTAGTAATGTTCTCGTCTCCCGGGTTTCCTACCTCTACGATGAGGCGGTTAGGATCGCTCTTCTGGTTTGGCGCAAATTCCTGGTTACTCCAGTCCATGAATGCCTGTGGAACAAGGATGGTGTTGAGTCGCGAAGAGAAACCGATTACCTTTCCCTTGAACTGCTCTTTCTTGCCGCCAGCCTGAATCTGGATATTGAAATCAATCATGCCCATCAGTCCATCGCTGATTTTAGGGAGCGAATGACTCTGGGCGAAACCGAAGTTATACATATTAATATAGGTACGCGGGAGGATGATTGGCACCTCCTGAGTTCCCGGCGTATATTTCCAGTTCTTGAGCGGCACATCAACAAAACCGTCAGGCACACTCTCGAAGAAGAGTTCGCTATTTAGAACGTTCACGCCGTTTACACCCATCTGGGCATCTACCTTATATTCAGTAGAGGTGAATTTTCCTATTTTCTTCACAAACTTCTGGTCTCCGATTTCATCGATTTCAGAACCCGAGAAGGTATTGGAACGGCCGCTGATGGTATTTCCCATACCTATCTTCTTGCTCATGATGAGGTAGTCGGCTTTCATGAAACTGTCTTGTTGAGTGAAGACAGGCAGCACGTCTTTATAAAACTGAAAGCCGAAAAGAACGATGAGCATACCGAAGAGATTGGCGAAGGCAAAGCCCGCAAACTGAGGTATGCTGATATGCTGACGCAATAATTTCCAAACGAGATTCATTTTAAATTTTAAATTTATAATTTATAATTTACAGTTTATAGCAAACTTGCTATTAACTATAAACTGTCAACTATTAACTTTACTAAAGTTTAAACACGTGCTCGTAGGGCAAGTCCATGTGCTTACCGATACTGGTTACGATGACGCCAGCCCCCTGCTCCTTCGCTTCGGTCATCATGATATCTGCCATGATGCGCGAATTGTTGTCGTCGAGGTGACTGATAGGCTCATCAGCCAGAATGAAATCGAAAGGCTGACAGAGCGCACGCATCATTGCCACACGCTGCTGCTGTCCGAACGACATTCTGCCGATTTTGGCATCTACCTTATCAGCAATACCGAGCATATCAAACCATTTCAGTATCTGCTCACGCGTCTTGAATCCGGTTATCTTGTTCTTAATTTCTACATTCTCCAGGGCAGTAAGCTCAGGGAAGAGACGGAGTTCCTGAAAGAGATGGCTGATGTGCTTTTTGCGCATCTCTACCCAGTCTTTCACCTTGTAGTTGGCGGTAACATCATTGTCGAACATCACGCTTCCGCTGTAGTCGTGACGATAGCCGAGCACATAGCTGCAGAAAGTACTCTTTCCGCTGCCACTCTCTGCCTCGATAAGATAAAGATGACCTTTCTCGAAGGTAACATCCTGCTTCCATATCTCCGAATTCAGGTCGTTGCGCTGGGCAAAAACCTGTGGGAGAACGGAATGAAGCTGAATCTTTTCCACTTTTTTTATGTTTAATGTTTAATCTTTTACCTTTAGACTTGGGGGGACTAGCGATAGAATCGCTAGGAACGGGGGCGCAGGAGGGGGTAAGGTTCTTTTTACTTTTTACCCTTTTACCTTTTTACTCTTTTACCTTTAAAGTATAGACCACCGAAGTAAGATTTCCGAAGACAGGGGTGAGCAGACCGGTTACGGTAGAGATGGCATCATCCTTGCCCGAGCTGTCACTATCAGAACTCTTGGCGAGATTGATGACCATTGCCAGTTTCTGACCGACGATGAGTTTCTGAATTTTTGCATCTATCGGATGATTACTTGGTTTCACGGCATATTGCGCCATCAGCTGGTCGCTTCCGCTAAAGAACTGCTTGTCATCCGTCACACCGAAATAGAACGAGGTCTTGCCATCGGTATAGAAGTAAGCATTCTTTCCCCAATTGGCAATCTTCGCACCAGCCGGACATGAAGTTTTCCAATAATCAACATCGCCCAACCACTTGGCATGCGACAGTTTAGCAGCCATCGTCATCTGCATATCGTTATCTGTAAGCGAAGGCATCACGATAGCCATATCTCCATCCACACTACGGATGATATTATCCATATCGATGGCCTGGTTGATACCCATCAGGAGGGTCTGAAGGCTGCGGTTGCTCTGCATCATCGGCAGGAACTGATCGCCCTTTACGTTCATAAAGATACCCGCCAGTGCATCAGCAGGCATCGACTTGACGTAGCTGCCCTTGACCGGACGATAGGTTTGAGCCGCCTTCTTCAGGGCCTCATCTATTTCTTTATTAAAGGAGAAGGTTTCTCCCTTCACCTGCAGGATACCGTCTTTCACGTCCATCTCGGCAGCAATCACTACCAGCGAAGGGTCGGTATCTTTAGGAGTACCAAGGGTAAATGGAGCTACGAACTTCTCCGGCAACGCCTGAGCCTGAGCCACCATAGCCATAGGCGAAGTGATAGTTTCCAGACGTTCAAACATAGGCGATGCGGTAATACCTTCGTCCTCATCAGCCTTCAGATATTTCACCATCTGCTGCTGGAGCTGGGCCTGCGCATCGGCTACAACCGGTCCCATAACGAGGAGTGCCTGATCAGAAAAGCCGACCAGCCACGAATTTTTCAATACAGAGAAATGAAAGCCTTTGCGCTCCTTCACCTCTGTAGCGATATGCTGTTTGGCAAGCGAAGCAAGCCAGTCTTCTACATCGCCCTCATCGCTCACCTTGGCACAAAGTCCGAGGTTGCCATCAGCACTCTCAAAGAGGAATATCTTCTCTGAGATGTCGATGCCACACTTCGATGCATCCTCAACGTGCAGCAGAGACTTGAGCATTCCCACCTTGTCTTCATCGCTTTTGCCGGATGCCATCTGCTGCATGTCAACAGAGATGAGCGCAGTACTTTTCTTTGGAATGGCATTGAGATAGTCAGTGCCCGAGCATGAACTCAGCAATCCCAATACGACAGCCAAGCACATGAACATCAAACTCTTATACAATCTTTTCATCACACTAGTAAATATTATAAAGCTCTTGCCAGATGGCACATGTTGACAGCCACCAATCCTGCTGTTTCCGTACGGAGGCGACTGGTGCCAAGCGAAACACTCTCATATCCGTTTTCCAGGGCCAGTCTCACCTCATCGATAGAGAAATCGCCCTCAGGTCCTACCAGCACGGTGATGTCATCGGCACCCTCCTGGGCTGCTCCGGCAGAATCATCAGCTGGACATGACTTGGAAATCTCGGCAAAAAAGTCTTTCTTTTCTATCTCCTCATAACAATGGCAGATAAACTTTCTGCCATTGCGGGGAGCCGTAATAAAATCTTTAAAGTTCTGCAGTTCGTTGACTACAGGTTTCCAAGCCTTGTGGCTCTGCTTGACGGCAGAAACCACAATCTTGTCTATGCGGTCTATGCGGATGACCTTGCGTTCAGAGAACTTGCAGTTGAGGA
The DNA here is from genome assembly GCF_026015465.1 of Segatella copri. Lineage (GTDB taxonomy): Bacteria > Bacteroidota > Bacteroidia > Bacteroidales > Bacteroidaceae > Prevotella > Prevotella copri_E. The sequence goes on from NZ_JAPDUQ010000001.1 coordinate 44,431, forward strand.
AAGAGATTTCATCGAAGCCGATTTCCGTAGCCTTCTCTGCCATCCATTCAATGCGGTCCATCATCTTTGTCGGGGCGATGGCCAGGTGAATGTGTCCGCGCCAGGCAGGCTGCTGCGGCATAACCTCCTTCACCTCATAGATGCACCGTTTGTTGGTAGCCAGCGACACTTCTGCACGGTAGAACACCCCCTTGCCATCCATCAGGAACAATTCGTCCCCCGCCTGGATACGCAAAACCCTGAGTGCATGAGTAGCCTCTTCCTGAGGTAGTTCTGTCTGTGTAGCCGCATCTGGCACATAGAAAAATCTAACTTCTTTCATTTCCTCTTATTGTTACTTTTTCTTCTTATTTTTCTGTTATTCCGTAAGAATATCCTTTAATTATTCACTTTTTTTGCCTTTGCGGCGCTCTATCTCATCGCGAATGGCTGAGGCTGCTTCGTAATCTTCTTCATTAATGGCACAATCCAATGCTTTTTCGAGCATCTGGTCTGGCAAGCTCAAGAGTGAAACGGCACAAGAAGTCGTACTCATATCATTTTTATTAAAAGGAGTAGAAAGTTCCTTTATAACCATCTCTGTGGTATACATTTCTATATCCGCAGCCACAGACAGCAACACAGCCTGGTCTGTCTTGATGCTCATACGTTCATTTGTGATTTTATTCACAAGAGTAGCATATACTCCCCTCTCTGGCGTAGCATCGAATTCGAGATAGAAATCGTCTACATTTTGCCTGTCAAATAGTGTCCAAAGTACAGAGATCACATCATTTTTAAAATCAGAAGTTTTCAAATTACATGCCTTCAGCTGCTCTGCCACATATTCAGTAGTCGTAATAGACAAAGCTCTTTTTTCGGATTCGTCTACCAAACTAATAATACATGTTCCGAAACCTTCCGGAATGGCAAAGCAGACAGCGAGTTTAAGTTTGTACAACATCATTATGTACCCTTTCTTTATTTAAATTTATTTATATTCTTACGTAACATTCTGTTTTTACTCTCGCGTTGAGTATGACACTTTTTCTTCCTTATTTCTGTTCTTTCTTCGGACGGAAGAGGACAGCAAAGGCTACAGCTACCACGAGCGCATAACCGGCAAAGATGAACCAGCAGGTTTTCCAGTCACCCATCAGGTAGCCATCATCTGTCCAGTGGCAGTAATGGTTGATGACCATACCTGCGAGAATGGTTCCGATAGATGCTCCCAGACCATTGGTCATCAGCATGAACAGACCTTGAGCCGATGCTCTTACCTTCACATCACATTTTTGGTCTACGAACAGACCGCCCGACACATTAAAGAAGTCGAAAGCTACACCATAAACGATGCATGAGAGGACGAATAAGCTAACACCCGGGAATGCAGGATTGCCCAATCCGAAGAAGCCGAATCGCAAAACCCATGCCAACATCGCGATGAGCATCACAACCTTGATGCCATATCGCTTCAGGAAGAATGGAATCAGAAGGATGCAGAGCGCCTCGGCCACCTGAGAGATGGATACCAGGAGCGTAGCATTGTTAGCAGCAAAGGTATCAAGCATCGTTGGATCGCCCTTGAAACTGGTAATGAACGGAGTGGCATAGCCATTGGTTACCTGCAGACTCATACCGAGCATGCAAGAGAAGATGAAGAACATCGCCATCTCACGGCTCTTGAAGAGTTTGAAGGCATCGAAACCCCATGTCTCAACCCAACTCTTAGCCTCTTTCTTCACTACAGGACAGCTAGGCAATGAGAAGCAATAGAGGAAGAGAAGAATGCTGAGCACACCCGATACCAGGAACTGATGATGGGTATACTGGAACTTATGGGCGTTCTCACTCAACAGGAACGAGAATGAACCGTTGTCCCAGGTAGCACAGTTCACTATCCACATCGTAAGGATGAAACCCACGGTTCCGAACACACGGATTGGCGGAAAAGCCTTCACGGTGTCGAGCCCGTTGCTCTTCAATATACTGAATGCCGAAGTATTTGACAATGCCAATGTAGGCATATAGAAAGCCACGCTGAAGGTGTAAACGGCAATAAACATTGCCTCATTAGGAGTCTGACTGGCCTGTCCCATACCGAACAGACCTATCATGGCTGCTCCTGCCAAAAGGTGACAATAGCCCAAAAGACGTTGCGGCTGGATATACTTATCTGCCACAATGCCCATCAATGTAGGCATAAAAATAGATACGATTCCCTGTATGGTATAGAACCAGGAAATCTCGGCACCCATCCCAGCCTTGCCGAGATAGTTGCCCATAGACGTAAGATAAGCTCCCCAAACTGCAAACTCCAGGAAGTTCATCACTGCTAGGCGTACTTTCAGATTCATAGTTTAATGTCTTTTTATTATCAAATATTAGCTGCAAAGATACAAATTTTCGGGTAAAAAGCACACGATTTTGAAGATTATCCGCATGAAAGCTAGCATATTTAACAAATTATGTGTATTTTTGCAGCCGATTTCAACAGATATAAGAGAAAAATAATATAGAAACAACAGATATGTTAGTAAAATTTTTCCTCACGTGCAATAAAATCGGGGCTTTCACGCTAGGCGGAGGTTACGCCATGATACCGATCATGGAACAGGAATTTGTAGACAAGAACAAGTGGATGGACAAGCAGGAGTTCATGGATATCATGGTAGTGGCGCAGACCACTCCGGGCATCTTCGCCATCGACATGGCGAGTCATATCGGCTATAAGCTGAAGGGAGTCTGGGGAGGCATTGTGGGTGCCATAGGCATCGCCCTGCCTTCTATCATCGCCATTCTCATCATCGCCATGTTCTTCCAGCATTTCAAGGACAATTATTGGGTGGGCAAGTTCTTCATGGGTGTGCGCCCTGCCGTGGTAGCGCTCATTGCTGCGCCTTGCTTCAAGATGGCAAAGACGGCAAACATCAACCGCTACAACATTTGGATTCCAGTGGTTTGCTGTCTGCTGATTGCAGCATTCGGCATCTCCCCTATCTACATCATCACCGCAGCCGGTGTGCTGGGATGGCTTTATGGAAAGGTAAAAAAGTAAAAAACATAGAGATTATGCTATTTCTGAAATTATTTCTGATATTTACCAAGATTGGTACATTTAATTTTGGTGGCGGATATGCGATGCTTTCGCTCATCCACAACGAGACGGTAGTGAAGAATCATTGGCTTACAAATGCTGAGTTTACGGATATAGTGGCTATCAGCCAGTCTACACCGGGCCCTATCGGCATCAACTGTGCCACCTACGTAGGCTATACCACCTGCCTTCACGACGGCTATCCTGTCTGGGCAGCCTGGCTGGGTTCAATATTGGCTTCGCTCTCCATCATGTGGCTGCCTTTCATCATCATGATTCTCATCAGCCGTTATCTGATTACGCACAAGGATTCTAAAATCGTAAAAGATATCTTTGCGGGACTTCGCCCTGCCATCATCGGACTGATAGCTGCTGCCGCTGTTCTCCTGATGAATAAAGAGAACTTCGGATCACCAACCGACAATCCGTTTGTCTTCGGAGTAAGCGTCGTGCTGTTTCTGGCTGCTTTCTACTTCACAAAATTCAGAAAGACCAACCCTATCCTGCTGCTTTTCATCTGCGGTATCATCGGAATGGTTATCTTCTAAACATCGCCCTGCAGTCTGAACCAACGGCCTCAAGCCGATGGGTAAGACAAGGGGCTGATGCCTTCAGATAGGGACAAAAAAAATTGATTGTCTCACGACAACCAATCTTTTATTAACCTTAATAATCTAATACCATGAAAAACACGATGCAAAGGTACAAATAATCTTGTAACCTGCAATAGTTTATAGCAAAAAACTTCAAGAATTTAACTCTCCTTAAAAGTTTTGCCATTCCAATTAAACTTTCTTTGCAGTTTTATTGCATTTACAGCCTTCTTATCGTCAGCAGACAGGAAAGGTAAAGCCAAGCGCACTACGAGGCTGTTTTCATATTGCAGGAGCAGAGCACTCACGGTTTTGAGTTCAATTTTCCCCTTGAGTTCCTCAAACTTAGCCTCGCTCATCGTATCGGGTTTGGCAACAAGACCGGAAGCCAGTTGCTGCAAAGATTTTCCATCGAAAATTCTGCTGGCATCCTGCTCCTGCCAATCCTGATTAAAGAGATAGAGTTCGCTCTCCTTCTCTACTCCGGCAAAAGTCTTCACCACGCAAAGCAGCGAATCACCGTTAGCCGATGGCAGTTTCTTCATCTGCAAAGTAGCGCTCTTACTCGTTCTCAACTGAGCGAAATCAGCAGTCAGCGTATCCATCACACTCGTTTCACCTAACAGATTCTTCACTTCCGCCTTCACTCCCATCTCCTGCAGCTCAGTAAATTCCAGCCGCAGGTTGTGGTTGAGATAAGGCACAACAGAATCGGGCATCGAAACCAGCAAATCCTTCATCGACTTGGCTTCCATGCCCACGCTTGCCATCATCAGGCAAGCGCATAATATATATTTTATCTTCTTCATCACTACAATTCCTTAGACCACTTCTTTCCCCAAGGAGTAAAGAGCCATGCAAGAAAGGCCAATGCTACTATTGAGCACACGGCAAAAGTTAAAGCCAATGTATTCATATATTTATCTTTTAGAAATTAACAAACCATCTACCCAGCAAAAAATACTGCGGTGAATTGTTACTTCATCTTTACAATTCCTTTGACCATTTCTTCCCCCAAGGAGTGAAGAGCCAAATCAAAAATGCCGTAGCCGGAACTAAGCATATTGCAAAAGTTAAAGCCAATGTATTCATACTCTTAACGTTTAGAAATTACATAACCAATAATTGATAAGACTGCAGACAACACTACGCCCAACAAAATGGCACTTATGGTACCGCTTTCATTAGTCTCAACTATACCAAATAATGCAGCCAACCCACCTAAAACCATAATAGTATAGGTGGATTTACTCATATCAAAGAAATACTTTACTACAGTTTCTTTGGTAAATTTTTCCTTTTCTCTATCTTCTCTTGCAGTCATATTTCTCTATTTTCCGACAAAATTACGGAAAATAAATGTAACTTGCAAATGATTTGCTCATTTTCTTTCGAAATTTAACCTAAAAAAGACGAAAAAGAGGAAAGCGCTTCATTACGAAACACTTTCCTCTAATTATCTAATCATTAATCGTACAATCTTCTTTCAGAAGAGATTTACTCCTCTACAGCAGCCTGCGCCGCAGCAATATTATCAGTATGGGAAGCCCTTTCCGTAGGTTACTCTAAACATAGGATAATATTTCCTTCTGTCTATGTAAAGGCTTTACACCTTATTATATTTATATACATATTTATATATATAGTTAATTCATTATCTATTTTTCATGAAATCGTGATGGATGATTACGCATTCTTTTTCTGCAACGGCATAGGCACATCCACATTTGAGTTCTTGCCACCAAGCATTTGGATAGTTTCCTTCAATGCTTGCACCTGTCCCTTTAGAAATATAATCTCCTGGTCTTTTGCATCAGCAAGGCTCTGTTGTCGTTTCTTATATAGGATTGCTGCATCCTCTTCCTGCGCCACGCCTACAGTTTCTTCTTTAGCAACGTAGCCTTCGCCGCCATTCTTCATGTATTTTGTTCCGCCATAGAAGAAATCAATAGTTACACCGAGAGCATCACAAATTTTCTCCAACATGCCAGATTTAACATCCTGCACCTTGAAGGCATTGCTCAAGTTTGGCTGAGTCATATTTAGTTTTTCTGCCAAATCAACGATGCTCACTTTACTTTTTGATAAAGCCTTACGCAACTCCAATCCATTCATATTTATTTATATTATAGTTAATTAATCATAAATTTATCAGCCTTTATTAATAATATTATCAGCTTTTTATTATCTTTGCACTCGAAATAACGAAATAGTAACGTTCGTAAAACGAAATACGTTTGCAAATATACATAAAAAATACAATATGAGCAAGAATAACTTTGAAATTTTAACCGAAGTTTATTCTGGAACCTCAATAGGCGAAAGAATAAAAAAGAGAGAGCAGGTCATCAGCGACTACCTCAACGTGTATGGGCAACTCATCCTGAACAAGGTGCTGAAACCAACCCCTGTGATGGAACACCTTGCCAAGAAATACAACTTTTCTCGCTGTGGTGTCTTGAAGATACTGAAGGAAGCAGGAATATATCATGGGCGTTCAAATCCTGTGGTATATCCAAGTGAGTTGAACAATAAAACAGAAATTTATGGAACAGCGAATCGTGTTTGAGGACAAGAATGTCAGTTACAAGACATTTCTTGAAGACTTAGCTACTTTCCTGGCACCAAAGATTGCGCTCTTGATAAAGAATCCTCCAAAAAAGTATTATAGTGAGCGAGAAAGTATGAGAGTGTTCGGTTCTGGGAATGTGCGCCGTTGGATTAAGGAAGGCAAGCTCAAACCTTTTTCCAAGAGAAAGGGAAAGACAGAATACAAAGTCAGCGACCTTCAGGAGTTACACCGAAGAGAGCAAGACTACTTTTAAAGCAAAGAGCAATGTACAGAATCAAAAGATATTATCAAGTAGCAGAGAAGCAACCTTGGCTTATAGACCTCCTCGTGAAGTTGAAGCCTTCGTACTTTGCCCCTTGCCAAGGCATAGAAGAGTGCAAGCTTGCACTCCACAACCTAGGCGAGGACATAAAAAAGCAAGAGTTAAGTTGGAAAAGAGGAAAATTTCTCCTTTCCTACATACGAGACATAACAGAGAAAGACGATGAAATCATCATCAGCTACAAAGGCGGCAAGCCCTGCGTGTCTTTCAAAATAGAGGAATCAAAAGCTTAAGAATCATGAACATAGCAGACAATAGTTGGATTAAGTTGCCACGCAACTTTGTAAATTGGAGTTGGTACCATGACGCAAACATGGTGCAGCTATATCTGTACCTTCTTCTCAACGCCAACGTTTATGATGTCAAGTACAACGACATCACCATCAAACGTGGCGAATGCCTTGTTTCCCTCAACCATTTATCTAAGGAAACTGGGATTTCATTGCAGAAGCTTCGAACAGGGCTCGCAAGACTCCAGCGCACCAAAGAAATCGAATATAAGAAGTTGCAGAACGGAAGAATCATCGTTCTTGTCGATTTCAACAAGTTTCAGCCTATCGGAATAGACGAGGCTGCTCCAGATTGGATAAAGTTATATCGCAAGATTTGCGATTGGGGTTGGTATCATGAGCCAAACATGGTGCATTTGTATGTGTACTTCATGTTGAAAGCAAAATTAGTCATAAACAACGACAGCAGAAGTGAAGCATGGCAGCTCAATTCCACCTTGCGTTTATTGACAAAAGCAACCGGCATTTCCGAGAAGAGCATCAGAACTTGTCTAGCCAGATTACAACGAACTGGCGAAATCTCGTATTTACCAGGGGTGGCACATAAGCAAAGCGTCATAACTCTCTGTAATTATGATAGTTATCAAGCTACAAAAATTTCAACTAACACAGTGTTAACACAAGAGAGGCACAATAATATAGAATCCGTGTCAGAACATAACAACTCACAAATATCGGCACAAAAAGAACGAGACATAACTCGCTGTAATTATGATAGTTACCAAGCTACAAAAATCTCAACTAACACGGTACTAACACAGGAGCAACATAGTTCTAACACGGTACTAACACAGGAGCAACATAGTTCTAACACGGCTTTAACAACACTAAAAGAATATAAGAATAAAAGAATAAAAGAAATAAAGAATATCGACGACGACATCGCGCACGTGCGTGAGGGGGATTTCGTCGAAGTTTTAGAAGTGACCGAGGTGGAGAAAGAAAACGAGCAAAAGAAATCAAACAAAGAAAATTTTGCCGACCTCGTGAAGTCAGAAACCGCATGGTTAGCTGCCATTCAGAAAAAATACAAGCTCTCCACATCAGAGGAAGTGAAGAACAAAGTTGACGAGTTCGAGATTGAACTAGTCTGCCGTGGCAAGGATAAGCATGAGGATATGAAAGACTTCAAGTGTCATTTCTGCGACTGGCTTGAAAAGAATTTGAGAACTATCAACCAACCTCAGGCTTCCAACCGTTCCACATCACCAACCTCAGAGCGTTGGAGCGGCGAGAAGTTTGTACCAAAAAGTTCGGAAGGAGGCATCTATGAAGGAAATTTCTAACATGGGGTTCACCCCAGAGCTGTGCTTTGAGCATCTGCTCTATCATTTCGCCCAAGAGGTGAAAAAGAGAGAGAAGTCTTTCGTTGCCGAACCATCCCAGATGGAAAGCATGAAAAAAGTTGCTTCGTGGTTAACAACTGGAAAGGAGCACTGCTGGCTTGTCCTCAACGGCATCACAGGCAACGGAAAGACCACCTGCGTGAAGGGGATGCGAAGCTTCATCAACTGCTGTAAGATTCCCGATCCTAGCAATGGCGAAGGCAGCGTGTTCAGCTCCAAGGCAGGAATCTGGCTAGTCACGGCTAGAGAACTCTACCAGATGTTCGTAAGTAACAAGCCCAAGTTTGAGCGATGCGCCAACACCTACATCCTCGCCATCGACGAGCTAGGAACGGAAGAAACGGACTTCTGCGAGTACGGAAACAGATACAAGCCCATCGAGCAGCTGTTGTCGTATCGCTACGACAAGATGCTCCCGACCATCATCACCACCAACTTGCCGATGGCAGACATACGCCCGAAATATGGTGACAGGCTTGCGGAAAGGCTCAACGAGCTGATGGAAGTGGTACACATGCCAGACATCAACTTCCGCAAGATTCACTAAAAAGCGTAAAAACAGCGCTCAGGACGACTTTTCCGAGGCAAGCAATAAATTCCTCACAGAAACAAACAAAACGTCTCAAATCGCAAATAAAGCGGCAAAAATTAGGTTTTACATGGAAGAATACAAAACAATTTTGAAGAAAACAGATGGAGGACTGGATATTTTCAGCTATTATCTGGGTAAGGAGTGCTTGAAGAAAAAGTTCAAGAGCCCCTTCAGAAGTGGCGACAACCGTCCGTCCTGCCATCTGTATCTCAACGAGCCTCCAGGAGAGCAAGCCTACTACTATCTCCAGGACTTTGGCGACAGCAGATGTAGCGGCAACGCCTTTGCAATCGCTGCAAGGGTGCTGAACATGAGCATCCGCAATGATTTCAAGGCCGTATTGGAGAGAATCGACCAGGACCTGTGCCTGGGAGTCTTTGAGGAGAACAAGGGAAAGTACTCCTCAAAGCCCCAGTTCAACAGAGCTGCCATCAAGCAAGAAATCAGCAAGAACAAGACATCAAGTATCAAGACTTTCATGCCTGTCATACAAGAATTTATGTCTTGGGAACTAGAGTATTGGAACAAGTATGGAATCGATGTCAACACCCTACGTCGCTATCATGTTCACAGCCTAAGAAGCGTGACTTTCAATAAAGCCGACGGCAAGAGTTTCAACATATTTGGTTCCAAGGCCATCCCAGCCTACGGCTATTTCTTCAACGACATGAAGGGCATCAAAGTATATCGTCCTAAGGCAGAAAACAGATTTCTGTATGGCGGCGACCTGCCAACGCCATATGTGTTTGGATGGGAACAGTTGCAAGAAAACGGCGACATGGTGTTCATCACTGGTGGAGAAAAGGATGTCCTGTCCCTTGCTTCCCATGGCTACAATGCCATAGCATTCAACAGCGAGACGGCAAAGATACCTGCAGACAAAATAAAGCTGCTTTCCCAGAGATTCAGAAAAATTATATTTCTTTACGATTCTGATACTACAGGCATCAAGGAATCCAAGAGCAGAGTGGAAGAGTACAATGGCAATTACAACGTTTTCAGATTGGAGTTACCTCTCAGCGGAACCAAGCAAGAAAAGGACATTAGCGACTATTTCGCCTTAGGAAGAACGACACAAGACCTACAAAAGTTAATAAACAAGATGTAGGAACATCATGATGATAAAAGTAAATGAGTGAAACGAATAAATATTTAACAATCATGAACAAGCAAAAGAACGGAAAAGCACTGCATTTGGAACACGCAGCAGAAGAAATCTGCTTTGAGTCCTTGACAGTGAAAGATCAAGAAAAACTGCAAGAATTTGGCATAAATCCTTCCTCGATACCAGAAGAAGTATATTCCATCGACTGTAGCAGCCTGAACAGAGTGTGGCACGGAATAGGAATGAGAAACGTACACGGAGGCGTGGAGTTCATCAGCCTGACGGAGATGAAAAGACCAACGACAATTCATCGCAAGGGCATCACATTGCAACTTTCTAAAAAAGGCTCAGTCGCTAGTTGCTGCCTTTTTAGTAATTTCATGGACTATCTGGCCTATCTCTCTTTGTCGAAGGACGGCAAGATTGCACTCCCCAAGGAATGCGATTGCATCATCCTCAACCACCATTTCAACCTCTCTCACTTTCTCGTAGAAAGCGAGGAGTACGAGGAAGTGAACCTGTTCTTGCCCAACAGTTCAGCAGGAAAGGTGCTAACGAGAACCATCATGGACAGAAATCCGGCCGCAGTGGACTGGTCGGGAAGTTACATACACTTTCAGAGCCTTCGCTCATACGCCTATTACAAGTTCATAAAAAACAAAGAGAGCCTATGAAAATAGTGGGAATAGCATTCGGTGTTGCCGTCATTGGCATCATCATCGCCTTCATCTATGAGATTAAGTTCACTTACAGAGATGGGGACTTATGGAAAAAGTAAATGATATAAAACGCAAACCTTATGAGAAATAACGGAATCCTTAACATTGACGTTGCTAGGGCAGATTTGCCCATGCAACCAGAATATTGGATAGAAGAGACTTACGTATCAAGATACGAGAAACTTCTTAGAGTGATAGAAAAGAAGACCTCTTTTCTGCCATATCGCAACACAAAGGTCATCAGGGAAATTTCCTTTGAGGTTCCAGCATCCACCACGCTGGAGCAAATAAAGGAAGTAAGTCTGGCATTTGAAAAAAGATTCAAGGTATCATGTTTTCAAATCAGCATAGACCGCTCAGTGCAGGTAGCCCACCTGTTGTTTGCCTGGATAGACATGGAAACAGGCAAGGCCGTCAAGCTCGATGTCAACACCTTGAAACGTGCCACAGGTATGTTTCTGAGAAGACTTAAGCTTCCTCATCCCAAGGACTATGACAAATGGATAAGATATGTCCTTATCGATGCCTATGAGGAATGTCCAGATGTCTTCAAGCAACAATACAGGGCCATTTGCAAGGAAGACAAAGAGACTGAAAGCAGTTGCATTATCAGAGATGCCCTTGCCTATGCCGAACTTATGAGCAAAGGGCAAGCAAAGTAAAATAGCACCGAAATATTTCAAATAGAGTAGATGTAGGGGATTACTCCCCTACATCCTACTCTATTGTTCTATAAAAGCAATCTTTTCCCTTTTATACAGTGAGTAGTCAACACGTCCTACCAAGTCACCCTCATACCTTACCAATTCCTCATAAATGAAGTTATAGTGCTTTGCCATGCTGCCTATTGCTTAGTACACGTTCAAAAATAGCATTAATGCTATTCTCTGTAAATGTTTGACTATAGGTCTTACCTTGGACATGAGTGTCCAAGGTAAACCCCATAGGTGAGACATTCTTGTTGTTCTGCCCTATCTTATATTTTCTCATCCTCTCGTTAGCCTTGAGGATTGTCTCTTCTGATACCTTACACATAATTTATGCCACAAAGGGACTTTATTAAATTTATTCCGCTGCAAAAGTATGACAAATAATTCTAATCTCCAAACTTTTATGAGTTTTAATGGCTTACAAACAAAAAACTCCTGATTCTCTCGAACCAGGAGCGTTGAACCTTATATATAATGATTTTGCAATTTAAACTACAGAATTTGCCATTAAACTATAGTGAATGGTCATGAAGCCAAGCCTTCTGGGAATAGCTTAGTCTATCCCAGTTGGTCTTAGAGCGTCTTCTTTTCTTTTTATTTCCACCACCAACTACCGCTTCCACGGTTTTCTTGCCGAGCCAACCGGCAAATGCCAAAGTTAATAAAGCCTCCATAATCGTAACGTCTTATTTGTTAATACTAAATGTTCCTACAGGGATGGCTGTAGCCGTAATGATTGACATGTAGAAGATGCCATACTCTCCTGGTTCTGCCTCTGATGCCGGAATCTCCAAGAGATAGCTTTGGTTTCCATACTTATGACCAGTGAAAGCAACATATCCTCTTTTTTTGGTCTCAGCACTGCCAATCAAGGCTGGCTTAAACTCCATCCATTGGATTCTTCTGTCCTTCTTTGATACTTTGAAACGTACAATGCGGTAAATCTCCATTGGATCGTACTCGTTCTTCTCTCCCTTGATGAGTAAGCGGATGCCATTATTTGCATTCTTCACGGTGTAGGCAGATTTGCCACCTGCGAAAGCAATGTCCATACCCTCTGCTCCTGCGAGGGTATTCACTGCATCGGCAGCTTGTCCTACTCCAGCTGCTGTTCCCATCACACGAACACCATTAATTATACCAGAAGCACTTCCAGATGTACTGGCCCCTATCATACCTCCTGCAAACCCCAAGTCTCCAACAGCTCCTGCTATCTTGGCAAATTTGCCGAATTTATTCTGATGCTTGGAAATCATTCCGTCCTCTTTTGGGAGCGCATCAAAAGTGGAATCACTTGTGAGCACGCAATAGCTGTTAATAAACTCAGGCTCTGGAGCCGTTACCTGTTGGGCAAATCCTGTGGAAGTTGCAGCCAACATCATCATTGATGCAAAAATTTTCTTCATATTACTTATGTTTTAAGAACTTTTTCTGATGCAAAGGTACAAAAAAACATTTATATAAGCAAATAATTAAATAAATATTTTGCTATATTAATAATTAATTATATCTTTGCAGTCAAATATCATTATTTAATAATATCTTTATATAAAAATATAACGCAATTATGAAACATTACGCAAAGATTATTTCCTTCGCCAACCACAAAGGTGGCGTTGGTAAGACAACGACAACAGCAAGTATGGGTTCAATCCTCGCCTCCAAGGGTTACAAGGTTCTCTTGGTAGATTTGGATGCCCAGGCAAACCTCACGAGTTCACTCTTGAAGAAAGAGGTCACAACCACCATCTATGATGGCTTGAAATCCCAGTCCTCCACCTCCCTTTATATATATAAGGTACGTGAGGACATCCGTTTGGACATGATACCAGCCGATTTGAACCTAGCCCAGGCAGACTTGGAGTTGGCAGGAAAGATGGCGAGAGAGAGAATCCTCTCAGAGTTGTTGGAGAACTACAAGAGCGAGTACGACTACATCCTCATCGATTGCCCACCTTCCCTTGGGTTGCTCACCCTGAATGCCCTCACGGCATCCGACTATGTGATTATCCCTTTGGTAGCAGAAGTCTTGCCATTTAACGGATTGAAGATGATCTTCGACTTCATCAACCAAATTAAGAAGTTCCTCAATCCAAAGGTAAACATCTTCGGTATTGCCATCACTCGATGGGAAGGAACGAAGCTCAGCAAGAACATCGAGGAAGGTTTGAGAAAGCAGCTGGACGATTTAGTGTTCACGACAAAGATTCGCAAGAATGTCACCATCGCCCAGGCACCATTGGAGGCAACGAACATCGTTGACTACGACAAGAAGAGCAATGGCGCACAGGACTACATCGCCCTGACCGAGGAGTTTTTGGAGAGAATGGTATTAAACAATGTAACCATCAGCAAGTAGAACGTAAAATTAGCAGTTATGTCAAAGAGCATCAATTCAAACGCAATGGATTCCCTGTTACAAGGGTTGACAGGGAAGACCGAGGAACAGGAAGCTGTTCCTACACAAGAATGTCCTAGCGAGGCTCCTTCACCTACCAGGCGAAAGGAGAAACCACGCTATGAGGTAATCAGCACCATGGTTGATCCAGATGTGATGAGTAAGGTACGAACCATCGCCGACATCGAGGGAGTGGCCATCAAGGAAATCATCGGAGTTGGCCTCGATATGTTTATCCGCAAGTATGAGGAGCTTTATGGAAAGGTGCGTGTGAAAAAGCCCAGAAAAGGGGATATTTCCCAAATCTTCAACTCGTAGGCATCGTTCCCCTTCCTCCCAGTGCGGCAGCAGGTTTAATAATCTATACCTGAAAACACCGAGGGGTGAAAGGGGGCGAGAAGCCCCATTAACAAACGATACCACCATCAAGAACACCTTGACCCATGCTAGTGTATTTTCCGGGATAGGCGGAGCGGAGCTTGCAGCCTCCTGGATGGGATGGAAGAATCTCTTCCATTGCGAGATACAGCAGTTTCCAAGGCAAGTTCTTGACTATTGGTTTCCAAATTCAGAAAGTTATGCAGACATCACCAAGACAACCTTCACAAAGTGGAAAGGAAAAGTCGATGTTCTCACAGGCGGATTTCCCTGTCAGCCCTTCAGCTATGCAGGAAGCAGAAAAGGAGCGGAAGATGACCGCTACCTCTGGTCTGAAATGCTACGAGCGATTCGGGAGATACAGCCCACTTGGGTCGTTGCTGAAAACGTTGTTGGCATCACGACGATGGTACAACCCAGCAGTGTCACTGAAATGGGACGTTCAGACTTTCTCTTCGAAGAAAGTGTTGTATGTAGAGAAGAATACAGGTACATCCTCGATGCCATCTGTGAAGACATTGAGCGAGAAGGATATGAAGTCCAACCGCTTGTTATTCCAGCTTGTGCCACAGGAGCGCCCCATAGAAGAAACAGGATATGGATTGTTGCCCACCGTACAGACACAGGGCTTGAAACGTTGCAACAAGAAGGGCAAGACGGAGTTTCTGCCCCTGCACCTCCTCCCTACGCCTACAGCTGCGGAGGCGACCAAGTACACCACCAAGCTCAATTCCAAGAGCCAGATGGGAATGGGACTGACAGCCCTTGCCATGAACGGCAAGCTGCCATCACCGAAGAAAGTAGCAGAGGAAACCGGGGGTTCACAGGGTTCCCGTCAGTTCAACCCACTATATGCAGAGGAGATGATGGGCTTCCCTTCGATGTGGACGACCTTGCCATTTCTGAAGGAAAATGGAGAAAGGAATCCATAAAGGCATACGGCAATGCCTGGGTTCCGCAAGTGGCTTTGGAGATATTCAAGGCCATAGAAGAGTATAATAACAATTAAAGAACAAGACAGATGAGAAAATTTTTCAAAGACAACATTTGGCTATTTGCCATTGTCGCCGCAATCTTGGTCATACAAGGTATATTGGGCTATTACAGGAAGAACCAAGTTGCCGAAATGAACAGACTTTCCGGCAAAGAGAAAGTAAAAGGCCGTGACATATCACGTACCATAGATGAGTTCAAGTATAAAGGAAAGACCTACACCTTTGTCATCTATGAGAGAGGTGTAAACATGGAAGTAAGAGAACTAAAATAAGTTGCACAATGGAAAAAGTTGACATATTTGACCAAGAAATTGGCAGGGCAGCCATAGAATGCAACGGCAACCTTGTAGTGGTTTTCAATGGCAAGAAAGCATTTTGGTTCAAGGAACAAATCGAGAGTTTTGTAAAAGAGCATCCCGAAGCACCTCTTCCACTCTCTGTGTTTTGCGTGGCAGTCTCGAAAGTAGGCGAACCTTGCAAGTACAAGAGCACAGGCAATTCCTTCAGTTTTGTGGCTAGAAGCGTTTCCCGCAGAGAAGCATTGTCGGAATATTAAGCAATACCAGAAATCAAGATGAAAGTCATATTATTACCAAAAAATGTTTGGGGATGCAAAGGAATAGATTGTTATAACAATATCCCAGAGTGCTATCCCCACAGAGCATTCTTCATAGAATGCGAAATGTCCATAATTCCTCGAAAAGGAGAATTCATCATGCTCTCCGACTACGAAGACATGATATTCAAGCAGCTTTACTGCCAACTATCCAATTCCGACAGTGACCTGCACTTACTATTGGAAGAGATTCGAAAAGAAGACGACAGGACACCATCCTACCTAAGGAACGTAAAGGAGCTAGAAGACAAGTCTCTCCTGCATATGGTGGTGTATGGCGACGAGCATGAAGAAATTTTCAACGAAGGATTGACGGATTATCGCTGGCTTGTGGAAGAAGTAACCTATAAGATAGGATATTCTGGTGAGACAGTGTTTGTTACCATATCTCACACATATTAATAACAAAATAGTCTCTGTTTTTAGTGTAAACACTCCAAAAGCAGAGACTATTTCGCTTTTCTGCCTCTTTCCTCATTTTTCTCATTCTGGCAATCACCATTTCATTGTATTAAATATCATTCTTTTCCATTTACTTGTCTTCCAAAGATTTTAAATAAGACACATTTTCCAAGCCATCAACCATCTGCAAAGTCTTCCAAGCATTGCGGCGTTCCTCCGATGAAAGCTCTTTGTCTGTTCCGTCATCATTACCAACATAGATATTATGTTTCAACAAATATGCCAGAAGCAATCTTTTCCTTGTGGCTTTCAGTTCCTTCTTGAAGTTTTCCTTGTGAAAATCGAAGTAAGTAAACAACTCGGCATATTGTGAAGGAGTAAGTTCCAAGGATATATGGCTATTCTTCTCCTTATACCAAATCTCACCGTCGCCCAAGATTTTCTCACTGCACATAAAGAACAGCTCCTTCAGCAAGTGGTCACATCCAACATTGAAGACATATTCTTTCTTTTGTTCGCTCTCATTCAAGATGTCCTCCAAATTAACACCCAGGGTAGAGCAAAGCCTAACCATTGCCTTTCGAGCATTAATGGCTTCTCCCTCTTCCCCTCTCAAAGCGAGTTCGTTCAGTTTCAGAATTTTCTGTTTAAAACTCTCATACTTTTCTTCCATATCATCAAATTTTAAAAATTATATTCCATTCTCAGAGCCTTGTCGAAATCACATGAGTTGACGAGTCTCACCATCCCCTTTTTCTTGGCATAGCTGTAGTTGCCAACAATTCCATGCTTGTTCAGTATCAATTCCACTACCCGAACATCCTCGTTGTTAAGTTCATTGAGCAGACACCCCATCAGAACAAAGTTCCTAGCCTGTGCTTTAGTGATAGGAAAGACTTTACCCTGAAGCATTTGTTTCTTATAGGGCTTTCCATCAGGAACAACATTGGCACTATGGTTCATACAACCCATTCGTTGCCAAGAAATCTCATTCATTCTCATATCATCTATATTTTTAAAGTTACAAAGATAAGTGATGGAACTTAAAATGACTGCTATAAAATGAAATATCTTTCATTTTTAACATATACCACCACCTTTGCCTAACATAAGAAGAAGCACAGGAGAGGTTATTCTCCTCTCCCGAAAGACTCTATGAAGCCTCGTTGATGTCGTAGATAAAGAAGTCGTTCTTAGCGAAGACCCCAATCATTCCCACACCAGCTACCACTGCTCCAGCTATTATCAGCCAGATGGCCAATCCCTCATCAAGGAAGCGCATGTTACCACCCATGAAAGCAAAAGCCATCATTGCCACTCCAAACATTGAGAAGAAAAACAAAGCGTTTTCCACACTCATCTTCTTGAGAAACTTAATAATCTGTTTCATTGTCAATCTCATTTTAACGGTTCAACTTTAAAAATTATACTTTGGATTTCCGGAACCTTCTAGCCTTTTACAGTTATTTGTTTCGTTCGATCCGATATTTTTTTTATCATACCTCGGCGTGTCCTTCGCCTCCTGTAGCCTTTTTACGTGCAGAAAGAATGGCAGCCCAGAGGAGTCAGAACGCCAAGGAATTTGGTAGAAACTTTTCAGGAATGCCCAAATAAGAATTATTTGCGGAAGGCTTCCAGGAAAGTTTTAGCCAAATAAGGAGTCCTCTCCTGGTACTTGGCATCTGACAGGGCTGCCATAACTTTGCACAGGAAAAAGCAAGGGAGGCAGAGGTCACACTACCGCTTCAATAAAAAAGTGAGGTCGAACAATAGAAACAAATATGAAAACATAGATATAAGAAAAGTAGAAAAGAAAAATATAGATATAGCACTGTAGTTTTATAGGTAGGAATAATTATATTCTTATATGACTATATACTTATATAAATATATAAAGAAATAAGAAAATAAGGAAATATAGAAACAGAAAAATAAGATTCCGAAACTTCGGCTATAGATATAGGAGCGTAGAGGATGGCACACTTGTGAGGAGAATGGCATGTCCATGTGGCTTGGAGAGAGGGGTAGCCTGGCTTTCAAAATAGGTGGAGATGGGAAGGAAGTCCATCTTCGCCAAAAACGGAAGCAAGCCTACCCTGAAAGAAAAGTCCTCCTCGCATGTATGCCATCCGCCAAGGGGTGTGGTGGCCAAAGCCCCACATGAAGGTTCGACCTATCTCCCTTGCTGCTCTATGGCTTCATAGTGCAGTTTCTCCAGACTTTCAGGAGAACTCAGTGAAGCCGAGGATGGATGAAAGTCAGGAGAAAGGGAATAAAGCGAAGCCATAGACATAAGAAAAGCGCAAATGTTCCAAACAGCTACTATTTGGAACATTTACCAAGACACCCATCGGCGATACCGCTTTACAGGCGAAGCTGAACGGTTCGCCTGTTGGCTGCGACTGAAGAGGGAGCAGCCGAAAAATTAAGAGGCAGCAATGCAACTTGCCACCTCTATAAACACTTAAAGTTCTTTCAACCATTTCTTACCAGCTCTTGTATTGCTCCACAGCAATATGCCAACAGCAATAATAGCCAATTCTGTCATTGTAAACGCTAATGATTTCTGGATTTACCTTACAAACTATCAATCCATTTTTTCCCCATTTTGGTGTTTACCCAAAAAGCAAGCCCTGCTGCTATTATTGCAACGCCTGTCATAAAAATCAACAATGAATCCATACTTTATCTTATTATATTAGGATGTTCCTCCAAATACATGTCACGCAAAGGAAGACTCAGTACCGAGCAAGCTTCATCCATCGTTACCTCATGAGGTTTGCCATCAGGCAAAGTGATGGTTGGGTAGTTATAGAGAAAACTCTTTATCTCAATAAAGGCGTCATTGTTCACATTCATGAGACAAGCCAAGTAGCACAAACCTTCAACATCATAGGCGGTCTTTGGTTTCTCCTTGTCTACATAAGCAAACAACAAATCCTTGTTCTTTTTCAAAAACTCTTTTCCGTGCATATCATCAAATATCTTCTGCCCTGTTTCATTCAAAGCTCTAGGCGAATGTTTCCCAGAAAAGACCACCTCAAATTCCTTGAACTTTGCCATAAGCAAAGTCTTTATTGAAGTCATGTCTTGCTTCAGGTCATCCACATCTAAACGAAGAGCGCCAACATTTTTAGATATAGCATCCATTTTTGAGTCGTGGATTGTAACCAGCTTTTTAATATCATACATGTCACTAGAGACCTCATCCAACTTCTTGTCATGAACATTAACACGTTGGATAAAACGCCCAAACCAAACAAGCATTGATAACAATGTTACCAATCCGACTAAAATACTTATTATTGTTCCAATATTCTCCATATTTATTTTTTTCTATTTATTGTTATGTGCTTGCAAAGTTACGAAACTTTTTCGTAACTTGCAAGTTATTTCTTTGTTATTTTATAACACCAATCATTTTCTTTGCTTCGAGTACAAGATTGACACCTTCTTCCTCATTATCACCTAGGATTTGTGTAAACTCATCGCCATTAGCCCAATTCAGCGCTGCGACATATAGGAAGAAGGCTTCCTCCATGCTTAGCCCATCAGCAGGAACAGAAGCCAGCATTTCTCCCATAACTACTTCTGAGTCATGATAGGTAGCCTTCACCTCTTCCATTTTCTCTTTGACTTTTGTGTTCATTACTTTAACAACTAATCATTATAAATATAGAAATACTTTCCGTCACTACTTCCTCCGATGCTATAAGTCTTCGAGATGCCTGTACTTTGCAAGGTGTCCTCTTCCGTAAGGTAATCATCCATCAAAGCAAACAAGTCAAAGTCCGCTTCTTCTTTGCCAGCAACTCTTTGGATGCGCACAAATTCATCAGTCTGGTGAGAATAAAGAGCCAAATAGATGTTTTCGGAGAAGGCAAAGGAATACCACCAATCCCCATTGTCGCTTTCCGTGTTCACAAACACTTTCTTGGGAAGGGACTTCAAGAATTTCTCGAAGTCCTCTTGCATAACACTTTTCTTTTTCATACTTTCTGCTTTTTATATGAGTTTCTCAACATTGGCAACAACTTAGAGTAACCTATCAAGGAAGGAATTGACAATCCTTCTGGATGACGAAGCAGCACCTTCCAAAGATAAACGTTTGCTTCCCCAGGAATCGGGAACTTAGGCTCTTCCTTATCCATTCTCTCGTAAAGTTTGACACCATAATGACTGAGGAGATAGTTCATCTGTCTTTGCGTTGCAGCCATTTTAAATCTTGTTTCCATTCTGTAGCTTAGTTATGGAGAGGTGGTTAGTCTCTCCGTTACCTTTGTTAGTCAGTGATACGATAATAATAATCAAGTTCCTCCCCTTTCAAGTTGTTCTCGGCATACTCAGCAGCCATATCATACAACTGGTTGTAGAGTTTGGCAAGAAGGATGTTCTTCTTATACCATTGCCAAATCTTATGGTTCAACACCATCACCATTTCCGTAAGATAGGCATAGTTGCCTTTCCACTCAGTGAAAGCACGCTTGAACGTATCATTTACAGCCTCATTGCCGAACTTATCAGCGATGGAGAAATCCTCCCAAAAAGTAGTGATTGGTTTGTAACCAAGCTCACTCTCAACGTTCCACTTAGGAACACTCACTCTTAATGCAAGTCCTGTCATAATCATTCTATTTTATTGGTTCAACATAAATGAATTTATACTTCGGATTTCTGGAATCCTCTAGCCTTTACAGCTTTTCGTTCCGTTCGATCCGATATTTTTTTATCATACCCCGGCGTGTCCGTCGTCCCCTGTAGCCTTTTTACGTGCAGAAAGGATGGCAGCCCAGTGAAGTCAGAACGCCAAGGAATTTGGTAGAAACTTTTCAGGAATACCCAAATATGCAATATTTGCGGAAGGCTTCCAGAAAAGTTTTAGCCAAATAAGGAGTCCTCTCCTGGTACTTGGCATCTGACAGGGCCGCCATAACTTTGCACAGGAAAAAGCAAGGGAGGCAGATGGCACGCTACCGCTTCAATAAAAAAGATGAGGTCGAACAAAAGGGACGAAAATGAAAAATTAGATACAAGAAAAATACAAGCTAGCTATAACTTATTGATTATCAGCAAAGAGAAAGAGAGTTATTAGAAAAAGAATATGTTAAATAAAAAGGTATATCGTGATTTTCGCGCCTATATTGCAAAAAAGCAGTTCCTTTGTACCCGAATTTTGAAATCATAGGTAGAATCCCATTAAAGAAGGAGTCTCCTTAAAATAAAGAAACGTAAAATGAGAAAAATACTATTCCTCCTCTTGTTGGCATTTCCATGCACAAGCAGGATTGCGGCGCAAGACATCCATTTCATAGGAAAGCGAAGTGTGGACACATGCCATGCAAAAGCAAATTGTAAGAATCCCATCCTTTGGAAATTGAAGACCAATCTATTGTATGACGCATTTGTGGTTCCCAATATTTCAGCAGAAATGCATTTGGGAAAGAACTGGTCGGCAGGGCTAGGCTATTGGTACACCTGGTGGAAGAGCAATCCGTGCCATAGATACTGGAGAAGTTATGGAGGAGAAATAGATATAAGAAAGTATTTTGGAAGCCAAGCATTAAAAAGCCACCTCACAGGCCATCATCTTGGAGCGGTGAGTCAGATGGGAATGTATGATGTGGAGTACGGCAAGCGAGGCAACATGTCGGATTTCTCCTATACGATAGGAGCAGAATACGGCTACACATTCCCCATCAGTCCAAGGGTTAGCTTGGACTTAGCCATGGCCTTAGGCTATTTTGGAGGAACATACAAGGTGTATGACCCGATAGATACCCACTATGTATGGCAAGAGAACAGGAACAGGAGATATTTCGGTCCTGTGAAAGCAGACATCACCCTAGCATTCCAGATAGGCAAGAACTATAGAACGGAGAAAGGAGGCATGAAATGACGAATATCAATCCTTCCAAAATCATCTTGAAAGTAAGGACGGCGATGTGGTACCTCTTCTTCCAGACCATAGGAATCTGGCTACTCAGCAGTTGCGAGCAGAAAGATCTATGTTATGACCACAACCATGCCTCCAACGTAAAAGTCACTTTCGATTGGGAGCAATACCCAAATGCCAACCCAGCATCCATGTGCTTTTACCTTTTCCCAAGGGAAGAAGGCGAAAGGACTCTCAAAAGGGAATTCATCGGAAAAAACGGCGGCATAGCCCAAGCCCTAGTTGGCGTAAGTTACACGGCATTGGGATTCAATTCCGATGCTAGAAACACAAGTTTTCGCTATAATATCAGCACAAACAGCATTGAGGCAAGCTCCAAGGATGCCGGGACTATAGATAGAATCGGAATATCAGCCAGTCTTTTGCCAAGAGCAAAGGGAACCGAGGGAGAAAGAATGTCGATGGAAGCCGACAGCATCTATTCCAGTGCTTCTGAGAAAGGCATTCTTATATCACTGGAAGAGAACGACCGAGGCGACACATGTAAGATAACGCTTAGTCCAGAGCGAAGATTTTGCACCTATAGGTTGAAGATAATGAACATCGATAACCAGCAAAACCTCTCATCCTCCATTGCCGGTTCCATCTCAGACCTTGCTGGAGGCATCAACCTTTCCACTGGAGAAAAGACAGCGGCAAAGGTCACCATTCCATTTGCGGTTGGCACAACAAACGAAAGCACTTTGGAAGGACAGCTTCGATGCTATGGGAACAGCCCATCAGAGGATGCCGCCAACTATTTGGTTATATATACCGTGTTGAAGGATGGCACAAAGTGGTGCTACATCTATGATGTTACCAAGCAAATCAAGGAAGCCCCCAACCCTTATGAGGTAGAAATCGTTCTGGACAAACTCCCTGTGCCAACCAAGATAGGCGGCAATAGCGGTTTTACCCCAGGCGTTAGCGACTGGAACATCATAGAGATACCAATCGTTATGTAATATTCATAAACAAGATATAAGTATTATTCATTCAAAAATTTAAATTTATGTTCAAAAAAAGTATCTTTTGCGTAACCTTAGCCTCTTTGGTATTGGCTACATCGTGCTCACAGGATGACTTGCAGACAGCCAAGTTCTCCCAAAACCCGATTAATCCTAACGTTGGATTAGTCGGTCAGCCTATTTCTACTTTTGCGGCAGCAAAAGGTAAAGCAGTAAAATCTCGTGCAGTAGAGACCACCATCACCAACCTCGGTTCGTTCACCATGAACGCATTCCAAGATGGTGAGACCAACTACATGAAAGATGTGAAATACACCTCTACCGATGGTAGCGTATGGAACACCGACGTTGGTACATTCTACTGGCCAGTGGAGGGCAACTTACACTTCTATGCGTATGCACCAGAGCAGCCAGGACAGGCAGGAACCTTCAAGTTGGACAAAGATGCCCAGACACTCACCGACTTCGTTCCAAACACCGCAGCTGCCGACCAGAAGGATTTCGTGTATGCAAAATCAACAGGCAACAACAAAGCCAATGGAACGACAGGTATAGATATTGATTTCCAGCACGCATTATCCGAGGTGACCATTGCAGCAAAGAACGAGAACACTGCCTACACCGTAGATGTAACAGGTGTGAAGATTGGCAATGTCATCAAGAAGGGTACTTTCACATTCCCTTCCACCTCAGACGCAGCAGCCTCTTGGACACTTTCGAGTGATGTTTCCGACGTCACAGACTACACAACAACTTGGACAACCCCGGTGACACTTGGAAGCGATGTCTCAACATTGGATGCGACCAATGTACCATTTATGATTCTTCCACAGCAGTTGTCAAAGGCGGCAAAGGCCTCCGATAAGGCATATATCGCCGTAAAGGTAAAGATTACCTTGCAGGGCGGTTATATTCTGAAGGATGACTGGGTGTATGTAGGTATTGATACCAACTGGGAGATGGGCAATCGTTACGCCTACACCCTCGACTTCACTTCTGGTGCAGGTCAGGACGAGGACGGAAAACCAGTAATTTCCGGAACAGCCATCAACCTCAATGTCGATGTCACCCCATGGGATGAGGTTGCAGAAGACCTAGATCCTTCAGGTGTTGTCCCTACTCGTCCCAGTGTAGCCAACTCACTAATTATCGACCCAACGTCAACAAAGGCCTATGGCATTAACATTGCCGACAAGATTAATGCTTTCTGGTCTTCAGCAGTAGGTGACCAGACTACCCCTATCGTGGCAGGAACAGAATGGACTGCCGAGGTTATCTGGCAGGACATCCCTTCACGTGCCATCAATTTTTGCAGCAAATCAGGTGTTGTTAAGAGTGGTGACACTTTCGAAGGAAAAGGAACTACTCCACTTTACGTAAAGGCTGCTGCCAACGTAAAAGGCAACGTTGTTGTAGGTATCAAGAAGAAGGGCGAGAGCGATTACCTCTGGAGTTGGCACTTGTGGCTTACCGACGAGCCACAGCTTGTAGCAGGTTTCATGGACAGAAACCTTGGTGCAGAGTCTGCGACTGCAACCGATGGTGCGAAAACACGTGGTTTGTACTATCAGTTCGGAAGAAAAGACCCATTCGTCGGCTCAACAGAGATTTATGACATCAATGGTACATCAAAAAGTACTGGAGCTACCATTGCTACAGGTAAGGTGACATTTGCCAAAGCTGTACAAACTCCTGCAACATTCTATACCTATGGTAGTGGTAACAACGATTGGGCTTCGCCTAACAACTACACATCAAAGAACTGGAACGACATTTCAGAGAGTGACGGCAAGACTTTCTTTGACCCATGCCCAGAGGGATGGAGATTGCCAACCAAGGCTGAATATAGCAACTTCTCAACCACGACATTCACTTGGGATGCAACAAATTCTGGTCGTACCTATAACGGCAATTGGTTCCCTGCTGCTGGTTATCGCGACGGCGGCGACGGTAGCATGGGCGCCGTGGGCAGCAACGGCTACTGTTTGAGTGCATCGCCGGTCAGCAAGAGTGACGGTTTCAACTTGTACTTCAGCAGTGGCAGCGTGAGTCCTGCGAACTACGGCAGTCGAGCGTCCGGTTTCTCCGTGCGCTGTGTCCAAGAATAAGGAGGAACTTGTTTCCGACCTTTGATTGATTTGATTTATTTGATTCATTTAGGATGGGCATTAAAAGCCCATCCTTTCAATGCCGCCTGTGGCGGCCGATTTTCAAAAATATAAAATTACAGTTCAAATTATGACAAAACAGGAAATATTAGAACGTGAGGATGCGCAATCCACTACCATCCATCTATATAAGGAAGGCATCTTTTGGAAAGCGTATGAATATTCCGCCTATAGGTTCGTCTTCGGCATCCTGAAATGCAAGCCCAAGAAACAGCGTTTCAAGGAAACATCTACCGAGATGATACATATAGGATTCCCTTTGACTTCTCTCGACACCCATCAAGATTCGTTCCGTCTCATCTCAAAGGACGAGAACACTTGCACCATTGAGCCAGTGGACTTTCTGCCTCAAATGACTTTTGAGGAGTGGAAAAATTCCATCGAGACAACTGTTAGCAACAACAAAGGTGCAAACCTGATGCTACCCAAGGGAACAAGTCCAACTGATGAGTATATCATCAACAAAGTTCGCAGCTTCAATATTGAGAGCAAGACACCCATGGACTGCATGATGTTCCTGGTTGACTTAAAGAAGAAAATCAATGGCGAAGTATGACGAGCTTCCTGTGTTCAAGGCCACTTACGACCTTCTCTTGCGTATCTACATGGTCAGCCAACATTGGAGCAGAGACATTAGATATACGCTAGGCGAGGAATTGAAGAAAGAAGTGATAGAAATCCTTCAGCTTATCTATCAAGCCAATGCCTCGAAGAAGAAAGTAGCCTTTCTCTCCTCCTGTAGAGTGAAGCTGATAAAAGTAAGACTGCAGATTCGAGTCGCCAAAGACTTGAAACAGCTCCACCTCAATCAATATGGACTTCTTGCAGAAATGCAGGAGAACATATCCAAGCAGCTCTCAGGTTGGGAAAAGTCAGAACGTAGAAAGGAAAAAGAGAGTAAGAAGGAAGACAACAACAGTAACAATAAACAATAGTCATAACAAAAACTGTAAATGAAGGACATGGAGAAAGCTCCAAGCATCAACCAGAGTCTCGGATGGCAACCTCACAGTGCCATCGAGAGCGTGTTATGTAAATTCAGTAACCCTCCTATGGCGTAAATGATGCGCCACTAGCGAAAGAGAAAAGCCAAAGGGCGTAGTCATAGGGTATGACGGATGAGAAGTCCAATCTTCATGTTGGCTTGCTACCGTAGCATTCCATCGTGAATTTAACGAGTGGTTACATCAACCCTGCTGCTGGTTATCGCAACAGCGACGACGGTAGCATGAGCAACGTGGGCAGCAACGGCAACTATTGGAGTGCATCGCCGAACAGCGAGAATAACGGTTACAACTTGAACTTCAACAGTGGCAACGTGAATCCTGCGAACAACAACAATCGAGCAAACGGTTTCTCCGTGCGCTGTGTCCAAGCATTTACAAATGCAGAGAGAATCCATGTCCTCTTTATCTTATGCAGAGCAACTTAGGAATGACCTCTTCCGAGCATACGAGGATGCGAGGAAGAATAAAAGGAACACCATCGCCCAACTGGAGTTTGAAAAAGATGCGGAGCACAATTTCATAGAACTGTACCACGAGCTGCTTGACGGTAGCTATGTGCCAGGAAAATCCATCTGTTTCCTCACCCATTTCCCTGTACTGAGAGAAGTCTTCGCCTCACAGTTCCGAGACAGGGTAGTTCACCATCTGTTGTTCAACTATATCGCTCCAATCTTCGAGAAAACATTTATATATGACAGTTATTCCTGTAGAAAAGAGAAAGGAACACTGTTTGGTGTAGAGCGACTAGAACATCATATTCGTTCATGCACCAACAACTATACACATACAGCCTATATTCTCAAACTGGACATTCAAGGCTATTTCATGAGCATCAACAAGAAAATCATCTCGTTCTCAACAAGAGACGAGTTGACCATAGGACAGTTGGAGGCAATTCAAGCCTCACTCAACTCTTATCTCGGCTATCTTGGACATTACAAGAGCTATAAGATAATACACAAGAGCCTCACAGGTTCCGCAGTATTCAAGCACCTCTATTTCGCAAGTGGTTACAAAAAGTCCATCCCATATAAGCGATACACCAACAAGAGAAGAGAAAGGTGCGAGATAGCCCATGACTTGAATAGAATATTAACAGCATAAATATAAAGACATATATGAAACAAATAGCATTTCTCATCATCAGCATTTTGATGCTTGGATGCAGCTCGAAACCTGTCACCAAGCCAAATCCTGCGGCAAGTTTCGTTTCCTTTTGGGAGGGCTTCGACTTTTCCAACAAGGCAATGACAAACAATCCTGGAGTAACAGAAGCCAAGTTCAAGGATTTCTGTGGCGACCTCATATTTTCCAGCAAGACAGAGAGAAAACAGCAGATAGACACATTGCTGTCACGTTCCAAGCAAGGGAGCAAGGAAATGTTTCTCGGTTTCATGGAATTGGCAGAGAAACATCTTGCCGACCCAAATTCACCGCTGAGGAACGAAGAATGTTACATTCCCTTCTTGGAGTATGCGATAAAAGAAGGGAAAATTGACGAAGCCTACAAGGAACGTTACAGTTTCCAACTACGTAACGCCCTGAAGAACAGAGTTGGCACAATAGCCAACGATTTCAAATATATAACAAGAGAAGGAACAACAGGCACATTAAAGAGCATAAAAGCCAACTACACGCTCATTTATTTCAACAATCCCGATTGTCACGATTGTAAACGAGTGTATAACATCCTAGCAGGAGATAGCCCCACCCTCGCCCACCTGGTGGCTAGAGGAGAACTAGCAATCCTTGCCCTTTATCCAGATGAGTCTCTAACCTCTTGGAACAAGAACAAGGGAATATACCCTTATAACTGGATAGTGGCAAGATATGCAAGGGACATCGACCGAGAAAGGTATAACATTCCAGCCATTCCTAGTACCTATCTCTTGGACAAAAACAAGAAAGTTATATATAAGGATGCCATTATCGAGGCTGTAGAGAGCTATCTAAGACATAAATACAAGCTATAAGAAATTACATTCATATCAAGAAAAGAACAAAACAATAGTAAAAAATTAAACTTGAATTGGCTCATTCTTCTCTGTGAAGAGCGGAATGAGTCTTTAATTATACGATAAGCGAATTATCAGAAACCTACCATATAACAGGCATATGGAACATTAAAAATTAAATGACATGAATAAAAAGAAAACAAAAATAATCCATGTCCACTTCTTCTGTGGACACAAGAACTACTATTTTGGGAGTGTGACCGCCATCTTCAAGATGTTCACATCCAAGGAAATAGGCTGCACGGAAGCCTATCTTCGTCATCAGCTCACGGAGGAAGGCAATCATTACATCAACGCCCAGGTCTTGATAATAAGGTCTGTGCTACATAGGTAAAAACGGATGGCTTCCACACACAAAGGTAGAAGCCATCCGTTTTTACCTTACCACAAGGCAACCTTTCCAATGCCAGGCATACTAAAATACGCAGAAATATTCATTGCCTTAAAAACTCTAGCCATTGTAGAGAATGAAAGATTTGCCCCCCTTTCCATCCGTGAGACTTGAGATTTTTTCACTCCAATCAAATTACCAAGTTGTTCTTGGGTCAAGTGTCTCTCTTCCCTTGCTTTCTTGATAGCTTCCCCCATCAAGAATGTTTTCAAATCAGCATCCAATTTGTCTCTTCTTGGTGTACCTTTCTTACCAATGACGCTATCCATCATTTCATCATGAGTATAAAGTTTCATCTGTTCCATACTTATTTATTATTAAAATATTCCTTTCTAATTTCTTCTGCCTTTAATATCTCTTTGAGAGGAGTTTTCTGTGTCTTTTTAACGATGCCGTGAGTGGCTACCACGAACGCCTCTTTATCCTTATCCCAAAATGCAAAAAGACGATATGCCTTCTTATTATACAGAGTTCGAAACTCCCAGATTTCTGAATTTTCAAGTTTCTTGAATAGCTCTTTATCTGTATAAAACCTACAATTAAAAGCTATTTTATCTTGAACCTTAGAATCAAGAGATTGCAAAAAGCTCATAGCTTCCTCTGTATAGAGAATTGTAAATTTTGGCTTTTCTTTCATGTGACATTATTTTTTTTGCAAAGTTAGGAAAAAGTTCTAATATCTGTAAACTTTTTCCTAACTTTCTTGTTATATACACGAAAATTTAACACTTAGTAACAGTAAAAATAGCTCTTCTCAAATTTTAGGTTACTTTTTCAATCTCAGCCAAACAGCCTCATAGACAGAATCAATAGTGGCAGAAATCACGTTATCGGAGATTTCGAGTTTTTGCCAATCCTCATCCACCTCTCCCACGGTGTTTCTCCCTTTGTATAGAAGAGCCTCCCCATCGAGTTTTATCTTGGTGACCTGAACCTCTTCCATCGTAGTGTCACCATAGAAATATCTTATGAGCCAAGCCGCTCCAAAGACATTTTCCTTGTGAAGGAGGTCTATTTCCTCCACCTCCGCCTCTTTCATCAAATCAACGATAGCCCTTTTGCAGTTATTATGCAAATGAAGTCTCTGTGCTGTAAAATCTATGTATTCCATATTTTGTTACGTTATGGAGAGGTGGTTAGCCTCTCCGTTACCTTAATTATTATGCCACAAGCTCATATTCGTGGAAGTAGATGTAATCATCCCCCTCGTAGTGGTCATCGTTCCACTTGTCTATTTCCTCCAAAGTGACGGTTTCCACCCCCATTCTTCGGGCTACATAGGAAAGTGCTTGTTCCTTCGTGTCGAAGTATTCCCACTCGTCAGCCCCATCCACGCAAGAGTCAACCAAGAAACGATAGTCGAAGAATCGTCCTTCCTTGTCGTTGGTGGCATAAACCTCCCCACCTTCCTCTTCCACGATGAAGTAAACCTTCATTCCCTCGAAATGTTTTTCAAGGATGTGTCGGAAGTCTGTAGCACCCCAAGCCTCCTCAGCCTCGATGCTTAGGACATCATCCTCCAGTTCACAAGTCTGGATGAATCCACGGAGATAATACCCTTTGGTGTTCTCTCCCAGTTCCAGAGCAACATTACCCTCCCAATCCTTGGAAGCGTTGTCTTCCATTACAGGACGCTTGCCGTCCATAAACTCGTTAATCAACTCATTCAGAGTTTTCAAGTCCTCTTGCTTACCCTCAATTCGGTAGCTTGTACTAGCCCAATTTGCCATAATCGTTCTATTTTATTGGTTCAACATAAATGAATTTATACTTCGGATTTCTGGAATCCTCTAGCCTTTACAGCTTTTCGTTCCGTTCGATCCGATATTTTTTTATCATACCCCGGCGTGTCCGTCGTCCCCTGTAGCCTTTTTACGTGCAGAAAGGATGGCAGCCCAGCGAAGTCAGAACGCCAAGGAATTTGGTAGAAACTTTTCTGGAATACCCAAATATGCAATATTTGCGGAAGGCTTCCAGAAAAGTTTTAGCCAAATAAGGAGTCCTCTCCTGGTACTTGGCATCTGGCAGGGCCGCCATAACTTTGCACAGGAAAAAGCAAGGGAGACAGATAGCACGCTACCGCTTCAATAAAAAAGATGAGGTCGAACAAAAGGGACGAAAATGAAAAATTAGATACAAGAAAAATACAAGCTAGCTATAACTTATTGATTATCAGCAAAGAGAAAGAGAGTTATTAGAAAAAGAATATGTTAAATAAAAAGGTATATCGTGATTTTCGCCCCTATATTGCAAAAAAGTAGTTCCTTTGCACCCGAATTTTTAACAAAACAAAATCAAGACAATGGGAGCATTTTGGATATTCGCAGCAATATTGACATTTGTCTATATCGTCTATTATGCCGTTATAATGGCCATGGACACTGTAGGCGACAAAGGTAAGAAAAAGAAAGACGTAGAGGTGTTTGCCGTTGGCAATTCCTCACAAGAAGCGTTTGTCGAGGAACCAACCTTCATCAAGGAAAAGGAAGCCTTGCCAGACACCTCTTCGGCAAAACAAGAAACCATCCCATCGGAAGCCACCGTCCAAGAGCCTTCCATCTCGCCAGAGGAAAGCGGCGAGGACATAGCCTCCAAGATTATGGCAACGGAAGACTCCGAGCTATATGCCAAGGCTGTGGCAGCCAAGGCTGAGATGGTAAAGGTAGTTGCCGAGAGCGAGGATGAGATAGCAGCCGCAGACTATGACGACAAACGCCTAGCCTTGTTGGTTGCCGAAGGCGATGATATGGCAGAAAGGATGAGCATATGAGAAAGATAATGAAGAAAAGGTATTTTCTAGCCTTTCTATTCACGGCAATATGCCTTACGGCCTCCGCCTCCTGTGGTACAACCGATTACAGCGGAAGCTCAGGAAAGCTCTATGACATGGTAGTATATGTCGTTGCCATGTGCAGTTTGACTGTTCAGCTACTATATGCCATTGCAGCCGTCTTGTCCATCTACAGTGCTACCAGCATCTACATCAAGTTGCAAGCAGGAGAGGAAGGCTTCACCAAGAGTGTGATGGTGCTTGTAGGCAGTTGCCTCTTCATGATAGGTGCAACCATCGTGATGCCAGCATTCTTCGGGTTCAACTTTGGTTAAATTAAATTATAGATAATAACAATCAAAACAAAAAAAGTATTTATGAAAATTAGCATTTTTAAAAACGCAGTAAGCGCAAAGGACTTTGTGTGCTCTGCAACCAAGGGCACAAAGGCTCTAGTTGGCAACCCAAGAGTAGCCATGGTGTTCACTCTCCTCTTTGTCTTTACCCTGGGAATGTTTGCCCAGAACACCGCTGGTGACTATTCGGCAGGAACAACAGCCTTGGGAACGGTGACCACCGAGATTGCCAAGTATGTTCCAGTAGTGGTGAAGCTCTGCTATGCCATTGCAGGTGTCGTTGCCGTGGTTGGAGCCATCTCCATCTACATTGCCATGAACAATGAGGAGAACGACATCAAGAAGAAGATTATGATGACCGTGGGCGCATGTATCTTCCTTGTGGCAGCTGCCCAGGCATTGCCATTGTTCTTTGGTGTAACCAACTAATCGTCATCAATAAATTATGGCAAATGAGAGTCAAGAGCAATATCCTGACTATCCAGTATTCAAGGGACTCCAAAAGCCCCTTGAATTTATGGGTTTAAGGGGTAGGTACATATATTGGGCTGCAGGAACCGTTGGAGGAGGCATTTTAAGTTTTCTCATCGGTTACGTTGCCTTCGGTTTTCTAGTAGGCCTTGTCTTGATTACATCCATCGTAGGCTTTGGAGGAGCGATGATATTCATCAAGCAGCACAAGGGCTTGCATTCCAAGCACTCACCTGTGGGTGTTTTCATCCTTGCCCATCTTGTGGAACATCAGAAAAGATGAGCAAGTTTATCATTTAATAAATTCATAGATATGATTTTACTTTTCGTTTCGGTCGTTTTCATTTCCATCCTCGTAGGTATGGCTATTTCCGTAGGTGCGTTCGGCACTGGAGGAAAGAGAGCCAAGATCTTCGAGGATATTTATTTCAGCATAGAGGAAGTGGATGGCATTGGCGTGGTATATACCAAGAAAGGCGACTACTCCGCCGTTCTGAAGATGGAGAATCCAGTAAGGAAATATTCCGCCGACACCGATAGCTATTACGAGTTCACATCACTCATGGCGTCAGTGATGCAAGTGCTTGGAGATGGCTATGCCATCCACAAGCAAGACATCTTTGTGCGCAAGCAGTTCGACATGAGCAGCATCAAGGGCAAGAACAAGGATGCCAAGAAGCGTTTCCTATCAGATGCCTATTTCCGTTTCTTCAACGGAAGAAGCTACACAGAGGCAACCACCTATCTCACCATTACCCAGAAGGGCAAGAGTGGCGGACTGAAAGCCTACGACAACAACAAGTGGAGAGATTTCAACGTAAAGATACAGAAAGTAGCCGACCGATTGAAGAGTGGTGGAATCACATGCCGCTTCCTTGGCGCAAGGGAGTGTCAGGAGTTTGCCGACCGCTTCTTTGCCGTTGACTTCAAGAATCCAACCACAGGCATGACCGACTTCAAGGTTGACAGTGAAGAAATCGGCATGGGCGACCAACATGTAAAAGTATATAGCCTGCTGGATGTTGACAACGTAGGTTTGCCAGGCATGATACGCCCCTACAGCGACACCGTGGTGAACAACTCGGTGATGCCAGAGGACTTGCTGTCGGAGCTAGACCATATCCCAGGTGTAGATACCGTCATTTACAACCAAGTCATCTTCTTCCCGAACCAAAAGAGGGAGATGGCAAAGCTAGACAAAAAGAAGAACCGTCACGCTTCCATTCCAAACCCATCCAACCTGATAGCCGTAGAGGACATAAAGGCAGTTCAAGACGAGGTGGCAAGAAATGGCAAGCAACTCGTATATGCACACTACAACCTGGTGATAAAGATAGAGGCAGACAAGGACTTCCAGAAAGTCACCAACAACCTAGAGAACATCTTTGCCAAGTATAACATCCATATCTCCAAGAGAGCCTACAACCAGCTGGAGCTGTTTGTGGCGAGCTTCCCTGGCAACTGTTTCCGTCTCAACCAAGACTACGACCAGTTCCTCACCATCTCGGAGGCCGCGTTGTGCCTGATGTACAAGGAACACCAGGCGAAGGGCGACAACTCCCCCTTGAAGTGTTACTATACCGACCGCCAAGGAGTGCCAATGCCAATAGACACGACAGGTAAGGAAGGAAAGGTGAAATACACCAACAACAGTAACTTCTTCGTCCTAGGTCCTTCGGGAAGTGGCAAGAGCTTCTTCATGAACACCGTGATGCGCCAGTATTACGAGCAAGACACGGACATCGTGATAGTAGATACAGGAGATAGTTACGAAGGCTTGTGCAGTTACTTCGAGGGCACCTATATTTCCTATAGCAAGGAAAAGCCAATCTCCATGAACCCTTTCAAGATTACCATGCTGGAGTATGACCAGAACTTTGGCGAGAAGAAGAACTTCCTGAAGAGTCTCATCTTCCAGATATTCAAGGGTGCGGAGATGCCGTCCAAGATAGAGGACACCATCATCAACCAAACCATCGTGGAGTATTTCGAAGCCTACTTCAATCCGTTCGAAGGCTTTACCGACGAAGAGCGGCAGAAGATGAAGGACACCCTCCTTCTCCAAGACAAGACCAACGGCAAGTATGAGGAGTATGAGCAAGAATTGGAAGAGAAATATGGAGAGGACTTCGACTTTGAATCAGCCACGGCAGAGGCAAAAGATGGCAAAGACCTCACCAGACAGCAACGCCTGAAGGGGAAGTTGCAAGCAGTCATCGATGACGCTGCATCCACCGAAGGTGAAAAAGAGAATGCCAAGAAGAAACTGATGCTTCTCACCCCGGAGGTGATAGAAAACAACTATCTCATGCGCATCGAGCGCAAGCTGGAAAAGATAGAGAGACAGAAGAAAAAGCTGAAAGTAAAGGAACTCTCCTTCAACACCTACTATGAGTTTGCCTTGGAGCGCATTCCTCAGATACTGCACCAACAACATATCGAGTTCAACATCAATGACTTCGCCGCCATCCTCAAACCTTTCTACAAGGGAGGAGAGCAAGAGTATATCCTGAACAACGACTTGGACAGCAGCCTGTTTGATGAGAAGTTCATCGTTTTCGAGATAGACAAGGTGAAGGACGATCCAGTTCTCTTCCCTATCATCGTGCTCATCATCATGGATGTGTTCACCCAGAAGATGAGAATCAAGAAAGGCAGAAAATGCTTGGTCATCGAGGAAGCATGGAAAGCCATCGCCACCCCAGTGATGGCCAACTATATAAAATACCTCTACAAAACCGCCAGAAAGCACTGGGCGATGGTTGGTGTTGTGACACAGGAGATACAAGATATCACCTCCTCCCCTATCGTGAAGGAAGCCATCATCAACAACTCCGACGTGTTCATGTTGCTAGACCAAAGCAAGTTCAAGGACAAGTTCGATGACATCAAGGCCACCCTCGCCCTCACCGACAACGACTGCAAGAAAATCTTCACCATCAACCGTCTGGACAACAAGGAAGGCAGAAGCCCATTCAAGGAAGTATTCCTGAAGAGAGGGCAGAACGGCGAGGTTCTTGGAGTGGAGGAGCCACCGGAGTGCTACATGGCCTATACCACGGAGAAAGCCGAGAAGGAAGCCTTGAAGCTCTACAAGAAGCTCATGGTCACCGACTACCAACATGCCATTGAGCAGTTCGTAAGCGACTGGCACAACAGCGGCATCAAGAAGAGCCTGGAGTTCTCCCAGAAAGTACTGAAGGAAAAGAAAGTGTTTTACTACAAGAACAAGCAATGAAAACCATGCGTAGATTAAGTGCCATAATAACTATGCTGTTGCTAGCCACCTTGCCGATATTCTCCCTGTCCTATCATGCGGTGAACGTTGACAAGGTGACGGCTGCAGCCATGACCGCAGCTTACGCTTCGGAGGCAGAGATGGAGGCGATGAACACCAGCAACCTGCAAAAGATCGTTGACCATTACAAGAGTGCCACCGTAGCCACTGCGGGAATTTTACTATCCAAGAAGAAGGACAGGGATGCAATGCGTAACCCTGGCCTTTTTGCGTCTGAGGAAAACTACTATTACAAGCGCATCCTCAACCTTGTGAAGAACGGTATCATGCCAAAGTTGATAACCGTAGCCTCCAAGATGGTGAAGCAACCCCAAAATGCCATCTACTGGGGGCCTTACCTGTTCAAGACCACCGAGAACGTGGAACAGCTTTGCAAGCAGTTCGAGCTAGTTTGCACCAATGGCAAGCTTAGTTTCAAGGATGTGACGTTCCTCCTCATCAACGATGACCTGCGAAAGATATTCGACCTAGCGCAGATGGGTGCAAACACCAACTGGGGCGACCTGTTGGACAAACTGGGAGACTTTGGCGACGGACTTACGAAAGAGGACATACAGGAAGACTTCAAGAACCTAGGTAGCCTCTTGGCCTCCATAGGTGGAAACACCATCGACAGCAACTTTCAAGAAGGAAGCAAGATAGGCAAGATTTTCCATATGAAGCCCAAGGAGATTGCAGACCTCTACAAGAACTTCAAGGAGCAATACGACAAATACAAGGAAGCAGGAAACGTGGAGAACATCCTGATGCAAGTAATCCAGACCGCCGATGCCGACGGCGTGGCCAGACTTTTCAAGGTTGACGACTACAACATCACAGGCTATATCAGCAACTACATCAAGGAGATGCAGGGACAATATTACACCCAAAGATGGTACATAGCCCAGGTGAACAGTGGCTCGCAAGTCCTCGCCACCTACAAGCCGTCCCCACCTACCAACACCAACAACAACGACAACTGGCCAGGATGGATATTCAAGTGCAACTCCCAAAAGAAGACAGCCCCACCCTATCCAACCCTCACCACCTCGGAATACAATCAGTTAAAGAGCGCAGCCGAGAGTGAGACAGGATGGAATGCGACTAAAAAAGCTGATTACGAGAAAAAGAATCCAGGACATACCATAACCCTCAGCTATCAGACCGTTTCCTATAATTACATCTGGGACAAGAGCGGAGGAACCTTTTCGCATTCCAAGCACGAAAGAGGTAAGCATTTCTGCGTATATATGACAGTTACGGACACTTGGAACATCAAGGATGAGGTGTATGAGGAAATCTTTGATTCCCAGACCATGAACCTGGAAATCTTCAAGAAGAAGATGGAATCTCGCTTGAAATACTACCAAGACCAAGAGGCCGACAAGGAAGGCAGCACCCTCTCCTATAAGCTGTGCTCCGACCCACCAAGATACTATGCCATGGCCGATGAGAAGAAGATGGAAGGCTGCAACTCCGTAAGTTTCACAGCCACCTGTGACGGAGGAGCATCCCTAGGAGAAGGCAGCTTCAACTGGAAGGAGAATGGCAAGCAAGGCAGTTCCCTCAATGAGAAGTCAAAGGAGTTTGCCATGCGCAGCACCCCGGACTCAGAAAATAACAATGTGGATGACCTTCTCACCAAGCAAAAGGAGTATGAGGCACAGATTTCCACCTTGAAGCAACAGATTTCCAGCAACGACAAGAAGCAGCAAGAGCTAATAAAGCAAATTCAGCAAGCCCAGTCGTTGGGCAACCAGGACAAGGTGAAGAGCTTGCGCAGCCAATATGATTCCATCACCAATGAGACGGCAAGCTTGAAGCAACAGCTCAACAATACACAGAAATTCCTCAACGAGTTGAACAACAATGTAAACGAGTATTACGAAGACCTTGCCGACAACTTGGACGGTCCCTACAGGATACCATCCAACATGAAGGAATTGGAAGGCATGTACCAGCTGCAATGGACAGACGATGGCAACTGGGTGGAAGGCAGCAGCCAATATATCTTTGTAAGACATGGTTATTGTCCGTCGGTGAAGTCAACGGTGACCTATACAGCCACCCTCACCTTGCAACAGAAACCAAAGTATTTCCTTGGAATCAGAATCCATCGAGCCATATTGTCCGTGGATTTCAAGCTCACAAGCGAGTATTCCAGCGACAATGTTGTGGCAGTCATCAAGCTAGACATGAGCAAGAGCGAGAAAGAAAGAGCCGACGAGGTGAATGCCAAGCTGAAGGAATTGATGGCAGACATGCCCAACTGCAGCATCAACATCAAGTACAACTATGCCTCAAAAGCTGATGATGACGAAGACGAAGACGGCATCCATCTGCTATGGGCTAGCGACCGCCTGGATGTAGCAAGAGAAGTTGACTACCAGCTCACTTCCATCTACTCACAGCTTGTCATCTTGGAGAAAGTGATGCAAGACAGAGAAACCATCCTCGACTTCCTGAAGCACAAGATATTCGATGTAGTGAGCAGGGCATCCAGAGGAGCCATCGCCGAGTATGCACTTACAAGATGGGAAGATGCAAGTATGGCGGCAATGAAGAAACAGGCAGGAGTAGAGGACAAGAAAGAGAATACCCCATCCACACAAAAGTCTGACAAAAACGTTTAAGGTCACAATTTGTGATCTTAAAAATAAAGATAGCAATATGGCAGATAATATAGAACATCAAGATAAAGGAGAACTGGTCGCAAATTGTGACCAGTTACAAAATGATGAAGTCGTAGTTACCACTCCTGTAGAAAGTCGAATAATGTCTATTCGTGGAAAGCAGATTATGATAGACAGAGACTTGGCTGAACTTTATGGAGTGGAAACTAAAAGATTAAACGAGGCTGTAAAACGTAATATAGAACGTTTCCCTGAGCGTTTCCGTTTTCAACTAACTAAGGAGGAAATGGCTGAACTGGTCGCAAATTGCGACCGGTTCAATATTTTGAAGCACTCAACAGTTCGTTCATATGCTTTCACGGAGCAGGGAGTGGCTATGCTCTCCACTGTTCTTAGAAGTGAAACCGCAATTCGTGTAAGCATACGTATTATGGATGCATTTGTTGCAATGAGACGTTTCATGGTGACAAATGCAGAAGTTTTCCAACGTCTTTCAACAATGGAGTACCATCAACTGGAAATGCAGCAACATCAGCAAGAAACAGACAAGCGCATAGACGAAGTATTCCGCAGATTGGACGAGGGCAATGCAAAGCCGAAGCAAGGTGTGTTCTACAATGGGCAAGTTTATGATGCCTATACTTTCGTGTCCGACTTGATTAAGAGTGCGAAGAAGCGTATTGTCCTTATCGACAACTATGTTGACGAGACTGTACTGACATTGCTCGATAAAAGAGATAATAACGTGTCTGCGGTTATCTACACTCAGCAGATAATCCGTCGGTTCCAACTCGACATAGACCGCCATAATGCTCAATATGCACCGATTGATGTTGAGACATTCCGTTTGTCGCATGACCGCTTCCTTTGTATAGACGATGATGTATATCACATTGGAGCCTCCATCAAAGACTTAGGTAAAAAGTGGTTTGCCTTTTCCAAGTTAGACATACTATCCCCAGATATGCTCATTGAAAAAATAAAAAGTAACAATTAAAAACGAACGGTATGAGAAAAAAGAACCATAGGTACTATACCTATTATATAATAGTGGCATTACTGGCATGGCTTCCAACAAAAAGCCACGCCCAGTTTGGCATCAACGACATGCCATCCATGGAAGCGATGATTTCCAACCACAAGAAAGTAAGGACAGCCTTGGATATAAGAATGATAGCGGAGCTAGGAGTAGAACAGGCACATGAAGGCTCGCAGAAAAGCATCGAGGAATATCAGGAATCCAGCAAGAGGCTTGATAAATACAAACGCTGCTTTGACATCATCGACCTCATTTTGAATGGAACAGCCACGGCTTTTCATGGAGTAAGAACCTATCAAAGCTGCAGTAGCAACATCAAGAGCTACCTACAGCTTCTAAACGAGTATGAGGAAAAGATACTCTTAAAGGGCAAGATATGGTCATCGGACACCATCATCTATACAACAAGCAAGCAAACCATAGAGGATATAAAAAGTTCCGCTTCCAGCATCTATAAATCCTATATAGATTTGTCAGCCTACCTCACAGGAACGGCAGAGTGCAAGACAGAATCCATGATGCTCTGCTTGCAATGTATCAATGAGAACATGGATGCCATCGACGCATCTGTCAGAAACGCCTACCTAACCCTTTGGAGCTATATGACCATTCGCCTGGGGTTCTGGAAGAAAGAGATATTCAGAGCCAAGACCATCAGGGAGATGGCGTTGGAGGCATACGACACATGGAAGAAATCCCAGTATATTGCCTACAACAACCTTCAAAACCCTTCCACCGAGAAACATAAGGCATTGGGAGGAGGGGGCATTCTCGGCGGCAGGTCAAGAGAAGACATTTAGTTCCAATGGATAAAAGGCATATATAAGTATAGGCTTATATAAAACAATAAAGAAACAGACATATAAGTATATAAAAATATAATTATATTAAGCAATAATCAATGAAACATATAAGAATTTTATTTTCATTAGTGGCAATGTTATTCATCTCCACGACATCAAGAGCGCAAGGAGCCGAGGTTACCTATATTCATGAAGATGACATCATGAATCAGTTTACAGTAATGGAAACTGGTGCTGGCAGTCTTAAACCAAGAGAATACTATCAACTTATGCACAAGAGTTACCAAAAAACAGCAGCAGCCACCAACAAGTTGAGTTTTCGCTTGGAAAATCAAGTATTGACCAACAAGGAAGTTCCTTTGGCGGAGAAAGTGGATTCCGACTTGGTAAAGAGAGAGAAGGTAGAAGCCACCAACATCGCCACAAGAATGCCAGGCGCAGGCGATGTCGCCTGGATGATGGAAAAGGGAAAGATAGAGAGTAAGATGAACACCTTCGAAAGCAACATCAACAAGATAGTAAGCTATGGAGGCAGCAGCGATGACTTCAAGAACTGGAAAGACATCTACAATAGTCTCGACTGTGCCATCAAGCTCATCAGAAAGTCCTATCTAGACCTAGGCAGTCGAAAGAAGGAATATTTGGCCATCTACCAAGACATAGTGAAGCGCAACCTCTCCCTCACAGGGCAACTAAGATATTGGAAAAGTCTAAAGACTGTCAAACAAGCCCAGCAGAAAGCAACGAAAATAGACAGGCAATCAAGCAATACGGTGATAGCAAACAATGCCATGCGAAGATGGCAGAACGCCATGGCCGTGGATGGTTTCTCCAAATAAGCAAACAAATACACCTATATTCGCATAATTATATAACCATATAAAAATATAATTATATAAGAAAATAAAGAAATATAGCAACAAAGAAATAAGGCAATAATACAATAAAGAAACAGAAAAATAAGGATATAAATCAGTCGTTTTACTCAAAAGTACAATAAAATATATGTGAAAACTAAACTTTTAGTTAATAATGTTGCTCAATTCAAGAAAAAGCTGTATCTTTACAGCCAAAAATAGGTAAAACGGCAATAATGTCAAACCAAAGAGTAAATGATATGAGCAACAAAAATTACAACAATTATAGCATAGCAAAGAAAACAATAGCAGTAGTATTCCTTAGTTTGATAGGAATGCTAAATGTGATGGCACAGACTGGGACGGTTAATAGAACTTTTATCATGACTGGTTTCGGCGAAAAACTTGACACATGCAATCTTTCCTTATTTTTCGAACAAGGAAAGGTTACAGGTTTAAACATGGCTTTCAATAATAAAGGAAAAGGTTCATTTATTTTGGCAAGCATTTCAGGTGCCCCAAACATGTATCATAAATATAAAACTCCAGAACAAAGAATAAATGATTTCAAAAATCTAATAGATACACTTCAAACAAAATATGATGAATGGAGTGCCATAGCAAAAAACAACAAGGTTGTTAACTATAAAAAACAAATTGGTAACTTTAGCAATGTCCCTATATTGTCTTTAACTCTCCACAAAAATAATATTAAATACTATCAAAAAAACGAAGTTCCATATATAGATGATTGTACACCTTATTTTCAAGTTGATACCAAGGGGAATTGCTGTGTCTTCTTTGGTTGGAAAGGATTTAACTTTGAAAGAACAAAGGGGTACAACCAAGGATTTTGGACATCCTATCCTATAAAAGAACAAGTCACTGAAAATCTCGTAATATTTCAGTTTTACTCATCGAAAGAGTTACAAAGCCTCAAAGATGCTTTAAATTTAGAAACAGCAAGACAAGAACTTCTCAATAAAACAAAAAGCAGCGAAGAAATAGATTCTTTATTCAAATAATCATAAGCCTCTTGCGTTAGCAAGGGGCTTTGTTGTATATTCACCTCAATAATCTATACCCTTGCATTAACACCGAGGGGTTAAAGGGGGCGAGCAGCCTCATTTATAATCATTTACACGATAATCCTTAGAAAAAGAATATGTTAAATAAAAAGGTATATCGTGTTTATGCGGCCATTTTCATGTTTTTCCATTACTTTTGTGCGAAAATTTTAAAATTGATATAAAAATGGCATTTAGTACATTATTCTTAGATGCTTCATCCAGTAATGATACGATGGATGGAATAAAAGACATGGTTAGCGATCTTTCGCAAACCATAGGTGTTGATTTGTTTGAGGAAGACATTGATAATGTCGTTTTTCAAACAAACGAGTTTTTATGCAACAGCGATTTTATCGGTTCGCAAGGTCCTTTTTGGTGGATTTTGCAGATGAGCATGGCTTTGGGAGCATTGTTCTCTATCATCGTGGCTGGAGGCATGGCCTACAAGATGATGGTGAAGAATGAGCCTATAGATGTCTTCAAGATAATGAAGGTGTTAGGCATTGCCATCGTGATGTGCTTTTGGTACCCACCAAGCATGAGTGGATTCAAAGGTGCCAGCAACGCTTGCATCCTTGATGCTTTGGCTTACATTCCAAACTGCATAGGCAGCTACACACATGACTTATATGAAGCCGAAGCTACGCAAGTAAGCGACAAATACAATGAACTTATGCCTCTTATTCAAGCTAGAGATTCCTTAGCAGGTAAAATCAACAAGAAAGTTGAAGCAGGATATATTGGTGTAAAGGAAGAGAAAGCACTTTCAACAGTATCAGAAGCCTCTGGCACACAATCAACATCAGAAGGATTACAAGATGCGGTTGAAGCAAATGGCAAATCCACCTTTGCTGGTTTAATGATAGGTCTGGACAAAGTAGTCATGTTCTTTGCCTTGGTCATCTACCGAATTGGTTGGTGGAGCACGATTTTCTGTCAGCAGATACTGTTAGGAATGCTCACGATATTCGGACCGATTCAATGGGCATTCAGCGTCCTACCAAAATGGGAAGGAGCCTGGGCTAAGTGGATAACGAGGTATCTCACGGTACACTTCTACGGAGCGATGTTGTACTTCGTTGGTTTCTATGTATTGTTACTTTTCGACATCGTACTAAGTGTTCAAGTAGAGAACCTTACTGCTATCACCCAAGGCGAGGGAGCCATGGCCGCCTACATCCAGAACGCCTTCATGACCTGCGGCTACCTGTTGGCAGCATCCGTAGTAGCCTTGAAGTGCTTGAACCTAGTTCCAGACTTGGCAGCGTGGATGATACCAGAGGGCGACACCGCATTCTCCACCCGAAACTTCGGCGAGGGAGTAGCATCCTCAGTGAAGGCAAGTGCGGCTTCAGTGATGAGAATATAAAGAATAGATAAAAATACAACAATATGGCAGTATTAAAGAATGTAGAGAATAAAATCAAGCTCGTAATGATAGTGAGCAGCCTATTTCTGGTAGGCTGCGTCATTGTGAGCCTAGGCAGCATCATCATCGCCAAGGGCATGGTGGACGAAGCCCACAAGAAAGTTTATGTATTGGACGGAACCGTTCCTATCCTGGTGAAGCAGACCACCCAAGAAGAAACCTTCGATGTGGAAGCCAAGAGCGACATCGAGATGTTCCATCAGTTCTTCTTCACGTTGGCACCTGATGACAAGTATATCCAATACACCCTGAAGAAAGCCATGTATCTGGTGGACGAGACAGGACTAGCCCAGTACAACGCCCTGAAGGAAAAAGGCTTCTATAATAATATAATAGGTACGAGCACCATCTGCAGTATCTATTGTGACAGCATCAAGCTCAACACCGATTCCCTCACCTTCACCTACTACGGCAGACAGCGCATCGAGCGAAGGACAAGCATCCTGATGCGTCAGTTAGTAACCGCCGGCAAGCTCAGAAGAGTGCCGAGAACAGAGAACAACCCTCACGGAATCCTCATCACCAACTGGCGAACACTGAAGAACCAAGACTTGGAGGAAACCAAGAAGTCAGACTATTAAATCAAGCAACAATGGACATAAAGAAAGTACTCATGGGCGAGAAGATGCCCGACAAGAACGATCCCCAGTATCGAGAGCAATACGAGCGAGAGGTGAGAGCAGGGCAAAAGTTCGCTGAGAAGACCAAGCTCAACATACTGTTTTTGAAAATCCAAGAATGGGCAAACGACCACAGAAAGGCCTTTCTGGGCATCGTGTTCGGCTTGGTAATCTCCCTGTTCGCCTGGAATGTCATCAACATGATAAGATATTACAATGCGAGCAAGGAGCAAAAACGCCACACGGCAGTGGAGCGAGTAGAGAAAGCCCTTCAGGAGCAACGTAATTCACACAAAGCACAATAAAGATGGATATAAAGAAAATCAACTTCAAGCAGCCCAAGTATAT
Organism: Segatella copri; assembly: GCF_026015465.1. Taxonomy (GTDB): domain Bacteria; phylum Bacteroidota; class Bacteroidia; order Bacteroidales; family Bacteroidaceae; genus Prevotella; species Prevotella copri_E. Next base: position 88,699 of record NZ_JAPDUQ010000001.1, read on the forward strand.
GATACCAGCCATCATATACATACCGCTGTTGTTCACAGGCTACTTCTTGATAGACACATTCAACGTCGAAACATCAGGGCCAGGCAACAGCAAGCTGAAGACCACCGACTATTTGTCAAGCGAGTTACCGGAAGCCTACACCGACAGCGTCCTAGGCGACAAAATGGACAACACCCAAAGGGAATACGGAAAGATTTCCGACCTTTCGGGAGTCCAAAACGTAGAGAACGACAACGACTCCGTAAACAAGAAACAGGATTACGAGTCAAAGTATAACGAAGAGGAAGCCAAGAAGGTCAAGCAACAGCAAGCCGAGGAGAAGCGCAAGCTCCAAGAGATGCAAGAGCGAGTGAGACAAAATCGCAGCCAATCCAACAATGACGACTTTGTTGACCCGATAAGCAGCTCCGAGATAGCCAAGGCGCAACGTCGCCGTCGCCAACGCAACTGGGAAGAAATGAACCGCAACCTGGGAGGTGGCGACAACTATCTGGCAGACTATGAAGAAAACTCGTCCTCTTCCCTTTCCTCTTCAACCACAACAGGAAACACCACGAACAGCGGTATTCCTGGAGCCATGAACAATGACACCGACAATTCTTACAACGCTCCAAATACCGCTAACGGCAACCATCAGTACCAAGGAGGCGTACAGCAAGATGGAGAGCAACCAGAAAAGGTGACAAAGAAGACCAAGGAAGTCTCCGACTACTTCAACACCGTAGGCAAGGACAAGGAAAAAGACAAGCTCATCATGGCCATCATCGACGAGAACGTAAAGGCCGTTGACGGCAGCAGGGTCCGTCTCCGCCTGTTGGATGACATAGAGATAGGCGACGAGACCATCAAGAAAGGCACCTACCTATATGCCACCATGAGTGGCTTCGGCAAGCAAAGAGTCCAAGGAAAGGTAGAAAGCATCTTCTATGACGATGACATCATCAAGGTAAGCCTATCCATCTATGACACGGACGGCATGCAAGGCCTGTATGTACCTCTGAGCAGTTTCAGGGAAACCACCAAGGAAGTCGCAAGCAGTGCCATGCAAGGCGGCAACATCATGGACAACACCACGACCAGCAGCAGCGGCATCAAGGGATGGGCGACCCAAGCAGCGCAAAATGCCTCACAACGAGTGATGAACGCCTTGGGAACAGCAGCCAAGAAGAACCGTGTCCGCCTGAAGTACGGCACACGAGTTTACCTTGTTGACGGCAGTCAGAAGGAAAGAAGCAACAGAAATAGAAACAATTATTAATCAGATAGAAATGAAAGAAATAAGAAAGAAGTTCCTATCACTCCTTGCGGTGTGCTTAGGAGCCACACTTGGAGCATTCGCTCAGAAAGGATATAACGACATGGAGCAGCTCACTATCAACGAGAATGTTTCATCCATCATCACGGCATCAGAGCCTATTCGCTTGGTAGATATATCCACAGACAGCATCGCTGGCGACAAGCCATTGGAGAATGTAATCCGCTTGAAGCCAAAGACAGGCAACCACAAAGACGGCGAGGTGATGGGAGTTGTTACCATCATCACAGAACGCTATCGAGTGCAATATGCCTTGATATACACAAGCAAGTTGGAAGAGGCGGTGACAGACAAGGAAGTGGAACTTGTGGAGCGCAACGCCTTCCATAACCCGGACGTTAGCATGTCAACGGTGGACATGGTGAGTTACGCCATGAAGGTGTGGAACTCCCCTGCCCGATACAGAAGCACGTTCACCACCCAGAACAAGATGACCATGCGCTTGAACAACATCTATGTGGTAGGAGAATACTTCTTCATAGACTTCTCCGTGGACAACAAGACCAACCTTCCGTTTGATATCGACGAGCTTAGGGTAAAGCTGCAGGACAAGAAGCAGCAGAAAGCCACCAATGTGCAGACCATCGAGCTGAAGCCAGCCCTGGTATTGGATCGTTCCGTAAGATTCAAGAAAGGCTACAGAAACATCATTGTCCTGAAGAAGATGACTTTTCCAAACGACAAGGTACTATCCATCGAACTCAGCGAAAAGCAGATTTCCGGAAGAACAATCTCTATGAACCTCGATTATGAGGATGTATTGGCTGCCGATGCCTTCGACACCCTTCTTTTACGTGAACAATAAAAAGACAGATATGAGAAGAATACTTTCAACGATATTCGCCATACTACTGACAGCAAGCGCATTCGCCCAGAGTCACGGCAACCATATCATGGTAGGCGTTGGCGGCAGCTATCCGCAAGGAGTAGAGGCCACCCTCGCCTACGAGCACGAAACCGAGTATCACAACGCCTGGGAATATTTCGCCACAGCCTACTTGAAATACAAGAAAGACGAGGAGGCAGGACATGTCACAAGCGACTCCTTCTGGCACAACTATAACACATGGACTGTGGGTGCAGCCTACAAGCCATGTGTTACAAGAGGCAGAAACCACCACGGAAGTGTAAGAATAGGTGTTAGCTGTGGCAGCGACCTGGACAAAGTGATAACCGCAGGACATGTAGGTTACGAGCATACCTATAACCTCTACAACGGTTGGAGCCTGTTCTTTCAGGTGAAGGAAGATGTAGTAATCAGAGGAAAGGACACGTTCAGAACAGGAGCATCCTTTGGCGTGAAAGTTCCCCTATAATATAATAAGGTGTAAAATGAAAACAAAGATAACAACTTTTGTCATGGGGATGCTTATGATGGCATCCTTCATGACCTCCTGCGACAATCATGAGCCATACGACCCGGACTTGCATATAGGATATGTCCTTTGCGATGACCATACCTGCATGGACACGGCAACCTATTTCAACCAAAGCAAGCGCAAAGCCGTGGGAGTAGTCTTTGCCGAAAAGACGAAAGATCATCCTGTGTTGGCGGTAAACCTGGAGGAAACAAGCGGCATGTTCTGTGACTCCATAGGAATGGAGAACGGAACGAGCGGTGACATCACCAAGTTCGATGGCTTCTCCAATACCGTTGCCATGTATCAAAGCTATGACAATGAAACTGGCCATGGCTCTCCGATAGCCATGAGGATGATGAACTTCCACGAGTATGGGCAAAGCGACCACATCCCAAGCGTGGCAGAACAACGATTGCTGCAAAGTGCAGCCAAGACCATCAATCCCATCATAAAGAGATGCGGAGGACAACCTATCAGCTTGGATGCAGACTGTTGGTATTGGACTTCTACGGAAGTACAGGAGAACCCAGGCACACAAGCCTGGCTATGCAGCGCAGTGAATGGTGGCATCATGCCAACACCAAAGGCAGAGAGCCATAAGGTCAGAGCCATCATTGAGATGAATTATCCAGAATATTAATCTTCAAACACAAAATTATGGCAAATTGGAAAACATTGTTGGAAACAGCCTTAAAAGGAGCCAAGACCGCTGCCCCACATATTCTTACAGGAGCAAAGGTAGCAGCCCCTTATGTGAAGAGTGCGGTAAAAACAGGAGCGCACGCAGTAAAAGGAACAGCAGAGTTCGTCGCCAAGCATCCTAAGGCCTCCCTTGTAGCAGGTGCTGTGTCCCTCCCCTATTTCGGTTACAACAAAGGTGCATTAACATTTGCGAAAGAAAAGTTACTGGGGGATGACTCCAAGGAAAAAGGACTTGTTGACACAGCATCAAGATTAGCATTCGGCGACCAAAAGGATGCTTACGGAAACGAAAAGTCAATCTCGGAGAAAGCAGTCAACGTTCTTTTTGGCGAAGGTTCCTATGATTCAATCAAAAGAGCAGGAGGAGCCACCATCGACGAGGGGCAGGAGCTCTACCATAATCTTAAAAACGGGGTGGCAGGAATAGGCAATGAAGCAATCGGCCTGTACCAAGACGGAAAGCAGTTTGCTGGAAATTTCTTTTCCGGCAACGGCATGGTTTCCAATGGCAACGGTGGCTATTACGATCCAACAGCGCAATCCTATCCATCCATGGCACAGATGCAGATGACCAATCAACAAGGCGGTGGTTCAATGAATGCCTTGATGAACGGCATGAACAATGCAGTAAGCCAAGTGTCCGGTGGAAACGTGAGCAAGATGAACATTGCCAGTTTGTTGCTTTCTGCCTATATGATGTTCGGTAGATTTGGTTGGATGGGAAAAGCCGCCAGTTTATTGCTGGGAGGAATGACCTTACACAACATAAACGGAAAACAGGCAGCTTCTCAACACCAAAATCAGCAACAACAGCAATCACGTGCGAACGTTACCGAGCAAATACCTCTTCAGACAGCAGAGATGCCTGTTGAAGAAGAGAACACTGTTGTTCGCATGAGAAGACTATAATTAGATACAGGAGAGCAATCTCCTATTAAAAATCACAGATAAGATGAAAGAAAATTTTAAAGATATGCTCCTCGAATCCGGAAGTGGTTACATGATGCCATTCGCCTTGGAGGAGAAAGAAGAGCTTCCAACCACACTAGGATATGGCAAACAGCGTCACCCCATGACAGGCGAGGAATTTAACCATCTAGGTGTTGACTTCGCCATTAAGAACAGAGATTTGTACGCAGTAGCCTCTGGTATGATTGTTGGCGCAGGAAACGATGCGCTTCATGACAATTACATCGTAGCCAAATATGGGAAGTACGAAGTTACTTATGGGCATCTAGCAGAAGCATATACAGGATATGGTGAAAGCGTTTCCGCAGGTGATAAAATTGCCAAAAGTGGCGATTTCCTTCATGTCGGCATACGATTCAATGGACAAGACATTGACCCGATGGTTTTTCTTTCCATGATATGGGCAAACATCCAGCAACTCGCCGCCATGGGAATCCAAAAACAGCCTACTGAAGAATCCTTGGGAACAAAAAACATAAAAAACAGTTTCGACAAGGACTATGTTTCCATCTTGATGCTCATGCTCAGATGGCTTCCAAGCTACATGAACGACTTAAGGAACAAGGCTTACAATCCTCCTCCAAGGGCAGAAGCATCCCTACGCAACATCTTTGCCCAGGCAGCCTCCAAGAATTATTTCTTTGAGAGCATACCATCCGTAGCCAACCCTCTCGGATTATCAGAAAGAAGTGTTCCCCTAGCCGAGAAAATTCAGGATATCCTTATCCATGATTTTCTCAGCTATCTGGCACTGAACCACAACATATATCCTGAGACATGGGACGAAAATGAAAAAAAAAACTTCTTTCACAAGCTTCAGAAGACGGATTGACCGCCGATCCTTTGAAAGACCTTGAGATAGACATACAAAGCTACGATGTTGAACGCACCGCCTCCGTTTACTATGACAACCAAGGAATCCGTTGTTGGACAAAAGCTTGGTTTAACGGAAGAGAAAAAGGCGAGAATGCCATCGAGATAACCAGACAACTCGCCATGAAGTTCTTCAATGACGAGATGTCCATGGATGAATGGCTGTCACGTTTCTACCCTAAGCAAATGACGGTATATCATAAAGCCATCAGTCAGGCGCGCAGTCAACTTCTTGGAATGTAAACAACAAACAATATGGCAAAAGGTAATAATTTACAGGATTTATCCCAAATAGACTATTGTCTTCAGCAATACTATAGCAAGTATATGGCAGCCACTCTTCTTCAGGAGCGAAAGAAAATCCTTCAAGAGCAGAAGAACGCTGCCATAAAACTTAATGAATCTCTTCAGAGACTGCCTAACTTTGGTGCCGCTTCAAATTCGTTCACCAAGTTGAACGATGCAGAGCAACTTACCAAGAAGTCGCTCGACGAGTTGGCTGCAAGGACTTCTGAACGTTGGTTCAAAGACCCCAAGATAGTGAAAGACTACAGCGTTTTCGTTACATCTTTCTATACAAGCCTTGTTGCGAAAAATGGCGGTAGAGACTCCAAGGCGTTGGAAAACTACGCCAACAACTACTGCGCCAATCGCCTTCAAAAATTGATGGTGGAACAATTAGCTAGGGAGCAGGTTCCTGCCAACACCGCAACTTACATAGCCAAGAAAGCCTTTTCGGAGAGCATTCTTGGCATGGGCAACTTTGGTAGCCTAAAGAAAGGAGCCATTGGGCAAAAGGTTGATGAACAAGCGGAGAAATATTACAATCCATCCGTTGTTTCAAAAACTGCAGGAACAATTGCTGGTTACGGAATAGATGCAGCACTCACCCCAGGAGGTGTAGGGAAAGCAACTTCTTCCGTAGCCAAGGGTGTGGTAAAGGTAAGTCAAAAAGCTGCAGGTTGGTGGATAACCGACAAGATTTGCCAAGGAGGTCTCCATATTTATGGCAAGCTATGGGGAACTGAGGATGAAGAGAAGAAGGATAACCGTACCATCTTTGGTGATGAGAATGCTTCCACAAAGATACAGGCCGGAGCAAAGAGATATAAAAAGAATGGTACGGAATTGATGATGAACATCAATAGTGGACTTGCAAAAAAGATAAAGTTGCCACCCCCAAACACATCTTTAACCATAAAGAAAGAAAGCAACGCCCTATTGGCGGAACACAAGGGTAATTCCCAAAAGCTTCTCTCCACCATCAAGAACAATCTCTCCAAACAGTGTGTGTCATTCAACGGAAACAGCAAAGTTCCAGCTTGGATGTTGAGCAACAGCAGCAAGCAAAACAGGGCGTTGGCATCCTCTTTCTACGCCTGTGCCCTGGAAATGTCTAGAGAGCAAAAACAAGTAAGGATGTTTGGAGGCAAGAAGATGACCTTGAAGGAAGTGAGTCAACGAGCCTATGACTATGCAAGGGCAGCAGTTGCCGTAGAGCAACGATCCTCCAAGAATGCAGCTCATGCCCAAAAGGGAACATGGGACAAAAACATGTCTGCGCTCAATGACCAGATAAACACTCCTGGCAAGTCATCTATTCGTAAACGTGCAACTTCCTCTTCTCAAGCAACTCCAGTGGCATCCCCTTACGCTTCGGGGCCTTATGCGCAAAACGGCGTAATGGGAACAGAAGCAAACGGTACAACACAGAATACTGCGCAAAAGCCAAATATAGATGGTTGGGGCAATGCCTTTGAAAGCTTAGGTCTTAATGGATTTGGGGACATCGGCAAGAATCTAGGCTATGTATTGGCCATGCTTCCTGATATGATTATAGGAATGTTCACAGGAAAGACTCCAAACCTAAAGCTTCAGGACAACCTGATGCCATTGGCTGCCATAGTGGGAGGAATGTTCGTAAAGAGTCCTCTCCTGAAGCTGCTGCTCATAGGATTTGGCGGTGCAAACATCTTGAATAAAGCAGGTCATGCTGCCATCAGCGATGGTTTAGCAAAAAGTAACAATGTAGCAAAGACCTACAAGGTTTATCCTGACGAGCCCTTGAATTCAAGAATAGTGAATCCAGCGATGAAGGGAAGCAGTATGATAGCCACTATCGACGGCGTGCCTAGCGTCATCAACATATCAAGAGATGCTGCAGACGCTTACAACAAGGGAGCCATCCCTATCAACACATTGGCGAATGCTGTCCTTCGCAAGTATGATGAGAACAAGGCATTGGCATCGCAGAATTATGAGCAGCATATGAGCCAAGAAGAAACAACAACCCAATCAATGGGTATTAAATAGGTGTTAAGTGCCAGTTATATTAATTTTAGAAATACCTCCCGGTTCGAGAGAATCGGGAGGTTTTAGTTTGTCATTAAGTTAGAGCGGTATTTCCAAGTCGGAGTATCGCTTTTGTTTTACATCTACCTCAATAATCTATACCCTTGCATTAACACCGAGGGGTTAAAGGGGGCGAGCAGCCTCATTTATAATCATTTACACGATAGTCCTTAGGAAAAGAATATGTTAAATAAAAAGGTATATCGTTTTTATACCACCTATCTTGTATTTAATCAGTTACTTTGCCATTGGAAATAAAAAACAACCCAATAAATTAAAAAATACAATGGCAAAAAAAGAATCATCTCAACAAGCCTCGGAGCAGCAGGAAGGGAAAGTTGACCGAATAGACAACGCCCTTCAGAAGTTTTCCGACATGCTCATCGCAAGAATGGAGCAAATGAAGGAAAGCAAATGGAAGAAAGGTTGGACGGATGGGCGCACAGCCCAGTTCGGCTTGCCTCAGAATCTCGTGGGTCGCCCTTATACAGGCAGCAATGCTTTCCTGTGCCAAATCCACACCACGATGGAGCATTACAGAATGCCAGTTTACCTTACCATCAAACAGATAAGGGATGCAGGAGGCATGATCAAGAAAGGCGAGCACAGTATTCCTATCTTCAAGTGGGACTTGCGAATCAAGGGCAAGGACGGCAAGAAACTGTCAGAAAGCGACTATCGTAACATGACAAAGGAGGAGCAAGCCGAATGCACCGTTCGCCCTTATCTGAAGGTATATAACGAATGGAACATAGACCAAACCAACCTGGAAGAGGTCAACAAAGAAAAATACGATGCCATCTTGAAGCGTTTCAAGTCAGAGCCTATCAAGGACGAGGTAGGAATGTACAAGAACGAGGCCTTCGACAACCTCCTGAAAGAACAGTCTTGGGTGTGTCCTATAGAATACGAGAAGTTCAATGAATCCGCTTTCTATAGTCCCAAAAGAGACCAGATAGTAGTTCCTTCCAAAAAGCAGTTCAATATCAGCAATACCCCAGAGGATGTTTTCAAGGACGGAATGGAGTTTTACGGCACCACCATTCATGAGATGGCTCACTCCACAGGTCACGAGTCACGCCTTGGTCGTGATGGCATCGTAAAGATAGACCAATTTGGCTCAGACCAATACGCCAAGGAAGAACTTGTTGCGGAGCTTACATCAGCCCTCATAGGCAATGCCATGGGTTTTGATAGCAGAATACGAGAGAACAACATAGCTTATCTCCAAAATTGGATAGGTTCGTTGAAGAAAGACCCGAAGTTCTTGAAGTCGGTGATGTCAGATGTCAACAAGTCATCCAAGATGGTTTTGGAACACATCGACGAGCAACGCCGAAAATTAGGAGAAAAGGCACTGTTGGATGGTTCTCTTGATGGTGAGGAAGAAAAAAACAAGAATGAGCAACAACTTGAAGAACTGAAGGAGGAAGATGCTAAGAAAGAAGTCGTAGCCAAGGTATGGCCTTCCGTCAACAACAAGATTACAATGCCCTCTGGCGACATTCTCACCGTTGACTACAACAAAGAGAAAGATACTCTTGAAGTTGCATATACAACATCAGAGGGCGAGGAAAAAATTCACAGTACCAATTATGACCACAGCCAGGGCACAAACCAGAACTTAGGCTATGTGTGGGAAGAGCTTTCAAACATGAAGCAATTCCAGGAAAAAGAGATGAAGGTAGAAAGCCTTTCACAAGGAAAGGACTATTTTACTTCATTGATGGAAACCATAACTTCGACTCCTAACAGTGAGCATACAGTTTTGTCTGTGAAGACTCTTCCCGAGCTACGAGACTATTACAAGGGGAATCCCAATGTAGGAGCTTGGATAAATCAAGCATCCAACAAGGAAATCATAGAAGCAGGAGCAGACTTCTTGCCTAACCTCCGCTATAGCCACAAGGAAGGCAGAAGCCTCTACAACATAGAGGCAGCGTATTCAAACATCAACGCATTATATCCCGATGTTGTGGACAATGACGCAAAACGCCAAATTGTTCATCGAATCAAACAAGCCGAGGAGGTGGTAACCTCCTACCATAACAACATCGAGGAAAAATTTGGAAAAGAATTTCTCATGGAAAAAGAAAATATGAACAAGGTTCTTTCTCGAAATGACTACCAGGAGCAAGGTCAGACCATACAGCTTGACCCAAAGGATGAGAAGAAATATTTCTCGTCCTACAACTACTTTCAGATGGAATCCGAGACCGCCGAGTTTGACAAACTAAAGGATGCCGAGAACTATGAAGGCATCCTTGCCCTGGCGAAAGAATATGATCAAGGTGACAGCATGGACTTGGAGCATGTAGAGACCAGCATGACACCAGACTATGGTGATGATGTTCTCATTGATGATGAGAACTATGCTGTTGTATATAACAATTCAGTAGGTGGAACCTACAACTTGTTGAGAAAGTACAGTGAGAATGACATCCGAGAGGCCATCGAGCGTTACGGTATGCCAAAGACTCCAAGCTATGCAGTGAAGTTCATTGACCAGCAGATGGGCTTGGAAAAAGGCGTAAAGCCTTTAGTAGAGATTCCATCCCCAGAGGCAAAGGCTGTAGCCAAGAGCTTTCGAGAAGACTTGACACCTCAATTCACCATGCCGAATGGGAAGGTTCTAGATTACCACTATGACGCTAGCGACAACAAAGTCATAGTAGGAGAAAAGTTAAATGATGGTTCTTTCATAGAAACTTATGTCCACGATTACGACTTTGCTCTCAGCAAGGCAGAAAACATGTCTGCCATATACAAAGAGTTGTCAACTGAATATCAAGCAAAAAAGGCGAGCGAGGAAAAGAAAACTCCTCGTGAAGACAGCTATATCCAGACAGATGTCGTAGGTAAGGCCAAACAGATAGCATCCACAGGTGTTCCTATGGAAGAAGCAGAGAAAAAGGCTTCATCCATTGTGAAAGAAGAGGTTCACAAGGAACACCATAAGCAAGAAGCCGAGAAAGACAAGCAGGAAAAGGACAAGGCAAATCAAGCCGCAGCAGAAGAGAAGAAAGAGCAACAAGAGAAAAAAGAGGAATCAAAAGAGGCCAGCGAGGCGACAGCCAAAGCCCTTACCCATGCAGCCCTTCTCGTTGGAGCATTATCTGCTGCCAAGCAGAATGAGGGAATTTGGATGAACAAATCCCAGAAAGGTAATGCAGAGTTCATCAACACCCACACCCCTATCACGGCCTACAACAACATTATGATGAACCTCAATTCGGATGCCAACAAGTATAAGACGAATGTCTATACTTATTATAATCCTGCCAAGGAGAATAACATGCCAGTGAAGCAGAACGAGAAAGGCATGGAGTTCCATTGGACTAGTTGGGGGTATCAGAACGCCATGGATAAAGACGAAGTCATCACCAGCAAGCAGTTTGACAAACTTCCTGATGACGAGAAGTCTTTCTATACCAAACATGCCACACGAGTTATGCAGAACATCTACAATGTGGAGCAAACCACCATGAACGCCAACAACCATGACGCTTACGTGGAAATTCTGAAGAACAAGGGAGCGCAGCTTTCACAAAACGAGAAAGAGCAAAAAGGGAAATACTCTTCTATTATGAAACAATGGAAAGAGTTGAAGAGCAAGCATCCCGATGCACTTCTATTGTTCCGCATTGGCGATTTCTATGAGATGTACAAGCAGGATGCCAAGCGAGGTTCGGAAGTGTTGGGAATCACCCTGACCAAGATGAATGGAAGTAAAGACTTCCATCTTGCAGGATTTCCACATCAAGCACTTGACACCTACCTTCCAAAACTCATCCGAGCAGGAGAACGAGTAGCCATCTGCGACCAGTTGGAATCAAAGAAGACCGTCAGCCAAGGCTTCGACGCAAAGGCAATACTGAGCAAAGCATACGCCACTGCCAAGGAAGTGTCCAAGCAAAGCGGTATGCAATATGAGCGAGTGATGGTTTTGCAAGATGCCAAATACGATTCCAAGGAAGACAAGATTGTCGTAAGCGGCATGAAAGGCGAAGTTGGAAACGAAAAGATGGCTGCCCTTTACAAAGCAAACGACATCTACAGAGCCGTTGTTGCAGCCACAGGTACAGAGAACCGTCTTGACCGTTCGGGCAGAAACAATCTCCTCCCAGAGGACGATGCCAAGCATGAGCAGCTGGTGAGAGAACTTGCAGCAGGAGTTATGATGGCTCGCCAGGGACTTCCAGCCATTCTCTCAAAGGAGAATGAGAAACTTATTCCTTATTGGGAACGAGAGATAAAGGAAAATCCAAAACTCTTGGGAATAGTAGAAAGAGATGTGAACAATGCTGTAGAGACCATCGACAACCTTGTGGCAAAGCGAAAGGTTGACTACGAGGCCATCCGTGGACAGCTTCCAGGAAAGACGATGGAGAATCCATCAAAATATTCCATCTCCCAAGACTTGGCCAAGCTGCCAAACATAGAGACCAAGGAAATAGTAGTGGTAAAAGACATCTTGCGAAAAGAAGCAGATGTCATTCTTCCTGCAGGAGCATCCTTGGAAGTGAACAACGAGGTTCCTGGCATGAGAAAGGACAGAATCACCATTGCCTTGAAGAAAGAAGGCATTGACGATGTGAGGTTCTATAATGCCGGTGGTTCACTTGGGTTGAATAAGCCAAACTCCTATTTCCAAGGGAAAGAAGTCACGCTCAACAACTTGAAGCAGTATGAGTTGGTTCCCCATCATACACTTGATGTAGAGAAACAAGCCGCCCCAAAGAAAGAAGTAATCATCAAGAACTTCCAAGCCATCAAGGATGACAACGGTAGATATGCCTTCTTCATCAAGCCAGAGAACGAGCCTTCTTTCTCTGTATATCCTGCCAAGGAGCACTTGAACACGTTCTACAACGTAATCAAGACGGACAAACAGGCAATAGTCCACAATGCCCTGGCACAAAGATATTACGAGATGGCCACCAAGCATCCTGACACCAAGCTAGACCTTATCACCCCTAAGAAAGTTGATGTGGATATGAAGCTCATAGAGCGTCCTTCCATTACATCGAGCGCACAGGATGCCAAGCAGAAGTTCATCTTTGCCACCATCAATGGGCGGCGTGTACAAGCTCCTATCAACAAGCAACAATGGCAAAAGATGTGGCTTGCCGAAGATATGGGAGCCTACAAGAGGGCTTTGGCCGCCGTCATCTTCGAGCCTATGCTGAAACAAGGCATGGGAGGAGAGCAATCTCAACAGGCTGTTAGCGAATCAGAGAAAGTAGAGATTAAGGAAAAGCCTGCCCCTGAGAACAAGGTACAGGAAACTGTTACGGAAACTCACAGAACAGGCCTACATATGTAATACACGAGGGTGCATCTAAAGGTGCGCCCTCATAAAACTATCATAAATGGCATTAGACAAGCAAGCGTTTTACAGCCAGTATGCCCAGGTAGCCATCGAGCAACAGAAGAGATATGGCATTCCAGCCTCCATCACCTTGGCACAGATGGGTTTGGAAAGCGGCTTTGGCACATCTACCCCTGCAAGAAGGAGCAACAACTTCTTCGGTGTAAAGGTTGGCAGCAGTTGGGCAGGAGCCTACGACTATTACAGCGATGACCGTCCAAACGAGAAGTTCCGCAGATACAACAATGTGATGGAAAGCATCGAAGACCACTCCAAGGTCTTGATGAAATCCCGCTACAGCCACTGCCAGAACTATTCGCCCACCGATTATGTTTCTTGGGCAAACGGCATCAAGGCTGGCGGCTACGCCACAGATCCAGACTATGCTTCCAAGCTCATATCCGAGATCAACAAGTATGGGCTAGGAAAATATGATCAAATAGGCATTCAACAAGCCCAAAGCCAAGGATTGGCAACAGGATATGCCAGAGGTCAATCGTCGATGACCTCTGTTATAACCCTACCCCCCTTGCAAGGCAATTGGGCTTTGCCTATTGATTTATCTGTCGTAAAGCTCAGTTCCGAGTTTGGAGTACAGAGACCAGGGCATAAGCATGGAGGACTAGACCTCTCCACGCAAGGCAAAAACTATCCTGTATATGCAACCGAAGACAATGGAAAGGTTGTCGCTGTGGAACCAAACAATGGAGCAGCAGGAAACATGATTGTTGTGGAATATGACCGTCAGGATGGCAGCAAGGTACAAACAACCTATATGCACTTATCCCAAATAGGAGTAAAAGAAGGTGAAGCTGTAAATGCAGGTCAACAAATAGGAGTCTCAGGCAACACAGGCCGCTCTTCAGGGCCACACTTACATTTTGAGACAAAATACCTCAATGCCAATGGAAATTGGGAGAAGTTTGACCCTAAGCTATACCTTGCAGAAATGGAGGTTAGAAGTAATCAAGCGACAGCTTTGGATAAGAATGGAAACGATGCGTTAGCCGCTTACCGCAGCCAGATGCAGTTTGCAGGAGGCGAAGCCCCATCCTATCAGCAACAAGCGTCAGACCCGACACAAGCACTTCTGGCATCCATCACCAACAGTAACGACCCCACAAAATGGCTGTCATTGCTAATGAGCAACAACGGAGAAGACCTTTCTGGAAGAGACCCAATCTCTTCACTTATAGGAAGTCTGTTCTCTGCCGCCCTTACAGTAGCCATGCAGTTGAGAAGCAGCGAGGAGATAGAAGCTGAGGACGAAGCACAAAGTCAGCTTAAACAGCAATCGCAAGACGAGGGAAACAGCAATCTGGTAAAGATGACTCGTCAGGATGTAGAAAAGGCACAGGCAACGGCATCCATGCAGTTTGATGCGGAATCACCAGAACAACAGCAGCAACAAGGCCAACGCCTTGCATAAATAAAGAAATAATTATATACTTATATAAACATATAAAACAATAAAAATATGATTAAGTGTAACGTAACAGCATGTGGAACCATCAGCAGTTCCGCAGAAGAGAAGCAGAGTAAGGATGGAGAGAAATTCATCTCCTTCGGCATGATAGTTCCTTTGCTGGGCAAGGATGGAACAGCAAAAGAAGTGTGGGTAACAGTATCAGCCCCAGGCAACAAAGATACCGTAGCCCCCTACTCTGCAGGTAGAAAGGTAACGGTAAGCGGAGTAATGTATATCAGAAAGCATGACGGTAACATTTATCTGAACCTTCGCACCGACTCCAACATCGAAGTAAACGAGTCCACCACCAATGACCGTTTGGAGGGAAGCATGGAGTTCCGAGGCAAGGTAAGCAAGAAAGGCATCAAGGAGCTGAAAGACAAGAAAGGCAAGGACTTTCAGTCGTTCGCAGCGTTCTCCTCTGACAAAGAAGGAGAGAACAGAGAGTTTACATGGGTAAGTTTTGTAAACTTCTCCCCTATCCGTGAGGATTACCTTGCTGCAGAGAAGTACGTGGAAGTTCATGGAGATTTGCAACTAGGCATCTTCAAAGGTGAGCTTCAGATAGAATGCAAGGTAAAGAGCATCGCAGCTTGGGACTTGAACAAAACTGCAGATGGAAATGGAACAGCGCAGTCATAGACTTCTCCACTTTATTTATATATTTGGAGTTTTGGCAGTAGGAGCCATTGGCATCCTACACATGATATTCCCAAAGAAATGACAATAACACAAACAGGAATAGTGGCATCATAAAAGATGGTTCTACCTCCTGTTTGTTTAAGACAAAACAAGCAATAATGGCAAAAGAAGAAAAGCAAAACATCATCAGCAATTTTCTGAGCGGATGGCAGAAGCTATTCGGTGGAGCAAAAGAACATACCACCCCAAAAGTGAAGCCTTTCCCAAAGAACCATTTCTACAGCCCAGAAGAGCTAGAGTATCTTTCACAAAACAAAGAGGGTTCCCTTATTGACCAATGGGCTGTTTCCATTGGCAAATGGGCATTTGAACAAGGAAAGGATAAATCATCCCCTACAAAGTTTGCCGCCGTCAAATGGCAAAATGGATTGATGGCTACATGGATAGACGGAAAGCTCACACCTGACACAAAAGACAGACAGATTGGAAGATTATTACTTCTGAAGGAGCGAGGATATGAACTTCCAGAACGATACGAGAACATGGCGCAAGACTACGAGGCACAAAGCCTTGTAGGCAAATACTTTGTGTCCAATAATGACAAAAGCATCATTAAGATTGACTCCTATGACAGAGGAAGACTGATCTTTGATGCCCCAAGTCTTGTTCTGAAGAAATGGGAAGATGGTAGTCTTTCCTCAAACGAAGAAAAAGTTGCCTACGCTGATTTTCATAAGTCGCTGAATGAAAAATATACCATCATGGAAGAAGAGCGACAAAAGGAATTTCAAGAGAAACTTGCCAACTTCGAAGACGGCAAGGAGCTTTACAAAGGAATGCACAATCTTTTGCGCCAAACCTATCCCCCAACAATAGGTGGCAGTATTCCTATGGAATTACGCACAGCCCACCCTGTAGATTTCTTCGATGGAAAAGTTATTCCAGTTTCATGGTCACTCACCAGTGAAAAGGATATTAAAGTTAGCGTTTACACCAATCACAGCAACGCTTTAAGTAGCATTACCATCAACGAGGACAACGCATACAAAGCTAAGAGTTTGCTCAACAGCATTGCACATGCAATAAATAACGAGAAGGTTAATGGTTTAACTCGTTCGCTAGTGAATGTTCTGGGCAACAAACTTGGTGAAGACAAAATCTTTGCCAAGGAGAACAACACCCCTTTGCTTGAAGCTAGAGAGGGAACAGTCAATGCCGTTACTGCTACCAACGACGGCAGAGTTATAGCTTTCAATCTCAACACCCACAAGGAAATTCCGTTGCATGGAAAAGAAAGCGTTGAATTAATGCAAGCCTTGCTTTTCGAGGGTTTGGATGAGCAATCTCGCCTTCGAAAGGAGTTGAGCATCCCCAAGATGAAGGACTATGTGGAATCTATGGAGGACGAAGAGGACATTCTGTCCGGAAACAAGGAGCTTCTTCCACATGGTTCCAAAGTAGATAGCCTTTACGGTACATATTATAGTGCCGAGGAGGAATATTCAAGCTACGCCCAAGGAACCTTGTCACTAGCTGCAGAAGACAAAGCTGAACTCATAGCAGACCTTCAATCATCATTCATGAACTTCAAGCAAGAACTACAAAATATGGTTGAAGCTTACAAAGACCATGATGGTGTCATCGACACAAATAAAGTGAGCAAGCTAGAAAAACTTGACAGAATTCTGAATATCGAGGCAAGAGGTCAGACTCCTGTCAAACCTGTACCTGTAGCCGCAAAAAGAGAGTCACCAAAGGAATCACTACAGGATGCAGAAGCCGCTTCCAAACAGAATGACCTCAAAGAGGTAAAGAACATAAATGCCGAAGAAGTTGACCAAAAAGCCATTAAGTCCTTCTTTGGTAATGTAAACTATGCACCTAAGAAAGTGAAGGAAGAGAGTTCTAGACAGGTTGCGCCACAGAGATTGACGGAAAAAGAAAAAGACGATGCAATCTCACGAATCGACAAGCGAATCGCAGAACTGCACCGTCTAGGAAAGGAGCAATCTCTCAAATCCAATATTGGAAACTCAGCCGACTCCCACCGTCGTGGGTACCTCCCATCAGGAACGTCTCCTGATGGCGCACAGAGCGTTGCCCCTTCTGATGGCAAAGATAATAAAAAATTTCCATCTAAGTATCTATTTCTTGGGAATTTAGCCCATTTTATAACATCTTTTAATACAAATATAGGTATTAACGCCAGCAATTTTACAAAAGAGTTATATAAAGGCATAGGGTTACACCCTCACGGTAAAGATGTTCAAGTTTCTGAATATATTAATTTTTCCAACGACAAAGGAGAAAAAACAACAGTCCGTCTTTCTGATCATCGAGCTAACGCACTCAGCATCATCAAAAAAGGAGGAAGAGCGGCCGAAGGATATTCTATCGTTATAAAAGTAGAAGATTCTCCCGAAACAAAGTTCAAGGCAAACAAACATTCCCAAGTAAAGGAATACGTTTATGACAATCCAGACCGCCAACGCCTTCTGAACATTGGCAAAGGAATCTTCGACCTCCTGGACAGAGGAGAATACACCGACTTGGCCAATGCCAACGAGATAAACATATCCCCTAGAGGAAGGCAGCATAAAGAACTACGCACTCCTGACGGCAAGCTACTGGGCTTCACCTATCAAGGAAAGATTTACCTTTATCCTGAGGCAAAGGGCTTTGAGCCACCAGTACATGAGTACACCCACTTGTGGGCGGAAGCACTGCAAGACAGGAACTGGAAAGAATGGAAGAATGTCGTAGGCATGATGAAAAAGTCGAACCTCTGGAACGAAGTAAGAGACCTCCACACCGAGCTTATTGCCACCGATGACATTGCCGAGGAAGTCCTTGCCACCTATTCTGGAAGAAGAGGCGCAGAGCGTTTGGAGTCAAAGCTTAAGGAAATTGTTGCTAGCAACAAGAGTATGGACGAGAAGACCGCAGAGACCCAGGCCGTCACTCAAATGAACAATGCCGTTTCAAAGTTCTGGAATGTCATGTCTGACTTTTTGCACATTCATTATACATCCGCAGAAGAAGTAGCAGATAGAGTCTTGTATGAATACACCAAAGGTCTCTACCCTCTCAATTATGAAGAAGTCGCTCAACAAAAGGGCAAGACCAAGCCATATTATGTTTCCGTAGAGGAAAAAGACAATGGTCGATGGCATCGTCCTGAAGTAGAGCAAAGAGCGGCCTATCAGCGTTATGGAGAGATGATGGCTGATAAGCTATCCCTTCAACTCACCTATGGCGATATGCCATGGATAAAGAGCGACAAGCAGATTCCATGCGACCTGAGCAAGAAGGCATACCATGGAATGGATTCTTTCATGCTGGCCTTGGACGCAGAAAAGAACGCCTATACCTTACCTATTTATATAAGCAAGGAAGATATCCAGGCAAACAACTTGCTGGTGAAGTCAGATGCCACCTCCTTCCCTATCATAGAAGAAGTAGGTGTAACAGAGTTATATAACATCGAGCAAACCAACTATCCAATCTTGCACCCGAAGGATTACGAGGAGTTAAAAGTAGATAGCATCGCATCCAATCGTTACAAGCAAAGTAACGAACTGGGCCAACTACTCCGCAAAGGAGCATGGCAGACCGCTATTGCCTTCGATGGCAAGCCTAGCCTTGCCTCCTACAGTGCGAAGAACGACACCATCCATGTGGCACCTGTTCAACACTATGAGAAAGAGCAAGATTTCTATCGAGACTTAGGAATGGGACTGACAAGAAGCACCAGAAAGGCAGAGGCAAGAAAGACCAGCTTCGAGTCACTATCCAGAGAAGAATTGGTTTCCTTGGTTGGCAGTGTCATCCTTGGTCAAAAGAACCACTTTGATGTAACAACGCCACAGCAAACATCCATGTGGAAAGAGCGTCTAAGAAAAGACCCTAGCTACACCAAGCAAGTATTATCTTCTGCAGATGTTGCGTCGCAGATCATCATGCAACGTATCGACATTCTCAAAAAAGGAGGAAACCAAGACATTGACCTCCGTTCTTCCACGCCTGTAGAAGTAGATATTGACGGTAACGGCATTGTTGAAAGCCAAGAAAACCTTGTCCCAGACCAAAAGCAAAGCTCCAACGAAAGCCAGGAGCAAAGTGACGAAGTTCCTAGGCAAGAGAAGAGACATATGCACAGATAAAGAAATCCCTCGCTACTTTCACAAGCGGCGAGGGACTGACATTTAACTTTACATTTATGAAAAACTCTATTTACTGTTATCGTAAAACCTATTCCATGCAAGCCTGATTGGCCGCATCAAAAATCAATTCTTTGATATTTGCCAAAGTTGGATTTATCAAAGAAAAGTGTCCATCTCCCATTGCACCCTTGACAAAATCAATGGTGTCCCACCATTCGATGACCTTGTCTTCTAGTAGATGCGTTTGAACGGCACAGTCCGTTTTGCTCGCAGTTGGATTATTGTATCTCCAAAGCGTAACAATAGCAGCCTCTTCACACCCTGCAAGGAGAATATTCACCTTTTCATTTTCATCTACCCACTTTCGGTAGATGTCAACATAAGAAGGCACACCCACTTCCTCTTGTTGATTATCATTCCCTTCATCCTCCTCATTTCCATAGCTGACATTTTCTTCCTCCAGGAATTTTGTTGCAGAAGTGTTGTTGTCAGGAAGGTTGTTGTCGGCAATGAAGGAAAAGTAAGCATCCAACATTCCTTGGGAATGATGCTTCACGTAATCCAATTCCGTTATATCTCTCGACAGGAACATACCATTCAGGCGTTCCTCGTCCACAAAACCTACAATTTCCATATAATCTAGCCTTAATTACATATGTATTCCACGACTTTGTTTAGCCTTTTCTATAGCAGCATCCTGTGCCACACACATCTCCTCGGAATATTCATCCTCCGGGACATAAGAAAGCATGCCTTTGTCATCCTTTGTCCAACAGCCATAGATGCCAAAGTTATACTTGTCTAGCATCACGTTGCCATCTTTTTCCTCCTGCCACTTTTGAGCATCACCGTTGACACTACGGATTCCAGTTTCCTCGTTCAAGTCGATGCCGGCAGAAAACATCTTGCCTTCCTCTCCCTTGGTAACAACCTTTCCTTCTTCAAGTTCCATAAGCTCACTTTCAGAAAGCCCCACCTTGTTAGCCAATGTAGATAAGTTCTGGTCAATGATGTCTGCCTTTACAGAAATGGTAGCATTTGTAGCCCCATCGAGCTGCACATAGTTCCAGGAATTGTTCGACGGTAGCAACACCTTCAGAACTTGTCCGTTTTGCAAAGCGGTTTTCTGTTCCTCCGTAAAATACTCAAGATTGTTCTTTGCGATGAGAGGCAAGAACACTGGATGAAGCCCATCCTCTGTTTGCTGTAAGCGGATTCGAGCAAAATCCTTGTGGACAACTCCATCAAAATCAGCTCTCTCAATAGGGAGCAAGGGAGTTCTTTGCCCAGAAAGGAACTTATTCATAATACTTTCAGGAAAGTCGTCTATCATTTCCTGTGAGAGTCCGAAGTTAGCCAACTCCTCGTATGGAATTTCGCTTTCAGAAAATTTCAATTCGTTCATAATCTTATTCTTGTTTAAAGTTTTCGGCAAAAGTACACATTTTCTTATCAAGGCTTTCCACAAATACGACATACCTTTTTATTTAACATAGATTTTATCCCTATCCAAATCAAAGCTCTTGCTACAAATAGCCTTCAACCTTAATAATCTATACCTGAAAACACCGAGGGGTTAAAGGGGGCGAGCAGCCTCATTTATAATAATTTACACAAAAGTCTTTAGAAAAAGAATATGTTAAATAAAAAGCTATTTTATATTTACGCCCATAATTTCTTCCATTCATATTACTTTTGCAAGCTAAAGAAGTATTATTATATAAAGAATAAGGCATGATTAGATTTCTTTCATTTTTACTATTTCTCCTATGTTGCCATTCCCCGATGGGGATGGCGCAAGGAAAGAAAGACATGAAGGACTACTGGATAGACAAATACCTAAGTGTGAGTTTTCCTTTGGAAAGCATAAGGATAAACTCCACCTTTGGCAGTAGGGTTGATCCTTTCACAGGGAAGCACAAGCAACACAAGGGACTTGACCTTAGGGCAAGATACGAGGAAGTACTATCCATGTTCGATGGCTACGTGAAAGGCGTAGGCTACGACAGTGGCTCTGGGAAATATATCACCATGCAGTATGGCGATTACACGGTAAGCTATTGCCATTTATCTGAAATTTGGGTGAGCGACAACCAGAAGGTCTATGCAGGAGACCCAATAGGCATCAGCGGAACTACAGGACGCTCCACTGGGCCACATCTGCATATCACCTGTAGGCTTCGGGGCCGTTTGGAAGACCCATACGACTTGCTTCTTTACATAAAAGAGACGAGAGAGAAAGCCATCAAGGCATTGAAGATAGACGAAGACAAAGTGCTTACGCCCGATGATTTCATCAAGCATTATGCCCAAGCGGCCATGCGCCAACAAAGAAAATACGGCATACCAGCCTCTGTTATACTGGCACAGATGGCGTTTGAAAGCAGATGGGGAAACAGCAGCCTGGCACAAATAGGCTATAATTTCTTTGGAATAAAGGCCAATAGCAACTGGCTCAGAAGAGGCCTACCCTACAGCATTCATGATGATGACCGCAAAAACGAGAAATTCTGCAATTTCTCCTCGGCAGAGGAAAGCATCGAGTATCATTCCAGGTTGTTGATGAGTGACAGATACGCTCGCTGTTGGCGATACAAGCCAACCGACTATCACAACTGGCTTGTCGCAATCAAGGCAGGAGGCTATGCGACTAGAAAAGACTATGTGAAGAAATGCGAGAGCATCATTCTTCAACATAAGCTTTATCTATACGATATAGAAGCTGAGAAAATGTAACATAAGACAAAACTATAATAATAAATAAAATGAAGAAATTAAAGATTTTGCTGGCAGCCTTATTGGTAATAGGCAGCACAGCCAAGGCACAGGTAGTTTATGGAGAGAATGAGAAGGAATATATCAAGGCATCCTCTTTCTCCAATGGCAGAACTGAAAAGAAAGACAGCAAGCCATTCCTTTCCGGACAAGAGAAATATAAGTTATCCAGTATAGGTAGCAATTGGTTTGGCAGCATCAAGGCTGGTATGTCCACCTTCTCTGGAGCACCAGTAGGATGCACAGACTTCTTTGGCCATACACGTCCTACCATGGTATTCAGTTTGGGTAAATGGCATTCACGTTTCTTTGGAACACGCCTGGTGTACCAAGGGTTCAAGTTCACAAATGCAATCGATGAAGCCATGAAGTTCCAAAATTACCATGGAGACTTGATGCTCAACGTATCGAGTTTCTACAGAACCACCTACGATCCACTTCCAAGATGGGACTTGGTTCCATATATTGGAGCTGGTGTAATTCACAACTCAGAGCTACACCATATTCCGTTTGCCCTCTCATACGGCCTACTCTGCAGTTACAGGGCAACCAATCGCTTGCACGTTACCGCCGAGTTGGGAGGAACCAGTACCTACCAAAAGTTTGATGGTTTAGGGAAAAACAAGCATTTCGGTGACAACCTTTTCCAAGCAACCGTTGGACTCACCATCGGTATCGGCAAACAAGGATATGAACGTAAGCCTGTTTTGGAGGTCTTAGACACAGACAACCAAGGCGTAACAGACTTGACCAACTATCCCAAGAACAGTTTTGATGGACTTCGAAAGCTAAGAGACAGAATGGCAAGTGAAGAGCAAGCCGTCGAGAACAGTGGCATTCAACTGGACGCACCTATTCTATTCTTCTTCAAGATAAACTCCACCAACCTTGTTGACAAGCAACAACTGGTAAACATAGGAGAAATAGCAGGAGCTGTGAAGGAGAACAATCTAAGTGTCAAGATTATAGGAGCTGCAGACAGCAAGACTGGCACACCGAAGCACAACAGAGCACTCAGCGTGAAGCGTGCAAAGTATATTGCCAAGCTACTTATGAAGGCAGGAGTAGATAAAAGCAAGATGCAAGGCATCAGCAGAGGCGGCATCAACCTTTACAAACCATACACCGCCAATCGACACACCTGTGTTATCGTGTACAAAGAAGAAACAAAATAACATACATCATTCCTTTTCCATAAGCAATTATGGAAGAGGAAAATTTCCTATATAAATATAATAAGGTATGAGAACCATAAGAACAAACACAAATCCACGAGCCACGGATGTAGCCCCACAGCTGCAAAGCGTATTGAATGCCAATGGTATGCAAGCCCATATTTCGATGACAGAGACAGGCATCTATCAGCTTGTCACCATGTCACACAACTCTTCGCAGCCAAGATATTACAATATCAACCAAAAGCAGTTGGAAGCCTTGATGAACGGAGGAACAACCGTATGGGACAAGAATGCCTACAACACTTTTGTTTCTATTGTGAAGAACGATTATTACATTCCAGGTTCCTTTGTAGCAGCAAGAAATGCCAATTCTCCTGTTAACATGGGATTGAATGGTCATCGACTCAACGTAGGAGAATACGGCTATATGGGCGACCCACGTTTTCGTCCATTTTCAGGACCAGGTTTTGGCAGATTCGACAACTCAATCTTTGGAATGTTGTTTGGAAGAGACAGATATCACGTTCGCAGAATCAATGATCGACCTTTCTTTGCCAATAGTGCGCCAGTTGTCATAGACCGTCCAGATGGTAGATTAAAGCCTGGAGAATTGAAGACAGGAAGCTATGGCTTCTATGACAAAGGTAACCAGCAGCAGGATGCCCTTGCCAACATGAAGGTAGAAAGCAAGCCTAAGGAGTTGGTGCGTCCTAAAGGACAGGCAGAAAGATTATCAGATATCTATAGTCCAGACTTAACGCTCACCCCAGAGACCTTTCAGCATCTGTTGGCATCCCATGGTGTAGTGATAGATGAAAAAAACAAGACCCTCACCATCAAGTCATCCTCTGTTAATGCAGACTTGCAATACAAGCTGACGGATGACGAGGTTAAAAAACTGATGACAGAGAAGTTTAAGAACACAGGTAAGAAAAGTAGCACAAAGAACGCAGTAAGCATCGATGAGCGTCTTGCCATCTTGAACAATGTTATAAAAGCTGACTTTAGCGACAAAATAACTCGTGAACAGCTTAACACCAAGGACTATGTTTCCATTCATCTGACACCAGAGAAAGAAAAGGAAATCTTTGCAAAGGAAGTTGCATCCCAACACTATACGACAACAACGTCTGACATCATCGACCTACAGAACATGAGAGAGGACTACCATTCGGGATATATTGACAAATGGAACTCAATCGGGGTTGTGGATGGTAGAACACTCAACCCAAACGAAGGGTTCTATTTACCAGTGAAGGATGGCAGAAGAGTTACAGTTGGTGAAATCCAAGCCTATCCTACCCATGATGGAGTGAAACCATCTTTCAGAATGACAGCAGTCATCAATGGGCAGGTCATGAGCCATGAGATTAGCAAGGAAGACTACTTGAAGTTCATCAATTACGAAGACAAATACCGTCTTCAACTCTTTGACAAAGTGTTTGACGAGGTAAAGATAAAGAATGCATCCAACGGAGAGTTGCAAGATAACGTGAAATCAGGAAACCTCACCACAGCCAATGGAGTTGTTGCCTTAAATGGTGACTACAGCCTTGTCAGTGAAAAGTCCTCAGCAGTAATCACGAGTGCCACGGCGTGGAAAGATGAGATTTCTGGCAACTATCTGATGAACGTAAGAACCAACAAGGATGTTGGCATGTGGTCTTTCAAGATTACTGAAGCTCAGTACAACAACTTCAAATATTCCACAGACGAGGAACGTGCGAAGTTGCTTACCAACATGATTCCACTTACAGACGAGAACAAGGAAAAGATGAAGGTGGTGGCAAGCAATACCCTCTATCAGGGTGGTTACACTAGAGGTCAAAATGCCAATATTCCTCCTTCACTTGCAAAAGTGTTGAAGGACTTAAAGGCAGCAGGACTTGGCTATGAAATCATCACTTCTTCGAACACATCAGAACAAGAGCGTTTCGATGCCATAAAGAAAGGTCTTCAAAAGCTTCAAGACTATGGACAGGCAAAGGGAAAGGATGTAAAGATGCCGTCTGACAGCGAGATATGGCAAATGCTCAAAGAGAATCCCGATCCTCGCAAACTACCTTCCGTAGAAACCAGAACCAAGGAAACTGTTCTCTATGGAAAGGAAGTAATCAACCTCAACGACCTTCGAGAACAAACGAAAATCAACCTTCTTGGCGATGCCAGTATAAACGGTGAATCACTCAATAACATCAAGGCGAGCAAAGAATGGAAGCGAAGCGGAGAGCATGGCAGGGCTACAGAAGTCGGAGATATTGCAGTAGAGAGAATCAAAGATGCCAATGGCAATGCCGTTGAAGGGAAATACAAGATGACTGCAGTAATAGATGGGAATGTCTTTTCCCATGAGATTACCCAAAAGCAGTATGACAAGTTCCTTGCCATCAACGACTATCAAAGAATGAAGCTCTTCGACAAGATTTTTCCAGAGGTAGAGATGAAGACCAAGCCTGAGAGCCGCTTCAATCTTGGCGCAGCCATCCTTGCAGCAGTCACTGTTGGAGCGGATGTAGTGGCAGGTTTGTCCGCACCACCTCGTCCTCGCCCAGAGATATACGAGTCAGCACCAGTTTTCCATAAACCAGGTGTCGTATCTCCACAAGCAGTGTCTGCGGCCGTATATGAAAGCTTGGCAGAGCAACCAGGTAGAGGTCAGAACGAAGGTATGGGGATGGGAAGATAACGCTTCCCATCCCTTTAATAAAATATAAATATACAAGAGATATGAACAAAACCATATTTATGTTTCGCACGGTTACGTTGCGTCCTCATTGGTTTCAATACATAATCAATGAGACAGGTTCTTTGTGCCTCCTTGTTGCTAGTATATGGATATACAAGTTTTGTAGTTTCGCCTATCATGAGTGGGCTATCTATGCTTGCATCCTGCTATTGTTCCACCTTCTTTTCAAGTTAGTTTATCTTGCAAGAATGGAATATATCATCACAGGAGAACAAATCATTATCCTTCATGGGGTGTTCTCCCACTCCACTGATTACGTGGAGCTATACAGAGTTGTTGACTACCAGCAAAGTAGAAGCTTGCCCCAACAACTTTTCGGTTTGAAAACCGTCACCATATACTCAGGTGACCGCAATAATGCCAAACTTGACATGATAGGCATCAAGGCTAGCAATGACATTGTTTCGGAGATAAGATGTAGAGTTGAGTTTAACAAGAAAAACAAAGGAATATATGAAATCACAAATCGTTCGTAAAATTTTGTTCCTCATTTTACTGGTCATTTTGTACAACGTACAAGTGTTCGGACAAGGAGCGTCCTCCTCCAATCCAATTGAATATACAGCCATAGGAGAAGGAGAGGCATTGTTAAGCAAACAAATAAAGCAACAACAACACTGTCTTGATACATTGTTTGTTCTCCAGGGAGGCATAGTTTACTCACAAACGAAGATGAAGAATTGGGAGCAAAAGTATAATTCTTATTTAAAGACAGCACAAGGATTTGCTTCTTCCATCAAGGCTGCAACAACCTTATATGCAGAAGGGATGCAAACCCTCTCCGCCTTATGGGAGATAAAAACAGCTTGCAAGCTCAATCCACAAGGAATAGCTTCATCGATTTCCATGAACAACCTATATGCTGAAACAGCCGTGGAATTGGTGAAAACCTATAGGTTGCTAAAGAAAGTAGTGGCAGGAGAAGGCGAAGGCCATATGCTCAATGGAGCAGAAAGAACAAAAATATTATGGCAACTGAATAGCGAGATTGAACAGCTCAACAAGAAGTTCCGAGCCTTGGCACTAAGCATCAGCCTCTATTCCTTCGAGGATGTTTGGAATCGTGCCATTGCAGGAAAGATACAAAAAAGCAATAAGACACTTGCCGAGGAAGCCAGAAAAAGGCAGTCTCGCGCCATGAAAATAGTAGCCAAGTTCTATAAAGAACGACAAGACAGCAAACCTTGGGGATGGTAAAACAAAAAAAAGCATCATTATGAAGAAAAGTAATATTCTAATATTAGCAGTCACTGCATTTTTTATGTTCCCCGATCCTGCCCATTCACAAAATGGTCCGGATCCAGTGAGAGCAGGAATGTTCAAGCTGTATGCCAAGACTGCAACCAAAGCCTTAGTTGCACAAGATGCTGTTTTGACTTTGAACGCTGGCGAACATATCATGTCCAAGGAAGAGGTGGACAAGATTAATAATTTTCAAAATCAGTTCAACAAATACTTGACAAGCTTCGATGACATTCTCACTATAGCAGCAGAGATTTACGCCATCTATTTTGAGGTTGACCACGCTGTAAAGAACATCAAGGAATTGAAATCCTTTACGTTCTCTTGTCCAGCTAACACCCTTGCCGTTGCCTTGTCAAAATCAAGAAGCCATATCTACAGCGACATCATAGACAACGGCATCCAGATAGCTGCAGATGTAGAAAAGCTTCTTCCTATCAGCAAGGACGAGGACAAGAACAGCAAGATGACAGAAAAAGAAAGAATTGACTGCATTAGCAGAGTCAGAAAAAGCCTTCAGAGCATGAATTATAAGATAAGAAAGCTGAATCGCCTCTTGCGCTATACAACCCTTATGGATTCATGGTATGAACTGAGAGGAAAATATTATAAACCAAAGAGCATGTACACCATCAGCACAGAATGCCAAAAGAGATGGGCAAGAAAGGCTCGTGGTGTAATGAATTAGAAATAAGAACAAAACAATGGAAGAATCGAAAGAACTTCAAGGTCTCTACACCCTATTTCGAGTAGCCATCTACGTATCGTTGGTGTTAGAGTTTTTTATGTATGCCCTCGATCCATCCGCTTTGGATTTCTTGGGAGGTCTCATTACAGACATTCATTCTCGTCTTCACAGAATGTCTGTATATCAGTATTTGCCTTTCAGTAAACTGGTGACCGTAATGTTGGTCATCATCACCTGTATAGGAACAAAGAACAAGAAGCAGTTGGAGTTTGATGCCAGAAAGATGGTCTTTTGGCCAATATCCATAGGATTGTTACTTGTTACTCTATCTGTATTCTTATATAACTGGGATTGGCATAGTAGAATTTGGATTCTCAAAACAAACATTTGGTTCTACATGGCAGCATCCATCATAGGAACAGTGCTCATCCATGTTGCACTTGACAATGTTTCCAAATACTTCAGGGATGGTATATTGAAAGACCGCTTCAACTTCGAGAACGAGAGTTTCGAGCAAGCAGAAGAATTGGTGGAGAACAAGTATTCCGTAAACATACCTATGCGCTACTACTACCGAGGCAAGTTTCGCCATGGATGGATAAACATCATCAATCCCTTCAGAGGAACATGGGTAGTAGGTACACCAGGTAGTGGTAAGACATTCTCTGTGATAGAACCATATATAAGACAACACTCCAAGAAAGGCTTTGCCATGGTAGTATATGACTACAAGTTCCCTACCCTAGCAACCAAGCTCTATTACCATTACAGGAAGAACCAAGCTGCCGGAAACACTCCTGCGAACTGTAAGTTCAACATTATTAACTTCGTCAATGTAGAGTATTCCAGAAGAGTAAATCCTATTCAGCAAAAGTACATCAGCAACTTGGCTGCTGCAATGGAAACAGCCGAGACTTTGGTAGAATCCTTGCAAAAAGGACAAAAGGGAGGCGGCGGTAGTGATGACTTCTTCCAGAAGTCTGCAACCAACTTCCTCGCCGCTTGCATTTACTTCTTTGTGAACTACAACAAAGTGCCTTATGATAAAGATGGAAATATCCTTGATGCCCAATACGAGCAAGTTGAAGGAACATTCCATCAACGACTCACAGGTAGGGTCTATGCAAAAGGATGTCTGGGACAAGCAGACAAACTTGTGGAGCCAGCCTATTGGAAAGGGCAATACTCCGACATGCCTCATGTCCTATCCTTCCTCAACCACGACTACAAGGAAATCTTTGAGGTGTTGAATACAGATACAGAGGTGGCACCACTTCTTGGTCCGTTCCAAACAGCCTTTGAGAACAAGGCCATGGAACAGTTGGAAGGTATGATTGGTACACTTAGAGTTCAAATCTCTCGATTGGCCACAAAAGAAAGCTATTGGGTATTCAGTGGCGATGACTTTGACCTAAAGGTATCAGACCCTAAGAGTCCAAGCTACCTTCTCATAGCCAATGACCCAGAAATGGAATCCATCGTGGGAGCATTGAACGCTTTGATTCTGAACCGTCTTGTAACACGAGTGAACAGTGGACAGGGAAAGAATGTGCCTGTAAGTATCATTGTGGATGAGCTTCCTACGCTTTATTTCCATAAGATAGATCGTCTGATAGGAACTGCCCGAAGCAACAAGGTAGCAGTGACATTAGGTTTCCAGGAACTCCCACAGCTTGAAGCAGACTACAGTAAGGTAGGAAAAGATAAGATTATCACTACCGTTGGTAATGTAATCAGTGGTTCTGCGAGAAGTAAAGATACCTTGGACTGGCTTTCCGGAGATATTTTTGGCAAGGTAGTACAGTTGAAGAAAGGTATCACCATTGACCGAGATAGAACATCCATCAACCTCAATGAGAATATGGACAGCCTTGTTCCTGCCTCCAAAATTTCAGATATGGCATCTGGATGGATTTGCGGTCAGACAGCTAGAGACTTCACTGTTACAAAGACAGGTAGAAAGGGGGCCATGGATATCCAGAAAGCTGAGGAGTTCAAGACTTCCAAGTTCTTCTGCAAGACCAACTTCGACATGGACGAGATAAAGAAAGAGGAAGCAGACTATGCAAACTATCCTCTTCCGAAGTTCTATGTATTTGAATCTCCTGATGCCAAGGAGCGAATGCTCTCACAAAACTTCAGTAGAATCAACCAAGAAGTTGACGATATGATAAAGCATATTCAAACAGAATGCAAAAAAGAAAGTAAAACAAATAAAAAATAGAAAGAGTATGAAGAAGTATGATTTATATATTTTTTTCTTAGGTCTCATCACTGGTATATTCCTAACAGTTATAATTGCTATTTGTTATAACAATTATTACAATCAAGAAAGTTCAGACATCACCTTCTTTGAAAAACCAAAAGATTTTATCCCCATGAAAGAAATAGAGGTTTTTCAAGTTTTGGATGACAGTATAGCTTTGGCTAAATGCAATGACTTTGGTAGCGGTCATTATGGAACAGTTTTCCTAATAAAAGGCAATGAGAACTTATACGACGACCAAAAAATTGATTTGAGTCATTTTAGTGTTCAACAGATAGGAATATATCGCTATGAAACTCGTGATGATTTAGAAAAGGCAGTTCCTTTCATAGAAATTAAAAAATAATATTTACAGACTAGCAGCTTTATGGAAACAAGATTTAGAGAAAATGAATATTCTGGTGGTATTAAAGAAATGCGTTCCACTGATTATCGTGACGTTGAACAAGAAAAAAAGACGAATGCAATCGTTACTTATCGTAAGAAATATCTTATGTTATCCAAAGAAAGTGTAGCAAATATCATCTTGCAAGAAGGACATTTGTATGGAAGTGCCCTATTGAAAGCGTGCCAAAAGAATGGTAATCCTTCTATGTGCAAAGAGGCTCAGATTATTTTTTCCGATGATATAATCTGTTGGCTATAATATAAGGTTCAACGCTCCTGGTTCGCAAGAATCAGGAGTTTTTTGTTTGTAAGCCATAAAAACTCATAAAAGTTTGGAGATTAGAATTATTTGTCGTACTTTTGCAGCGGAATATAACGTTATAACAATATGAAATCACAGGAGCAGATAAACAAGATAGAAGCGGTTGTGTTGTATATATTGCAGCACTTCAAGGAAGGTTTGGACTATATCAAGCTGTTTAAAATCATGTATTTTGCACAACGTGAGTATTTGGCGACCTACGGTTTGACGATTGCCGAGGACACTTTTAAGGCACGTCAGTTAGGTCCTGTTCCGTCGCTCACCTACAAGGTGGTGAAGATGGCGGAGAACGGTGACGAATCGACAGACCTCAAAGGCTTCACTTCTTCTATTCGAGTGGACGAGAACCAAAATGTTTATGCCACGGCGGCACCAGATATGGACTATATAGCCGATATGGAAAAAGAGGAATTGGACAAGACGATAGCCAAGTACGGCAACGTTGACTCAAAACGACTTTCGGAGATGTCGCACGACAATGCCTACAAAGCAGTGTGCGAGCGAATGAAAGACGATCCACAGAAAGATGTGCTTACGCTTATTGACATAGCACGTGCCGGCGGTGCGACGGATGCGATGGTAAACCACATTCGCCAAGTGCAGATTATTAAGGAATCGATGGAATGTTGATAGATGATGTCAAAGGGGCATTGGCGGCACTTAAAACCGAGATGCAGGAAGACAGGCGAATAAAGTCGGGTGCTGACCTCAACGTGGGCGATATTGTCTATCAGAACATGGACAGAAGCGACGGTTTGGTACTTAACAAAGGTTACGATGACAGACTGAAATACTTTGTAATCGTTGGCAAAAACTCTAAGGGCGATGCCATAGGGCTTTGCCTAATAAACTCCGACTTGGATTTTTACCGTAACGTTCCAGCCATGCAACGCTTTCAGTACATTTTAAAAGCCGAAGACTACAAAGGCGTGTTGACAAAAGACAGCCGCTTGGATTGTGCACAGTTGTTTCCAATGAAGGCGAAAAAGAGCGTGGCGGTGAGAGCCGAGCGTGTTGGACATCTCACGGCAGAGGACGAAGCAAAGGTTTTGCCGCTTGTTGCGTCATGCGGATTTATTGACGCACACATGAGAAAGGTTTACAGAATAGGACAAAAATAAATAACGAACTAAAATACATTTAGATATGGACACAAACTATAACTTTATTCTTTTATCATCGCAGAAGATAATTTTAATCGAAAGAGACGATGGAAGAAAGAAACAAGTTATGGAGAAGAAAGCAACAGTATCGTTTGCTTAAGTCGAGAATCGTTAAGCGTGCCGATGGCTTCCGCGGTTTTATGTTGGACGATGGCACATATGTGCAACATCCACATTGGACACAGTTAATAAAGAGCCACTGGGCGCAAGTGTACAAGACCACTGGCACACCGTGCAGCTGCCCATTGTGCCAGGGCGAGAGCTATTCACGCCTCGCCTACGAGCACGAAACCAAACGAATTATCGAAGAATCGGAAATGTAAAAAAAGCATTTTGGTGAGAAATCACAAAGATTAAGCCGTGTTAGGGTAGCACCTCAATACGGCTTTTTGTGTGTCATGGACTTATGACACACTCACTTATTCTATCTATGTAGTGTAGAACCACATTTCCATTCCATCCCTTCTTCTATACGTTCTTGAAAAACTTTTAGATCACTTCTTGACAAACCGCATCTCAAAGCCATGCTCTCCCAATATTTCATATTGCGAGTAACATCCTTAATAATTCCTCTTGCAGTTGTCTCATCCAACATATAGCTTTCATGGGCATCATAAAGTACATCCAAGCTAGATTCATTGGTATAACCATCGATTAGCAAGGAATGGTAATATTTGTTGGTAGGGTTCATATCATAAGCTGGTGACAGGTGCCATCCATCCTTTTTCAAAAGGAAAGCATGATTTCTGAAATGGTCATCAGTATTGCCTATGCAAATATTGAACGCCACACGGCGATACAGTTCCTCCAATTCTTTTTCCATATCAACACTTCCATTGGCCACAATAAAATCCACAATATCAAGATACCCCTTTCCTGTACTTTCCCCATCACCATCGTTCAATCCCAACAATGTAAGAGAAGATGCCATGTGTATTCTCTTTCCATTCTCTGTTCTGTCAAACCTTTTAGACAAAAGGACATCACGACTATCCTTGCTTGAAACCACTCTGCACTCCGCAGCGTTTATACCACAATCCTTAGCCATAGAATGAGCAAAATATTCCCAACGTGAAATGTTTATCTCATCCCCTACAGAAGGAAATTTCGCAACATATAAATCTTCACCTTCCTTCACACAAGCCTTAGGTCTAGCTCCTCCCATAGAAGAACCTGGTTGGAATATTCGCTGAATCCATCTTGATTCAGGTTCCATTCTGTTCAACTCACTCTTCTCTATCTGACCTGCAGCCTCCAACAGTTCATCCAAGAACAAAATTGGTGGAATTGAATATGACTTATTATAACTTATGTAAGCATCTGTAGCTATGTCCTTGAAACGAAAAGCACCCATTCTTAAGGAATCCTCCACTCCTTTCAAGTAGTCCCAATCAGAAATATTTACCCTGCGTTCTCCAGAGTCTTTCATTTCCTGGTGGATTCTCAAATCAATAAGTCTTCGTCCCCATCTGTCAGGCAGTGCATCAGAGAATGTTCCAAATATTCTGTTTCTTGTAGGATTATATTGAACCCCAGGAAAAGATTGCAGCTCCTTTCCTAGATTTAAAGAAGGATGTCTTTTCAACCAGTCCTTATCATACTCAAAGGTATATACATCTGTCCCCCTCTGAGATTCATGCCCAAGAAGTCCTATAGTTTCCTCATTTTCAAGCCAATCAAAGTCGGCAACAACCTTAATTTTTTCCATTGTCATTTTCCTGTTACACGTTTTTTATTCTTTAGATCAATATCTTGTATGACCTTTCCCATCTCATCGTTCTTAGCAATGAGCAACAACTCATCAGGCATCTGCAGTGCATTCAAAACACGTGCCAATACCCCTACTGAAACTTCAGGTGAGCCACTTTCCAATCTTGCCAAAGTTTGGCGACTACATTGTGCTCTTGCTGCTACAATTTCCATGGTCAAGTTTCTCCTCATTCTCGCCATTTTAAGTTGCTCACCCATTACACAAAGATTCTCCGCCAGTTGTCTGGTCATCCAATTTGCTTTTGTAAACTTTGTCATTGCTTATAATGTTATATATACGCAACAAAGATACAAAATAAAGTTATATGAATATAACATTCCGCTCATTCTATAACTTTTTTTAATTTAAGTTTATCTGATATAACAAAAATTCTGAGGCACGACATTAATTCCATAGTCTTGGAGAGTTTTGGGCTTCAAGAACACATTGACATTCCCGACAACATAAGCACAAGCCTTGTCTCTCCCTTCGAAATACGGGGTTAGCTGATGGCTTACGGAATATCAAATGCAAGCAGAACTTCTTACGAGGATATGCTTTAGCTTATCTTCCATATAAGCCTTTTCCTAATACATCTTCAAGCCAAAATAGTCTGTCAATTTAGATATTGATTCTTCAAATTTCTTGGTGTTTGTATTTCTTAACTTGTTGATGTTCTGAAGTTTCCATTTCACGGATGGATAATCACCTAAATAACCAGAAGAACACAAACTCCATTCAGGTTCGCCTTTCTCATAAGATACGAGAAAGCGTTTATCTTCCTCTGTTAAGTTGTCATTAACCATCTGCACCAAATGATGCCTTGCCTCCTCGTAATCAGAATACGAGAATGGTATATCTGACATGCCTTCAAACTGTTTCTCCAATGCGTCAGACTGGTCTATTTGATGTGGACTTAATGATTCAATGATTGGCTTGTCACTGCCCAAAAGACAAAGCATAAAACCATCTTTTACATCGGCAAAAGATTCTATTTCCATATACTTGCAATCAAATAGATCACGAGGATGCTGACGGCTTAGAGCAGCTGTTATTTTTCCTCCATACAGCTGACTAAAACCTACAGTTCTAGCCTTGCATGCCATATTAAAATCTTCTTGTGCCTTAGCGCAAAGCATCAAGTCTTGTGTCGAACCTATAATACCTCTCTTTGTTCCGTTGACCTCAATCTTTACGGTAGCTCCTTCATGTGAGCACTGAAGTTTCCATACATCTGGCTTGTGAACGATATGTATGCCAGGGATGCTTCTTTCTATCATTATTTTTAGTTCCACAAGATGTTCATTGATGGTGTCAAGGCTAGTCTTGCGGTCTTGGATAGGAATGTAAGTAAGGTCTATGTCCACAGAATAGCGTGGCATATTCTTGTGGAACAGATTGATAGCTGTTCCACCATGTACGGCAAAGTCTTTGATGCGAAACACAGATGGCATTATTTTGATTAGCAATGCCACTTGACGGTGATATATATTATTCATAATCATAGAGTTCTTTTGGAATTGTCATTTTATATTTTGCTATATAGGTACCGCTCTTTGCGAGTTGCATTTTGCTGTCACCTATGTCTATCTTGGATGTATCGAGCATGTCATACCAATAATGGTTCGCTTTTTCTGCCATATATAGGAACAAGCGTTTTACTTTGTAGCTTGTCGTATGTTCGAGGAGTTCTTGCACAACCTTTGGACGAAGCGATGTAAGTTGTTCCATTATATAGTACAAGTCCATGAGCGAATATCTTTTGGAAGATAAAAGCAGACACTCCATAAAAGCCAATTCAGGCGATGATGCCAAAAGACTATACTTTTCTATTGGAACATTGGATGTTGGAACATACTGAAAAACATCTGTAGAGAACAATATGTAGTTATGGTCAAATATGTTTGTTTTAAGCCAACTTGGTGCTTTGTCATTTCCATGTGCCACCATCAGTGTTGGCTTTCCCATGGGTACATAATGATTGAATCCTTCCAACTCTAGCGCAGAATGAGCCGCAACACGATATTGTTTGCCCAATTGCTCATTGTAACAAGCCAAGGCGACTAAAGCGTTTCTGCCATTGCCTTTTATAGCCATAACTCCACGACTTAAGCTTTCCAGCCACCCTGAAGCCTTATACTTGTTCAAGAGTTGTCTGGAATATCCCTCTTCTTTCAGCCATTGCGAAAACATAAGCCCATTGGCATATCGAGAAAGAACAAGGCGTTTTATATTTCCTACCGTTTGTACACCCATAGTTTACCTATTTACTTATTTTTCAACCGCAAAGGTATAAAAATAATTTTATTCTACCAAATATTATACTTATTTTTATCCTAAAAACACATCTAAAGGTATACTAAGGACACCTTTAGACGTGTTTTTTACTCTATATTAACAGATGTAACATCGGCTGCGGAATATCAAATGCAAGCAGAACTTCTTGCGAGGATATGCTTTAGCTTATCTTCCATATAAGCCTCTTCCTTTTTCTTACCATACTCATCTTTGTATTCTGCAACCATGATATGTCGAAGAAGCTGCTGATGTTCCGTAAACGTTTCTATTATCTTAAACGCAACGTTTCTGGCTTCGTTGCTATCAATGAGAGTTGCCAACATAAAAATACCAGCTTCAGTGAAAGCGTGAGGTGAATTCCTTGAATATTTCAAGTTCTGAAGGTGGTCACATTTTGTTACCACCTCTTGTTTCTCACTATCTGTCAGTGTAATAAGAAAGTCCGAAGGGAATCTTTCTAAATTATTGTTTATAGCCTTGTTGACTGTATCTATGCCAACACCAAACAATTTTGCGGCATCAATGTCGAGAACCACTTGCTTGTCATTAATGCAAATGAACAAATTGTCTAACTTGTTTTGTATCATCATTATTATATTTCGGAAGTCCTTTTCTTCCACTAATTAAATTCTTCGAGTTCTTTCAGCAAATCGTCCATAGATTTAGCTTTCAGTTGACCATCCATTATTAACTTAACCTCACGAAGACCTTGGCAAATACGCGCAGTAAGGTCTATCTTCCTTTCTTTTTTAAAGGATAATAATGTTCTGTCTTTTCGTCTTGTCTTTCTTTTTGTGCTCATAGTTGGTTGTTTTGTTGTACTTCAATATATCCCTCCTGATCATAGGCTCGTTGGTACTTATGGATTAAGTCTATTAGCCTTTGAAGCTCTGGGATATTTGAGAATATGTTTTTTGATTCCGAATTTTGTTCACGATATCTTTCCCAAGAGCCGTTTTTTAAGCGTTCTTCTATATCTACAGGGATAAGAAATGAAGACCTCTCTCCCAAATATTTTTGAAACTCCGTGAGAAAGATTTGGATACCGTAGATATCAAAGTCCCCAAAGTGGACATAGCTGTTCGGGATATTCTTCAACCATAAGCGTAAGTCCAACGATTGTGGAAAACGTGAGACAAACAATATACGCCTATTTGGTAACAACGATGAAAACAAATTCTTTTGTTGACGAATAAGACGAAAATTTTCCATATTTTCTATACCCACTATCACCACATCCTTGGGTACCAAGAAGTTCTTCCAGTCAGAAACAAAGAGAAATGTCCCTTCTTGTGGTTGAACAACTATCTCTTGCCCATTTAATAGGCAAGAGATAGATTCGTAAGAATTTACAGGAAAGCCAGGACAGGAACGTACTTGTACTAATTTGGAATTTCCAGACGCAGCAGCTTGTTCCGAGCGTAAGGAATTTCCAGAATATATTCTTTTCATCACATCTAGATTTCCTAGTCGTTCATCAATTAGCCCCAATGCCTGTTCCAAAGTTAAAGGAGATGAAGCTATAATGCTTCGCTTGCTGCCATGGGAGCAATTAATAAGCGTACCATCACGAAGGAGTTCTTCCACCCATTCACCTCGCAAGGCACTGGCTGGAAGAGACTCGCCAGAACGTAGGCGAATGAGCTTTTCTATAAGCGATAGTGTTATCTTCATCTATTTATCCGTTATATCTGTTATCGTTTCTTTTTGCGAAATCAGAGGATGTACCACCGTCTGAGACTTGCCATCCTTGCTCAACAAGTAAGTGTATCGATAGTCCGATACATTATAGGTCGTCGGTGAGGAGTTTATCAACAGAATGTTACGAGCATTGGCGAAATCCAAGATACCTTTCACATTCTGAGGATGGAGCTTACCTATCTCATCCATCATGCAATGGATGCGGAAATCACCAAACTTGCGACTAACCTTCTCCTTGAACACATTGATGAGCATGATGTTAACCATAGCCTTGACCAACGTGTCCGTACCCTCACTACCTACATGAGACAACTTATCTGCCCAACCAGTGTCGTTGTCGTTCTCAATGATGCGGAACTTCAACTGGAACAAGTCGGAGAGTGAAAGCAACTGACGCTGTGGATTGTCTAAAAGCGACTTCATGAAGTCAAGCAGATAATCTACCGCCTTTTGGTTTACATCATCACGATTGGCAGATGAGAATAAATTGAGTTCACCCATAGCAAATTGGTTCTCATCATGGAAGTCCTTGATTCGCTTCATCAGTTGCACCATCTTATCGGCAGAAGGCACAGACTGGAGGGCTATCAATTTGATGACACCAGCAAAGTTGCGCTCACGGAAATCGTTGTTGATATCGTTGATAACCTTGTGTACGTCAGACTCATGGCGAGTCAGTTCTCCCATATCCTTGGAGATACGTGCCAAAATATCCACATATCGCTCACTCGTACGCCGACGATATTCCTCAATCATGTTGTTGACGAGAAAGTCATCAAGATTGTTGGCAAAAGCAAGATAGTCATCGTCAAGATTCAATTCCATACGGAAATGGAAAGTGTTCTTTGCCGAGAAATTGCCTTTGAAAACATTGACGCAGCCCTTGAACTGATTCTGCCGTGACTGTCGAGACACTATAATACCAGTCAACTCCTCTACTGTCTGTCCAGGACTGCGAAGCGTCTGATTCTCATGTCCCTCTGCCAAAATTGGCGGACATAGTTTTTCATCATGGGCAAAACGGTCAGCTTTCTGCAACTCTTCGTCTATATGATTTTTTTCCGAGAAACGTTCAGACAGTTCTTTACCAACAGAGTTCAACACATTCTGATACTTTTGTCTGCGAAGCTGATACTTCTCGCTTAATTGCTGGAGCTTTTCCATGACGAGTTTCTTCTGTGCCTTGAATTCATCCTCACGGTCGAAGAATTCTTCCTTGTCGTGGTGGTACTCAAAGACGAGCCTTCGATGCTCCTCTATATACTTCAACTCGGTCTCCGACATCCGTATGGCAGCTTGGCATTCCTCCACCAAACGAGTATCTGCACCGCGCCCATGTAGTTCTTCCAGTTCTTGCCTTTGCAGTTGCTGGAACTCCACATCCGTTTTCTGCTCTTGCTGTTTGATGTCTGCTCGTATCTCAGCCACTTGTTGCTCATGGAGCTTGATAGCTTCTACCTTTGCTTTTTGGTATTGCTTATCTATATTTGCCAACTGCTTCTGCTTATCAGTATTAACCTTGGCAAGCTCGGTTTCAGCCTCAGTCCTACGTTGAGCGTTCTCCTGTTGACGATTTTTCAGTTCTTGGCTTCTCTGTTCCACTTCTTGTTTTGCCTTGGAGACATAATCATCCATTTTTACTTGAATGGCTTTCCGTTTTTGCGGAATCGTACGAAGTTCTGTCTCATAGGCAGACTTTTGGAATCGCAACTCTTTCATCTTTGGAGAGAATTGATGTTTCAATTCCTCCACCTGCTTCTCTTGCTGTCCTTGCAACGAAGCATATTCATTTTTTTGCAAACGAAGCAAGGTATCAAGATGAGTTTTTTCCTCTTTTAGCTGAGTAGGCTTGCGTACCGAGAGTGGTAAGTCTGTGATGTCTAATTTTACTCCAAAGCATGAGGTTCCATCCCCTTTCTCTGGATGCAAACCTGTCTGGTACAACACATTTTCCTCATCGATTACCTTACCTATATTCTGCTCCCAATCATGCTTGTTCTCTTTCAACCATTCATAGAGCGAACCTTTTGTGCGAGACAATAGTTTCTCTATCTCTGTCAATTTCTTGGTGGTTTCATCTATTTCCTGCTGCTTTGCCTCCAACAGTTTGTTGGCATTAGCCAATATGGCAGCCTCCTGCTTATCATATTGCGCTTGCAACTGATTGATATTTGCCACAGAAGTAGCAATCAGACCATCCAATTCCTTTTCACGCAAAGCCAATTCTTCTATGTTTTGATGCAATCCATCCAGTTCGTCCTTGTAAGGTTGCCAATACTTGAGTTTCAAGATTTCCTTCTCCACCCCGACTTGCTCATCTTTCAGTTGTCCCATGACTTGGGTAGCAAGAAGTATCTTATCGGCAAAGGCAGCATCCACATCATCACGTTTCTTGGAATACTCAACGAGCATTCGTTCCATAGTCTGTTGATTTTCCTGTTTCAACTCAATGATGCGGTTGTTTTGTGCCTGACGGTAATTCTCCAACTGGTTCTTCACGCTTTGGCTAAGAGCCTTATATTTTGCCGTGACATCATTAAAACATGTGGTTATCTCCGCCAACCGAGCCTTATATTCTTCAAGCTTACCTCTTAGAATTTGCTCATTGGCATATCTCTTCAGCACGTCCTCTATTCGCTGGGTAGCATAGTATTCCTTACGCTCTTTCAGACGCTTGATTTGATCATTCACGACCCCCTGTTCTTGGTTAAGACCAGACTTTTCAGTGTCAAACTTCTGCTGTAGTTCATCGAGCAATCGGTTTTGCCGTCTTTGTTCTTCCTGAAGTTCATTTATCTTCTTCTCCACCAAAGGCAAACGCTCACGGAATGAACGCACTGCATAATTCAGTTCGCCACACAAATCCGTTATCTGCTGCTTCATATACAACAGCTCATGATAAACCTTCACCACAGCATCAGCTTGCTTGCGAACATCCGACTCACCCTTTTGATTGAGTCTATACCAACACGAGATGTCCTTATACTCCTGCTCAAAATCAGACACCTGGCTACGGAAATAGCCCAAATCTACATTTGCCTCTTCCTCGCTCATCGAACGAATGATGATGTCCTTGATGAAATTCGCATCCAAACGAGAATTTAGAAACACATTCTGTATACTACGTGGAATATTTTGATAGCGGTTAGTTTCCATCAGTTGGAAGCGAGCGAATTCCTTTCCTACCGTTTGCTTGTTGCCATAGAGTATATCACGATATTGCTCGTAGCGATCAATGATTTTACTCATGTAAGCACCAGCCAATCGCTCACGTATCACCTTGCTCTCAGCAGTCACCTCTCCATTTTTATCCACAAGCCATTCTTTACGAAACTCCGCATTAATAAAGCGATAGCAAGCACGCCCTATGTTTCGGAACATCAAGATAGAGAAAGGGCCATGCTCATGCTCAACCTCGTAAACAATATACGAATTGGCATGAGGCAAGTAAAAGTCATCAAAACCCTTCATCTCCTGAGGAATACCTAGATGCTTTTTATCGGCATTATAAAAGAAAAGGATGGCACGGAGCAAAGTACTCTTGCCTACTCCTTGTGTGCCGATGAAATGCACATTTCCATCCAGACGCACTTCCGCATAACGGATGTGTGCGCTATTCACGAATATGATTTTACGTAATGCTCTCATGCCTGTTCTGTTTCTATGATGGTAAGACAATCTATCAATTCCTCGATGTAATGAAAGGCTGCTGTCACTTTGTAGGTTCCGTCAAGTTCATTCTCTAGTTCAACAAATCCTTGTCGCTCCAAATCACTAACGAGTTTATCTATCTTTTCCTCATGGGTTTTGAGGTCGGGATAGAGATCACGTGCCTTGTTCTTTAGTTCGATGTCGCTAGAAAACTTCTCTTGGATATTGGATTTGCGAAAAGTAAACCCCGAACCAAAAGTAGGATTGAAAGTTTTGAGGAAATCTACACGGTTTATCCATTCCTTCATTCGCTGTACTTTGTCAGTCAGTTCCACCTTGCTCTCCGTGCGAGAGAAATAGTAATAACCATTTCCTCCCTCCAATAGGAATCCAATTTTCTCATAATATTCTTGGTATTCCTGAAAATTATCTTCTATGTCATCATAGAGAAGCGCACGCTGCATAGAGTTCTGAGAGACGAACCCACCCTTGCTCAATATGTCGAATATATCTTTTGTATAACGCATAACGATTAAACTATTTTTGGATAAATCAATGGGTACTTAATAGTACCGTACCAATGATACTCTTCACTTACGGAAAGTTCATCGAGGTATTGCGCCGCAATCTGGCAAAATAACACCAGTTTTTTTTCATCAGTCATCTGCTGACGATACCCTGAGTAATTCATAACAAAATGGAAAAGATGGTCTCCCGATGCCATGAATGCCGTTTTTACTTCATGTACATCCACCATCTGCCACACTTGTTGCTGTTCACTGAGTTCTTCTGGGGTCAGAGGTTCAGCAAGATTTCCCTTGCGCAACCGGTCGTTACCTTTTCCTTTCGCCATTTGCTTTAATACCAGGAGACCAATATCCGAAGTACGGAGCATAGTGAGCGACGCTTTCAAAGGGTAGCGTGGACGAGGTTCCAT
Source organism: Segatella copri (assembly GCF_026015465.1). Classification (GTDB taxonomy): domain Bacteria; phylum Bacteroidota; class Bacteroidia; order Bacteroidales; family Bacteroidaceae; genus Prevotella; species Prevotella copri_E. The sequence goes on from NZ_JAPDUQ010000001.1 coordinate 131,019, forward strand.
CCAAACAGGATTTTTTGCGTCCATTTTAGCCTCGACATCCGTGTTGGTCTCCAGCAACTTTTGGTCGTACAGATATTTGAGTTTCTGAAGCTTCTCGAAAAGTCGGTTCTGATATTCTACGAGATTAAGATAACTGATGATTTGTCTGTCTAACTCCAAGAGGTTATGATATACATCCCTCAATTGCAGTTTAACATCCGTCACCGTCTCACGAAGTTGCACATCCATAGCCACGATGAAAAAGGTAGCCTGTTTTTCGTCTATCACACGCTCACACTCATTGACAAGCGCAGCAATATCTTTACGTTTCTCATCAAGGCGTATCAACTTCTTTTTCTTATTGGAAAAGGTTGGTTCGTTTTTATATGTATTGTCTATGTTACGCTTTAAATCTATCACATTTCTTGTAGTTGTATAAGCTATATTACGAAGAATACGCTTTACATCTTTCAGATAGCCGTATTTGCGGTTGGGATTGTTCTCGTTTTGATAGTATTCAATGGCTGCGTTCAAGTTATCAATGCTCTCTTTCACACTAGCTACACTGATTTCCTCGTTTACTTCAAGCACCTCTTCGAAAAACTTCATATACATGTCCTCTAGTTCCACGAAATCACCATTGTCTCGGATAACGCCAAATCTCCGTAGATAATCAAGACTTTCATCCTTTCTTGAAGCTAAATCTCGTGCTATATCACGACGAAAGGAAAGTCGCTTACGATCTTGAAACAAGGCCATCAGCAACTTTCGCTCCCTATCCAAGGTGCGAATCAAATCGTCAAGAGACCGAAAATGTGAAATTGGATCCATAATTTTCAACTTTTAGTATTTAACATCTTCACTATTTCTACTGATTCCCATTACTTAATAGTTTTAATTAACTTCAATAAACCAGTTTTACTACTGCCTTCACATCTAATGACAGGGCTTTTCACATCACCGACAAATCTCATTCTATAGTTCTTAATGTCACCGATAAAGTCTCCGACATTTGCTTGGCGTAACAAACGGATTTGCTATTGTAAACTTTGTCATTGCTTATAATGTCATATATACGCAACAAAGATACTAAATAAAGTTATATGAATATAACATTCTGCTCATTCTATAACTTTTTTTAAATTAAGTTTATCTGATATAACAAAAATTCTGAGGCACGACATTGATTCCATAGTCTTGGAGAGTTTTGGGCTTCAAGAACACATTGACATTCCCGACAACATAAGCACAAGCCTTGTCTCTTCCTTCGAAATATGAAAAGAAGTCACTTTCCGATATACCAGCATACCCCTTTGTTCTTTCCCATATATTTCTTGGAGTATCACATAACCTATCCGCTATCTCAAACTCACCAACAACAAGTCCCTTTCCCCTTGATTCGTAGATAACAATAGTATCTACTTCCAAAGAGCAAAAGGACTTTCTATATTCATACGCCTTGGAGCCATCAAAGATTTTCTTGACATACTCCTTTTTTATAGGAAACAATGCTTTCATTTTATCTATGCATATGTTGTGAAACAGTCTCTTCCATAGAATCATCCCCTAGAGACAAATTATAGTTTTTGATTTCCTCTTTGAGATTTTTCACATGTTCTTCCATCATGAACTCCCTGAAGGGTTTCATTGATTTCTGTTCTCTGGAATTCACAAGGGCTTGGATATAATCAGCCTTGTCCTCTTTCTTGACGATTGTAGGGACTAGACCAAATTCAAATTGAATATGGTTCATCAAGAGGCGTGACATCCTGCCATTTCCATCCACCCATGGATGAATCTGCACCAATCGATTGTGGGCATCAAAGCTCATCATATAAGCTTCAAAAACATCAGGCTTGATTATCAAGTTCTTTCTTTGGGTCTCTAAATCCGCACACAGAGCCTTTGTCCAGTCCTCTATCTTTTCCCAGTTCATATAGAACTTACCTCCTACTCCTGCAGTTACATTCACTTTTCTCAAGTCTCCTCGTGAAGAATCAAAACTACCTGATAAAGTACTATACTCCCTTCCAGTTCTTCTCATCACAATCGAAGAAAGATGCTTCAACACACCCAAGGAAATAGGAGTGTGACCCTTGGCAAGTTCCATGCTTCTCTCATAAGCAGCTTTGAGGTCGAGATTCATATTAAGTTCTTCCATGCTCTTTCCCCTGGCTGCCAAGCCCTCTTCAAACAGCACTTGATTCTCCACTTCTGTCATAGTAGATCCTTCTATGGCGGTGGAATGAGTTACGATGGAATATAAATAGAACTTGTCATAATCTATGAGATTAGACATGCCCAGTTCTTTATATTCCTGTATTGTATTAAAAAACATATTTTTATCCATACTATCTTCTTTTTGATGCACCGCAAAGGTACAACATTTTTTCTAAACTAGAGAAAGAAAGACTTACTATTTGCAGTTTCTACCCCTCAATTTTCTTGAAGATTACATTCTTGTGGTCTGAACGCTCACAAGATGCACATCTTAAAGTTTCCAAGATTTTACCCTCAAAGAAACAGCCGGTACAGGTTGGCTTCTTTGTCTCAACCGCCACCAAGGTCATACCTTGGAACTTGAACTTTTCGCCTACTTATGTTCTTTCATTGTTACATTATTCTAACTATATAATTTGACACCATGCAATCTTTTTAATTTGGATGTAAAATATCTCATATTTCCATCACGCCATCTTATCCGTTAATGTATATAAGTTTTACTTTCCTATTCTACTTTATTACAATACTTTATATAAAACAATAAAGATATAAGCATATAAACAAACAAATCTATAATTATTGCATTATATGCATATAGTATTATAGAAGAATATAAGGTAATAACAAAATAAAGAAAGATTCCTATAACCATACCTTTATATAAGTATATCTCTATATTCTTCCATAAGAACCGCATCAACGTTTTCGCTGCTGCTTGTTTCCAGACCTCATCATGTGCATAGCCATTCCAAAGCATCTGCGACGGAAAGCGAGGTCATCCTCGTCATCCTTTTTACCCCAACCACTGCCAGGACTTCCACCTCCACCATGACTAGCAGCAATGGTCGTTGCACTATCGAGGTACCCCATGAAGAGAGCAGTAGCGACAGAGCAAACAGCAGATGTATTCTCGGCAATTTGTTCCATAAAGGAACCATCCCATATTTTGCCAACAGTACTATCCAAGAACTCACGCTGTTCATCAGGTAATTGAGCCTTGAACTCATTATACCTTTCCAATCTATTTTGAGTATCGATGGCACCTAGGTGGTAACCCAGAGCTTGCATCTCACGCATCACCTGTTTGTTGAGAGCAGGAGTTTCCTTGTCTATTTTTGCCTTCACTTCATTATATTTCTTTTCAGCTTCCGTCGCTTTCTCTTCTGCCATAGCAGCCTTCGCCTCAAAGTTATTCTTCTTTTCTTCGATAATGTCTAGTTGACGTTGGGCGATTTTCAACTTTTCTATTTTGTCAGCAATTTTTTCTTTTGTCTTTTCAATATCAGCATTGATTTGCGCAAGTTTACGGTCTGCTTCTTCTTTGGTAATCTTACCGCTTTCCAAGTCACGCTCCAACTTTTTCACCTCACCTTCCAAATCCATCTTATGGGTTTGAAGATTCTTAATCATAGTCTGCAAAGCCTTCAAACGAGCAGCCGCATGTTTGATTTCCCGACTCTGAGAATCCATGATGTTGTTCTGAGTATCGATAGTCTTTTTATTGCCCTCGATGGTCTTGTTGTTTTCCTCCACCTCAGCTTCTTTTTGCTGCGCTTCCTTCCAAAGTCGCTCACGGTATTCCTCGGTCGTGCGATGTTCGGCACCAGTTTCTTTAATGCTGTCACCACGTTCCAATCCATACTTTATTCCAACCTCATCAGCAAACTCGGTATGAAGTTTTTCCATGTGTTTTGACAAAGCCTCCCTTTGGTTCTTGCCATCGAGAAAGGTATCTACAAAAGAAAACTTTTCCTTTTGATTTATAGGAAGAACGGTGCAATGAATATGAGGATTAGCCTCGTCAAGATGCACCACAAAGGCAGCTATGTTTTTTTCACCATATTTTTTACACATAAACCGATAAGCATCTTTCGCCCAATTCTCAATTTCCGGCATACGTTTCAACTCGGTATTGTCAGCCCCATGTTCCCAGTTTACGCTTTGACTTCCGAAAGCCAAATTACGCATGACCTCACGATTTCCCCCTAGAATAAAATTGGCTACAGTTCGGTATCTGGGAGCTTGGCCATTATCTATATATTTTTGGTTTGGGTTTACGATGCCACGAGATTCTAAGTTTTCCTTGATACGCTGATTGATAGTTTTCATCTTATCAACCTCCATTACGACACCTCCCTTTCCTATCTCAAAATTAAGATGCTCACGAGAAGGGTCATAGTTCCACTGAGCCTTTTTAGCTCTTTCGCAATCATCGAGCCTACGCAAGTGTTCATTTCCTTGTGAAGGAGAAAAACCTTTGCCTGGTCTCATATCTATAACTATTTTTGCTCCTGCCATATGCTATTTTGCTTAAAAGAAGGGTTCTTAGGGAAGAAGTCCCTGAGCCTAATAATCCCCACGGCTTGCCGCACGGATGTCAAAATGAATTACTTTTCATTTTTGGGGATTTCATAGGTTTTCGAGAAAACCTAGTATTAGGCTACAGCGATGTAGGAAAAATCCGCCCATGCGCAAGCGCATTTGTAAAAAACCTTCCTATGTGAATATTTTTATTTTTCTGTCACAGAGTTTTCTTCCGTTCCATCGGAAGAGAGATGTGGCTGGGTTGGTCGAGACTGTAGGGAATCTCCACTTTCTCCGCTACCAGATGTTTTGCCACACCTTGGAGAAGAAAGAATATTCGGATTAATCGAAACGTTCTTTCCTTCCTTCGAGTCCTTCACTTCAAAAGCATTCATTGCTTTGAGGTTATTGACATAAGCTATAACCGTTGGGCGTGTCCAATTCCAACGCCTTGACAGTTTTGCTATATTAAGTGCAGCGTCCTGCTCATTCTGAAGAGAATCCAGATAATGCTCCACCAAATCCACAAAGGCTTGAATCTTTGAAAGACGCTGTGGGTTGTTGTAAGCCCTGTCATTGGCCAGATAGATGAAGACATTAATCGGAAGAACTATCTCATCAGACAAATCCCATATCTTGCTATCTATACCTTGTACTTTCTTATTGTCATTCATAACTATTTTTTACATCATATTTTATATGGAAAATCAGTGGAGTGCAATACCATCACAATCTTTTCCATTGTTAGAAAACTAAGCAGCTTTTCTCTCTGCGTTTTTCCAAAACAATTCTTCCTTTTTTGAATACTCTATTCCTTTTCTTCCTCCTGGTACTCCCTCGCCTGTTTTATCTGGATAAACGGCAGCAGCCATCAATATGATGAACACAGTTTCCGCTGCGCACAAGTATTGTCCACAATGGCCAGCCATGACAAAAATGACAGTTTGTGCTACTAGAGAAAATGCCATATTGTTGCCATGCAGAAAGGATAGAACCTTATCCGAAATCCGATAATAGAACATTAGACTAACTACCATCAAGCACCCCACAGAAAGGAAAATTGGTGTTTGGAATGGATAGAAATAATCAGCTATCTCTTCCCCACTATCAAACATATTGTCTAGTAACGACAGGTCAGCTACATTTACAATCTGACCTGCCATCGTTACTCTTCCCTGAGCTAATTCATTACCAAGAAGATTGGCAGCGTTCGCTGCTTCAAAATCCACGTACTGAATAAACAGGAGGATTATCAAGAAAACATGTATAAAGAATTTTCTTGCATTGTCACTATGTTTCATCCTTTCATAAATAGCAGAAAGCACGGTGTACAAGCTCCCCCACTTGTTAGAGGACGCTTTCCTCGGCTTTACCCAGAGATGAAAAGCAAAAGGAATGGCCGTGAGCACAAAAGCCAGTATCACCTTCAATGTTATTGCAAACATACAACCATTATTTTTTTAATAGAAACTGTTTATGACATCCGAGTACTTTTCCTTTTCAAGGATAAACATATCAAACTTCGGCATGTTGGTAAATTCCTTACAAACCTGCTTGTACATGATCTCCAAGCTATCATAGAAGTTGACCGTCATGTTTTCTATGACACCATGTTGTTGTGAAGCCAGATGAATGACATACATTTTGTTTTCCACAGGAACGGAATAAGCCACAGCCTTATATGTCTGCCCTTTATTATCTCGGACGGCATACAGAACATGGATGCCCAACACATTAGCCAGCTCATCCACCAAATGTTCCATCATCACTTGCTTGTTCAATAGTACAAACACTTCTGCATAGCCACGGTGCAATACTGTTTTCACACCAAGGGAATTGAAGTATTCAGGTGATTTTTCTCTAATTTCCGAGAGGAAATCAGAGATTGAATCTTTCAAAATCTCATTCTCGATGAGAGTATAGTCTATAAGTTCGTTCATGTTTTTATTATTATAAAGATGTTGACAAATACGATTTCAAGAAATATTCGGAAAGGACTTTTGTAAATTTATCTTCTTCCTCCTTAGTCTGCTTTTCCAACTCCAATTTGTTCAGCAACATAGGAAGTTCATTTGACATGTCAAGAAGTTCCTCCTTTTGCTTACTTGTTAGCGCAGCAGTAGAATAGTCATCAATAGCCATGAACGGCTGAATGAGCATCCATCTGTAGTTAGCCCTCTGGAGATGACTAAGCTTCTTTCCATTCTCCACATCTTGCTTGCAAGCCAAGGCATTTTGAACGATGCGGCGATTGAAACGCATGGTAAGATAAAGCATTGTACGATCATTGACATCATCAACTTTTCTGCCGACTGAAGAATATAATCCATCGAAGATGCTAGCAGTAGCATCAGTAAGCTGCTGCAGTTGCTCATTAGAAACCTGACTCAAAAACTTCATCAAAGAACGAAAGCATCTATCTTCTTCAGAGATGAATCCAAGAAGTTCACTTTCATGCTTGAAAGGCTTGGCATTATGCAGCAAAGCCGAATACACAATAAGTGTCTTTGTCAAGTTTGGATAAGTATCTTGCTTATCGAGCTTGTCATAGAAATCCAATGCCTCCTTATACACATCGGACTTTTCTATCTTCTTTCTTGCCGTTGCCGTATTCAATTTAAGATACATGACATCACGAAGAGAACGAGGATTGGCAAACGCCAGTCTTTTGAGTTCTCCACGTATAGAATCCGACACAACAAAGTAAGCCATGGCAACAGGGCTTCTTAGATTGATGGTAGTGTCACGAGAGAATACACTATAAGCCGAATCTTGTATTTCCAGCCATGCAGAGGTAGCTTTTGCTAGATTCTCCACAGATACATCATCCATTTCCTTCAACTCTGCTAGCTCCTTCTTGCAACCTTCCACAGCATCTACGGAAGTCTTGAAAGAAGGATGTTCCTCGCACCCTACCAGGACAGAGGAACAAAGCAACGCTAATAATAATACCTTTTTAAATTTCATAAATCATTGTTTTAATTGAAAATTTCATCGCAAAAGTATATAAATTAGATAGAAACGGCTGCATAAACACGATATACCTTTTTATTTAACATATTCTTTTTCTACCCACCTATAGACTATAGGAACAAAAAGAAAACAATAATATTCCAAATAACAACTATATGGCATATTCACCCCCACAAAAAGACACAGATACGCCATCTCACATAATAGGCAAATGAGAATATAAAAGAATTATCCAATTACATCAACAAGTTAGATATAAAGGATAGGCATTACCTTTTTAGCAATACCTATCCAAAAGGCAACCATCAAAACAGGTTGCAAATTTGCAAGCGCAACCGCTTTGCATTCCTTACAGTATAAAAAGTTCCTCCCGTTGGCTTTCCATCAAAGTATGCAAGCAAAGCCGCAACGTGGTTCAACATGAAATCATTGCGTTTGAGGAAACAACCATTGTAATAATATTCACTCAACACAATAACATCATCCACTTTCTCCAAAATCTTCAGATAACGTTTTTTCTGATTGGCATCCCATCTTTCATTTTGCTCCCGATATGGAACAGTGGCAACAAGAAGGATGCCTGGAAGTTCCTCCTTCAGTTTCAGCACCTCTTCAGCAGCAAGCATATCAAAGCCTAGAGCCATTCCACAAAAGAAATTACGAAATCCCTTGAAATAAAGCAAGCGAATCTCATTGTTAACACTCTCCCTCACCTCTTCCACTCTACCAGAAGAGATGAATCGGTGTCCCGTAAATGCTACGGAACACCGTTTTTCATACTTTTCAATCATTGTCTATTATATCTATAATAAGTTTTACCTAAGAACATACCACCCAAAACGTGTGCTCCGCTATCCTCCAATTTGTTCGCAAAATCCGCATAGCTTTTGCCTGTGGTGACAACATCGTCAAACACACATATCTCCTTGTCCTTGAAATAGTAAGTGTCCAAGTCAATAAGTTGCGCTTGGCGTTCCGTCTTTTTCTTACCTCTTCGATGGTTATGCACATCCAAGCGGTCTTGAAGTACGCACACGTGAGAAAAACCATTGCCTATGCCTGTAAGTTCACTTACTCTATTACAGAACATCATGTATCTGCTTTGGTAATTCTCCTTCTTACTCGTCGGAACACAGACCAAAACCATACTTTTTACTTTCTCGCCATATTCCTCTTTCAAGTGCTTGGCAGTCATCTGAGCTACTTTCTCATAAGCAGAATCACGAGAATCTTTGAAAGCCCATACCAACTGCCTTGCAGCCTTGGCATCCTCACCTACGTTCTGAATGCGAGCAGGAAAGTATTTCACGAAGAAACTAATCTTCTTATCCAGCTGACGCTGAATGTTTTCGTCTATTACTTTTGCCATAATCACTATGTTTTATTGGTTCAACTTTAAAAATTATACTTTGGATTTCCGGAACCTTCTAGCCTTTTACAGTTATTTGTTTCGTTCGATCCGATATTTTTTTTAATCATACCTCGGCGTGTCCTTCGCCTCCTGTAGCCTTTTTACGTGCAGAAAGGATAGCAGCCCAGAGGAGTCAGAACGCCAAGGAATTTGGCAGAAACTTTTCTGGAATACCCAAATAAGAATTATTTGCGGAAGGCTTCCAGGAAAGTTTTAGCCAAATAAGGAGGTCTCTCCTGGTACTTGGCATCTGACAGGGCCGCCATAACTTTGCACAGGAAAAAGCAAGGGAGGCAGAGGTCACGCTACCGCTTCAATAATAAAGTGAGGTCGAACAACAGAAACAAATATGAAAACATAGATATAAGAAAAGTAGGATATAGCCATATAGATATTGCCTTATATAAACATAGAAACAAAGCACTATATCCTTATAGGACTATATGTTTATATAAAAATATAGACATATAAATATATACATCTATAACAACATATAGATATAAAGCATAAACTACTAGATATAAGCAACTTAGTAACGAGCAGTCAAAAAGGCTATCCAAAAAATAGCCTTTTAGATATTGCCAATAAAAGTAGAACATAGAAACAAAAGGAGGTCTAAGCCTCCTTTGCTGTTTTTCGCACCAATTCAATCTTGGTGGCAGTCATCTTGGTGACATGGAAATCCTTTCCATCCTTGGTATAGGTATCAGCTTTGAAGAATCCTTCAACCTTTATCAACTTACCCTTCTGGAGCAAATCCAAGGTGGCGGTGTCATCATTCTTAATCCATGTCTCGATGTTAAGGATAGCCGAGAGCTTGATTTCCTGGTCATCCTTTTTCACTGAGGTTCTATATGAGATTCCGAAGCGTGCGATGCTTGATTTCTCAAAGTTATGTACTTCTGCGTTATTTACTACGAAACCAGAGATTGTGAAATTATTCATTGCGTTCATAATTGTAATTTTTAAATGTTAATACTAATTTTACGTGCATAAAAACAGCAACCAAGGAGAAGGTGAGTCGCGGCAAGAGATGTCCAATATGTTTTTCACCCATAGGGCATGGAGTTTTTGAAACCGGAGCAACTGCACCCAAAAAGTCTGAAAAAGATATTGAGACAAACAGGATGTGCGCCCTTGCCAACACCGCTTGGGCTAACTTTGCAAAGTAAAATGGTTGTTAACAGGATTATAAAAATTAGCTGAACGCATCAGAACTACTGATTTCACAACTGGTTTTAGATAATGCAGAGCAACATCTATATACAAAATCAAATTTGCACGAAGATGCCAAAATATAACACAGAAAAAGGAAGCAAGAAATCAAACAGCTTCTTGACATTGAAGCATAAAAGAACAAACATCGCCATTTTGTTCTAGAAGAGTAATATCAAAATCGAAAGGATTTAATCTAGACGACTATACCAAGAACAAGAAGTATCACCATAAAGAAGACTGTTACCATGAAACAACTCAAAAAATAAAAAAAAGACTACAAACATTCAAATATATACGTTCTACAACAATTGGTAATCTATACAATAGAAAAGAGGCTTATAAAGAGCGAGTTAAGTTCTTATATAGATATATAATTATATAAACAAATAAGAAAATAAAAATATAAATATAGAACCATATAAGAAAATGTAACAATCGGTTTGTCCACCATATCCTTTAGGACATCCTGGACAAGCCAACCGCTCTCCCTTTAGTCCCATGGCACCATCATCGATGCCGACAGGGGACAAGATTCCACAGCTTCAGCTATAGAATCTTGGGGCATAGAGGATGGCACACTTGTGAGGAGAATGGCATGTCCATGTGGCTTGGAGAGAGGGGTAGCCTGGCTTTCAAAATAGGTGGAGATGGGAAGGAAGTCCATCTTCGCCAAAAACGGAAGCAAGCCTACCCTGAAAGAAAAGTCCTCCTCGCATGTATGCCATCCGCCAAGGGGTGTGGTGGCCAAAGCCCCACATGAAGGTTCGGCCTATCTCCCTTGCTGCTCTATGGCATCACAGTGCAGTTTCTCAGGCTTTCAGGAGAACTCAGTGAAGCCGAGGATGGATGAAAGCCAGGAGAAAGGGAATAAAGCGAAGCCATAGACATAAGAAAAGCGCAAATGTTCAAAACAGCTACTATTTGGAACATTTGCCAAGACACCCATCGGCGATACCGCTTTACAGGCGAAGCTGAACGGTTCGTCTGTAGGCTGCGACTGAAGAGGGAGCAGACGAAAAAAATAAGAGGCAGCAATGCAACTTGCCACCTCTATATTTTATCAAACTTTTACAAATTATCTATCCATCTTTGTCCAGATTTGGTATTAGACTAAATTGCGAGACTTATGCCAATTACGGCACCTATACACATTACCAATGCAAATCCTTCCATATGACTAATATTCCAAGAAAACGTTTAAAGTTCCTGTAACCATTTTTTTCCCTTTGGGGTATATAGCCAAATAAGGAATGCACCAGCCAAGAGTGTAAACCATGCAAAACATAATGCTAACATCATAATTGTAATATTTTTATTTACCTTTAATAATCTTATTTCCAACGAAAGCAAATATCACCGTCAAAATCGAGCCAATAACAAATATTGCCACAGTTCCTATCACACCCGAATCCAAATCTGTGCCCTTCAACAAACCTAACATTGATGCCAATGTACCCATAACTGCACCCGTATAAGTTACTATACTTAGGCTAAAGAAATACTTGCTCAGCATTTCCCTTGCAGACTTTGCTTTGTCTCTATCTTCTCTTGTTGTCATTTTACTTTAATTTGATGGCAAAGTTACGAAACTTTTTCGTAACTTGCAAGTTATTTCAACCATTTCTTTACTAATAGGGAGGATTTTACCCTCCCTATCTCAATTATCAAGTTTTCCCTTATCATGATAAGAATAATACGTTCCGTCGGCGATGATAACATGGTCCATGAAGAACAATCTCATCAACTCGCAAGCCTTAGCTATTTGTTGTGTCAAAAAGTCATCTGCCTTGCTTGGAGTAGGGCAATTGCTAGGATGATTATGAGCGAAAGCTATAATCGTTGCATTATTGAGCGTTGCTTCTCGGATTATCATTCGAATATCCACAGCAGTTTCAGTCAAACCACCCTCACTTATCTTCACATCCTTAATCAACTTGAAGTTTTGATTCATCAACAACAAGTGTGCCTGTTCATGGTCTAAGTTGCCGATAATAGGATGAAGAAAGTTGTAGATAGCAAGGCTACTACTCAAGTCTGGTCTTTCACCCATTTTCTCCAAATGGAAACGCTTTGCCAATTCCATAGCAGCTTGAAGAGCCATAGCCTTGTTGTCTCCTATCCCTTGTACTACCTGAAGTTCTTCTGGTCTTGCCTTGGCGATGTTTCTCAAACTTTGTCCCATCACGCTGTAAATCTGACGAGCTTGTTCAACATTGCGCTTGGTACCAGTACCAATAATCATAGAAATTAACTCTACTACTGTCAAACTTTCGAAGCCATTATTGTAGGCTCTAACCTGCGGATGCTCCTCCATACAGAAATCACTAAAATTATGTTCCATTGCGTTCACTTTTATAGGGTTCAACTTTAAAAATTATACTTTGGATTTCCGGAACCTTCTAGCCTTTTACAGTTATTTGTTTCGTTCGATCCGATATTTTTTTAATCATACCTCGGCGTGTCCTTCGCCTCCTGTAGCCTTTTTACGTGCAGAAAGGATAGCAGCCCAGAGGAGTCAGAACGCCAAGGAATTTGGTAGAAACTTTTCTGGAATACCCAAATAAGAATTATTTGCGGAAGGCTTCCAGGAAAGTTTTAGCCAAATAAAGAGGTCTCTCCTGGTACTTGGTATCTGACAGGGCCGCCATAACTTTGCACAGGAAAAAGCAAGGGAGGCAGAGGTCACGCTACCGCTTCAATAAAAAAGTGAGGTCGAACAATAGAAACAAATATGAAAACATAGATATAAGAAAAGTAGAAAAGAAAAATATAGATATAGCACTGTAGTTTTATAGGTAGGAACAATTATATTCTTATAGGACTATATACTTATATAAATATATAAAGAAATAAGAAAATAAGGAAATATAGAAACAGAAAAATAAGATTCCGAAACTTCGGCTATAGATATAGGAGCGTAGAGGATGGCACACTTGTGAGGAGAATGGCATGTCCATGTGGCTTGGAGAGAGGGGTAGCCTGGCTTTCAAAATAGGTGGAGATGGGAAGGAAGTCCATCTTCGCCAAAAACGGAAGCAAGCCTACCCTGAAAGAAAAGTCCTCCTCGCATGTATGCCATCCGCCAAGGGGTGTGGTGGCCAAAGCCCCACATGAAGGTTCGGCCTATCTCCCTTGCTGCTCTATGGCATCACAGTGCAGTTTCTCAGGCTTTCAGGAGAACTCAGTGAAGCCGAGGATGGATGAAAGCCAGGAGAAAGGGAATAAAGCGAAGCCATAGACATAAGAAAAGCGCAAATGTTCCAAACAGCTACTATTTGGAACATTTGCCAAGACACCCATCGGCGATACCGCTTTACAGGCGAAGCTGAACGGTTCGTTTGTTGGCTGCGACTGAACAGGGAGCAGCCGAAACCAAAAAGAGGTAACAAATCAACTTTGCCACCTCTCTTTGTCTTAATACTCAAAGTTCTTTAGACCATTTCTTACCCCATGGGGTATAAAGCCATGCTAAAAAAGCCAATGCTGGCACTAAGCAAATAGCAAAAGTTAATCCTAAAGCATTCATAATTTTATCTTTTTGATATTATTAATCCAATTATAGCCAAGACTATTGTCAAGACAATCCCCAAGTATATAGCTGATACCGTGCCATCTTAGTCTGTCTTTATTATTTTAAAAAGTGCCGCCAATCCACCCAAGACCATGATAGTGTATGTAGATTTGCTCATGTCAAAGAAATACTTGATTACAGTTTCTCTGATAAACCTTTCTTTCTCATTTTTCTGTTTCATTTTCTTAATTGTTAGCAAAGTTACGAAAAAGTTTCGTAACTTGCAAGTTATTACTTATATTTATTTCACTATTCTACTATAATCCTTAGTTTGCCCCTTATCTTTGTTTTCGATACGGATTTGAACCATCGTTCTTGCAGGGATGGTATCTGGCATTCTAGCCATAAGATATTCAATAACATCATTTACATTATTGAAGCCGACATCTTCCACCTTCACTAGAGCCTTGCCTCTATAATACAGCGTACCTTTGATGAGCTGCTTATATGAGAATCTTTCGAAATGGTCACCTTTCTCATCTGAAACATGAGTAGTAGAGCGATCTTCCGTGAAGAAAATCTTCTCCACCACCTTTTCATTGAGTTCCCAGGCTGGCGTAAAATCTAGCTTCACATAAGTTCTCGTAACTCTATAGCGATCAGAGTGGTTCATTGCAAAGCCAACCTCTGCCAACGTAGCCCCACATTCATTTTGAGCCACAGTAGCCCACGTATGGCGAAAAGTATAGACGCAATAAGTTTCATCATGCTTCATACCAAGTGATTTCTCGCAAACTTTTCTTATGCCAATGTTGACATTGGCACCGAAAGAGTCACTGGAAGTCATTCTTTGGTGGAAATTAAACAAGTAAGGCGACTCGGTCTTATCCAAATACTTCTCAAATAAAGGCAGGATGATTCCAGGCACTCGCATCTCGATATAAGCATTATCTCGTCGGGCATTTCTTGTCTTTGCTCGCTCATAGCCAATTATTCCATCATGATAGTCCTTTTTCTTCAACCTGTAAATATCAACGGTATTGATACCAGCCAAGCACATGACCATCATAGCAACATCCCTGCCTAATTCTGGCAAAGGAAAGACTCTGTCGCTCTCTGGAAGTGGGGCAGCAAAGAACGCCCGAACTTCTTCCATGGTGATGGCCTTCTTCTCAGGAACATCAGAACTTGGTATTTTCACCTTTAGCCAAGGATTTGTAGTGATTCGAATCATACCATTATCATAATCATTGAACTCAGCCAATGCTTGCTTGAAAATCTGTCTCACACAAACAGGGTACATCTCCTTGGCTCTAGCTGTCTTAGATAGAGTTTTTATCCAACCATTGATAAACTGGGTAGTAAGCTGGGAGAACATAACCTTGTTGCTTCCGGCATATCTTTCCAAATGCTGATAAGCCAATTCGTAGTTTCTTGCATTTCGCTCATGCCCATCATTATACATTTCATCATGATATTTTCTAGCGTAGTCAGAAAAACATATGTCCGCAGTACCTTTCTCCAAATATGCCACAACATCATGGACGCTCCACTTTCTAATCTCCACCTTATTCAACAACTCTGCAAACTTTGCGATTCTTGCAGAACAAGACTGAAGAACAAAAGGATCCTTAACCTCTCTGTTTTTCTTGTCCACACCTTTAGAATCAACTATCTTATCCGTCCTTATATATTTCACTCCACGATTGTGAGTGATACGGATGTAAACTGGCCAAAAGCCATCATTTCTCTGTTTCTGAACAATTACCTTAAATGTAGCCATAAAACTTCTAAACACGCTCTAAACGTTAAACAAAATTACTCTAAAACTTTTCTAAACATTTCGTTTCATTTTTAGCATTTTAGTGCTACTATTGCTAAAAACGAATTAAGAGGAAAGCCCCTGTTTAAAGGACTTTCCTCTTAATTAACTGATAATCAACAAATATTCTTTATTCCTCAACAGCAGCCTGCGCCGCAGCAAGTCTGGCGATTGGCACGCGGAATGGTGAGCATGAAGCATAGTTCATACCGACCTTAGCGCAGAACTTAACTGATGAAGGCTCACCACCATGCTCACCGCAGATACCTGTGCGGAGGTTAGGACGGGTAGCACGACCATTCTCTACTGCCATCTTGATGAGCTGACCAACACCCTCCTGGTCGAGAACCTGGAATGGGTCAACCTTCAGAATCTTCTTCTCCATGTATGCAGGGAGGAAGGAAGCGATGTCATCACGAGAGTAACCGAAGGTCATCTGTGTCAAGTCGTTAGTACCGAATGAGAAGTACTGAGCCTCTTCTGCAATCTGACCTGCAGTAAGGGCAGCACGAGGAATCTCAATCATGGTACCAATCTCAAATTCTACCTCTACGCCGTACTCAGCGAATACCTCCTTAGAAGTAGCGAGGATGATAGCCTTCTGCTGCTTGAGCTCCTGAACGGTACCGATGAGCGGAACCATGATTTCAGGACATGGGTTGTAACCTTCCTTCTTCAACTCGCAAGCTGCACCGAGGATGGCACGGGTCTGCATGGCTGTAATCTCTGGGAATGTGATACCGAGACGGCAACCGCGATGACCGAGCATTGGGTTGTTCTCTGCCAGAGAGTTTACACGCTTCTTGATTTCCTCTACGCTTACGCCCATCTCCTTAGCCATGGTCTCCTGACCAGCCAAATCGTGAGGTACGAACTCGTGGAGAGGTGGGTCGAGCAAGCGGATGTTCACGTGGCAGCCATCCATTGCCTTGAGGATTCCATAGAAGTCAGCCTTCTGATATGGGAGGAGCTTGGCAAGTGCCTTCTCACGACCCTCAACAGAGTCTGCCAGAATCATCTCACGCATAGCTACAATCTTCTGATCATCGAAGAACATGTGCTCAGTACGTGTCAGACCGATACCCTTGGCGCCGAATGCACGGGCTACCTCAGCATCGTGTGGAGTATCCGCATTGGTACGGATTTCCATCTTTGTATACTTGTCGCAGAGATCCATCAGCTCCTTGAAGTCGCCTGAAAGTTCTGCAGCCTTTGTCTCAATCTGTCCTGCGTAAACCTGACCTGTAGTACCGTTCAGAGAGATGTAATCACCCTCCTTGTAAACAACGCCTTCAATCTCTACAGTCTTAGTCTTGTAGTCAACGTTGATAGAGCCAGCACCTGAAACGCAGCACTTACCCATACCACGAGCTACAACGGCAGCGTGAGAAGTCATACCACCACGAGCGGTAAGGATACCCTCAGCAGCTGACATACCAGCGAGGTCTTCTGGAGATGTTTCGATACGAACCATGATGACCTTCTTGCCGTCCTCATGCCACTCCTGAGCATCGTCAGCGTGGAATACAATCTGACCACAGGCAGCACCTGGAGATGCAGGGAGGCCCTGTGTGATGACCTTAGCCTTAGAGAGAGCCAGCTTATCGAATACAGGATGCAAAAGCTCATCGAGCTTCTGAGGCTCACAGCGCAGGATAGCAGTCTTCTCATCAATCATACCCTCGTGGAGGAGATCCATGGCAATCTTCACCATAGCAGTACCTGTACGCTTACCATTACGAGTCTGGAGGAACCAGAGTTTGCCTTCCTGTACGGTGAACTCCATATCCTGCATATCGTGATAGTGGTGCTCCAGCTTATCCTGCAGCGCGTCGAGTTCCTTATAGAGTTCAGGCATAGCCTCTTCCATAGAAGGATACTTGGCAGCACGCTCCTCTTCAGAGATACCCGCACGCTCAGCCCAGCGCTGAGAACCAATCTTTGTAATCTGCTGTGGAGTACGGATACCGGCTACCACGTCCTCACCCTGTGCGTTGATAAGATACTCACCATTGAAGAGATTCTCACCATTACCAGCGTCACGTGAGAAGCAAACACCTGTAGCAGATGTATCGCCCATGTTACCGAACACCATCGCCATGACAGATACGGCAGTACCCCACTCATCAGGAATACCTTCCATCTTGCGGTAGAGGATAGCACGCTCGTTCATCCAAGAACGGAACACAGCGCAGATAGCGCCCCAGAGCTGATCGATTGGGTTGGTAGGGAAATCCTGACCGGTCTGCTCCTTGATGGCAGCCTTGAAGAGTTCAACGAGCTTCTTGAGCGACTCTACAGAGAGGTCCTTGTCAAGTGTAACGCCCTGCTCTTCCTTCACCTTTTCGATGATAGCCTCAAATGGGTCGATATCTTCCTTGTTTACAGGCTTCAATCCCATAACGACGTCACCGTACATCTGTACGAAACGGCGATATGAATCGTATACGAAATGAGGGTTACCGGTCTTCTTGACCAATCCCTCAGCTACCTCGTCATTCAAACCGAGGTTGAGGATGGTATCCATCATACCAGGCATAGATGCGCGTGCACCTGAGCGTACTGATACGAGGAGTGGATTCTCTACAGAACCGAACTTGCTGTTCATCAATGCCTCAGTATGAGCCACAGCAGCCATCACTTCGTCCTGAAGAAGTTCTTTGATTTTTTCCTCACCCACTTCATAATATTCATTACAAGTGTCTGTTGTAATGGTGAAACCTGGAGGAACAGGTACCCCAATGAGGTTCATTTCGGCAAGGTTCGCGCCTTTACCACCAAGTACTTCTCGCATTTGGGCATTGCCTTCTGCTTTTCCGTTTCCGAATGTATAAACTCTTTTTTCGTTCATAATTGTTATAGGTATATATTTTATTTCGTTTTACGTTGCTAATTATTAATTGTAATGCAAAGATACGATTTTTATTTGATACTACCAAACTTTTATACGCTTTTTTGCTATCCCGAGATTACATTTTATACTGTTGACGCACACACGGGCAGAAAATTAACAATCCCGTATACGATAGAAAGATATTTGACGAATCTGAAAGTGAGTCTCTCGGTATTGCAGCCTGCATTCTAATGTTTTTTACCTCCCTGCCGATGCGCCCGAAACTGCGTCACGACGTAGCGATGGCTACGTCCCGACGCAGCGCCAGACACGTCGCGATGTAGCAACGGCTGCGTCGGGACGCAATTTAAAGGTAAAAGGATAAAAAGGTAAAAAAGGATTTTAAAGGTAAAAGGATTGTGAGGCGATAGCAAAAGTAACAGGTGACCTTTGATATAAAAATGTGAATGTGAATGTGAATTTGAAATGTAAGCAAAGAAAAAAGAATGCATGTAATGATATTAATATCATTTAATTCTAATATAATAAGGTACGCGCGTACGTACAATTAAAATATATACTATCAAAAATCATCAATAAACAGCCTTGACAAAAGGATACACATGACAGTCCGTTTTCTTCACTTACATTTCAAATTCACATTCACATTTCATCCCTTTACAACCACCGAATATTACCTGTTACTTTTGTTATCGCCTCACAATCTTTTTACTTTTTTACCTTTAATCGCCTTTTTACCTTTAATCGCCTTTTTACCTTTACTCGCAAATAATTTGGGACAACTCTTGCATTTCTCATAAAATTGCAGTATCTTTGCACCCATAAAAAAAATACAAAACATTATTATGGCAAGAAAACGTAAACCATTACCTCTGTTAGAGAACATCACCATCGAGGCAGTAGCAGCCGAGGGTAAGTGCATCACACGCGTAGATGAACAGGTCATCTTCGTACCTTTCTGTGTGCCAGGAGATGTTGTCGACTTGCAGGTAGTAAAGAAGAAACATAAGTATTGCGAAGCCAAGGTGGTTCGCTTCATCAAGAAGAGCGAGGTGCGACAGGAGCCTATGTGCGAGCACTTCGGCATCTGCGGCGGATGCAAATGGCAGAACCTGCCTTACGAGGAACAGATCAAGGCGAAGCAGAAGCAGGTGGAAGACCAGCTCACCCGCATCGGAAAGATTGAACTCCCTGAGTTCCGCCCTATCATGGGCAGCGTGAAGACTCAGGAGTACCGCAACAAGATAGAGTTCGGATGCAGCAACAAGCGATGGTTCACCGCCGAGGAACTGGCTCAGCTCCCTCAGAAAGAGGATGATACCGTAACATCGCTCAAGGAGCGCCACGCCCAGAATGCCATCGGTTTCCATATCACCGGAGCCTTCGACAAGATTTATCCTATCAGGAAGTGCTGGCTGATGGATGACCTCTGCAACGAGATCCGCAACTTCGTATTCGAATATGCTGATTCTCACGACTATACCTTCTACGACCTGCGTGAGCAGCATGGTTTGCTCCGCAACATGATGATCCGTAATTCGAACACCGGAGAGTGGATGCTCGTCTTCCAGTTCCACTACGATGAGGAGGGCGATGAGCAGAGAGCATTGGAGCTGATGCAGCAGGTGGCTGACAAGTTCCCTCAGATTACATCGCTCATGTATGTAGATAACCAGAAGGGAAACGATACCATCAACGACCTGGAACTCAGCCTCTTCAAGGGCAACGACCATATCTACGAGCTGATGGAAGACCTGAAGTTCAAGGTGGGTCCTAAGAGTTTCTACCAGACCAATACCGAGCAGGCTTACCACCTCTACTGCGTGGCTCGCGAGTTTGCCAACCTTACCGGAGATGAGCTGGTTTACGACCTCTATACCGGCACCGGAACCATCGCCAACTTCGTGGCTCACAAGGCAAAGAAGGTAATCGGTATCGAGTACGTGCCAGAGGCCATAGAGGATGCCAAGGTGAATTCTCAGGTGAACAACATCAAGAACACCCTCTTCTATGCAGGCGACATGAAGGATATCCTAACCAACGATTTCATCGCACAGCACGGTCGACCTGACGTCATCATCACCGACCCACCACGTGCCGGAATGCACCCAGACGTAATAAACGTCATTCTGAATGCAGCACCAAAGCGCATCGTATACGTAAGCTGCAACCCGGCTACCCAGGCTCGCGACCTACAGCTGATGGATGCGGAGTATAAGGTAGCTGCCGTACAGCCGGTGGATATGTTCCCTCATACCCCTCACGTAGAGAACGTGGTATTGCTCGAAAAGAGATAAACCTAGAAATCAAAATAGAAACAAGATGAAGAAAACCATCATCATGGCGCTCATGGCTGCAGCTTCGGTCTCAGCCAGCGCCCAGCAGAAGCAGACCATCGAAATACCATCATGGTTGAGCAACGTGAAATTGTCGGGTTATGGAATGACCCAGTATCAGTACAGCGGACAGAAAGATGCTGAATCCAACTCATTCAACATCCGTATGGCGCGTATCTCTCTCGAAGGTCGCATAGCAGGCGACTTCTACTGGAAGACTCAGATTCAGTTCAACGGCAACACCTCTACCCTCGGTTCCAGTCCGAGAATGGTGGATCTGTTTGCTGAATGGCAGAAATATGAATACTTCAAGGTGAAAATCGGTCAGTTCAAGAACCCATTCACCTTTGAGAATCCGATGCACCCTATCGACCAGGGCTTCATGGGATATTCACAGAACGTGAGCAAGCTGGCTGGTTTCAGCGACCGTGCCGGTGAGCATGCATCCAACGGCCGTGACATCGGTCTTCAGTTCCAGGGCGATTTCCTCAAGAATGCCAACGGCAGAAACCTACTGCACTATCAGATTGGTGTATTCAACGGACAGGGAACCAATACCAAGGACGTTGACCAGCAGAAGAATGTGATTGGTGGTGTATGGGTAATGCCTGTAAGCGGCATGCGCATCGGTGCCTTCGGATGGACCGGTTCTTATGCAAGAAAGGGAACATGGACCGACGAGCATGATGCCTCCTATACTGCCGACATTCAGGAACGCTCTGGCGTTCGCAAGCTCAGCCAAAACCGCTATGCCTTCTCCTTCGAATACAAGAAAGACGGCTGGACCGTACGTTCTGAGTATATCCACTCTACCGGCAAGGCTTTTGACAAGAGCATCACCAACTTCAACGATGCCAACGCCAAGGACTGCAATCTGAATGCAAAGATTGGCGACAAGGCACAGGGTGTATATGGATTGGTTATCGCTCCATTGGCTCAGCTGCCAAAGAACAGCCGTATCGACGTGAAGGTGCGTTACGACATGTATCAGCCTAACGGCAAGAGCAACATGCAGAGAACCCAGTATGAGGCAGGTTTGAACTTCCACATCGGCAAGCGAATCTCTATCCTTACCGAGTATGCGCTCATCAACGACAAGACACTCGCGAAGCATAATTACTCCATGGCAGATGCCGAGGTTTGCTTCCGATTCTAACAGATACAACAAAGGCTCGCTCCTCAACAGGAACGAGCCTTTATAGTGTTTACTGCCAACACCTTATCCTAGAACGAATAAGAGAAACCTACTGACATGAATTCCTTAAACTGCCAATAGCTATCATCATCCTTGCGCTTCACACCATCGTCGAAACGCGGATAGAGGAAGATGTTGGTAGAAATATAGCGGTTAAACTGAAAGGTAATGGTATTTTCCCACTCTATTTCAGCACGCTTGTAAGTGGTGTATCCCCAGAGACGGGTCTTCCACTTGATATTATCCGCTATTTGCCACGACAGGTCGAAGGTACACTCAGAACCATAATCGGTCATGCCATGCTTCCCCTCATCCAGTCCGTACCGCGTAGCCAGCGACGCTCTGCCCACATACTTCCAGTTGAAAGCCAGAGGAGCCAGATGGGCACTACCCTTCAGGCGGTGATTGAACCAGTCTACATTATAATCCATACCGACAGAGAGGTTCAGATTGAATGGCGAGAAGAAATCGGAATAAACCGTCTTGTCATTACTCTTGTAACCATGCGTAAACTGAGTCTGGCCAATCAGCTGGATGGTATAATACCACTTTCTGGAAGCCTGCAGACCGAGTTTTCCGGTGTATCGTATCATATCGTCGCTCGTCTTCAGCGTATGAACCGTATCACCCTTCGAAGTCTGATACCCCAGGCGCATCTCCACCTTATTATCCCATTTTACCTTCTGCTTGTTATTGTAATTGGCAAACATCGTCACTCTTCCGAGCACCGAATAATTGCTCTCACCACCCTTATACCAGTTGTCAGAAACATAGTTTTGCAGGAACTGCAGATAATAATCGCCACCTATGGTCCAGAAGTTAGGACGAGTGATGACGATATCCATCGGCGCCGCATCCACCTCAATCGCCTTCGGAGCCACCTGTTCTACGATGTCAGTATGATTCTTCTTCGGTTTGTTCTGCGCAGCCAGCGGTGCCCCCACCTCCTTAAGATGAGACTCAGTATTGCGCACCAGGTCGGGACGCTTGAGATATACCTCCATCAGCGTCCGGTCGAGTATCGTTCCGAGCGAATCCTTCGCCCCATCCTGAGGCTTGAGTCGCAACATGCGGGCTGCCGGCCCATGATAGAAGGTGAGCGGCGTAAAGAGCTGGGCATATCTGCTATCCCCGGAATCCATCTTCATGGAATCGATGCGCTGACGGCACATCAAGAGCGAGTCAGCATAGATTTCAGCCAACCTGTTCTTCGATGCCTCTCCGGGCGCCACCTTCTTCAATTTGCGCTGGGCAGAAACAGGCGTCAGAGCCGAAAGGAACGCAAGAACGAGTAATCCAAATTTTATTTTCATACCTTAATTTTATAAATTTTGGGCACAAAGGTAATAAATAATTCATAAATCTATGCCCTTTATTAGAAATATTTTTGCTCATTTCACAAAAATGTCGTAACTTTGCACCCAAATTATTCTAATTTAAATTATAAATATCGTGGCTGAAACAAAGTACATCTTCGTAACTGGTGGTGTGGTTTCTTCTTTGGGTAAAGGAATCATATCTTCATCCATCGGTAAACTTCTTCAAGCAAGAGGTTACAACATTACTATCCAAAAGTTTGACCCATACATCAACATCGACCCGGGTACGCTGAACCCGTATGAGCATGGTGAGTGCTACGTAACGGTAGATGGTATGGAGACCGACCTCGACCTCGGACACTACGAGCGATTCACCGGCATTCAAACTACGAAAGCGAATTCTCTCACCACTGGTCGTATCTACAAGGCAGTCATCGACAAGGAGCGTCGTGGCGATTATCTCGGCAAAACCATCCAGGTGGTGCCTCACATCACCGACGAGATCAAGCGCAACGTGAAGCTGCTCGGCAAGAAGTATCACTATGACTTCGTGATTACCGAGATTGGCGGAACCATCGGCGACATAGAGAGCGCCCCTTACATGGAGGCTATCCGACAGCTGAAATGGGAGCTGGGCAAGAACGCCATCAACGTTCACCTTACCTATGTGCCTTATCTGAAGGCAGCAGGCGAGTTGAAGACAAAGCCTACCCAGCACTCCGTGAAGGAACTGCAGAGCGTAGGTATTCAGCCAGATATCCTGATTCTCCGCACCGAGAAACATCTCGAAGAGGGAATCATGAAGAAGGTAGCAAGTTTCTGTAACGTAGACTTGGACTGCGTGATTCAGAGCGAAGACCTTCCTAGCATCTACGAGGTGCCTGTAAACATGCAGAACCAGGGCCTCGACACCGCCATCCTCCGCAAGATGGGCGAGCCTATCGGCGAGACACCTGCGCTGGGTCCTTGGAAGGCATTCCTCGACCGCAGAAACAAGGCTACAGAGGTGGTAAACATCGGTCTCGTAGGCAAGTACGACCTGCAGGATGCATACAAGAGTATCCGCGAGAGTCTCTCGCATGCCGGCACCTACAACGACCATAAGGTGAAGATTACCTTCATCAACTCAGAATATCTCACAGAAGAGAACGTGGCTGAACAGCTGAAGGGACAGGACGGTATCGTCATCTGCCCAGGCTTCGGCCAGCGAGGCATCGAGGGCAAGATTATCGCCGCCCACTATACCCGCACCCACGACATCCCTACCTTCGGCATCTGCCTGGGTATGCAGATGATGGTCATCGAGTTTGCCCGCAACGTATTGGGCTACAAGGATGCCAACTCACGCGAGATGGACGAGAAGACTCCACACAATGTCATCGACATCATGGAGGAACAGAAGAACATATCAAACATGGGTGGAACCATGCGTCTCGGCGCTTACGAGTGTGTGCTGAAACAGGGTTCACGCGTGTTCAATATCTACAAGAAGGAGCATATTCAGGAACGCCATCGCCACCGCTATGAGTTCAACAACGAGTTCCAGCAGGAATTTGAAAAGAACGGCATGATGTGCGTAGGCAGAAACCCTGAGAGCGAACTGGTAGAAATCGTAGAAATCCCAGGCATGAAGTGGTACGTAGGTACACAGTATCATCCTGAATACCAGAGTACGGTGCTGAAACCACATCCACTTTTCATGGATTTCGTAAAGACAGCAATAGAAAACAAAAAGTAAATATTAGGAGTTAAAGGAGTGATTCCCTTTACTCCTTTAATTTCAAATTTTAAAAATGAACAAGAACAACATTATCGGTTTCCTCCTGATTGCCGTAGTGCTGATTGGCTTTAGCTGGTATAACCAGCCATCTGCCGAAGAACAGAGAGCGGCATTTGTTCAGGACTCCATCGCCAAGGCTAAACATGCCGAGATGGAAAAGGCCAGCAAGGCTGCCGCTGTTAAGCGCCAGGCTGAGGCCAAAGCAAAGGTTGAGGCAGACTCAACCGCCCTCTTCTATTCGGCACTCAAAGGCCAGGCTAAGAAGATTGTATTGAAAAACGAGAAGGTAGAATTAACACTCAACACCAAGGGTGCTACTGTAGAGAAGGCTGTCATCAAGGGCTATGTGGGACACAACCTGCAGGTGAAAGACGGTTCGGCTGATGCCAAGGACGTAACCCTCTTCGACGGTAACGACCAGAGCCTCAAGTTCATGCTCGAGGCTAAGGAGGCCAACATCATCACCAGCGATCTCTACTTCACTCCATCCAACGTGACCGACAAGTCTGTAACCATGACCGCTGTGGCTGGTGAAGGCAAGACGCTCACCCTGACTTATACATTGGGCAATGACTACATGCTGCACATGAGCCTTCAGACAAATGGCATGGCGGGTCTGTTCTCACCTAATTATAACAAGATGGATGTTGACTGGAGCGACAAGGCACGCCAGCAGGAACGTGGTTTCATGTTCGAAAACCGTTACACTACCCTCACCTACCATAATGTAGAGGGCGGTACCGACCACCTCAACGAAGGTAGCGAGAAAATTGACGAGAAGATAGAAGAAACCATCGACTGGGTATCTTTCAAGAACCAGTTCTTCTCTGCCATCATCGTAGCAAAGGATAACTTCGAGAAGGATGCCTTCATGACCTCTATCCCTCAGGAGAAGGGTTCGGGCTATCTGAAGCAGTTCCAGGCCAAGATGAAGACTGCTTTCGACCCAACTGGTAAGAAGGCATCTGAGTTTGAATTCTACTTCGGTCCTAACGACTTCCAGATTCTGAAGAATACCGAGAAGGAAAGTACCTTTGGCAAGGACTTGGAATTCCAGAAACTCGTATACCTGGGATGGCCTATCATCCGCTGGATCAACCGTTTCTTCACACTCTACGTATTCGACTGGTTGAGCAACGTGTTCCCAATGGGTATCGTATTGATTCTCATCACCTTGCTCCTCAAGCTCATCACCTACCCTATGGTGAAGAAGAGCTACATGAGTTCAGCCAAGATGCGCGTGCTGAAACCAAAACTCGAAGCTGCTACAGCTCAGTATAACAAGCCTGAGGACCAGATGCAGAAGCAGCAGGCGATGATGGCGGAATATGCCAAGTATGGTGTAAGCCCATTATCCGGTTGCTTGCCTATGCTGATTCAGATGCCGGTTTGGGTTGCGATGTTCAACTTCGTACCTAATGCCATCCAACTTCGTGGTGAGAAGTTCCTGTGGATGAACGACTTGAGTACCTTCGACCCAATCATCGAATGGAACACCAACATCTGGCTGATTGGCGACCACTTGAGTTTGACCTGTATCCTGTTCTGTGTAGCCAACCTGTTGTACTCATGGATGACCATGCGTCAGCAGCGCGACCAGATGGTAGGTCAGCAGGCAGAGCAGATGAAGATGATGCAGTGGATGATGTATCTCATGCCATTGATGTTCTTCTTCATGTTCAATGACTACTCAGCCGGTCTGAACTTCTACTACTTCATCTCATTGTTCTTCAGTGCCGCAATCATGTGGACCCTACGCAAGACAACCGACGACGAGAAACTCCTTGCCATCCTTGAGAAGCGCTATCAGGAAAACAAGAACAACCCTAAGAAGGCAAGCGGCCTGATGGCAAGAATGCAGGCTCTCCAGGAGATGCAGCGCAAGCAGCAGGAAGAGATGATGCGCAAGCAGGCAGAACTGAACGAGAAGAAAAATAATCTCGGAAAATAAAGATTACCAGATAAAAATGAAAGCGTAATGGATTACCTGAAAAAGGGGTTCATTACGCTTTTTTTGTAGGAGTACATACTTAAAGCCAGGAAAAGATTGTTAAAAAGCCCCAAATACTTGGCAGTGTAACTATTTTTAGTTACATTTGCAGTCGGATACATAAAGAATGTGGAAAATGAACAAGAAAGATAAACTTTTGAAACGTTTCTATAGCCTGCCGAAAGATTTCACTTTCGACGAAATAGTTAGTGTATTTTCCTGCTATGGGTTCCATCAGGAAAACAAAGGAGCAACTTCTGGTTCAAGAGTCATATTTGTCAATGACATAGATGGTAATAGCTACATCATGCACAAGCCTCATCCTTCAAATATAATCAAAGGATATGTTATGAGACAAGTATTCACATTTCTAAAAACTAATGGATATATTAACAAATAGGAGGAACATAATATGGGATTATTAAAATATAAAGGTTATACGGGTAGCGTAGATTATAGTGAGGAGGACAATTGCTTATATGGCAAAGTTCTCGGAATGAGCAAGGATATGATTACCTACGAAGGTCAAGACGTTAATGAATTACGCAAGGATTTTGAAGGCGCAATAGATGACTATCTTGCCTTATGTAAAGCCAATGGAAAGGCACCTCGTGTACCTTATAGTGGCAACTTAAATATCCGCATCACTCCTGAAATCCATAGTCGTATTGCGATGATGGCAATGCAAGCAGGAACAACCATCAATGGTTTTATCCGTGACACACTAGCTAATGTAACAGGAGTTACTCCAGCCACAAACGCATAACATTACCCCTGAAAAGGTATAATTTGTTAAATGATATTATAAATTATACCTTTTCGGGGGTATTTTCATTTTTTATTCGTATATTTGCCCCCGAAAGGGTATAATATAATATTATCCCATATATAATATTACCCGATAGGGTATAAAACAACAAGAACATGAGCAATACATTATCATCATACGTCAAGGAAATGCGCAAGCAATTCGGATTGACGCAAGTAGATCTGGCAGCGAAATCGGGCGTAGGACTCAGATTTGTAAGAGAACTGGAACAGGGAAAGGAAACTTTGCGACTCGATAAAGTAAATCAGGTCCTCCTCCTGTTCGGTCAGGAAATAGGCCCCGTTCCTATCAAAAAAGAATAAAAATAAAATATCATGAAACAAGGAAAAATATATCTCTACGACCAATACGTAGGTCTGCTGACGGAAGACGAGACAGGCTTTACCTTCGCCTATGATTCAGATTATCTGGCATCGGATGGTGCGGAAGCCGTAAGTCTGACGCTTCCCTTATCCGATGAGCCCTACCACGATACCGTGCTGTTTCCATTCTTCGATGGATTAATCCCCGAAGGCTGGCTGCTGAACATTGCAGAAAGCAGTTGGAAAATCAACCAGCGCGACAGAATGTCGCTCCTCCTTGCCTGCTGCAAGGATTGCATCGGAGCAGTAAGCGTGATTCCTACAAACGAATCTCCAGCAGAAGAAATGAATGGTTCACCCCATAAACAGAAAGGAGAATAAGATATGGAGAAATGTCTATATTGTTATAAACCGCTCAAACCTGGTCAGGTAGATTACCATCCCGCCTGCGCACGCAAGCTCTTCGGCACCAAGGAAGCCCCTGTCCTACCCTACGTTAGAAAGGAAATTAGCGACCTGGCAAAACAGGTAGTGCGTGCCCAGACCACCCTCACCGGTGTGCAGGCGAAGCTCTCGCTCGATGTAAATCCGGGCGGAAAGAACGAACCATCCCGCTTCACCATCGTAGGTCTTTGGGGAAAATATATCCTCAAGCCACAAACCGACCGCTACCGCTGTCTACCGGAAATAGAAGACCTCACGATGCATCTCGCCGAAGCCGCCAAGATAGCTGTGGTTCCCCACGGACTGATTCGCTTTGCCGATGGTGAACTCTGTTATATCACCCGGAGAATAGACCGACTGGATGATGGACAAAAGGTTCCGATGGAAGATATGTGTCAGCTGTCAGAGCGCCTTACCGAATACAAATATAAAGGTTCCTACGAGCAGGTAGCCAGACTCATCAAGAAGTATTCCGCCTTCTCGCAGCTCGACCTCGTGAACTATTGGGAAGTGGTCATCTTCTCATGGATCACGGGCAACGCAGACATGCACCTCAAGAACTTCTCGCTATACAACAACCGCAAGTTGGGTTATGGCTTAACCCCAGCCTACGACCTCCTCTGCACGAAGATTGTGATGCCAGAAGATACCGAGGAACTCGCCCTGACACTCAACGGAAGAAAGAGAAAGATTCAGAAATCTGATTTCGTCAAGGTAATGACCGCCTCGGGCCTCAGCGACAAGGTAATCAACAACATCGCCAAAAAGTTCCGCCGATCCATCGTGAAATGGCTCGACCTGATAGAAGCCTCCTTCCTGCCGGACAGCATGAAGAAGGAATACAAGAAACTGATCCTCAGCAGAGTTATGGCATTAAGATAATGTTTCTGTATAAAATAAAAACACCCCCCCCGAAAAGGTATAATTAATCAATCTACGAGATTAACTATAACTTTTCGGGGGTATATTGTTTAAGGCAAATTTGCTTCTTCAATAGTATCCAACCCGAATTTACTTCTTCAATACCGGCTCGCAGGTGATATCCACACCGAGCTTCTTGAAGATTTTCTGGTCTACATCACTCAGCATCACGGTGCAATGAGCCTGACAGCCGCGAAGCTTAGGCAACTGCTCCAATGCCTTCCTGCAGTTCTCATCATTCTCTGAAAGAACAGAAAGAGCTACCAAAACCTCATCCGTATGAAGACGAGGATTGTGACCACCGAGATAATTCACCTTGGTATGCTGGATAGGCTCAATCATCGACTGAGGAATCAGCTTCAATTCATGGTCGATGCCTGCCAACTGCTTGGTAACATTCAGGAGCAAGGCGGCACTACAGCCCAGCAACTCGCTGCTATGACCGCAGATAATGGTACCATCCTCCAACTCAATGGCAGAAGAGGTATGACCCGTCTCCTTCTTATGATTCTTGGCAGCTACCGTCACCTTGCGGTAATCAGTAGTAATCTTAGCCTGATTGAAGAGCATCTGAATCTTATTGATCTCATCATCATTGCAAGCACCAGCCGCCATCTTGTTGGTAGCCGCATAGTAACGGCGGACAATCTCATTCTTGGATGCCTCGCAGCAAGCCTCATCATCAGAGATACAGAAACCTACCATGTTCACACCCATATCTGTAGGCGACTTGTATGGATTGCTACCATAGATACCCTCGAACAGCGCATTGAGCACAGGATAAATCTCTACATCACGGTTATAGTTGATGGCTATCTTGTTATAAGCCTCCAGATGGAACGGGTCAATCATATTCACATCGTTCAGATCGGCAGTAGCAGCCTCGTATGCGATGTTCACAGGATGCTTCAATGGGAGATTCCACACTGGGAATGTCTCAAACTTGGCATAACCGGCACGCACACCACGCTTGTTCTCATTATAAAGCTGACTCAGGCAAACCGCCATCTTACCGCTGCCAGGACCCGGCGCAGTAACAATAACCAGCGGACGCTCTGTTTCAACATAATCGTTCTGACCGAAGCCCTCGTCAGAGGCAATCAGACTCACGTTATGAGGATAGCCCTCGATGAGATAATGGCAGTAAGTCTTGATGCCTTCGCGCTCCAGACGCTGTTTGAAGGCGATGGCGGCAGGCTGGCCATTATAATGAGTGATTACAACAGACCCCACCATGAAACCACGGTTTTGGAACTCACCACGAAGGCGCAACACGTCCTCATCGTATGTAATGCCCAAGTCGGCACGCTTCTTGTTCTTCTCTATATCGGCTGCACTAATCACAATAACAATCTCGATGCTATCGCTGATTTTCTGGAACATACGCAGTTTGCTGTCAGGCTGGAACCCCGGCAAAACTCTGCTGGCATGGTGATCGTCAAAAAGTTTACCGCCCAATTCGAGGTAAAGCTTTCCGTCAAACTGTGAGATTCTCTCCTTGATGTGTTCTGACTGAATCTTCAGATACTTCTCGTTATCGAAACCTATCTTCATACTACTTTAAATAAAACTATATCGCTGTTATTTTGCAAATTTGACTGCAAAAGTACAAAAAAAACTGGCTATAGAACAATGTTTTACGCAAATTATTCTTAATTCTCAAGGATTTGCCGTATCTTTGCATCTTGCAATGGGCAGCATAACATGTCATATCGCAAAAACATGAAGTTTAAAAGAAAACATAACCAACAAATGAAAAAAAAATTACGTACCGCCTCTATCTGCGTGCAGGGAGGCTATGAGCCAAAGAACGGCGAACCTATTGAAGTGCCAATTTATCAAAGCACTACTTTCAAGTATGACAACTCTGAGGAGATGGCTATGCTCTTCGACCTGAAGAAGGAAGGCTACTTCTATACCCGTCTCCAGAACCCTACCAACGATGTTGTGGCTAAGAAGATTGCCGAACTCGAAGGTGGCGTGGGAGCCGTATTAACCAGCAGCGGTCAGGCTGCCAACTTCTATGCTGTGTTCAACATCTGCGAAGCGGGCGACCATATCGTTACATCTAATGAGATTTATGGTGGTACCTTCAATCTCTTCGGTGTAACCCTGAAGAAGCTCGGCATTGAGTGTACTTTCGTGAATCCGAACGATAGCGAAGAAGAAATCCAGAAGGCTTTCCGCCCTAACACCAAGGTTGTTTTCGGCGAAACCATCAGCAACCCGGGCTGCGCTGTACTCGACATCGAGAAGTTTGCACGTATTGCTCACAAGAATGGGGTGCCTCTCATCGTTGACAACACTTTCGCTACGCCTATCAACTGCCGCCCATTCGAATGGGGTGCCGACATCGTTACCCACAGTACTACCAAATATATGGATGGTACCGCTTCACAGGTAGGTGGCGTGGTAGTAGATAGCGGCAACTTCGACTGGATGGCTCATGCTGATAAGTTCCCAGGTCTCTGCACACCGGATGACAGCTACCATGGTCTGACCTATGTGAAGGCTTTCGGCAAGATGGGTTACACCACCAAACTCGTAGCTCAGCTGATGCGCGATCTCGGCAGCATCCCTGCCCCAATGAATTCATTCATCCTCAACCTCGGTCTTCAGAGTCTCCACCTCCGTATGCGCCAGCATTGTGCCAATGCACAGAAGGTGGCAGAGTTCCTGCAGAACGATGAGCGTGTGGCTTGGGTTCATTATAGCGGTCTGGAGGGCGATAAGTATCATGCGCTTGCCCAGAAGTATATGCCAAACGGCACCTGCGGTGTTATTGCCTTCGGATTGAAGGGAGACCGCGAGACAGCCATCAAGTTTATGGATTCTCTCGACATGATCAACATCGTAACCCATGTAGCCGATGCCCGCACCTGTGTGCTCCATCCAGCCAGTCACACCCATCGCCAGCTCAGCGAAGAGCAGCTGAAGGAAGCAGGTGTTGCGCCAGATCTGATTCGCCTCTCCGTAGGTATCGAAGATGTAGAAGACATCCTCGATGATATCAAGCAGGCTTTGGATCAGATTTAAGACAAATAGGATACATAACAACAAAGCAACATTATAACAGTAAAATTAGAAACATGATTAAAGCTATGATTTTAGCTGCTGCGGCTCTCACGATGGGCACAGCTGCTGATGCACAGACTATGATTCAGAAAAATGACATCAAGGTAGAAAACCACCTGATGACTCCTGAGGCTCTCTGGGCAATGGGACGTATCGGTGGCGCCGAAGCTTCGCCTAACGGCAAGCAGGTGGTGTACCAGGTGGGTTACTACAGTGTAAAGGAAAACAAGGGTCATCAGATGCTCTTCATCATGGATGCCAACGGCAAGAACCAGAAGGCACTGACCACCGATGCAAAGAGCGAAACAGATGCTGCCTGGATTCAGGGCGGACAGAAGATTGCCTTCATCCGCGACGGACAGCTCTGGAGCATAAACCCTGACGGTACAGGCAGAAAGCAGCTCACCAACGACAAGCTGGGCATCCAGGGCTTCCGCTTCTCTCCTGACGGCAAGAAGGTGATCCTCATCAAGGAACTCCCTTACCACGGAACCATCAAGGAGAATCCTTCTGATCTTCCATTGGCTACCGGCCGTCTCGTAACTGATATGAACTATCGCCACTGGGACCACTACGTAGAGAGCCTTCTCCATCCTTTCGTGGCTGATGTGGCTGAAGACGGTACCATCAATGCCGGCGAAGACATCCTGAAGGATGAACCATTCGAGTGCCCTATGGCTCCATTCGGTGGCATCGAGCAGCTGGCATGGAGTCCGGATTCCAAGACCATCGCCTATACCTGCCGTAAGAAGGAGGGCGTTCAGTATGCCATCTCTACCGACTCTGATATCTATCTATATAATATAGGTACGCGCGAGACCAAGAACCTCTGCAAGGAGGCTGGCTATGTTGAGCCTAAGATTGATGCAACCAAGAGCATGAAGAACCAGGCTGTCAACGCTCCTGAGAATCTGAAGAACAATCCGGGTTACGACGTAAACCCTCAGTTCTCTGCTGACGGCAAGTACATCGCTTGGCAGAGCATGGCTCGCGATGGCTACGAGAGCGACCGCAACCGCCTCTGTGTTTACGAACTCGCTACCGGCAAGAAGAACTATGTATCAGAGAAGTTCGACTCTAGCGTAGAGGGCTTCATATGGAACAAGGACAACAAGAGCCTCAGCTTCATCGGCGTATGGCACGGAACCCTGAACCTCTATCAGGCTAACTTCAAGGGCGAAGTGAAGCAGATTACCAACGAGTGGGCTGACTACGGAAGCATCTCGCTTGCCAACAACGGCAACAAACTTCTTGCTACCAAGGCTAGCATGAGTCATCCTACTGATATCTACATCGTAACTCCAGGCAAGGATGCGAAGAGTACCAAGGTAGAGCAGATTACCCGCGAGAACGATCATATTCTGAACCAGTTGAATATGGGTAAGTGTGAGCAGCGTTGGGTAAAGACTACCGACGGCAAGCAGATGCTGGTATGGATCATGTTGCCATCTAATTTCGATGCCAACAAGAAGTACCCTACCCTTCTCTTCTGCGAGGGTGGTCCTCAGAGTCCGGTAAGCCAGTTCTGGAGCTACCGATGGAACATCCAGATCATGGCAGCCAACGGTTACGTCATCGTATTGCCTAACCGTCGCGGTCTCCCTGGTTTCGGAAGCGCATGGAACGAGGAGATTTCAGGCGACTGGACAGGCCAGTGCATGAACGATTATCTTTCAGCTATTGATGATGCTGCCAATAATCTTCCTTACGTAGACAAGGATCGTCTGGGTTGTGTAGGTGCCAGCTTTGGTGGTTTCTCTGTTTATTATCTTGCAGGTCATCACAACAAGCGTTTCAAGGCATTCCTCGCTCACGATGGTGCTTTCAACCTGGAGAGCATGTATACCGATACCGAGGAGGCTTGGTTCTCTAACTGGGAATACGAGGATGCTTACTGGAACAAGGACCTGAGTGCCAACGCCAAGAAGACTTACGAGAACAGTCCTCATAAGTTTGTAGACAAGTGGGATACTCCAATTCTCTGCATACACGGCGAAAAGGATTACCGTATCAATGCCAACCAGGGCATGGGCGCCTTCAATGCAGCCCGCATGCGTGGCATCCCAGCCGAGCTCCTCATCTATCCTGATGAGAACCACTGGGTATTGAAGCCACAGAACGGCGTGCTCTGGCAGCGCACCTTCTTCGGATGGTTGGACAAGTGGTTGAAGAAATAACATATACAAAAAAGGCTTGCTTCGAAAAATGAAGCAAGCCTTTTTTGTATATGATATTTCTAAGATTTAGCTTACGCGGTTCAACTTCTTGATGATTGAGAAGATGAAGGCTGCAGATACCAGGCAGATACCGGCGAGAACACCCCAGATGGCAATGAGGTTGAAGTTCTGACCCCACATGATGCCAGGAATCATAACCAACTGGTTACCGATGGCTGTTGCACCAAACCAGAGACCCATCATCAAACCAGCATACTTTGGAGGAGCTACCTTCGATACAAACGAAATACCGATTGGAGAAAGCAGAAGCTCTGCGAATGTAAGGATGAGGTATGTAGAGATGAGGAGGTTAGCACTTACACGTGTACCCTCTGTAGCAGGATCGCCCTGTGTCAAAGGAAGCTCCAAACCCATAGAACCTACAGCCATCCATACGAAACCGAGAGCTGCAACGAGCATACCCAAACCAATCTTCTCTGGCGATGTAGGCTCCTTGCCAATCTTGTGAAGCCATGAGAACAAAGCAACGCTCACTGGTGTCAATGCCACTACATAGCATGGGTTGAACTGCTGGAAGATAGGAGCTTCAACATCTACGGCACCTTCAAGGTTGCTGTACTTGTAGAAGAGGAAAGCGATGGCAGCAACGATGACACCAAGAGAGATGCCCTTTCCCTTGCCAGTCTTGCTCTGTGCCAGACCGAAACAACCGTAAACCACAAAAATGCAGGCTACGAGGTTGGTAACATCGAACGCCATTGACTGCAGACCCTCTGAAGTCTTCTGTGTATAATCGCGGGCAAAGAGTGTCAATGTATTACCGTTCTGATGGAAAGCCATCCAGAAGAAGATAACCACAGCGAATACGAGACAGAGGCAGATGATGCGCTCCTTGGTCTCAGCCTTAGAAAGTTCGTTTGTCTCCTTAGCAGAAGTCTTATCATCCTTACTCTTGGTCTCTGAAGCAAGAACATGCTTGTATGTAAAGCTGAAGGCATAGTAGATAGCGATACTGAAAATCAGTGAAGCACAAGCCACGGCGAATGCAAAGTGGTATGAATCTTCCACCGACACGCTCAGGCTCTCCTGCGCCCACTTCATAATCTTGATGGCAGCAGTAGGAGCAAACATAGCACCGATGTTGATAGCCATATAGAAGAGTGAGAAACCGGAATCACGTTTGCTGGCATACTGTGGCTCATCATAGAGACGGCCTACCATCACCTGCAGATTACCCTTGAACAGACCGGTTCCCAAAGCGATGAGAATAAGTGAAATACCCATAGCAGCAACGGCAACAGTTTCCTTGCCAAGAGGAAGTGAGAGAACAAGATAGCCAATGAACATGATGAAGATACCTGTGGTAACCATACGTCCAAAGCCAAACTTGTCGGCTGCGATACCACCGATGATAGGAAGGAAATAAACCATCATCAGGAATGTAGAGTAAATAGTACTTGCCAATCCGGTTTCAAAACCGAAGTTGGCCTGCAAATAAAGCAAGAACACAGCAAGCATGGTATAATAACCAAAACGCTCACCGGTATTCGCCAAAGCTAAGGCCCACAGACCTTTTGGTTGATTCTCAAACATAATTTTTTATTTTATTATTATTTTATTATTTAGTTATTCTTTTCTCGCAATTTGTGTGCAAAGATACATAAATTATTCCATATTTCAAACTTATTGCACAAAAAACCGCACATCGCATAGCACTTTTCCACTGAAAATCGGCTAAAATTCTAAAATACAGACAAATCAGATTAAAAAAATCCGTTTATATTACAACGTAATTGCATTTTTTTTCGTACCTTTGCACCCCGAAACCATGAGGAGGTTTCGGGATACACAAAAATACTTCAAAAAATTCTAAATAGAAAGGTAAAAGGATATTTATGAGACAACTTAAGATTAGTAAGAGTATAACCAACCGTTCCAGTGAAGCACTCGACAAGTACTTGGTGGAGATTGGTAGAGAGCCTATGGTCTCTATCGATGAAGAAATCGAACTTGCCCAGAAGATTCGCAAAGGCGGTCGTGAGGGAGAACGTGCCAAAGAGAAATTGGTAAAAGCAAACCTTCGTTTCGTTGTATCTGTTGCTAAGCAATATCAGCACCAAGGTCTTTCTCTTACCGACCTCATCGACGAGGGTAACATCGGTTTGGTAAAGGCTGCTGAAAAGTTTGACGAGACCCGCGGCTTTAAGTTTATCTCATACGCCGTATGGTGGATTCGTCAGAGCATCCTGCAGGCTATTGCTGAGCAGAGCCGTATCGTTCGTCTGCCTTTGAACCAGGTAGGTGCATTGAGTAAGATCAGTGCAGAAATCAGCAAGTTTGAGCAGGAGAACCAGCGCAAACCTTCTGTTGCTGAGCTCGCTCAAATTACAAAGATGGAAGAAAGCAAGATTGACCAGACTATCAAGGCTGACAATCACCACATGAGTATCGATGCTCCATTCGGTAGCGATGATGACGACAATGCGATGGTCGACGTGATGGCTTCGGGTGATGACAGCCGTACCGACAAGGGTGTAGACTTTGAGTCTATGGCGAGCGAGCTTGACCGCGTTCTCAACTCTGTATTGAAAGACCGTGAACGCAAGATTCTGTGCTACTGCTATGGTATCGGTTGCCACGAGAAGGGTTTGGAGGAAATCGGCAGCGAGTTCAACCTTACCCGTGAGCGTGTTCGCCAGATTCGCGAAAAGAGTATCATCAAGCTCCGTGATAGCGGTAAGATCAAAATCTTGATGAAGTACTTGGGATAAGTTAAGTGAAGAATGAAGAACGAAGAGTGAAGAATTCTTTTGCTTTTCTTCACTAGGGTTTGAAGACGAGAGAAAAATAGATAAAACCAAGTTGCTCATAGCAACGAAAGTAAAAGGGGGCAATCAGTTGGTTCATCCCAATCTGATTGCCCTTTCTCTATTAACTATAAACTGTTAACTATTAACAAAGTTTCCAAACTTATCAATCAAGCCACTGATACCATCTCTCGATGCCTCGAAATAAGGATACTCATCTCTGAGGCAAATCTCATCATAAAGGAAATCTGCCACGATGGTGTCCTTGCCGTCAGGCATTACCAGTCCCATCTTGCCATTCTTCTCAGCTATCACCGGCATGATGCTCAAGTCATCATTGTAGATGTAGCACGTACGGAGGAAGTCGTATACAGGCGCCAGCAATACGTTGCCTTGATGATCTTTCATACCGAACTTTCCATCCTGCTCAAATACCTCATGATACTGAATGTATTTCGCCTTGATGCGCTGGTAATAGAAAACCATCTTGCGCTTATCGTTCACAAAATCCAGCATATACTGGAAGGTATCACAATAGTTGGCTACCGAACGGACCAGAATCATCTTCAAGTCAAGACCATCCAATGCTTTTCTGTTCAGATCAATATACTTGGCTATCGCCTTCTCCTTCTCTGGTACAGAGAGGCTGGCTAGCCTTTCCTCAAATTTCAACATAGCTTGCTTGGTACCCGACATACCCTTGATATACCGGTGTATCTGTCTGCCCATCTCTGAACATACAAACTTGTCAATCTCCTGCTGCTCTATCGGGTCAGCATAGTCCTTAATCAATGATTCAGGTGTCGCATTCATGGTTATTTCCTTTCTTTTAAAAATTACACTTTCAAAGATTTAGAAGAACAAAGAGCAAACGAATTCATCATTCTTCGTTTTTCACTCTTCACTTAATTTGCTCTTTGTTCTTCGCTCTTCACTTATTTCACATTAGGCTTCTGCAATCCATATCCCTTTCTCTTATCTTCAAACAAGAGGAGGAAAGAGATGATAATAGCAATCACACCGAAGGCTGCAAAGATGGTCATCGTCTGGGTATAGTCGATAACACCATCAGCACCCGTGTTAGCCTGGTTCACCTTACCAATCCATACCGGAATGAGAGCCAGTCCGATGTTCTGGATATAGAAGATAAGAGCGTATGCAGTTCCTAAGAGTTTCATTGGGATAATCTTTGGCACAGATGGCCACATGGCTGATGGTACCAGTCCAAATGCGATGCCCAGGATGAGCATCAGCACGATGGCAAGCACCCATGAGTTGATTGGCAGGGCAAACACAACGTGCACAAAGGTCAGGAGGCAACTGCCGATAATCATCAGCGTAGCACCCTTGCCATACTTATCGTATATACTACCGAAGAGCGGTGTGAGAAAGATGGTACCGAATGGCAACATCGCAGGAATCAGACCTGCCAAATTAGCATCCACACCATACTTGAAAATCATCAGTTTGGTGGCAAACTTCAGGAATGGGAATACACCGGCATAAAACATCAGGCAAAGGAATGCCACATACCAGAAACCTGTTGTCTTGAACAAACCGCCCAAGTCTGAAAACTTGAAACCTTCTTCCGGTTCTGTAGCTACAGCTGCTGCAGAAGCATCCTCCTTCTTGTCCATCACACAATAAACCAGATAAACCAGTACACCAGCACAAAGCAATACGGCACCTAAAGCAACAGAAGCAGATACTCCACCCATTGCCTTGGCAAAAGGAAGAGAAGCACTCAGAGCTGCAGCAGTTCCCAAACGAGCCGTAGCTACCTGTACACCCATTGCCAGAGCCAACTCATGGCCCGTAAACCACTTCACGATGACCTTGCTCACTGTGATACCGCATATCTCGCATCCTACACCATAGATGGCAAAGCCAAGAGCAGCTATCACTACCTGCGTACTATAAGTACCGAAGAATGGTACAGCAACCATTCCGTCAAACTCATGACCTAAAGCATACCACTTCAACAAGGCTCCACCAAACATCAGGACGGTAGAAAGGATACCAGTGAAACGGATGCCAAACTTATCGAGGATAAGACCACCGAAGAAGAGGAGCAGGAGGAACACATTGAAGTATCCGTAAGCTCCAGAGAAGAAGCCGTATTCATCCGAATTCCATCCGAGTCCGAGACCATTCTCTGCTCCCTTGGCTGCTGTCAAGAGAGGCTCCAATGGAGACATCACATCTGTAAAAAAGTAACCGAACATCATCGTGATACTCACAATAAGGAGGGCGGTCCAGCGAGCTGACTTAGAGTCGCTCAATTTCATCTGCATTTTTTCTGTTGTACTCATTTTTTTTCAAAACATAAATGATAAACCCGTTATCATTATTAATTATCTATTATTAATTATCATCTATTTCCGTTTCACGTTCTTCGTTCTGGTGATATCAAAGAGATAAGAGAGTTTCAGAACAATCTGTCCGTAGTTACTCTTTCCGAAATAATCACGCTTAGAAGCACCGTAGATATTTCCCAGACCATAGTAGTATCGGGCTTCGGCAAGGAAATGCCCCACCTTCGGAATACTGTATTCAGCACCCAGACCCAGGGCGATACCATAATCGAGCTTGTTCTTGACTGCCATCGTATCCTGAGCTACCACCGGACTTACTCGGTTGTTGTCGGTTGCCGGCATGTGCTCTACCGAGAAGTTGGTCTTCTGCGAATCACTCAGATAGAGTCCAAACTGCGGACCGGCATTCACGAAGATATTCAGTCCTCTTGTCTCCCTACCCCATGCCAGATGCGCAAAGATTGGCACCTGAATATAGTTGATGGTACGCTTGTAAGCCATCGCCTCTTTTGTTTCGGTTATAATCACCGGATTATTCTCCTTATCCAGGATATCCTCTTCCCATCCTGCCTGCGCATAGTTTACCTCGGCATAGATAGAACAGATGGTCTTGAAATATTTCTCACAGGTATATCTCATCGAGAAACCGCCCGTCAGTCCGCCGTGCTGCTTCTGCTGTACCTCGGGTGTGAATCCTACGCTACTCATCATATAGCCCCCATTAAAACCGATGGCGAAATCATTACGATGCTCTCCTATCTGTGCCGAAACTGGAATTCCGAAGATGAGCATCAGAATCAGCAACCCAATATTTCTATTCATTATCAACTATAAATTGTAAACTATAAATTGTAAACTATAAACTAGTACTTCACCGCCTCTATCTGATGATTAAAGGTATAGTGAATCAACTGGAAACTCTTGTTCTTGTATCCTCCTCTACTGGTCTTCTCGAAACGGAGTGGAGTCTGCACGGGCTGGTAAGTCATCTGTTGGTGCTCACCTGTAAAGTTCTTGCCATATCTCTTGACACCCTGAATCAGATACATTCCGTGATCGAAACCGGTGATGGCGAATCTTGGCTGTGCCACCATCATAGGCTGATGGAACCATCGCTCATAACGGCTCTCAAGCGCTTTGGTCTGTGCAGAGTTCGGGTTATAATAGAAGGTGGAAGGGATATAAGTATCATACTTATAGAATCTTTCCAGATTATACTTGGCATACATCAGCCATTCGGTATAGCCGAAGAGCGAGATGGCTGCACCCGGATACTTCGCATCAAATTCGTCGAGCTTGTTCAACACCTGAGTCAACTGTGGCGAACGTCCCGTATTCAGGATTATCACATTCTGCTTGGAAGGCATGAAAGCCTTGGCAAACTGCTCGATACTTGAATTCACATTGGTGATGCTATAATTGATTTTCCTGCGTTCCAGTTCCTTGCGCAGACCGAACGTAAAGTTGCCCTTTCTCGAAGTAGAATCATTGCAGTCTACAAAGATAGGATGCACATTGGTAAAACGGCTCAGGAATGCCTTGATGGTCGCATCATTCAGCGCATCATCGCTCTGATAAACCTGGAAAATCTCTTTGTTTCTTTCTACATCATCTCCGCTGATAGAGAACGGAATCACCATTTTGATGCCGTAGTTCTTGCAGAAGTTGGTCAGCGGAGCCACCTGCTTGGTATAAAGTGGACCAAAGATGATGTCGCATTGGTTAGCGCCCTCCTGCAAGAGTGTATTCCGGATATCAGCATCAATAGGAACGTTCCAGGCACGCACATCTATATCGGCGCCCTGCTGCTTCAGGGTTTCGCAAGCCAGCAGCAAACCGCGGTAATACTCCACCATTCGCTTGCCGTCGCCATCAACATTATGCAAAGGTAACATCACGCCTACCTTTACCGCATTTCTGGCAACAGCAGCCTTTGAGGTTGCCGGAGCTGTAGCAGTTTTCTGAACCGTTGCCCCATTCCCCGACTTCTGACCGTTGACCTGATTAGGATTCTTCTGGTCTTTGGTGTATGGAATAAAGAGCGTAGCTCCCTTCTGCAGCATGTATCCCTCACGCTTCATCTCCGGATTGGCATCCATCAGTTCAGGAAGGCTCAATCCGTATTTGTTGGCGATACCAAAGATAGTATCTTTCTTCTTAACCGTGTAAATGTCGCGCCATTTTACCGTCTGCGCGCCAATGCTGACACTGAGCAGAAGCCCAACGAACAGCAGGAAATATCTCATTTTTTGTCTCATATCTCAAGATTTTTTTAACGATATCTTCAAATATTTCATGTTTTCATCTGCAAAAATACAAAAAATCTTGCATCTGACGCAATATCTCTCATCTTTTTATTATCTTTGCACAAATTATTTTAGAAATGAGACGAAAAATAGCATTACTTTGCATCATGTTGCCACTTTTAACGTGTCAATTACACGCTCAGGAAGTCAACGACGAGGAGGAGGACAACACTGAAGAGACAACCAAGGTCAGTTCTCTTCTCATGCCGAATGCCTTCTCTCCAAATGGCGATGGCATCAACGACATCTACAAGCCCAAGGATGGTTACCGGAATATCGAAGAGTTCCACGCCTATATATATAATAGGTGGGGACAGAAACTCTATGAATGGACCGACCCTGCCACGGGATGGGATGGCACCTACCGCGGAAAACCGGTCAAGGAGGGTGTCTACTTCTGTCTCGTCAAGGCGAAGGGGGCAGATGGCGTGGTGTATAACATCAAACGTGATGTCAACCTGCTCAGAGGTTATACCGAAGAACAGAACAGTAACTATTAGGCAAACAGCAATTAGCAGAATTGGAATATGAATTCAGAAGAAAAGATAAATGTATGGGGCGCACGGGTCCACAACCTCAAGAACATAGATGTGGAGATTCCGCGTGATTCCCTCACCGTGATTACCGGACTCTCGGGTTCGGGCAAGAGTTCACTGGCATTCGACACCATCTTTGCCGAAGGTCAGCGCAGATATATCGAAACATTCTCTGCCTATGCCCGCAACTTCCTGGGTAATATGGAACGCCCGGATGTTGATAAGATTACGGGATTGAGTCCGGTCATCAGCATCGAACAGAAAACCACCAACAAGAATCCCCGCTCTACCGTGGGCACTACCACCGAGATTTACGACTATCTCCGTCTGCTCTATGCCCGCGCCGGTACTGCCTACAGCTATCAGAGTGGCGAGGAGATGATGAAATATACCGAGGAACAGGTCATCGACATGATTCTCAGCGATTATAAGGGCAAGGCTATCTTCCTGCTCGCTCCCCTCGTACGCCAGCGCAAGGGTCATTACCGCGAGCTCTTCGAAAGTATGCGCAGAAAGGGGTATCTCTATGTGCGACTCGACGGCAACATCCTCGAAATCGTTCCCAATATGAAAACCGACCGCTACAAGAACCACAATATAGAAGCTGTGGTAGATAAACTGGTGGTGAAGGAAGAAGATGAGGAACGTATCCGCAAGAGTGTGGCAACGGCTATGAAACAGGGCGACGGCATGGTAATGGTTCTTGAGAAAGGTGCCAAGGAGGCCAAGACATACTCCAAGCGTCTCATGGCCCCTGTAACGGGTATCGCCTACCAGGATCCAGCTCCTAACATGTTCTCCTTCAACTCTCCCGAAGGTGCCTGTCCGCATTGCAAGGGTCTGGGAAAGGTGAACCAGATTGATATCAAGAAGGTAATTCCCGATGATAAACTCAGTATCCATGAAGGCGGCATCGCTCCGCTCGGCAAATACAAAAACCAGATGATTTTCTGGCAGATAGAATCATTGCTCAGCAAGTATGACCTCAACC
This sequence comes from Segatella copri, assembly GCF_026015465.1. GTDB lineage: Bacteria > Bacteroidota > Bacteroidia > Bacteroidales > Bacteroidaceae > Prevotella > Prevotella copri_E. Next base: position 174,637 of record NZ_JAPDUQ010000001.1, read on the forward strand.
TGAAGACACCTATCTGTGAGATTCCGGGCGATGCCATGCAGGAAATTCTCTATGGTTCGCTCGAAAACGTGAAGATTGAGAAGGAAAAGGTGCATACCTCTACCGACTATTTCTGCGCCTACGATGGCATCATCGACTACCTGCAGAAGGTGATGGAAGATGACGAAAGTGCGGCGGGCAAGAAATGGGCCGACCAGTTTATCTCTACCATCGAATGTCCTGAATGCCATGGCTTGCGACTCAAAAAGGAATCGCTCTCTTTCAAGATCTGGGATAAGAATATATCCGAAGTAGCCAGTCTTGACATCGATGAACTGCGCGATTGGCTCGAAGAAGTGGAACAGCATCTGCCTTCGATGAAAGCGAAGGTGGCTCACGAAATCATCAAGGAGTTGCGCTCACGCGTTACCTTCCTCCTCGATGTGGGACTCAATTATCTCTCGCTCAACCGCCAGTCGGCTTCTCTCTCGGGTGGCGAGAGCCAGCGCATCCGTCTGGCTACTCAGATTGGTAGCCAGCTGGTCAATGTACTCTATATCCTCGATGAGCCGAGCATCGGTCTGCACCAGCGCGACAACGAACGTCTGCTCAATAGTCTGAAGGAACTTCGCGACCTGGGCAATACCGTTATTGTGGTGGAGCACGATGAAGATATGATGCGGGCTGCCGACTGGATAGTAGATATCGGTCCGAAGGCGGGACGCAAGGGAGGTGAAGTTGTCTTCCAGGGCACACCTCAGGAGATGCTCAAGACCGATACCATCACCGCCCAGTATCTCAACGGCAAGATGGCTATTGAGGTGCCTGCCCTCCGCAGAGAAGGCAACGGCAAGCATATCACCATTCACGGAGCTACGGGCAACAACCTCAAGGGGGTGGATATTGATTTTCCACTCGGCAAACTCATTGTCGTAACGGGTGTCAGCGGCTCAGGCAAATCTACTCTCATCAACGAGACCCTCCAGCCTATCCTCTCGCAGCATTTCTACCGTTCGCTCAAGAAACCGATGCCATACGAGAGCATCGAAGGTATCGAGAATATCGACAAGGTAGTGAATGTAGACCAGAGTCCGATTGGCAGAACGCCTCGCAGCAATCCAGCTACCTACACAGGCGTGTTCAGCGATATACGCTCACTCTTCGTAGGACTTCCCGAGGCAAAGATCCGCGGTTACAAGCCGGGCAGATTCTCTTTCAATGTGAAAGGTGGAAGATGCGAGGAATGTAAGGGTAACGGATATAAGACCATCGAAATGAACTTCCTGCCGGATGTCTACGTACCTTGTGAGGTATGCCACGGCAAACGCTACAACCGCGAGACGCTGGAGGTAAGATACAAGGGAAAGAGCATCGCCGATGTTCTCGACATGACCATCAACCAGGCGGTAGATTTCTTCGAGAATGTTCCTCAGATACTGCAGAAGATCAAGGCTTTACAGAATGTAGGTCTCGGATACATCAGGTTAGGACAGAGTTCTACTACCCTCTCTGGCGGTGAAAGTCAGCGTGTAAAACTGGCTACCGAACTCTCGAAGCGTGATACGGGCAAGACGCTCTATATTCTCGATGAACCGACAACCGGTCTGCATTTCGAAGACATCCGCATCCTGATGGATGTACTCCAGAAACTGGTTGACCGTGGCAATACGGTCATCATCATCGAGCACAATCTCGATGTCATCAAACTCGCCGACTGGCTCATCGACATGGGTCCGGAAGGTGGACGAGGCGGCGGTCAGCTCCTCTTTGCCGGTACACCAGAAGAAATGGTGAAGCAGCAGAAGGGATATACCTACAAGTTCCTCGCCCCTTTACTGAAGAAATCAGGGAAACCTGAATAAATCAGGATAGGAACGAAGGCTGAGGCAGAAGAAAATAAAAAAAAACGCTCTAAAAGTTTGGATGTTACAAATATTAAGTTTATCTTTGCATAAGATATAAAACAAACAGCGTATGAAACAGGTAGAAGAACGATATGAAGCAAGCAAGATGGCATATCGGGATATCAAGAACTCTATTGATACGGCGAAAAGGGAAGGTAGAATAGAAGCTAACATAGAAACTGCTCAACGTTTGCTGGCTATGGGACTTCCAACAGAACAGGTAGCCAAAGCGACCCAGCTACCTTTGGATATGGTTCAAAATCTGAGCTACTGATAAAAGCGAAAACTAACGTTTTTCTTTTATGCTGGATACCATAACAAATAACCCCAACCTACTTTCTCAAGCGGGTTGGGGCAATTTGTTTCTGTTTAAAATGTAACGATAGCATGGTACCGATTACATCGCTACGCTTGGTAACGATACAGCGCTATCGATGACTGCTATCCATTTATCTTCACAAACATCAAAGGCCCAATCCTTGTAAAGGAGGAAGACATGGATACTTATATCAGAAACCATGAGGATGACTTCATCGGCCAAGCCGAGGAATCCTTGCCAATCAAATCCTGCAGAAGATTATTTGAATTATTCGACATAGATACCGACTGGCTGGAATTATAACATACCGCCAAAGTACATGATATATGAATGTACTTTGGCGGTACGGAATTTAAGGTTTACCCTTCGAATTAGTATCTATTCTGCGTTCTTCTTATCGGTAGTTATCGATTGAGAAAAGCAACTAAACTATCTTGCATAAAAGTTAACAAATTAGTTTGTTCAACCCTCAAATACTTTTTCCAAATAGGATTAACCTCTATAAAAGAATCAAATTTTTTGAGATGCAAAGAGTATAAGCATCTATTTACATAATTAGCAGAATGCAATACCAAATCTCGCTCATCCTTATCGTCCAACCATAATCTTAGAACATTAGCAGGAGATTCCTCAACAAGCTCATCTACTAAATCCTCAAAAATACCACTCATTGGATAGTCTTTGATAGAACTATACACTTCGAAACTTGGAGTAGTCCAACCTAGTTTTTGCTCCATATTATCCTCAGATTCATTGATCAAGAACTCAATACACTCTACCAAAGACTCGTTATTCATCTTAAGATGAGGATATTTGTCCAACAGCCTCCAAGCCTCAGCTATCATCATACATGCTATTTCATCGAAATCGAACACATAGGCATGTTGGTTAACATTCACCAAATCAACAATGGCCATCACCCAAAGATAATCGTAAGAACTGCATAACTTTGTGGTGATAAGTTCAAGTCCTCCTTTGGGCACAAAATCTTTTCCAGCATTTCGAACCTGGATTCCTTCACTGTCAACATTGCCCAATATATCAGGGAGTTGTTCTGTTGCTCTACCTATTAAATTACCATCAAAATCATACCATTTCCCATCGACACGAATTTGATTTTGCTGCATACAACTACCTTCTTTAATATCCTCAATTTGGTCCAAATAATGGGTTCTATCCAATAACGGGAACAAATCAGTTTGCATATAAGCAACTATCGTCTTCTCGCCTTTATCCCAAACTCCATTTGTACACACCATGTCCTTAACTGTGAAACAAATATCATCTTTGTAATTGAAACGATAGAGCTTACCATGCAGAATCTTTAATTTTCCATCTGTAGAATAGACACGTTCACCATTTCTGTTCAAAATAAAGCACAGCCTCTCCATGTTCTCGACATAATAATCAAGAGTTGACAAATCTAGATCAGTATTTTTAGAACCTTCAGTATTTTCACTATGTGTAAAATCATACTTTATCTTTCCTAAATTGGCGAGACGCAACTTAATTGAGTTCTGTGGTCTCCCTAGAATACTAGCAATATCCTCTATGCTTTTTCCCTTTTCATAACAAAGTAAAAGTAATTCTTCTTCATTCTCTGTCCATGGCAAATCCTTTCTTCTACAATTCACAGCAGAAGATTTGTCATCGTCAGATGATACAGAATCATCAGAAAGCGTTGAATCACCAGAAGAGTTTTCTTTTTTTACAGTATCATCTTCTATTCCATTATTCGACGAGATGAACACATTCTTTTGATGCTCATGAGCATGAAGTAGGTTGATAGCATTTTCAATACAATCTACCAAACTTAACGTAGCATCCACACCTAAAAGATTTACTTTTAAATCCAGTAAAAAGTTCTCATAAAGATACAGCAAAGAACTTGTTATATCTTCCTGCTTTACAGGATGAGCCGAGATTTTATCATATAAATCAAAGACCGTTGGACATAATGATCTAAACATTTCTCTCTCAGCCTTATGTTCCTTGAGGAAAGTATAGTATTCAATGTTTAATTGAATTTGTACATCTTCATCTAAAGCATAAAAAAGGTTCTGCTTTTCCTCATCACACGACTCTGCCACAAGATTATTTTTGGGTTCATTTTCAGATGACAAAATCTTTTTGTACTCAGCCAAAGCCTCTATAGACTTATCTATGGCATTGTCTTTACTAGTTGCCAATTCACCAATTTTCTCTTCTGTAAGAGCAGAATAGTTCTCCAATAAAGCACGCTTCAAAGAAGAACGTCCTGACGGTAAAGTCATAAGGAAAAACAGATCCTCATCAAGTTCCACGTAATCAACGCATTCCTTGATTTTACTCTCAGAAGGTCTAACTTGTCTTTCTTTCAGAAGAGTCAAGTTCTCTTCTTTGCCACGATAGGGAACAAGATGCCAAAAATCTTCATTTTGCATAGTCCAAAATGGGAAATACGCATCCACAAATAAAGAATCGTCATCAGGCAGGGTTCTTTTCCATACTTTATGAAAAGTATCTATCAGTTGCTGATTATATCTAATTTCATTAGAATAAATCTCATCCGATTCACACATTTCTATAATGGTAAGTAAAAGAACCGCCTTATGTGGAGTTTTACGGCCATATTTCTCATTCGGCTTTAAATTTTCAAAAGCCTCTACATAGTCCATATTTTCCCTTTCTATATTACTTTATAATTCTTCTGGCTCCTCTTCATCATGTTCATCATCAACCTTTTTGGAGGTTAATTGTAAAAACATATCCAAGAAGGAACGATGAGAAAAGAAATATCCCTTATCTTCCTTTAATTTATCTTCCATGACAGAGAAGCCGTAATTAGCATACTCTTCCATTGTAGTTATCAATTGAAAAACTACAGTATTTGCTTTTATATCACCTTTATCCAATGCAATCCAATCAATATCTGTCTTTGCCACGAGAGCCATAAATATATAAGAACGCAACGCAGGATAAGCTTTTCGAGTTTTCTTCGAATCTAGATTGCCCCAAAATTGCAAAGGCTGTCCCAAAACCTTCAAATCATCGGAATCTTCTGATAATGGAAGTTTCTTACCTGCATATAGACCGATAAAGAAAGCCATGATGTAAGGTTCATAACCTGCACCCAACACCTTTCCTTTTGCACCTGTATTCTCTGATGCTCCAACACCATAATCCGAGATTACTCTCATAACGGTTTGCTCATATTTCTTTTCAAATTTTGGAGTTCTACGCCCCCATATATCTATAAGTTTCTCATTTTTATCAACGAGTTCCTCTATATTATTCATATCCTCTGTCATAGTTACTTTATTTTTGTTATAACTGTTTGAATTGTTGCCAGATCCTTATCATCGAAAGGCTTTTTCTTTTCAATACGGAACACTCTACCAGAGACTTCATTTACTTTGTTCTGATCAAGAACCAAATTACCCTCATAACTTTCCTTTAAGAAGCTCTTAGTCACGATAACAACCTGCTTGTCCAAATTGCTAATCACATTGAAGAACTCCGTCTCCTTAGCATCAGTAAAGGAAGAAGTTGGAGCATCGAATATCAAAGGAAACTCCGTTTCACTTCTTTGAGTGGCTAACTTGCCTATAGCAAATAATACCGACATCAAGTAAGTTGTTCTTAAAGCGGTATTAGGATTGAAGATTCTTGTATTATCACTATTCATAAGAACAGCCTCTCCTTGTCCATTAGCCTTTTCCAAAATACGGATGGTACCCTTGAAATCATTGGTATTCAAGCTCTCTAGGAAGACATTCGCCTCATCTTCAATTGAATGAAGAAGACGTTTCTTGTTGGTTTCCTTTGCAGACTTGAATGCTTCCGATATTTGGCGAATAATGGATGCAGCCTTGGCAAATACTGCCGCAGAAGTACCTTCAGCCAACTTACCCAACGCATCCTGAGATTCCTCAAGAGTCTTACGATGTTTTGCTCTCTGTTCCTTCAGTTTTGCTATGCGATTCTCAGCACCAATCTTTTGATTCATCCAATTAGAAATATTCTCATAATTAGATAACAACTGCTCTTCAGACAAACCGTCAGTTTGAGCAAGAATACGTTTTTTCTGCTCAATCTCTACATTCAGATTTGCCTCAATCTTCTTTACCTCATCATGCAAACGATTGTTATAAGAAATAACCTCCTGAATCTTATGACGGAGTTTAGTAATCTCTGCAAGATTATCATTCAGAGAAGTATCTCTTTTTTGCAGCTCAACAATATAATTGTTCTTATAAAAAGGCTCAACTTCCTCATCTTCATTTACTTCCAAAGACTTTTGATACTCTTCTAAACGATGAAGCATAAAATTCCATGCATCACTATGCTTCTTTGCTGGACGACCACATATTTTACAAACTTCTTCATCCAACATTTCCTGCATAATTTTTTGTCCAGGAATATGAACCGGAAGTGGCACAAAGTCAGTTTGCATCTTCTTGATAGCTTTTTCTGCTCCCGCAGAAAGCAAATATGCCTTTTCCAGTTTTCTGCGTTTCAGATCCACATCATTAACCTTCTTTGAATATTCCTCTGCAATATCACCAAAGCCCATTAAAATCCACATGTCATCAAGAAGACTTGTCGTATATTCTTCCTTGATAAGAGCCTGAGTTTGAGCACGTTTTTTAGATAAAGTTTCAATTCTACGATTTACCATTATCAGCAATTTTGATGCTTCTTTACTCTGCTCGATACTCTTCAATAGATTAGAAAAATTAGAAGCTTCATCTTCTTTACGTCCAATTTCTTTCTCTATATCATCCAACATTCCCGTTTCCTGCTCAATGGTACGTCTCAATTGATTAATTTTCTCACTATTCTTACGATCTGACTTTTGGGCATTATCACGAGCCTGTTCTGCTTTTTTGGTAGCAAACTCCATAAACGAGAAATAAGCTTCAAAATCCTTAACGTCACTAAAAGTTTCTACTAACATTTTTAATGCATTTGAATTTTGAAAAACATCTAAATCACTTTCGCCTTTGAACATAGTGTATTTACGAATCTCCGAAGGCAAATCATAATCAAATTTAATGCCATCTCGAACCATTCGTTCCACTCCATTCTCCTCTATTAAAGAGAAAGAAAAATTAGACATGGTGATTTCTCCATCGAAAGATTTCGTAAAACGAAAACTCTTTTCCAAAGTCTTGACATAACCTTTATGTTCGTATGTCATTGAAACACGAACATCGTCAGACTCATCAGCCATTAGTTCCTCGCATCTTTTCTTTGAGATAAGCTTTGTGTCCATTTTACTTGTTCCGTCAGTTCGAAACAGCCACTCTAAAGCTTCAAAAAAAGTTGTCTTACCATCACCATTTGAGCCGATAATCAGATTCAATCCGTTATCAAGTTCAAAAACATTAAACTTGTAATAGCTACGGAAATTATTTATTTCAATCTTCTTTATTATCATATTATCAAGTTTTCATTTATGTAATTAAACACTGTCATGTACACTTTCTTCTGAACACTCTCATCAGTAGAACCATCAAGCTCCTTTATGATGCGAGCAACAGAAGCCACAACCACATTATCTGAATTCAAGGCTGTATATAAGTCCTCATATTCAGACTGGTCGTAATCATAGAGTTCTTGCAACTTTGTGTCATCGAGAACCATGTGAAGCATTCTTTCTTTATTTGTCATTGTATATTATCATTATTATATAAATTCAAACCATAATGTTCCATCACCTCTCTCAGTTCCAATTCTGAGTAAGAAGGATTCTCTGATAGCAATGCGAAGTTGTTCACTCTAATCAGTTCACTCTTCAGCATGGCACGCTCCATTCGATAACTACTACTATTTGGGTTAATCTCAGGAGCAACTACCAAATCATGCAACACCGCCATCTTCTTCTTAGGATGTGTTCTCAACACACGTCCTCGTCGCTGAATGAACTGACGTGGATTTCCTGTACTTGAACAAAAGATTGCCAATTCACTTCTTGGAACATCAACACCCTCATCCAAACATTTCATAGAAGTCAGCACTTGAAGTTTACCACTGGCAAATTCTTCAAGAATTTCCTCTCTATCCTTTTGCCCCGAGACAAACTTACGCACCGTTATTTTATCATCCAACTTCAATATCGACTTTGTATATAAATCTATAAGATGCTCAGAATCCTCATCTTGATTAAGCGTATCATCTTCAACTTCAAGATAATTAGGTTCATTTCCTTCAGGGACATATATCAGAGAATATTTCAAATTTCCTTTTTCTTGATACCGCTTCTTGATAATGTCCTCAAAAGCTTTAAGTTTGTTTGCAGCCTTATGAACAATTCGCTTTCTTGCCAACAAGAGCATTTTAAGTCCCTCATCCATTTTTGCAAAAGAGCAGGTATCATCATTGAAATACTTAGCTATTCTTTCAGATAACTCGACATAAGCTTCCAGTTCTTCCGTGGTCAGCCGTACTATATGTGGATAATACAGATACTTACAAAGCACACCTTTTCTGATAGCTTCTTCCATGCTATACTCATAAGTATAATGATTCTCTGCACCAAAGAATTTACGCAAGTTCCTGTTACCTTCATCATCGTATTGACGATCTGGTGTAGCCGACAAGCCTATTCTACGCAGATAAGGAATATAGGCTAATCGTTTCAACATACTACCCGAAGCCATATTATGGCATTCATCAGCAATCAACAACAACTGTTTTTTGCTGAAGCCATTCAATGTATTAAATACTTTTTCACGAGTATAAGATGCATAAGTAGATATAATCACATAAGAGGTCTCACGCTCATTTTTCAAACGATATTCCTCATTAAAATGAATCGACTCAACATCCTCTTTCCATAAAGGATTCTTAGAATAAACCTTTATGACATTCATAAAATTAAACTTATGACATTCTTGCTCCCACTGATTTACCAAAGCAATCGTTGGTACCAGAATTATCGCCTTATAGTATCCATTGCGCTTATAAATCTCCAACAAGCAATTCAGCGAGGTGATTGTCTTACCCGTTCCTGTGGCCATGGCAAACAGACCTTTCTGCTTATTATTTTTCCAGTTTTCAAAAGCCTGCTGCTGGTATTCTCTTGGACCTGATGGATATGGAAAACGTGGAGTTATCTCTTCCAGACAAATGTCCTCCCTAACCATATCTCCACCCATAATTGCCTTTTGAGCTTTTCGTTCCTGGCGAATTCTGTCCAACTTCTTTTCTACATCTAGCAGCTCTTCTATGGCCGTGTCTTGATAACATGACGATACTGCCGTCTCCAACTGGCTTGGAGACAGATACTCTATATCGCTTTCCTGCTCATTCATGATAAGCTCAAACTTTGCTCTTTGAGATTTGATTCTATTCTGAGTCATCTCATCAGGAGAATCGCTTCGGTCTATCTTGATTTCCTCTATGTTATAAAGCAAACCATTAATTGTAAAATTGGCTGAACCAGTGAACGAAGTAATGGTATCATCATCACGGAATTGCCCTGTCTTGGTATGAGCTATTCCCTTATGTTTCTTTGGCTTAATGATTTTGATTTGAATTCTATTTTGAGAAATCAGATACGCCAAGCATCTGAAAAACTGATTCTGATACTCATCAAATGTCTTTCGAAGAGACTCAAAATCAGACAGATCCATACAATCTACCACTTCACCAAAGACTCCTTTCTGGATAGCTTCCTTATCTTTTTCCGATACAATCTGGTTGATGATAAGACGCATAACCCCGCCATTTGCTATAAACGTAGCAAAGCCTTCTGCCAATACACTAATAGTGGCAGAACTGAAATAGCCAAGTTGCAGGTCGAAACTGCAACTGTTCTTCAATCCATCATTAAAGAACCTTTCTGGAGAAAACTCTTCTCCAGGTATATAGGTTCCATCCTTAGCCCATTCTACATCTTTCAACATAGACGTTCCTCCGATTATGTTCTAGTTATATAGTTCTAAATAAAACAGTTGGCACAAACATATTCATCACCGAAGAGTTCGGCAAGACTCGTGCCTTTGTTCTTATTTTTGTTTGTTTCCTGTCGCTTGATGATATCCAGTTTCACCTGGCGAATACGCTCTGGCTTGATCAAGTCTGCCAGACTTTCATTCTGAATCCAAGTATAACCATCCTTCTCAAACGACATTGCCTTTTCGTATAAGTCAGGATGCTGCTCATAGAGCCAGATCCATTCTATCTTCTGCTGGAAGAAGCAGAAATAACAGCCGCTTCGGCTTCTGCAATAGGTTCCCGTCTTACCATCCACCTCGAAAGGAATTTCCTCATAATAAGATGGTACTCCTACTCCACTATCCCTCAGCAACCTGAAGATATCTTCCTTCACAAGCACCTCGTCGTTATCTATCAAAGGGAATGAATCCAGATGACCAACAGGATAATCCGTAGTCTTCAAGTATTCAAAGACGGCATGGTTAAACATCTTCACGTCTATATCCAACAATGCATTCAGCTTTTTGGAATAGTAGAATTGCTTGGTAATCGGTTTCTTCAACACATCCATCAAGTCTTCCTTCATCAATCCCTCAGGGCACAACTTATCGTAGATGTCAATAATCTGCTCCTGGTTTTCTTTGTGCAAGAACTTATTGATGACATCCACGCTCCAGATATTTCTTCTGAAAGGGAAGACAGACTGAATATTAGGTTTAGAAGACACATAACCGTCACGGTCTTCATCACCTCGAATACCAACGTATGATACAGCATAGTCATCACCAACATATCTTTCAAACTCATCAAGTTTCATCTTCTTGGTACACCATCGAGCTTGTGGCGATGGCAGGAATCCACCTGCAGCCTTTAGGAAATGCTCAAAAGGCGTAGGCTCAGGACTGTCTTCAGCAGCCCTAAGTCTTTTGATGTTTCCCAGATAAGCACTCAATCTATCAATCAGCAATTCCGTCTCAGCCAATTCACAGCCAGTATCAGAATTATAATACTCAATCTTTAAGTTTGGGTATTTCTGCTTGAGATAGATGGCCAAAGCCGCACTGTCCTTTCCGCCAGATATTCCTAAAATATTTCTTACTTTCATTTTGCTCTATTCATTTTTAAGGAAGCGGCTACTTACCCAGCTTCTTATTCAATATTTTCAACAATGTACATACCGATACATTGTCATTTCCAATGCCATCAAGTAGCTTGTCGATGCTCTTTTCCAATTCCTCAGCCTTCTGCATCTCGCTTTCTGGCAATCTGAAAGTCTGGGAATAGATATTGCTGCCCTTCGTTGAAACCAAATCCAACGAATAAATCTCATCCGATTCATCTTCTGCCACCTTGGATATATCAGAATATTTCTCACATTCATGGAAGAGCATAAGCAAACTGTCAATCAGTTTTTCTTCTTGATCGTCGCGCAATCGCTCTAATGGCTGCTCCAATGCCGTATAGCAAATAGACTGGTACCACTCATTGCGGTGATCAAACTCAGCCATCACATGCTGATAGAATTCCTTCAGTCTATCTGTCAGGAGATATTCCTTAACATGAGCCAAACGCTTTCTGATCTCTACTACATATTCAGAATAATCGTATGACTCGATGCCCAATGTTTCCAACAAGCGACCTTCTACACGGTCTATCATATCAGAATAGCAAGAACGAAGTTCCTTGACAGCCCGATTGATGACATAACAGAACTCCTGTACCTTATCCGGATTCTGCAAAGTTTCCTTATCGTAGCCCAAAGCCTCTGGCAAATCCTCGAAGAAAGTCTTCTCCGGGTCCTTTGCCCTAGCCAGAGTATCACGGAATCTTACCGTCTGCTCATGATTGAACTTACGGGTATGCTTGGCATAATCATTCAATCTCTTGTTATAGAAGAAAAAGAATGGCTTGATGGTTTCTATGAAATCATCGCTCTTGATACTTCCCATAGCTTCAACATTCAGGAACTTACGATACTGGTTGAATATCTGCACCTTAACACCTGTCACGTCGAATGCCTTGACCAGATATTCTCCTGGATGCTTCTGCAACAACTCAAAGAACTCCATGTTGATATTTGGGATATATGCTCCATTGGTTCCATACAGAGAGAAATCCTGCTTCTTTATATATAAATAGGTGGGAATCCAGAAATCCAGGAATCCCTGCTTCAACTTATATGGTTTTGCTAACAACTTCTTAATCAGCTCAGAAATCTTACGAGGTTTGAAAGTCGTAGATTTCAGGAATTCCTCACATGCATCCCACAAAGGCATGATTCCTTCATTGGATGGCACATCAGTAAACTCTCCATTCACATGAAGCCCCGTACTCTTCAAGAGAGAATAATAAATGGTTTTCTCCGGTGGAAACTTGTCGCCAGGGAATCCTAAGTCCTGTTCATTGCTCTGATTCAGCAATGCAGCCAGGTACTTACCTTTCGCACTAGAGATAGAACCACTCAACTTATGCTTGTTGAACAATTCATTGTTCATCACTGGAGTCTGAGAATAAATCTCATCGCATACCACAGACAGCAACTGGTTGAAGTCTCTTAAGGAGCAAACCTCTCTTTCCTCGCCCTTGAAAATCCAAGTTACATCTCCATTATATGCAAACAAGCTATCACTGATAGATTTATTGAGAACCACTTTCTCATACTCCATCAGATTGTTGATTTCGTTGATAGCAACCTTATCAGATTTATCTACCAACACCTTGCTCAATATATATTTGTACTTTTCTATCAGATAGAGGTGAGACACCAACTCATCTGTATTTCTGAAACATACAAAGATGATGGCATTCTCACTCTTTTCACTTAGCTCGCAAATCTCCTCCAACACTTTCTTACGGGAAGAGAAAATCAACTGAATATATCCATCAGTATCACCGGTAGGAGTCTTATCTACTCCTTCACCCAGCACTTCATACTCAAAGTATCTTGGAGTACCTTTCTGGAAATAGCAAGCCTTGACAGGAGCCACCTTCTTAAAACAATAGTTTCTGATATCATCCACAAAGTTTACAGGACGGCTAACCACCAAACCAGCCTTGCGGATTTCATCTTCTATATTGATATCTGTGCCATCAAAAAGAATGTAGCGGAACTTATAGCTGGCATATCGGATAATCTTAAATTGCTCCAACTTCTTTAAAAGCCCCGTTGGGTTTTCTATATTCAAAGCAGTCTTGGCATACAGGGCAGTATCTTCACGGTTCATCTTAAATGAAGCATTGCCGAAAAGATTCAGTAATCCGATTGCTTTCACCAGTTTGATGGCATCTACAAGGTCTGTCTTGGTTTCCCATAGTTGACCTTCCACTCTCTCGATGGCAACCTGCATTGAACTCCATTGCATGGAGTCGGCATTCGCCTCCTTCAGGTAAGAGTAGAAATTATAGTAGATATAATCATAGCAGCACTGAAGCTGATATATCTTTCCCTCATATTCAGACAAAGAGTTACGTCCCCTTGCATTCAAGAACGAAAACAAAGAACGCTCATTCTGTCCATATCTCTGAATGGCCTGTGTAATGACGTATGCAGCAAATGGTTCCAGCGGAGCCAATGCCAGCGCAGTTGCTTCAGAAAAGATTTGAGAAACAAAGCCAGTTTTCTTTGCCAACGAAGCCAATGATTCAATCACAGAATCATCATTTTGCATGGTTCTACTGGCATCAATCTGCGTAGAAGCCAGATAGAGAAGTTGTTCTATCGGTTCTACGAATACCAACTCCTGAAAACGCCCCTTTACTTTCGTCCACTCTTCTTTCTGTACTTCATTCAACTTACGGGAGTAAGCGTTGAAATTCTGATGAAGCGTAGTCAGAAGAAGAATATTTCTGGATGGCACATTCACGAACTCAGCCAATTTCTGCATGAAGTAAAGTTCACGCTCCGGATTATTCTTGGCAGCATGCTCCAGTACCTTGCCAAACTCATCAATGAAGATAACCAGGAATTTTCCCTGGCTCTTCAGTTTGTTATACTTGGTTTTGAGTTCATCCAGAATGCTATCAGCAGTGCCATCAACAGAGAGTTTTTGACTCAATAAGACAGACAGTTCCTTATAGTCGCCAACAATTTTAAGAACTTCAAACTTCTTCTTCTCTGAAAGTTCAGAAGGATTCAACAATTCATATTGCTTACCTCCCATCAAGTCTCTTTCCAAAGCCAATAAGAAACTAGACTTACCTGTTCCATAAGAGCCAATGATGGTATAAGAATGAACTCCCGATCGGAATCCATTCACAATACCCTCTGCCACCTGACGAACATTAGGAGTTACGATATATTTGGCCTCACTAGCAAAGCCTTCCTCTATGTTTGCTGATAAACTAAACTGTCGCATTCTTATAATACTTATCTAAAACATCAATATCCTTCAAAGAAGAACCTTCCTTAAACAATAGCTGACGGATACCTGCATTATCACTATACTGGACATACTCTGAATAATGTTCACCGATAGACTGGGCCATATCGATGACCTCAGCATCTGTCATGCAGAACATCAAGCCTATTTCCTGCAATGTATCGTATGATACAGACTTATCCTTACCTTTTTCCTGAAGAATGGCATATAAGAAAATCTCCATCGGAACCCTGCGCTTACCTTCGATATTGAAGGCGAACGTCTTACCATTATCTTCAGTTCTTATCAGATCCAAATCAATCAAAAGAGAAGAATAATCCTCAAACGACTTGGCCTTATAAGGTTGGGCATAGTTCTGCAACAATACACCCACATCTTTCTTGGTGGTATTCACATTAAAGATTTTATCCTTTCCATCCTCTATCATCAGTCTTTTCACAAAGTTCACCAATTGTTCCCTCTCAAAGACCTTGCGTTCTTTTTGGAATTGCACAAAAGTAATATGATAAAGCGTTGCCTCTTTCAAACTTACCAGAAGGTAGTGAAGCAACCATAAAGTGCCCAAACTTTCAATGTAC
Organism: Segatella copri; assembly: GCF_026015465.1. Lineage (GTDB taxonomy): Bacteria > Bacteroidota > Bacteroidia > Bacteroidales > Bacteroidaceae > Prevotella > Prevotella copri_E. The sequence continues at coordinate 189,719 of NZ_JAPDUQ010000001.1, forward strand.
TTATCTACGCCTTCTGATTCATCGAATAAATAATCTGCTATTCTGCTTGGCTCATCCTGATTGGAAATTCCAAACACCTTGAGCCAATATCGGATAGAAGAAACCATGTTTTTTCCTACTCCCAAAGCTATTACAGCATCAGAAGCATTGAAGTTTCCTCCATCTATCATAAAGTTATATCCCTTGGTGAGCCATAAGGTTTTGCAAGGAAAAGATTCATGTCCAGAGAGTGTATATTTTTTGTACATCTATCTTCTTTAAAGCGATAGAATCCCGGTATCGTGAGTTGTGTTAGTATTCTGTTAGGCCTCTATAAAACGGAAACGTGGGATTCTCCTTGCCCATCCCACCACTCGAAGGCCTTCGCATTGCCCTAGTTGAAAGAGACGGACAATGCAGAAAGCCCACGTTATGGTATATAATGATTCCAAGTACGAACTATTAGTCATACACGATGAGGGTGTGTCATAAGTCTGTGACGCACCCTTTTTTTGTGTGTGTTTCTATATATTCTAGTTGAATCGTAGTCTTTCTTCACAAAGGGAATCTTATTATATTGTATAGAAACTTTACTTTTCTTGTTTTATCGATAACAAAACAGCCCCAAAGCCCACAAAAGGGCATAGTTATCCCTGACGATAAAACAACCAAAATTGAGTTTTATCGTTTTATACCCAAATATTTCTTCAAATTGAATCCCATTCCGAACAATCCTAGATCCATGTAAACCTTGTCCATTCCAAAATGCCTGAATCGCTTATAATGCATATCTGCCTTCATCTGCCCAAATACAGCTTCCGGCTCTATCGGTCGCTGGCTTCTGTGTTTCAAGCCCTCTTCAGACGTTAGTAGCAGGAAGGCTTCCTTTTTATATGCATTCAGTTTATGGTTGACATATATGGTTCTGTTGCCTTTGGATTTCTTGCAGAGACTTCCAAGCGGACATCCATCACATCGTTGTGCTCTATATAATGTAATGACAGACACATAGCCGGAGTCACTTTTCGTTTGCCGTTGTCCACAAGGTTCCATGTGTTGTCCCATGGGGCAGACATAATAGTCATCATCCCTGTTGTAGTAGAAGTTCGCTTGGTTGAAGGCATCCTCCTTGAAAGGCTTATGCTGTTCCTTGTGAAACCAGTTGTACTTTACATAACCCATCATTTCTTCCATCTCTAGGTACTCGTAGTTCTCCTCCGAGCCATACCCTGAGTCTGCGGTGACGCTCTTGGATTGCTTTCCATATCTTTTCTTGTACTTATCCAAAAAAGGCTTGAAGGTCAGGGTGTCTGTTGGATTGGGATAAAGGGCGAAATTCGTCCAATATTGATTCTCTGTCGCAATTTGAAGGTTATAGGCAGGCTTTGTCTGCCCATTGTTCATGGCATCTTCCTTGAGGCGCATGAAGGTCGCATCGGGATCAGTCTTGGAGTAACTGTTTCTCTCGCCCAGTATATCCAGTGATTTTTCATACTCGCACAGTTTGTCCGAGGCTTTGAACAAGTGATCTATCTGAGTATTTAGCTTTTGCTTCTCTCTTCCTGTAAGCTTTGCCTTAGGAAGGTTCTTAGCTTGCCTCTCACACAAACGTGCACTTCTCTCTACATCCTTGGCGGAAGTGGCTGGCTCGCTGTCTTCTTCCTTAATGTCACTCCCGCCATTCAGGCGAATTTGTTCTTTTATCTGAGCCAATGCAGCAGAGGTCTTTTCCAAGAGCTTAGCCCTGTTCTTTTCCACAGTCTTCTTCCATACAAACGTGTACTTGTTTGCTTTCGACTCTATCTTAGTGCCATCAACATATTGTTCCTCCAGACTAATCACGCCCTTTTCAACCAATATGGAGACGACTGCATCAAAATAAAAGTCGATGCATTTAATCATATGATTGGATCTAAAGCGGTTGATTGTTGCGAAAGATAATTGCTTACCTCCACAAATCCACATATAGCGAACATCGTATTTAAGTGCGTCCGCTATGCCACGACAGGAATAAACGCCATTGATATAGGCAAAAACAACTAAACTTAGAAGCATCTTCGGACTGTAAGGAGGAGCACCAATCCCATCATAGGTATCCATGAGAGGGTTGATGTCCATACTGCGAACAATACGATCCACCATACGAACTTTGCTGTCTTTTGGCACATAATCATCGAAAGAGTTAGGAAAAAAGCTCAATTCGTGCCGAGTTTCAGATTTTATTTGTATCTTTGCCATACTTAAAGAAGTTTTCTGCAAAGATACAAATCTTTTGCGGAAAGGCAAAGCCCGAGCTTGTGAAAGTTTGGGCTTTGTTGTAAATAAAAATGTTTTTTAAAGATTTCGTATCTGTGAAAAGGCAAAAAATAAAAAGGGGTGCGTCACAGACTTATGACACACCCTCATGTATACGACAATTCGCAGCAGGATACAATACACCCACCGTGAACATTCACCATTGTCACATCTACGTCCAACTAAAGGTAAAGTTGCGAAGTTTACGAGTAGTCGTAGACGAACGTTAGCAAACGCTCTATTTTACATAAGTCACACCCACCCGCTCAGCCCTTCGGGCTTTCTGCGGTAGAATGCAATTGCAAAAATAATAATTATTTCTGAAATACGTGCGCTAATCTTAGATTATTTTTGTATTTTTGCAGAAAATGACGTTAAACCCATAAAAATACAGTAGATTATGACTACATATCTCAGATTCTTCAATTATGATGAGGCCCTTGAATACTATTGCGGACTCATCGATAAAATGCTACAAGGCACCAACAGAAACAACCATACTCGTATCATCGCCAAACCAGCACTTATCCTATCTATCATCAAACTGATAGAAAACGGCAAGCTGGTCAACCAGTTCACTTATGAAGAGATTGCTCCTATATACCAAGGTGTTTTTGGGAAGTATTTCTTAAGGGCTCAACAGGAAAACCTTACTCCATTATTTTATCCTTATTACTTCTTGAAATCGGATAAGTTCTGGCATTTAGCTTGGACTAATGCTGAAGTAAAAACAGAATCTCCTTCAAGAGCATGGCTAGACAGAAATACCCAATATGCCTACATCGATCAAGAACTTTGGATATTACTCTCCCATCCTACTTATCGGAATAAATTTAAGAAGTATATCATAGAGAAGAAAGTTCTCAATGTTTTCAAAGAAGAAAAGAACAAGGGCGGCTTTAAGGCTTTGCTGCAATTATTGATGGTAATATAAAAACAACATGAAATGGATTATAAAGATGTCGCTAACTTAAGCTGACGACATTTTTTAATCTATTTCTTTATTTTAAAAAGCTAATCACAAGCTTACCATTTAAGTCACAAACAAACTTGAACAAGCCTGTTGAAACATGAGGGTGTGTCATAAGTTTATGATTCACCCTCTTCTTGTTATTGGATGAGATAGGATATGTTGTTAGATGAGATAGGATATGTTGTTGGATGAGATGGGATATGTTGTTGGAAGAGATAGGATATGTTGTTGGAAGAGATAGGATATGTTGTTGAGACAGTCAGTATCTTCGACCGCACAACAGCTGTTGTGCGCTTGCATAACAGCTGATATGCGCATGCACAACAGCTGTTGTGCATGCGTTGGTCAACTGTTATGCGCCAACTATTATCCAGACTTATGACACACCCTCACTTTTTCGGATTACTGGCATGTACTATCGTGCGGATATTGGTATTTTTGCAATATGAACCCTATATAACCTCCTAATAGTTGAATTGATTTGATGGCTATGGTAGCAGATTATTTTCCATCGATAATGGGATTAAGGCGATTATATGTAAACGTTTTCTCTCCTTTTCAAGCAAAATATCATATTAATCTAAAAAACTTCCGTATTTTATCCGATTTACGAAATATTTTCCGTATTTTTGTAGGCAAAATACGAAATTAGAAAAAATATTCAGAATATGATAAGAAATTTTTGGGTAAAGAATTACTTGTCGATTGGCGACAAACAGGAGCTGAACTTTGTTGCAAAGGGTTCTGCTTCCGAACTTGTGGCGGAGATGCCTGATGGTACATGCCTCTATAAATTAGGTGTGTTATATGGCTCGAATGCTTCTGGTAAATCTAACATGCTCTGGGCATTGGATGAGGTTTTCCATCTTTTGGCTTATCCAAAGGGAAACGCTAATATGAAGATTACAAGATGCATTCCTTTTGCATTGACAAAGAGTGAACCTACAGAAATGTTTGTTTCCTTTTATGCAGAGGGAATTCGTTATGACTATCAAGTGCAGTTTGACGTCAACTTGATTCTCCATGAAGAGCTTAATTATTATCCTAAAGGCTCCAAGGCTCTTTTTTACGAACGTACCTACAAGGGAGATAATCTACAGGCTGAAATCAAGTTTGGTTCAAGTCTTCGCTTGCTACAAAAAACCCAAGACAGTATTCGTGAGAATACGCTCAATAATCATAGTGTCCTGTCGGTTTGCCTTAAAAACACCTTTAAGGAAGACATAGAGCCATTGGCAAAGCTTCATTCGTACATCATGGTTCATTACCATAATGTGGATGGTGATACCGAAAGCAGAGGTGTCGTTGAGATTCTAAAGGCTGCGTATGAAGACAAAAACAAGCATCAGTTTTTCTGTCAGATGTTGAAAAAGGCTGATTTGAATATCACAGATTTTCACCCTGTGTTGGAAGACCGTTCGCTATCTCAGGATTTCCGTGAACATATTCAGCAAGAATCTATTCCGGCTTCAGTCAAGAACGAGCTGTTGCGTCCAATGGTTGAATCGGTAGTCTTTGAAAATCATTCCAAGAATGGTACTTTTGATGTCTCTCTTAAATTACAATCCAAGGGAACACTTAAGTTCATCCGTATTTTGGATTCACTATACGATTTGATAAGTGGCAACCACATCTATTACCTGGATGAGTTGGGAGAAGATTTGCATTATGATTTGCTGTTCTATTATCTCAACATTTTCCTGTTTAATTCGGACCAGTCGCAACTGTTGATTACAAGCCAAGAGACCACCTTGCTGTCGCAAGACATGATTAATGACAATCGTGGCGTGGTATGGTTCGTAGAGAAAAACAAGGAGACTGCTTCGTCGGAGTATAGTCGTGGTGATTCTTATGGCTTGCACAAGAATCTCTCTCTCTACAATTCATATCGAATTGGCAGATTAGGAGCAAAGCCTGAATTAGGTTCTATATTTGTAGATTTGGAGGGGTAAGTTATGGGCAAGCAAAGAAATACAATACTGATTTTGGGAGAAGGACCAACCGAGTTTTTCTATTTCAAGTCGCTATGTGATGAACTGAAAGGTTTAACTATCAAGCCCGACTATCCTAAGCACACCAGTCTCAAGGAGTTGGAACACAAGATTGAAGAAGGCGTTTCACTTGGTTATAACCATATCTTCTGCGTGATAGACATGGATACCAAGGATAGAGAGCCAGAACGTTCGCAATATGCTCGTTTGAAAAAGAAGTATGCTTCAACAATTGATAAGCCCCAGAAAGGAATCTTTTGCAAGGTAAAGTTCTTTGAAACTCATCTTTGCACCGAGTTGTTCTTTCTTTATTATTTCCATTATACATCAAAGATGTATACAGAACAAGAGCCTTTGTTGAGAGATTTAAACCAATGTTGCGATTATCGTAAAAAGATAGACTTCTTTATTAAAAGCAGAGGTCTCCATTCTTACTTTGAGAAGAAAGGTGGTAGTTTGTCTGTTGCTATTGACAATTCCAATCGTTCGGTTTCGGAAAAAAGTGAAGGCAATAGAGATTATACGTTCTCAGAATTGGGACGCATGATAGAAGAACTCCGAAAGCTAAGGCAATGATGTTAGCCTAGCCAACGATCACAGACCGAAGGGAATTGAAAATCGCTGGCCGAAGGGTAAAGCAAAGGTAAAAGACTAGGAGTTTCTGAACCTTCAGCCCGTACTTGAACCACATGCGGAAGTTCAGTAACAGAATATCATAACAAATATCCCCTAACCTACTATTTCTAGCAGGTTGGGGAAATTTTTCGTTATAACACAAAAAAGCACGGAATATTAAACTCCGTGCTCTTTTTTGCTTTTATATTTAATCTTGTCAAAACCTTCACCATACACACCGATAACGGCACTCTGACTGACAAAGGCATGGGGATCAATCTCGCTGATAAGACGGAAGATAGCAGGAGCCTGACGCTGCTTGGCTAACACGAAAAGCATCTTCACATCCTGACCGGAATAAAAACCGCTGGCATTCACCACCGTTACTCCCCTATCAGCATCTACATTGATGCGCTTGCCTATCTCCTCATACTTCTGGGAAATGATAAAGAACTGTACACTTCGTCTTCTGCTGTTTACCACCTGGTCGATGCAGAATGCCTGAACGCAAAGAACTACATAACCATATAACACCTTCTCCCAATCGTGAACCACCAGATAGCTGGAACTGATGATGAAAATGTCGCATATCATAATCACTCTACCTAAGGAAATGTCGCGATACTTGTTGACGATGGCTGCGATGATATCCGTACCACCCGTACTTCCACCAACCGAGAAACCGAGTCCGATTCCGCAGCCACAGAAAACGGCACCCAGGAAAGCAGCCCATAAAGGTTGGTTTTCCAAAAGATGAACATCACCTAAACGGCTGGAGAAGAAAGAGGTCAGGATAGTTACCACTATAACGGCATAAACAGTCTTGACACAGAACTTTGCTCCCAAAATCTTGAACGCACATATTAATAAGGTGGCGTTGACGATAAAATACGGAATTTGCACAGGGCAACCGGTTGCCCAATAGATAATACTGGAGATACCAGGAAGTCCGCTTGCTGTTACATTGGTTGGCAAGAGGAACACGTTCCATCCAATAGCGTAGGATATCATACCTATCGCAATCAAAACATAGTCTTGTACAGACTTCCACAAGGGTCGAGGAGGAGTCATAATTAATTTATAATTTATAGTTTATAGCTTATAGGGGGCTCTTACCAGAATTTTTTCTGCTGCTCTGACCACTCAAATCCTTGGGTAGCCATTTTTGCCTCTAAGGCAGCACGGTTCACATTGAAGTGATTACAAATCTCATCGAGTGTTTCAAACTCGTGGTCACGAAGCAGGAAGTTGATGGCGCTTACGAGCATCGGAACATCATTCATTGGTAACTTATCCATCCTTTTTATATTGATTAATTAATATTTATTATTGATTACTTGAGGCACCATGCCTCTTTCGGGGTGCAAAATTACTGCAAAATTCAGACAATACCAAAAAAATCCCAGCAATCTTTTACCGATTGCTGGGATTTTTATAAATTATTGATGATTTACGCATTCACTGCAACTGAAATCCAGTCGAAGACGAATGAGCAAATACCGAATGCTACGATACCTACGGTGCAGATTGCAAGCGCCAACTTGGTTGAGCATGCGCTCTGGAAAGTAGGAAGCGGATTATCGCTGTGCTTGATGAACATAGCCTTCACGATGAGCAGATAGTAGTACAAGCTGATAACTGTGTTTACCAACGCGATGAATACTACGCCGTATGCCCAGGCTCCCAATGTGGTGTGGATGTCGTGAGTTCCAACGGCTGCCATGAACACGAAGAACTTCGAGAACATACCGGCGAATGGAGGAATACCACCCAATGAGAACAATGCCAAGGTCATCAGGAATGCCAGACGTGGGTTGGTCTTGTACAAACCATTGTAGCTGTCCATCTGAACTGTACCGTTGTTGTGCTCCTCAATAGATGAGATGATGGTGAAGACGCTCAGGTTGGCTACTACGTAAATCAATACATAGTAAGTCAGGGCGCTCACGCTCATCGCTGAGTTACCTACCACAGCCAACATGATGTAACCTGCCTGAGAGATAGAAGAGAATGCCATGAAACGCTTCAGGTCGCTCTGACGGATGGCAAACAGGTTAGCGATAGTGATAGAAAGTACAATCACGATGTAAAGCAACACGGTCCAGTACTCTACCATTGGCTGGAACACCTTCATGAGGATAGCGCAGAGAGTAAACGCTGCAGCACCCTTAGATACTACTGACAGATAACCTGTAACGGTAGTTGGTGCACCCTGGTATGAATCGGCTGTCCAGAAGTGGAAAGGAACCAAGGAAATCTTGAAACCGAGACCACTGAAGAAGAATACCATACCGGCGATGGTCAATGGAGATGCTGAAATAACCTTTGCTACATCATCAAAGTACAAAGTACCACAAGCAGCATAAAGCAGAGAGATACCGTAGATCATCACGCCACTTGAGAAAGTAGCGGTAAGGATGAACTTAGCACCTGCCTCAGCAGAATTGTGACGGTACTTATCGAATGCTACCAAGCAAGCCATTGGCACAGATGCCATTTCGAGACCGAGGAAGAACAGGAGGAAGTGGTTGGCACTAACCATCATGTTCATACCGAGCAAGGTAGAGATAATCAGCATATAGAACTCACCCTCCTTGAAGGCTGTGTCCTTGCGGCTCAACCACTCCTTAGCCTGTACCATTACGATGAGGGTACCCAGCGCCAGGATAGTCTTCAGGACTCCGGCAGCAGGACCTGTTGTGTACATGCCACCAAATGCCTCTGTGGCTTCTGTTGGGAAGATATTGATGGCAATGTGAGCCACCATCAAGAGACATACCAGAGGATTGAACCACTTACGGTCTGCGCTCTTGGAACTGCAGAAGTCAGCAATGAAAGTGATCAACAGAACTACCATCAGGGTAGCTTCTGGAATCATATTTAAAAATTGACTGTAATTCATTTCTTCTGATATTTATTACATGATTACACTAAAGATAGGACCGACAGCGTCCATGATAATCTCCTCTGCCCAGAGTGGGAACATACCGAGACCTGCAACGCAGGCGATAAGACCTGCTACAGCGATACGCTCGTCCCAGGTTGCATCGTGGAGCTTCTCCAACTTTGGATTAGGAACCTTCTGATAAAGGATCTTACCAACACAACGCAGGATGTAAACCGCTGTTACTACGATTGATGTACATGCGATGATGGTACATACACGATGGAAGGTATCTGCATTCTGGAATGAACCTACGAAGATGGTCATCTCGGCTACGAAACCAGAGAAACCTGGCAAACCGAGGTTAGCCAAACCAGCTACTGCATAACCTACTGAAAGGAATGGAATAATCTTCATCAAACCACCCAGATAACGTACATCACGTGTACCAGCCTGATGGTAAATCATACCGATAACGGCGAAGAAGAGGGCGGTCATCAAACCGTGAGACAACATCTGGAGGATTGCACCAGTAGCAGCAGTCTCGGTCATCATACAGAGAGCGAAGAGCACCATACCACAGTGAGATACTGATGAGTAAGCGTTGATGTACTTCAAGTCGGTCTGTACACAAGCTGACAAAGCACCATATACGATAGAGATGGTAGTGAGCACGAGGAACACCTTGATCCAGAATCCGTGAGTAGCAGCTGGCAAGAGGAACATGGCGATACGGAAGCAACCGTAACCACCAAGTTTCATCAATACACCGGCATGCAACATAGATACAGCTGTAGGCGCACTTGCGTGACCGTCAGGAGACCATGTATGGAATGGGAACAGCGCACCGAGGATACCGAAACCGATAAAGAGCAATGGGAAGAACACGTTCTGTACGCTCTCAGGGATAGCGTGAGCACCATTGGTATGGTGAGCGATATCGAGGATTTCGAAGGTCTGAGCACCACTATAGAAGTAGATTCCCAGGATACCGATGATGAGGAGTGCAGAACCACCCATCAACATCAAGGTCAACTTCATGGCAGAATACTCCTTCGCACCACTACCCCATACCCCAATCAAGAGGTACATTGGGATAAGCGCTACCTCATAGAACATGAACATGGTGAACATGTCGATAGAGATGAAGAAGCCATATACACCGATGCTCAGGAGTGTGAACCAGAGGAAGTATTCCTTCTTCATTGGTTCCATCTGCCAAGAGGCAAATGTACCGGTGAACACGATGATGGAAGTCAGGAGAATCATCACTACAGAGATACCATCCACACCGAGTGAATAGTTGATGTGCAATGGTTCAAACCAAGGCACACAGTAGGTGAAGAGCATCGGAGCTTGGTCGGCTGGCATTGTCTCACGAGCTTCGAGAAATGCAAACACCAAATAGATGGAGAGACCGAGCAATACGCTGGCACCTGCTACCATCACACCACGAACCTGCTTGTCGTTGCGTGCCAACCAGAGGCCGAGCAACATCAGGAGTGGTACTATGACGAATATACTTAAATTCATTTCTTTTCTATTTACTTAATTGTGAGACATTCATTAAAGAAGAGCGAGCAGACACAGGGTCAATGCCACTGTACCGGTGAGGAACCAGATAGCATAGCTGCGTACATCGCCACTCTGCCATGGACGGATAGTCTCGCCTGCCTCCTGTGCACCCCAAGCCATGAAGTTGAAGGTACCATCGATGACACGACGGTCGAACCATGCGATTGGCTTTGAGAACAGACCGAAGACAATCTTGTGGGTGAAGAACTGCCAAGCATCGTCGATATAGAAACGGTTCAAGGCTGCCTTGTGCAACTTAGGCATCTTCTTAGCCAAAGCGTCTGCCAATGGAGTCTTCTTAGGTGCATACATGTAAGTAGCCAGACCGATACCGATGATAGCAACGATAACAGAGGTTGTTGCCACGCTCATGTCGATATGGATATCGTAGCTCTGACCTGTAGCAGATACGAAGTGACCGAATGGAATCAAACCGCAGAGGCAAGAGATGATGGCGAGGAATACCAATGGACCCCACATCACGAATGGAACCTCCTGTGGCTTGCGACGGTTCTCTGGATCCAGCTCATAGTAGCTCTGACCCCAGAAAATCACGTAGTAGAGACGGAACATGTAGAATGCTGTCATACCAGCTACCACGGTCATGAACCAGCCCATGAATGGAGAGAACTGGAAGCATGCTGAGATAATCTCATCCTTTGACCAGAAACCTGCGAATGGAGGAATACCTGCAATCGCCAAGCAACCGATGAGGAAGCAGATGTTGGTAATAGGCATATACTTGTGCAGACCGCCCATGTACTCCTTGAAGTTGCTGCCGATGATGACGATGATGGCACCAGAGCAGAGGAAGAGCAATGCCTTGAACATAGCGTGGGTAAACAGGTGGAAGATACCAGCCATGTAACCCAAACCACCGTGATGGTTATCTACTGCGAAGCAAACGCCGAGAGCTACGAGCATGTAGGCAATCTGAGAGATAGTAGAAAAAGCCAGACCACGCTTGATATCACGCTGGCAGCAAGCTACGGCTGCTGCATAGAATGCGGTGAAGGCTGCAATGTAAGCTACATAGTGCAAAGCCTCAGGAGCATACTGTACCCAGATTGGGAAGAGGCTGGCTACCTGATATACACCGGCTACAACCATGGTAGCGGCGTGGATCAACGCAGAAACAGGAGTTGGACCCTCCATCGCATCTGGCAACCAGATGTGCAATGGGAACATCGCACTCTTACCGGCACCACCGATGAACATGAGGAACAACGCTGTTGGCATTACCCAAGCTGCACCTGCCAAAGCAGAGTTGAGCTCTGGCTGAGCATTCAAGTCATAGTTGAAGGTTCCTACATAGAAGCTGTAGAACAGGATACCGATGAGGAAGAAGAGGTCAGCGAAACGGGTTACGATGAACGCCTTCTTGCTGGCATGAACTGCAGCATGCTTTGGATAGTAGAAACCGATGAGCAGGTATGAGCAAACACCCACCAACTCCCAGAACAGGTACATCTGGAAGATGTTGGTAGCTACTACCAAGCCCAACATAGACATGGTGAAGAGACTCAGGTAAGCGTAGAAACGCTGCATACCCTTCTCATATTCCTCAACCTTATAGTTCTCATCACGCTCTGCCATATAGCCGAAGCTGTAGATGTGAACCATGAAGCTGACGGTGGTAATCACGATGAGCATCAATACGGAGATTGGGCTCAGACGGAAACCGATGTTGAAGGTGAGCAACTCAGTAAACTTCAACCATGTGAAATTAAATACGGTAACAGTTGGGTACATACCTGTAGAGGCATCGCGACCCACTGCAAAGAAGTACTCGTATGCTGTATAGACAGACATGGCGAATACACAGCCCATCAATACGGTACCGATGAGTGCTGCTACCGGTCTTTTCATCTTCATACCCACAAGTCCCAGAACCAGGAAGCTCAGGAATGGCAGAAGAAGTATCAAAAATGCATAATTGTATTCCATTGTCTTTTAGAATTTCATGTTTTCAATACTGTTCACCTGGTCACTGTGATAGTTGCGGTAAACGTTGATAATAATAGCGAGTGCTACGGCTGTCTCGGCTGCTGCTACTCCGATAGAGAACAATGTGAAGAAGAAGCCTTCCAACTGTCCTGGGAAGAGGATGCGGTTGAACACAGCGAAGTTCAAATCGGCTGCATTCAATACAAGCTCGATGGAGATGAGCATGGCAACGAGGTTACGGCGTGTACAAAAGCCATAGACTCCGATGAAGAACAAGAGTGCTGAGAGCACGAAGAAATATTGTACTGGAATCATTTCTTATCCTCCTTTCTTGCGATTAAGATACCACCGATGATACATGCCAACAGGAATACAGAGATAAACTCGAATGGCAATACATAGCCATACTTGTCAGAACCTACCAGTGCAGAACCTACCTGATCCATTGGCACCTCGGTGTCGGCTACGGTTGCAGCCATATCAATAAAGTGATTCTTCAACACGATGACTGCCAAGATTACGAAACCAACGAGGCAGACGAGTGCGCGACCTACAATCTTGCTACCCTTAACATGCTCCAAAAGACCCTGGAGAGTACGCTTGGATACCAACTGGATAGCGAAGACATAAAGCATGGTGATACCACCGGCATATACAGAAATCTGAGCTGCACCCAGATAAGTATAGTCGAGCAGGAAGAACATGCCTGCTACACCGAAGAGTACGAACAACAGGAAGGTTGCCGCACGCATGATGCGCTTGGTAAACACGCACATGATGGCTGAGCCAAGGATGACTACTGCCAAGATGACGAACATAAATAAATTTGCTGTTATCATTGTCTAAAGTCCTCCTTACTTAGTCTTGGTGTTAAACTTACCGATTTCCAATGGGGCACCACCATCGATGAGGTTTGGAAGGCTGCCGCCCTTATATACCTCCTTATCAAGGTGCATTACCAACTTGTTGCGGTCGAAGACTGCATTCTCGAAATCGTTGACAAACTTGATTGCACCGAAGTTACATGCGTTGACACAGAGCTCGCAGAACATGCAGTCGCCCAAGTCGTACTGGTAATCCACCAACTTGCGCTTCTTCTTGCCTGTCTCTGGGTCCTCCACCATCTCGGTTACAATCTTGATGGTATCGTTAGGGCATGACTTCTCACACAATGTACAACCCACACACTTGTAAGCCTCGTTCTCATCACGAACAAAGACCAAGCGTCCACGGAAACGTGGAGATACGTGGAGTGTAGTCTTGCGGTTCTCAGGATACTGCTCTGTGCTCTTTGGTGTGAAGTACTCCTTCATAGTAGTCTTCATACCGATAGCGAGGGTTTTCAAACCCGCTGCAATACCGCCGAAATATGAATTGTTAGACATACTTTCTTATTATTATAATAATGTGTATTAAAGATTATCCGTGGAATCCGAATGCTACGCACACAGTCATCATGATCAAAATGATGAGTGACAATGGCATCAGATACTTCCACTCCAACTTCAGAATCTGGTCGATACGGAGACGTGGGAATGTCCAACGTACCCACATCAGGAGCCAAACCACAGCAAAGGTCTTACCGAAGAACCAGATGAAACCTGGGATGAGGTTCATCAGATTGTCGAAGCCCTCAATACCGATGTTCAATGGCGCCCAACCACCGAGGAATACGGTAGAAGCGATACCAGAAATCACGAAGAGGTTGAGGTACTCTGCCAGGTAGTAGAAACCGAAGCCCATACCAGAATACTCTGTGTGGTAACCGGCGGTCAACTCACTCTCAGCCTCAGCCAAGTCGAAAGGACCACGGTTAGCCTCTGCATTACCTGCTACGAGGAATACGAGGAAAGCCAGGATAGCTGGCACATGACCCTTGATAATCAACCAGTTCCAAGCACCTGTCTGTGCCTCTACGATACCGCTTACCTGCATGGTGCCGGTAAGAACGACTGCAGAAATCAGACAGAGACCGAGAGACATCTCGTAAGAAATCATCTGTACGGCACCACGCATGGCAGAAACCACAGAGTACTTGTTGTTAGATGCCCAACCAGCGAGGAACACACCCAGCACGCCGATAGAACTTACGGCTGTGATGAGGAATACACCTACGTTGAAGTCAAGGATATGTGCTCCCTTGTTCCATGGAAGGAATGAGAAAGTACCTACAGAGGCAATGATCACGAGGAATGGTGCCATGTAGTAGAGCAGCTTGTCGGCTCTATCAACGACGAAGATCTCCTTGATCAACATCTTGAGCACATCGGCGAATACCTGGAAGATACCCCAAGGACCTACACGCATAGGGCCGAGACGGCACTGGAAGTAGGCACACACCTTACGCTCCATGAAGATAAGTACGATAGCGATGAGGGCGTATGCTGTCAAAATGCAGATACCCACGAGCACGCACTCTATCAGAATCGACAGGAAGTCGCACAAACCCAAGGTCTGGCGAAGCAGATTGTCGATGAATGTTGTTACTATACTAAAATCAAACATAATTATCTATCAATATCAGGGATTACGAAATCGATTGCTGCACCTGTAGTGATGAGGTCGGCGATCTTCTGTCCACGAAGCATTGGGTCGAGCGCACCTGTCAAAGACAAGCCCATCGGACGCATCTTCATACGGTATGGACTCTTGTCCCCCTTTGAGTCGAGATATACACCAAACTCGCCGCTGGCACCCTCTACAGAGAAGTACCACTGTCCCTCTGGAACCTTGATGATTGGCTTCTGCTTGATGTAGTACTCACCCTCTGGAATGTTGTCAATCAACTGCTCGATGATGTCCAAGCTCTGATACAACTCCTGGATGTGTACATAGTAACGATCCATGGAATCGCAACCGGTAAGGGTGATTTCCTTCCACTCTACCTTGTCGTACATATCGTATGGATGACGCTTGCGGGTATCGTTCTTCCAACCTGATGCTCTGCCGGCAGGACCGGTTACGGCATAGTTGATACAATCCTCATAGTTCATTGGACCAACACCTTCGAGACGGTTGTGAGTAATCACGTTGTCACCGAATACGTCGAGGTATTCCTGAATCATCGGACGGAGATACTTGCAGAGGGTCTTCACGTTCTCTACGAAGTTAGGGTCGATATCTGCCTGCAGACCACCGATACGGTAGTAGTTCTGGATCAGACGGCCACCGGTTGTCTCCTCCATCACGTTCAATACGTGCTCACGGTCGCGCATGCAGTAGAGGAATGCAGTCAAGGCACCCAAGTCCTGTGCGGTACAGCCGAGATAGAGCAAGTGAGAGTCAATACGCTGCAACTCATCCATGATGGTGCGGATGTAGCGGATGCGGTCTGAGAGTTCAATACCCATAGCCTCCTCGATAACGCCAACCAGAGCGTGGCGGTGCATCATCGCAGAGAGATAGTTCAGACGGTCGGTCAATGCCAAAGTCTGAGGATAGGTCATGTTCTCCCACATCTTCTCGATACCACGGTGGATATAACCGAGGTGTGGATAGATACGCTTCACGGTCTCACCATCGATAACGGTCTGCAAGCGGAGCACACCGTGGGTAGATGGGTGGTTAGGACCGATGTTGACTACATACTCATCCTCATCGAAGCGACGCTTCTCTGTAGCAACGAGATGACCATCTTCGCTCAAGGAATACTCCATGGTGAAGTCATCCTCTGGCTCATCAGTACAAGGGAACTTGTTTGCCTCAGGACTCATATCGAAGTCCTTGCGCAATGGATAGCCCTGGAAATCGGTACGGAGGAAGAGACGACGCATGTCTGGGTGACCCAGGAACTTGATGCCCACGAAATCGAAGACTTCACGCTCCAGAAGGTCAGCAACCTTCCAAAGGTTAATAACTGTAGGAATCACATCACTGCCATCCACCTTCTTGGCGATGGTCTTTACCGAGCAGCGCTCGTTGGTCTGAGTATTCTCGAGAATATAGATACATCCGAGACCTTCCTCACCGAAGTCTTCACCGATGATGGTAACAAGGTAGTCGAAATGCTTCTCGTTCTTCAACTTCGCCATTTCAGAGGCGAAATTATCAAAACTCAATTCAATATTATTCAGTTTCATGTTCTTATACCTTATTATATTAATCAGTTAGACCTTTCTGAGGGTCGAAATCCTCAGGTACTTCAGTTACGATGATAGGCTCCTTGTGTCCGAGCTTCTCGCTGTCAGAGAGGTTTTCGTTGCTCAAGCCGCGAAGACCGCCCTTACTCATAGAGAGTTCCTTTTCATTCTGAGTCATCTTATGGTTAGCACCACCGAAGAATTTCTCAACCTTTACCTTACGCTGCAACTGCATCATACCGTAAAGGATAGCCTCAGGGCGTGGAGGACAGCCAGGGATATAGACATCCACAGGAACCAACTCGCTGATACCACGAACCACATTGTAGCTCTTCTTGAACGGACCGCCAGAGATGGCGCATCCACCTACAGCTACCACATACTTAGGCTCAGCCATTTCATCGTACAAACGTTTGAAAACAGGTGCCATCTTATTGGTAATAGTACCGGCACACATGATCAAGTCAGCCTGACGTGGAGAGTTACGGGTTACCTCGAAACCGAAACGGGAGAAGTCGTAACGTGCACAACCTACAGCCATGAACTCGATACCACAGCAAGAGGTACCGAAGGTCAAAGACCAGAGTGAGTTACTGCGTCCCCAGTTGATGGCTGCATCAAGGGAACCGACTACCACATTCGCACCACCCTCATTGAGCTCCTGCGCAATCTTTTCGAGGGTATCATTGTCCTTAAACTCGTCGTAAGGAATACTCTTGATAGAGGCTCTTTTGTTTACTTCCATTCCAATGCTCCTTTCCGCCAAGCGTATGCAAGGCCAAATACCAATACCAACAAGAAGAACCCGATGCTCACGAGAGCCATAGGTCCAAACTGCTTAACTACGACTGCCCATGGGTAAAGCAATACAGTCTCGATGTCAAACATCAGGAAAAGGATGGCGAAGAGATAGTAGCCGATATGTGATGGCAACCAGGAGCTGCCACGTGTCGGAATACCACACTCAAAAGGTTCACCCTTTACCGGATTGTATGAACGAGGACCGATCAACTTTGCGATGACATAAGCGGCCACCACCAGTGTTACAGCCGTCAGCAAAACGGTGATAAATAGTGTAAAGTTCATAAATTTGTTATAACGTTATTTTATATAAATGCTTCTAAGCGGTTGCAAAGGTAACACTTTTTTCTGAAAGAGCACATTTTTTTATGGTTTAATTTGCATCCAAAGTGAAAAAACACAAAAAACTGCCTATTTCATCAGTCAACAGACAGACTTAATGGAGGATCAGAAACAGAGAAAACGAGCATATTTTATAACAAAAAGGAACAGAATAGTAGGAATTTTTACCTAAAAAATCCATCCGTTTCTCCATTGTTTCCGGCACAACTACCATCGCCTCTCCTACCCTTCATAAGAAGGATGAGAAAGAGATTATCTATAATCTCAATGGCCAGCAAGTAGATAAGACTTCAGCCAGAGGCGGCATCTTTATCTCCCGCCAGAAAGGTAAGTTCTATAAAGCATCCGGTTCTTCCGGAGGAAGGAGATAGTTCTGCTGGCGAATTCAGATGTTTGAATAAGCAGAAGGAGATGATTGAATAAGCGTATTCAGATGTTTGAATAAGCGAAAGGATATGATTGAATAAGCGTATTCAGATGTTTGAATAAGCGAAAAGATATGATTGAATAAGCGAAAGGAGACGTTTCTTTGGGTTCAAAGAGACGTCTCTTTTAGTTTTAGAAGACTGCTTTTCAAGTTGAAAGAGACTACTTTTCGAGTTGAAGGAGACTGCTTCTCGAAGGTTGCCACTAGGCTCAGCAGACCTGCTGAGCCTAGTCAGCAGCTCTGCCGACTGCAGTCAGCAGGTCTGCCGAGCCTAGTGACAACACCTTTTAATCGTACAACTACAACCCTTATAGTCGTACAACCATACACCCTATAGTCGTACTACCATAAACCCTTTAGTTGTACAACCATAAACCTTTTAGCTGTACAACCATAAACCCTTTAGTTGTACAACCATAAACCTTTTAGTTGTACAACCATATACCTTTTAGCTGTACAACCATAAAACGCAACCCCGCCAGGCGTTCCTCCTTTGACACCTAGCGGGGTTGCGCTTTTTACCTTTATGATAAGGACTTGGGGGACTAGCGATGGAATCGCTAGGAACGGGGGGGGGCGAAAGGGGGTTAAGGTTCTTTTTACCTTTTTACCTTTTTACCTTTTTACCTTTTTACTTTTAAACCTCCTTTTCAGCAAACAGTCCGAAGAGCTCAGCATCTATCAGGTCAGTAACCTTTCGGAAGTCTTCCGGATTCTCTCCGAACTCCAGATTATCACCATCGATGATGATGAGGCGACCTTTATAATCCTTGATCCAATCCTCATAACGCTTGTTCAAACCCTGGAGGTAATCAATGCGGATGCTCTTCTCGAAATCGCGGCCACGCTTCTCGATATGCTTTACTAGCGTAGGAATGCTGCTCTTGATATATATCATCAGGTCAGGGAGTTTCACCAGACTGATCATCAGATCGAAGAGATCGGTATAGTTCTTGAAATCCCTATCGCTCATCATACCGATATCGTGAAGATTAGGCGCAAAGATACGCGCATCCTCGAAGATGGTTCTATCCTGTACGATGGTCTGCTCTGAACGTGAAATCTCCACAACATCATGGAATCGCTTGTTCAGGAAGTAAATCTGAAGATTAAACGACCAACGTTCCATATCCTTGTAATAATCAGCCAGATATGGATTATTATCTACCGGCTCGAAATTAGCTTTCCAGCCATATCTCTTGGCAAGCATCTTGGTTAATGTTGTCTTGCCGCTACCTATATTTCCTGCTATTGCTATATGCATTTTTTTACCTTTTTACTTTTTTACCTTTAAGAGAACAGCCCGAAGAGCTTGGCATCTATCTTATCTATGATTTCACCAAACTGCTTGGGATTGTGCTCAAAATCGAGATTATCAACTTCTACGATGAGCACCTTGCCTTTATACTTATTCATGATGAAATCTTCGTAAAGATTGTTGATACCTTCCAGATAATCCAGAGGCATCTTCTGCTCATAATCACGACCGCGCTTCTGGATATTCTTCACGAGGTGAGGAACGGAAGAACGGAGATATATCATCAGTTCAGGCATCTCTACCACTTCCATCATCGACTCGAAAAGCTCCATATAAGTCTCGTAGTCGCGCTGGTCCATATTGCCCATCTTCCGGTTGTTGGCCGCAAAGACATAGACACCCTCAAAGATGGTGCGGTCCTGGATAACCGTCTCTTTACTGTGTTGGATTTCCAGCAGATTCTTGAATCGCTGCTTCAGATAGAACACCTCCATATTGAGAGCCCATCGCGAGATATCCTTGTAATAGTCATCGATATAGGGGTTTTCAGCCACGGGCTCCAAGTACTGTTTCCATCCATAATGTTTAGAAAGCATCTTGGTGAGGGTTGTCTTGCCACTACCGATATTTCCTGCTATTGCTATATACATTTATTAATACGAATAATTTACAATTTATAATGAATAATGGGGCTGACGCCGCATTGGCTGCAAAAGTACAATAAAAAATCGGGATAAACAAAAAAATCCAAGCAAATATATGATTTGCTTGGATTTTTGTATTCTATTCCTGCCTTGCAGGGAATCTGTATGTTAATAGTCACGTTCGATGAGTTCGAGACACATACGGGAGTTGTGGTAAGGACATTTCCAGAAACCCGCCTTATCATCCTCCTTGTTCACCGTACCATCTTCCAGTATAGCCCAGTGCCACTCACCGTTCTTGTTATCCAGCAGATGCTTGGCTACATAGTTCCAGCAGGAGATGGCAACCAGAAGATTCTCTTCGGTACGGAAATACTGATAGAGGTCGATATGGCCGATGATGTTCTCGCACTGCACCCACCACTGGCGCTGGAGATCATACTTATCTCCATCTTTCCAATGCTCATAAACCATACTGCCATCCGGACGTAAGCCTTCATCTGCTGCATCGGCTATACGACGGATGATGCGCTCTATCTTATGCAGCAATATCTTATCGTCCAAAACCAGCGCGGTTTCGTGGAGCAGCCAGGACGCCTCAATATCATGACCATAGCTCTCGATGTTGCGCTTGCCCTCCCACTCGTCATTGAAGAAGAGATCGAGATGATAAGTCTCCTCGTTCAGAAGCTTATCGGTGAAGATATCGAGCAGATTGCGGATGCTCTTCTCCAGTTCCGGAGTCTTCCATACACGATAAAGATTGGTATATGGCTCGATGATATGCAGATGGGTATTCATCGTACGGGAACCATTCTCATCCTTATCAGAGAGACGCATGTCTGCAATCGGATTCCACTCACGGGTCAAAGCCTCGATATATCCGTTGTTCTCGACATCAAAGGCATGCTTCTCGATGTCATGATACAGAGAGATGGCGATATCCAACGCCTCCTTGTTACCTGTTGCACGGGCATACTCCGAGAAACCATAGATGGCAAAGCCGATGGCGTAAGTCTGCTTCTTGGTATCGAGCGGATTACCCTGATAGTCAACACTCCAGTAGATGCCGCCATATTCCCTGTCGAGGAAATAATCGCGCACATAATCCTTGGCACGGGTGGCAGCCTCAAGATACTCCGGCTTCTTCAAGACACGATAGGCTGCAGAAAACGCCCAGAGGATACGGGCATTCATCACTGCTCCCTTCTCGGCTACAGGATGTACCTGGTCGTTACCGTCTACACGTCCGTAAAAGCCACCATTTTCTTCATCTTTCACTTTCGTTAGCCAATAGCTGAGGATGTTGTTCTCCAGAACATCCCGCATCGTTTCTTTAAGATTTTCCATTTTTCCATTCTTTATAGTGATTATTAGTTATGTTAAAACAATTATTTGCGGATAGGGAACTTCCAGGCAAGCACCATCAGCAGGAAGGCGATGACTGCTGGGAAGAGTGAGAACAATGACCATACCATCGTAAGCACAGAGTCGGTGACACTGGCTGGGTCGATCATCGTATTACCCATCTTATCTGTTATCATGTTGGCACCTGCCCAGCCCAGGAAGAGGGCGATGAGAGAACCGGAAATGGCAGTACCAAACTTTTGGCTCATCGTACCGGAAGAGAAGATAAGACCTGTAGCAGATGTTCCGAAATGCTCGGTATGATAGTCGGCTACATCGGCATACATAGACCACATCAATGGCGAATAGATACCGATACCCATAGAGGTAAGGATAACGATGGCTATCATCACCCAGATATACGACGGATTCATCGGGATGAAGAAGAAGACAACCGAGAGAACCAGACAGAGAGTTGCAGCCCAGAAGAATGCCATGCGCTTGCTGCCTACCAGACGGGTGAACCAAGGAGATACACCACCGAAAATCATACAGGTTACTTCACCGAATGCCATGAAAACGGTATAGTTGATAATCAATCCCTCGATGGTTACATTGCCATGCAGACAGTAATCAAACATATAGCCAGCAACGGCATAGCGGAATCCGTTGAAGAAGTTGGTACACACGGCGATGGCTGTCATATAGAGCCAAGCCTTGTTGTGAACGAGGTCGGCAAACTGCTGGAAAGAGAACTTCTCAGCGCGCTTCGGCTTCAGACGTTCCTTGGTCAGGAGTCCGCAAGCCAATGTCATCACAGCTGCAATAATACCGAGCACGGCACCAATGACAGCATACTGATGAGCGGCAGAACCACCTACCATTTTCTGGAGATAAGGGAAAGAAAGCAGGGTAACGAATCCCATGGCATAAGCACCTACCATACGGAAAGAAGAGAACTGGTTCTTCTCATCATCATCCTCGGTCATCACACCGAGCAATGAGCCGTAAGGCACATTCACCATGGTATATACCGCCATCATCAGCAGATAGAGGGCGTAAGCATAGATTCGCTTGCCCACAGGACCGAAGTCTGGAGTATAGAGCAAGAGGGCGAATATCAATCCGAAAGGAATGGCACCATAGATGAGCCAAGGACGGTAGGTACCGAAACGACTCTGGGTACGGTCGGCAAGAGTACCCATCAGCGGGTCAGTAACCACATCGAACATGCGGGCTACGAGCATCAATACTGCCGCATCCGCAAACGAGAGTCCGAAGACATTTGTAAAAAACAGAGGAAAAGCGATAGACATCACCTTCCATACAATACCACCCGCAGCGGCATCACCCAATGCATAAGCTATTTTTTCTTTTAAACGAGCCATTGTTTTACTTTGAACTTTGAATTTTGAACTTTATGATTAGCAAAAACTATTGAATTCTTCATTCTTCGTTCTTCACTCTTCACTTATTAATATTAAAAAAGGGGATTCGCTCCCCATCTATATCTGATAATACGGATGAGGAGTACGAATCCCTACAATCTTAATACCTGAAACTTATTTACTTAAAGTCTGTTTATTTTTTGCTACCAAAGCCTTGATCTTCTCTACAGAGAACTGAGTACGATAATCATCCTTTGGTGTATTCATGCAGTAGTCTACCAATCGGTCGATGGTAGAAGTTGCCACATGCATGCGGGTATCAGAAGAAGCATAGTAGATGAATACCTTGCCATCCTCATCTGCAATCCAACCATTGGCAAAGACAACATTCATTACATCACCGATATACTCAGGACCCTCCGGTACGAGGAGATATCCGCCTGGTTCTGCAATCACCTTAGTAGGATCCTCAAGAGAAGTCATGTAAATATAGAGCACATAGCGGAGACCGCTGGCACAGCCACGAACACCATGAGCCAGATGCAACCAGCCCTTATCAGTCTTGATAGGATGAGGACCCTCACCGTTCTTCACCTCCTGGATGGTATGATAGTGACGGGCATTGATAATCTTCTCTTCCTTGATTTCGGCATGAGTGATATCATCAACAAGAGCCCAACCGATACCACCACCAGAACCTGTATCGATGAAACCATCCTGTGGACGGGTATAGAAAGCATACTTGCCATCAACGAATTCCGGATGGAGAACCACATTGCGCTGCTGGCTCTTGGTCTTCAAGTCAGGAAGGCGCTCCCAGTTTACCAGGTCCTTGGTACGGGCAATGGCTGCTGTAGCAGTAGCAGCACTGAGGTCGCCAGGCTGATCATCATCATGACGCTCAGCACAGAACACACCATAGATGTAGCCATCCTCATGAGCTGTGAGTCGCATATCATAGATGTTGGTAGCAGGAACCACATCCTCCGGCATGGTGATAGGCTCATCCCAGAAACGGAAGTTGTCAACACCATTAGGACTCTCGGCTACAGCAAAGAAACTCTTGCGGTCAGCACCCTCAACACGAACAACGAGAAGATACTTACCATTCCACTTGATGGCACCCGAATTGAGGGTAGCATTCATCATGATGCGCTGCATGAGATAAGGGTTGCTCTTCTCATCGAAGTCGTAACGCCACTCCAATGGTGTATGTTCTGCGGTGAGGATTGGGTTCTTATACTTTTCGTAGATACCATTTCCCCACTCTACGGGTTCATTCTTACGGCTCAGCAATTCCTCATGATGAGCACGAAGTGCTTTCACTTTGTCTTGAAATGTAGGCATAATATATCTTTTTTTACTTTTTTACCTTTTTACTTTTTTACCTTTAAAATGTCTTTGGCAAAGAGGACTTTCTTTTCCTTCTTGAATGCCTTGAAGTCCTCGACGATGGCTCCATCGCCTACTCCAGGAAGATAGGCCTCTTCCTGAGGCTTATCCCAGGCATTACGCCAGAAGAGAACATAACTCAACTGATACTTCTGAAGTACAGGCCAAAGGGTTTGGGTAAACCAATCCTTCTTGCTGGCGATACCCCTGCAACCCGTTTCGGTGAGGGCAGGAATCTTGCCAACCTTCTTGGCTGCCTCCATCAGCACATCGAGCGTAGCAGCAAGGTTCTGCTGATAGTTGGCATCGTTGTTGTCGAACTCGTAGACGTCAACACCCAGCATATCCACATACTTTTCTCCCGGGAATCGCTCCAGGAATTTTTCTACCGTCTTCTCGTCGCTGAGATTTGGTGACCAAGCCCAAACGATGTTATTGCACCCTGCTTTAGTAAGTATATTTAGGGTTTTTACGTATAATTGGTTATATTGTACAGGTGTGCAACTGCTAGCTCCCCACCAGAACCATCCGCCATTCATTTCATGCCATGGTCGGAAGATGACAGGAACCAGTTTACCATCGTTTGTCTTCAAAGAAAGGATAAAATCGGAAACCTTCTTGAGCCATCCGTCGAACTTCTGTTGCTGGGCGCCTCCATCCAGAATAGCAGCAACAGCATCACCTTTCGGATCCCAGGCATTCTCGCCAGTAACCGGATTCCAAGGATGCCAACTCAAAGTGACGATGCCTCCTCTCTCATTTTGGGCAATGATTTCTTTTCGCATACGATCGAAAGAAACACCATCGAGATTTTCCTTGCTGTCCAACTCTATTTTTCCGAGATCAAAGCCCATCACGGCAGGATAATCACCTGTAGTGAGTAATACATCGCTCTTTCCTTCATCCCATTTCCAAGTAGTACCATACACCGGATCATCCTGATGACCAAGCATGATTCCCTTGTTCAATAATTTTTGCAGTCTGACCTTCAGTTGCTCTGCCGGAGTATTGCAACATTGCTTTTTACCCTTGCAGCAGGAAGTATTGGCAGTCTGGACTGATGTGCCCGTAACGCCATCAACCTGTGCCATTGCTCCTTGCATCGCCATGAGGCAAGCTGCACCAATCAAAATTCTTTTTCCTATCATATATCTATTTCTTTAATTGCTGAATAATCCAAGCCTGCCATTCATCCCACTGCTCCTGATACCAGTAATGACCGGTCATCTGGTACAGACTCAAGGTCTTAGGCGCTTTTACCGAATTATAAAGTCCGTAAGACGATGTTGGGGGAACCACCTCATCATTATAACCGAAACTGTACCAGCCAGGAACAGTGATACGACGAGCGAAGTTGACGCCATCATAATAGCGTGCACCTTCGAGTCTTGCCTTTTCCAAATCCGTAAGTTTCTGCTCTTTCCATGCAGCCCCCAGTGCCTTGTCTTCCTTATAGAAATAGTGAGGCCAGCCGCCTGCAACTCCGTGAATCTCAGCCTCATAATCACACATGGCATCATGAACTGGAGCCAGGAATGTGATACGCTTATCGAGAGCTGCTACAGCGATGGAAAGGAATCCACCCTGTGATGAACCCGTTACGCCGATAGTCTTTCCGTTCCACTCAGGGAGCGAAGCGATATAATCCACGCCACGGACAGCACCGGTTACTACCCGTCTGTAAGCATTGCGATAAGGATTCTCGAGATTGGTATCCCAGTAACCATTCAGTTCGCCGTTGGCAAGATCATCATAAATCTTCTGCTGCATGGTAACAGGAACACCGTGAATACCGATTTCCAGTACGATGCACTCAGCAGGAGCCGTATAAGTATCGCCGGCATAAGGGCGTACACCCGCACCAGGTACACGGAGCAAAGCCGGATACTTACCTTCTTTTACCGGTACACTCAGGATGCCATACATCTTAGAGCCCCATCGGTTGTTGTTATAACTGATTTCATATACATTCTTATCCTTGGTACAACGCTCAGGCAGAAGCACCTTGGTAGGATTGAGGTCATTCTGTCTTGCCTCATCCAGTGCCTTCTTCCAGAAAGCATCGAAATCCTTAGGTTCCTGTGCGAAAGGCTGGATCTTCTCTGGAGAGAAACCTGCCGTGCAAAGTCCCTCGTAATCCTTGCCATCAACATGAGCGATAACCTTGAGGCGGTAGAAGCCCGGTCTGTTCAGACTGCCGCACCATTTCATGGTTCCGTCCTTGAGAGTGGTACTTTTCTTCACCTCCGGAAACATTGCCGGACCGGCTTCATAATCTACCTTCACCTGGTTGAGTAGCGTACCGCTCTTTCTCACATTCACCGTGAAGTTAGCCTTCTCGCCCACCCGGTAATTCCAGTCCTGATGATCAGGAGTTACCGTTACCACGATGTTGTTTCCTCTGATTTGTGCGCTGAGGCTTGAAGTCCCCAGCACACTCATCAGAACACCTATAATTATTAACCTAAAAACATTTGCTATACGATGATTCATATTGTCGTTGGTAATCTTGTTAGTTAAACATTCTGTTTTACGGTTGCAAAGTTAGGCATAATTTCCGATATATTCGTGTATTATTTTGCTGAATAAACATACTTTGTTGCAAAGGCAGAAAAATATTCGAAAATATCTGAAAAAAGAAATAAGAATTGATGCACATCAAGTCAGAAAAAGCAAAGAAAACGACAAAACACACACTCTATTTAACGCAAGAATTGACCGAAAACACCCAAAGATCAATTAATAAAGCACAAAAGGTTATGACAATTCATATAATAAATAATGTACGCGTACCTTATATATAATAGACATATAACTCATTGGCGGAATTAAAATTCGCCTAAAAATTAGTATCTTTTATGGAGAAAAAGTTGTGCATCTCGCTGATTTTTAGTAACTTTGTGGTGTCAAAACATAAAGTTATAATCTTTCACGCTATGCACAACTTGTATGCAAATTTCGTAAAAATTCTTGAGATATGCAAGAATTTCTCCATAAATTTAGTTAATGAGCTAGGAAATATTCCTCGCCCAGGAGTCGTCCCACGTTTTTCAGACCTCGAAGTTGTTGCTTTGAGCTTAACTGCTGAGCATCTAAGTATCGACAGTGAAAACAACTTGTTCGACAGACTGAAGGAGTATAAGACTGAAATGCCAAACCTGATTTCTCGACGTCAATTTAATGACCGCCGAAAATTCACAGCGGAATTATGCGAGACGATTCGTAAGCGCATTGCATCAAAGATGGATGGCGCAGAAGAATATTTCTGCATTGATTCCAAACCGATAGAGGTATGCCGTTTGTCCAGAGGATTGCGTTGCAAGATGAAAGGAACAGACGTGACAAACTCTCCAGCATTTGGCTATTGTGCCACTCAGAAGATATACTATTATGGATTTAAACTCCACGCAGTCTGTGGGTTAAGTGGAGTTATCCACTCGTATGATTTGAGTCCAGCTAATGTTCATGACATTCATTTTCTTAAAGATGTTAAGTTTCAATTTCATGACTGTTGCATCCTAGGTGATCGTGCTTACCTCAGTGCAGAACTACAGCAAGACCTGTTTTCTTCTGTAGGCATTAAGTTGGAAGTTCCATATCGTCTGAATATGAAGAATTGGAGACCAACATTCAAGCCTTATGCAAAGGCGAGAAAGAGAATCGAGACCAATTTCTCTCAACTTTGTGATCACTTCATGCTCTTCAGAAATTACGCAAAGCAAACACCAGGACTGTTTACCCGAATCATCGGGAAAATTAGCGCATTCACTGTCTTGCAATATATAAATTATGTAAACAATAGACCGATTGGCAGGGTTAAATATGCGCTAAACTAATTCCGCCAACAGGTAGACATATAATAGAATAACCAATATAAATCAACCATCAAGTAAATAAATTGTAACGCTAACACTTAATCTTTAATAAATATGACGAAAATTACATTTTATTTTCAATAAAGCAGAAAAGTATTAGTAATCAGCAAAATATGTACAAGCTATTTTGCAAAAAATAGCTATCTTTGCAGCAGATTTACAAAATAGCCTAAAGGTTTAGAATAAACAATATAAAACAAATAAATATAATCACAACAATGGAAAAAGCAAATGCAACCTAGAGCTAGCCTCTAGCCCTTTCTTCTCATCAGAAAAAGATGACGAAGGAATAATCAGAGAGCACTAATCCGTTTTGGATTCTTTCCCGTATCGATCATATAAGTGAAAGAGCCAAACTGTTTTAACCAACTAACAAAAATTGTATGAACTTTAAAAGTAGAGAAAAGTTGCTTGCTAGTGTAGCTGCCCTGAGTCTTCTCGGCATCTCCCCTCAGCAAACTTTCGCAGCCCAGATCACAACGAATCAGGCTGTGCAACAGACCAAGAAGATTACTGGTAACGTATCCGATGCAATGGGTCCTATCATCGGTGCAACAGTAAAAGTGAAAGGCACAAAAAATGCCGCAGTGACAGACTTTGATGGTAACTACACACTGAATGTAGGTGCCGGACAGACTGTAGAGGTAACTTACGTAGGCTATGTTACCAAAACTTTCAAAGTAGGAGGCCAGAGCAAGTACGACATCACTTTGGTAGAAGACAACAACAGTCTTGACGAGGTGGTAGTTGTAGGTTATGGTACCATGAAGAAGAGCGACCTCGCTGGTGCTTCTGCTTCCATGGATGAAAAGACATTGAAGCAGACTCCTATCACCAACGTAGACCAGGCATTCCAGGGTAAGATTTCCGGTGTGAACGCTGTCCAGACTTCCGGTCAGCCAGGTTCTGCCGTAGCCGTTAGCGTTCGTGGTATCGCTACCATCAACGCCAACTCAGAGCCATTGTACGTTGTAGATGGTGTCATCTTCAACTCCCAGAGCAACAGTGGTTCATCACTCGGTTTGGGTGACAAGCTCGGTAATGGTTCTCACTCTGCAGTATCTCCATTGTCTTTGATCAACCCTAGCGATATCGTCAGCATGGAAGTGTTGAAGGATGCTTCTGCTACCGCCATTTATGGTGCACAGGGTGCCAATGGTGTCGTTTTGATTACTACTAAGAAGGGTAAGGCAGGCGAAGCTAAGTTTACCTATACCGGTAGCGTAGCTGCAAGCCGACAGAGCAAGCGCCTGGATATCATGAACTTGCGCGAGTTTGCAGAATATTACAACGATCTGGCTAACCAGGGCGAAATCTCCAAGCCAGACCCAGTATATAGCGATCCATCAATCCTCGGTATCGGTACCAACTGGCAGGATGCTATTTTCCAGACAGCATGGCAGCAGTCTCACCAGATTGCCGCAGAGGGTGGTACAGATAAGGTAAACTACTATATTTCAGGCAACTGGACAGACCAGGATGGTACCATCATCGGATCTGAATTCCAGCGCTACTCTATGCGTGTGAACCTCTCTGCACAGTTGAAGAAGTGGTTCAAGCTCGGCTTGAACGCAACTTATTCAAAGACAGCAGAAAGCTTGAAGCTGGCAGACGGTGCAGAAGGTTTGATCAACTACTCATTGACTACACCTCCAGATATCCAGATTTACAATATTGATGGCGGCTACTCAAGCGTATCTAAGGAAGGATTCACCAATCCTAACCCTATCGCCATGGCTATGGAAGACGATATTCTGCTCGACCGCCAGAGCTTAAACGGTAGTGTCTTTGCAGATATCACCCTGATGAAGGGCTTAACCTGGCATAGCCAGTTGGGTTTCGATATCGGTGCATCCAAGGCAGAGACCTACAACCCGATGATTGACCTCGGTACCTGGAAGCGTCAGAGCAACCAAAGCCGTCTGCAGAAGAACAGCAATACCTTCTGGTCATTGAACAACTATCTGCAATATTCTACAACTATCGGCAAACATAGTATCACAGCTATGCTCGGACAGGAGTGCTGGGAATCAAAATATGACTATGTATCAGCATTCAACACCAATCTTCCTAACGATGTAGTTCACAACCCAGCATTGGGCCAGGGCGACCCACAGATTGGTTCAGGTTGGGGAAGTTCATCTATGGCTTCCTTCTTCACCCGTGAGACTTACAACTACGACGACCGTTACCTCGCTACCTATACTTATCGTTATGATGGTAGTTCCAACTTCGGTCCAAACAACCGTTGGGCAGGTTTCCATTCATTGGCTTTGGGTTGGCGTTTCACCAACGAGCAGTTCATGAAGAGCATCAAGTGGTTGAGCAATGGTAAGTTGCGTCTCGGTTGGGGTCAGACAGGTAACTCCAATATCGGTGGTTACAAGTGGGGTTCTGCGATGAGCACCATGGATACAGCCCTGGGTACCAGTTTCCGTCCTGCCAACCTGAAGAACCTTGACATCAAGTGGGAGACTCAGGAGCAGTGGAACGTAGGTCTCGACCTCAGTTTCTTCAACAGCCGTGTGAACCTGACCGTAGACTGGTACAAGAAGATAAGTAAGGACATGCTGATGCAGCTCAACCTGCCTTCCATCATGGGTACCAGCGGTAATGCATCTTCAGCCCTCGCTGCACCATACGGAAACTATGGCGACATCGAGAACACCGGTCTTGAGATTGCCCTCAACACCCACCCTATCGTCACCAAGGACTTCGACTGGAGTTCAGACGTCACCATCTCTATCAACAAGAACAAGTTGAAGAGTCTTTCCGGCAGTACCGCATTGCTCGGTAAGGGACAGTGGAGCGACGTTGTTTCCCGTTCTGCACCAGGCGAATCACTCTACAACTTCTACGGTTACGTAGTAGAGGGAGTATATAAGGATTACAACGATATCATCAGTTCTCCAGTACAGACCCTGCAGAAGAACAACCCAATCTCTGTAACAACAGATGCAGATGGCACCAAGCACTATGCATGGATTGACGACCCATCTAAGTTCAGCCGCAGCAACACCACCTATGTAGGTGACTTGAAGTACAAGGATATCAACGGCGATGGTATCATCGACGAGAATGATAAGACCAACATCGGTTCTCCACTGCCAAAGTGGACCTTCGGATGGAACAATACCTTCCGCTACAAGAACTTCGACCTGAATATCTTCATCAATGGTTCTGTAGGCGCCAAGGTAGCCAACTATCTGAACATGAAGATGACTCACATGAACTCTCCATGGAGCAACCAGTTGAAAGATGTCAACAAGCGAGTTCACCTCGTAGCCAAGGATGGTAACCAGACTGGTAACTGGTATGACAACATCTCTAATCTGACCGTTGACAATCCAAACTCGATGTACCCACGTGCATCCATCAACGACCCTAACGATAACGACGCATTCAGCGACCGTTATATCGAGGATGGTTCATACCTCCGCTTGAAGAGCATGGCTCTGGGATACACATTCGACCAGAAGCTCATCCAGAAGATTGGTCTGACCAATCTCCGACTGACTCTCACAGCATCTAACCTCTTCACCATCACCGGTTACAGCGGTTACGACCCAGAGGTAGGTCTCTCTACTCAGAGTGCGAATGTATATGGTCTGGATTTCGGTCGCTACCCTTCTCCAACCACCGTTACATTTGGTTTGAACTTATCATTCTAATATCCAAAACGAACAGTTATGAAATTTAAGAATATTAAATATACAGCATTTGTAATGCTCCTCGGTATGGGAATGACCTCTTGCGGAGACTTCCTTGACAAACCTGTAGAGGACAATTACAACACAGAGAACTATTACAACGGTGATGCTTCCTGCATCTCGGGCGTAAACTATCTCTCTAACTCACCTTGGTATGATTTCCAGCGTGGTTTCATCAAGGTTGGTGAGGTTATGTCGGGTAATATGTATTGGGGCTCAAGCCCTTACATGAACTTCAGTACCAATGGTACCGATGAGGACCTGGTAAACATGTCTTACTCACTCTGGGCAGAGATTGGTCACTGCAGTACCGTTTACGAATCATTGAAGAACGCCATCAACACCTCAGAAAAGGTAAAAAACCAGTGCATGGGCGAGTGTCTTGCCTGGAAGGCGATGGCATACTTTTATCTGGTACGTACCTTCGGCGATGTGCCTATCATCCACAGCAACTCAGAAAGTCTTGGTAAAGGTGACTACAATAGTGTTAGCAAGGTAGAGAAAGCTGATGTTTATGAATATATCATCATGACCCTGGAAAAGGCGATGGAGCTTCTTCCTAAGGAAAAGAGCACTTCGGGTCGCATCGACTACTACTGTGCAGAAGGTCTGCTCAGTAAGGTTTATCTGACCAAGGCTGGTGTTTCCGGCACCTTGAACCAGGAAGATTTGAAGAAAGCTGCCGAATATTCAAAGGATGTCATCGAGAACTCAGGCAGAGGACTGATGGAGCACTACGAGGACATCTTCCGTGGCTCTAACCAGTTCTGCGACGAAATTCTGATTGCATGGCGCTGGACAGTAGGTACTCAGTGGACTTCTCAGAACACCCTCCAGAGCGACTTGGCTCCAGAAGGTTTCGATGAGAATGGTGACTGCTGGGGCGGTTGGGGCGGTCCATCTATCGATTTGATGGAAGCCTTCGGTGTATCTCCTAAGGATGATCCAGCAAACCGTGTAGATCCTGACCACCGTCGTAAGGCAACCATCATGATGCCAGGCGATGTATATTCTTACTTCTGGAGAGACCACGACCTTCCTGCCAATGCACAGAAGGACGGTCTAAAGAAAGGATTCTCTTACCTGGATTTCTGGTATAACAAGGGTTACAATGCAGCTGCAACTGGTCAGTGCCAGGGTCCTTGCGGTGGTAGCAACGTGAAGCACCTCTATGGTGACAACTATGACCACAAGGAAGAATTGGGCATCACTCCAACCCGTATGTCTAATGCTCTCCCTACTCCACTCCTCCGTTTGTCAGACATTTATCTGATTTATGCAGAGGCACAGGTACAGATGGGTAACAATACCGATGCACTTGCCCTGGATTGCTTCAACAAGGTTCGTGGCCGTGCATACGAGTGGCAGGGATTCGTAAGAAAGACCTCTCTTACATTCGATGACATCTGGAAGGAGCGCCGCCTGGAGTTTGCTGGTGAGGGCGACCGCTGGTACGACTATGTACGCCGTGCATACTACGATGTAGATAGCTGCATCAAGGAATTGAAGGCACAGCACCGCAATGCTATGTGGAATTGCGATGCAGTTTACAAGGCATACTACAACAATGGCACATGGGACAGCTCTGAGATGCAGTATGATGAGAATACACCAGCACCTAACGTAACAGCCAACAGCTTTACATTGCCATTCCCAACAGAGGATGTAGCCCTGAACCCTAACCTGGGTAGCAATGCTACTCCAATCCATGTAGATGTACGTAACACATATAGTTATTAATCAATTAAGAGAATTTCATTATGAATATCAAGAATATAAATGGGGCTTTATTCGCCATGGCACTTGTTGCAGCCAGCGCAGGATTCACTTCTTGCGAGGACGAGCCAGACAAGTATGAAGTTGCAGGCGGAACTCCTACCATCGATTATGTTCGCCCTGTGGATGCTGCCAGCAAAGACTCACTGCTTACTGGTGCATCTCTCAACAATACCATCTGTATTGTGGGTAGAAACCTGAAAAGTGTGACCAAGATCAACTTCAACGACCAGGCAGCAGTCCTGAACACCAGTTACATGACGGACAACACCATCATCGTAACCGTGCCAAAGGCTATCCCTAACGAGGTAAGTGATAAGATCTACTTCATCACCAGCAAGCAGGACACCGTGGCTTACGATTTCAAGACCATCGTGCCAGCTCCAACCATCAACAGCATGAGCAACGAGTGGGCAGCTCCAGGCGAAGAAGTAACCATCAAGGGCGACTACTTCCTGGATTACGACAACAGTCATCTGACTATCAAGGTGGGTGATAACTACACCATTCCTTACGAGGACCTGAAGATCAGCCAGAACAGCATCCGCTTCAACATGCCAGAGGATATGCCTAAGCACGAGCCTATCACCATCACAACCATCAACGGTACTACCAAGGCTGGTTTCCGCTATATGGACAACCGCGGTATGCTCTTCGACTTCGATACTCCTTGGAAGGAAGGTGGAGATGTATTGGGCAACAATGGTTGGCACAATCGAACCATCACATCCGATGGCACATCACTCTCTGGCAACTACATGGTTCTCGGTGAGACAGCCATGGGCGCAGATGGTGGCTGGAACGACGGTAACTTCTCGTTCGAGTACTGGCCAGGAAGCTGGCAGGACCCAGAGACCTACTCCAGCCGTCCACGTATGCAGGATCTTGCAGACTTCAGCGATTGGAAGAACATGAGCCTGAAGTTTGAGATGTGCATACCAAAGGACAACGGTTGGTCGGCTGCACCTATGCAGATTTACTTTGGTAGCGTAAGCCAGGTTTCCAATGGTGGTGCAGGTGTACAGGATATCTATGGCAACGTATTGGCAGGAGCAAACAACACCTTCTTCCGCGAACAGGGTAAGTTGGCACGTGCCCTCTACATGCCATGGCAGAATACAGACGACAAGACATATAACACCGAAGGTAAGTGGGTAACCGTAACCATTCCATTGGCAGACTTCGTTTATGACTACGATGGCAACAAGGGATTGAGCTATACAGGTGTGAACGACTTCAGTGCCTTCAACATCTTTATTGTCAAGGGTGCTTACAACGATGCCAGCGTATTGCCTATCGGTGTGGATTGTAACCCAATCATCAAGATTGACAACATCCGTGTGGTTCCAAACAAATAAACTTATAATCTGAATTGATATGAAAAAGATAAGCAAAATATTCGCCATGTTGGTGGTAGCCCTCGTAGGGCTATCGCTGACAGCGTGCAGCGACGGAGATGATCTCTCTACCGATCAGTACGGCAACGACATCTCCCTCCAGTCATTCGGTCCATGCCCAGTGCTCCGTGGCGGTACCTTATATCTCTATGGTACCAATCTGGACCAGATTGAGTCTGTCAACCTTCCAGGTGCTGACCCTATCACCGCATACGAGACTCTCCAGAGCGGTAAGCAGAGTAAGATTTCCATCCAGGTTCCTGCCGAGAAATGCGAACCGGGTCAGATTGTCCTGAAGACCAAGAAGGGTGGCGAGATCACATCCGTATCTCCTATCACCTATCGTGAGGACATCGAAATCACCAAGTTCTTCGTAGGTAGCGAAGGTACTATGGTAGGTAATGTTGGCGACGTAGTAACCATCAAGGGTGATTACCTCAACCTGATGCATGGTGTGATTTTCGCAGGCAGCGATACCATCAAGGAAGCTGAATTTGAAAGCCACGACCGCTATACCATCCAGGTAAAGATTCCGGCAGAGGCTCGTACAGGTGTCATCACATTGACAGACGCCACCAAGGACGGTACTTCCCTGGAGACCAAGGAAGAGTTGACCATCAATACTCCAGAGGCTACTCCTATCAAGGACCGCAACATCAAGGCTGGCGAAATTCTCAGCATCAAGGGTACTTCATTCGACCAGATTGTCAGCGTGAAGTTTGAGGGCGCTACTGTAAATGCAGCCGACTTCAAGTCACAGAGCGTAGCAGAGATTACTGTTGCTGTTCCTGCCAAGGCTACAGACGGTACCTTCTATGTAGTAACCAAGAGCGGTATCGAGGTTCCTGTAGGCAACATCATTACCGTAGTTCCTACCCAGCTCGTTGCAACACCTAACCCAGTGAAGAATGGTGCAGAACTCACCATTACCGGTAAGGATATGGATCTGATTACAGGCATTGCATTCCCTAATGCTGCAGCATCTCAGCTCAACAAGGTAGAGACAACCAAGGTAACTGCCACTGTTCCAG
The DNA here is from genome assembly GCF_026015465.1 of Segatella copri. Classification (GTDB taxonomy): domain Bacteria; phylum Bacteroidota; class Bacteroidia; order Bacteroidales; family Bacteroidaceae; genus Prevotella; species Prevotella copri_E. Next base: position 225,445 of record NZ_JAPDUQ010000001.1, read on the forward strand.
AGGATGCACAGGAGAAAACCAAGGACGCCAATGGCATCATCCTGAGTCTCGCCAACGGCAAGACTGTAACAGTAGCCTATACTTTGGTGAAGCCAACCGTAGCTTCTTGCACACCAGCAGCTATCACAGCTGGCGATAAGACCATCATCAAGGGTACAGATCTCGACCTCGTAGCAAGCATCACCTTCCCTGGCGATGTAGAACAGACCGTTGAGAAATTTGCAGCTCAGAATGCCAATGCCATCGCAGTAACAGTTCCTGCAGCATGCGCCGGTACAGGCTTCAAGCTCAACCTGAAGAATGGTACAACCATAGAGGTGAAGAAGGATGCATTGAGCATCAAGGCAGCTACCGATCCAGCTATCGCTTCTATCACTCCTGGAGAAGCTACAGCAGGTTCAACCATCACCATCACTGGCAAGAACTTCCAAAACATCCAGAACCTCTATATCGGTTCTTACAAGGTAAACCGCTATACTTCTCGTACCAATACAGAGATTGTATGCCAGGTTCCTGCCAATGCAGAAGTTGATACCTACAAGATCGTGATGGAAGACCCAGACGGCAACAAGATTGAAGGTCCTGAGTTCAAGGTGGTTCCTGCAGAAAAGGATATCGCAGAACTTGTAACGAATATGGATAATGGGAAAATAACATATCCATTTGATTTCTCATGGTCAAGTGGCAGTGGAAAATTCTATTTGACCAAAGAAGTATTTGAAAAAGTAAAGGTAAAAGTTGGTTCTAAGTTGATTGTGTACAAAGACCCTACCGTCAAGGGACAAGTACAAATCAATAAGAATGAAAATGGTTGGCCAAATATAACAACTATTGCAGACTGGAATCCTTCAGAACGTAAACTTGAATATGTTTTTGATGAAACAGCTGTAGAAGTTGCTAACTCATGTGGCTTTGCTATTCAGGGCGACTTGACAGGAGTTACCAAGATTGTTATCCTCCCATAAGATAGATATATTTAACATAAAAAAAGCATTTATGTGAAATATAATTTGTAAATTTGTGGCGTAGTTATATTAACTGCGCCACATTTTTGATTTTAACCAAAACATTAACCCGATATGAAGAAAATAGCATTATCCTTACTGGTAGCTCTCAGCTGCATCTCAGCCAAAGCTGCCGATGGCAAGTCGCTGTTTGTTTCATTCAACGATGGAAGCAGGATAGAGTTTGCACTGAGCACTCTACCGGAAGTGACCTTCGGGAATGACAAGATGACCGTGACTTCAACTGCCACTACTGCCTGTTACGAACTGTGGAAGGTTTCTACCTTCACCTACGGTACCACTACGGGCATCCAGCAAATTGAAGCCAACAGTAAGTTTGCCTTCGAAGGTGACCGCCTCATCGTAGACGGCACCCGCAACCAGGTGAGTGCCTTTGCTCTCGACGGAAAGGCAGTAAATCTCTCTCCGGTCATCGCAGGCGACAAGACCATCATTTCTCTTGATGGTTTAACCCACGGCGTATACATCATCAAAATCAATAACAAATCCATCAAAGTAGCAAGACAATGAAAAAGATATTACTCTCACTTCTGGCAGTAATGATTTCATTCACTGCCTTAGCACAAACTGATGGTGACAAGATTACCATCAACAATTCGGAAGGAAAGCAAGCTGAATGGAATCTGACTGGCGAAAGCAATACCATCAGCAGCATGAAGCACAATGCCAACAACCAACTGGAAATTTATGTGAAAGGCTTTGAAGAATTCGGTGCTTTCGAAACCTACGACATCAACAAGATTAACAATGTTGTCTTCTCTATCTATCACGAAAGCGAAGTAGGCGATGTGAATCTCGCTGACCCTGCTGCTACAGAAAAGACCAAGCGTCTATACAAATATCTGCAGCTGAATTATGGCAGCAAGACCATCTCTTCGGTCATCGCCTACGTCAACTGGAACACCCAGGAAGCAGACAAAATCTATAAGGCAACAGGCAAATATCCTGCCATGAACTGCTATGATTTTATCCATATCTATGTTCCTAAGCAGGGTTCTAGCAGATGGATCAACTACAACGACATCACCCCTGTTACCAACTGGGCAGACCAGGGCGGACTGGTATCGCTGATGTGGCACTTCAACGTGCCTAAGACAGAAAACACCACTCCGGGAACAGATGGTAGCGGTGTGACCTGCACCCCATCCGAAACCACCTTTAAGGCAGCCAACGTATTGACGGCAGGCACTTGGGAGAACAAATGGTTCTATCAGGAGATGGACAAGGTGGTGGAAGTTCTGCAGAAGTTGCAGGATGCAGGCGTTGTTGCCGTTTGGCGTCCTTTCCATGAGGCTGCCGGTAATGCCTGTCTGAAATCTGGTGCCAGCTGGGGCAAATCCTGGTTCTGGTGGGGATATGATGGTGCTGAAACTTACAAAAAGCTTTGGCAAACCATGTTTGATTACTTCCAGAACAAGGGAATCCACAACCTGATTTGGGCTTGGACTACACAGAACTACAATGGCGATGCCAATACCTATGACAATGATGCCGACTGGTATCCCGGCGACAAGTATGTAGATATCATCGGTCGCGACCTCTACGGTTATGATGCTGCCAAGCAGGCTCAGGAGTTCAAGGAGATTCAGGCACGCTATCCTGGTAAACTCATCGCTCTGGCTGAGTGCGGAACTGATGCCAAAAACAATACAGCTACAGCAGGTATTGACGAAGCTTGGAACGCTGGCGCGAAATGGAGTTTCTTCATGCCTTGGTATGGAAGCAACATGCCATCCAACGACTGGTGGAAGGCAGCATTGAGCAGCAAGAACGTGATTACCCGTGACCAGGTGAACCTGAATGCCAACTACGTAGAGGAAAGCGCAGTAGATGCTGTGAAGAACATGGGCATCGGTACCAATTTCGGCAACTGCACAGATGTGGTAGCCATGTGGATGAACATGAACAGCAATTCTGTTACTGATTTCGAGAAAGCTTGGGGACAGGAGCCAACGACCAAACCGATGGTAGATTTCCTGAAGAAGAACGGTTTTAATTCCGTCCGCATCCCCGTTACCTGGTTCCAGCACATGAAGGCAGACGGAACCGTGGATGAAGCCTGGATGAACAGAATACAGGAAATCGTTGATTACGTGATTGATAACGGTATGTACTGCATCCTGAATGTTCACCATGATACAGGTGCAGACGATAAGGATGTGAAGCACTGGATCAAGGCTGATGAAGCCAACTATAAGGAGAACAAGGAGAAGTTTGAATATCTCTGGACCCAGATTGCCACCCGTTTCAAGAACTACGACCATCATCTGGTGTTCGAAGGTTACAACGAAATGCTTGATGCCGACAACACCTGGAATGCACCAAAGAATGCTAGCAGCTACGTAGGTTTGAACGGATATGCCCAGAGTTTCGTGAATGCAGTACGTGCTACCGGTGGCAACAACGAGACCCGCAACCTCATCGTCAATACCTATGCAGCAGCTAGCGGAGACGAGGTTTTGAACAACCTCACTATCCCTACCGACAAGGTAGAAGGTCACATCGCTGTAGAGGTTCACACCTATGCTCCATGGGACTGGTTTACCAAAGGCAAATGGGATGCTTCCTGTAGCAAGGAAATCGCAGATATGTTCACCCGTCTGAATAGCAAGTTCATCAGCAAGGGCATCCCTTGCATCATCGGTGAATACGGTACTCACGGAAGCAAGAGTGTCAGCAAAAACAGTTCTGCCAGCGAGATTCAGGCTGCTGCCGACCAGGCTGCCGACATCGTGAAGCAGGCAAAGGCATACGGCGTAGCGACCTTCTACTGGATGAGCATCTTCACTGAGAAAGACAGAACGGTTCCTCAGTGGACACTCCCTACAGTAGTGGAAGCTATGAAAAAGGCTTATAATGAATAACAAATTATGAGAATCAAATATATTATATTGATGTTCGCGGCCCTCCTGGCTTTCTCTTCATGCGGTGAGAAGAAAAAGAAAGCGTATGACGAGATTGCCATGAGCGGTCTCACAACCCGCACAGAGAATCTGAAAACCAACATCAAGGCGTATGCCAACAAAGGTACGCTGATAGGCCAGATGTATGGAACCTTAACCGGAATAGGCTGGAATCGCTGGCAATGTGACAGCGACCGATGCGACTTGAAAACTCTCTGCGGTTACCGTCCGGCAGCCAATGGCTATGAACTTGCCGGCATCGAGAGCGGAAAGCAGCAGAATGCAGATGGAGTTCCTTTCAAGGCTATCCGGGAAGATGTGCTGAAACACTTCCGTAAGGGAGGCTTACTCATCATGAACTGGACAATGCCTGATTATAACGGCAATGATGATATGCTGGAGGAATATACCAAACAGGTTGCCAAATATCTTGATACCCTGCAAGATGGTTATGGTATCAAAGCACCTGTAGTACTCAATCTTCTTCCTATAGATGGTAAGACATGGTACTGTAAACTCAGCAAAGACGACTATATCAGTCTTTACAAGAAGATACAGGATCTCTTGGATGACGAGGATGTAACGAATGTAGTTTATAGTTATTCTGAAACCTACCAGCCGGGCAAGCATCTGATGGATCGCTATCCGGACAACAAGATTGATGTGATCAACGTGACATATCTGCAAAGCAAAAATGCCATCGACCTCCCACTCTACCAGAAGAGCATCAAGGAGATTGTGAAGCAGGCTCTGCCTTTTGCCCAAGACCACAACAATGCCTTCGGACTGACAACAGGAGTAGAATCTATTGGTGATTCCAGTGTTTTTTCAGAGACATTGCTTACAGTACTCAAGCAGCATCACATAGCTTACCTGATGTTTGGAAGAAACCAGGGAGAACCGATTGAGGAGCATTACTATACTCCATATCCTGGTGTATCGAACAAGAAGACTCATGGGTTCATGGAAATGATAAATGATGAAGTTTGTGTTTTCCTGGAAAAGCTAAACGGACTATATCTTGAACATTAATCAATGTTCGAAACGGATAAAATCAAAAAGAGAGGGCATTCACATACCCTCTCTTTTCTTTTCAACAAACTAAAAATATAACTCTATACTATTTCTGAACGTACTTTTTACCGTTCTTGATTACTACACCCTTATAAGATGCATCAACCTGCTGACCAGCGAGGTTGTAAACCGGAGCATTCTTAGCAGCTGGAGCTACAAGCGCATTTGATATATTAGCTGGAGTATTGTCTACCAATAATACATAAGCGTGAACTAACTTGCATTCATTATAGATATTGAAAGTTACACCACCCTTATGAGATTCACCATCAACATAAGCATCTGTACCATTTTTGGCAGCCTTCTTGAAATCACCAACAGTAACAAAGATATCAAAATTCTTACCATCAAGCTGCTTTCAATTCATAGGTTGGACTCCAATTATCAGAATTGGCAAATCCACCAATATCCCAACCATTGCGAGACACATAAGGATCTGTCGTATTCTCGAAGCTTAGTTTCACCTTTGTATCATCAGCATATTTATCAAATTCTGAAGCCAAAATAGTATGACCTTCAACCAATGTCAATTCAACCTCAGTCTGCTTAAACAGTTTCACCATCCTTCACATTGTTGCTTGGCTCTCCAATATCAAGAGTAGCTGCGTTAGCAAACATAGCAAATAATACGCCACACACTAGAGTAAATAACTTTTTCATAAGCTTTATATATTTTATAGGTTTAAATATTGTTTTTAGAATCAACACGTTTATTGGTTCTTTTCGGTGGCAAATATATGACAAAAGTAGCGAAATACATGATATTATCTTGCTCATTATCAATACTATTCTTTCTACATGCCATTTCTTTTAGAATTTGATGCAATTTATCTAAACTAAACTTTCGCATGTGATTTAAGTACGGGCTGAAGGCCGTTTCTGTGTTGGCCTCATGTTTGCCTTCAACTCTGCCTTCTTCCATACTTCCGGGAAAAGTTGCTGAAAAAGTTTTATGGTTGCATGCAAGCACATGAAGAAGAATACTCAAGTGGTTCAATCAAGCAACTCAAGTAGTTCAGTTAGCGAGTTCAGACGTCTCTGTTAGCTGATGCAGACGTCTCGATAAGCTTACAGATACGTCTCCGTTAGCCTACGCAGCCATATTCTTAACCCGATGCAGCCATATTCGTAACCCAATGCTGCCATATCCGTAACCCGACGCTGCCATATTCGTAACCCTACGCAGCCATATTCGTAACCCTACGCAGCCGTATTTATAACCCGATGCAGCCGTATTCGTGAATAAGTTTTATGTAATCATCTATCATCCATCACGATTTGTACTCACAAGCTTCTTAACAGACTAATATACAGACGTTTAAATAGCGTGATGGATACTTCGAAAACGGAAATATCCATCACGCTATCCATCACGATTTGGGGTTATCCCTCACAATATTCTCACTACACATTACCAGATACTGCATATCATTGTTGAAACACTTGCGATAGTTCAAATGAGGCTCACTTGAATCTGGACAGGATGTATCCGAAATTACATCGCGACGTATCTGGCGCTGCGTCGTGACGCGTCTGTTATCACGTCGGGACGTACCAGATGCTACGTCGGGACGCAATTTCGGGAACAGCATTGGAGATTATACGGGAAAAATAGCATCAAAAACAATAGGCATTGAACCAAAAAAACGCCTTTTTGCTCAATGCCTCCTGCCTTTTGCCTCAAAAACACCGCTAAAAATCACCAAAAACACCTAAGTATCGCTATTTTTATGGCAATATATGGCAGATTATGGCAATTAAAAAGCTATTGCAATATCGGTATCAACTAACAATCAGGCTGTTACCAGCTTATATGGCAATATGGCAATTCTTTTACGAAAAAAAATCCTACAGAAGTCTTTCACCACAAAAAAACAAGTTAGAAATAGCATAAAGAGGATTGACTAATATCTTCTTCCCTTTTGGGCTGACAAACTCCCCAAAGTTCTCCAAAGAACAGCGAATGGCATACTTAATATGCTCTTTTTCCATAAAAACATAAAGACTCGCCATCGAACCTCGTAAACCAGACTTCACTTCCATCGGAACAATGTCAATGCCACGAGACAAGACATAATCAACCTCCGAAACGGTTCCACGAGTCAAGTTTTGCCAATAGTATAAGTCATGGCGCTCATTAGGCGACATATACTTTAGTAATTCCAATCCTGCCACCATCTCCGTCAAACTACCCTTATCAACTAAGTCTGCAGCATTGTCAACCAATAGTTCTTTCACTATAGAATTAGTAGAGTCTCCTATTCCTAACAGATTGAGGAGAAAGCCATGATCTATCAGATTATACTTCACAAACTTCGGATTAATCTCTGCACCAAGCGGAATGCCATTTGCCGCAGTATGCCATACAGGTATAATGATACCAGCATCTCTAAGCATCTCCAAAGCATTCTTGACTTGCGCAGTCGTATATCCCCCTTCTACTTGGCTAAACACGAATTTACTCCCCACTTGATGAGCCACACTAAACAATGTTTGACGCAGCAAAACAGGATTGACCTTGGCTTTATATTTCACGAAATCATCTATATAAGTTTGCTTCAACTCACTAAGCACAGAGTCTACTTCCAAATAACTATTCGTATCAACGTACTTAGCCACAGCAGCAGGCATACCACCTATAAGCAAGAATGAACGAAACCTCTCCACTAATCGCTCATAGAAGACATTCATCAATGGCTTTTGAGAGGTTGCATTCCGTTTCATACTTACCAATCCATCATCACCTAAAGCATAAAGGAATTCATCAAAAGACATCGGATATACAAACATCGAGCGGATACGCCCTACTCCATAAGCACCTAAATCCTTCAATGCAAATTCCAACAGCGATCCAGCTGCCACTACATGAAGTTCAGGATAATCTTCCTTGAAAAACCACAAGCTATGGATGGCATTAGGGCATGCCTGTATCTCATCTAAGAACAACAAGGTTTTGCCAGGAATAACGGGAACTTTGAAATATGCCGACAATTGCTCCGAAATAAACTTCACGTTTAAATCTCCATCAAAGAATTCCTTGACAGTCTTATCACGCTCAAAGTTCACTTCCAAGAAATAAGGAAAGGACTCTCCCAAGTGTCTAATGGCACTTGACTTACCTACCTGCCTTGCTCCTCTCACAAGCAATGGTTTATGCTCTACAGAACTTTTCCACGCTTCAAACTCTTTATCTATTTGTCTTTTCAGATACTTCATATCTCTATATTATTGATTTTCAATGCAAAGATAATGCAAACGAGCGCAATGAAAGCTTGCTTTCTGATTGCCGAGTGCAGCTTATCTTATGCAAAGATAGCACTTTTATCTGAATAAAAGCCAATCAATTAAGCTTTTTTATAAAAAAGTCAGAGGTTATTTGATGCTAAAATATAAAAAAGTCGGAGTTTTTTTGATGTTAAATTATAAAAAAGTCAGAGGTTTTTATCTTATACTTGTAGCAGTTCCCCAAAGTGGACACAAAAAATGATTATTAATTATTTATATTTTTAAAAGTACACATATCTATCAAATTTCGTTCCTTTTCATTTGCAAAAGTAGACAATCTCATCCATATTTGCAAGTTTTTCTTTATAAAAGTGAACATTATTCTTTATTTTTCTCATTTCCAGCCATTTTCTTCCGTTCTGTGACGAACTTCGGTGTTGCATTAGCCTCTCGCTTCCCAAAAGTGTCCTTTCTTGGAAGCTCCCCTTTATAAAACCTCTTCCTGTAATTATTTGGCGTATCATAGCCGATAGCATAACATGGTCTTTTCTCATTGTAATAATCCACGTATGCGTCCAAGGCCTCCTCGAACTCCTTTCTTGAATTACATGTCTCAATCTTGAAGTCTATGAACAATTCCTCTTTTATCCATCCGTTGAGGGATTCGTTCACAGGGTTGTCTGTAGGCTTTCCTGCCCTGGACATAGACCTCACAATCAACGTGTCCTTTATCAGCTCATTATAGGCGAGTGAAGCATACACGCTACCTTGGTCCGTATGAAGAACAGTTGGCTCATCTGTGCCCTTCAACAGGTTGATGACATCATTTAGCCCATCAATGTACTGGTCTCTATGTCCACGTCTCTCAGCCACATGCCACGTTAGGATTTCTTTCGTAAAGACATCGAAATACATGGTCAACTCAAAGAAGAACCAAGAGTATTTGATGACTGTCATGTCAGAGACGATAACTTGTCGAGGTCTGTCTACCGTGTCCCACGTGGAATAAATGAGGTTGGGGTACTTATCCTTTACTTTACGTGGTTTGTAATGTATCTTGTGTCTCGTTTGTGACTGAATACCAAGATATTGGAAGCATTTATAAGAGAAATTGTCGCTGATACTCAACTGTAAATTGATTCTTATGTACGCCGCCACCCACCTGTAGCCATGTGTAGGGTGTTCCGAGTGTATGTCCTCAACCACACCCACCATGAACTCACGATTGATCTCACGGGATGAAGGCTCTCTTCTAAGCCACTTGTAATACCCCGACCGACTTACTCCCATCATCTTGCAGATATCCTTGACAGGATACTCGTGCGATAGCATGTCCACTATTTTGAACTCTTCATTTTTAAACGAACATACTCCGTTTGCCCATCCTCGTTCTGCCTCACCAGATATTTTTTTTTGAGCCGTTCATTCTCAATACGCAAGCGTAGGATTTCTCGCTTATACCCCTCCTTGGTTTTGTCAATGCCCTCAGGAAGTATGTTCCCAATCTCAGCATCAGCACGAGCCAACCCCTCTATGCCTGCTTCTTCATATTGCTTCAGCCACTTCTTAAAAGAAGTTTCCGAGACATTGTTTGCCCTGCAGAAATCACTGAGCTTAACTTTGGAGTTTCCCTTGAACTTACGAATCAAGAACTCCTTTTCCAATGGATTTAAATGCTTTGCCATAAAAAGTTTCCTTTCTGGTGAATACTTGACGATAAGATAACCGTGCTTCGGCAAGTTGTGTGCCCTTACGTTCGGGCTACGCCCTCTCTACAGGGCACACAACTCTATCTGCTTGCAAAGGTAATCATTTTCCATCAGTTTTCCACCTTTCTGTGTCTACTTTTTGAGGGGCAGCAACTTGTAGCAGTTCCCCAAAGTGGTACAACACGAAAAAGCCAGAAAAAAGAGGGTGCACCATGAACTGATGGCACACCCTCCTAAAACAACTAACAATTTCACTAAACTTATAACTTACCAATCTTCTTCATTCTGTCTACCTGCGTCTTTACTACATCCAATGTAGATTTATCAGTAGAAAAAACGGAGTTCAGACCTTGCGCTTCCTGAGCAGGATCACCGGTGTAGTCATCACCTACCTGCCACTGCTCATGCTTAGGATTGGCAAAACCGCCCCATCCCCAGAAGTTACAACCGGCAAAGTAACCGCCGGATGCAGCATTGTCGCCAACAAGACTGAACACATACTTATAATATCCATCACGTGCTTCTGTTGTAGAAGAAGTTGAGAAAGAGAAACCATCACGAGGATAGCCGAACTCCTCCATCACCAATGGCTTCCTGATACGTCCGCATACCTCTAGATGTTCATCAATATACTCCTTTGTGTTCTGGCAGGAGATTTGCAAATCTTCCAGCAAATGGTCTTTTCTAGCCCAACTCCAGTTGTATGGCCAAAGATGAATGTTGCAATAATCTACATTCTTGTCGGCACAGATTCGTTCCCAACAGTTCAGTTCTCCTTCACATCCCCATTTGCCTTCGCTACCGATAGAAATCAGATGATTCTTATCGAGCGAACGGATCAGCTTGCTCGCTTCACCCAGCCACTTTTCGAAAGCAGGCAACTGCTCTTTGCTGAAAGCACGAGGCTCATTACCTATCTGCCATGACATGATGGCCGGGTCATCCTTATACTTCTTCTTTGTATATCTGTTGGTTCTCGTAAGTATGAATTTCACATAATCATAGAAAAGCTGATGCGCCTTTTCGCAGGATGCATATTTGGCAACGAAGTTCATGAAGGCAGGATATCCATCTTCGTTAGGACGGGGAGCCTGACCCAAACCAGCCTGCTCCAGGTAATAGCCATAACCGCCACTCCATTCCCAGGAGTTGTTCAGGTAGAGCACGGCCAGCATCTTGCGTTTGCCCATCTCCATCAGCAGATAGTCGAGACCGGCAAGAATCGTATCGTTATAAACGCCCGGAGCTTCCTGCAGCGTCGGCTCAACCTTGGTCTTCACTCCTCGCTTTCCATCAGAGCCCACCAGGATGCGGAGATTATCAATGCCCATCTCCTTCATCTTATCGAGTTCCCTACAGAGACGCTCACGGTTGCCGCCCTGTCCTTCTGAACCGAGGATGGCACCATACCAGAAATTGGTACCTACATAATAATAAGGTTTTCCGTCGCGAACGAAATGTCCGTCCTTCACCTGCACAAAGTTTGACTTCGCAGAGATATTGCATGTAGCCAATGCCATCATCAATAAAACAAATGTCTTCTTCATTTATTTATTAAGTTTACAGTTTAAAGATTCATTTTCGGTTGCAAAGATACTAAATAAGGGCAAAAAAACATGATACTTTTTTGCCCTTTCTACATATAAATCTAAACTATGCTTATTTATTATTGCTTTTTCTGCTTTTTTCTAAGGTTTCGGATAGATTCTCAGGTAATCTTCCATCCCTTCGGCTGCTCCCTGCATCACACCTTTAAATATATAGAAGTCGGAAACCACCTGCTTCTTTCTGTCGAAGATGGTCATGTGAGGAAGAGGCTGCACATTGATATCCCAGACGTATGGGATAAGTCCTGCCTTCATCATTTCGGCAGTCACAGCACCATACCATGCCATCATACTCTCATTATGCTTCTCCTGATTACCACCGAAGAGAGAGGCATCCTTACGGTTGGCACCATATTCACCGATGACAACAGGATAACCCTTGTCCACAAACTTCTTCTTCATCTTCATCACCTGGTTGATAATATGCTGGTAGGCATCCACATTCTTATTGTTATACCAGATGGTGTTGACGGTGCGTCCCTGATCGTCAGCAGGCGCATGTCCTTTCCAATAAAGAGCCACCTTGCCCCAATCGGCATCTTTGTCCATCAGGGTAAATATATAAGGATCGTAGAAATGAACCTCTGCCATCAGACGGTTCTTCACCTTATCCTTCAGACGGGTGATGTCGTAAGAATCCTTTGCAGCCAAATCAATCTCGGTCTTTGGAGTCTGTACGATGAGCACACGGCTGGCATTATTACCACCGGTAGCACGGACGGCATCGATAAACACTTGTTCGTATGCCAGGAGACGGTCGGCAAACTCCTTACTATCAGGAGCCAGCATGTCGCCTTGAACCTGCGGACTGGCACCTCCCACTCCCGGTTCGTTGAGGGCAGCAAAGAGAACCCGCTGGTCATACGTCTTGAATTCCTTTGCTATATTCGTCCACAGCTTGCGGAACATCTCCTTATGCTCTGCCACATTCGCCCCACTGGTAAAGGCATCATGCTCCATCCATCCGCCATCCCAGTGTTCGTTGATGATGACACAGAGACCGGCATTGAGACCATAGTTTACGATTTCCTTGATTCGTTTCATCCAGACAGAATCTATGGTCATATTCTCCTTATCCGTAAGATGTCCAGCCACCCAGGATATAGGGATGCGAAGACTGTTGAATCCCTGCTGTTTCAAACTCCGGATATAGCTCTCAGTAGTCTTATCATTCTGCCATGAAGTTTCTGACTTCAGTCCTGCCTGATTGGTAAAGACATCATTCCAGTCGCACGCCTCCATCGTATTACCCAGGTTGACTCCTGGAGCCATATAGTGAGCCAATTGAGTTGCAGTAAGTCCCATCTTAGCCATTTTAGGATTCTCAGGCTTTACCTGAGCACCAGCAAAGGCAAAATGAGCTACAGCCAATGCTATCATAAGTACTTTCTTCATTCTATTAATGTATTACCATGTGATTGTCTTTTTAGATTACTAGTGCAGTTAATCTATTGCAAAGTTAACACTTTTTCCGCTACAGGTATGTAACAATATGTTTCATTTATATACACAAAATGTTACAAGTGAAAAAAAGGCAAGAAAGTGCTAGTCTTTCTTGCCTTAAATATAAAATGACTGATAGGAATCTAACTATTACCAAGGATACTTACCTTCCTGAGCACCCTTCATCAAACCATCTACGACAGCCTGTTTCTTGACAGAACCATCCTTGCGGTTGATAACAGAACCTGTCTCCCAATAGAAAGGAACACAACCATTGTTCTTAGCCACCTTAGTAACATACTCACCATAGTAAGCTACAGACTTGTCATGAATATCCTGATTCTCAGACAAGTTGCGGAACATGGCAGAATACTCACCGATGATACAAGGAATGCCCTTGCTAACATACTTATCGTACATCTTCTTCATAGAAGCATCTACCCAAGCCTCAGCAAAAGCATCTGGTGTATTGCGGTCAGAACCAGCTACCTGGTTGTCCTTGCCCCAGAAGTAATAGCACTTGCCCCAAGAAGCATCTTCCTCCATCAAGGCAAACTGATATGGCTCATAGAAGTGAACCTCTACCATCAAGCGATCCTCCGCTGCATCAGTAGGGAGAGCTATCATATGATCATTGGTTTCTGCAATGCTTGTACCCAAGCCTTGAACTATCAAGGTACGCTTAGCATTGTTGCCACCAGTTGCACGAACAGCATCTATCATGGTCTGCTCATACTCTACTACACGAGCCACAGCCTCAGCATCAGTCCACTTCTTGCCCTTGCTAGAAGTCTCGTTCATACCTGGCTCATTGCAAGCTGCAAAGAGAAGATGCTCGTCATAGTCCTTAAACTTGTTGGCAATCTGAGTCCAGATGGCTTTCTGCTCTGCATTGATGGCATCCTTCTTAGAAGCATCGAAGATGTTGTCTTCCAACCATCCATTGTCCCAGTGAGAGTTGAGAACTACGTACATATCATTCTGAATACACCAAGAAACGACACGTGCCACACGGTCGAGCCACTTGGCATCGATTTCAAATGAAGTCTTGTCAGTGATGTAAGAATCCCAAGCGCAAGGAATACGAACGGCATTAAAGCCAGCAGCCTTCAAGCCCTTGATATACTCCTCGTTTACCTTATAGCCAGACCAAGCACCCTCATCAGCTGGACACTCCATAGTATTACCAATGTTGATACCAGCATACATCAAGGCAGCCAATTCCTTGGCACTATGAGTCATCTCTCCTGTAGGAACCTTAACCGGCTGTACATTCTGGGAGATTGCTACATCCTTACGACTGGTGCCTGCAACCACACGGATGCTAGCGGTACGAGACTCCTCACCTGGGTTGGCAGCTAAAGTGACATCATAGTTATAGACATCACCCTCTACACTAGCCTCTGCCAAAGTCAAGAAGTCAGAACCCTCAGTAATGGTAAGAGTTGGCTTCTCTGGAGATTGTACAGAGAGAGTCTGTGTGCCTCCCACTCCTTCAAAAGTAAGCTCAGGATTGAGCACTTTGAATCTGACAGGATCATCATCATCATCAGAACAAGCGGTGAAGGCAAAGCCTACTACCAGTCCCATCAACAATAGAAATAAATATTTAATATTCTTCATTGCAATAATTTTAGTTTAGAGTTGATAGTTGATAGTTTATAGCTAACTTGCTACACGGCGAAGCAGCTATGAACTATCAACTGTTAACTATCTTAATTTACCACTGAGGCTGAGCAAACAAGCTATGTACAGTAAACTTGGTGCGGATAGACTCATTGAAAGCAAGGCTCTTCATCACATCACCCTCTGGAGTACCGAATGCACAGCCTGCACTCTTAGTAGCACCAAAGCAGTTCCACAACTCCAAGCGATACTTAGGATTTTCATTGCTATCAATGACCTTAGACTTATCGTAAGATACAGCCTTGCCATCAAGATAGAATTCATCGAGAGTTGCATGAGTGCCTGGGAAGAAACCATAGAGGTCAGCAATCTCAATGAAGGTCATGATAGAACCATCCTTGTGAGCATCACTCTTATAAGTGATGTCAAACTGGTTGTTGCCCTTGATAGAGTACTTACCACCTTCGTTCACTACTTCCAAGGTCTGACCTTCGTTGTAACCCCATGTACCAACCCAAGATGGGTTAATGGTAATCAAGTTTGGAGTATATACGCCAGTACCATCACTTGTGTTAGATACTACGGTGAATGTTACCTCGAATGTGTGATTGAAAGCCAAAGCTGTCTCATTGGTTGTTTCACCACCACCCTTGTGGAATGGGGTATCCTTCAAACCGTTCCAGCTGTCATTGTGGCCGCAGCCCCAAATGTTAGCCATCTCCACACGGTAGTTGCCCTTGCCTTCCAAGTCACCATAGAAGAACTTGCTAGCATCATATTTCACCTCATTGCCATCAGCCTTGATACCGTCAATGCGAACGAAAGCCTTTGGATAAGCAGCAGAATATCCCTCAAGTTCGAGGAGATAAACCATACCTGCCTTACGAGGGTACTGGGTATTGAAGGTTACAGTATAAGTCTTCAAGCCTTTGGCACCACCCAGTACATTAACGATAGCTGAGTTCCAAGCATCAGGAGTATTTTCGTCATCACCACCATAGCAAGTCAACTTAGCGGTGAAGCCATTCTTCAACTCATCAGAAACATAGTTGACACTCTCAAACTGTCCATCGCTAGTACGATAAACCCCCAACTGCATCGTCTCGTCTGTCAAAGACAAGATACGCAAGTCAACATTCTTAGTCTCGTTGATGGCGCCAATGAAGTTAGCAGGAACCAATGGCTGGATGCTCAACTTCACGGTCTTGTTCTTTTCATCTATGGTATAGGTACCCTCTGTATCCTGGAAAGTGCCCTCTGCACCATCGGCACCAGCTAAATACTGATGAACCTTGACTGTACCATCCTCATTGAAGGTCATCGTACCCTGACAGTTCTTAGGATTTGATCCTACTACCCATCCCTGTCCAGCATAATCAGCAGCCCAGCACCAAACATCACCTACAACAGGCTGATTATTAGTAATGGTAGCCCAACTATCGTCCTTACCAAGGAAGTAAACAGGACCATCAAACTTATAGTGAGAGCCATCGAGACGCAAGTCGATTTCCCAAGTCTTACCAATCAACTTGCTCTTGTCGAACTTCACATTCTTAGCTACAGACACAGGACGGATAGCCAATGCCTGATATACAGGAGTAGTGGTACGACGGTTAGAATTCTGGTCGAAGCTATATGCCATGGCAAACTTGTTGTCAGTAACATTGATAGAACCAGAGAGATAATAACCATTCAAGCCTTCGCCAGAAACAGTACCCTGAGTACGAGAACCTGCAGCTGGCAAGAAGATAGAGTTTCCATTAGGACCAGTGAACTTATAACCAGCTACGCCGTCTTCCTCAACCCATTCCTTCTTACACTCTGTAAACAATTCCTCAAACTCATCGATAGTTGGCATAGTTACCCAAGAGCCATAAACCTTGTTAGCCACATCACGATCAGTTTTGTAAATATCAGCAGAAGCATAATTATCCAAATCAAGACTAGTTTGGAAACCAGTCATATCACCAAATCCGAAGAGACCACCCAAGTCGGTAGCCTTGGTAGCACCTACATTATACTTGCACCACTTAGTAGAAAGGCCCAAGTCTACAAGGTCCTCATCAGGATTGAACTCAGCATTAGGAGTAGTGAAGCTGCGCTCCTCACCATATACTGTACCATTACCCAAGTCGAGGTAAGCAGTATAATGATAAGTAGTGTTAGGGAGCAATCCCTCAGCCTTGATTTCATAATTGTCATTGATGCCAGAAGCCATGATACGTACACCAGCACGTACATTTTCCTGTCCCTCCTTACCAGAGATGACGATACCGCTAGCTGCCTCTGATGGAGCTAACTGAAGGCTACCCTGCAATACTGCAGAGTTAGCCGTCAAATCCTTCACCTCACCAGTAATAGCCTTAGCATCTGTCAATACAGCCTGCTGAACAGCGCCTTTGTAGGTCAATCTGCCCTGCAAAGTAACAAAGGCCTGATAGTAAACTACCTGTCCAGGCATACCTGTAATGGTAGCAGAGAACTCAGCATCGCTAGAAGCAGATGCCTTCTCACTCAGATTGGTCTCAGAATCACCATACATAAAACCAGTGGCGTACGCACTAGCAGCCTGATCTTCCAATCCTTTGACAGTACCATGGAATGTAGCAGATGTAGATGTTACATCAGCAGAACCTGTTACTACAGAACTATCGTCGAGCAACGGATTCTTGTTGACAGAATAGTCATCATCGCTACAGCCTGTCATGAAGATACCCATGACAAAGGCCATAATTCCGTATAATATTTTATTCTTCATAAGTTTACGCTATTAAAGTTATTGAATTGTAACAGATACAATCTCGATGTCGATGTTACCAGTGTCACCTCCATAGTCACCATAGCCATCCAGCTGGATAGAGAGGTCAAGACAGGTAGAGGTAAATGTCTGGGTAGAACCTGTAGTATTAGTCAAAGAGACAGTAGTCTCACCACCAGCAGTATTCACTTCGACAGCATCATCGAGGTCGAAACATCCAGGTTCCCATGTCTCCTTGATGTTATTATCAATCAAGGCACACTTAGGAGTCTTGCTCCAAGTTACACCACCCTTCACCTTGAAGGTAACAGTGATGGTCTGGTTCTTCTTCAACTTCACAGACTTTACATCCTTAAAGAGTCCCTTACCAGTCTCACCATAGTGATGGAAACCGATACGGAGGCAGCCATTCTCTATCCAAGAATAACCCTCCTCATGAATGAGTGAATTATCAAATGCAACCTTTGTAGGACCTACAGGACCTGTAGCAATCTTCTTATAAGCCAAGTTAGCAACGAGGTAAGAGTTAACCATACCATTCTCGTCCTTTGACTCAGGAATACCAATAGTCAAGCTCTGGTCATCAGCAGAATTACCAAGAATATAGAACTTCTTGCCCTTCAAATCGATGGTACGCTTATCGCTAGATACAGCAAATACTGTGATTTCCTTACTGAATGTCAGTGTATTCTCAGTGATTTCTACATCACCATCCACATCACCGCACTCGAATGCATAACCACCATCAGACTTCTTAGAGATAGTCAACTCGAAGCCATCGAGAGCCTTGTCGTCAAGAGCAGGAGCCCAAGTAGTATTATACTTGCCACCAATTACATTCTCCCAAGCCTTTACGTCAGGTGAACCATTCCACCACTTGAAGTCATAAGGATTTTCAGAATCCAAATTGAATGTCATCTTGCTACCTACATACTTGTCACCATTGATATCTGCTGTAAACAAGTCTGTATGAATGTTCTCAAAGGTTGGCAATTGTGGCTTAACCTTCTCTATCAAGCCTTGCTCTGACTTAGGGATGCACTCACCATGAGTCTTGATTACATCCTCAGAAACGAAGTTCCAGCAAATGTACCAGTTGCCCTCGCTATTGGTACGCTTGGTAACCAACTGGAGAACGTATGGAGTCAACTCTACAATCTGGATGTCCTGAGTATAGTTAGAGCAAACCTCATCAAAACCAGTATTGTGCATAGAGTAGCAATCTGTGAATGTGATGAGAGGCTTGGTCTTATCATTGAGGTTCATATTGAACTTACCAACCATATTGGAACCTGTGCTTGCGCCCTTGGCACCAGATTCACCACGATACATCGTAGCAACACAACCATTCTGAGCATCCATGCTGAAGGTCATATATGAATCCATGTATGGATCATCTTCAGGAACCAACCAGCTCTGGAAGCCAGGGTCCCAGTTTGGTTTCCAGTTACCAGTACCAAATACGATGTCCTTATAAACGGCATTAGCCTCATCATCTGCTGTATATCCCTTGCCATCACCATCAGGATCAAATGGAGAGACATACATCACAGGACCTGAGCACTGACCTACGCCATAGCTAGCATCACAAGGATACCACTTCTTACTGATACCCTTGGCAAGAGTCTCAGAGGATGGCAATGGATCACCTGTCTTATAATTCTTGTCAGCAAGATAGAACCACTTGTTGTCACTCAAGAGTGAGAAGTCATTCTGCGCCAAAGTAATCTTGTAAGGATCACCATACACGATTCCGCCAGGAGTCTCCACACCAAATGCCACCTCATACTCACCAGCAAAAGGAAGTTCTACGCTGAGAGACTGCTCCTGGGAACGGCCGATAGGAGTAACCCAGAGAGGAGTGGCATCAGATATCTTAGATTCCAGCTTCAACACGTTACCTTCTACGGTCACGGTATAAGCCTTACCCTCCACCAAGTCTTCTGGAGAGTAAGTCTTCTTGCCAAAGCCAAAGTCTTCAGGGGAGCAGGATGCTACCAAGAACATCACCATGGCTGCAAGAAGCGTCAATATATGATTATGTATTTTCATATCTTCTATTATTAAATATTTTTATTATGTTACCTAATCTACTCCTGTTTACCAACCTGGATTCTGTGTCAAGACACCACCAGAGAGAGTAATCTGGGTATTAGGTATCTGCATCAAGCCCTTCTTGGAAGTGAAGTTGTCGGTAGAGAACTTGGTAGTAGTCTCAACACCACCATTCTTTACCTTCACACCATTCTGAGCTTCCGTGATAGCCTTGGCTGCATAAGCACCATTCTTCTCATAGCGCATCAAATCCCAGAAGTGAACACCCTCGAAAGCCAATTCGATGGCACGCTCCTTGCGAATATTCTCAATGCTATAATCCTCTGGGTCCAAACCAACACGGGCACGAACCTTGTTCAATCCCCAATTGGTACCGTTCAACTCAGAGTGCATCAACAATACGTCGGCATAACGCATGATCGTATAATCTTGATAGTAAGTAATGTTCTGGTGCTGCTCACCCAACTTGAAACCAACTTCCTGACGTGTACCATCAGCGAAGCACATTGGAGCATACTTGCGAGTATAGTAACCCGTATATTCATAAGAGTCGGCCTCATCAGCTGCAAATCCAGCCTCATCACAACTCCAAACGCAAGCATTGAAACGAGGATCGTTCTTGTACTGCTCTACGAAATATGGAGTAACTGAGCAAGCACCCCAACCACTGGAAATACAAACATTGGTAGCACACTTGTTACGAGGACCAAGGTAAACAGAGAAGGTATTACCATCACCATTACCCCTGTAGTCATGAGTAGAGTTGAGTTTCAAGTTCAAGACAATCTCCTTTGACAAACTACCCTGACCTGCCTTCCAAGTCTTGCCGTCATACCACTTACCTGCATAAGTTGTCTCCCAAGCATAGGTGCCATTGGAAGAAGCATCCTTGGTACAAGAAGGCATCCAGAAGTCGGCATAATTCTTTTCCAACTCGTAACCACCATTGTCTACTACATCATTGATGGCTGCTGTTGCATCAGCCTTAGAACAAGCAGGATGCTCCTCGCCATAATAACCTGTATAATATAGGTACGCGCGAGCCATCAAAGCCTCAGCTGCATACTTGGTGATACGACCATCGTTAGAATCACGGTCCTTCAAAGGATAAGCATCAGCAGGAATATTCTCAGCTGCATACTTCAAGTCATCAAAGATAGCCTGATATACTTCCTTGGCAGGAGTACGTGGGATGTTCTCCTCTGATGGAGTCAACAACAAAGGCACATCGCCAAAGAGACGAACCAAGTCGAAATACAAGATGGCACGAAGGGCACGAGCCTCACCCATGATACGTCCCTGTGTCTTGGTATCACCATTCCAATTGATAGTAGCATCTGCCTGAATCAACTGGTTGCAGCGGAAGATAGCTGCATAATAGTTCTTCCAATCTGTATTGTAAAGGTCATTATAAGACGGAGCAATACCGAGATCGAACTGGTCGATGACGTTATTGTTCTTTGCATCAGAAAGACCTAAGCCACCAAAAGCCTCCTCAGAAGCAAACTCGGCGGTCAAATACATACCGACACCCTCGTCACTGAGTGTACGCTGCCATCCATCGTAGCAGCCTACGAGATCCATGTCAGCCGCAGCTGGAGTGCTGTAGGCGGTCTCGGTATTCATATTTGTCTTAGATGAAGTGTCCAAATAGTCGTCGCAAGATGTCAAAGACAAGGCTGACAACAATAAGGCACTCATCAATATATGTTTTCTTTTCATATTACTTCCCATTTAAAAATTAAAATGCAAGATTTAAACCTACGATGAATGTACGAGGATGTGGATAGTAACCCATATCAACACCAGATACCCAAGAGTCGCTGCTGTTACCATCTGTACCATTGTAAGAACCGATTTCTGGATCCATACCATCATACTTGGTCAAAGTAAAGAGATTCTGTACCTGGAAGTAGAGACGCAACTTAGAGAGTCCCTTCCAAGCGATGAGCTTCTTGAAATCATAACCCAAAGTGAGGTTCTGCAAACGGATATAGTCTCCATCCTGGAGATAAAGGTCTGAGAACAACCAGTTACCGACATCACCGTAAGTAACACGTGGAATCTCATTGCCAGTACCCTCACCTGTCCAACGGTTCAAGATGCGACGGCTATAATTGCCCTGAGATGAACTTGGGTCACGATAAGACTGAGCAATCTTGAAACCTGCTGCACCAGTGAAGTTAGCAGCCAAGTCGAAGCCCTTCCAACCCAGGTTGAAATTGAATCCGAAAGTATACTTAGGAAGACCATTACCCAGGTCTACCTTATCATTAGCATTGATAACGCCATCGTGATTGATATCTACGTACTTCACATCACCTGGCTGTACATTGCTCTGCATCACACCATTACCAGCTGCAATCCACTCATTGATTTCCTTCTGGTTCTGGAAGATACCTGCTGTCTTGTAACCCCAGAAGTAACCGATTGCATGACCATTCTCTGCACGATAGAACTCTTCTGCATTCTGATAAATCTGGTTGGTAGCACCATGGATGATACCATCCTCTGTAGGGATAGAACCAACCTCATTGTGGTTGTAAGCAAAGTTAGCACCTACACTGTAGATGAAATCCTTACCAATCTGGTCATTCCAAGAAAGACCAACCTCAATACCCTTGTTCTTTACATCACCACCATTGATGATAGGACCACCTGTACCGGCTGTAGCCAAGATAGGAGCCTGAACCAACCAATCCTTGGTATTCTTGATATAACCATCCAAGGTCAAAGACAAACGCTGACGGAGGAAACGAGCATCCAAACCAACATTGTACTGCTCAGAGGTCTCCCACTTTACATTCTCGTTGGCAAGACGGCTTGTATAAGCACCATTTACCCAAGCATCAGTACCACCTGTGGCACCGAAGTTGTAATTGGTATTAGTTGTAGTAACAGGTGCCAAGTACTGGTAGCACTTGATGTTGGCATTACCTACCTGACCCCAAGAGAGACGGAGTTTCAAGAAATCCAACCAAGAAGCTGTAGACTTCATGAAATCCTCTTCTGTCAAAGTCCAACCTGCACTGACTGATGGGAAGTAACCCCAACGATGACCCTTGGCAAACTTAGAAGAACCATCGGCACGCATAGTAGCATTGATCATATAACGATCCTTCCAAGACCAACCCAAACGAGCGAAGAAAGACTGACCACGAGATGGGTCGTAAGGACCACCATTTACCTTACGGTCAGTATGGCTCATATCAGTATTGGCAACATAAGCATGCTCCCAATCATCGAAACCTGCTGTAAGGTTTACTCCATAGCTACTGGTATAGCTACCATCATACTTAGTAGTCTCACTACCAATCAAAGCACTGAGGTGATGATCCTTGATATCAAAGTCGTATGTCAAAGTATTGGTCCATACCAAAGAGATACCACTACCGTCGCTCTGGTTAACCTTGGTTACACCATTACCACTCTGTGGAGTAAACTTATAAATAGGAGTAAATGAACGATAATCAGAACCACCATAGTTGATAGCAAATACAGTACGGAACTTCAAGTTCTTGATAGGCTCAATCTGTACATATACATTAGCGTCTACAGAAGTAGCCTTAGTCTGATTATAACGGTTCATCATCATAGTACCGTATGGGTTACTATCATTAGGGTTCCAATCAGAACCTTCTGTAGAGAAGTAATTACCATCAGCACCATAAACAGGAACAAGTGGAGATGTAGAGAATGCTCCATGAAGGTTGTTATTATAGATGTTACCAGTGTTCATGCCACGGCTATCCTTGTAAACGAAGCCTACATGCTCACCTACAGTAACCAAACCATTGAACATTTTATGCTCTGAATTGGCACGAAGGTTATACCTCTTATAATAAGAAACGTCAGAACCGCCAATAAGACCGTCCTGTCCTGTATAACCACCAGAAATAGAATATGTAGAAGTCTTGCTACCACCTGTGAATGCCAAACTATGGCTTGTGGTCAAGGCTCCGTTATCAACTGCCTTGTCAATCCAGTCTGTATCATATACATTACCATCAATATCACGAATAGAGTTGAGGGAAATCCAATCTACAGGAGACATACCTGAGTTGAGGCGAGCCTCATCCATAATCTGCATATACTCATTGCTATTGAGCATATTAAACTTGCGACCCAAGGTCTGCCAACCTACATATCCATCGTATGTAATCTTTGAAGGACCTTCCTTACCACTCTTGGTGGTAACGAGTACTACACCATTGGCAGCCTGTGCACCATAGATAGCGGCAGAAGCGGCATCCTTCAAGACGTCGATGCTCTCGATGTCGGCAGGATTCAAGGTTGTGATATCACCACCTACACCATCAATCAAATAAAGAGGCTGTGAATTACCTACAGTACCCAAACCACGGATGGTAACACTCATCGCTGCACCTGGCTGACCAGAGGTAGAAACGATGTTGACACCAGGAGTCTGGCCCTGCATGGCAGACAATGGATTAGTAGTGTTCAACTTGGCAATGTCGTCACCCTTCAACTGAACGGTAGCACCAGTCACCAACTTTTTCTTCTGAACACCATAACCTACTACGACGACCTCATCAAGAGACTGTTTGTCTTCATTTAAGGTTACATTCACTACAGAACCGGTTACCTTGATCTTCTGGGTGATGAAACCCAAATAAGACACTTCGAGTGTCTGTCCATTCTTTGCCTCGATAGCGAAGTTACCATCGAGATCGGTTACGGCACCAATCTTGGTTCCCTGTACCATGACACTTGCACCAATGAGAGGTTCATTGTCAGTACCGGAAATGACAGTACCCTTAACCGTCTGAGCATTGAGGACACCCGCACCGATTCCTAACATTGCCTGGAACACCAACATGATGGCTACCAGAGCAACTTTGCAGAGCATGTGGCTCTGCGAGAATTTCTGAGATGTTTTTCTCATAATTACTTTAGGTTTAAATTAATAATTGTTGCTTCTAGGTGTAATATAGGTCCTATGTAACATAGGTCGAATATTGCCTTTATATAAATAAGGTATAAGCCTCGGTTATGAGGATTGCCTCGATTTATCGTTGTTTGCATTTACTTTTTCGGGGACAAAGATAGATAAAAAACAGACAGGGGGGGGTATGTTTTGGTTAATCAATTACGTATAAAATGTTGCGCAACCTACATTTTTTAACGAAAAAGCACCAAAATGTAGCATAAAATACATTTTGGTGCAAAAATAGTTTAATTAATATGATATTTTATCAACCCCGGCATCGGAGCTTTCAAAATCTGGGAAATCTTGAGATGAAACTCATCCTCCATCACATTTCTCAAAGGTGATTCAAAGTAATGGGCAATGCTTCCAACAAAACCAAGCATCGGGATTTCTTCTTCCAAGGATGAATGCCATGCCTTCATGCCTGGCTCCAACTGACTTATATCCTCGGTGCTCGCCTTGACATATTTAATATAAGGTGTGAGATTCTTTGCGTAGAACTGATTAAAACTCTCCAGTATCATACGATAGAGAGCCATCGCTTCATTCAGTTCGTCAGTCCCGTTCTCGTGTTTCTCACCTTCTGCTATCTGTTCTGAGATAAAAGGACAGATGGAAGCCAGAAAGCGATTGGCAAGCGGCTGTCTGTACACCTTATTAATAATAGTAGGATAATCCAAACCCGACCAGGCAAGATATTTATTCTTTAGCGATACAGGCAAAGTGCCCTTGAAGATACCATTGAGGAAAAGTTTGCCGATTACTGCCCCACTACCCTCATCGCCCAGGATATATCCCAACGGAGGAGTATTCATCACAATCTTCTCTCCATCGTAAAGACAACTGTTGGCACCGGTTCCCAAAATACAGGCGATACCCGGTTTCTTGCCAAACAGGGCACGGGCTGCTCCCAGCATATCACCTTCTGCCTCAACCTTGGCTTCGGGGAAAGACTGCTGCAAGAGTGATTTCATGCGAGACTTCATCGCCTCGGTTACACCACTGCCATAAAAGAAAACCTCCTGAGGCTGCTCTGACAGAACAAGTTCCTTACACAACACATCCAAAATCTCGGCATCACTCTGATGAATCGGACTGATGCCCTGCGTCTTACAGGTAACCATCACGTTACCCTGTTCATCAACCAGAGCCCAATCGGTCTTGGTGCTGCCACTATCTGCTATGAGTATCTTCATATTCCAATCTGATTAATTAACGTATCCTTTGACGTTGCAAATGTAATCAATTTATATGAAAAATGCAAAGGATAAGCCTAAAAATCGAACGTAAAGGTGCTAATATTTCAAAAAAGGGGAATTTCTCTTTGCTTTTTCACGAATTATTAATAACTTTGCAGTCAAATTTACTAAATATGAAGAAGAGACTATACATCATAATTCTGCTGATGGTGGCATTGGCACTGCCAAGTAATGCTGTGCTCAAGGAAGCCAACCTGGACACAACACTCTATATGCTGCGCACAGAATTGACCAACTATCACATAGACTTGGAGAAACAGAACCAAGCTGCCAAGGCTCAACAGTTGGCGGTAATTCAGGAACTCATCAGTATTGTGAAACAGGCTGACCAGAACTCCATCATGCTCTATTCGCAACGCAACGGGTATATTTTCGACATGACGTATGCCTGTCATGAAGCTACAGAGCAGTTTAAGAAGTTTAAATCGAAGGCTGTTCCTTTCCGCCAGATGATCAAGAAGAACAATGTTGAGGTGGCGCGTTTCGATTCACTCATCAACTATCTCTACGGCATGAACACCATGTTTCTCAGCGAAGAAGCACAGGTGAACCGAAACGTAGACCTGACTCTGGCTGTCAATATCCGCCGCCAGCTGGTAGAGAAACAGAAACAGTTGCAAGCCTATGTGCAGGCTTACGACCGAACCGACCGTAAGTTACAGGCACTCAACGACTATGCCAACCGCAGATACGAAGATATCCAGAACAGCATCTTCAATAATGGAGGCGACAACTATCTGCGTATACTCCGCAACTTCAGCATGAACTATAAGGAGGCGAAGACGTCTGTAACCGAGAAATACAAGCCCGTACCGGGCATGATGTCGCAATGGGATGTTCGTATCATCTTCATCCTCTTCGGTATCATCATCTTCTGGGGTCTCATCTCCATCTTCCTCAATCTCTTTACCATCCGCATCGTAATTACCCAACTCATGAAGCATGGTATGTTCGAGAACAGAAAGGAAAGTTTTATGGCAAAACGACCATGCCTTATCATGGCTATGACAGTAGTAACCTTCGCAGTTATTCTCGGTATCGTAAGAATGGCGGTTACCCAGAACTTCGTGATTATGGCAAGCCAGCTGCTGGTAGAATATTCCTGGTTGGTTGGCGTCATCTTGGTATCTATCTTGCTACGCGTAGACAACGATAAGATCAAGAATACCTTCCGTATCTATTCGCCATTGATGCTGGTAGGTTTCATCGTTATCGTGTTCCGTATCATCCTGATACCAAACGACCTGGTAAACCTCATCTTTCCACCAGTCCTTCTGCTCTGCGCTCTCTGGCTGTGGAATGTGATTGGCAGAAAGCACAACCAGGTATTGCGTACCGACAAGACATACGCATTCATATCGCTTGCCGTATTCGGAGTAAGTACCATTTTTGCCTGGACAGGTTTCACACTGCTTGCCGTCCAGCTTATCATCTGGTGGACCATGCAGCTTACCTGCGTGCTTACCATTACCTGCTGCGAGGGATGGCTCAGCGTATATGCCAAGCGTAAAAAGCTGGCAGACAAGGCGATTACCGATAAATGGCTGTATCGCTTTATCTACAAGGTATTGCTCCCTATTTCAGGTGTACTTTCGTTCATCATCTCTATCTACTGGGCAGCAGATGTATTCAACATGAGTGATACGACTTGGGAGATATTCAACAAGGATTACATCAAGACCAGCAACTTCACTGCATCGCTTTTCAGTATTTCAGAGGTAGCTTGTCTGTACTTCCTGTTCAACTACATCAACATTACTTCTGTAGATTTCATGCGTCATCACTTCGAGAAAGCAGACCCGGCGTCGGCTGCTTCAAAGATTGTGATGTTCAAAAACGTGATGCAGGTGATTATCTGGGGTATCTGGCTGATGATAGCCCTGAACGTATTCCAGGTTGGTAAATCATGGCTGCTTGCTATCTTTGCCGGCTTATCAACCGGTCTGGGTTTTGCATCAAAGGATATTCTCGAAAACATCTACTACGGTATCTCTCTGATGATGGGCCGTGTGAAGGTGGGTGACTATATCATCTGTGACGGCACCCGTGGTAAGGTAAGCAGTATCAGTTATACCTCTACGATGCTGGAGGCTACCGACGGTTCGGTCATAGCCTTCCAGAACTCGCAGCTCTTCTCGAAGAACTACAAGAACATGACCAAGAATCATGGTTATGAGCTGGATATTCTGGAGGTAGGTATTGCTTATGGCAGCAATGTGAAGGAAGTGAAACAGATTCTGATTGATGCCCTCATGAAACTGGACTGTATCTATCAGGACAAAGGGGTGAAGGTATTATTGAAAAGTTTCGATGACAGCTGCATCACACTCAGAATTGTGGTATGGGTGAACGTGCTTACCCAAGCCATCGACGATGCCACCATCATGGAGTGCATCTACGATACGCTCAACGATCACAACATCGAGATTCCGTTCCCACAGCGTGAGATTACAATCAAACAAGTTAATAATTAACAGGTTATAGTTTACAGTTAATAGCAGGTTAGCCCCCTATTAACTATAAACTATTAACTATAAACTTTTAAACATATGGCAACATTCATAGCAGGTCCTTGTGTCATCGAGTCAATGGAACTATTGGAAACAGTAGCTCAGGAACTCGTCCGCATCAACGAAAAGTTAGGAACCCAAATCATATTCAAGGCTTCATTCGACAAAGCCAACCGTACCAGCATCCACTCTTTCCGTGGTCCAGGACTGGAGAAAGGACTCCAGATGCTGGGAAATATCAGAGAGAAATACAACCTTCAGGTTACAACAGATATTCATGAGAGTTATCAAGCTTCAGCAGCAGGCGAAGTATGTGATATTCTCCAGATTCCAGCCTTCCTCTGCCGACAGACCGACCTTCTGGTTTCTGCAGCCAAGACTGGTAAAACCGTCAACATCAAGAAGGCACAGTTCCTGAGCGGTAGAGATATGAAATATCCTGTAGAAAAAGCATTGGAGAGCGGTGCCAAGGAAGTTTGGCTCACAGAACGCGGCAACTGTTTCGGGTATAACAATCTCGTGGTAGATTTCAGAAACATCCCTGACATGAAGGAGATTGTGCCAAATGTCATCATGGACTGTACCCATAGCGTTCAGCGCCCTAGCGCCGGCGATGGCAAGACCGTGGGCGACCGCAAGTTCGTACCAGCCATGGCTATGGCAGCCAAGGCATTTGGTGCCACCGGTTACTTCTTTGAGGTACACCCAGATCCAGACAATGGAAAGAGTGACGCTGCCAATATGCTGGAATTAGACAAGCTGGAGGCTCTCATAGCAGATTTGCTCGCTTAACAAAGTATATTAATTAACTTGCCTAAGTATATTAATTAACTTGCCTAAGTATATTAATTAACTTGCCTAAGTATATTAATTAACTTGTCTAAGTATATTAGTTCCATTCAATAAAGAACATTTATTATAGAATATAATGAATCACAAGATAAACGATATTGACGACATGACAGTCCGCTCGTATGGAGAGCAAGCCCTTCGTGACGAAGCTCAAGCCATACTCGATCAAATTTCCTACATGGATAGTAATTTTGAGAAAGCAGTTGATATGATGTTCCACTGCCAAGGCAAAATCATCGTAACCGGTGTGGGCAAGAGCGGGCACGTGGGTGCCAAGATTGCAGCTACCCTGGCATCAACAGGTACACCTGCTTTCTACATCAATCCACTGGATGTCTATCATGGCGACCTCGGTGTGATGACCGACAAGGATGTGGTGCTGGCACTGAGCAACAGTGGTCAGACCGACGAATTGCTCCGTTTCATCCCGATGGTGCTCCACATGAATGTACCGATTATATCGATTACGGGAAATCCGAATTCCCTATTGGCAAAATATTCCAACCATCATATCACCGTAAAGGTAAAGAAGGAGGCCTGTCCGCTGAACCTTGCTCCAACCAGCAGTACTACAGCAGCTCTGGCGATGGGCGATGCATTGGCGATAGCCCTGATGCAGGTACGCCACTTCAAGCCTCGTGACTTTGCCCAGTTCCATCCGGGTGGAGAATTAGGCAAGCGCCTCCTCACCACAGCAGAAGATGTGATGCGCAGCGATGATATGCCTATCATCCCTAAAGAGATGCACCTGGGCGAGGCTATCATTCATGTGAGCAAGGGAAAACTGGGATTGGGTATTTCTCTGGATGAAGAGAAACGTGTCATAGGATTAATTACTGATGGCGATATCCGCCGTGCCATGGAGAAATGGCAGGCAGAGTTCTTCAACAAGACGGTGAGTGACATCATGACCACCACACCAAAGATGGTGACTCCGAAGACGAAGATTTCGGAGATTCAGCGCATCATGCACAAGTATAAGGTGCATACGGTACTGGTTGTAGACAAGGATAATCATTTAAAGGGCATTGTAGACCACTATGCCTGCATGGTATAATTTTTTAGGCACGGATTACACGGATTTATAGATAACACGGTTATAAATAAGATGAGATATTTTTTATTAATAGCGACATTATGGCTGTCTTGTTCGCTGTGCAGCGCACAGACCAGCGATTCACTGATCGTAAATCAGCTTCGTGGGAAAGGAGTCAGCTTTTCTCACGATAATTCAGTAACCCTACTGATGAATGGTCAGGAAAAGTTTGATGATATGTTCCAGGCAATCCGACAGGCTAAACATAGTGTACACCTGGAATACTTTAACTTTCGCAACGACAGCATCGCCTCCCTCCTCTTCGACCTGCTAGCTCAGAAAGTCAAGGAGGGTGTAAAGGTGAGAGCCTTATATGATGGTTTCGGAAACTCTTCCAACAATAAGCCTCTGCGAAAGAGACATCTCAAGAAAATCCGTGCCAACGGCATAGAGATTTATGAGTATAAGCCCCTGAAGTTTCCATGGGTACATGCAATCTTCAACCGTGATCACCGTAAAATCGTAATCATTGACGGACAGATTGCCTACACAGGCGGCATGAACGTTGCCGACTATTATATAAAAGGTACTGAGGTAGTAGGAGAATGGCACGATATGCACTGTCGCATCGACGGAAGCGAGGTGAATACCCTGCAGAAGATATTCCTCAAAATGTGGAATAAGGTGAGCGGACAGAATGTGCACAGCACTGAATTCTGGAGATATAAGAAGAAGGATTATCTGGTAGAGAATCTCAAGCCGGATACGACAGCAACTGCCTACAGAAAGATGGTCGGCATCATCAACCGCGAACCGCATATTACAAAGGATATCATCCGATATTTCTATGTGAATGCCATCAATGATGCACAGGATAGCATCAAGATTATCAGCCCCTACTTCACCTTGAGTCATAAACTCAAAAAGGCATTGAAGAATGCTGTGAAAAGAGGAGTGAAAGTAGAAATCATGCTCTCTACCAAGAGCGATATTCCGCTGACTCCTGACTGCGGTTTCTATAATGCCCACAAACTGATGAAGGCAGGATGCAATGTTTGGATGTACACACGGGGCTTCCACCATACCAAGATTATCATGGTAGACGGCAAGTTCTGTACCGTTGGCAGTGCCAATCTCAATGCCCGAAGCCTGCGCTGGGACTATGAAGAGAATGCAGTGATTGTGGATTCTTGCACTACCCAACAACTGGTACAGCTCTTTGATGGGGAAAAGAAAGACAGTTTCTTACTCAATGAGAAGAACTGGAGAGAGTGGCGTACGGGCTGGCAAAGATTCAAAGGATGGTTTGCCGCAAAGGTACTCACTCCATTCTTGTAAAAACAAGATATAAGTATAACCCAACTTTCACTAGCAGAAGTAAAATAAACAGAGATGAATAAAGAAATGATGAAAGCCATGGCTGGCAAACAGATGCCGGAAATGGCAATAGTAGAGAGCAATACACTCGCCGCAATGGGACTCAGACAACTGCTTGAGTCGGTGATGCCCATGATGAAAATCTCGACCTTCGGTTCGTTCCGTCAGTACGAGGCAAACAATCCTGACCACTTTGTTCATAGTTTTGTATCTATGCACATTGTACTGGAACACCGTTACTTCTTCACACAGGGCAACAGGAACCACCACGTGATCGTTCTAACACCCAGCAACGATCCCAATTCGCAACTTGCAGAATTTCATTGTCTCTGCGTCAATGTATCAGAAGGATACCTGATAAAAGAGTTTCTCAACCTGCAGCATTCCGGTCATCCTCATGGCGAACATATCCCTGCCATGCCCCCTGTCACTCAGGAAAAAGTTCTGTCGGATAGAGAAATAGAGGTATTATCTCTGGTAGCACAAGGGAAAATCAACAAAGAGATAGCCGACCAACTCTGTATCGGACTGACTACTGTGATTACCCATCGCAAGAAAATACAGGAAAAACTGGGATTAAAAAGTGTGTCATCACTCACCATTTATGCTGTGATGCATGGTTTTGTTGACATCAATATAATCTAGCCTTCACCATAAATAGTGATGCAGAATCATCACATACCTAAATATAATGATAGCGCCTTCCCCTCATGTGAGAGGAAGGCGCTATCATTTTAGGAAAAATAACATTATTTAAACAGATATTCCACAGATAAGCTACAGCTTTACAGAAGAAATATCAACCAAATTGTTCACGATGGCATAAATTGTAAGACCTGCTGGAGAATGAATCTGAAGCTTTCGGGCGATGTTTCTGCGATGCGTAATGACCGTATTGATAGAGATAAACAGGTGGTCAGCAATCTCCTTGTTGGTCATTCCCTGAACCAAAGCAACAATCACATCTTTCTCACGGTCGCTCAACTGTTCATCGCTCATCGAAGTCTGATTAATCATGCTCGAAATCTTGGCACTCACATCGTTCTGCTTCAGTTTACGCTCTGCATTTCTTACTGCAGGAATAAAGATTTCTTCCTCAACCTCAGAATGATGTTTCAGCCATTCCTCATTATTATATATATCATAAAGAGTGGCGCTGAGCTGATTATTATGCAAGCCATCAGAAGGCAAATACTTGATAATGATACTCTTGAGTTCCTTTAACTTCAAATCTACCTGAGCATGGTGCTTCGAGAAGGTTTCTATATCAAAGTTTGCATTGGCATTACCATCTATAAGTGCCTGAACATAAGGGAATACCATTCTTTCCTCATACTTCATGTGATTGGTGATGCTATGGGCATAGTCATCATAAAGCTTGAGGATAAGGCGCGCCAGATTATCCTTTTCATCCAGCGCTTCAACCAGTTCCTTACGGATAAACGGCAACTGGAAATCTATGTAATAGGCATGCGATGCTTTGAGATAATGCAATAGGGTCGGCAGCGACAGGCGGTCAGCATCGTCATACTCCTTGTAACCATTAATCGTCAAGTTAACCACGGACAGGAAAGTATAGGTATCCACCTGCTGTTCTTCGCAAACTTCGCACACAGTTTTATCACCAAAGCCCAGGTTGATACCGAAGCTGCCGAGGCTCTGTAAAATGTTATAATTGTCTCTAATGATGCTGATCATCTTGTCATCAGCTTCATACATCTTCTGATTTTTCATCTTTCTTTATCCTTAAATGAAAACATCCTTGTATCAAGAACATTCATAATGTTTCTATTTCGGTTGCAAATATACAAAAAA
This sequence comes from Segatella copri, assembly GCF_026015465.1. Lineage (GTDB taxonomy): Bacteria > Bacteroidota > Bacteroidia > Bacteroidales > Bacteroidaceae > Prevotella > Prevotella copri_E. The sequence continues at coordinate 258,670 of NZ_JAPDUQ010000001.1, forward strand.
GTTTCGAAACTCGCAATACCTAAAAATGGGGATGCGACAGTTTACCGATTTTTAGGTATTGCAAGATATTTTAAAACTCTGTAACTTTGCACCCGAAATCGAGAAAGAGCGCGGTGATGATTGCCACTCCCGAGCGGCAGAGCTGCGTAATTCCTTATCATGCCTCATGGCTTTAAGGAGATACTAGGCCTCTAAAGTATCGAGACCGCAAGCAAACATCCGCGCTCTTTCCTTTATATAAAACTATACGATAACAATAATTTCAAAATATTAAAGATGAAGAGTTTAAGAATTGGATTGATGTCCGCTGCCCTCGTTGCCGGTTTGGCAACGGCAAGTGCACAAACTGTGGCTGCCGATAGTGTGATGCAGCATGTAAACGGCAAGCGCCTCAGCGTGGGTGGTTATGGCGAGGTTGTCATGAGCCGCAACTTCTATAGCGACGCAGGAAAACGCTACTCTAACGCCACCGCTTATAAAAACGCACCCGACCACGGACGCTTCGACATTCCTCATGCAGTAATCTACCTGGGTTACGACTTCGGAAAGGGATGGTCCATGGGTATTGAAATTGAGTTTGAACACGGAGGTACCGGACAGTCTATCGAATACGAGGCAGAGGAGGCCATCGAGTATGAACAAGAGGTAGAGAAAGGTGGCGAGGTGGAACTCGAACAGTTCTGGATTCAGAAATCATTCGGTCGATGGGCTAACATCAAGGCTGGACACATCGTTGTACCTGTAGGTCTTACCAATGCCTATCACGAACCATTGAATTTCTTTACTGTTTATCGTCCGGAAGGAGAAAACACCATTCTTCCTTGTACATGGCACCAGACTGGTATCAGTTTCTGGGGAAAGAGCGGTAAGTTCCGCTACGAGGCACAGTTTCTGGCAGGTTTGAACGCCTACCGTTTCAGTCGCAGCAACTGGATTCAAGGCGGTGCCAAGAGTCCATACGAGTTTGAGGTAGCCAACAAATATGCCGTTGCTGCCCGTGTAGATAACTACAGTATTCCTGGTCTGCGCATCGGACTGAGCGGTTACTACGGCAAGGCGATGGGCAACACCACCCCACAGGATACCCAACACAAAAACATCAAGGGAAACGTATATGTAGGTGCCTTCGACTTCACCTACAACAAGTACAACTGGAAGATTAGAGGCAACGTGGATTATGGCTATGTAAGCGATGCTACAGCCATTACCAGCATTGTATATCCTGGTACGGCTAACGTCAAGCCTAATGAATCAGGCAGCGGCAAATACTTCGGCAGTCATGCCATCGCTACCATGGTGGAAGCAGGCTATGATGTCTTCTCTCAGATTTCCAAGTTGCGTGAAAACAACCAGAAGCTGTATGTGTTCGGTCATTTCGAGTATTACGATTCATCCGTTCACAATACCACCGCCAAGTGGACCAACCGCAAAATTGTGGCAGCAGGTATCAACTACTTCCCTCTCCCACAAATCTGTGTGAAAGCTGAATACAACCAGCGCATCTTCCACTCTAAGTACAACAATGAGCCAGCCGTGAACATCGGCATCGCTTATCAGGGCTTCTTCCTCTAATCCAGGGGAAAAGAGCCGTTTCATAGAAAAATAATTATCATATTCAAACATAAAAAACAAAGAAACATGAAAAAGATTTTTCAGAAGGCATTCTTGTTCGTAGCAACAATGACCTTATCTTTGGGTTTCGCTTCTTGTAGCGATGATGATGGCCCAGTAACAGAGGGTAACGTAGTTCCAGCAACAGAATTATCAGCAGTTGCCAACACTTATGTAAACGACATTATCAATCCTACCTACAAAGATTTGAGAGACAACGCTAAGGTTCTGAAGGATGCATGCGACAAGGCATACGCCAACGCCAAGGCTGGCAACTTGAGCGATGCAGATATCACCGATGCCTGCGAGGCTTTCAAGAACGCTCGTCGTGAATGGGAGCGCAGTGAGGCATTCCTCTATGGTGCAGCAGCCAACAACGAGATTGACCCACACATCGACTCATGGCCACTCGACCACGACCAGATGGTAGAGGCACTCAACAACCAGAACATCATCGCCGGAATCCAGGGTTCAAACCCAGCTCAGTTTATCTATACCGAGAACAAGAACTTCGACTCTGTAATAGGTTTCCACGGATTGGAGTTCGTACTCTTCCGTAATGGAGCCGCACGTACTGCAGCCATGCTGAACAACAACGAGACAGAAGAGGGCATGACCACCGTAAAGGGTATCGACGAGTTGGCATTTGCTGCCGCTGTAGCTGGCGACATCTACAACATGACTTCACTCCTCCAGTATGGTTGGAATGGTGATGCAACCCTCGGTTCTTGGTTGACAACCAATTGCAAGTGGGTGGTTGATGGTCTTGCTGGTCTGGAGGAGAGTGCTGGTGCCCTTTCTACTGCAGGTATCGGTTACGGTCAGTTCTTCCTCAATGCCACAGGCGACAAGGCTTGGTTCCCTACATGGCAGGAGACCTTGGAGAATGTATTCGTAGGCGGTTGCTCAAGCATCTGCCAGGAGGTTTACACCCAGAAGCTGGGTCAGGCTTACCGTGTAGCTACCGGTCATGGCGGTACAACTGAGGATGGCGAAGCTGAATCTCGCGACTACATTGAGTCACCATACAGCAAGCGTTCATTCATCGACTATCAGGACAACATCTACTCTATCAAGAACTCTCTCTATGGTACACGTCATGTAACTGCTACAACTCCTGTTGCTAATTCATTGATGACTATCATGAAGAAGTACAACTACAGTGGCTACAACGCATTGAATACAGCTCTTGATGAGGCTATCGCAGCATTGGAGTCTGCCAAGAAGAGCGGTATCGCCTTCGTGGATGATCCAGCCAATGCTCAGGTAAAGACTTGCATCGACAAGATCAACACCCTGGACGACGAGTTGAACAATGCGGGTGCCTGGTTCCGCGCCTTGAAGGTTTCCAAGTAATTTATCCATTACAGCAGAAACAACAGGAATAAAGGATTACGTAGCTTTGCTTTCTTCAATAGAAGCGAAGCTACGTCATTTGGGTTAAATATAATATATCACAAAGAAAATACATTATGAATAAGAATTTTAAGAATTACGCCTACATGTCGTTCGCCCTGGCTTTGGCTACGACAATGGCTAGCTGTTCTGACGATGACAACAAAGTTGAAATTCAGGAAACAGATGCCGCATACGTAGGTAAGGAAGTGGGTAACTTTACTGCAGATGAGTGGTATCCAGGTGGTAAACTGGGTACAACAGAGAACACAGGTTCCAGCAGCTACTCAGACCAGACACCTGCTGTAGATAACGACCCAGAACTCTTCAAGCAGTTCTTTATCGGCGAGCAGATGTTCGAGCGCCAGTATTCATGGAATACAGGTGCATTCAAGGGCTTAGGTCCTGCTTCAGTCCGCTCATCTTGCTTTGATTGCCATCCAGAGTATGGCCATGGCAAGCGCAAGGCACAGTATGAAACCCGCTATGGTAATGGTAACGGCTATCTGCTCGTAGTATATCATCCTGTAGATGGTGCCAACAGCAATGATGGTGGCTATGTAACTGAGGTTACAGGTATGCCTCAGACACAAGCACAGTCTCCATTCTTGCCACCTATCGATGAGAGCAAAATCAATATGAGTTGGGAGCACGTCAACAAGATGGAAACAGAAGAGATACCATCCATGCAGTTCCCTGATGGCGAAAAGTTTGATTTGATTTATCCTGAGATTTCTATCCCTAAGAGTGCCTTCAACACCAGTCCTACTCCATACGAAACCAGCAATGGTGCAGTAGCTGTAAGATTGGAATCTACCATCGGTATTGGTGGTACAGGACTGGTAGATGCCATTCCTAACGAAGCTATCAAGGCACAGTATGCATCAGAGGCATCTTACTTCAAGAAAGCTGGACTTGACGTAAAAGAATACATCAATCCATCATTTTGGGATGCCGACAAGAATGACTTTACCGACGGAGCATACTATACAACATTTGGTAGAGATAGCAAATACGCTATTGGTGGCGTGCATGCAGATGGCAGCACATTCGATCCAAACACCTCTGAATTGAACAAAAAGATTGTCAAGCGCTTCACTTATGCCTTGACCCGTGGTAGTTTACAGGATGGTCCTGGTGCTAACGCTATCTGGAACATCACCAATGTTACCCGTCAGGATCGTCCTTGCCTCTATACCACGACCCCTTGGGCAAAGGCAATGTCAGAGAATACGGATGTGATTGCAGCCATCCAGAAGGATCCTACCTCTCCATATTATGCAGATGGTACTGACGAGGGAATCAAGGAAGCAGTAGTAAACCTGTTGGATCCAAAAACCAATCAGTTTGACAACCAATGGCACAACTTCAAGCCTGAGCAGAACATGGACGATTTCTATGCCTTCATGGTATGGCATCGTGGACTTGCAGTACCTCGTGCCCGCAACTTGAATGATTCACAGGTACAGCAAGGTAAAAAACTCTTCATGGAATGGGGCTGCGCCAACTGTCACAAGCCATCATGGAAGACCGGTGACGATAACTACGTAACATCCAAGTACATCGCCGACAAGAAGTTGCCTCGTTATCAGAATCAGACCATTTATCCATATTCTGACTTCATTCAGCACAAGCTCTATATGATGAACGACATCCATGGATCATGGTGCCGCACCACTCCACTTTGGGGTCGTGGCTTGAGCTATCTGAACACAGGTGCAGAAGATCGCCTGCACGACTGTCGTGCCCGCAACGAGGTGGAAGCCATCATGTGGCACTGCTACAGCAAGAAGAGTCATGCCTATAGTTCAGCCATGAACTTCTACAAAGCATCGAAGAGCGATCGTGATGCAGTGGTTAAGTTCCTGCGTTCTATCTAATGATAAGATATTACAAGAAGAAACAAAAATAAGAAAAGCTGCCAGGCTATCAAAAGCATTTGGCAGCTTTTTTATCAGAACCTCTAAATATACGTATAAAATCTTGCTTGTCTCCGAATAATATCGTAATTTTGCAGCGGAAATTCTATCAAGATTCCAACTAAGTATGGTTAAAAAGATTATATTCATTCTTTACATTCTTGTGCTCGTATGCATGGCTGCCGCCACCATCGTGGAAAAAAGCCAGGGCACGGATTATGCCCATGCCCACTACTATGGGGCATGGTGGTTCATTCTTATCTGGGCAGTACTTGCTGCCCTCGGTGCTTTCTACATCATCAAAAGAAAAGTGAAGTGCGCTTCTACATTGGCACTCCATCTCTCCTTCATCATCATCCTTGCCGGGGCATTGCTCACACATATATCGGCTAAACGGGGCATGATTCATCTGCGCATCGGTCAGCCTACAGATACTTATATGGCTCAGGATGAAGAGCTGGGTATGCAGGAAGAGAAACTCCCTTTCTCGCTCTGCCTGCAGAAGTTTGAAGCGAAGATGCACGATGGAACCAACGCCGTGGCTGACTATTCTTCAAAATTCACCGTAATAGACGGAGATGATAAGAGCGAAGGCGAAGTTTCGATGAATAACATCTATTCCCACCGGTCTTACCGTCTTTATCAGTCATCTTACGATGAAGACGGCAAGGGAAGCGTGCTCGCTATCAATGCCGATCCATACGGCATACCAGTCACCTATACTGGCTATGCACTGCTCTTCATCTCCCTCGTATGGATGCTCTTCGACCCTAAGGGCGGTTATCGCAAACTACTGAAGAGTCCTTTGCTCAAGAAGGGAGCCTTGATGACAGCACTCATCCTCAGCATGGGCAATATACAGACACTGCATGCAGAATCAGCAACAGGCAATCTCCAAAATGCTGTATTGCCAAAGGAAACTGCAGAGAAGTTTGGCGAGCTTCATATTCTCTACAACGACCGCATCTGTCCGGTACAGACCTTTGCCCTCGATTTCTGCAAGAAGATATATGGAGCCAGGAGCTATCTGGGATTGACTGCAGAACAGGTACTCTCTGGTTGGGTATTCTATGGAAATACTTGGGCAAACGAGCCTTTCATCAAGATCAAGAGCGGAGAAATGAAAACAGCGATGAATCTGCCTGACTATGCTTCGCTCAATACTTTCTTCAATCGTGAAATGGGTGGCTATACCATCGGACAGTATGTTCAGGAATACTACAATGGGCAGCAGGACAAGTTCCATCAGCAAGCCGCCGATATTGATGGCAAGATACAAATCATCATGGAGTTGCGAGAAGGTATCTCATTGAAAGTTCTTCCTTACACCTTCACCAAGAATGTGAAGGCTACCAAGGATCATTCATTCATCAAGGCTGGCACTACCACGTGGTTTTCACCTGTAGATAAGTTGCCACAGGCCGTGGAGCACCAGCATGCGCTCTATATCAAGAATGTATTCTCTCTGCTGAATGGTGATGTAAAGGCAGGCAATACGCGCCGTGTAAACGAGTTCTTCGTCAAGATGAAGAAATATCAGGAGGTTAGTAGCGGTAATTCGCTGCCAACAGCTACACAGTATAAGGCAGAACGCATCAATAATGCCTTTCCTTTTGCAACCATTCTCTTCATGGCAAACCTCACACTGGGCTTCATTGCCCTCTTCTACACCATCTATCGCATGACGAAGAAGAGAGAAATCAAGGCATTGAACATCGCTTTGCCTATCTTGCTTGGCGTTTCCTTCCTTGCCTTAACCTTCGGATTGGCATTGAGATGGATTATCAGCGGCAACATACCTATGTCTAACGGATATGAAAGTATGCTAACTGTAGCCTGGTTCGTGATGCTTATCAGTATTCTGATGCAGTTGCGCATCCGCATCGTCATGGTATTCGGCTTCCTGATTTCAGGATTTTTCCTTCTGGTAAGCCATATCAACCAGATGGATCCTGCTATCGGACAGATGATGCCGGTATTGAACAGTCCATTACTCAGCATCCATGTCAGCATCATCATGATGAGCTATGCCCTCCTATCGCTCACCTTTATCTGTGGCATCATGGGTATCTGCCTTCGCTCTCATGGCGAAGAGCTTCAGGCACTGAGCCGCATCTTCCTCTACCCTGCCCTCACCACGATGGGGTACGGCATCTTCATCGGAGCCATCTGGGCTAACGTGAGCTGGGGTAATTACTGGAGTTGGGATAGCAAGGAGACGTGGGCGCTCATCACCTTTATGATTTATGCCGTAGTAGTGCATACGCAGAGTCTACCAGTCTTCCGCAAGCCACTGGTATATCACATTTACATCACCCTGGCATTCATGAGCATTGCCATGACATATTTCGGAGTAAATTACTTCCTTACCGGAATGCACTCGTATGCATAAAAAAATAAAATAGGCTTCAATGGCAAATGAAGCCTATTTCATTGTCCAACGAAAGTACTTTCATGAGCTCATGAAAGCACTTTCGTTTTTTATTGCTTTTTCTACTATATTTTATTCCATAAAGACGGAGCGCCAAAGACTGTAGCGCACCTCTGGGTTCAACTGTTCCAAATGCAGGAAGACGGCTTGCATATCCGCACGGCGGGTAGTCTCTTCGTAAGGGCACAACGCCTTCTGCTTAGTGAAATGCAACTCTTCTGCTACCTGCCGAATATCCGCCTCATGTACGAGACAGAGCGGACGGATAATGGTGAGCGGATAATGTTTTAAAGGAAGACTGGGCTGCATAGTGGAATGCGAACCCTCGAAGGTGATGTTCATCAGCAGGGTAACGAGGATATCATCCATGTGATGTCCCAGAGCTATCTTATTGAACCCGTGGCTTACAGCAAACTCGAAGAGCGTCTTGCGGCGGTTCCAGGCACAGAGGAAGCAACGGGTCTTACGGGAATCGGTAGATTCATCAAACGAACTATGAAGGATATGGAGCTTGATGCCATTCTCGGCACAGAAATCCTGCAGATAAGAACGGTCGGTCTCGTAAGGAATGTTATCCATAATGATATGAGCCGCCTCCACTTCGATATGAGGTTTATAGATACGGGCACGCTGAGCCAGCAAACGAATCAGTTCCAGAGAATCCTTTCCACCACTCAAGGCTATAAGAATATGGTCACCATCCTCCAAAAGGTGATAATCCACACATCCTTTATTGAATCGCTTTAATACTTTCTGTTCTGCTTTCATCATATTCTGAAAAGGGAAAAGAAAAGCCGCACCCTTTTTTCAGAGTACGGCTTTATCAAGATACATCTCTCTACCTTGCAGAAGAGAAACGACAATTTAAACTTCAAATATAATTCTATCTTACTTAGCGTAAGCTACACTACGAGTCTCACGAATCACAGTAATCTTAACCTGACCAGGATAAGTCATCTCATTCTGAATCTTGGTTGCGATTTCATCAGAAAGTTTGATGCTCTCTTCATCGTTCATCTTATCCGCACCAACGATGACACGGAGTTCACGACCTGCCTGGATAGCGTAAGTCTTGGTTACGCCAGGATAACTCATTGCGATAGCTTCGAGATCATTCAAACGCTTGATATAAGCCTCTACAATCTCACGACGGGCACCAGGACGAGCACCAGAGATAGCATCACAAACCTGTACGATGGGAGCCAATAATGTGTTCATCTCCATCTCATCATGGTGAGCACCGATGGCATTGCAGATATCAGGTTTTTCCTTATACTTCTCAGCAATCTTGGCACCATACAATGCGTGTGGCAATTCACTCTCCTCATCAGGCACCTTACCAATATCGTGCAAAAGACCGGCACGCTTAGCCTTCTTAGGATTCAATCCCAATTCAGAAGCCATAACCGCACAGAGGTTAGCGGTTTCACGGGCATGCTGCAAGAGGTTCTGACCGTAAGAAGAACGGTACTTCATCTTACCGATGATACGAATCAACTCTGGGTGCAGACCATGAATACCGAGGTCGATAGCTGTACGCTTACCAGTTTCGATAATTTCATTATCCAACTGTTTCTTCACCTTGGCTACCACCTCCTCAATACGGGCTGGGTGGATACGTCCGTCAGCAACCAACTGATGGAGAGCCAGACGGCAAACCTCACGACGAACAGGGTCGAAGGCTGAAATAACGATTGCCTCTGGAGTATCATCTACTACGATTTCTACACCAGTTGCAGCTTCCAAGGCACGGATGTTGCGGCCTTCACGACCGATAATACGTCCCTTCACCTCATCATTATCGATATGGAAAACGCTAACAGAGTTCTCAATGGCTGTTTCTGTAGCAACACGCTGGATTGTCTGAATCACAATCTTCTTAGCCTGCTGGTTAGCATTGAGTTTGGCATCATCCATAATTTCGTTCACATAGCTTGCAGCATCGAGTTTAGCCTGATCTTTCAGACTCTCAATCAATCTCTGCTTAGCCTCTTCAGCACTCAGACCAGAAAGTTCTTCCAGTTTAGCCTGCTCCTGTTTCTGCATCTTATCAAGTTCCTGCTGCTTGACAGACAAGAGTTTCTTCTCGTTGTCAACACGCTGCTGATACTGATCAATCTCCATCTTGCGTCGACCGAGGTCTTCCTGACGCTGATTGAGAGAAATCTCGCGCTGCTTCAACTTATTCTCATTCTGCTGGATGCGAGAATTACGCTGCTGCACTTCTTTTTCGAGTTCCGCCTTCTTGTTGAGGAATTTCTCCTTCACTTCCAAAAGCTTCTTCTCTTTTACTACTTCTGCCTCTTTGTTGGCAGCTTCTATCATTTCATTATATTTTCCCTTAATGACATAACGGAAAATGAAATACCCAGCAGCACCGCCGATAACAAGCGCCACCAAGGCTGCTATAATAGTTACTATCATTATATTATATATATGTTTATTAATATTCTTATTTCAAAGCGTCTTCAATCTCGGAGGTAAGCTTCTCAAGAATATCATCATAAGGTTTCGTATCATTCCGATCCGATTCCTTCTCATATCTCAATGCCACATCAATGAGCGCCATATACAGGATTTCCTTATCGCTCTTTCTGCCTTTGAAAATCTTGGTATATGAGTTTACAATATCATCTATCAGCTTAGCTGATTTACGATAATACTCCTCGTCTTCCCTAGGTATTCTTACCGAAAGATCTGTATCATAGACGTGTAATCGTATGAGTAATTTATCTTGTTCTTGTTCTGCCATCGTTCCGATTTTTACTTTTCACCCAATAGTGTGATACACTTATTGACATCTCTTATGAGCTTGGCGATGCGCTTCTGAGTAGCTTCCATATCATTGTCAGAAATCGTCATCATCTTCGCCATCTTCAAGCTGTCGTAATCACTCTGCGCTTGAGCCAACTTTTCCTCCAATGCCTTGATTTTGGCATCGCGCTCATCCACCTTCGCATAGAGTTCAGCATTCTCCTGCTTGACCTCGTCAAACTTGAGAATCATCTGCCTTACTCTTGTGGCAAACGTATTGATTGTTTTCTCATTTGCACTCATGACTATTATTTTTTGGCTACAAATTTAAGAGAATTATTTGAATAAAACAAATATTCTGCTATTTTTTTTCATTTTGGGTGCAACATTTGTTACTTTCCCATCTTCTGCTTTGCCTTTTCTACGTCTTCATCTGATGGACGTGGCTCTTTTTTGGCAAGCATCAATACCTGGAAGGTAAAGTCGGTTACCCATTGCTGGCTGAACGCCAAGCGCTTGTTGAACTGGCGTAACTGGAGCACGGTTTTCAGCACACTGGCATCAGAGAAATCGTTCTTAGTGAAGATATCTTCTACAGTTTTAGCAGTCAGCTTGTAAAGTGAATTCTTCATGAAGCTAGGCAAACGGAGCTTAAACTTCATCAAGTTGCCCATCAGCATCATCAGATCCTGCGTAAAGTTCTGGAACTGGATGAGATATACGTTTACATCCTGCAGTTTGTGGCAGTTCTTACGGATACTGGAATCTATTTCCTTGAAGAAGGCATCATCCGTATCATAGATATTCTTCATCATTTTCTTCACCTGTGCCTTTTCGCCAATACCCAGACGGTTGTTGACCGTCGGAACATGCAGACTTGTCTTGAAGACACGCAAGTCTGGCAACATGGCCAAATTGGTAATACCTAACTGAGAAGCAAGTGCTGCCTGAAAGTATACACGGACCAAGGTCATGTAATCTTCCATTCCACCTACCTTTTTATCGTCGTCCTTACGACCGAATAGTTTAGCAAAAATTCCCATTCCTTTATTATTTTATTATCTATATCTATTTAAATTGTTCTGCAAAAATACAATAAAATCAGTAAATACCCAAATCAAAGCGACGTTTTTTATATAAAAAGGTGCTTTTTTATCAAAAAATGCATTTTTATGGCTTATGATTTCACTCATTCAACTTTTTTTAGTAACTTTGCCGCGTTTTTAAGATAAGACTATTCAACTTTATTATATTAGAAATAGAGAAGATATGAAAGGAATCGTATTAGCGGGAGGTTCGGGTACAAGACTTTACCCTATTACCAAAGGTATCAGTAAGCAATTGATACCAATTTTTGATAAGCCAATGATATACTACCCTGTTTCCGTGCTAATGTTGGCAGGAATCAAGGAGATTTTGATTATATCTACCCCATTCGACTTGCCTGGTTTCAAACGTCTGTTAGGCGACGGCAGCGAATTGGGTGTACACTTCGAATATGCAGAACAGCCATCACCCGATGGTCTGGCTCAAGCCTTCATCATTGGCGAGAAGTTTATCGGTAATGATACAGTCTGTCTGGTTTTGGGTGACAACATTTTCTATGGAGCCGGTTTTACGGGTTTACTCAAGGAAAGCGTAAAAGCTGCAGAAGAAGGACTGGCAAGCGTATTTGGCTATTATGTCAACGATCCGGAAAGATATGGTGTGGCAGAGTTTGATGAAAACGGCAACTGCCTGAGCATAGAAGAAAAACCGGAAATGCCTAAGAGCAACTATGCGGTTGTAGGACTCTATTTCTATCCAAACAGCGTGGTGCATGTGGCTAAAAGCATCAAGCCTAGCGCAAGAGGTGAGCTGGAAATAACAACTGTAAACCAGCACTATCTGACAGAAAAGACTCTGAAGGTAAGAACCTTACAGCGCGGTTTCGCCTGGCTAGACACCGGTACCCACGATAGCCTTTCGGAAGCCAGTACCTTTATAGAAGTCATCGAAAAGAGACAGGGTCTGAAAGTGGCATGTCTGGAAGAAATCGCATTCAAACAAGGATGGATAGACAAAGAACAGTTGCTGAAACTTGCCCAACCGATGCTCAAAAACGGTTATGGACAGTATCTGAAAGAACTAGCGGCAAGCAGATAGCACAGATTCTATCATTTATCTTATACGAATATAAAAAAGGTGTAAACACAATAGAATATAAAATAATGGAAGAAACAAAGAACTTTGATTTGGGACGTGATCAAGAGCAGGAAGAGAAGTCATCTATTGACTTCCAGCTGATTTATTCTACTCTTATCCTCAACTGGAAATGGTTCGTTCTATCACTCATTGTATGTTTGGGATTGGGATATCTCTACATACGCCATGCAAGACCGCAATACCAGGCAACCGCTAAGGTACTGATAAAGGATGACGACCAGAGAAAGAACAGAGGAATGGGTAACAGCATGATTCAAAATGCTGCAAACCTCGGTTTTATTTCAAACTCAAACGGTATAGACAATGAGATTGAAATTCTTTCGGCTCAAGACTTGGCTAACCAGGCTGTAGTAGACATGAAATGCTACGTGAACTATTACCATAAAGGAACCTTCAGGGATCAGTTAGTCTACAAAGAGCAGGAGGTCAGCGTTGACTTAGACCTGGCTCATCTCAAGAAGCTGAATGCTCCTATCAAGCTTCTTATAGAGAAAACTGGCAGCCAGTATCAGGTTACAGGTTCATACTACATACCTGTAGATGCCTTTTCCTATCAGAAGGATCCTGTAAAGATTGAAAAGACTTTAGCTGGTCTGCCAGCAAGCATCAATACACGTGTAGGAACCCTCCACTTCACTCAGAACGGCAAATACGTATTAAAAGACGGTGAGAGCCTGAAGGTGATTATCGTGTCACCAGAAATGGCGGCTAAGGGCTATACAAAAGCACTGACTGTCAGCCAGACTTCAAAGACTACAACCATAGCCGAACTGGTGATGAAAGATGAAGATCCTCAGCGCAGCATCGACTATCTGAGAACTCTGGTAAATGTTTATAACCGCCAGGCCAACGAGGACAAGAATGAAATTTCTTTCCGCACAGAACAGTTCATCAACCAGCGTCTGGAGAAGATCAACAACGAACTGGGCAATACAGAAGGCCAGCTCGAAAGCTACAAGAAGCGTAACAATGTTGTAGAGATGAAGCTCAACGCAACAGCTGCCATCGCTAACTCAGACACATACGCCCAGAAACTCCAGGAGGCTAACACACAGGTTGAACTTCTGAATGAACTTGGCAAATACATGAACGAACCTGGCAACAGATATCAGCCTATCCCATCAAACGTAGGTCTGACTGATGAAAGTTCAACAGAGTTGATTAACGAATACAACAAGATAGCTCTGAACCGCAACCAGATGTTGCATTCTGCCAGTGAGAATTCTCCAACCGTTACACCATTATCAGCCCAGTTGGATGACCTTACAAAATCTATCAAGCGTGCCATGCGCCAGGCTAAGCTGGGTATGGAAATCCAGCGTAACAGCATTGCCAAACAAGCTGCCATGTATGCCAGCCAGATAGGTAACTCGCCAGAGCAAGAGCGAGTTCTCACACAGATTGGTCGCCAGCAGGAAGTAAAATCTGGTCTTTACCTGATGCTTCTTCAGAAACGTGAGGAAAACTCCATTTCGTTAGCAGCAACGGCAGACAAGGGTAAAGTTATCGATGCTCCTTCATTGGAAGGAAAGGTTAGTCCTAAGAATCCTATCATTATGCTGATAGCACTGGTACTGGGTATTGCAATCCCTGCCGGCATCCTCTTCCTGAGAGAATTCTTCAAGTACAAGATTGAGGGACATGAAGACGTGATGAAACTCACTCAGATACCTGTCATTGCCGATATTCCTGTAGCAAGCGACGCTGCCAAGAAGGAAGGAAAGGCTGACATTGTGGTTCACCAGAATGTAAACAACCTGATGGAGGAGATTTTCCGTGGCCTGCGTACCAATATTCAGTTTATGCTGAAAGAAGATGAGAAGGTTATGATGTTTACCTCTTCTACATCAGGTGAAGGTAAAACATTCGTGGCATCCAATATAGGTATCTCGCTCGCCTTGCTGGGCAAGAAGGTTATCATGGTAGGTCTGGATATCCGCAAGCCACGTCTGGCAGAGCTCTTCGAGATTGACAACCACCATAATGGTATCACCAATCTGATTGTACACGACCATAATACATGGGATGACATTCAGAAACAGATTCTCTCTTCGGGTGTCAACAGTAAACTCGATCTCCTTATGGCTGGTCCTGTTCCTCCTAACCCAGGAGAGTTAGTTACCAGAGCAAGCCTTGACGACATTATCAGTCAGTTGAAGGAACATTACGACTATGTTATCCTCGATACGGCTCCTGTAGGTCTTGTAAACGACAGTTTGCAGCTTGGACGTCTGGCTAATCTCTGTGTATACGTCTGCCGCGCAGATTATACTCCAAAGGCTAGTTTCGGCATGATCAATGGTTTGAAAGCCGAGAATAAATTGCCTAACATGTGCTTAGTACTCAATGGTGTCGACCTCTCTAAGAAGAAGCACAGCTTCTATTATGGTGTTGGTAAGTACGGCAAATATGGAAAATATGGCAACTATGGGTCATATGGGTCATATGGCAAATATGGCAAATATGGAACTTACGGCCAGTATGGCAGCTATGGCAACTATAGCAACAGCCACTATGGCAATGCCAACGACAACAGTATCAAAAAGTAATCAAGAACATACATACAACAAAGAAAAGAGTCTTTCTATGCAGATAGGAAGACTCTTTTAGATTTTAAAAACATTAAGACTATATGGCAACAATTGCAGTAGATTTTGATGGTACAATCGTAACCCACGAGTACCCGAAGATTGGTACAGAGCTACCTTTCGCCACAGAAACATTAAAGATGTTGATTAGAGACCACCACAAGCTTATTCTATGGAGCGTACGCGAAGGAAAGCTCCTGGACGAGGCAGTAGAATGGTGTAGAGAAAGAGGAGTTGAATTCTGGGCTGTAAACAAGGATTATCCTGAAGAGAGTCTGGAGAACAACAATCACTTCTCCCGCAAGCTCAAAGCCGACTGGTTCATTGACGACCGAGGTATCGGCGGTTTGCCTGATTGGGGGGAGATTTATCAGATTATCACCAACCATACCAGTTATCGCAGAGTACTGAAACAGAAGTTCGGTGAACAGCAGGAAGCTCCTAAAAAGAAACATTGGT
Organism: Segatella copri; assembly: GCF_026015465.1. Lineage (GTDB taxonomy): Bacteria > Bacteroidota > Bacteroidia > Bacteroidales > Bacteroidaceae > Prevotella > Prevotella copri_E. Next base: position 274,032 of record NZ_JAPDUQ010000001.1, read on the forward strand.
GGAGCCGCAGATAACAGATAAAGAAGATATTTCTCCAAAAGATATCATAATAGATACAATAAAAGATATCCCAATAAATAAAAAAGGTGTATTGCTCATTGGCAATACACCTTTTTTATTTATTGGAATGAATTTACTATTCTGAATTAGAAGAACAAGTAGCGGTTATCAACTACATGAGCGTTCAGATAAAGCTCGTTCATGAAGTTACCTGCATACTGCATAGCCTTCTGGCGGCACTTCTGCTCGTATGTCTTGTCATCGAACTTAACAGGACGGTTAGTCTTGTTAGTAACCTGGAAGAGATAAACACCAGCGTTACCCTTCACAACATGAGCAGAGAAAGCACCCTTCTTAGTACCTGCAACAGCACCAGAGAGAGCTGGCTCGCTAGCGCCAGTAGCTGCGATGAATACAGGAGCAGCGAAAGTAATCTGGTTTACAGAAGAAACCTTACCACCCTTAGCCTTAGCAGCTGCGATGTTCTTAACACCATTCAACTTAGCCTCAATCATCTCAGCCTTCTTATCCTTGAGCACCTCTGCCTTAACAGTCTCCCTGACAACTGCATCATTCAAATCACGATAACCGATATGATGAATCTTATCAAGAACCACAACCAACAGGTGGTTGTTGTCACCACACTCATAGAGAGGTGAAATCTCACCCTCCTTACTATCGAAGATCCACTTCAAAGCCTCGCGAGTAGAATGGATGTTTGCTACATAGTGAACAGAAGTTGTAATATCCTTCAAGTCCTGAACCTTGTAACCTTCCTTAGCTGCATTCTTCAAGAGATCCTCTGACTTAGGATTAGCACTTACGAAACTAGAGAACTTGTTGTAAGCTGTACGGTAAGTACCCTGAGAGAAGTCGATAGGCTTCTTGATAACGGCAGCAGTATACTTGCTGACCATTGCCTTGCGGTCAAGAACCTGAAGAACTACATATCCCTGACCCAACTGAAGCTGGTTCAAAGAGTTAACTGCTGCAGTATTCAATGTATTGATGAATGTCTTGTTGTCCTTATCCATAGACTGGGCATACTCATACTGCTTAGTAGTCATCCAAGCCTTGTCACCAGTCTGGCCATACTTCTTAGCAATAGCCTCGAAATCAGCACCACCGGCAATAGCGCCCTGAATAGAATCTGCCTTAGTCTTAGCCTCAGCTACTGAGTTAGCAGCAACCTGAATAACACGATACTGTACTGAATCAGGCAATTCCTGCTTAGCTACCAACTTAACGATGTTCAATGTATTGTCACCGGCATTAGCCTTTACAGCAGAAGTAGAACCTACAGCCATAGAATCAAGCTGAGCAGAGATATCACGTGGGAAAGCATCCTTTGAAACAGGAATACCAAGATATGCTACAGTAGAAGCTGACTTACGTACAACCTCTGTAGGATCTGCAGCAGCAGCCAACTGTGAGTGATAACCTGCAAATTCCTTGTTAAGAGCAGCACGGTCTGCATTTGAAGCCTGAACCTCGATATCAACGAACTTGATGTCACGGCTCTCAACAGGCTGCTTGAAGCGTGCCTTGATCTCATCATACTTAGCCTTCAAATCGCTTTCAGAAATCTTTACCTTATCATCCTGGATGTCAGAGTAAGGGAAAGCAGCCAACTGAATCTGGCTCTCTTCATTCTCCTCCTTGAAAGCCATCTTAGCCTCTACAGGATTTGACAGGAAGCAACCGGCGAGAAGAGCCTGATACTTCTGAGCCAAAGTCTGCTGGCGGAGAGTCTTCTCGATGAATGACCAGTAGTTGTAAATCTTGGTATACTGATCCATCATCTGTGCGTTAGCAGATGGGTTAGCCTTCTGTGCCTTGTAGTCTGCCAAGAACTTCTGGAGAGAAGATGCATCGAAACGACCTGTCTGCTGATTAACGAAAGGAGTCTGCTGAAGCATAGGGTTAGTACCTGTCTTCAAGATGTCCTGAAGTTCAGCGTCGGTTACTGTAAGACCCAACTTGCTAGCTTCCTTAGCGATAATCTGGTTCTGGATGTAGGTATTCCATACCATATCCTTCACCTGATTCATCTGCTCTTCAGGAAGATTTTCCTGACCCTGTTGCATTTTAATAACTTCTGAATACTCATCAACGAGCTTCTGGAAATCCTGCACGCTGATTTTTTCGCCCAAAACCTCACCAATCTGCTGGCGCTCATTATTCTTTGCTGAATCGCAAGAGCGGAAAGCTTCCTCGGCAATAAAGGCGAAAAGGCCGAAACTGATGATACAAACCAGTATCACGCCTCTTTTTCTAATTGTTCCTAATGCTGCCATTACGTTTTAATAATTATTATTATTATTTTTTCCTAAGTTTAGATTGAACCACTTTTAATGCTAGTAGCCAATTGTCTGCAAAAATACAAAAATAATACGAGAAAAGGGAATTTTTTGCTATTTTTTTTGACTATTACCTCAAAAAAAGCAAAAAAATCCCTTTTCCCGCTCAGCTATTTGATGATGTGGAGTTTAACAAGCTCTATTTTACGTGATGTTGACTTGATAATTTTGAACTCAAAGTTATCAAACTTAATCACTTCGTTATGTTTAGGAAAACTCTGATATTCATGTAATATCAAACCGCCTACAGTCATATATTCATCACTTTCCGGCAGTTCAAGACCAAACATATCGTTCACCTTGTCAATCTCCAATCGTGCAGAAAGGAGATAGTCACCATCATCGGTTTTCTTAGCTACATATTTGGCTGAATCGTGCTCATCTTCTATGTCACCGAAGATTTCCTCCACGATATCTTCCAGACTGACCAAACCGCTGGTACCGCCAAACTCATCAACAACGATACCTAAAGACTTCTTCTGCTGCAAAAAAGTCTGCATCAGTTTCTGCGCCTGCATCGTTTCCGGCACAAAAGGAAGTGTACGGATATGATCCTGCCAACGTGAAGGATGGTGGAAGAGTTCGGAACTGTGAATATATCCCGCAATATGGTCTATATCCTCTTCATATACAATGATTTTCGAATTACCGCTCTCGATGAATTTCTGCTGCAGTTCTTCGAGAGAAGTATCCATTTCAACTGCCTGAATCTCCGTACGGGGCACCATACAGTCGCGTACTTTAGTATCAGAGAAATCAAGGGCATTCTGAAAAATCTTCACCTCGTCATTAATTTCATCTTCATTGGTAGCATTATCGATACTTGACTGCACAAGATAATCAAGGTCTACCTTAGAAAAGCCTTCATCTGTCCCCTCTGCATCCATCTTCATACCCACCAGACGCAACAGACACCTACTCAAGAAAGTACTGAATTTACTGATAGGCCACAATATCACATAGCACAGATAAGCTATCGGACTGAAGATAGAAAGCAAGCGGTTCGGGTTAGACTTGAAAAACGTCTTTGGCAGAAACTCACCTGTAAAGAGTACTATCAACGTAGACAGAATGGTATCTGCAGGCACCGTAAAGGCAGCATCAAAACCTGCGAAAATCGTATTGTCGAAAAGACGAGCTATCAGGATACCATAAACTACAAGGGCTATATTGTTGCCCACGAGCATGGTACTGACAAAGCCATTCGGATAATTATAAAACAAAGATAACAGTCGTTGCGTAAGGCCGTTTTTCTCCTTATCCATCTCCGCCAACATACGGTTGGAAGAGACGAAGGCAATCTCCATTCCGCTGAAGAATGCTGAGAAGACCATAGTAATGAGAATGCCTACGACTAAACTCATATCCACCTGTTCATTCATTATATCTTTTTCTTTTTAATTAGTGCAGGATAGGAATCGTAGTGGCTCTGACAGGTGTAGCCGGCTGACGGAAGTTATTCTTGACAGAATCAGGCTGGCTGCTCAAAGTATCGGCAGCACCACCACCTCCTGTCAGGTCTCCCTTTTCAAAGCTACCCTTCGAATTGCTCACATAATAGCGTGTCATCTTTTCATCACTCCAGAAATGAGAACCCTGAAGCGTTCTTTCCGGAGTAACAAGTTTGCTGAACACGTTACTTGACAATTCGTGCTTATTCTGGTCCCAGGTAAGTTGCTCACTATTGAAGCGCAAACCATCTTTGGTCAGGATGCTCACCCTACCATAAAGCTTCCATATCTTCTGCTGATCATAATAATAAGCTGTATCACACTGGATATAACTATTAATATGGAATTTCTCATCAAACTGCTCCAGCAAAAGTCCCTTATCAAAGATCCACAAAGATGGATTCTTGCTGGTATTCACCTCCCACCGTTCTGTTACGATGCGATATTTCATAACTCCCGAGTCGCTTACCAATGTATTTACACCATACGACGTCATCATCGCCACCGAGTCTTGCGGACGGATGGCGGGCGCAGTATGTTCTACCTGGTTCTGGCAACCAGCCAAAATCAGGAACATCAGGATACCGACAACATAAGAGCCTTTTATTCTATACATTATTATATAGAGATTCTATACATTATTATATAAGCGGAAGATTAATCCATCTTCCACTTCTTAAACCAATCCTCGTTGAATGTGAATCCGATATTGATACGGAAAGAATTTTCCTTAATCAGATCCTTAGCTGAACTCTTCACCCACTGACCGCTGATATTCAGCATAGAGCGGTTGTTGTAAGCGTTCATGATAGGAATACCGAAACCAGCACTCACGGAGATTTCCTTCGGACCATCAACACCATTCATCTTAAAATAAGGTGTGGCATAGCTGGCACCTACACGATACTGAACACGCTTGAAGAAAGCACGGCTACGCTCTCCATAGCAATACTGGGCACCAAGATTAAACTTGCTTCTATCTTTGTAGATGCCATCCTGCAAAGTGTAATTGGTACCATCAAAACTAGGATAACCCAAGCTACCCCACTTCTGCAGACTGTAATCAAAGCCTACCTTCCACTGGTTGTTATGATTCCACATCACACCCGCACCAATCATGGTAGGCAACTTATAAGCCTTGTCAATAGAGTAAGCAGTGGTATCGGTAACACCATTCTGAGTATCATTAGAAATGATATTCATATCAGCAGAAGCCCCCAGACCATGTCCTGGCGAGAAGGTGACACCCACGGTAGCCCAATCTTTCTTTGAGAACTGATGGGTATACTGTACACCGAAATCAACCTTATAGCTGTTCACCTGCATAGAATAGTAACGGGTGAGGGTCTTGTAATAAGAATTGCTGTAGCTGTTTGATACACTTCTGTCTATACTACCCCAGAGATATGAGAAGTTGGCACCTACGGACAAGCCCTTGAGCGGTTCCCAACCCGCACCGATATATGCCTGATGCAAACCACCATCGCCGGAATAAGTATTAGTATAGTAAGCTTCCTTGTCAGCATTCACCCATTCTGATGCAGAATAATTATAGCCAACATTGGTAAAAGGAATGATACCGAAGCTCATACCTACATGTGGCAGCAAGCGGAAGCCTGCAACAACATACTCAAAATTTGAGTTGTTGGCATTCTTCTTCACACCATTCTCTTCAAAATTTGTCACCTGACCAGAGATACCGGCATCAAGGATGAAAGTCATCGAATCAATCGAAGCATAAGATGCAGGGTTGAGATAGTTCACCTGATTATGCTCATGAAAGCCAAGACCGACTCCATTCATACCGCGATTAAAACCAGAAGTCTGGTCCGACAAGATGCCAAGACCATACTGGCTGTATGGCGAATTAGTACCACTTTGGGCATTAACCATAAGGGCTGACCCCAACAATAGGGTTGCTAAAAAAAGCTTTCTCATTCTTTAATAATCATTCAAAATTATATTCAGAGTGCAAAAGTATTAAAAAAAATCTAGAAAAAAGAAGGATAATTGAAAATAATAAGGTATTTTTGCATCGTGAAACGTTTTAAGCATATTTTTAGTGCCATTTTAGCAGTAATTTTAATCAATTTAACTACTGAAGTGGCTGCGCAGGATTTTTCAAGAGACAAGGACTCTGATATTTCTGTGCAGAATAGTCGTGTCAACGAAGAAGCTACAGCGTGGCTCGATTCTGTTGACATCTCTCTCCTGACTTGCGGACCAGGTCAGGAGGTGTGGTCGTATTATGGACATACCGCTCTACGCATCCAGAACAAAGCTATGGGAACGGATGTTGCCGTAAACTGGGGTATGTTCAGTTTTAACCAAAGTTGCTTTGTACTCCGTTTTATTTTCGGACTTACCGATTATCAGATTGGTATCTACCCGATGAGCGACTTCATTGCCGAATATGCACATGAAGGCAGATGGGTAAGACAGCAGCGCCTCTGTCTCTCCCGTACAGAGAAACTGGGAATTCTGAGAAGCATCGACAAGAATGCACAGCCGGAGAACCGCGTATACCGCTACAATTTCTTCTATGACAATTGTACGACCCGGGCACGCGAGATGATTCTCTCCAACATTGGAAACCAGAGTACCAACTTTAAAGATACCCCTACTACTTCTACCTACAGGGAAGAGATTCACAAACTCAACGGACAGTACCGCTGGGCAAGATTCGGTAATGACCTTCTTTTGGGGTGTCAAGCAGACCGTCCTATCACACAAAGAGAATGGGAATTCTTGCCAGACAATCTGAGCAAAGACTTTGCCACAGAAGGAAGAACCGACTTTATTGATGCATCTCAGACTGCAGACGGCAAGACCAATGCAACAAGTGCCAGCGGCTATATCACTCTGGTAGATGAAACATCCGATATTATCCCTGCCCAGGCACAAATAACAGACGATGCTCCTGTCACACCACAAATGATAGCCATAGCCCTGGCAATCATCATCATAGGAACAACGGTAAGAGAATGTATAAAAAAGAAAAACTACTGGTGGTTTGATGCCATCCTGCTTGTTCTAACAGGATTACCGGGACTGATTCTCTTTGCCATGATCTTCTCGCAGCATCCTACCGTACAGGTAAATTTCCAGATTCTGATACTGAATCCGCTCAACCTCATCTTCGCCTGGAAGACGGTCAAGAGGATGAAAGCAGGTCATCTGTATTGGTATTACGAACTCCTGGGATGGCTTCTGCTCATAGCCCTGTTCTTACAGATATGGCAGAACTATGCTGAGGGTATGAGTATTTTGGCACTTTCTTTGCTAGCGAGATACTGCATCAAGTCGACCATGATGGATTTAAGTCCAAACAATTATGGTTTGCAGAAGCATATCGTAAAGAAATTCAGAAAGAATAAATAGACATTAAAATATACGTAAGGAAACGATTGGCACAACATCGTTTCCGAACAGAAGAAGATAAACAACAATGATGGTAAACAGATATATCACAGCCCTTTTGGTTGTCCTGGCGGCAACCGGCATGGAGGCGCAGACTTATCAGCAGGCGCTGAAGTTTGCGCTTACGGATATATCCTACGATGAATTCATCCAGCAACCGGAGGCGAAGGCATTGGAGGAGGACATTCTCTGCGTGCTCAAAGCCATCAAAGCGGCTTCAGAAGATGAAAGCCTCGCAGCGCATCATCCTACTTTGTCGACAATACTAGCCTCCACTTCTTCTGACATTCTGACAGACATTCATTCACATATTTATTATGAATCCCCTACGGAGCACAGACACAAAGTTCCGTATGGGAGTATCGTTATTCGAGGTCCAGACTGCTGATTTTGTGCTTTCCGTAAGCTAAACTCAGAAGATTTGCTATAAAAACAGGTAATAATTGGCAATTCCTTGCAGATTTACGGATATTTTTAGTAAATTTGCAAGCTAGTAATAAACAACAGGAGATTTTACTCCAAAACATCATCGAATAATAATAAAAAATAAATATACAATGAACTTTAACAAAATTCTCCAGTCATTGTTTGGCAACAAGTCAACACGAGATATGAAGTTGATTCAGCCAATCGTAGAAAAGATCAAGGCAGAGTATCCTAAGATGCAGGCCTTAAGCAATGACGAACTTCGTGCAAAAACAAAAGAACTTCAGAAGTACGTACAGGAGTACGCCAAGGAAGAGAAGGCTAAGATTGCTGAACTCAAGGCTAAAATCGAAGATACTCCTATTGATGAGCGTGAAGGTATCTTCAATCAGATTGATAAATTGGAGCAGGAAGCACTCGATAAGTATGAGGTAGCCCTCAACGAGGTTTTGCCTCAGGTTTTCGCTATCGTTAAGGATACTGCTCGCCGTTTCGCTGAGAACGAGGAAACAATAGTTACTGCTACCGACTTCGACCGCGAGTTGGCTTCTAATCCAGCTAACGACTTCGTTACCATCGATGGCGACAAGGCTATCTATCACAACCACTGGACAGCCGGCGGTAATGATATGAAGTGGGAAATGATCCACTATGATGTACAGCTCTTCGGTGGTGTTGTTCTCCATCAGGGTAAGATTGCCGAGATGGCTACCGGTGAGGGTAAGACCCTTGTAGGTACAACTCCTATCTTCCTGAACGCCCTCACAGGCAATGGTGTTCACGTCGTAACCGTGAACGACTACTTGGCTAAGCGTGACTCTGAGTGGATGGGACCTCTCTATATGTTCCATGGTCTCTCTGTAGATTGTATCGACAAGCACCGTCCTAATTCCGACGAGCGTCGCAAGGCATACCTGGCAGATATCACCTTCGGTACCAACAACGAGTTTGGTTTCGATTATCTTCGTGATAACATGGCTACCAACCCAGCCGACCTGGTACAGCGCCAGCACAACTACGCCATCGTCGATGAGGTCGACTCTGTGTTGATTGATGACGCCCGTACCCCATTGATAATCTCCGGTCCTATTCCAAAGGGCGATGACCAGATGTTCGAGCAGTATCAGCCATTGGTTGAGAAACTTTACGAGGTACAGCGCAAGCAGGCTACAGAATTGCTCGCCGAGGCTAAGCAGAAGATTACCGAAGGTACAAAGGCAAAGAATCAGGAACTCCTTGACGAAGGTTTCCTCGCACTCTTCCGTTCTTACAAGGCATTGCCTAAGAACAAGCCATTGATCAAGTACCTTTCTGAGGAAGGTATCAAGGCAGGTCTGCTGAAGACTGAGGAGTACTACATGGCAAACAACAACCGTGAGATGCCTAAGGCTACAGAGCCATTGTACTTCGTAGTAGACGAGAAACTGAATTCTGCCGACCTTACCGATAAGGGTACAGACTGGTTGGCTAAGCAGGTAAACGACAAGGAACTCTTCGTATTGCCTGATATCACAACTGAGATGAGCGGACTCGAGGCTCGTACAGACCTTTCAGACCAGGAGCGTCTTGACAAGAAAGACGAGATGTTGGCTCACTATGGTGTACAGAGCGAGCGAGTACACACCTTGCAGCAGCTCTTGAAAGCATACACCATGTTTAATAACAACGACGAGTATGTCGTGATGGACGGACAGGTGAAGATTGTGGATGAGCAGACAGGACGTATCATGGAAGGCCGTCGCTGGAGCGATGGTTTGCACCAGGCTATTGAGGCTAAGGAGCATGTAAAGGTAGAGGCTGCTACACAGACCTTTGCTACCATCACACTCCAGAACTACTTCCGTATGTACCACAAACTCGCAGGTATGACCGGTACTGCAAGTACAGAATCAGGTGAGTTCTGGGATATCTACAAACTCGATGTTGTTGAGATTCCAACCAACCGCCCTATCCAGCGTAAGGACTTGGATGACCGTGTATACAAGACAGCCCGCGAGAAGTATCGTGCAGTTATCGACGAAATCGAGGAAACACGTAATGCTGGCCGCCCAGTCTTGGTAGGTACTACATCTGTCGAGATTTCTGAGTTGTTGAGCAAGATGTTGAAGATGCGCAACATTCCTCATAATGTATTGAACGCTAAGTTGCACCAGCAGGAGGCTCAGATTGTAGCCGAGGCAGGTCGCTCAGTTAACGGTAAGGGTGCCGTAACCATCGCTACCAACATGGCAGGTCGTGGTACCGATATCAAGCTGACTCCAGAGGTAAAGGCTGCAGGTGGTCTTGCCATCATCGGTACAGAACGTCATGAGAGCCGTCGTGTAGACCGTCAGCTCCGTGGTCGTGCCGGTCGTCAGGGTGACCCAGGTTCTTCTGTATTCTATGTATCATTGGAGGATAAGCTGATGCGTCTGTTCGCTTCAGAGCGTATCGCCAAGGTAATGGACCGTCTCGGTTTCGAGGATGGCGAGCGTATCGAGAGCCCAATGATCAGCAAGAGCATCGAGCGTGCTCAGCGCAAGGTTGAGGAAAACAACTTCGGTATCCGTAAACACCTCTTGGAGTATGATGACGTGATGAATCGTCAGCGTACCGTTATCTACGAGAAGCGTCGCCACGCCCTCATGGGTGAGCGTATCGGTATGGATATTGCCAATATCATCTGGGACCGCGTATTGAACATCGTTAACAACAACGACTTCTTCGGTGCCAAGGAAGAGTTCCTGAAAGTTCTCGCTATGGAGATTCCATTCAACGAGGATGAGTATGAGAACGGCAGACGTGAGGATTTGGCAGAGCGTGCTTTCCAGGAGGCTATGGCTACATTCAAGCGTAAGACAGACCGCATCCAGGCTACAGCTATGCCTATCATCAAGCAGGTATACGAAAACCAGGGTGCTATGTACGAGCGCATCATGGTGCCTATCACAGACGGCAAGCGCATGTACAATATTCCTTGCAACCTCAAGGAGGCATACGAGAGCGAGGCTAAGAACGTAGTGAAGGAATTTGAGAAGAACGTTGTTCTCCAGATTATCGATGACGACTGGAAGGAGAACCTCCGCAAGCTCGACGAACTGAAGCACTCTGTACAGAATGCAAGCTACGAGCAGAAGGATCCTCTCCTCATCTTCAAGTTGGAGAGTGCCAAGGTTTGGGATGCCATGATCAATGACATGTACGACCGTATTGCAAGTATACTGATGCGAGGTCAGATTCCAGTAATGGAGCAAGAGCAGCCAGTCCAGGAGGCAGCTCCTGAGCAGCGCACTCAGCAGAACTATGTTGAGAGCAAGGTTGATTTGGATGCAGAGCGTGAGGCCCAGGAGGCAGCTGCTAACCAGGATACCCGAGAGGGCGCACAGGTAAACCGCACTCCTTACCGTGCAGAACACATGCCACGTCCTAACGACCCATGTCCATGCGGAAGCGGCAAGAAGTTTAAGAACTGCCACGGCAGAAACCTGTAATCACAGGAAATGATGATGTTCTTATATATATAATAAGGTATAAGAACATCAATCATCAGAAATAATGACAAGAATACCTAGATTTGATGATACTCTCATCATTTCTAGGTATTTTTTGTTATAAATAACATCATTGCTACCGAGTTGCAAATAATTATTAGTATTTTTGCAGTCGAAAAGAAAAAGAGCTGACCATGAGGTCATGCCCCAAAGAAAAGAACAAGATTAAAACAAGGAAAGATATATGAAATTATCAGAACTTAAAACAGGTGAAAGCGGAGTCATCGTCAAGGTTTCCGGTCACGGTGGATTCCGCAAGAGAGTCATCGAGATGGGATTCATCAAGGGCAAGAAGGTAGATGTGCTCCTGAACGCCCCACTCCAGGACCCTGTGAAATACAAGATTATGGGTTACGAGGTGTCACTCCGCCACAGCGAAGCCGACCATATCGAGGTGGTTTCCATCGAAGAAGCCAAGCATGATGCAAAACTCTGCAAGGCGGATGAAGAAGACCGCCAGCAGGTAATTGACTCAAAAGTAATAGATTCCAACGATAGCGACGAGCAGGCGCTCGGCGACAAGATGCTCGTAGCTGAAAGAAAAGACAATGCCAGCAACGAGGCTTTGGCTGAGCAGGAAGCTGAACGACTCCACCGCGTCATCAATGTGGCACTGGTAGGTAACCCAAATTGCGGAAAGACTTCCCTCTTCAACTTCGCATCGGGTGCTCACGAACGTGTTGGAAATTATAGTGGTGTAACCGTGGATGCAAAGGTGGGCGAAGCCGATTTCAACGGCTATCACTTCAATCTGGTAGATTTACCGGGCACCTATTCGCTTTCAGCCTATTCTCCAGAAGAACTCTATGTGCGCAAGCAGCTCATCGAGCATACGCCGGATATCGTCATCAACGTCATCGACACCAGCAACCTGGAGCGCAATCTCTATCTCACCACACAATTGATAGATATGCACATCCGCATGGTCTGCGCCCTCAATATGTTTGATGAAACCGAGAAGCGTGGCGATAACATCGACTACGACAAACTGGGCGAACTCTTCGGTATCTCGATGATTCCTACCGTCTTCACCAATGGCCGAGGCGTGGACAAGCTCTTCGAGACCATCATCGAACTCTACGAAGGCAAGGAAGATTCCAACGCTCACTATCGCCATATCCACATCAACCACGGACATGAGATAGAACATGGTATCGAGCATATCCAGAAGTATCTGAAGGCAGATGATTCCATCCGCCAGCGCTACTCTACCCGATATCTTTCTATCAAGTTGTTGGAGAATGATAAGCACGCCGAGGAATACGTAAGTCATCTGAAATCGGCCAAGGAAATTTTCGCAGCCCGTGACGAGGCAGCCAAGCGTGTGAAGGAAGAGACCCAGGAGGATAGCGAAACCGCCATCATGGATGCCAAATACGGTTTCATTCATGGCGCATTGCAGGAAGCGGGCTATGAACCGGGCAAGGCAAAGGATACCTATCAGGTAACCCACCTCATCGACAGAATCCTGACCAATAAATATGTAGGATTCCCTATCTTCATCCTCCTGCTGTTCATCATGTTCTCAGCCACCTTCGTTCTGGGCGAGATTCCTAAGGGATGGATTGAGGACGGCGTGGCATGGCTGGGCGAGTTCATCAGCAATACGATGCCGGACGGACCAGTGAAGGATATGCTGGTAGATGGTGTGATTGGTGGTGTAGGTGCCGTGATCGTGTTCCTGCCACAGATTCTGATTCTCTATTTCTTCATCTCTTATATGGAGGATTCGGGATATATGGCTCGTGCAGCCTTCATCATGGATAAGCTGATGCACAAGATGGGACTGCATGGCAAATCATTCATCCCGCTGATTATGGGATTCGGATGTAACGTACCTGCCGTAATGGCAACAAGAACCATCGAGAGTCACCGTTCCCGTCTGATTACGATGCTGATATTGCCATTGATGAGCTGTTCTGCTCGTCTGCCAATCTACATCATGGTCATCGGAACGTTCTTTGCCATCCAATACCGTTCGCTCATCATGGTATCGCTCTATCTCATCGGCATCTTCCTTGCCGTGATATTGAGCCGCATCTTTGCCAGTTTCGTGGTGAAGGGCGAAGATACCCCGTTCGTAATGGAGTTGCCTCCTTACCGCTTCCCTACCTGGAAGGCGATAGGCCGCCATACCTGGGAAAAGGGTAAGCAGTACTTAAAGAAGATGGGTGGTATCATCCTCGTGGCAAGTATCATCGTCTGGGCATTGGGCTACTTCCCTCACAATGAGGAACTTGATAACCAGGCTCAGCAGGAACAGAGCTATATCGGCAGAATCGGTAAGACCATCGAGCCTATCTTCACCCCACAGGGTTTCGACTGGAAACTGGATGTGGGCTTGGTTTCCGGTGTGGGTGCCAAGGAGATTGTAGCCTCAACAATGGGCGTGCTCTACAGCAACAACGACAGTTTCTCTGATGATCAGGATTACAACGATGAAGACGGAAAATACGAAGTCTTGAAGAAGCAGATGACTTCAGACCTGAAGAAGACCTACGGTTACAGCGATGCCGAGGCAGCAGCGAAGGCAACGCTCACCGCCTACTGTTTCCTCCTCTTTGTATTGCTCTACTTCCCTTGCATAGCCACCATCGCTGCCATCAAGGGCGAGACGGGCAGTTGGAAATGGGCAGGCTTCGCTGCCGGCTACACCACGCTTCTGGCATGGGTAGTATCAGCCCTGGTCTTCCAGATAGGAAGTTTGTTTATCTAATCAAGGTGTCTGCTTTAAGAAAACAAACAAAGAGAGCGCACAACACCTGAACGACAGCCGCACAACAGCTGAGCGACGCTCGCACAACACCTGTTGTGCAAGCGCACATCAGCTGTTGTGCGGCTCACTATTTAATATATCCTGAAGACTTATTCAATATATCTGAAAGACTTCAAGTAACTGTTCGGAAGACTTATGTCATATCCTTGAACGCCATCAATCATATCCTTAAACGACATCAACCATATCATTAGAAGACATCAACCGTTTCCTTATTCAGGATAATCTCTTTCCTACCTTTGCGGCAACAAACGCTATCATCAGACCCAGGCAGGCAGCAATGCTGATGGCAATGCGGAGACCGGTAGCCTCAGCAAGCCATCCGATAACCGGAGGTCCTACCAGGAAACCGAAGAAGCTGATGCTCGAAACGATGGTAATAGCAATGCTCGCCTTGATGGTTCCCAGTTTTCCGGCGATACTGTAACAGATAGGAACCGACGAAGAGATGCCGAAACCTACCAGCAGGAAACCCAAGGTGGCAGGAATGAGATAAGGCAAGGCAGCAGCCAGCCAAAAGCCGCCCAATATCAAACCACCACAAACCTTCAATACTCTGGCTGGGCCGTATTTCGTAACAAACCCATCGGCCATGAATCTACCCAACGTCATCGCACCCATACCAGCCACATAGCCCGCACGGATAAAAGCCTCATCGGGTTTTACTACTGATGAAAAATATACGCTACTCCAATCGTAAACGGTACCTTCACAGAACATGCCTGCAAATCCCATCAGTCCCAAAAGGAACAGAATCGGGTCGATGTTTTTGAAAGAGAACTTCGGAACATCCTCCTCTTCTGCTTTCGCCATGGCATCATTAATCAGAAAACGGAAACCGACAGCAACGATGAGAATACTCAGAGCCAGGATAGTTCCAAAGTGGACATCTATCGGGAGCAAAGTGTTGGCAAAGATGGCACCAATGATACCACCGGAGAATCCACCCAGACTCCACAGACCATGAAATGACGACATGATGTTGCGCCCATACATCTTCTCTACCAGACATGCCTGCGTATTGGTGGCAATGTTCATCAGATTCGCCATCATTCCGAAAGCAATAAGACTCAAAATCAGATGAAAAACCGTAGTACTGCTACCGATGCAGAAAAGAACCAGAACATAGAGCAACTCAGAGAGAACCAGCATCTTCTTGCTGCCAAATCTACTCACCAGGATACCCGAGAAAGCCATCATCAGAAGTTGGCCGATAGGAATGGCGAAAAGCACCGTTCCCAACTGGCCGTTGCTCAGATGCAACATCTGTTTTACATCAGGAATACGGCTTGCCCAACTGGCAAACACTACTCCCGGAACAAAATAATAAGCCGCAACCGCCACTCGCTTGCGCGCCAAATCACTTAAATTACTCAAACTGACTGTCATCCTTAATAATATACCTATTATAAATACTCATTTCTATTAGCGGCTGCAAAATTACAAAAAAAAACAGAAAAAGACTGATATTTGAACAATAAATGTTGCGCCGTTTGAGATTTTTGCCGTACCTTTGCACTCAGAAAAAGAATTAAAAACAAACTAGCAATGAAGAAACAAATAATGATTACCCTGGCACTCGCCTTGACTTTGGCGATGCCAACCCTACCCGCCTTCGCCCAGAAGGCGATGAGCAAGAAAGAAATTGCCGAAAAAGAAAAGGCATTCAAGAACCTTCAGCATCCCTGGAAGGGAAAGAAAGTGGCTTACTTCGGCGACTCCATCACAGACCCTAACATCAAGGCATCAAAAGTAAAATACTGGGGATTCCTGCAGGATTGGCTCGGCATCACCCCTTACGTTTATGGTGTGAGCGGCAGACAGTGGAACGATATTCCCCGTCAGGCAGACCAACTGCAGAAGGAACATGGTGATGATTTCGATGCCATTCTCATCTTTATGGGTACCAACGATTACAATAACGGTGTGCCTGTAGGCGAATGGTACACGGAGACTTTCGACAGCGTGAGAGTTGCCCGCCACAAGCCAAGCGAAATGGTACAGCGCCGCCACCGCCACTTCTGCATGGACAAGAATACATTAAAAGGTCGCATCAACATCGCCATGTCGAAGTTGAAGCAGATGTATCCTACCAAGCAAATCGTGGTGATGACTCCTGTGCATCGTGCTCTCTTTGCCAGTGGTGACAAGAACATCCAGCCAGATGAGATGTACGAGAATGCGCGTGGCATCTTCTTCGATGAATACGTGAAAGCTATCAAGGAAACAGGCAATGTCTGGGCAGTTCCGGTCATCGACCTCAACTCCCTTTCCGGTCTCTTCCCTCTTTACTATGCTGGTGCGCAGATGTTTAACAAGCCGGATACCGACCGTCTTCATCCTAATGATGCCGGCCACTCCCGCATGGCAAAGACCATCATGCAGCAGCTATCTGCATTGCCTTGCGTCTTCTAGAAATCCGTGGCAATAGGTGGCAATAGGTGACAATAAGAATACGTCTTATTGCCACCCATTTCTTTCTGTGTATCAATTACTTACAATCTGCGTGGCAGATGTGACAATAAAATAGAAAAACTTTTTCTATATACGCGATGAAACATAACCATCAATAATAGCTATTTATCACGCCACCCAACCATATCCTTGTACTGCCATATCCACAAAATGTTCAAATAGCAGATGAGTTTTGTCATTGAACGACATACGATCATAGCTCATCGGCAAATCTTCATTGAGCGAGGTCTGTATCAAGGCTAACACTTGATGTCTTGGTTGTTCATCCTTATACCAATCCACCACCATCACCTTGTCCTTCTCCTCCAATAACTTTTTATAGAGGTTCTTGGAGGCAAGAATCACTTTTTGCTCCTCAGCCTTTGTAAGTTTTCTGCCAGAAGTCAACATATCGTAGATTTCCAACTCTTCTTCCTTCAATCCTATATCCGTGGAGCGAGATTGCTCCTTCTTCAGTTCTTCCACCAACTGGAGCAATTTTTCATAGTAATCCTCATTCTCACTTCCACCGGCATTATACTTGTCGATGATGTTCTTGTATCGCTCAGAGAACTTTACACGAGTACAGTTTCTGTTAATCATCTGCACCAAAGTTTGCTCGATGAAACTACGCAGGTCTTCAACCTCCAAAGCCTTGTAAGGAGTGGCGTTGAGTTCCTTTCGAAGAGCCTCAACGTCTATCTTGCTCAGGTCGATGACTTTGCCTTGATGAATCATGTATCCCGGACGAGGATGGAGTTCATCCGCCGCCATAGAACCATCAGCCAAAGAGCCTGGCATTCCCACCATTACAGATGAAACGCTCTGATCTAGCGTCTCAGCCATACGCTGCTTTGCCCTGCGCAACTTCTCATCGTCTATCTGGTTACAGAACAAGCCGTTCAAGTATGCTAACGGCGCAAACTTTTCATTGTACCAAGCACGTTCAAATATCTCAGGCTTCGCTGCATCATATAGATTCATCAGGAGATTGGTGAGAACCTTGAATCGGTCTTTCCATTCGTCTTTCTCTAAGATGCGGTTGTATGCCTTACGGAACATTTCCAGCTGGTCGAGGGTATTACCTTCGGCAATAATGCCATCAATCTTGACACCAAGCGACAGCAAGAACCCATCGCATTCCACGATTGTTCGGTCGATGTTCGCTATCAACAGCCCGATATCCTTAGCAGGATAATCCATATCATCACCAGTGGATGCATAATCAGAAAGAGCTTGCTGCATATACTTAAACACGTTGACGTAATCGACGATGATGCCGCAGGACTTGCCTGGGAACACACGATTGGCTCGAGCAATAGCCTGCATCAAGGTGTGTCCTTTCATCGGTTTGTCAAGATAGAGCGTAGAGAGTGACGGAACATCAAAACCTGTGAGCCACATGGCACAGACGAAGACCAAGCTTAATGGGTCATCCTTGTCCTTGAACCTATCCTCAATATCTTTGCCATCGGCAGTTATGGCCTCCAACTTTTTGCGATGAAGAGTAATGTCAAGCCCTTGGGCTGCAAACTTTCCTTCCTCGCCGTCCTCCTTACTGATAACTACAGCCATTTCCACCTTGTTCATATAGGCAAGCATCGCGTTTATCTTCTCTCGCTCCTCCTGTGTCTTAGCTTCGTTGCGTTCCTTCACCAGCGCCTTCTTCTCCTCTGCCCAATATTTCTGCACCTTGTCGTACATTCTTACGGCGGTGTACTTATCCACACTTACAACCATACCTTTCCCCATGAATCCACGACGAGGGAAATGGTGGGCAATGTCCTTGGCTATGCGGTCTAAGCGTTCCTCACGCTTGATTACTTCCAAGATGCGAGAGGAAGAATTCTCTAAAAGCTCCTTCTCCCGACCATTGAGGTTTTCTTCTTCGCATATCTGGTCGATATCAGTATCAAGCCAGTTGTTGGTCAATCCCACCTCCGGCACTCTTCTGCTATAAAAAAGCGGCACGGTACTACCATCCTTGATGGCTTGGGCGAAGTTGTATTCTGACACATAGTCACCAAACCACTGATTGGTGAGTCTCTTACTTCCCAAGAGCGGTGTACCTGTAAAGGCGATGTAGTTGGCATTCGGCAGTCCCGTATGCATATTCTCGGCAAGCTGCTTGTACTGGGTGCGATGCGCCTCGTCCACCAAGACAAAGATGTCATTGCGGTCGGAAAGGAGAGGGTATTTTTTGGTCTTGTCGTACTGGAATTTATGTATCAGCGTAAAGACTATCGGCTTATTAGTTCTGAGAAAATCCCTCAGCTGAGTGGAGTTCTTAGGTTGGCACTCTTCCTTGTTGCCAATTACCTCTGTACGCACGAAAGTCTTGTGAATCTGATCATCCAAGTCTTCACGGTCGGTAATCACAAGGAAGGTAAAGTTACCATGCAACTTGCGTTTTACCTTTCTCACGAACATCACCATTGAATAACTCTTGCCCGAGCCTTGGGTGTGCCAGAACACACCAAGCTTACCATTCAGTTTCTCTCGATTCCTGACGCTCTTCATCAGATTGTTCACACCAAGATACTGGTGGTTCTTCGCTATGATTTTTATTCTCTTGTTATCGAAGAAAACGAAATTCTCAATATAATCCAAGAGACGTTTCTTTCGGAACAGACCATCAATCAAATTAGTTACACTCAGTCCATGTTCTTCTATCTGCTCTCGGTTGAGTTTCTCCTTCTCGTCATCAACACGTAGCCATTCGAAAAAGAACTCAAACTTACTTCCCCACGCCCCTATCTTGGTTTGCAACCCATTACTCAACACACAAATCTGGTTGAAAGCAAAGATGTTCGGAAT
The DNA here is from genome assembly GCF_026015465.1 of Segatella copri. GTDB lineage: Bacteria > Bacteroidota > Bacteroidia > Bacteroidales > Bacteroidaceae > Prevotella > Prevotella copri_E. Next base: position 293,266 of record NZ_JAPDUQ010000001.1, read on the forward strand.
GTCCTGGCGATAGCTCGTCAGGTTCTTATTGTAGGCTTCCTCTATCTTGACTGTAGAATTTTTCAGTTCGATAAAGACCACAGGCAACCCATTCACAAAGAGAAGCACATCGGGACGGCGATAACGATAATGTCCCTTAATCCACATCTGATTGACGCAATGGAAATCATTGAGCAAAACGGCATCAAAATCTATCAACTTCACAATATCAAAGTCTTCCTTGCCGTTCTTGCGAATCGGTACTTTGATGCCATTTCTTATCTTCTGATAGAGACTATAGTTGGTATCTACCATATCCGTTCCTGTAAAGTCTTTCCTCAGGTCATGCACGATGTTCTGCAAAACAGTTTCTTCTATTTGCGGATTAATACGTTTCAAGGAAGCCAACAGAATATCAGGAAGGATGCACTCTGAAGAATTGGCACGACCTGTGGTTGAGACTTCATTCTGAGCCTCAACATGCGCATCACATTCTATTCGCTTCCACCCATACTCGGGTTGAGAAAGGCGGTTGCATATCGCCTGCTCTATATCGTCTTCACTGATAAATGACTTCATATTGTTATCTTGTTTTATCGGTTAAACTATGTTTGTTATTTCCTTTGACTAGCTATCGAAAAAATCGATAGGTTATAGAAACTATACCTCAAGTTTGCCAGACATCAGGCGAGGAAGAAGAAGGTCTCGCTGGCGAGCAAGGAGGGAGTTCTGCTTGGCAAGTAGATTCATTTCCTGATGCAACACCATCACTTTCTTTCCAAAAGCCTCCATTATTTCTTTTGCAGGTAACATCACATCACCTTTTCGCAAAAATGGTTCAAACTTAAAGTTGATAATCCCAGTAGACTGCAGCTGGAATCTATCAATGATTCTTGTATCATACAAGAACTTCATCCAATAATAGAAATAATATGGAGATACCTTTTCCTTATTCAACCTAATCAACTTACAAAAACTTGCACAAATAACTCTTCCACCTTCAAATCGTTCAACCAATTCTTTAGTAACGAGAACAGTTCTGCCAACAGGTTGTTCTGATGTTCCACCCGATATTTCCATTATTATATCGCCAGCTTCCAACCGACGCGCTTTGTAATTTCTAGTTTTGTGGAATCGTCGTGGACAAGAATCTACATCATAGTGCCATACATTAGGAAAGTCTGCACCTCTAATAACACTTGCTACTTCAGGAAACTCATCAGATTCATTTTCTTCTCCCCAACCACCACCTATATAATATCCAAAGACATCTTTCATCCGCACTATTTCAAAAGTATTTGGCAGTTTACCATATTTTGAATCCGCAAATTCTACCTTTTCATACCCAGGAAAGCGGAAACGAACGAACCATTCTTTATATAGGTTCTCCGCCATTTTCTCCAAAATACGAATACGCTTAGTATTGTTCTCTATGAGAGAATCGTAAGTGGAAAGAATAGAGGCAACTCTGTCTTGATACTGTCTTGATGGCATTTCAAACTTTAACCTTAATAATTTTGTTACAGAAAGCCCAGGTTGAGCTGCTTGCCCAGAAAAACGACCTAATTTAGCCAAAGATAACTTATAGGCGAAATATCTATTGTTGTGATTTGGATTGGTCACTGCAACAATAGCATGTTCACTCATATAAGATTTACCTAAAACATATTTCACATTACCACAATATGCCCCTTGGCGACCAATAATGGCACATTCTCCATCATAATTGTAAGAGTTTGTAAAACCTCGCAATCCATTACCACCATAGACAGGATACAAGCCAAATTCGTGTATATTCGCAGCCGTGATATTTTTACCACTACTAAAACGAGAACAGATTTGCCCAATACTAAGTACTTCCATTTTCATATCCTATTCCTCCCCAAACAGTTCAACCATATTCTTCCCAATCACTTTCTCCAATTCTCCTGCCTCAGCGCTAAGCTGCGAGAACTCATCATTAAGTGACAACATTTCCTGGCGGAATTCCTCTTCGGTCATTCCATCGTCCTCTATTACTACTCCTACATATCTTCCAGCATTAAGACTCCAATCATTGTCCTCAATTCCGTCTTCACCAACAATCTTCGCCACCTTGCACAAGCCGATGACATCACGATACTTTCCATCAGGCCAACGTTCAAGAAGCCAATCTACCTCCTCTTGCTTACCAGCTCTCTTGTACTCATCAATCAAAGCCCAGAAAGCCTCGCTGTCTCCCTCGTAGAGACGAGTGATGATGCCGAGGTTCTTGATTTGCTCTTCGCTGAACTTACGGTGGGCACGATCCACTTGCGTAAAAATGTTGCGAGCATCAATAAAGAGAATTTCATCCTTCTTGATACGCTTTTTATTGAAAAACCAAAGAGTAGCAGGAAGGGTAACAGTGGAGAACATGTTGCTTGGAAGAGTAACCATTTGAGAGATGATACCATCCTGTATCATCTTCTTGCGGATTTCAAGTTCACTGCCACCAGCATCGCTAGCAGAGTTCGCCATAACGAGAGCAGCCTTGCCATTCTCATTGAGAGCCGTGGCAAAATAACCTATCCACAGATAGTTAGCATTAGGCACAGTCTCCTTCTTGTCGCTTGCCTTTTTAGCAGATTTCGTCTTATTACGCGGCACGCCGTAAGTGTTGAATCGGGCATCTTCAGCCACCTTTTCAAACACCACCTCATCTACATTGAAAGGAGGATTAGCCATCACATAGTCGAAATGTCCGAAGGCATTGTACGGATCACTATAGAAGGAGTTGGCTTCCGTTATCTCACCTCGAACATTGTTAAGTAGGAGATTCATCTTCGCCAACTTCACGGTATCAGGTTCCTTCTCCACACCATAGCAACGGAAACTCATAATATCCTGGTTGGTAGCATTGTGACGATGCATGTATCGAGCAGCTTGCACAAACATACCGCCCGAACCACAAGCAGGATCGAGAAATTTCTTATCGCCTGTAACAGGACGAAGTACCTCCACCATATACTGCACCACAGAGGGTGGTGTATAAAAGGCTCCACCACCCTGTCCCTCAGCCAAAGCGAAGTTGCCAAGGAAGTACTCGTAAATCTGACCGAATATGTCAATACTGATGTTTTCAGGAATATCCTTGAAAACCCTAACGATGTTACTTAGCAACTCAGGCTCTTCCTCTGGCACCAACTGCCCATATACTTCTTTGGGCAGTACGTCCACCATAGAAGCATTTTCGCATTCGATAGCTTCCATCGCCTTTTTCACGAGTACAGCCTTTTTGGCATCATCAGGCGCATCATTGATAGTATCGAAATAAGCACATTCAGGAAGATAGAATCCGCACTTCTGCACAGCAATGTCCTTATAGCTGCGCTCCATGCGAGTACCTTTGAGAGTTTCATATTCCTTGTCTATTTCCGCTTTATGCTGTTTGAAAAGCACATCAGCATAACGGAGAAAGATAAGCCCAAGGATAGGTTGCCCATATTTGTTTGGTGCCAAATGGGCACCCGCACGCAGCATATCAGCCGAGTGCCAAAGATTATCTTTTAGATTTTTCAGTTCAATGTCTGTCATAAAGTTTGCTTTTAATTCCATATACGACAATAGAGACAAGGAATTAAAAGCATTAATTCTTCGCCGCTATAAGGAAACTATGAGCGTAAACTTTATCGGATGTTGCAGGCCACAAATGTAAATACCTTATTGGGAAGAGAGCACAAGAAAGGCGTAAGCCTCACTTATCAGTCTCTAAGGTATTTGGCGTGACCTCTCTGCATAGATAAGTTTAGCTCACGCCTTATGAGCGTGAGCATTCACTTTTTACCTATTATACAGATGTCTATTTCAATCGCCAAATTTCAAGAGACTCCAAATAATCGTAAACGCTTTGTATATTAATATGTTATATGTCTAAAGTTTATTCTTTCTGTTTCTTATTATTCTATTTTATTTGTTCAACTTATGTTACAAGGGAGCAGCCGCCTGAGGGCAACCTTCACCTTTTCGAGGGCAAAGGTACAAAAAATAAATGAAAGATGCAACTTAATACCTCAAAATATCTTTTATCGAGTAAATTTTACTTGAAGCATCAAAGGAGAAATACTGGTCATCCATAATCATATAATCCTCTCTCTCTGCTTCTTGCTCAGACTCTTAATGAATCTATACGACACATATCAAATCAGCTGAAGATAACTTATAGCCTTCTCTGTACCGAAAAATTACTGGCGATTCAGCTTTCTGTAGGTCAACTCTTTTGCAAGTTGCTCTAAAGTCATTCCTCCATACAAATATCTTTCCAACTGAAAAGCGACACCATCATCAGCAACGGGACCTACCACTATATCATAGTCATGAACAAATTTTTCCTTACCTCTTTTACGGTTAGCTAAGATAAATTTTGCCCATTCTATTGATGGACTATCAAAAGTCAACACTTTCAGACTTCCATCAATCAACAGTTTCTCGTCAAACAAGAATTTTGTTACGACAGGAGAACCTGAGCCAACAATACGAGTTCGCTTGATTGCCATCTCCATTGCCTGCGGAAAAATATCCGTCAGATAAAAACCTTGTCCAAAATCCTTATAAGGCTTACACTTAGTAAAATCAATCTTGTCTATAAACAGATTGGATCCATGATACAACTCTATCATACCAATGCCCCTCCATGCCTATGGCAAATGACTGCCAAATCATCCACTGCATCATCTAAAGAAAGAAGATGCTCCGCTCCATAACATTCATACAAAAAATCCAATCCCTTATGCCTTTTCAGATAAGCATAGGATTGCTTCAAAGATATGCCAAACCGCTGTGCAAATTGGCTCACACAATATATAATGTAATAAGTCTTACTTTCTAATTCCATAATTCTCAACCTACCTTTCCATATTTAATTTCCTCCTTCAGCAACTCATAGTTGTAGCCAGAACTCTGATAATATAGCCCTGTCTCTAAATCCTGAAGTTTCTCGAATAACTCTGAATTATAAACACAATCTAAAGCTTCTTCAAGAGAATACTTGAAGTCTTCCATCAGCCACATTGCCATATCTTTGATACGGGCATTAATCAATATGCCTATCTGTCCGGCTGAAAGTTTTGTTTGTCCTTCCATAATTATATATTTTTCTTTTGTGGGCAAATTTACAAAGAAATATCGAGAATACCACATATTTTATATATAAAAGTTTGGAGAATACAAAGAAAACTTGTAATTTTGCCTGAAAGAATGGATTTTTAGTGACACGAACAAAATAAACAGAAGAAATCATGATAAACGACAGAAGACAACTGGCTGACGTGTATCAGCAAACTATAGATATTGTACTGGAAGGACATTACACCTCTGAGAATGGGGAGGAAGTGAAACTGCTCGACAACACGAAGATGCTGAAGGGAAGCAGATTCTATACCAACCCACTGGATGCTTCAAACATACCTACCCTTGCAGATGGTTCCACCAAAATCATCGTGAAGAATGACGACAGCATCCATTGCGGTCATCAGTTGCAACAGGAAGGATACAATCCCGTGGTTCTCAACCTGGCAAGCCGGCGCAACCCGGGCGGTGGAGTGAAGAACGGAAGCCGGGCACAGGAGGAGAGCCTCTTCCGTAGCACCAACCTCTTTCTCTCTATGTATCGTTATGCGGAATATGCCGAGGATTACGGTCTGGAGAAAAGCAAGTTCCAATATCCGATGCCTGTGAGATTCGGAGGCATCTATGTGCCAGACGCTACCGTATTCAGGGCTGGAGCCAAGGATAACTTTGCCTTGCTCGATACTCCTTACTATATGTCGTTCGTGGCAGTAGCCGCCATCAATCATCCTGATTTAGATAGAGATGGGAACATCTGTGAAGAAGATGCCGCATTGACAAAGAACAAAATGAGGACGATGCTGCGTATCGGTCTGCTGAACGGACACGACAGCATCGTGCTCGGTGCATTCGGTTGCGGTGCCTTTCACAATCCTCCGAAACATATCGCAAGACTGTTTCACGAAGTCATCGACGAGAAGGAGTTCAAGGACAAGTACAAGCTCATCGCCTTCGCCATCCTTGAAGACCATAACTCGCTAAGAGGTGGAAACCTGCAACCCTTCATCGAGGAATTCAAGTCATAAACTCCCACAGATTTGGCTTTCCCTTCGGCCGCCGATTTTCAATTCACAGATTCACACAGATGGGGCTTGATTAGCAGTAATCAATGCCTCGCTTCTCGCACTCACCTCGCAGGGCGGCAAGGAAGTAGCTGCGCTCGCTGCCCCAACCACGAACCTTGCGCTCGTGATCCACGGTCTGCTTCAAACGCTCATCGCTGTATGCAGCAAAGCGGGCTGCATACTCTGAAATTCTTGACTCGGCATAACCTGCACCAACAGTTGATGACTCAGCATTAGCTGCCTTAATTGTTGATGACTCGGCATTAGCTGCCATTACATTCTCATTGTTCTTTAAATCTGAATTTGGATTCATAAAGATAATTATTTTAAGTTGTTAAACACTTACACATTCTTTTACCACCGTGGTTATCTCTATGCGAAACTCGGTTGGTGTGCCGCAACTGGGCAACTCTTAATGCTTGATTTCGGGTGCAAAAGTACATCATTATTCTGAAACCACCAAATTTTTTCAGGATTATTTTTCTTGTTTTTTTCCTTCTTCTAAAGAAGAAGATTCTTCGGGGTTGCAGATAGTAAGGAAGAGAAATCCTTTAATGGTTAAACTTTCCTATATTTGCATTATAATAGTATTATAATAATAAAATTATAATTACCTTTGTAAATTGACAATCAGAAAGATACAAACAATTGAAATATAAAAACAAAGAATGATATGATACAGCAAGTAGAATTTTCATTGCGTCCGCTTCCTCGCGGCTTTCACCTCGTAACCAACGAGGTGATGAGGAACCTGCCAGCGCTGCCTAAGACAGGGATTCTGAATCTCTTCGTAAGACATACCAGTTGCGGATTGTCACTGAACGAGAACTTCGACCCAGATGTGAGACATGACTTGAAGGGTATCTTCGAAAGACTGGTTCCGGATGGCGACCCAAGATACCTGCACCAGGATGAAGGACCGACGGATATGTCGGCTCATGCCAAATCGAGCATGGTGGGTGTATCACTCACCATTCCCATTACCAACGGCAGATTAAACCTCGGAACATGGCAGGGGATCTACCTCTGTGAATTCAGAGAGGGAGGCGGAAGCCGACACCTCATCGCAACGATTATCGGGGAATAAAGATAAAAACGAGGATGTTCGCACATCCTCGTTTTTACGTAAACATAATCATTTATTCTATCGCATCCAATTCCGCTTCATCCTCTTCCTTCTCCTCTTTCTTTCCGAAATTAGGATCAATCTTCAGGAAAGCAGTAACCAGGAAGGTGATGGCGCAACATGCCATCACGATGATGAAGAACATGCGGTAACCTACCATATCCTTCAGATATCCAGAAACCATGCCCGGCAGCATCAATCCGAGATAGGAGATGCCTGTACAGATGGAATAATGGGAGGTCTTGAACTTTCCCTGACTGTAGAACAGCATGTAGAGGGTAAGAACCGTGAAGCCCAGACCATAACCCAACTGCTCGACAAAAAGACAGCTGGAAACCACGATGAGGTTGCTGTTGAGCGAATAACTCAGATAGATGTAAACCACATCAGGCAAGGTGATGGCGCAAACCAGAGGCCAGAGCCATTTCTTCATTCCATCCCTGCTCACCAGAATACCACCAAGAATTCCACCCAGCAGCAAACCTATCAATCCCACAGTACCATTGGCAAAGCCATATTCCTGAGGTGACAGTCCCAGTCCACCCTGCGAATTAGGACGGAGGATGAAGGTCTTGGTCATGGTGTTCAGAAGCGCTTCCGGGAATCGGTAGAGCAAGAGAAAGAGCATCACACAGACGGTTTCACCCAATCCGAACTTCACGAAGAAGGTGCGGAACATATTCTTCAGTTCATGAGCCACTTCGCCCACCGTTCTGTCGGTCTGCACATCATCCTTCGGGCGAGGCATGAAGCGGCTGTGGTAGAGCCACAAACCGATGAAGATACCTGCCAGTCCGTAAAAGATAAGCGCCCATGAGAAGCGAATCTGGTTGCGGAAGAGAACCTGAAGCACACCTGCCAGCATCACCAGAAAACCATTCACAAAGATGATGGCGAGGCGGTAGAAGGTATTTCGCAAGCCTACAAACTTAGTCTGCGTATGTTCATCCAGCTCAATCATGTAGAAACCATCTGCCGAAATGTCGTGGGTAGCACTACAGAAGGCGATGAGGAAGAAGAAGCACATCGTTGCCTGAAACCAGAAGGCGGTAGGCAGCGAGAAGGCGATGCCGGCAAGGGCTGCTCCGATGAGAGCCTGCATGGTGAGCACCCACCAGCGCTTAGTCTTCAGCAAATCTATGAACGGACTCCACAAGGGCTTGATGACCCAGGGAAGGGCGAGCCATCCGGTATAGAGACCCACCTCAGCATCGGTCAGCCCCAACTGCATGTACATCACCACAGAGAGGGCGGTTACGATGACGTTGGGGAGTCCCTCGGCAAAATAGAGGGTCGGAATCCATGCCCATGGACTCCGACTGTTTTTCTTTGTTACCATTTTACATCACTATTTATAAAGTTTCTTGATTTCAGCACCCTGATAGTAGTGCAACAGGATGGCATCATAATGATAACCCTGCTCGCCCATCACGGCAGCACCAATCTGGCAGAGGCCTACTCCATGCCCCCAACCGGCTCCGATGAGTTCGAAACGCTGAGGCACTCCCTGTTCATCCATATCATACTTATCCACCACAAAGGCTGAACTCAGCAGATGACTGTCGCTCAGCGTACGACGGATTTCGAGTTCCTTACCGATGGTAAAGGTCTTCTCGGTTCCGATAATCTGGAGCTTGCTGATTCTTCCACTCTTGCCGCGCTCCACGGCCTTCATGTCTAGGATGGCACCCAGGTCCATCTTCAGTTTGTCAGCGATGAGCTGCTGCAACTTCTCCTGGCTGAGCGTTTCCTTCCAGCGGTAGAAATTGACGGTTTCCTGATCATAGTCGTTGAGCACTTCTGACAGGATTTTCTTGTCCTGCGTGTTGCAGAAAGCTGGCGGATTGAAGCGGATCCATTTCTCAGCCTCTTCCTCATTGGTCAGATTAGGCAGTGTATGTTCCACGCCCAGGGCGATGTCGCGAACCGCCGTGAGATAAGTCTTCGGCGTGTCCTCCCAGCAATACTGGAATTCCTCGGTTATTCCGCCGCAGCATTTCGAGAATCTTGCATCGCAGATTTCTTCGCCGTCCATCAGAATCTGTCCATTGGTCTGGCGGATGACTTCAGCTACATGGGGCGATGTTTCCTTGGTGATGCCCTGGTAGCGCTGGCAGTGGTCGTCGGCACATACATCAAAGAGGGTGTGGTCTTCGCGGTCGTACCAGCGGATGAGCGTATCTTCCTTCTTGGTGAAGGAGAAGAAGTTGTTGCCGCTCTCAGCCACCTCTCGGCGCTTCTTCATCTGTGCCAGGAGCCATGAACGGGAGATGACGGCGTGCGCCTTCAGGAGTTCGAGACTCGAAGTGGCACTCATCTCACTGCTAATGACGCTCTCCAGATATTTCTCTACAGGCAACTCATTGATTGCCACAATCTTATCTGATTCTACCACAAAGCGGAGCGTGCCCAGGAAGGTTTGGGTTTCCTTGCGCTCCCAGTGGAAGTTGACACCGATGGTTACGTTGCTCAGCGAAAACGAGGCGTCGGCACTCTGCGGATGGAAGGTGAGCTGGCTGTACTGGTTGCCGTTCCAGAGCACACCGCCCTCTGAGAATTCTACCACCTGTTCGCCCAGCACCTTTTCGCCCTTGGCAAGATAAGGTTTGTTGAGCGAGAAATGAATCTTCTGCGCACTCACGATGCCCACCGTTACGTCGGGCTGCTTACCTTTATTATATAAGGTGGAAGAGGCTTCGGCTGCATCCTCGGCATCCTTAGATGCCTTCAGTTTAGCGATGATGGCATTCATCTTTTCTTCCGAAACGCCACATTCCTGCAGCAGCGAGAGTGCTTTCTCCTCGGTCAACTTTCGGAAATCTTCCTCACGAGGGGTGATGATGAGTCCGCTCATATCCAGTGCTCCCGGCGAAACCACAAACTGGGCGTCGCCTTCGGCAAAATAGGCTTCCGGACGATGCTTTTCTCTCGGAATGACCACGCTGATGAATTCCTCGCCCTTGCGCCAGGAGATGATGTTCATCATCGGTTCGGTTTCGTCGCCACGCTGAGGCATTGCCTTGTAGAGACGGCGGAAGAGGGCCTCATCGCTCTCAGCACTCTTCGAGATGATGACGAAGGCGGGAACGATGAAGTCGCGAACCACAGAGATTTTCTCCTCATCATTGAGAGAGATGATGTCGGTCAGGTTGCGGGAGAGACGCTGCCAGTTGGTCTGAAGAGGAAGGATGCCGTTGGTTCCTGCCTGGAAATGAAGATGGTCTGGAGCCGATGCACCACACTTCGGACCGTTGTAGAACACCATCAGGTCGCTATGCAGACTGATGAAGCGGTGCATCTCGCCGTAGTTTTTGTAGATGAGCTGAGGCTGATGCTTGCGTGCCGGAATGGTGAAGTGGACTGGTAGAATCGGGAACGGATTCACCAGAAGATGGAATTTCTCGTCTATCTGCTTCGACATCTGTTCCTTAGGACGGTTCTTGTCGCAAAGGAAACAAGGGCGCTCGCCCAGGGTTTTCTTATCTATCTTGGCGCCCGTACTTACGATGCGGGCTGGGTTCCACTGCAGTTTCAGCTGGTCGGAGAACTGGCGGGTTTCTACATGCTTGAGGTCGCGGAAGCGGTGGCGCGCATCGGTCCAAACCTCCAGCTGACGGTTGAAGAAACGCGAGATGCTGCTGTCTTCCATAATGTCGGCCTTGCCCTGCAGCAGGTGCTGGCGTGCCTTCAGTTCCATGGTGCGCAGGCGGTCCTTATACAGGTTGTTGGCGTTCACCTTCTCTACGCTGAGGGCTGCATCGCTGTTACCTCCCCAGCGGCGGCAGAGGTAGAGTTCGTCGTAGATTCTGCCGATGCGGTAACGGCGCGAAAATGCCAAGCCGAGCGCATAATCCTCACCATACGAGGTGTTAGGAAACTGGATCTGTCTGACCAGCGGAGTGAAGAAGGCGCGCGGAGCACCCAATCCGTTAATACGCAGCGCATTGTTGCATCCGTTTTCATTGGTCCATTCCTTGTGGTCTATCAGTCCCGGTGGCAGGGTGTTGAGGTCGAAGTCGCACATGCGGTACGAACCGATAATCATGGCTGCCTTCTGCTTGTAGAAGGCATCTACTATCTTCTGGAGTGTCTTTGGTGAAGAATAGAGGTCATCGCTGTCAAGCTGTACGGCAAACTTTCCGCAGAAACTGCTGTTGATGGCTTCGTTCCAGCATCCGCCTATTCCCAGGTCGGTTCTCTCCGGCACAATCTGTATCAGGTTGTCGGCTTTAAGTTCATCCAGTATTTCGCCGGTGCGGTCGGTAGAATGGTTGTTTACCACGATGACGTTAAATTTGAAGTTAGCCTTCTGTCCCAGCGCACTCTTCACGGCATCAGCCACCGTCTTTTCGCGGTTGAAGACGGGGATGATGACAGATGCCTCGTATTCAAAATCCTGCTCACCGAAGTCGGGCTGGCGGTAGAAGGTGGTGTCTATCAGGGCGCCCACCTTGCCCAGATGCTGGGTGCATGCCTTTTCCATCTCAATCTGCACCTCGCGGTTGCGCGGGTTTACATAGTCAAACTGCTTCTCGCCGCTCTTACGGGTGTCAAGTTCGGCTTCTGAATAGAGGAATTCGTTGAGATGGAAAATTTCGCCCACACGGCTCAGATAGAGACGGAGGTCGTAGAGGGCGGCAAACTGATACTCTTCGCGGTCGGGTTGGGCGATGTAGTCGGCCAGCGCCTGTGCCTTGATGCACCAGAGGCTTCCAAAGTCGAAGTCATCTCGCAAAGAACCTGACTGGTAGTCAATTACCGGATGTTTCTCCATTTTGCCTTCCACCATCTTGTAGTGGTCGGCGTAAACCATGACGGCATCCGTATCATCTGCCACTCTGAGGAATCGCTCCAGCGTGTTGTTTCCCCATCCTATGGTGGTGTGGCGGGTACAGATCATCACGTAGTCGGCATCTGTATTTTCAGCGATGCTGACAATGGTGTTACTGCTTTCCAGGCGGTCGGTGATGACAAACGTACATCCTTCGGGTACCTGATGATGAGCGGCAAAATCAGCACTCACCAGGAAGTGGATATGCTGTACAGTCTTGTACTCATGAAGCACCGACAAGGCATTCTGCGCATCGTCGATGTATTCGCAAGGCAAGAAAAGGTCTATTTTTTCTCTCATTTTCTTACGTTATTTTTGTTCATTTCAGCCCTTTTCGGGGGGCTAAATCTGTGTTTTTTATCTTTATTTTATCTTATTATATTAAAATATGTGGCAAAGATACTAATTTTTCGGCAAAAAACACTATCTTTGCAGTATGAATAATGAAAAAAAATATCTTTTGGGCCTTACACTTGCCGAATTGAAGCAGGTGGCAAAGGACTTAGGCATGCCCGCCTTCACCGGTGGGCAGATGGCGAAGTGGCTCTATGAGCAGCATGTGAAGAGCATTGATGAGATGACCAACATCTCGAAGGCGAACCGTGCCAAACTCGCTGCCGAATACGAAATAGGATGCTTCGGATATTCCGATGCGCAACATTCGGTGGATGGTACCATCAAGTACCTCTTCCCTACCCGAAGCGGCAAATTTGTCGAGACGGTTTACATCCCCGACAAAGACCGCGCCACGCTGTGCGTTTCTTCGCAGGTGGGATGCAAGATGAACTGCCTGTTCTGCCAGACCGGCAAGCAGGGGTTTGAGGGCAGCTTGCCTGCAGGCGACATTCTGAACCAGATTTACTCGCTGCCGGAGGTGGACAAGCTTACCAACATCGTGTTCATGGGTCAGGGCGAGCCGATGGATAATCTCGACAATGTGCTGCGCGCCACAGAGATTCTCACCGCCGACTACGGCTGGGCATGGAGCCCGAAGCGCATCACGGTAAGTTCGGTGGGCGTGAAGAACAAACTGAAGCGGTTCCTGGAAGAGAGCGACTGCCATGTGGCCATCAGCATGCACGACCCTATCCCTTCTGAACGCGCTGAACTGATGCCTGCCGAAAGGGGCATGGGCATTGAGCAAGTAGTAGAACTGCTGAGGAACTATGATTTCTCTCATCAACGCCGCCTGAGTTTCGAATACATCGTCTTTAAGGGCGTAAACGACAGTATGCAGCATGCCAAGGCCATCATCAAACTGGTGAAGGGACTTGACTGCCGCTTCAACCTGATCCGTTTCCACCAAATTCCAGACATTCCTCTGCAAGGTGTGGATGATGAGAAGATGGAGCAGTTCCGTGATTACCTCACCCAGCATGGTGTCTTCACCACCATCCGTGCCAGCCGCGGCCAGGACATCTACGCCGCCTGCGGTCTGCTCAGCACCTCGAAGAAAATCGGAGAAATCCGTGAGCACGAGGATGAAGAGAAGATGAATAAGTAAGGAAAGGTGGGGAAAAATGGTTAGAGAATCTTTAAAGATCCTACTTGCCGGCTGTCTTTTGTTCCTTTTTCTGGCAAGTTGCAGCCCGGGAGGAGGAAGAAACAGAAAACTGCCCAAGAGTACAGGACAGCCTTACGAGGTGGTGCTCGAGGGAGATACCGACAGCATCGTTACGAAGATACTGACGGAAGAGGTGCCTGCCCTGCCCCAACCCGAACCGCTCTGCCGGCTCATCCAGGTTAAGAAGGGCAAGATCCACGGCAGCTACCTGCTCGTAAGAACTCGCATCGTAGTGAACATCCCGGCAGCGGAATTCTCTGTCAGACTGAGCCGCAACGAGAATGCTTCACCGCAGACCGTCATCCGCATCTCAGCCCGCTCGCCGCAGCAACTCAGAGAGAAACTCAACCCCGAGAAACTGCGCCAGCTCGTAGATGAGACTGAACTGGAGCACCTCGTCTCCATCATCTCCACCAACCCGAGCAAGCAGAACCGCGAGATGCAGCAGCTGGTAAAGAAGAACTTCGGCATCAGCATGAACATCCCTGCCGAAATGCAGGCAAGCAAGAAGGCCGGGAACTTCATTTGGATTTCAAACAACGCCAGTTCGGGCATGAAGAACCTCATCCTCATGAAAGTGAAGAGGGAAGAACGAAGAGGGAAAGCCAATTCTGATGCTTTTCCTGCTCAAGAGAAGCAGCAGATTGACAGCATGCTCCGCACAAACATGCCCGGCGAAACCGACAGCATGTACATGATAATCCCGGTCCTTTCAGAAAAAGGACTCTGGGAGATGAAGGGCGACGCCATGGGAGGCCCCTACGTGATGAGGCGCATCCGCCTGAGAAAAACGGGGGATGAAATCTTCATCATCGGCTTCGTCTATGCACCCGAAATGAAAAAGAAAATATTAATCAAGCAGCTAGAAGCTGCGATTTCTACTATAAAATAAAACGATAAATGGACAGCAAAAAGATTAGAGTGGCCATCACTCACGGAGATACCAACGGTATCGGATACGAACTCATTTTTAAGGCATTCAGTGAGCCAGAGATGTTGGAGTATTGTACCCCTATCATCTACGGTTCGCCTAAAGTGGCAGCTTATTACCGCAAGGCGATGAATCTGCCTGCCCAGTTCTCCATCATCCAGAAAGCAGAAGATGCTGAAGACGGAAGAATCAACCTCCTGCCAGCCGTAGACGAGGAGGTAAAGGTTGACATGGGCATGCCTACTCAGGAATCGGGTACGGCAGCCATCAAGGCACTTGACCGAGCCATGACCGACTACCGCGACGAGCTCTTCGACGTGCTCGTTACCGCACCGGTAAACAACCAGAACGCACAATTTGAGGGCTTCCAGTTCAAGGGCCACAAGGAATACATTGAAACTTGCCTGGGCGAAGGTGCCAAGGGCCTTTCCATCCTCTGCGGCGGCGACCTTCGCATCGCATCCGTAACCGGAAAGACTCCGCTCAAGGACGTGCCGGCAACAATCACCCAGGAGCTCATCATCGAGAAGGTGAAGCAGATGCACACATCACTGAAGCGAGACTTCATGATTACCAACCCGCGCATCGCCGTGCTCGCCCTGAATCCTAGCAACAACGGTGAGGAGAGCTGCGGACCAGAGGAAGCCAGCATCATCATCCCAGCCATTGACCAGCTTGCCGAGCAGAAAATACAAGCTTTTGGTCCTTACCCTGCTGACGAGTTCTTCGGCAACGGCCATTTCGTAGAGTTCGACGGTATCATGGCCATGTATCATGATCAGGCTACTACCCCGTTCCATTCTCTCTACACCGAGGATGGCGTACTCTTTACTGCCGGTCTGCCACTCGTGCACACCGCCGCCAACACCACTCCTAGCTACAGCATCACGGGATGCAACGAAGCCGATGCAATCTCCTTCCGCCACGCCATCTACTTGGCGCTGGATGCCTTCTGCAACCGCGAAGACTATGATGAGGCCTACGAGAATCCACTGCCTAAACTCTACCACGAGAAGCGTGACGAGAGCGAGAAGGTAAGATTCTCCATCCCTAAGAAAAAGGGATAAGAGAAAGATTCCCTATTTCCGAGAAAAAGCGGAATAAAGAAAGATTCGGGAGGGCAGATGACGCAAAAAAGGCAAATCTGCCCTGTAATCAGACCTCCCGAACGTTAAAATTTAAAAAAAATGCAGATAATTCAGAAAAAATGAGTAATTTTGGCAGCTAAATGGATACTTCCGAACTACAAAAGATAAAACAACGCTACAATATCGTCGGTAATAGCGACGGATTGAACCATGCGCTCGACGTAGCCCTACAGGTAGCGCCGACCGATCTCTCCGTGCTCATCATCGGCGAGAGCGGTGTGGGTAAGGAAATCATTCCAAGGGTGATTCACGACAATTCGCCACGCCGCAGAGAGAAATATTTCGCCATCAACTGTGGAAGCATTCCGGAAGGAACCATTGACAGCGAACTATTCGGACATGAGAAGGGTTCCTTCACTGGAGCCATAGGCGAAAGCGAAGGATACTTCGGTATTGCCAACAAGGGTACCATCTTCCTCGACGAGGTGGGTGAACTCCCGATACAGACGCAGGCAAGACTGCTACGCGTGCTCGAAACGGGAGAATACATCCGCGTGGGTGGAACTGAGATAAGGAAAACGGATGTCCGCATCGTGGCAGCCACCAACGTAAACATGCGCAAGGCTGTGAGCGAAGGCCGCTTTCGCGAGGACCTCTACTACCGCCTCAACACCATCCCGATACAGATGCCTGCATTGAGAGAGCGGGGCGATGACATCCTCCTGCTCTTCCGCCTCTTCGCCATGCAGATGGCCGAAAAATACCGTCTGCCTAAGATTTCACTCTCAGATGAGGCCAAGCAGATTATGCTGAAATACAAGTGGCCGGGAAATGTGAGACAGCTCAAGAACATTACCGAACAGATGTCAGTGCTGAGCCGAGAAAGAGAAATCGATGCACAGACCCTCACCCAGTTTATTCCGAGAGATGAGGAGTCTACACAGCTCGCCACCATACAGAAGGATGGCAAGGACGACCATAGCTACGCCAGCGAGCGCGAACTGCTATACAAGATTCTCTACGAACTGAGGGGCAACGTGAGCGACCTGAGACGTGAGATGAACAGCCTGCGCAAGCAACTCGATGAGGCACGCCAGTTGGGCAGTACAGGCGGATATGTTTCTCCGGTTCAGCCGAATACCCAGGTAGCTCCAGTATCATCCGTATCTCCGGTTTCATCGGTTTCTCCGGTTCCGTCCGTATCATCCGTTCCATCGGTTTCTCCGGTATCTTCCGTACCTCCGATTACCGATCTCGACGAGCTACAACACATCCGTCAGGAAATAGCTACAGGTGGCATTAGGGGCACTTACAAACCCGAAACCGAGGATGCTGAGATTGAGGAGATCAAGGAAGAAAACGAGAATCTGAACCTCAGCGACCTTAGCAAGCAGATGATAGAAAAGGCACTGGAGAGAAACAACGGAAACCGCAAGAAAGCGGCAGAAGAACTGGGAATCTCCGACAGAACTCTGTACAGAAAGATTAACAAATATAAGTTATGAAGCATATACGCGCGTACCTATATATAATAGGAGTCACACTGATGTTGGCGGTCATGGCAGCATGCTCCGTGAGCTACAAGTTCAACGGTGCCAGCATCGACTACACCAAAACCAAGACCATACAGATAGCCGACTTCCCTATCAGAAGTTCGTATGTGTGGGGTCCGATGGGTCCGATGTTCAACAACGAACTCAAGGATAAGTTTGCCAGCAACACCCAGCTCATACAGGTGTCACGCAACGGAGATCTGAAGATAGAGGGCGAAATCACCCAATATTCTCAGCGCAACAAGTCGGTTAGTTCTGAGGGATACTCAGCACAGACCGAGCTCAGTATCACCGTAAACGTACGTTTCACCAACACCAAGAACCATGCCGAGGACTTCGAAAAGCAGTTTACATCTGCCAAGACCTACGACACCACTCAGAGCCTTGCCTCGGTGCAGGAAGAACTGGTAACCCAGATTATCAAAGACCTAGTAGACCAGATATTCAACGCTACGGTAGCTAACTGGTAAAGTAAGTGAAGAACGAAAAGTGAAGAGTAAAGAATTCAACGGCTTTACTAATCATAAAGTTCAAAACTCAATGTTCAAAGTAAAATAAAGTAAAGTAAAAATATCGTGGAATTAAGCAGATTGATACAACACCCGGAGGAAATGAACCGAGAGACGCTCTACGACTTGCGCGCCCTCTTGGCCTTATATCCGTATTATCAGACGGCACGCCTGCTAATGTTGAAGAATCTGTACCTGCTCCACGACCCGAGTTTCGACGAAGAACTGCGCCGTGCAGCCATCTACATCACCGACCGTAAGATTATCTTCGAGATGGTAGAGGCAGCCCACTATCAGATAAAAAACGCCCCTGAAGAGGCTGAATCCAACAAGCAGCAAGGCGTAAGAGGAATAGGAGCAGAAAAACACGGAGACCGTACTAGCGACCTCATCGACCACTTCCTGGGATCCATTCCTATGGAAGAAGACGAAGAAGAGAAGAAGGAGAAACGTAAGCCTACACCTGCTGACGCGGCTGTAGACTATGTGGCTTATCTCATGGAGACCGAAGATCAGCAGGAGCCAGAAGATACTTCGCGCACCATGAGTCTCATCGACGACTTTATGGAGGATGGCGGTTTCAAACTGCCTAAAATCCAGCAGGACGAAGATTACAAACCAGAATTTACTCCAGAACTTCAGACCGATTCCGGCAAGGATGGCGAAGAGGAAAACAGCGGTGTATTCACCGAAACCCTCGCCCGCATCTACATCAAGCAGGGCAAGTATCAGAGAGCTTACGAAATCATCAGCCGCCTGCATCAGCAGCATCCTGACAAGAACGGATATTATGTTGACCAGCTCAGATTCCTTGAGAAACTGATGCTGAACAGCAAGAAGAAATAAAGAAGAATAATAAATAAATAAAACTAGTTTTAAAAAATGGCTTACACATTATTAGTAGTATTAATCGTCCTGGTAGCTATCCTGATGATTTTCATCGTGCTCATCCAGGAATCAAAGGGAGGTGGACTTGCAAGTAACTTCTCTTCAACCAACTCAATCATGGGTGTTCGCAAGACCACTGACATTGTTGAGAAATTAACATGGGGCCTCGCTGCAGCCTTGGTTGTCATCAGCGTGGCATGTGCTTATGTAGCCCCTCAGGCAGCTGGCGAAAGCAGTGTTTTGGAGGGAGCCACTCAGGAGCAGACCGCTCTTCCTGCTATGCCAGGTGCTAGCAAGGATGCAGCAGCAGGTGCTCAGAAGGCTGTTCCTGCAGCTGGTGCAGATGCCCAGAAGGCAGCTCCAGTTGTTCCAACAAGCCCTGCAAAATAAAAAATAAGAAAAAAGGTACGAAAAAATTTGGTAGAACCATTTTTTTTTCGTACCTTTGCACCCGCTTAACAAGAATATGGTGGACGTAGTTCAGTTGGTTAGAGCGTCAGATTGTGGTTCTGAATGTCGTGGGTTCGAGTCCCACCTTCCACCCAACTATTTTAGAAAAAGCAAAACATAACCAATATGGTGGACGTAGTTCAGTTGGTTAGAGCGTCAGATTGTGGTTCTGAATGTCGTGGGTTCGAGTCCCACCTTCCACCCAAGATAAACCCTGCAAGATTCATTTCTTGCAGGGTTTCTTGTTATATATCCGTATTGAGCGGAATTCTTTTTTGTCATATAAACGAATTGCAATAGTATATTATAGACTGAAAACATACAAAAAAGCCTGCTAAGGGAAGAAAATATCCCTCTAGCAGGCATTTCATATAAGGATGAATTGAAAACTTATCTGATTACTTTCACTTCACCATCCTTAGCAATCTTAACGATGCTGGAAGGCTGATGAGGTTTATGCTCCTGACGGCGGCTCCAGCAAACATAATCTACAGCATTGAGGATTTCCTCGGAGATGTCGCAATAATTCTGTGCAGCAGGCTCACCACTCACATTAGCACTTGTACTTACAATAGGCTTCTGAAAACGGTAACAGAGTTGTTTGGAGAAAGGCTCATAGGTTATACGCATCGCCAGACTTCCATCCTCTGCTACCAGATTATTAGCCACACCACTCGCATCATCAAGAATAACCGTAGTAGGCTTTACAGGCATGGCAGCATCGATGAAATCCCATGCTACCTGTGGCACATTGCGGAAATAACGCGCCATGCGATCAGCAGAATCTATCAGGCAGATAAGCGCCTTAGAATCGTCACGTTTCTTTATTTCATAAACTTTCTTTACCGCTTCAGGGTTGGTGGCGTCGCATCCTATGCCCCATACGGTATCTGTAGGATAGAGTATCACTCCACCCTTTCGCATGCACTCTACAGCACGCTTGATGTCTTCTTCTACAGTCATAATACTATAAAACTAAAAATCAAAAAACTTTTGAATCTTAAAAATCGTCACTAACATCTTTCTTCAAACACTCATAATAAGCTATGTCCTTCATACCATTGAGAAAAGCAGAAGCATCCATGCGTTTCTTGCCACTGAGCTGCAACTCCTGAATAATGAGCCATTCATCAAGGCAGGCAACTTGCAACGACTTCCCCTCAACGCGGAGCGATCCCACAGGCGCATCACCACGCTTCATACATGAAAGACGGGTAGAAAATATCTTAAGTACCTGAATTTTCTGTGTACTCTGCTTATGGGATGGATGAGTAGTAGGCTCAGGGAACCTCACGTAATCATCATCTCCCTTAGAATCGTCAAAGAATACTACTGTCTCCTTCTTCTTAATTTCAGTCCATGCACCAGGGTATGGAGAAAGACCGCGGATGAAATCATACACCTGTTTGGCAGGCTTGTGGAAGTCGATGCGGCAGGTATCCTTGAAGATTTTCGGAGCCGGCTTGAGTTCGGCACCCTGTCCTATCATTTCGCTCTGAGGAATGGAACCGATATTGCCATCGGCAGCGATAAGCGCATCAATGGTTTCCAGCGCCAATTCAGCACCAAGATGCATCAACCCGTCGTAAACATACTCCACATTTGCCGTCTCCGGAATAGGAAAACGTTTCTGCAGGATGATGCGACCGGTATCAATATCGTGGTCGAGGAAGAAGGTGGTAACACCCGTCTCCTTCTCGCCATTAATCACTGCCCAGTTGATAGGCGCCGCACCGCGATACTGCGGAAGGAGGGCTGCATGTACATTAAAAGTACCATATTTCGGCATCGACCAAACCACCTCTGGCAGCATGCGGAAAGCAACTACCACCTGCAAGTCAGCCTGATAAGAACGCAACTGCTCCACAAAGTCAGGGTCCTTCATCTTTACAGGCTGCAGCACCGGTAAACCATGCTCTACGGCATACTGCTTAACCTGCGAAGGTTGCAGCGTATCCTGATGTCTGCCCACCGGTTTATCAGGCTGGGTAACCACAGCCACCACGTTATAACCGCCCTCTACCAGGCACTTGAGGGATTCTACCGCAAACTCCGGTGTTCCCATGAAAACAATTCTCAAATCCTTCTTCTCCATAAAACACTAATATTTTAAAATAAAACCAGCAAAGCCGTTGAATGCTTCACTCATCGTTCTTCACTCCTCACTTAAAACTCCTACTCTGCCGACATATCCGCTACAATCTGCCTGTACATGGAATAGATTCTAGTACGGCTGATGTAACCCTTCAGTACGCCTGCCACATCAACCACTGGCAGTTGGGCGGCATCGGTTTTATCAAATTTCTGCATCACCTCGTCCATACTGTCATGTTCGGTAAGAACGGCAGAAGGCTGCATCATCAGCTGACGCACGGTGAAATGTTGATACAGTTCTGTGCGGAAGATGATGTGGCGAATCTTCGTAATATCTATTACTCCCAACAGCACACCCGCCTGATCCAAAACAGGCAGAAAGTTGTTGTTACTGCGACTTATCTCACTCACCAACTTGCTCATCGGCAGATCCGGACCTACCGGATGATAATCTTTCTCTATGACATCCTGCATGCCCAGCAGGGTGAGCGCAGCCTTGTCAATATGGTGGGTGAGCAGCTTGCCCTCTCTAGCCAGACGCAGGGCGTAGATGCTGTGACTCTCGAAGATGCTGATGGTGAGCAGCGAAGAGATACACACTATCATCAGCGGCATGAAGAGCTGGTAGCCGCCCGTGAGTTCGGCAATGAGGAAGATGCCCGTAAGCGGTGCATGCATCACGCCCGTAATGAGGCCCGCCATCCCCATCAGTGTAAAGTTCTGCTCAGGAACATAAACACCTACCTGATTCACATTCCAAAGGCGCGCAAAGAGGAAACCGGCAAAACCTCCGATAATGAGCGAAGGAGCAAAGGTACCACCGCATCCGCCACTACCATTGGTGGCCGAGGTGGCAAAAACCTTGGTAAAGGTTACCAAGGCGATGTAGAGGATGAGCAGCTGGTTGTGCCCGTAGAAGAGCGAACGGCTCATCACCTGCCCCCAGTCTTCCACATTCTGTCCCTTCAGCAGCACGTTGACAGCCGAATATCCCTCGCCATAGAGCGAAGGGAAGAGGAAGATGAGCGAACTCAGAATCAGTCCACCAAAGAGCAGCTTTACGTATGGATAAGGCGAAAGCTTGGCAAAGAAACCCTCGCATGCCGACATGGTGCGCATGAAATAAAGGCTCACCAAACCGCAAAAGATGCCCAATAACAAGCAGGCAGGCACGCGGTCGAGCGCCCACGGATTGGTAAGCGTAAAATCGAAAAGGCTCTTGGAGCCCATCAGGATGTAGGTAAAGCAAGTAGCTGTTACACAACTGATAAGGATAGGCAGCAAGGAAGCCATGCTCAAGTCTACCATCAGCACCTCAAGCGTAAACACGAGTCCGGCAATAGGCGCCTTAAAGATTCCAGCAATGGCTGCAGAGGCGCCACAGCCCACCAGCAGAATCATGGTTTTCTTGTCCATGCGGAAGATTTGTCCCAAGTTTGAGCCGATGGCCGAACCCGTGAGCACAATAGGAGCCTCGGCTCCCACGGAACCACCAAAACCGATGGTGACACCTGATGCCACCACCGATGACCAGCAGTTGTGGGCCTTGAGCTTGGAATTTTTGGTAGAGATGGCGTAAAGCACACGGGTGATACCATGGGAAATATTATCTCTGACCACATATTTAATAAAGAGCATGGTGAGGTAAATGCCCACAATCGGGAAGAGCAGGAAGAGCAGGTTATAGGTGCCCTTGTTAAATCCCGAAGTGAGCAGCAACTGTATTTCGTGCACAATGCCGTGCAGGAAATATCCTGCCACCGACGCCAGAAGGCCGATGATAAAAGCCAGGATAAGGGTCATCTGGCGGTCAGAAATATGTTTTTTCTGCCAATCCACCATCTTACTGACCCATCCCTCTTTCTGCTCGTTGTAATCTAGAATTTCTTCATCCATCTTTTTTACATTGATTTAGAATTCCGATGTGAAATGGAACTTGATGTGTTCAAAATCTTGCTGCGCCATGCTCAACACGTAGCCCGAATCGGCAAGAAAGACATCGCGCCCCTCAATATCCTTGGCCATGTACTGGTACTTGCGCTTCTTGAAGTTCTCGAGTTCCTTCTCGTCATCTGCCTCTATCCAGCAAGCCTTGTGAAGATGCACGGGCTCCCAGCGGCACTTGGCGTTGTACTCGTTCTCCAGGCGGTACTGGATAACCTCGAACTGCAACTGACCAACCGTGCCCACGATGCGGCGGCCGTTGAACTGGTTGACGAAGAGCTGCGCCACACCCTCGTTCATGAGCTGCTCCAATCCCTTCTGGAACTGCTTGCTCTTCATCGGGTCATCATTCTCGATGTACTTGAAAAGGAGTGGAGAGAAGCTTGGCAAACCGCGAAAATGCATCTTCTCTCCCTCCGTCAACGTATCTCCTATCTTGAAAATACCGTTGTCTGGCAAACCTACAATGTCACCCGGATAAGCCTCGTCAATGGTACTCTTGCGCTGTGCCATGAACTGGGTAGGCGAAGAGAAACGCACGTTCTTATCCAAGCGCACGTGGTAATATGGCTGATTTCTCACAAACTTGCCCGAGCATATCTTACAGAAAGCGATGCAGGAGCGGTGGTTTGGATCAATATTGGCTGTAATCTTGAAGATGAAACCACTGAACTTAGGTTCTTCAGGCTTCACCAGTCGCTCCTCTGCCTGGGTGGTTCTAGGAGATGGAGCAATATGAACAAAACAGTCGAGGAGTTCCTGAACACCAAAATTGTTCAGTGCCGAACCGAAGAACACAGGTGCTACTTCGGCCGAACGATAGGTTTCTTCCTCAAACTTAGGGTAAACACCATCTACCAGTTCCAGTTCCTCACGCAGTTGTGCAGCCTCACGTTCACCAACCCGCTCGTCGAGTTCTGAACTTTGGATGTCTACCTCTACCTTCTCGGTAACTCGCTGTTTGTTAGGGGTAAAGAGGTTCAGCTGATGCTCGTAGATATTGTAAACGCCCTTGAAACGGGCGCCCTGACCGATAGGCCAACTCAGCGGGCGAACCTTGATTTTGAGCTCTTCTTCCAACTCGTCAAGCACATCAAACGGGTCGCGTCCCTCACGGTCCATCTTGTTGATGAAGATGATTACCGGGGTATTTCTCATACGGCACACCTCCATGAGTTTGCGGGTCTGTGCCTCCACACCCTTGGCAGAGTCAACCACGATGATGGCTGAATCTACGGCTGTAAGTGTGCGGTAGGTATCCTCGCAGAAATCCTGGTGACCTGGAGTATCCAGGATATTCACCTTATAAGGTTCTCCCTCCTGTCCGGCAGGGAGATAATCAAATTCCATTACAGATGTAGATACCGAGATACCACGCTGTTTCTCAATATCCATCCAGTCAGAAGTCGCAGTTTTGCGAATCTTGTTATTCTTTACGGCACCTGCCACCTGAATCTGTCCACCGAAAAGCAGAAACTTCTCAGTCAATGTTGTCTTACCAGCATCCGGGTGAGAGATAATGGCAAATGTTCTTCTTCTTTCTATTTCGTTCATCCTGTTGTATATATATAATAATGTATATTCTTAAAAAGTAATCACTAATAACTAATCACTACATGTCGTCATCATCAAACTTGAGTCCCTCGGTTCGGTCTTTGATGTAATAATCGCTGAGCAGACCTATGAAGACGGTAATCTCCTTAATGGCCCTTTCAGTTTCGGGCGTGATATTCTTCTTCTGCAGGCGCAGCATCATCACGCCGTAGAGGGCGTCAAGGCAGGTTTCAATCTCGTTGAGGTCCTTGTCGCCCCGCTGGCGCAGCTCTACTATGAAAGGCAGCACCTTGTAATATTCGGCATTGTAGATAGGAAACTTGGTGCTCTGCAGCAGCATGCCGTGCAGGTCAATGACGTCCTTCAGTATCACCTTATTAATATTAAGGTGTCCTCCCTCGCGCTTTCCCTCCTCGTTCATCATGCGAATCAGATTGCCAAACCAGTCGAGTTCTTCCTCACGCTGCTCGGATGTAAAGTCGAACCGGTCTACATAATTTTTCTTGATGACAGGCAGCGAGCATCCGTAAGCTCGGATGATGTCCTCAATCTGCCACATATACAATAAGTATTCTGCGATACTTTTCTTTCTTAATTCTTGTGCTACAAACATAAACTTAGAACTATTAACTTTTGAACTTTATGCTTTGCCTTCTTCTGATTGAAGGGGAAGGACTTTTAAAATTCTGGCAGATGATACAGATTGAAAATCGTGCCGAAGAGAGCGATGATGGAGAAGATGATGACCACGCTGCCTATTACCTTATTGATGATGACGATGCCGTTGGTATCAAACTTGTTTCTGATTGTATCGATGAGCCAGGTGAGGCCGAACCACCACAGCAGGGCTCCGAAGACGATGCTGAGGTAACCCACGCCCATTTCTACCGGCATATCAGGCACCACGAAGGCAAACTGTGCGAAAGTGGCCATGAAGAGGAACACGATGAGCGGATTGGAGAGCGTTACGAGAAACGCCGTTATACCGTTGTGCATCAGCGTGCCCTGCTTGTTGCTCGGCTTGTGCATGTTCTTCATCGGGTCACTCTTGAAGCAGTAGATTCCAAACACGAGGAGCATCAGGCTTCCGAAAATCTGAAGATAGAACTTGTTCTCGGAGTTGCTCACAAAATCCATCACAAAACTCATGCCCAAGCCTGTGAATAAGGCATATACGATGTCGCTGCATGCGGCACCCACACCTGTTACAAAACCATACCAGCGGCCCTTGTTGAGCGTGCGCTGGATGCAAAGGATGCCTACCGGACCCATAGGGGCTGAGGCAAGAACACCGATGACGATTCCTTTAAAAATGAAGTCAAGGATGTTTATCTCAATTGGAAATGCTAAATTCATCTTAGTATCATTACAATTTCTAACAGTCGGCAAAGTTACAAAATTTCGAGCACAAAGCACAATTTTTTCGCCTAAAAGTTCATTTTATATCCGTTTTTTATATTTTCGGGCACGGATTACACGGATTACGCGGATGTTCTGCATGAATATAAACAGGATTTAGGGCAACAGAGAAACTTCGGACAGCAAATCATCTGGCAGAAAAAAAAGAAAATTAAAATTTTTTATATTTAAAAATAAACGAGATTCAAAAGTTTTCAGTATCTTTGCCGAGAAATAAAATAATTCTAACTAATTTTAAATAATTAACATGACAGATAATACACTTAAACCGTACGTAATAGGCCTTGACCTCGGCGGTACAAATTCAGTTTTTGGCATCGTAGATGCTCGCGGAGAGATCAAAGCAACAACTGCCATCAAAACAGGCGGTTACGAAAAAGTTGAAGACTATGTGAAGGCAGCCGTAGAAGCTCTCCAGCCTATCATTGATACGGTAGGCGGCATTGACAAGATTAAGGCAATGGGTATCGGTGCGCCAAACGCAAACTATTATAATGGAACCATTGAATTCGCTCCAAATCTTCCTTGGGCTCACGACGGAGTGGTACCATTGGCCGACTTGTTCAGCAAAGCCCTCGGCGGCTTGCCTGTAGGTATGACCAATGATGCCAACGCTGCTGCGCTCGGCGAGATGACATACGGTGTAGCAAGAGGCATGAAAAACTTCATCGACGTTACGCTCGGTACAGGCGTTGGCTCTGGTATCGTCATCAACGGACAGATGGTTTACGGCTGCGACGGATTCGCAGGCGAATTGGGTCACGTTACCATGGTACGTGGCAAAGAGGGTCGTATCTGCGGATGCGGCCGTACAGGATGTCTCGAAGCTTACTGCTCTGCCACTGGTGTGGCTCGCACAGCACGCGAGTTCCTCGAGAAGAGCGATGAGCCTTCATTGCTCCGCGAGATGAACCCTGAGGATATTACATCTTATGATGTGAGCGTTGCTGCAGGCAAGGGCGACAAGTTGGCGCTGCGTGTATACGAGTTTACCGGCAAGATGCTCGGTGAGGCTTGTGCTGATTTCGCAGCCTTCTCTTCACCAGAGGCTTTCGTCTTCTTCGGTGGTCTGACCAAGGCTGGCGACCTCATCATGAAACCTATCCAGAAGGCTTATGATGAGCACGTGCTCCGCACCTTCAAGGGTAAGGCTAAATTCCTTGTTTCTACCCTTGATGGCAGTTCTGCTGCCGTACTCGGTGCGAGTGCAGTGGCTTGGGATATGTAAAGGGTTGTAAAAACAAAAAGGTTTAATTTTCCATTTTTGGAAAAATCAGTTTAGGTAATATGCTTCGCGAAACTCGTGAGAGGATTGTAGCGAGGATTAAGATTGTTAGGAAAAGCCTGGCACTCGAGAGAGCGTCAGGCTTTGCTTTTTCTTATCATAAAACAAAAAACCTCAACAACCACCATGCGGTCATGGTGGTCATTAAGGTCATTGGTCATTAAGCTTTTTCCAACCAGTTTCTCACCATCTTCTTGCCGTCTGGCGTCAGCACGCTTTCCGGATGAAACTGGATACCATGAATATCATAGCTCTTATGCTTCAGACCCATGATGCAACCATCATCGCTTACTGCCGTAACGTCCAGGCAGTCAGGGAATCCCGAGCGGTCTACCACCCAAGAGTGGTATCTGCCAATCTCTATGCGCTTGTCCAACCCGTCGAAAATAACATCGTTGCCAAACTGGGTGCAAGGGGTTGCCACTCCATGATACACCTCAGAAAGATTGGTAAGCTTGGCTCCAAACGCCTCACCTATTGCCTGATGCCCCAGGCATACGCCCAGCATCGGCTTGCGGCCTGCATACTTGCGGATAACATCCATCAGCAGTCCCGCCTCCGACGGAATGCCCGGACCCGGACTCAGAATGATCTTGTCGAAGCGTTCCAGCTCCGGCAACTGGAACTGGTCGTTGCGGAACACCGTAACGTCAGCTCCCAACTCCTTTACCAGATGGGCTAGATTATAGGTAAAGGAATCGTAATTATCTATGATTACTACTTTCATCTTTTGTTATTTATTATTGATTAGTGAGTAGTGAGTACAATCAGCGAGAAATAATCACTAATCACTAATAATTAATCACTATTACAACTCTTCAGCAATGTGAATCGCCTTGGTCAGCGCACCGAGCTTGTTGTTACACTCTTCTAGCTCATACTCATCATTGCTCTTTGCCACTACTCCACTACCCGCCTGGAACCAGAGTTCGCCGTTTCGGCTAATGAAGGTACGTATCACGATGGCCTGATTCAGGTCGCCGTTCAGACCGATAAAACCGATACAGCCTCCGTAGGCACCGCGGTTGTGAGGCTCCAGCTCTGATATAATCTGCATCGCTCTCACCTTAGGCGCACCGCTCAGCGTGCCGGCAGGGAAGGTATCTATAAACTCTTTGATGTGGTCGGCATGCTCATCCAACTCTCCGCTCACACGGCTCACGAGATGGATAACATGACTGTAGAACTGCATGTCCTTGTAGAAATCTACTTTCACCCCATGACAGTTGCGGCTCAGATCATTGCGCGCCAGGTCTACCAGCATCACGTGCTCGGCATTCTCCTTCGGGTCGTTGCGCAGGAATTCGGCAGCCTTGCGGTCCTGCTCCATATCTCCTGTGCGTCGGGTGGTTCCGGCAATAGGGTCGATGAACGCCTTGTTGCCCACGATGCGGTTATGGGTTTCAGGCGAAGAACCGAAGATGCGGAAACCGCCGAAGTCGAAATAGAAGAGGTAAGGCGAAGGGTTGATGCTTCGCAGCGCACGGTAGAGTTTGAAATCATCGCCCTCATATTTCTGTACGAAGCGGCGGCTCACCACAATTTGGAATACGTCTCCGCGCAGGCAGTGCTGTATGCATCGGCGTATGTTTGCCTTGTGCTCCTCATCGGTGAGCGTAGAGGTGGTTTCGCCCACCGGGTGGAAATCATAAGGTTTCACATTTGTTTTGTTCACCGCCTTGAGCAGTTCGTCGAGCTCTGGAAGTGAAGAGTGAGGATCTTCACTTTCCTGGAGCGCAATGAGCTCCATGGTGTTGTTGAAATGGTCGAAGACGATGATGTCCTTATACATGATGTAATAGATGTCGGGCGCATCATTCTTCTCCATGGTGGTATCCTTGACAGGGATGTTCTCAAAATATCTCACCGCATTGAAGGTGGTGAATCCATAGAGTCCGCAGAACTCCTTGCTCTCGCCCTCTACATGGAAGGAAGAGATGAAGTCGTTGATACTCTTTGAGATGGCGAGTTTGCACTCCTCGCCCTGATCGGCACCGAAGGCAGGAAGATGCTCTTTCTCTACTCTTCCGTCGGGATAGGTCTTGATGACCTCACCATGACTCACGGCGATGCTTGCCAGCGGATGCACACCGATGAAGGAGCGCGAATTCTCGGAACCATGATAGTCGGAACTCTCCATCAGAGCCGACTGCGGATAAATATCTCTCAGTCGCATGTAGACTCCCACCGGCGTATAGAGGTCGGCGAGAATCTTGCGGGTAACTGTCTTGTAATTAAACTTCATTTAATTTATAATTTACTGTATATAGTTTACAACTTACAGTTTATAGCATGAACCGCTTTGACAATCGTGCTCAACGGCGCAGCCTCTGTTAACTATTAACTATAAACTATTAACTATTTAAAAATTGCCGTATTCTCCCGCCATTTCCTTGTGCGCGAGATAGGTTTCTACATCCTTGTCGCCACGGCCTGATACGGTGAGCACCACCACATCATCCTTCTTGAACTTCATCTTCTTCAGGGCTGCCACGGCGTGCGCACTCTCAATAGCCGGAATGATGCCCTCCATGCGGGTGAGCTCGTAACCGGCGTAGATGGCCTCATCGTCCTTGATGGCGAGTACATGGCTCCTGCCCGATGTGGCAAGGTCGGCGTGCATAGGGCCGATGCCCGGATAGTCGAGACCGGCACTGATGGTAAAGGCTTCCTCTATCTGTCCGTCCTCGGTCTGCATCACGAGGGTGCGTGCTCCGTGGATGATGCCCTCTGTACCGCAGTGCATGGTGGCAGCGGTATAATCGGTATCTATTCCGTGTCCGGCAGCCTCAGCCAGATATATCTTCACGCGGTCATCATCAATGTAGTGGTAGATGGTTCCGGCAGCGTTGCTTCCGCCACCCACGCAGGCGATGAGGTAATCAGGATAGTTGCGGCCTATCTTCTCCTCAAGCTGCCATTTCAGTTCTTCAGAGATTACGCTCTGCATCTTGGCAACAATGTCTGGATAAGGGTGCGGACCCATGGTAGAACCTACAATGTAGAAGGTATCCTGTGGGTGGCAGCACCAGTCGCGTATGGCCTCAGAGCAGGCATCGCTCAGCGTCATGTTGCCGGTGCGCACAGGGTTCACCTTGGCTCCCAGCATCTTCATACGCTCTACGTTGGTATGCTGGCGTTCCACATCGGTGGCACCCATGAAAATCTCACACTTCATGTTCATTAGGGCGCATACCGTAGCTGTAGCCACACCGTGCTGTCCGGCTCCGGTTTCGGCAATGATGCGGGTCTTGCCCATCTTCTTGGCCATGAGAATCTGACCGATGGTGTTGTTAATTTTGTGTGCACCTGTATGGTTCAGGTCCTCGCGCTTCAGATAGAGCTGGCATCCGTACTTCTCGCTCATGCGCTTAGCATAATAAAGAGGTGAAGGGCGGCCCACATAATCTTTGAGCAGCGCACGGTATTCCTTCTTGAACTCCTCGCTCTCAATGATTGGCTTGTAAGCCTGCTGCAACTCGGTTACACATTTATATAATATCTCAGGAACATACGCTCCTCCGAATTTTCCAAAAAATCCTTTTTCGTCAACTTGATACATAATACTTAGTTTATAATTTATTATTTATAGTTTATAGAGCAAGCCTGCTATACAGCGAAGCCGCTGTTAACTATCAACTACTTTTCGAGGCACTCAAAAAGCCCATCTAAAGCCTTATCCGGATCACCGGTTTCGTTGAGCAGGGTTACAAACTTGCTGCCGATGATGGCTCCCGCCGCATTATCCTGAGCACTGGTAAGGGTCTGCTTGTTGCTGATGCCAAAACCTATCATGCGTGGGTTGCGCAGATTCATGCCGTTGATGTGGTTGAAATAAGCCAGCTTGGCATCGCCGAAACTGCTCTGGGCGCCCGTGATGCTCGCGGAGCTGACCATATAGATGAAACCATCGGTATGCTCATCGATGAAACGGATGCGCTCCTCGCTGGTTTCTGGCGTAATCATCATGATGACACGGTTGTCATACTTGTCGGCTATGGGTTTTACCACCTTCAGATAATCATCAAAGGGAAGGTCTGGGATGATGGTGCCGCTCACTCCGCTCTCTACGCAGCTCTTGAAGAAAGCCTCAATGCCGTAGTGCATGATTGGGTTCAGGTATCCCATCAGCACGAGTGGAAGCTGCACTTCATCCTTGATTTCCTTCAACTGAGCGAAGAGTTTCTTCACCGTCATTCCGTTCTTCAGAGCCACGGTTCCGGCACTCTGGATAACAGGACCATCAGCCAACGGATCACTGAAAGGGATTCCTACCTCAATCATATCTATCCCCTTGCGCTCCATCGCCTTAATTACATCACCGGTACCTTCCAAAGTTGGGCA
The DNA here is from genome assembly GCF_026015465.1 of Segatella copri. GTDB lineage: Bacteria > Bacteroidota > Bacteroidia > Bacteroidales > Bacteroidaceae > Prevotella > Prevotella copri_E. The sequence continues at coordinate 324,974 of NZ_JAPDUQ010000001.1, forward strand.
TCCGGCGCAGAAATACAAGCTCAAAAGCTTGCGGTCTTTATTGTGTGCAAATAATGCATTTATCTTATTCATTTTTTTACTTTTTTATTTTTTACCTTTTTACTTTTTTACCTTTTTACCTTTAAAAGGAATTCCTTGAGTTTCTCTACATCCTTCAGTCCCGGTTCTATCTCAAACCTGGAGTTGAGGTCGATTCCTACGCATCGGGGATGATGGAAAGACAGGATACGGGAAGCATCTTCCGAACCGATGCCGCCACTCAACAGGAATGGAACATCGCCATCATATTCATCCAGTACCTGCCAGTCAAACTGCTGACCACTTCCGCCCACCGTCTTACATTTGGTGTCGAAAAGGAAGTAGTCAACAGCGCCTACATACTCCTTATATTTCTGAATGTCCCCGGCAGTGGAAACACTAATGGCTTTGATTATCTTCATATTCCCCTTTGCTGCACGCAGCTGCTCACACAGTTCCCTGCTCTCGCTTCCATGCATCTGCACCGCATTCAGAGAGAATGAATGAATCTTATCCAACATATTGGAAATGGAATCATTTACGAAGACTCCCACTCGGCACACATTGCGGTCAGCACCAGAGCGAGCCACCACATGACTGGCATACCGTGGAGACTTAGGATAGAAGATAAATCCCATCATATCAACGCCGAGTTGCGCAACCTGCTTTACATTACCAGGTTCACGCATTCCACAAACCTTTACAAACATTTTCTTTATTATTTCAACTGCTTAATAAACTCTTGAAGCGCCACGCCCGGGTCAGCCTGTTTCATGAACTGTTCGCCCATCAGGAAACCTCTGAAGCCGCCTTTTTCTCTCAACCGGAGAACCGTCTGCGGGGTGGAGATGCCACTCTCGCTCACCCTGCACACATCCTTCGGAAGTTTCTCTGCCAATCTGAAGCTGTTCTCCACATCCGTAAAGAAGGTTCCGAGATTTCGGTTGTTGATGCCGTACATATCCGGTTCCAGTTCAGCATACTCGAAGTCGCGCTCATTATGCATCTCGAGCAGTACCTCCATGCCCAGCTGGTGTGCCATGTTCATGAGTTGCTTACACTCCTCCTTGGTCAGGCAGGCCGCAATGAGCAGCACGGCAGAAGCTCCGCAATATCTCGCCTGCAGCAGCTGGTATTCCTCTACCACGAAGTTCTTATATAAGATAGGTAGGGTAACGCCCACATGGCGCGCCTCCTGAATATACTCATCATATCCTCCGAAGTAATCAATGTCGGTGAGGATGCTGAGCGCCGAGGCTCCGTTCTGCTGGTAGGCGAGCGGGATGATGCTCGGCTTACCTTCCTGTTTGATCCAGCCCTTGGAAGGCGATTTGCGCTTGAACTCAGCGATGATTCCCGTCTCCGAGTTCATCAGCGCCTCCTTCATGCTTCCGCCCGGCACCTTTCCCCCATCTTCCTGCATTTTCTGCTCGGTGAGGGTTATCATCTGCCGTGGCTGGATAAAGCGCTTGCGCTGCTCAATCTCGATTCTTTTATGAGCCACAATTTCCTCTAAAATATCAGCCATTTTTTTCGTTTTTTTATTTAAGATAAAGACTGGGGAACCAGCGATGGAATCGCTGGAAACGGGGGCGCAAAGGGGGACAAAGGGGTTAAGGCTCCTTTTACCTTTTTACCCTTTTACCTTTTTACCTTTAAAGCCCCTTTAACTGTTGATCTCTACGAATTTCTTGAAGGTAGCGAGTGCCTTACCCGAGTCAATGCTCTCTCTTGCTATCTCCACACATTCCTCTATGCTCTTCTGTCCCTTCTCCATTACCTGGATGCCGAAGGCTGCATTGGCGAGAACGATGTTCTTCTGGGCTGGGAGGGCACGGTTTTCAAGCACTGCATCAAAGATGTCCTTAGCCTCTTCCTCGGTTGCTCCGCCTCGCACCTCTTCCGGTTTGGCTATCTCGAAACCGAGATCCTGAGGCTTGAAGATCTTCTCATAGTTGTTGGTGGTTACCTTGAAGTCGCTGGTGAGTGAAATTTCATCATATCCGTCGATGCTGTTCACAATGCCGTAGTCGATGCCCAACTTCTGGTAAACCTGGTTGTAGAGGCGCATCTGGTCGAGATTGGCTACACCCAGCAACTGGCACTTAGGCTGACTAGGATTTACAAGAGGACCTAACAGGTTGAACACGGTAGGAAACTGCAAAGCCTTGCGGATAGGACCCACAAACTTCATTGCCTTGGCGAAGAGCTGGGCATGAAGATAAACGATGCCTGCCTCGTTGATGCTGCGGTTCAGCTTGTCTATATCATCGGTAAACTGGACACCGTGGTTCCTGATGACGTTGCTGGCACCGCTCACCGAAGTAGCCGCATAGTTGCCGTGCTTTGCCACCTTGTAACCCGCACCCGCAATGACGAAGCAGGAAGTAGTAGAAATGTTAAAGGTGTTCTTGCGGTCACCACCGGTTCCCACCACGTCAATGTAGCGGTCGCAATCCAGGATGGCTGGCACGTCTGTGGCAAGAATTCCATCACGGAAACCGAGCAGTTCATCTACCGTTACGCCTCTCATCTGCAAACCGGTGAGCAGGGCTGTAATCTGTTCCTCAGGAAATTCACTCTTGGTGATTCCTACAATGATGTCTCGGGTTTCCTCACGAGAAAGTTCCTCGTGGTTCAACATTCTGTTCAAAATGTCCTTCATTTCCATAGTTAATATCTCCTATATTTTTTGTTTTTATTTTTCGTTGTAAAAGAAAAGGGGCCTGTCGTAAGTTACGGCAGACCCCTAGTATATTATGTTGTTCACATCCACATACAGCGTCTCGACTCACGACTTCTGGAATCTTGAGTTACGCCACCACCATGATGTAGATACGAATGTATTCATATTGCTTTTTCTTTTAATTGTTTGTTACTACCAAAAACGAGGCGTTTCTTTCTTTTTAACGAAAAGATTCTCCTTCGTTCTTCATTTCTACTGCAAAAGTACAGTTTTTCTTTTAAACTACAAACTTTTTGTCGAGAAATTTTAAGATTTAACACTATTTTATCATCTAAATCACCATTTCGCCCACTTTTTCTTCCCCTTCTCTCCCCTACACCTTTTTATATATACGGAGAAAAGAAAAAAATATTTCATTATATTTAGGGAGAAAAGAAAAAAATATTTCGCCGAAATGTAATAATCTGCCAGACGTGCCGTTATTTATCTAGAGGACAGGTAACAGGCGGAGGAAAACTCCACAGAAAGAAATGTCCGTTCTTGAAAGCAACAGATAAAAGTAGTATTCATTCAAAAAAAGATTCACGCCTATGAAGCAAGTATTTACACCAAAGAAAATGAGACCTTCGGCTCAGACCATCTACTTCATCAAGCAGATAGCCTACTCCTATCATACCATGGTGCAAAATGGGAAGCTAAAGGTGTGCTATCCTAACTAAAAGAAGAAGAAAGATGAAAACAATGGTATCCCCTTCATTGCTCTCAGCCAACTTCATTGACTTGAAGAGTGATATAGAGATGATTAACAAGAGTGAGGCCGACTGGCTCCACCTCGATGTGATGGATGGTGTCTTCGTGCCCAACATCTCGTTCGGCTTCCCTGTAATAGAAGCCGTGAGCAAGGTGTGCACCAAGCCCCTCGACGTCCACTTTATGATACAGCACCCGGAAAATTACATTGAGCAGACTGCCAAGCTCGGTGCCATGATGATGAACGTGCACTACGAGGCCTGCACCCATCTGCACCGCACCATCCAGCAGATTCATGCAGCAGGCATGAAGGCAGGAGTTACCCTCAACCCTTCTACCCCGGTATGTGTGCTGGAAGACATCATCTGCGCTGTAGACATGGTACTTTTGATGAGCGTTAACCCAGGCTTCGGCGGACAGAAATTCATCGAGAACACCATCAAGAAGATAGGCCGTCTGCGCCAGCTCATCAAAGAGAGCGGAAGCCAGGCACTCATCGAGGTAGATGGCGGCGTGCAGGCAGAAACTGCTCCAAGACTGGTAAAAGCCGGAGTAGACGTGCTGGTAAGCGGAAGTTATGTATTCAAGAGCACAGACCCTTATGCTACCATCCATGCCTTGAAAGAACTCCACTAATCAAGATTCAGATAGATATTGTGCTCCTTAGCCATCTTGCGGAGGTTAAGGAGCGCATAACGCATTCTTCCTAGACTCGTATTGATGCTCACATTGGTACATTCGGCTATGTCCTTGAAAGACATCTGCTGATAAAAACGCATATAAACTACTTCGCGTTGTGGAGCCGGCAGAAAGTCTACCAGTTTCTTCACATCACGGAGCACCTGTTTGCGTACCATCTCCTGCTCAGCACAGTCTGCCTGAAAATCTTCGCCTCGCAGACAGGAAAGATCATTACCGTTCCCCTGTTCTACCATGCGGAACACACACTGACTGCGATAACCATCGATGATGACATTATGCGCTATGCGCATTAACCACGAAATAAATTTGCCCGAACTGGAATACTGGCCAGCATGCAAACGACTGATTGCCTTCACGAATGTCTCCTGGAAGATATCATTCGCCAGATCCTCATCGTGAACCACGAAAAGGATATAAGAGAACAGTTTTACCTCGTTGCGGGAAAGCAACAGGTCAAAGGCTCTGTTGTCACCCCCGACATAAGCCAGGGCCAACTCTTCGTCTGTCATTTCATTGAGTTTACTCATTTTCTTAATCTTATTTTATTCATTAAGTAAATGTCTATCTAATAGGCTACCCAGTATTTATTGCGTTAATAATGTTAAATATCGTTGCAAAGGTAATATTTTATTTTGAAAACGCCAAACTTTTTGGCAAAAACATTTATTTTTAACATTACCCGTACTTGTTTTCCAAATAAAATTCGTAACTTTGCACCGATGTGTTAAGCATCAAACCCAACAAACGAATAAACTGATTCATACAAACGAATAAATACATTTAAAAATCATAAAACTAGAACAAAGACAATGAAGAAATTCTTTAAGACCCTACTCGTTGCTCTGCTCCTCATCCCTACCTGCGCTTGGGCAGATAATGGATGGAACGATGCTGAATATCAGCGCATTGAACAGAGCATACAGTTGCCTAACATCAAGCAGGCAACCAAGAAGTATGTAATTTCTGCCTATGGAGCCAAGCAGAACGCTTCGGCTGCACAGAACCAGAAGGCAATCAACAAACTCATCGCCCTCGTTTCTAAGAAAGGTGGCGGTACCATAGCCATACCGAAGGGTACCTGGCGCACAGGAGCCATTGAGATGAAGAGCTTCGTAGAACTGAATCTCGAAGAAGGTGCCGTACTGCAGTTTGCCTTTGAGCCAAAACTCTATCCGCTGGTTCGCACCGCATGGGAAGGACTGGCATGCTGGAACTACTCTCCATGCATCTATGCCTACAAGGTTTCCGACATCGCCATTACCGGTAGAGGTACCATCGACGGAGGCGGCAACAATGATACATGGTGGCAGTGGAACGGCAACCCTCACTTCGGATACAAGGAGGGCGTAACCAAGGAACACCAGAAGATGGGCTCCCGCGCCAGACTGCAGAAAATGGCAGAAGACGGCGTGCCTTTTGATGAGCGTAAGTTCGGTATGGGACAGGGTCTCCGCCCTCAGCTCGTCAACTTCGTACGCTCTGAGCGCATCCTCATCAAGGATGTAAAGATGATCAACTCGCCTTTCTGGGTGATGCACCCTCTGCTCTGCAAGGACATCACGGTAGACGGCGTAACTGTTTGGAACGAAGGACCTAACGGAGACGGATGCGACCCTGAGGCATGCGAGAATGTACTCATCCAGAACTGTATCTTCCACACCGGCGACGACTGCATCGCCATCAAGAGCGGACGAAACAACGACGGTCGTCTCTGGAACAAACCATCCAAGAATATCATCATCCGCAACTGCCGCATGGAAGACGGACATGGTGGCGTAGTCATCGGTTCTGAGATTTCAGGCGGATGCGAGAATGTATACGCCGAGAACTGCGAGATGGATTCTCCTCACCTGGAGCGCATCCTCCGCATCAAGACCAACAACTGCCGCGGCGGACTCATCCAGAACATCCACATGCGCAAGGTTACCGTAGGACAGTGTAAGGAAGCCGTGCTCAAAATCAACCTCGACTATGAGCCAAGAGAGGCTTGCTACCGCGGATTTGAACCTACCGTGCGCAACGTGAGCATGGAAGATGTTACCTGCCAGAAGAGTAACTACGGTGTGCTCATCATCGGTGGAAACAAGGTAGAAAACGTATACGACATCCATGTAAAGAACTGTAAGTTCGACGGTGTCATCAAGCAGCCTACCAAGGTTACCGGCAAGACAAGAAACGTGAAGTTTGACAACCTCATCATCAACGGCTCCCTGGTTCTCAACAAGGAAGACCGTCCTTACCAGACCTACTCAGAGTGGCTCACTCACAGCGAGATGCAGCGCGTACCTCAGTCTTACCTGCTCGACTTCAGCAAGAAGCCAAAGTGGAGCTACGTAATGGGCATTGAGATGGAAGGTATGCTCGACACCTACCTCCATTACAAAGGCGGAAAGAGCACCTTCAAGGGAGCTGATGCCGAAGCCAACAACGAGGCAATCATCAACTATCTGAAAGAATATCCAGCCAAGATGATTGACGAAAAGGGAAACATCACAGGCTACAAATATGAGGATTTCAACCTCGACAATGTGCGCACTGCGAAGTTCATCCTCCGCATGCACAACCTCTTCCCTAGCAAGAGCAGCGAACTGGCACTGAAGACGCTCTTCAAGCAGTTGCAGAACCAGCCTCGCACCAAGGAAGGCGTTTACTGGCACAAGGCAATCTACGCCAACCAGGTTTGGCTCGACGGCATCTTCATGGGACTGCCTTTCTACTGCAACTACGCCGTTCAGAACCTCAAGCCTAAGAAGGCGAAGAAGATTCTCGACGATGCGGTAGACCAGATTGTGAAGACCGACCTGCGTACCTACGACGAGAAGACCCAACTCTGGAAGCATGCATGGGACGAAACCCACAGCCAGTTCTGGGCAAACAAGGAAGACGGAAAGAGCCAGCATACCTGGGCAAGAGCCCTCGGATGGTACGTCATGGCAATGACCGAATGCCTCGACGCCATGCCAGAAGATTATGCCCGCCGCGGTGAAATCATCACCTTATTAAATAAGGCAATGAAGAGCGTGGTAAAATACCAGGATAAGAAGACGGGCGTATGGTACGACGTAATGGATGTAAAGGATCCTCGCAACTACCTGGAGAGCACCGCTTCAAGCATGTTTGCCTATGTTCTCCTCAAGGGTTACCGCAAGGGATACCTCGGAAAGGAATATCAGGAAGCAGGTATCAAGGCTTATGAGGGTATCCTGAACAACTTCATCAAGGTAAACCCAGACAAGACCATCAGCCTTACACGCTGCTGTGCTGTCAGCGGACTCGGCCCTGGACCTGGCCCATACGTAAAGAAGCCAAACTACAAGCGCGACGGCAGCTTCAACTATTACATGAGCGAGCCTATCCGCGACAATGATGCCAAGGGCGTAGGTCCTTTCATCTGGGCTAGTCTGGAAATGGAAATGCAGGGGTTGAACAAATAAACTGCAAAGGTTTGAAAAATATCAAATTCAAATGAATAACAAGAAGATATTAACAAGTATGGCAGCAGCACTGGTAAGTGCTGCTGCTTTGGCACAAACTCCAGCCTTTCCGGGCGCAGAAGGTCACGGAAGATACGTAACCGGCGGAAGAGGCGGAAAAGTAGTACACGTAACCAACCTCAACGACAGCGGAACGGGTTCTTTCAGAGAGGCTGTCAAGTCGGGTAATAGAATCATCGTCTTCGATGTGGCTGGCGTCATCGCCCTGAAGTCTGATCTCAAGATAGGTGACAACATCACCATCCTCGGACAGACTGCCCCATCTCCGGGCATCACCCTCAGATATTACACCGTTCTACCGGGCAACAACAACATCATCCGTTTCCTCCGCATACGCCGCGGAGAGGAAAAGAACATCAATGACGGTGCAGATGCTACCTGGCAGCGCAACAAGACCGGCATCATCTTCGACCACTGTTCCTTCAGTTGGAGCATCGATGAGGTGGCTTCATTCTACGACAACAACAATTTCACCATGCAGTGGTGTACCGTTGCCGAGAGTCTTACCAATCCGGGCCACTCTAAGGGAGCACATGGTTACGGTGGCATCTGGGGAGGTAAGCTTGCCAGCTTCCACCACAACTTCGTAGGCCATCTCATGAACCGCGGTCCGCGTTTTAATGGTGCACGATACGGATGGACAGGCTACACCAGCAACAAGGATTACGCTACCTACCAGTGGAAGAATACCGTGCAGGCTGAAAACGTAGACTTCCGCAACTGCGTGATGTATAATGCACAAGGAACCTGCTATGGCGGTCCGGGCGGCGGACAGATCAACATCGTGAACAACTACTACAAGGCTGGTCCCAGCCATAGTTTGAAAGGTAAAACTTTGAATGGACTCAAGGTAGATGTAAGCACAGGAAGCGTACGGGAAAATCAGGACCGTATCACCCTTGTCACACATTCTACACAGAGCAACTCCGACAAGAATCATCCTGAGTTATACGACATGACCAGCCGTTACTTCATCAACGGAAACACCACAGAAACCACCAAGGGTTCTGTTACCAAGAATCAGGATTGGAAAGGTATCAGCTACGACAAAGGCATTCCAAGCCTGAACGGAGAATACTACAGTCCGGATGCCAAAAACTTTTATGGTGACAATGTTGCCCATGTAACCATCAGCGGCAAGTCTTGTGTCAAGATCAAGATGGACGCTCCTGCTCCAACAGGAGAAGTTACCACCCACTCTGCTGCCGAATCATTCAGCAAGGTACTGGCATACAGCGGAGCCTCACTCTACCGCGACGAGATTGATGCGCGCTACATGGAAGAAGCAAAGACAGGTACAGCCAAGTACAAGGGAAGTATTACCAAATCACCTGGCATCATCGACAAGGTATCAGATGTAAACGGTTACACCGAGGCAAACTTCGGCACCGCTTCTCGCCCTGCCGACTTCGACACTGATAAGGACGGAATTCCAGATGCATGGGAGATTGCCAACGGCTTAGATTCAAACGACGCCTCAGATGCTCTCACCTACTCGCTTGACAGCAAGGAGTACTACACCAACCTTGAGGTTTACGCCAATTCGCTGGTTGAGGACATCATGAAGCAGGGCAATGCCGATGCAGAGAACAAGGTAGATGAATACTATCCTGCATGGAAGAATCCTACAGGCATCTTGCAAATCACCGGTTCCAATCCCAGTGAGTTGGTCAAAGTAACGTATTACAGCCTCAACGGCACCCTCCTTTCTGCTCCTCAAAAAGGCATCAATATCCGCAAGATGCTGTTTCAGAACGGACAGACCGTAGTGGATAAGGTAATAAAGGAATAAAACTTCTTATAAAACAAAAAGGGCATCCCCATGTTTGGGAATGCCCTTTTGTTTTATATGTATATACAATCTGTTACTTTACATACTTCTTACCGTTCTTGATAACAATACCCTTGGCAGAAGAAGAAACCTCCTGACCAGCCATATTATAGGTCTTACCATTCTTCTTGGCTGCAGCAGCGTTTACAGAAGAGATGCCGGTGCTAGTGCCTATCGTATACTTAAAGCCAAAGAAGCCCATTTTAGTACCTGCAGCAAGCACATAGTATGTACCACCCTCAGCAACGCTGAATGTTACAGTACCATTAGACTTCACTGCAATAATGTTCTCGCCCTTCTCGTTCTGTGTGAACTCCTGAGAAGCACCATCCTTAGCAGCAGGCAAATTATAAGAAGCAGGAGCTACCTCTGCAAAATCTGCATCCAAGATATGGAAGCCCTTGGTTGCATTCAATTGAACTGCTACTGTTAAAGAACCTGCTTTTGTGGTCTCGAACTTGTAAGCGCAGCCAGTAGGCTCAGCACCAGAAACCAACTTACCGCTGTTCTTACCACATACGTAAGCAGTAAAATCACCATCAGCCCAATTATCGGTAGCCTTACCATCTGCAAAAGCAGTACCAGCATTCTCCATATAAGTCAAAGTGACATTTTTTACTGACGTAATCTTATCACCAGCATTTACCTTGTCACCTACCTGCACAGCATAAGTTCCCTGAGCATTAACACTTGCAGCCAAAGCTACGGCTGCGATAAGAGTAAAGAATTTCTTCATAATCGTTTTATTTTAAGTTTATATATTATTAATTAGTTGCTGAATAACTTTATTTTAGTTTGATTCATTTACTAGTTGGTTTCGTTGGCAAAATTAGCAAATCATTTTGAGAATCTCAGAAAAATGTAAACCAAAATGAACTAAAACTACGAAAACGATTACGTAAATTCAAACGTCAAGTACCAGAATATAAGAGAGTTTTAGCTAGCAGACACAAAACGGGCTGAAGAGACAGCAGCCCCTTCAGCCCGTTGCAGAACTATATACTAAATTACAGTATTTTATCCTTCCTTTATCTTCCAATCACTAATTGTCCGCTGATTACTATCGTAATTAACACCAATTTTGAACAAGCGTTTACCATCAGCAGAATATGGAATCAGATATCCCTTTTCATCTATCTGTTTGAAAGCTTCTTCGGCAGAACCATCATACTTCAATTCGAAAACAAATACAGCATCAGGCATATATACCACTGCATCAGCCCTGCCTATTGCACTATCCTCCTCTACCCTCATATGGGCGCCCATCAGGTTGAAGATAAGATAGAACACCATCTGGAAATCCCGTTCGTTCTTATTGCTCAAACGGTTGGAGATGCTGGCAAGATACGCTTTCAATCGAATCATTGCTCCCTCTACATCTCCATCATAAAGCATTTCCAGGAAATCACCCACCAGGCTGTTATTATCCAAAGATATTGGTGAAAGATAGTTAGGTGCAAGACTCTTGAGCATACCAATCTTTACCTCCCTGTTAGGATATTCCAAAGTATAACGATGCAGCATCGGATTATACTTCTTGATAGTGAGATAACCGCTCTGATAGAGCAACGGAAGCGCAGAAGTCATCATTTCCGGCGAAACATCAAAGTCATCCACATCACATGATTTCTTCTCAATATCCATCACATTGACGTGATACTTCTGCAATGTCTTAATAAGATAAGACGGAGTACCCGAGCCAAACCAGTAAGGAGCAATATCCCGTGCATTCAGTGCCTTTACCAGGCTGAACGGATTGAAAACATCTTCAGATTTCTTACTGAAATGATAGCCGTCGTAGAATCTTGTCAGCTCTGCCAGGCACTCCTCATACGTCATACCCAGGTCTTCTCCCAAAGCCTCAATATCCGGTTTCATCTGCGTGATAAGCTCCGTCTTGCTGATACCGCAGATGGCGGAGTACTGGTCGAACATGCTGATATTGTCGAGGTTATTCAGCTCGCTGAAGATGCTGAGCTGCGAGAACTTGGTGATACCTGTGATGAAGGTAAACTCCAGGTATGGGTCGAGCTTTTTCAGAGGACTGTAGAAGTTCTGCATGATGCGGCGGAGGGGCTGCAGGTTCTCCTTCTCATGTACCACATCCAGCAATGGGGCATCATATTCATCGATGATGACAACCGTCTTTTCGCCCGTTTGCTCATAAGCACGCTTTACGATACCATCCAGTCTTTCATTAGGATATTTTTCACCTTCTCCCTTACCGTATAGCTTTTCATAGGGCAAAAGCTGCAGATTCAGATAACTGTTCAAGGCATCAGCATCAAAGTGCTTGGCACCGCTCATATCAAAATGAAGCACAGGATGCTTCACCCAATCCTTCTCATAATCAGCTATTGCCAATCCCTCGAAGAGTTCCTTTCTACCCTCGAAATAAGCTTGGAGAGTAGAGGCAAAGAGCGACTTTCCGAATCGTCTTGGACGACTCAGAAAGACATACGACATCTGCTTTTCTCTGAAATCCACGATATATTGGGTCTTATCTACATAGAGATAACCTTTCTCACGGAGTTTTTCGAATGTCTGTATCCCCACAGGGTATTTATTTACTATTTTTGCCATAATCTTACAAACTTTACGTTTTGCGCGGCTAAATTACAAAGAAAATCTGAATTAACCAAAGAAAAAATCAAATAACTTAACTTTCACTTATCAAGAAATGAAAGGAGATAAGGAAGTACTGTAAAGATAGCAAGTATTGCCCCACACGCCATGGGCTAGGAGCTTTTGGACCTTCAGCCCGTTCTTGAACCACTTGCGAAAGTTCTGTGATTTATTATTATAATTTGGTTTAAAATTCGTTTGTTTACGCCTGCAAAAGTACGACTTAATTCTCATTTGGCAAAAAGAGATAAAAAGGCGGAAATGTACGAAAACGATTGCGTAGCTTTTACAACAAAATTGAAACAAAAAGTTCTCAAATAGAAATAATAAGTGTATTTTTGCACCAACAAACTTAAAAAATAAATCGAAAATAAAAATTATAATAAGTATAACAACCTAAAAGGCAAACAAATGAAAAGAAATCTACTAAGATTGGGGCTTCTCAGCCTGTTGCTTGTCTTTGCTTTCATCGCAAAGGCACAAAATGTCACTGCTGTTTGGGACTTTCAGAACAATCTTCCTGAAGGTATCAACACTGCAGCTAACTTCCAAGGTAACGAGGGCGACCTCGCTTCTACCGTAGAAGGCATCACTATGCACGTAAACGCTACACAAGGTAAGTTGAAGGGCAGAACATCTGATGTACAGTTTAACGCAAGAACCATCCTGCAGATTCCAGTAAAATCAGCAAATGATGTTGTAACCGTAACAAGTTACCCAAACTACCACAACCTCACCGTAGGCGGAAAGGCTGCTACTGAAGACGTAACAGAATACAACGCAACATCAGCCGAAGTGGCTAAGGGATATGTAGAAGTTGTTGCAACAGGTCAAAGCTACCTTTATCAGATTAAGGTGGTACACGTAAGCGCCATCCAGGAGAAGGCACTCTACACTACCGACTTCACCGAGTGGAAGAAGGTAGATGGCAAAACAGCCAACAACACTTTGGTAGACCTCAAAACTCTCTATAGTAAAGAGGCATTTACCATGACTCTCAATGGCGTTGAGATAAATCCAACAGGAACAAACGCTAAGTTCGCTGACCGTACCGGTTATATGAAGACCCTAAAGTACACCGGCGAATACTCAACAGCAAAACCAAGCGCAGTAACCTCTCCATTGGCAAGCATCACCAAGATTACCCTCCACCAGGCTGCTACAGGTGGCACACGTGGTATCAAGGTATCCGTAAAGGGCGACGGCGATGCTGACTGGGTAACCATCCACAACGTATCAATTGTAACCACAAGCGGTGAAGATCTGACACTCGACGTAAACCGCACCAACTGCCAGATCAAGTTCGAGGGCTTTAAATTGAGCCAGAACGCTTACGTTACCGACCTCGCTATCTACGGAAACGTAGATATGAGCAAGACTCCAATGCTGGGCACTTTCAGCCTCAACGGCACCAAATATTCAGCCGTTGACATCTTCAAGGAAGACGCATCAGGCAAGCAGCTCGCTACCCTCCTCGTTTCAAAGAAGACAAACCTCATCAGCGAGACCAATCCGCTGAAAGACCTCGTTGCTGCAAACGGAACCATCAAGAGTACAACATACACTACCACCGGCGAAGGTGCAGACCAGAAGACTGTGGTAACCATCGTTGTAGAATCTAACGGAGATGAGGTAACTTACGAACTCACCGTAGCCTTCAAACCAGACTTCACCCTCACCTATTATAATATAGACGGCACAACAGCTATCGGAACCCAGAAGGTGGAGCTGGATGCCAACATTGCGAATTTCAAGGAAGGCATAGAAGACAAGGTAACCGTAGCCGAAGGAAAGAAATTCCGTGGCTGGGCTACCGACCTGAAGAAAGACAGCAAGAAGTTCACCACCTCTTCTGTCATCACAGCAGATACCAAACTCTATGCACTCGTTACAGATATTGAGACCGCAAGTGAAACAGCCCGTTACGATTACGACCTCCAAAAGGAAGGTTTCGACATCAACGACCACGAGGCAATCTCGGTAGAAGGCAACGGCAAATGGCATGATGCCACACACGGCTGGAGCTTCGAAGCTACCGACAAGCTCAAGGTTAAGATGGGCGGCAAGGGTTACATCAAGATGAACCTCTGCCAATATTCTAAGACAGGTAAGATTATCCTTCTCGATCCTAAGGGAAATGAAGTAAGTTCTATTGATGCAAAGCCAACAAAGGACGGCAACCTCGGTATTCTCCAGAACGAATCTACCGAGAGCGGAGAATATACCCTCACTTTCGATGCAGATACTTACATCCACAGCCTCAGCATCGTAAACATGACAACTCCTGCTTACACACAGAACGGCAACTGGATGGAGGTAAAGGCTGGCGACGCACAGGGCTTCATCACAGCCCTCGAAATAGCAAACGGCAACAATATTGAAACCAACGCTGCCCGCACATACATCTTCTTGCCTAACGGCACATACGATCTCGGAGACAAGTGTCTTACCCCAATCAGCGGTAACAACATCTCGATCATCGGCGAGAGCATGGACAACACCATCATCGTGAACAAGCCAGAGGTAGAGGGAATCGGTGTTACGGCAACATTGTTCAACACCAGCACAGATCTCTACATGCAGGATCTCACCCTGAAGAATGCTTATCCATTCGACAAGAGCACCGGCCGTGCCGTCTGCCTCCAGGACAAGGGTACACAGACCATCTGCAAGAATGTGAAGATGCTTTCTTACCAGGACACTTACTACAGCAACAACAATAAGGGCCAGTACTACTTCGAAGGTTCAGATATCCACGGAATCGTAGACTTCATCTGCGGTGGTGGCGATGTATTCTTTAACAAGTGTACCTTGACATTGGAACCTGGTAAGGGTTCATACATCACAGCTCCTTACACAGACGGAACTGATTATGGTTATGTATTTGACGGATGTAAGATTGTAGGTTCAGCTACTGACAGCTTCACCTTCGGTCGCTCTTGGGGTGGAACAGCCAAGTGTGCATTCCTCAACACCATCCTCGACAAGAACGCAGCAGCCAACATTGCTTCAACCCGCTGGACAACAGATGGTATGAACGTGGTTGCCAAGAACTTCTTCGAGTACAACACTGTTGATGAGAACGGCAAGGTAATTTCTCCTGCTGAGAACATCGTGAAGTTTACAAAGGATAAGGAAGTTAGCGAGTACAACACTATCATCACTGCTGAGAAGGCAGCAGAGTTCAACCTCAACAAGGTATTTACCAACTGGAAGCCAGCCGACCTCGCTTCTCAGACCACAGCCACAGCGGCTACATTGGGCAACGACAAGCTTTCATGGACAGGTGATGCCCAGATGTATCTCGTAGCAAAAGACGGCAAGTTCTTCGCCCTGACCACAGAGAAGTCAGTAAACCTCAACGGCGAGAAGGGAACATTCACCGTACGTGCAGCCAACCAGATGGGAGGTTTCGGTGCAACAACCAATTCAGTAAGCACCGGCATCCGCAACATCGTCGCAGCTACAGATGCAGCAGTCATCAAGACCGCCATCTATGCAGCCGACGGTACCCAGCTCTCAAATCTTCAGAAGGGTATCAACATCATTGTGAAGATCCTGGCAGATGGCAGCAAGAAGACAAGCAAGGTCATCGTAAAGTAAAGAAGCTGAGACCATAAGTAATTAGATTGACAGATAACATTCGGAGTGCAATATCCCCATCCTCTTTCAGAAGGGTGCCGGATATTGCACTTTTTTTTGTTCCCTCAACTCCCGAAACAGCAGAAACGGGAACTGAGAAAACAGACCGTCGAAATGAAAAAAACAGAGTATTTACGAAAAAATCTGTAAACGTTTACGTTATTTTTTACCCCCAATATACCTATATTCTCATATTTTTTATATACTTTTGCAACAAGAAAACCAAGACTTAGCTATTGCTACGCATCTAGGTTGCCCCCACCGGAGCCTTCGGGTTCCAAGAGGAACATCCCTTCAGCAAGCATCTGCTCAGAACTGGAATTCTACTTAAAAACATTAAATAAAAAACATTAGAATATTAGTAATTTAGAATAAGTTTTATCTAAACCTAAAGTGTATGTCTGGTAATTATAGAAAAAAGAAAATTGCTTTGGCAGGCGCACTGATGTTCGTAGTAACAAGTGTATCTGCACAAACAGTAAAAGGCGTTGTTACTGACAATACGGGCGAGCCAATCATCGGCGCATCTGTCATGGAGGTAGGTGTAGCGGGCAATGGTGGCGTGACCGACATTGACGGTAACTTCACAGTAAACTTAAAAGGCAAAAGCAAGAAACTGAAGATTTCATACATCGGTATGAAAGCAAAGGAAGTAAGCGTTGCAGGTAAAGAAACTATCGACGTCAAGCTTGAGGATGACAACACCACCCTCAACGACGTGGTTGTAATCGGCTATGGTACTGTTAGAAAGAAAGACCTCACAGGTTCTGTATCTTCTATCAGCGACAAGCAGATTGCCAACATTCCTGTTTCTAACGTAAGCGAGGCGATGACCGGTAAGATGGCTGGTGTAAACATCACTACCACTGAAGGTTCACCAGATGCTGACGTGAAGATTCGTGTGCGTGGTGGTGGTTCTCTTTCACAGGACAACTCTCCTCTCTACATCGTAGACGGTTTCCCAGTTAGCTCAATCAGCGACATCGCTCCAAGCGAGATTCAGAGTATTGACGTATTGAAGGATGCTTCTTCTACAGCCATCTATGGTGCCCGTGGTGCCAACGGTGTTATCATCGTTACAACCAAGAGCGGTTCTGAGGGTAAGACTCAGGTAAACTTCAATGCTTCTCTCGGCTACAAGAAGGTTTCTAAGTTGGTGAAGACTATGTCTCCATACGACTATGCATACTATCAGTATGAGTTGGGTAGCACTGACTATGGTAACTACAACGATCTCGATATCTGGAAGTCTATCGAAGGACGTGACTATCAGGATGAGGTATTCGGCCGTACAGGTAACCAGAAACAGTATAACGTGAACGTAAGCGGTGGTACCAAGGACCTGAAATACAACATCGGTTTCTCTCACAACGACGAGAAGAGCATCATGCAGGGTTCTGGCTATGCCAAGAACAATGTAAACGCCAAGATTAATGCCAACCTGAACAAGTGGTTGTCTCTCGACTTCAATGGACGTATGGCATTCACCAAGCTGGATGGCTTGAATGGTGGTGCAGATACCAACGAGTCGAGTGCAGCAAACTCAGTTGTTGCCAACACCGTAAGATGGAACCCGGTAGAGCCTCTCTCTGGTACATCAGACGATGATGAGGAGAACAGCACATCTACACGCCGTAACCCAACAGAGCGTATCACCGATACCTATAAGTATCAGGAGCGTTTCCAGCAAAACTACAACGTTGGCTTAAACTGGAAGCCATTCAAAAACATCACATTCCGTTCTGAGTTCGGCTATGGCTGGAAGTACAACAATACCGAACAGGTTTGGGGTTCTAATGCAACTACCAACTCTAAGTATGGTTACAACGGTCAGCCACAGGCACAGTTCGTACGCTTGGAGAACAAGAACTGGCGTAACGCAAATACATTGACTTACGACAACAAGAAGCTTTTCCATGGTCGTGACCACATCAATGTATTGGTAGGTCAGGAGTGGAGCAGCAGTCAGGACGTAACCCGCACCAACACTTCTGTAGCCTTCCCTACTTCATTCACATTGAACGAGGTATTGGCAAACACAGCAGCAGGTAAAGCACTTCCAAACGAAGGTAATATCAAGGCAGAGGAGAACATTCTCTCTTACTTCGGCCGTATCAACTATACACTCAACGACAAGTATCTGGCTACCATTACCGTTCGTGCCGATGGTTCCAGTAAGTTTGGCAAGGACAACCGTTGGGGTATCTTCCCATCAGCAGCCTTGGCTTGGCGTATGTCTGACGAGGAGTTCCTGAAGGGTGCTTCCAGCTGGCTTTCTAACTTGAAGGCCCGTCTGAGCTTCGGTACAGCAGGTAACAACCGTATCAACTCTGGTTTGTTGACTACCACCTACTCTATGGCAGACAACACATCAAAGGCTCCATTCTTCGATGAGAACAGAGCTTCGATGCTTGAGCATGGTAAATTTCTCTATAATCCAGACTTGAAGTGGGAAACCACAGTGACCCGTAACTTCGGTATCGACTACGGTTTCTTCAATGGTCGCCTCAGCGGTACATTGGACTTCTACTGGAATACCACCAAGGACCTCTTGATGCAAAGTATCGTTCCAGCCAACACAGGTTACTCTTACCAGTTCCAAAACTTCGGTAAGACCTCTAACAAGGGTGTTGAGTTGGCACTCAATGCAGTAATTGTAGACAAGAAGAACTTCGGCTTGAACTTCAACTTCAACGTATCTTATAACAAGAACAAGATTGATGAGTTGAACATGGAGAACCCATGGCAGAGTTCTAACTGGAGTGGTTCTACCATCGCCAAGTATGAAGACTTCCGCGTAGAGCAAGGCGGCCGCCTCGGTGAACTTTGGGGCTACAAGAGCAATGGTTTCTACACCGTATTTGATGCCGCAACAGGCAAGGGTGACTTGGTATTGAAAGAAAACGGCACCTGGGCACTGGCAGAAGGCGTAAAGGACAACAGCTACAAGCTCTTCGGCGGTAACCTCTATCCAGGCGTTGCCAAGGTAGAAGTTGACGAGAATGGTGAAGCAGTGAAGCAGCGCCTGGGTAACACCGTACCTACCACAACTGGTGGTTTCGGTTTCGACGGTCACGTTGGTAACTTCGACTTCAACCTGTTCTTCAACTACTCACTGGGCAACAAGCTGGTGAACGGTACCAAGCTTGCCAACTCATTCTACGCAGGTTCAGCCAAGAACTACAACCTAGTGGATGACTTCAACGTAGGCAACCGCTATACCTGGATTGACCCAGCCAACGGAAACAACATCGGCCGCCCATCAGCTAGCCTCATCACAGAATATGGTGGTGTAGAAAAGGTGATGAACCGCTTGAACGAGATTAATGCCAACGCCAATATCTACAATCCAGCAGGCGTATCAACCATGCAGCTCATCAGCTATGCTGTAGAAGATGCATCCTTCTTGCGTCTGCAGAACGTAACAGTGGGTTACACCTTGCCAAAGAAGTGGGTAAACAAGTGCTATATGCAGAACGTACGCATCTACTTCACAGGTTACAACCTGCTTTGCTTCACCAACTACTCAGGCTACGATCCAGAGGTTGATACAAGTTCTAAGAAGAACCCAATGACCCCAGGTATCGATTATGCAGCTTATCCAAAGAGCCGCACCTTCGTAGGTGGTATTAACGTTACATTCTAAAACTTTATAAGATAATAACAATGAACAAGATATTATATGCATTTGCATTGGCAGGCGTATTAGGATTGTCTTCATGCTCCGACTTCCTGGATCAGACCTCTCCATCAGAGATGACTGCTGAGAATACCTACGCCTCACCTTATTATACCAATCTTCGCGTCAATAAGCTCTATGGCGGAATGGCTCAGGACCGTACCTACGCACAGGACCTGTCTATTGTATGGAACCTGAACAGCGACTGCGAATTGATTGACGGTCTTGGCAGCAATGCTACCAACACCTCAAGTGAACGTGGTAACATGAACTATAACATGGACCCGGGATGGAGCAAGATCAGCGGCGTATGGGATGCTGAGTATGGTATCATCGAGGATGCCAACCAGATTATCGAGGGTATCCGCAGCAGCGCAACTCTCACTGCCGGTGGTGCTAACCAGAAGTCTATGGAACGTAGCCTCGGCGAGGCACTCACCATCCGCGCCATGGTTTACTTTGACCTGGTTCGTATTTTCGGTGATATTCCTTTCAAGGTTGAAGCATCAAAGTCTGACTTGAGCAACGCTTATCTGGAGAAGACCGACCGCGACGTGATTATGGAATCCCTGATGAACGACCTGGATGAGGCTATCGAATACTTGCCATGGGCAGACCAGGCAACAGGCTATACCACAGAGCGCACAACCAAGGGTTATGCTCACGCTCTCCTGGCACAGATTGCCATGACACGCGCCGGCTACGCCATCCGTGAGAAGTCAAAGGACGGATATGAGACAGCATCTTACAGCGATGCTACTTATCCAACACAGCGCCCTGGTGCAGCAGACCGCAAGGCTCTCTACGAGCGCGCCCTGAAACACTGGTCAGCTATCATCAACGACAATACACACAACCTCAACCCATCTTTCGAGAACGAGTGGTACTTGATTAACCAGCTCTCTCTCGACAAGACTTACCACGAGAACCTCTTCGAGATTCCTTTCGGTGAGAACGTAACTGGTGAGTTGGGTTACACTGTAGGTGTCCGCCTGAGTGGTGTTACAACAGAATATGGCTATGGCAACTCATCTGGTAAAATGAAGGTTACTGCACCTCTGCTCTATTCTTACGACAAGAAGGATACACGCCGTGACATCACTTGCGCCAACTTTGAAATCAAGCAGGATGGCAGCAACACCATAGAGAGCATGCTCAAGAATGCTCCTTTCGGTATATATGTAGGAAAGTGGGATGCCCGCAAAATGAACAACACCTGGTTGCAGAACAACCTGAAGGCTACAGCTAAGCACACTACAGGTATCAACCCTGTAAAGATGCGCTATGCTCAGGTATTGCTCTACTATGCAGAGTGCATGAACGAGTTGGCTGGCAATCCAGATGCCAACTACGAAGGTTCAGCAAACGGCATGACAGCCCGCCAGGCTCTGGAAGCAGTTCACACTCGTGCCTTCAATAAGGATGACAAGAACGATGCCAAGGCTTACGTCAACAACATTGCCTCTGACAAAGATGCATTCTTTAATGCTCTCGTTCAGGAGAACATGTGGGAGTTTGCAGGTGAAGGTATCCGTAAATACGACCTGATTCGCTGGAACCTCCTCGTAGAGAAGATCAATGAGTTCAAGCAGACTTACCTGGCTGAGCTTGCAGATGGTACTTACCAGAAGACCATCTACTTCAACTACCTGGATGAGAAGAAAACCAAGATTGACTTCTCTAGCGTAACATGGTATGGTATTCCTGACGGAAAAACATCTGCTGACTACGATGGCAGCATCGACTCATTCGGTGCAGCTAAGTTGGATTCTGGTTCTGATACACAGGTTGACGTAAACCTGCCATCTATCAGCAGCGGTTTGGTTGGCGATAACGTAGCAGTGAAGAACCGCTATCTCATGCCAATCGCTTCTACAACCATCTCTGCAACCAACGGTAAGATTCACAACTCTTATGGTTATGCAGACTAATTCATCTTTAATCAAAAAAGACAAGAAAATGAAGAGCATTAAAAACATATTGGGCACAGCATCTATGATGGCATTGACTCTGTCGGCTACTTCTTGTACCGATGGCAATGACTGGGACGTAGATGGCAGCCTGTCAAGATTATTCGGCCTCAACGGTGACAAAATCACCGTTGAAACTGCCGAAACATCAGCTACTGTTACATTCTCTGCCTTCACATCAAAAGCAGTTCCTTCACCAGAGTACTATGTATTCGAGGTAAGCAAGGACTCTCTTTACGAGGGTGTTGAGAATGCTAACATCATCAAGTTCGGTGAAGATAAGTCGTTGACTTCATCTCCAGTAGTTCTCTCTGGTCTCGATGGCGACAGCAAGTACTACATGCGTGTAAAGGCTATGTCTTCAACAAGCAATGAATCTAAGTGGGTTTACTACAAGGATGGTTCATCTTTCAAGACCAAGGCTGAACAGTTATTCAACGAACTTACTACAGCCGACCTCTTTGAAGACCACGTTAATTTCTCTTGGACTCCAGGTGCGACAGTTACCCATATCACAATTGTCAACGCAGCAGATCCAGAGGATAAGAGCAAGCATGAACTTACCGCAGACCAAATTGCTGCTGGTAAAGTTACTTACTCTAACGTGAAGCCAACAACTACTTACATCGCCACATTATATAACAATGAGGCAAAACGTGGTCAGTTGCAGTTCACCACACCTGCTGCAATGCCATCTGCAAACTATAAGTACACGCTCCCAAGTGACGTGAATGTTATCTCTCAGACTCTCATTGAAGAGATTGCAGAGCAGGCCAAAGCTGCAGCAGGAAACGAGACTAACTATAGTGCAACCATCGGTATTCCTGCAGGTGCCACAGTTTCTCTCTACGGCACAAATGATTCAGATGGTGGCAAGACCAACGTAACCATCCCAGACGGAATGTCTGTTACATTCTTCGGTTTGGCTGGTGGCGAGACTCCAACCATCACCCTCGACAAGAACTTCGATATTGCAGGTTCTCATGCATTCATCAAGTTCCAGAACGTGAAATTGGAAGAGAATGGTGCTGGCTACTTCATCAACCAGAGCAAGGCTTGTACCGTTAGCGAGTTCACTTTGGAGGATTGCGAGGTTAGCAATGTCAAAACATCATTCTTCCGCCTTCAGAATGCTGATGAAGCCAAGTCTATCGGCAAGCTGACATTGAAGAACAGCATCTTCACTAACCTCTGCGCAGGTTATGGTTTCATCCACGTTGACGCTGGTAATGGTGTTGGTCACCTCGACAATGTAGAGATTGACGGCTGTACATTCAACAGCATCTGTGTAACCGGTAAGGTATTTATCTACAGCAAGAAGACAGATATGCAGGACATCACCATCAAGAACAGCACATTCTACAACTGTAATGGTAACGGCCAGTACTTCGTAGACTTCAACGTTGACACATTCGGACCAAGCACCTTCACTATTGAGAACTGTATCTTCGGTAAGAGTGCTGATGAAGCTACCAACAAGAACATCAGAAGCAAGACTCCAGCAACTGTAGCAAACAGTTTCAGAACAACAGACTTCTTCAAGGTGATTAAGGGCGTGAATGATACAGAGTTCAGCTCTACCCAGTTGTTCAAGGACCCAGCCAATGGCGACTTTACCATCAAGGCCGGAACTTTGAAGGAAAAGGCTGGTGACCCACGCTGGTATGTAGTAGAGGATTAATCCACAAGGATTAACATCTCATATAAATTTAAGAAAAAGTGCAATGCTTATATGGAGCATTGCACTTTTTTTATTTTCTATTATTCTCTATCTCATTTTTACAATTAATTTCTTGGAAGTTACGAATAAAAAGCGTATCTTTGCAACGAGAACATAAAATCGCAAAGATATGGCAAGATACATCAACCCATTCTCAGACTGGTCGTTCAAAAGAATCTTCGGCCAGGAATACAGCAAAGACTTGCTGATTGAGTTCTTGAACCAGCTGCTCCTGGGAGAACAGCACATCACGGATGTGAAGTTTAAGGACAAGGAGATGTTGCCAGAAACAAAAGACCAGAGAGGTATCATCTACGACGTCTTTTGCGAAACTGACACAGGTGAGCACATTATCGTTGAAATGCAAAACAGGAGCCAGTCCTATTTCATCGACCGGTCTCTCTACTATGCATCGAAAACGATAGTAGACCAAGGCATAAAAGGACAATGGGATTATCATCTCACACCTGTTTATGTTATCTGTTTCATGAACTTTGATGTAGATGAAAATACACCTAAGAAGTTCAGAACAGACGTTGTGCTGGCAGACATGGATAGCGGAGAGGTTTATTCTAACAAAATCCGCTTCATCTACTTGGTAATGCCTCTTTTCAAGAAGAAAGAGGAAGAGTGTAGTACGTTTTTAGATTGTTGGATTTATAATTTGAAGCATATGGAGACTTTAGAAAAAATGCCTTTCGAGGCTCAGCATAAGATATTCAAGAGACTGGCAGAAATCGCCGACTCCAAGAGCCTGACCAAAGAGGAACAGGAGAAATACGACAACAGCATGATGGTCATGTGGGACAATTATGCAGTATATAAGCATGCTGAGGAGAAAGGTAGGAAAGAAGCTAAAGAAGAAGATAGGAAAGAAGCAAAAAAGAAAAGCAAAAAGATTGCTTTGAAGTTGTTGGCGCACAACTTTCCATTAGATGAAATTGCTGATCTCACCGACTTATCTATCGATGAGATTAAGAAATTGGAACAATAAAATGAGTTCTAAACGTGTACTACGTTTTTAGATTGTTGGATTTATAAATTGAAATATATGGAGATAGTAGAACAATTCCCTTGCGAAGCTCTTGATAAGATATTCAAGAAATTGGCTGAATACGCTGACTCCAAGCCCTTGACCAAAGAGGAACAGGAGAAATACGATAACAGCATGATGGTCATGTGGGACAATTATGCGGTATATAAGTATGCCGTGGAGAAAGCCTATAAAAAAGGATACGAAGAAGGGAGGAAAAGGGTAAGCAAAAAGATTGCTTTGAAATTGTTGGCATACAATACTCCAATAGACGTCATTGCAAAATCCACCGGCTTATCTTTCGATGAAATCAAGAATTTGGAACAATATAATTAACTGAACTTTCGCAAATTTTGCCCCACACGCCCTGGGCTAGGAGCTTTTGGGTCTTCACCCCGTACTTAAACCACTTGCGAAAGTTCAGTAGAATAATAGAGGGCGTGTCATAAGTGCGATAACATTCCCTCTTTTTGGAGAACTTCAGCCATTTCATTCAACTAACTCAGGCACTTCAGTCAACTAACGCAGCCACTTCATTCAGCGAACTCAGCCGTTACATTCTATCAAATAAAGTGCCTCATTCGAGCTACGAATACACCTCTTCAAGCCAACGCAGTCGAATCTACAAGCCAACGCAGTCGAATCTACAAGCCAGCGCAGCCATATTTGGGTGCCAGCACAGCGGTATGTAGCGACTCTATGAAACGTAAGAACTCATGCTATGAAGTGCATGGTTTCATCAGCTTACTTCAAAGCCCGAATTTATTGAACCGTTTTTCTTCGATTCTGTTGTCACATCTGCCACTCGTACTATAACACTCTGATTATAAATGAATAACGGGTGGAAATAAGCGGTATTTTTATTATCACCTATTGTCACCTATTGCCACGCCCCATGGTAAGCGGCTCCGCTTACCATGGGCTGCTGAAATTACGTCACGACGTAGCATTTGCTGCGTCCCGACGTAATAACCAGTGCGTCGCGACGCAGCAACAGATACGTCGTGACGTAATTCCGGCTACCTCCTGCCCCATCAAATAAGCCTCACTTGCAAGCCAGAATCAACACCATTAAAGGCTATATTGTAAAAACAACACTTCCGAAAACGTTTACGTTAGATTTTTCATTTATTTTATTCAACATTTAAAAATTTTAATTACCTTTGTAGCAGAAATCTAAGATTATAACCAAAAATCGAAGATTCCTTATGATCTATTGAGAATCAAACACGACAACAACTAATCGCTAGTAAGTTCAATTAGACCAGAGAAACTTAACAAGATATAATAATAACCTACAAAACAAACATCGTTATGTATCAACAACTGAAACGTGCCAGCATGGCACTGACCTTGAGTTCGGTTTGTTTCCTCGCTTTTGCGCAGAAAACAATCCAAGGTACCGTTAAGGATGCTAATGGCGACCCAATGATTGGTGTAACCATTACTGACCAGAATGGTAAAGCAGGTGGCATCACCGACCTTGACGGTAAGTTTACCATTCAGAACGCAGACCCTAATGCGGTCTTGACTTTCAGCTACATCGGCTGCAAGCCTAAGAAAGTAAAAGTAGGAAGTCAGAAAACATGGAACATCGTACTTGAAGATGACAATGCAGCTCTTGACGAGGTCGTTGTCGTTGGTTATGGTACTATGCGTAAACGCGACGTAACTGGTTCTATCGCATCTGTCAACTCAGAAAAGATAGCCGCTCGTGGTACTACCAATCTTGCAGAGTCTCTGCAGGGTTCTGTTCCTGGTGTCAACATCACCCAGTCTGGTAGCCGCGCAGGTGCAGGCTTCAATATTCAGGTTCGTGGACAGGCTTCTATCAACAAGCAGGCACAGCCATTGTATGTTATCGATGGTGTAGTTTGCGACAACATGGACTTCCTCAATCCTGATGATATCGACCGCATCGACGTATTGAAAGATGCATCTTCTACCGCCATCTATGGTTCCCGTGCCTCTGCCGGTGTCATCATGATTACCACCAAGGGCAGCAAGGGTGCAGACAAGGCACAGAAGGCTACCATCTCTTATGACGGATATTATGGTATCAAGAAGTTGGCGCGCATGCCTGAGTTTATGGATGCCAACGAGTTTATGGATTACCGTTTTGCCAGATATACAATGCTTGACGGACAGAGCTATGAAGGTTCTAGCCGCAAGGGTGTGGATGCTGAAGGACATCCACACTACATCATCAAGGATACTGACTTGAATTCAGCCTTCCTGACCCGCAAGGGAGGAACCAGCTACAAGGATTCAAAGCTTTACGAGTTGATGATGGATCCAAGCTTCGACGGTTACGACTGGAAGAAGATGGTAACCCGCACTGCCGCCCAGCAGAACCACTTTATCAGTGCTGCCGGTGCTACAGACAAGATCAACTACCGTGTAGGTATGGGTTATCAGGGAGAAGAGAACGTATTCAAAGGCAACGACTATGAGCGTTTCAACTTCAAGGGAGCAATGGATGCCAAGCTCTCCAAGATATTCGAGGCAGGTTTCTCTACCAACATGTCAATGAGCCGCACCCAGGATGTATGTACTGATGGTACTTATTCTCCATACGTGAATGCATTCTATTTTAACCCATTCGTATCTCCAACTGATACAGATGGCAACCTGATTCCTAACCCGGGAGCAAAGGCAGCCTTTGATTCAGATGCACAGTTTACATCTACATATAACCCGCTCATCGATTTGAATGACGGCAACTACACCAATGAGACCAAGATGTACCGACTGATGGGTAACTTCTACCTGCGTGCCAACATCATCAAGGGATTGAAGTTTACAACCACCTTCTCTCCTAACTACTCTCACAAGCGCCAGGGCATCTTCTATGCAACAGGTCTGAACGAGGGTAACGACCAAGGTTCAACTTACTACCAGAAGAACAAGACAAACTTCGGATCCGTTGCCAATACAACCCGTGTAGACTGGACGTGGGACAACCAGTTTGACTACAATCGCACATTTGGCGACCACACCATTGGTGCCATGGCACTGTTCTCACTCTACAAGAGCAATACAGAATACCAGTATGAAGAAGGCAAGGGTATCGCCAGCGACCATACTACATTCCACAACCTGGGAACAGCCAGCGGCGACAAGACGCTCTCCTCTTCTTATACTGAGTCATCATTGGAGTCATTTGCCTTCCGTGCCAACTATTCTTACAAGGGCCGTTACATGGCTACAGCTACACTCCGTACCGATGGCAGTTCACGCTTCGCAGACGGCAACCGATGGGGCTGGTTCCCTTCTGTAGCTGCAGCATGGCGTATCTCTGATGAAGCTTGGATGAAGCAGTTCAACAACTGGCTTGATAATGCTAAACTCCGTCTTTCATACGGTGTTACCGGTAACAACAATGTGGGTGACTATGTAACTATCGCTTCTGCTACAGGTCCTACCTATGTCACCATCGATGGCAAAGAGGTACAGGGTTATCATCCTAACGGATTGGTTAACACCGCCCTTATCTGGGAGAAAGTGAAGGAGTTTGACCTCGGTCTCGACCTGAGTTTCCTGAAAAACCGCATCAATGTAACAGCCGACTTCTATAACCGTCTTTCTGATGGTCAGATTATGTCACGTTCAGTGCCTTTGGAAACTGGTGAGAAGACTTCTACCTTCAATGTTGGTTCTGTTCAGAACAGAGGTATCGAGTTGGGCTTGCAGTTCAACATTATTAACAAGAAGGACTTCTCTTGGAGTGCCAACGTGAACTTTGCCCGCAACTGGAACAAGATTAAGGAGTTGAGTAACGGTAAGGTAGATGAGGTAGCCAACAATTGGTTCATCGGCGAACCACTGAATGTACTCCGTGACTATACCCATACCGATGTCATCACCGACAAGGGTGTAACCATGCACACGATGAATGGTGACAAGCACTATACCCTGAAGGAATTCTACGAGAAGTATGGCAGTAAGTATAAGTGGTATGAAGGTCAGGTAGCCGTAAACGACTGGAACGACGATGGCAAGATTGACGATAGCGATAAGCAGATTTATGGCTGCACCGATCCACGCTGGACAGGTAGTTTCTCTACCAATGTTTACTTCAAGGGGTTCGACTTCTCTATCATGTTCTATACAAAGAGCGGATTCTGGTCACGCAGCTACTTCCATGAGAAGTATATGAAGTATAGCGACCGTGGTAATGCCCACATGCAGCTGGATTACTACATACCAAAGGGAGCACCAATCATCGATCATGCAACAGGTGAGATTACAACCGCTACAGAGACGCACTACGGAAAGTATCCTTATCCTAACAACAGCGATACTTCGATGGGTGGTTACTTCGGTGACAAGGGTTCAGCCAAGGGAGAAGGCTTCCAGTATCAGAAGACCTCTTTCACCAAGGTTAAGAACATCACTCTGGGTTACACATTGCCTAAGAGCGTAGTAAACAAGGCAGGTATCAGAAATCTCCGTGTTTATGTAAACGTTCTGAACCCATTCTGCTTCACCAACTACAAGGGCTTCGACCCAGAGTGGGCATCACAGAATCTGCAGAATGGCGGTCCAGCATCTGTAACCTACCAGTTTGGTGTAAATCTTAAGTTCTAATCTCATTAAATGAAGTAAACAATTATGAAAAAGATATTATATAGCGTAGCATTGGCGGCCTGCTGCATGGGAACCATGACAAGTTGCAGCGACTTCCTGGATGCTAGCAACAAGTCGAATGTAACTGATAAACAGACTTTTGCGACAAAAGAGGGATTTAACAACCTCGTCAATGATGCCTATCAGCGTCTGCAAGACATCTATGCGGCACCTCTGTTCACCAGCTGTTTCTCAGCAGGTACAGATATGTATGCTGATGCCCGCAACAAGATGAACGAGCCATTGAATACTTACGAGACCTTGACTCCTGAGAATAGTGATATCAAGAATCTCTATACTTACCTCTATTCAGGTATCCGTGCTGCCAACTCTGTGTCATATTATGCACAGACAGCCCAAGTTGATGAAAAGACTAAGGGGCAGCTTGTAGGCGAAGCCCGTGTATTGGCAGCCTACGAGTATTATCTCCTGGTAAACAACTTCGGTGGTGTCCCTATCATGAAGGACTTCCTCACCACAGCAGACACAGGATATCCTAAGTCTTCTGCTGCAGATGTATATGCCTATATCATCAGCGAACTCGAAGATGTTATCAGCAAGAATGTGCTCCAAGCTTCTACAGCTACCAAGGGGGGCGGCAGAATCAGCCAGGAAACAGCCAAGGCTATCCTTGCCAAAACCTACCTTTCTGCAGCATGGGACCTCAACAAACAAGACTACTTCTCCAAGGCAGCAGCTCTTGCCGATGAGGTGATTGCAGGCAGAAAACTGACTACCCCATTTGCCGAGCTCTGGAAGGCAGACGGATCGGGCGATGACAACGAAGAGTTCCTTTGGGATGTAGAATATGATTTGGCTACAGCCAACAATACAACATCAGGTGGTACAGAATGGAGCGACTACTACTGCAACTATCTGGGTGGTGCCGAGGATCCTATCAAGGCTACCACTTCCAGTTATGTACCAACTCTCTATGCCTTGCATTGTTTCAAGAAGGGAGACCAGCGTTACGATGCTACCTTCATGAAGGAATTGCCAGATATGAACAATGGAAATGCTGCAGGTACCGGCTACTGGACATGGTATAAGAATGGTGAGAGCCTAAAGGGTTATCCTGTGGTTCGTTACTATTCTGCATGGTATGAAACAGATGCCGACTTTGAAGCATGGAAGGCAATAGATCCTGCAAACAGAGCAAACACCTATCGCATTCCGATGGATTCACAAACCAAGGAGGCACAGAATATGGATGGCAAGGATATGGAATATTACGACAACCAGCAGTTGGTATATGCTTCAAGTCCTTGCAAGAAGTTTGATGACAGCCATACTGCTTCTAACCAGAAGAACACCTGCTATCGCGACATCCATATCATCACTTTGCCAGAGATGTATCTCGTAGCAGCTGAAGCTTATCTGAAGGCTGGTGATAATCCTAAGGCATTGGCACGACTCAATGAGGTTCACCAGCGCGCTGGTCTTTCTGCACTTACAGGAACTATCACTATCGATGACATCCTTGATGAGAATGCATGCGAGAACTTCGGTAATGAGGCACGCTGGATGGATCTTCGCAGAACCCAGACCCTGGTAACACGTTGCACCAAGTATAACCATGAGATGGGAGACAAGGCTGCCCAGTATATCGGCAAGAAGCTTCTTCGCCCTATCCCACAGGCTGCAATTGATGCCAATGACCAACTGACATTAGCCGACCAGAATCCTGGTTACTAATCAAAGTCATTATGTTGATAAGAAAACTTATCAGGACATACGTTAATCATTAGGTTTAAGACCGTATTCTAGGGAGATAATTCCTGATGGATACGGTCTTTCTTTTGGTTCTATCGGCAAGGTATACGTAATCGTTTTCGTAGTTTTTCGCCCACTATCTGCATGCGGTAAGCAAAAATATCGTAACTTTGCAGAAAATCTTATAGAATACAATAATAATAAAATAAATAAACCTAAGAAGAAATGAAGAAATCAATCATTAAGACAGCCGTGCTGGCTGCGCTCATGGCTCTGCCAATGTTCGCTAAAGCACAAACTTTCGCAGGTATCACAGCCGAGCAGAACGCACAGAACACTCCAGAAGGATGGACTACCGTAGAACTGCCACAGTTGCCAACCATCACTTCGGAAAACACGTTCAACATCAAGGATTATGGTGCTTCCACTACGGCAGAAGACAACACCAAGGCTATCCAGAAAGCACTTGATGCTGTGCCTACAACAGGTGGTATGGTCGTGATTCCTGCCGGTACCTGGATGTTTGGTAGTACAGATCAGATGACAAGCAAGACCGAGGTACTCAGCATCAAGTCAAAGACTGTGCTCCACCTTTGCGCAGGAGCGACATTGAAGCTCGTGGAATACGGCAAGGCTCCTAACAATAAGACTGTCTTCATCGGCGGAAAGAACAAGGATAAGAACGTTACCGACATTGTTATCGAGGGTGAAGGTGAAACTTCAGTCATCGACGGTCAGGGTGCACGTTGGTGGCTTGCAAGAGAGAATGGCGAAACCTTCAATCCTGGTGCAATGATCCGCTTCGAGCAGGGCAAGCGCTTCCTGCTCCGCAACTTCAAAATTCAGAATACTCCTGGTGTGAACATCACCATCAGCAACAGCGGTAAGGCTAGCCATGCTACCATCCATGATCTGATTATCAGCGAACCTTCATCTGAAGCAGGCAAGGGAAAGGCATCGCATAACACCGATGGAATCTCTATCTGGGGTCCATACGTTAATATCTACAACTGTAACATCAGCAACGGCGATGACAATATCGTTTGTGACAATGATGCACAGTACATCCATATCTGGAACTGCGACTTCGGTACAGGACATGGTGCTTCTATCGGTAGTTTCACCAAAAACATCAAGCATGTATGGTTCGACAACATCACCATGAATGGTACAACTGCCGGTATCCGCATGAAGACGGGTATCAACAGCAATGGTACACTGCGTGGCGGTGGCGAGGAGGACTGGAAGTTCACCAACTTCACCATGACCAAGGTGAAGAACCCATTCTCTATCGACTGCTTCTACGACAAGAACTACAACAGTGACCCTGCCGTAGATAAGGCAAACGCAAGAACTTTGGATAGCACAACCCCTACATACAATGGCATCCTGCTCCAGAACGTGAAGACAACAGATGTTTGCGATGGCAAAGCCATCTTCCTGATTGGGCGTCCTGAGAGTCATATCAAGAATGTAACACTCGACAATGTGCAGATTTCGGCAAAGACGGGTATCGATATCCGCTTCGTAGATAATCTCGTGTTCAAGAACAACTCTAAGATTACATGCCAGTCTGGCAAACTCTGGATTCGCCAGTACGATTCTACAGTAGACGACCAGTGTGATGCTACAGGGGCAGGTACAAATCCAAATCCCACTCCCAATCCAGGTGAGACAACAGAAGTAAGCTATATTCTGGATGCGTCAACCAGCACTTCTTCAGACACAGATCCATCTCCATGGAAATTCAATAACGGTTGCAGCATAGAGAGCAGCAAAGGTTACGCTACAGCTAAAAACAATACCATCAAGTATAGCAAGGGCATACAGTTTACCATCAACCTGCCTGAGAATATTAACATTACATCGGCTAGATTTGCAGGATATGCCAATGAAGACAACAAGACTTGCTATCTCGGCGAGCTGAACGGAACAACCTTTGCCAGCGACAAATACGTATTCCCTAGCCGTTCAACCCAAACGGATACGAGCACAAAGTTTGATATTACACTTGACACTCCTGCTACTGGCGTTCTTACCTTCACACCACAAGATGCACAAGCCGCTTGGGTTATCACACTGAAAGGTGTAAAGGTAACAAGTTCAGGTATCAACAATGTTGTTTTAACCGCCAAGGTAAACAATAACAACATTTACGACCTCAGCGGTCGCATGGTAAAGCTCAATGCCAAGGCAGAAGACCTGCAAGGTCTCAAAAAAGGCATCTATATCTACAACAACAAGAAATACGTAGCTAAATAATTCATTTAAACATCGGTAACAATGAAAATAAAATCGCATTCACTCCTGTGCCTTCTCGCAACCATCGCTTTGAGTTCTCCGCTCTCTGCGGTGAGCGTGAATGCCCAGAAAGCGGTATCCAAGACATGGAATCCGAACCTGAAGAACGGAATGTACCGCAACCCGGTTATTGACGCCGACTACTCAGACCCAGACGTATGCCGTGTGGGCAATGACTACTATATGACCTCCTCTTCCTTCCAGTGTTTCCCAGGCCTTCAGATTCTGCACAGCACCGACCTGGTAAACTGGGAGATTATAGGCGCTGCCCTACTCGATGACTATCCTGTTTTGCCTGAATATCAGGGCACCGAACTGGACTGGCGCAAGAAAGTTCAGCATGGTAACTATGTGTGGGCACCCTCTATCCGCTATCATGACGGATGGTTCTATATCTACTGTGGCGATCCTGACCAGGGACTCTTCATGACCAAGACACAAGATCCTCGTGGTCCTTGGGAGCCTATCACCTGGGTGATGAAGGGAAAAGGTCTTATTGACTGCTGCCCTCTTTGGGATGAAGACGGCAAGGCTTATCTTTCGCATGGATGCGCCGGTTCAAGAGCCGGTATCAAGTCTGTGCTCTTCGTTGCTCCTATGTCACCAGATGGAACCAAGGTGATTGGTCCTTCACGCATCGTATATGATGGGCATGAAGACCAGCCTACTATCGAAGGTACCAAGTTCTACAAGCGCAACGGCTACTATTACATCATGAGTCCTGCGGGCGGCGTGAAGTATGGCTGGCAGGTAGAGCTGCGTTCCAAGAATCCATACGGTCCTTACGAGGAATATGTAGGTATGGCACAGGGAAAAAACAAGAAGGTGAATGGTCCTCACCAGGGTGCGTGGGTAGATACCCAGAATGGAGAAGACTGGTTCCTCCACTTCCAGGATAAGCACGCCTATGGTCGTGTGGTGCATCTGCAACCAGCCAAATGGGTGAACGACTGGCTTGTCATCGGAGACGACAAGGATGGTGACGGCTGCGGAGATCCTGTTCTGCAATGGAAAAAGCCCAACCTGCCATCAAGCGGAAACTTCCAGCCTAAGGAATCGGATGATTTCAGCAGCGTAGATTTAGGTCTGCAATGGCAGTGGAACGGTCCTTACAGTCAGTACTGGTACTTCTGCGATGCCAAGAACTCCAAGCTGCGCCTCTATGGCGTGCAGCAGGCTGAAGATGTAAAGAACCTGTATGATTTGCCAAACCTCCTGCTCCAGAAACTCCCTACTGAGAACTTTACTGCTACTGCCAAGGTGAAGTTCATACCTAACCGCACCGAGGCTTACAAGGAGAAAGATAAGATATTGGGCGAAAGCGCCGGCATGATTATGCAAGGCATGGACTATGCGGCACTCAAGTTTGTTGATACCAAGGAAGAGGGGGTTGTATTGCAATATGTAACCTGCGAGAAGGCTGAGAAGGGAAAGGCAGAGAAGATGGTAAAGCAAGTGGCCATCAAGACTAGCAAGCAGCCTCAACCTTACACCGTGAAGTATGCCGTAGATGATATTCCTTCTTCCCGCATCGCTACCCAGGATGTATGGCTTCGCGTGAAGGTTCATAGCGAAGGTATCGCCAACCAGATACAGGCTATCGCTGAATGGAGCTACAGTCTGGATGGTAAGAAATTCACCAAGATAGGCAATCCCTTCACTGTGCGTGAAGGCAAGTGGATTGGTGCCAAGCTCGGTTTCTTCAACACCCGCACAGCCAAAAAGAACGATGCAGCCTTCTTCGACGTAGACTGGATTCATTTCGAAAAATAACGCTTTCCAGCTAACACGTTATTTCAGAGAATATTTTGGGAAACAAAAAAATCCCCCTCATTGCAAATCAATGCAGCGAGGGGGATTAATCTTTATGAGTAATCTAAAAATTCTAATCTTTCTTTTCTTCTGTAGGCTCTGCCTTTGTTGCTTTCTTTGCAGGTGCCTTCTTGGCAGGAGTCTTCTTGGCTGCAGACTTAGCTGCGGCCTTCTTGGCAGGAGCCTTAGTAGCCTTTTCACCACGCAGTTTATCAGTTTCCTTCTCTATCTTTTCAATCTTAGCCTGAAGACGGACAATCTCCTTGTCCTTCATCTCAAGCTCTTCATCCTGATTCTTGATGGTAGTAAGCAGGCCCTCAAGCTGATCGTTATCAACATCAGCAGGATAGAGGTCGTTTACTCGGGTGATGAAGTCGCCAAGAATGTTCATATAGTTAGTGAAAGCATCGAAAGGACTTGAATAGATACCTCTGTCAAGACCCACATTGCTTGGCTTGGTAGTCATGAAACGGAAGTTGTTACTTGCCTGCAGGTAATCCCAGTCCTGATTGATACGTGGATCGTTGGCGATACGTACACGGTCTGCCACACTGTAAAGCTTGTTGAAAGCCTCACGCTGCATCGGGTTACCCAACCACGAACTTACATCACGCTCCTCGTCTACCCAACTCAAGGTATCAGGCACATTCACCTCGCCTACCGACTTGATCTTCTTGCAGATTTCTGAAGGTGTTGAGAAGGTGATGCCACGGTCCTTGGCACACTGAGGCAGTGCCTTCATAAACTCGAGGATGTTGCTTGACAGAGGCTGGGCAATACCAAGAGCAGAAAGCTCCATGAAGATATTGATAACCTGCTCCTCCTCTGGGAAGGCAGCAATCTGGTTCATATAGTTGTCGGCAAAGAGTGGATAACCGTCCCAATCGCTGTTGCTGAAGCGCAGAGAGATATCATCGCTCAGGTTCACATCGCGCAAAAGGAGCTTCAACTTAGGGTTCAGGGCGCAATGGTAAACATAGTGAGGAGACTTCCAGCCGAGCACGTGCTTGGCACCCTCGGTGAGCATACCAATGAATCCCATGTTGGCAACATCGTTACCGATATCATCGCTGTAGATGAGCGAAGAGTTGCGCAATACGGTAGGCTTTTTACCAAAATATTCCTCTATCTTGGTGCACTGGCGCATCACCTCGTCCTTGAAACTTGCCTCATTAACCAGAGAAGCAAGTCCGTGAGAGTAAGGCTCAGCCAGGAACTCTACACAACCCGTATTGTTGAGCTGCTGAAGCTTCTCCAGTACCTGAGGAGCATGAAGTTCCAACTGCTCCATACCCACACCCGAAAGCGAGAAAGCTACCTTGAAATACTTGCCGTTCTTTTCAATCATCTCCTGAAGGGCATTCAAGGCTGGCATATAAGAGCGCTCAGCAATCTCGTTGATGCTACGGTCGTTCTCGTAGTCATCATAGTAATAATGGTCGGTACCGATGTCGAAGAAGCGGTAGCGTTTCAGATGGGTAATCTGATGTATCTCGAAATATAAACAAATTGTTTTCATAAAAATTTGAAATTTGAACGTTTAACTTGTAAGATGAGTAAAGCCTCAAAATTATTCATTCTTCGTTCTTCACTCTTCACTTAACCTACTTCCACCCCAGGGTCTTGAGGTACAGGTCTTTGATGCGGGCTCCCACTTTCTCCCAGGTAATCTGGTCTACTTCTTTCTTGCCTTCCTCTGAGAGATAATCGAAAAGACTCTCGTTGTGACAGATGCTGTAGATGGCATCGGCAAGGGCATGGATATCCCAGTAGTCTACCTTGATACAGTTGGACAGGATTTCTCCACATCCACTCTGCTTGGAGATAATGGTTGGTGTGCCGCACTGCATAGCTTCCAAAGGTGAGATACCGAACGGCTCGCTCACAGATGGCATCACGTAGACATCACTGTCTTTCAGACATTCATAAACCTGTTTGCCGCGCATAAAGCCAGGGAAGTGGAACCGGTCGGCAATGCCTCTTTCAGCAGCGAGATAAATCATCTGATCCATCATATCGCCCGAACCTGCCATACAGAAACGCACATTGCGGGTACGGTGCAATACCATGTTGGCAGCCTCTACGAAATATTCAGGTCCCTTCTGCATGGTAAGACGTCCCAGGAAGGTTACGACCTTCTCCTTGCCCTTATGATTTGGGCGTGGAATATCCTGCCACTCCTGCTTCAATGGGTATACGGCATTGTGCATGGCGAAACACTTGCGTGGATCTTGGTGATACTGGTGAATCACTGTCTGGCGGGTCAGTTCGGATACACACATGATGCAGTCGGCATTATCCATACCGTCTTTCTCGATAGCGTAAACGGTAGGGTTCACCTTTCCACGGCTACGGTCGAAATCAGTAGCATGAACGTGGATGCACAATGGCTTGCCGCTCACTCGCTTGGCATGAATTCCGGCAGGGAATGTCAGCCAGTCGTGAGCATGGATAATATCAAATTCCTCAGAACGGGCTACAACTCCGGCAATGATGCTATAGTTGTTAATCTCGTCATGAAGATTTGACGGATAACCACCGGCAAAGTCCATACAGCCGAGGTCATTTACATGCATATAGTTAAAATCGGCATAGATGTGGTCACGGTAACGGAAATAATCGTCCGGATTCATGATATTGCCTACGCGCTGCTGCACATAGTCGTGATTTACATCTCGCCAGGCGATAGGCACACTGTTCATTGCCACAATCTTGCAGGCACTGCGGTCCTCATCACCGAAAGGATGAGGCAGACACAATGTGATATCAACATCGCCCTGGGCATGAAGTCCCTGGGAGATACCAAAGTTGGCAGTTGCCAAACCACCAAATACGTGAGGAGGATACTCCCATCCAAACATTAAAACTTTCATATAGCAGTCCTCCTATTATTAATATTGATATTTTTCAAGTAACTCGAGCGCACGCAGAATCTCAGCCACATTCATGGCGAAAGAGATGGCACCACGACCTGCGAATGGAGGGTTTCCATCGAAGAGTTCGCTGATGGTACCGAGACAGTGGGAAGACATTTCGTCCTCATAACCTACCATCTGGCGTTCGATAAAGCTCAAACGGGTACGCTTATAGAGTTTCAGACTTGCCTCCATATAGAAGCCACCGAGCCATGGCCATGCCGTACCCTGATGATAAGCATAGTCGCGCTGGGTCTGCGGACCTACATAAACAGGATTATATCCGCCGCTCTTTGGCGAAAGTGAACGCAATCCCTTAGGAGTAAGGAGTTCGCGTGTACAGATATCAAGAACCTGCTTCTTCTGGTCTTGCGACAATGGAGAATAGTCGAAAGCCACTGCAAATATCATGTTCGGGCGAACGCTCCAGTCCATCATATTTCCATCAACATAATCATAGAGATAGCCATATTCATTGAGGAAGGTATCGAGGAACGCCTGCTTGGTTTTCTCAGCCTGAGCCAGGAGTTTCTGCTGGCTGTCTTCTTCACCTACTGTTGCAGCAAGAGAAGCACAGAAACACAAAGCGTTATACCACAAAGCATTGAACTCTACGATATATCCGGTACGTGGAACCACTGGTCTGCCGTTGGCAGTAGAGTTCATCCAGGTAACAGCCTTGTCCTTACCATCAGTATAAAGCAATCCGTTCTCTTCGAGCTTCAGGTTCGGATGCTTGTTATCCTGGATAAAGCTGATAACATCCTTGATAAACTGTCCATACTTCTTGAAGCAGTCTTCCTTGCTGGTTTCCTTAGCATACTGCTGCAAAGCCCAGACAGCCCACAATGGTACGTCAGGCTGTTCAATCTCGGCAATATGCACACTGACCGGTTTACCTTCCATAAACTCGTAGTAACCTTTCATCGCAGTCTTCATCACCAGTTCGAAGTAGTCATCCTCCTCGATAGAGAGGGTGAGACCAGGAAGAGCGATAAATGTATCGCGGGCTCTACACTTAAACCAAGGGTAACCAGCCAGGATATAACGGTCATCGTTCTTTTCACGACGATGGAACTGATGTGCCGCATTGACCAGACAGTGGAAGAAATTGTCACGAGGCGAACGCTCATCCACTTCCTTGTCGAAGAGCTTCTTCAGGCTGATCGCCTTGATTTCTGATGTAGAAGCAGCAAAGACGATGGTTTCGCCTTTCTTGATATCCATTTCAAAATAGCCAGGAACATAGAGGTCTTCGTTAGAAGCATAACCTCTCTCCTGCTCCTTTGGATATTCCACGCCACGATACCAATCTGGACAGAATTTAAACTCGTTCTTCTTGGAGAACTGCATATAGAGATCAGGATAACCTGCATACATACAGGTCTTGATGCCATGATCTACCTCAGAATAATCACGAGATGCGGTAGCATTCTCATGAGTAAACTGACGGACACTGCGGAAAGCCAAGAATGGACGGAAACGAAGGGTTGTAGCCGAATGGCCGTCTACCAGCGTATAGCGAATCAGAATGCGATTCTCATAATGCTGGAATACAACTTCCTTTTTCAAGATAACACCACCTACGCGATAAAGGGTAGTTGGCACTTTATCACAATCAAACTCACGAATGTACTTGTGGCCCATCGGACTGTAGTTGTTGCCCTGGTACTTGTGCA
Organism: Segatella copri; assembly: GCF_026015465.1. Taxonomy (GTDB): domain Bacteria; phylum Bacteroidota; class Bacteroidia; order Bacteroidales; family Bacteroidaceae; genus Prevotella; species Prevotella copri_E. The sequence goes on from NZ_JAPDUQ010000001.1 coordinate 364,173, forward strand.
AGCCGAGGTTAAACTCTGCTCCATGCTGAATCACCGTAACATCCAGCGAACTCAAGAGCACATGATTCTCATCGTCCAGTTCTGGAACCGGCACGACAAGTAATCCGTGATACTTGCGGGTATTACAGTCTACAATCGTTGAGCACGAATATGCACCCGAGCGATTTGTCCTCAACAACTCCTTAGGCAACGACTCTTGAAGATTCGTCATAAGGGCCTTTTCGAATTTTAGATAACTCATAGATCTATATTAAGGTTCTATATTTTTGTTGACTAAATTAATTGCTTTCAAAGGTAACACTTTTTTGTGGTATAACAAAGTTTTTTGTATGCCATTTTTAGAAAAAATTGCCTTTTTATGTTTTAAAACATATTTTTAGACAAAAATGCTTGATTATTTCGAGAAAAAGCATTACTTTTGCACTCAGTTTTCAGTTTAAAAGATTTGTACACATGGCAGCTAGAGGAAAATACGATAAAGAAAATATAGCAATGCTGATTGCTAAGCTATGGGGAGGCATCACTGATGACCAGTTCGATTTACTGAAAGAACATCTGGAAATCAAGAAGTATAAGAAGAACGAAATCATCTACAAGAACGAGGGTACTCCTGAATATGCACTATGTCTCATAGCGGGAAAAGTGAAGATATACAAAGAAGGTATCGGTGGCAAGAGCCAGATTATCCGTGTTATCAAACCGATTGAATTTTTTGGTTTCAGAGCCTATTTTGCAGATGAGATATACAAGACGGCAGCCATGTCGCTGGAAAACTGCGTCGTTGCCCAGTTCCCGCTGGCAGTTCTCATGAAACTGATCTCCAAGAGTTTCAACATCGGCTTCTTCTTTATCAAATATCTCAGTGTGGAAATAGGTAAATCGGACGACCGTACCGTGAACCTCACCCAGAAACATATCCGTGCCCGACTTGCAGAAGGACTGATATTTCTGAAAGACTCTTATGGGTTAGAAAAAGACGGTAAAACTCTTGACATCCGATTGAGTCGTGAAGATCTGGCAAATCTCTGTAATATGACAACGAGCAATGCCATCCGTACGCTCTCAGCCTTTACGGCAGAAGAACTCATCAATACAGAAGGAAGGAAAATCAAAATCTTACAGGAAGAAGAAATCATAAAAATAGCAGAACTCGGATAAAGTTCTGCTATTTTTTATTTATATGTTTTACATTATACGTTTTTCTTGATACATTTCACTTATTACGGACATACTGGTTATACGGGTATCAGGAAGTTGATAACCTCCTGAATTACAGTAATCTGGAATGGGCCTACCGGTGTATTCATCAATCTGCCATCAATACCTATCAGGGCATGCTGGGCATCGAGCACCTCTACCTCTCGGGTACGGTAAGGATGCACACTCTTATGGTTGAGGAACTTACCTTTCACAAAAAGATAGATTCCCTCGAAGAGCTGGGTTGTCTTAGGATGAGATACCACCGACACATCGAGCAGTCCGTTATATGGCACAGCATTCGGAGTCTGTCCATATCCTGTTCCATTGCCTATACACATCGTCATCACTCTACGCTTGATAACATCCGAATTGATTTTCACATGCATCTTATAGTCCAGACGCTGGAATATCATCAGGATGAAGGAACAGAGAAACGACAGGGTACGTGAACCGAAGATATGATGGGTTTTTCGTCTCAGGTTCATGATGGCGGCGATGAGTCCGATATTGATACAGTTGAGGAAATAGCGACGGCATTTCTCCCCCTTCTTGTTCACATAGCGGATACAACCGAGGTCAATCTTTCTGATACGACGTTTTTTCAGCGACGCAACCGTCTTCTCGATATCGCTGTCGCTGAATCCCCAGAAGTGGGCAAAGTCGTTCATCAGTCCGTTAGGAATAACACCCAGTGCCACCTCTTCTCTTTCTTTCGGATCTATCTGCATCAGACAGTTTACGGCATCATTGAGCGCAGAATCTCCACCAACGATGACAATGGTCTTATAACCATTGTTGATAAACATTCTGATGAGCCGTTCTACGCTCTTCTGATTCTCGCTCTGCACAAAGTCGTAATCCACGCCTTGCTGCTTGAGCACCTTCTCTATTTTTTCCCAGCGCTTGTTACTTCGCCAGCCTCCTCTAGGGCAATAAAGCAGCCCCCATTTATTCTCGTTTACCATTGTCTCTTCTTTGTAATTTGAAAGTTGTATAAAATATCACTTCCGCCCAGCCACCGTTGCATCCGATTCCATCGGATGCCAGCACCCTAGCCAGATTCCAGGCCGCAGCCTAGCTTCTCATCAGTTCCAAAACCGTCTCCACCTTTTTCTCCATTGGCTGCAATGCATCTACCCAATGGATAGTAAAGCCTCTGCGCTCCATACCTCTGAACCACGTCATCTGCCTTTTGGCAAACTGATGGATTGCTATTTCCAGACCGCGATACATCTCATCGTATGAAGTCTTACCGATCACATATTCTGTAATAAACTTATATTCCAAACCATAATAGATGAGATTTTCGGCAGGAATACCACGATCTAGCAGTCCCTTGATTTCATCTACCATTCCCTCATCCAATCGCTGTTTCAGTCTCCGTGAAATTTTCTCCCTTCTTGCGTCCCGGTCTATGCTGACACCGATAATCAGCGAATCAACCGCAGGGAGTTCACGTTCGGGCATCGGATGCTCCAGATTATAGCTTTCAATCTCTATCGCCCGGATAGCTCGCTGTGCTGTATCCACGTCTGTGCGATTGTGCATATTAGAACCCGTTTTCGCCTTCAGCTCTTTCAGTATCAGCGTAAGTTCCTCTAAACTCTTATGAGCCAATAATTCACGGAGTTCCGGGTTCTGCGGAACAGGTGAAAGATGATAACCTTTCAGCACCGACTCAATATAGAGTCCTGTACCTCCACATAATATCGGAAATGCCCCTCTCTTCTGAATATCCTGATAGGCATCATAAAAATCCTGCTGATATTCAAAGAGATTATATTTCGTACCAGGCTCACAGATATCAATGAGGTGATAAGGTATCTGCTTGCCATGGATGGTATAGTCAGCCAGATCCTTACCCGTACCTATATCCATGCCGCGATATACCTGCCGGCTGTCAGCACTTATGATTTCAGCGCCCTTGGCAGGGGTACCCGACAAATGGGCACCCAGGCTATTGATCCTGGCTGCAAGAGCGGCAGCAAGACTCGTCTTACCACTCGCCGTAGGTCCCAATATGGTTATCATCGAATATTTCATGCCGCAAAGTTAAATGAAATTATTGAGAAAACAAAATAAAATGAAAAGAAATTCTCACTTATAAAAACAAAAAGCCGTCCAGCATTGAAAAAATGCTGGACGGCCATATACTTAATCGTTAAGAGGCAACGAATTAACCGTTGTGCTTCTTCATGATCTTAATCAACTCAACAACCTTGTGTGAGTAACCAATCTCGTTGTCATACCAAGAAACAACCTTAACGAAGTTGTCTGTCAAATAAACACCTGCGTTAGCGTCGAAGATAGATGTCAAAGCGCAACCCAAGAAGTCAGAAGAAACAACAGCATCCTCTGTGTAACCGAGTACACCCTTCAACTCACCCTCAGAAGCAGCCTTCATAGCAGCGCAGATAGCCTCCTTAGAAGCAGCCTTCTTCAAGTTAACTGTCAAGTCAACAACAGATACGTCCAAAGTAGGAACACGCATAGAGATACCTGTCAACTTACCGTTCAACTCAGGGATAACCTTACCTACAGCCTTAGCAGCACCTGTAGAAGAAGGGATGATGTTGCCAGCAGCTGCACGGCCACCACGCCAGTCCTTCATAGATGGACCATCAACAGTCTTCTGTGTAGCAGTTGTAGAGTGAACAGTTGTCATCAAACCTGTCTCGATACCGAAGTTATCGTTCAATACCTTAGCGATAGGAGCCAAGCAGTTTGTTGTACAAGAAGCGTTAGAAACGATCTTCTGACCATTGTACTTGTCAGTGTTAACACCGCAAACGAACATATCAGCCTGGTTACCGTTAGCGTCAGCCTTAGAAGGAGCAGAAAGTACTACGTACTTAGCACCAGCCTTCAAGTGCTTCTCAGCCTTGTCATAAGCGAGGAAGAGACCTGTAGACTCAACTACGTACTCAGCACCAACCTCATCCCACTTCAAGTTCTCTGGATCACGCTCAGCAGTAACACGGATGTGGTTACCGTTAACGATCAACTCGTTCTTCTCAACGTCAGCCTCGATAGTACCGTCGAACTGACCGTGCATTGTATCATACTTCAACATGTAAGCCATGTAATCTACTGGGCACAAGTCATTGATAGCTACTACCTGTACTTCCTTTGCGTTCTCAGCCTCAACTGTAGAACGGAATACGAAACGACCGATACGGCCAAATCCGTTAATACCAATCTTAATCATTGTTCTTAATATTTAAATTAAAAGTTTAATAAAAATTACTTTTTTAACTGCTTTCGAGCGTTCATCCGATGCTGAAACATTCAAAATTTTACGCCTTAGAGCATTTTTTCTTCTTTTCGAGCGCAAAGTTACTAATTTTTTTCTAACTTTGCAACCAGAATTAGTATTAAATAAGTTAAAAAAGAATATTAGAGTTTTAATATTGGCATTATTTTCACTCATTACATGCCATACTGACAACTCCATATTGCAAAAAGCAAAGAAAAAAACTCTGCATTCTACACCTTATTATATATATAAGAAAAGAGAAAAAGAAGAACTATCAAACTATAGTTATAATTAAAAAGATAAAAGTATGAGTAAATTTTTGAATGAATTCAAGGAATTCGCCATGCGTGGCAATGTGCTCGACATGGCTGTCGGTGTCATCATCGGTGGTGCCTTTGGCAAAATCGTAAGCTCTGTTGTTGATGACGTCATCATGCCTCCTATAGGATGGCTGATTGGCGGCGTGAATTTCGCCGACCTCAAATTCACCCTACCTACCGTCAATGTAGCGGGTGAGGAACTGAAGGCGGCTACCATCAACTACGGTAACTTCCTCCAGACCTGTTTCGACTTCCTCATCGTTGCCTTCTGTATCTTCATGCTCATCAAGGTGGTGAACAAGATTTCCAAGAAGAAGGAAGAGGAAAAACCGGCAGAAGCTCCTAAGGCTCCGGAGCCAAGCAATGAAGAAAAACTTCTCATGGAAATACGTGATCTCCTGAAGAACCAGAAATAAGAATAAAAAAAGTCGCCCTCTTTGAAGGCGACTTTTTATTCTGTTTATTCCCACTCAATTGTCGAAGGTGGTTTTGAAGAGATGTCATAACATACACGGTTTACACCCTTCACCTTATTAATAATCTCATTACTTACCTTAGCCATGAAATCATAAGGAAGATGTGCCCAGTCAGCAGTCATCGCATCAGTACTGGTTACAGCACGCAAGGCAACCGGGTGCTCGTATGTACGCTCATCCCCCATCACACCTACTGAACGGACAGTAGAAAGCAATACGGTACCAGCCTGCCAGATCTGATCGTAGAGAGAAACCTCGATCTCGCCATTCTGCATGTCAGCAGGAACACCGGCAGCCAGGACGCGACGAGCTTCCTCACCACTCAACTTCACTTTATACTCACGCAAGCCACGGATATAGATATCGTCAGCATCCTGAAGGATACGTACCTTCTCAGGAGTGATGTCGCCCAAGATACGGACAGCCAAACCAGGACCTGGGAATGGGTGACGAGTAATCAGGTGCTCTGGCATACCCATAGAGCGACCTACACGGCGAACCTCATCCTTGAACAGCCACTTCAAAGGCTCACACAACTGAAGGTTCATCTCCTTAGGAAGACCACCTACGTTGTGATGACTCTTGATCACCTTACCGGTGATATTCAAGCTCTCGATACGGTCAGGATAGATGGTACCCTGAGCCAACCACTTGGCACCAGTCTGCTTTTTAGCCTCAGCATTGAAAACCTCCACGAAGTCGCGGCCGATAATCTTACGTTTCTCCTCAGGGTCAGTAACACCAGCCAGGTCAGCAAAGAACTTCTCTGATGCATCCACGCCGATTACATTCAAGCCCAAACACTTGTAGTCTTCCATCACGTCACGGAACTCATTCTTGCGCAACATACCATGATCTACGAAGATACAGGTAAGGTTCTTACCGATAGCCTTGTTCAGGAGAACGGCAGCCACACTGGAGTCAACACCGCCAGAAAGACCGAGGATAACCTTATCGTCGCCCAACTGTTCCTTCAACTCAGCAACTGTTGTCTCAACAAAAGAGTCAGCACTCCAGTCCTGCTTACTTCCGCAGATATCAACCACGAAGTTCTTCAAGAGCTGTGTACCCTGCAAAGAGTGGAACACTTCTGGGTGGAACTGTACTGCCCATACAGGCTGTTTGGTAGAAGCATAAGCAGCATACTTCACATTAGCAGTAGAAGCGATGCACTTGTAATCATCAGGGATAGCAGTGATGGTATCACCATGGCTCATCCAAACCTGAGAGCTCTCGATGAATCCCTTGAACAAAGGATTCTCCTTATCGAAATGCTCCAAGTTGGCACGACCATACTCACGGCTGTCAGCAGCCTCCACCTTACCGCCCTGGGCGTAAGAGAGGAACTGAGCACCGTAGCAGATGCCGAGTACAGGAATGCGACCGATAAACTGGCTCAGATCTACCTTGAAAGCTTCCGGATCATGAACGGAATAAGGGCTACCGCTCAAGATGACACCAATGACTGATGGGTCATCCTTTGGAAACTTGTTGTAAGGCATGATCTCGCAGAAGGTATCGAGTTCACGGACACGACGGCCGATGAGCTGTGTGGTCTGTGAACCGAAATCCAAAATAATAATCTTCTGTTGCATAATATCTAATTTTAATTTACAGTTTACAATTTATAGTTTATAGTAATCTTGCTATACGGCATAACCGCTATTAACTATAAACTACTAACTAACGATTTCAGAAATGCTTCCGCCTCTTTCAGCGTCTCCTGCTTTCCCACATCCATCAGCTTGAGGTCGTTCTTTACATATCCCTCTATGCGCACCTTGTCGCAATGCTTCAGATAGAAGTCCATGATAGGGAACTTGTCCGGTTCCTCCTCCATCAATGGAAAGAGCGATGGAGCAACCATGTGGATGCCCGAGAAAGCATACATCTTATAATCTTTGGGATTGAGATCAGGATAAGGACTCTTCACCTCGCCCGTTTCTATATTCGTCCATCCCACCAGTTGCATACTGTCATCAAAGAGCAGATAGCGCTTGGTCTTGCGTTCGCTCACCATCAGGCGGGCAGCAATCATATCCCTGCTCTCCATCTGGTAGAATTTCTTCAGATCTACATTACTCAGAATATCCACGTTGTGGATAAGAATAGGCTCTGACTGGTTGAAGAGCGGCCATGCCTTCCGGATACCTCCACCCGTTTCGAGCAGCTTTTCACTCTCATCACTGATACGGATGTCCATACCGAAGTTGTCATGTGCTCTGAGATAATCGATAATTTGTTGGGAGAAATGATGCACGTTCACTACAATGCGAGTGAAACCGGCATCCTTCAACTGAAAGATGACACGTTTGAGCAAAGGTTCTCCCCCGACACTTACCAGAGCCTTCGGAATGCGGTCGGTAAGTGGCTTAAGGCGAGTGCCCAAACCTGCTGCGAATATCATTGCTTGCATCATTGCTAAATAGCTATTTTAAAATGTGCGTGCAAATTTACTAACTTTTTGCGAGATAGCCAAATTTGCACGCTATTTTCTATTGTTTTGCCGGCAAAACCTGTTCAATATGCTGTTCACGATGACAAATCTGCACTTCTACACCAAACTTCCGGTGAATATGTTCGGCAAGATGCTGCGCAGAATATACACTGCGATGCTGACCGCCTGTACATCCGAAACAGAACATCAGAGAGGTGAAACCACGCTGCATGTAGCGGTTTACATGATGGTCGGCAAGTGCATAAACATGATCCAGGAACTTCAATATCTCACCATCATCCTCCAGGAATCGGATAACAGGCTCATCCAGACCCGTCAACTTCTTATAAGGCTCGTATCTGCCAGGGTTATGGGTACTTCTGCAGTCGAAGACATAACCTCCACCATTGCCCGACGGATCTTCTGGAATGCCCTTACGGAAAGAAAAACTATATACTCTTACCACCAGCGGTCCCTTACCATCATATTTAGAATAGGTGGCAGGTCCGTCCTGCGGATGCGCACGATAGATATTATTGTCGGTAGTCTTATAGCCGTCTGCACGACTCAGCGCCACACTCTCTATCACCTTGAACTGTGGCAATTCGGTCAGCCTTCTCAACATATCCATCATATAAGGATAAGGGAATACCTTGTCACCCATCTTCAGAAGATCTCGCAGATTCTGGATAGCTGGCGGAATACTGTCGATGAAATGCTTCTTGCGTTCGAAATAGCCACGGAATCCGTAGGCGCCCAAAACCTGCAAGGTACGGAAGAGCACAAAAAGACTCAACCGGTTTACAAAATGGCGCACCGATGGTACCTCGGTATAATGCTTCAATGACTGGTAGTATTCCCAAACCAGTTCTCTGCGCAGTTTGAACGGATACTTAGCAGATGCCTGCCAGAGGAATGAGGCGAGGTCATAATAGAACGGTCCTTTTCTACCGCCCTGAAAATCAATAAAGTATGGATTCCCCTTATCATCCAGCATGATGTTGCGCGCCTGAAAATCGCGATAAAGGAAACAATCCATCGGTTCTGATGTCAGATCCTTGGCAAAAAGCCGGAAGTTGGCTTCGAGCTTTAGTTCGTGAAAATCCAAATCGGTAGGCTTCAGAAAACAATACTTGAAGTAGTTGAGGTCGAAGAGCACACTGTCTACATCGAATTCTGGCTGCGGATAGCAGTTCTGCCAATCCAATCCTCTTGCACCGCGAATCTGGATATTCGGAAGTTCACGAATGGTTTTCTTAAGGAGTTCCTTCTCTTTCTGATTGTAACGTCCGCCCGCATCTCGTCCGCCCTTGATGGCATCGAAAAGCGAAGTACCACCAAGGTCTGTCTGAAGATAGCAGAGTTCATCATCGCTCACCGCCAGAATCTGGGGAACAGGCAACTGTCTGAGCTGGAAATGCTGAGCCAGATATACAAAGGCATGATCCTCATCACGACTGGTTCCTATCACACCAATTACCGTATCACCATCATGCCCAATGATACGGAAATACTGCCGGTTACTCCCCTGCCCTGCCAATTTTATGACATCAGCCGGTTCTTCACCCGCCCATTTCTTATATAGATCAATCAGCTTTTCCATCATTATTCAGTTTACGTCGTTTCCGATCATCATCAATCTTCTGTGCGAAGTTATCTCCGATAAAGAGAAGCAATAAGATACCCAGCGTAGTAAGGAACGAGTTTGTAGTAGTCATTCCCAACTCTGCCTTTGTAATATAAATGAGTCCTCCGATAACAATCAGAAAGACCACTGCTTTTTTCCAATCAATATTGTTCATGCTATGAATTTTCTATTATGCTGCAAAATTACACAATTAAATTGAGAAAACAAAATAAAAACAAAAAAAATCGGATGTCTCACGACAACCGATTTCCAAAAACAAACTACTTAAAAACTAATCTACTAAAACAAATCAAAAAAATATCTTTGCCATCCCTTCGGATGATACTTTCTTTTATTTACGATGCAAAGTTACAAAAAAAGATTATTCGAACCAAATAATTTTGCTATTTTTTGCATCTTTATGACTAAAAAAACAAAAAAAATAGGGATAATTCTCTGAGAATCACCCCTATTTGATATTTTCGCTTTGCAAACTCGCAGTCTTACGATGTGCTTTGTTTGCGCAAATTATTCATCTAATTACATCATGCCACCCATACCTGGTGCTGCAGCTGGTGCAACTGGTGCAGGCTCTGGTTTGTCAACCAACACACACTCTGTTGTCAGGAACAAGCCTGCAATAGAAGCAGCATTCTCCAAAGCTACACGCTCTACCTTGGCAGGATCTACGATACCAGCCTGACGCATATCTTCGTAAACGTCCTTGCGGGCATTGTAACCGAAGTCACCCTCGCCCTCGCGTACCTTATTTACTACTACAGAACCCTCGCCACCGGCATTGGCAACAATCTGACGGAGAGGCTCCTCAATAGCACGCTCTACGATACGGATACCTGTTGTCTCGTCAGCGTTATCACCCTTCATATCCTTCAATGCTTCGAGAGCACGGATATAAGTAGTTCCACCACCAGCAACGATACCTTCCTCGATAGCGGCACGGGTAGCGCAGAGTGCATCATCAACACGATCCTTCTTCTCCTTCATCTCAACCTCAGAGTTGGCACCTACATAAAGGACAGCTACACCACCGGCGAGCTTAGCCAGACGCTCCTGAAGTTTCTCCTTATCATATGAAGACTTGGTATTCTCAATTTCGTTCTTGATCTGAGCTACGCGATCCTGGATATTAGCCTTCTCGCCATGACCATTAACGATAGTTGTATTGTCCTTGTTGACGGTAACCTTGTCTGCTGAACCCAGCATATCCAAAGTTGCCTGCTCCAACTTCAAGCCCTTCTCCTCAGAGATAACAACACCGCCTGTCAATACTGCGATATCCTCCAACATGGCCTTGCGACGGTCACCGAAGCCTGGAGCCTTCACAGCGCAAATTTTCAAACCGCCACGCAAACGGTTAACTACCAAAGTAGTCAAAGCCTCAGAATCAACATCCTCAGCGATAACCAACAAAGGACGACCACTCTCAGCAGCAGGCTGGAGAATTGGCAAGAACTCCTTCAAGTTAGAAATCTTCTTATCATAAAGAAGGATGTATGGGTTATCCATTACACACTCCATCTTGTCTGCATCTGTCATGAAGTAACCGCTCAAGTAACCACGGTCAAACTGCATACCCTCAACAACACCGATGTTGGTATCACGGCTCTTGCTCTCCTCGATAGTGATGACACCATCCTTAGAAACCTTGCGCATTGCGTCAGCCAAGAGCTTACCAATCTCAGCATCATTATTGGCAGAAACAGTAGCCACCTGCTCAATCTTATCGTAGTTGTCGTCTACCTGTTCAGCATGTTCCTTGATGAAGGCAACAACAGCAGCTACAGCCTTGTCAATACCACGCTTCAAGTCCATTGGGTTTGCGCCTGCAGTAACGTTCTTCAAGCCCTCTGTTACGATAGCCTGAGTCAGGATAGTAGCAGTTGTTGTACCATCACCGGCATCATCACCAGTCTTACTAGCAACGCTCTTAACAAGCTGAGCACCAGTATTTTCGAATTTATTTTCTAACTCTACTTCCTTAGCCACGGTAACACCATCCTTAGTAATTTGAGGAGCACCAAACTTCTTTTCGATTACCACGTTGCGGCCCTTAGGACCGAGAGTTACCTTTACTGCATTTGCCAACTGATCAACACCCTTCTTCAAGAGGTCGCGGGCATCCATATTATATTTAATATCTTTAGCCATTTTCTTTTATCTTTTTAATGTTGAATGTTAAATGTTGAATGTTGAGTTAAAACAAAGCAATTGAATCCTTCACTCTTCGTTCTTCACTCTTCACTTATTCTTACTCTTCTACTACAGCGAGTACATCGCTCTGACGCATCATGATATATTTAGTACCATCGAATTCGAGTTCTGTGCCAGCATACTTACCATAGAGTACGGTATCACCTTCTTTGAGAATCATCTCTTCGTCTTTCGTACCCTTACCTGTAGCAACGACCTTACCACGCTGTGGTTTCTCTTTTGCTGTATCAGGGATAATAATTCCACCTACTTTTTCTTCAGCTGGTGCGGGAAGTACCAGCACTCTGTCTGCTAATGGTTTAATGTTCATGATTCTATAATATTTTAATTGTTATACATTTATTTTGCCAACAGGTATTGCTACCCGTCACCCCGCCAGTATACGAAAAACGTGCCAAAGCATCCATACTGACACTTTGACACGTTTAAATACTGACATTATATCACAAAAGCTTGTGTTTTATTTCATTTTCCATTGATAATCGAATCTTTCAATATCCTCCTCAACCAGTGGATTACCATTCTGAACTTCGATGAAAGTCAGCTGTGTAATCGCCTTGATGGCATGATAATGCTCCAGAGGAATCACCACGGTATCACCAGCCTTCACATGTTTCTCCTCACCATCAAGTACAAAGATGCCATCACCTTCTACGAATGTCCACACCTCTGAGCGATGGTGATGAAGCTGATAACTGATATTCTTACCTGGCTTCAAGGTAATACTCTTGGTGAGCGAATGATTGCCGTCAGCATACTCAGAATCGTCAATCACCCGATAAGTACCCCACCTTCTTTCCTCATACATCGGACGCGGAGTAAGATGTTCTACCGCCTTCTTGATGTCCTCGGAATATTTCTTTGCACAGACGAAGATGCCATCAGGACTCGCTGCAACAACAGCATCCTTCAAGCCATCCACATACAGAGGCAACTGGAGTTCGTTGATGACATGCGTATTCTCGCAATGACTTCCCATCACCGCATTACCGATACTGGCATGGTGCAGCTCATCAGTGAGTGTATTCCAGGTACCCAGGTCCTTCCATTCACCATTAAACGGTACTACCGCTACCGATTCAGCCTTCTCCGCCACCTCGTAGTCGAAAGAGATTTTTGGAAATTCGCTATATCTTGCACGAGTATCTTCAAAGTTCTCACTCTGCATATACTTACGTACAATCTGCATCATATAGCCCAAACGGAAAGCGAAGACACCACCATTCCAGTAAGCACCCTCCTCCAGGAGTTTCTCTGCTGTAGGCACATCCGGTTTCTCGGTAAATCTCTTCACTATCTGATACTTCTCTCCTTCAGCAAAAGGAACCACATAACCATATTTTGCACTTGGATAAGTAGGTTTGATACCCATCAGCACGAGGTCGGCGACGTTTTTCTCCACACATTCCACCATACGGGCTATAGTATGGAAATATTCCAACTCGGTATAAGGATCACAAGGCATAATAACCACAACCTCGTCATCCTCACATTTCTTCTTCAGTTTCAGATAACTTGCAGCTAAAGCGATAGCAGGGAAAGTATCACGCCTCTCCGGTTCGGTAACCACAGAAACCCGCTCTCCCAGCTGGTTCTGGATGATATCCAGCTGACTGGCGTTTGTAGCAAGCGTAATATCGTTGGTCAGATTTGCTTCCTGAGCTTGACGTACCACGCGCTGAACCATACTTTCCATCTCCCCGTTCTCCTTTTCGAGCAATGGCAAGAACTGTTTGCTTCTAGCATTATTGCTAAGTGGCCATAGCCTTTTACCCGAGCCACCCGATAATAAAATTAATTGCATATTATTACTATTTAAATCGTTTATTGTTCATACTTAAGATTTCACAAATTAACAATGAGAGACAGCATCACATCAGGAGTTTACCCCCAGTACCAACAGGTCTCAAAGAAGAATCATCCGTGATAATCCGGCTGCAAAAGTACGTTTTTCTTTTGAGACCACCAAGCAATTTCTAAAAAAACTACCTATTCATATAAAAATATCTAGATATGCGCAAGAAAGTAAAAAGGAAGAAAAAATATCCCTCAAATCCGCAACCTATAGGGTTTAGTGGGATTTTGCTTGTAAAACGACAAAATTCATTTTATTGTACATATTTCTTGCATAACAGAAATGTCGCAGACACAAAATCCCCTTACCCCATAAAGCGACTTGAGGTAATACGCTGGTTTAACCAGAAAAGCATGGTCTTTAACCAAAGTCTGTCTTGAACAGGTTGGCATAAGCATTGTTGTCTGAGTAAATGTTCAATACATGCCTACGTGATGTCTTAATCCATTTCGCAGGAACAGAGATGAACTTGAAAACAAAGGTCTTGATTCTGCTGGTGGCACGCAATCCAAATTCATGGGTTTTCAATCTCTGCATAATAGCTTTGTAGAAGTTTCTGATGAGAGCTGTCATAAGCAGGAATACAGTATTCTGTGCCATGAACGATTTTGGCAATCGATTCCAGCCAAAGTCATTGTTCATGTCATCGAAGATGCGTTCCTTGCCACCACGAAGATTGTAGAATTCCACGATGTCTCTTGCACTCGACTTGTAATCGTTAGTCAGTATACATCTGTAGGTATATTCGCCTTCCCAAATGTCAAGGTCTCCATCTATTCGCCTTTGTCTCTGTATGACAAGACGATACGGTTTTCCTTTCCATTTCTCAACAAGGATAGAATTCAACTCAAACTCAATACCGTTGATTTCAACAGTTTTCCATCCAGTTAAGGCAAACATGGAATCGTAGAAAGAAGAGCATCTGTTGGCACGAATATAAAAATACCTGCAATGAGCCTCTACCATATCTACGATTTCCTCCGAACATGAGCCGCAATCCATGCGGGCACGAGAAATATATATTTCCGAAGCCTCCAATCGCTTGAAGATTCTTTCCAAAGTTTCTTTTTGGTTGAAGCGCACGTTTGTGTTGCCGTCTCTATTTTCAATACCAACAATCATGTCGTTAATGACAGCTACACCTGGACTATAGCCCAAGAACTTCTTGTAGGTTGGTTTTGCATCATACTTCTCTGTTTCAATGAACTGATGGTCAAAGTCAAAATCATACTCTTGACCGGATTTCAATTGACCAGTAGCAAGCAGGGCATTGACCAGTAAGCAGTTCATCTTGTCTGCAGTATTGAAATCATAGGATTTGCCAGAAGCAGACTTATAGGTGATGCTCTTAAAGGTCAGTTCTTCGATAGCACGTAATATGGTGTCTGCGCTGCAAGTGCGAAGAGTTGGATGAAGAGATAAATGTTTCATCAGGTGAGTTGTAACATCCTCAATACATGAGCCACCACAAAGATATACGCACATCAGAGAACGTAGAATCTCGCTATATTGATAACCAAACAATGTGCATCTCAATCCCAAGGTAGAATCTATTGTTTGAGCTAAAAGAGAATCAAATTGCTCCATAATAGAAAAAATTCCTCCAAAAGGAGTGAGTTTCTCAGATTTTATTTGTACTTTTGCCATGTCATTCAGAATTTTGTTTGTTTTTATTTTGCAACACTAAGATAAGTGAAATTTCTGACATGGCAAAATCCTGAGCAACTTTTTGTTGCTCAGGTGCTTATAAAAAATATTAAATTATAGTGTTGCGGAAATTAGAATATCATTTAAACAGATAAAAAACAAGAAAAGCTGGTTCAAGTTGGTTCAAGTTGGTTTATTTCGATATTTTTTTGCTGATTTATTTCCGATTTTCAACAATTATTATTACCTTTGCGACCAAATATCAGTTTAAGCATACCTCAAATAACTTAAAAAGATATATAAATAATTAGGAGCATAATAAACATAAGCAAATGACGAACAAGCATTATAAAGGAAATGAAATGATAAGGAGACTGGTGATAGGTGCCGATTTCGTTATTCTCAACATCGTACTGTTGTTCTATACCCAATATGGTCAAGAACTCATACCCGCGTATTTCGACAAAGCAACAAAGATTACCTTTTTTGTTGCCAATGCAGCCTTGTTCCTAGGCGAATACTTCTATTCCACCATCATTCATGTCAGAAAGATCGGGTTCCTGCAGGTTACAAGGCGTACTTTATATCTGTCTGCAGCAACAACATTCTGTTTCTTTACCTTCTCAAGACTACTCGGTCACGGGGAAAAGATGTTCTCCTTCAGCATTATCTTCGGCATAACATTCTATCTGTCTCTCATCATAAGCCGACTCTGCGAGCTCAAATTACTAAAGTATTTCCGTTCTAAGGGCCTCAACTCACGCACCGTCATCTTTGTAGGTAACGATCCTGCCGTGAGCGAGATGTACAAGACGATGACAGAAGATCCCTCGGCAGGTTATATCGTAAAAGGATATTATGCAGATGAAGACATCACTGATAATCCGGAAGGGTTGAAAAGAATAGGAAACATGAAACAGCTCAAAGAGATTATCTCTTCTACCATGAATGATACCATCAATGGTGAACCTTCCAATATTGACGAGGTTTTCTGCTGCCTGTCGCATAAAGATCCTGAGATCATCAATATCATACACTTCTGTGATAAGAATGTGATACACTTCTACTACCTGCCACGTGTGTTTGGTGAGTACAAATTGCATCTTGATGCCCAGAATTTCATGGGAAGGACGGTATATTCAAACCGCATAGAACCCCTAACAAGCACGTCAAACCGCATTATCAAGCGTAGCTTCGACATCGTGGTGAGCGGGCTTGTATGTTTGTGCGTTCTACCATTCATTCCATTCATAGCTCTCATCATCAAGATTCAGAGTCCTGGTCCAATTTTCTTCAAACAGGCAAGAACGGGTCTGAATGGTGATACCTTCTACTGTCTTAAATTCCGTTCCATGCATGTGAACAAGGATGCAGACAAGGCACAGGCAACAAAGAACGACCCACGTAAATTTGCTTTCGGCAACTTTATGAGAAAGACGAACATAGATGAGTTTCCTCAATTCTTCAATGTTCTTAAGGGAGACATGAGTATTGTGGGTCCGCGCCCTCACATGCTGCATCATACAGAGGTGTATGGAAGCCTGATAGATAAGTATATGGTTCGCCACTTCTCCAAGCCTGGTATCACAGGTTGGGCTCAGGTTACCGGGTTCCGTGGTGAGACCAAGGAGCTCTGGCAGATGGAGGAACGTATCCGCCGTGATATCTGGTATATAGAGAACTGGTCGTTCTGGCTTGATATCAAGATTATCTTCATGACAGCCAAGAGCATTATCTGCCCTGACAAGAATGCTTATTAGGAGTCTAGAAAAAGAGGATGTTCCATAAGCTTGGAAAATAATTGGCGCACAACAGTTGGTCACCGCATGCACATCAGCTGTTGTGCGACCGGAGATACTAACTGTCCCAACAACATATACTAGCTCTTTCAACAACATATACTAGATATACTAGCTCTTCCAACAACATATCCTAGCTTTTCCAACAACATAACCTAGCTCTTCCAGCAACATATACTAGCTCTTTCAACAACAAGAAGAGGGTGTATCATTAACTTATGACACACCCTCTTTTTAGGTATTCTCTTTACTTATTACTTACCTCAGTTCGGGATAAGAAATAGTGCCTAAAAAAGTTGGTAATCTCCGATATTTTTTGTATCTTTGTAGTTGAAATCCAATTAGTTACAAACATAAAAAGATATCATTATGGAGATTACCAAGGACAAAGTTACAGAATTATTTTGTATTATTGATGAATTTTACAAAGTTTTTGATGCTGAAAATGCAGGAAAATTGCTTTTGGGTGAAGATGGAGTAAAGCGCAGACGACGTAAAGCCTCTTTATCTGATAGTGAAATCATGACGATTTTGCTGTATTTCCATTTCGGCTCGTTCCGAAACTTCAAGCATTATTACCTATTCTTTATTAGAGGAACTTTGAAGTCATATTTTCCAAATGCGGTGTCTTATAACCGTTTTGTAGAACTTGAAAGTCGCGTATTCTTCCCTCTCATGTTCTTCCTGAATCTCCGTGCTTTTGGCAGATGTACAGGTATAACCTTTGTTGATTCAACCATGATACCAATATGCCACAATCTCAGGCGTTATGCCAACAAAGTGTTCAAAGGCATTGCCACAGACGGAAAGGGAACAATGGGATGGTGTCATGGGTTCAAGCTACATCTGGCTTGTAATGATAGAGGTGAGATAATTGCTTTTGTTCTCACTGGTGCAAACGTCAGCGACAAAGATCCAGCGGTATTCGATGTGTTGGCTAAACGTCTGTATGGCAAGCTGTTTGCTGACAAAGGCTATATCTCGCAAAAACTCTTCGATTCGCTTTTTGAGGAAGGCATCCAGTTGGTAACAGGACTGAGAGTGAACATGAAGAACAAACTAATGCCGTTCTATGACAAGATGATGCTACGCAAAAGATACATCATTGAAACGATTAATGACCTGTTGAAAAATACGGCTCAGATAGTACATTCACGTCACAGGTCTGTTGCGAATTTCATCATAAATATTATTTCTGCATTAGGGGCATACTGTTTCTTTGACAACAAGCCCAAGGCACTTACTGGATACGTTATCGAAGATACGAAACAGCTTAGTCTTTTCTAACATTGCATATTTTACAGGAGGATTTTGTCTCAGCAACCATCCAAGATATATAGATGGTTGCCAAGCCTCTGTATCCCTTATATAAAAACATTATAAAGCCTTTAGATAGAGTTCGTTATCCCGAACTGAGGTATTACTTAGATTACTTAGACGGAAGCCTGTTGAGCCAACAGGTAAGGTCATTCAGCATTTGGTCGTGATATGGGAAACCATGGGCGGCATCGCGGAATCCCCATCCATGTCCGGCAGTCGGATAGATATGCATGGTACACTCGTTGCCCGCCTTGCTCATGGCAGAATAATAGGCTACGCCATTGGTTACAGGAGGAACAACCTTATCATCAAAAGACATCAGTATGATGGCACGAGGGGTAAGATTAGGACGAACAGCCTTGTCGTTAGACCACTCTTCTACCAGTTTCTTATTGGTATTACGCTCTTCACCCAAGAAATTCACACATGATCCCTTATGAGAGATACGCTCATCCATTGAAATCACCGGATAGAAAAGAATCGAGAAATCAGGTCGCACAGCCGCCTCAGCATGAGTACTGACGGAAGAAGCTAAATGTCCACCGGCAGAAAAGCCCATGATACCAACATCTTCCTTATTTATTCTCCATACGGCAGAACTATCACGTACGGTACGCATCGCCTGATAAGCATCACTCAACGGAATATTACGATTTCCATAAGGCATTCTGTACTTCAGAACAAAGAAGGCGATACCCTGTTTATTGAAATACTCGGCCCACTGATGCCCCTCATGATCCATCGCAAGATGGGAATACCCACCTCCAGGACAATCTACTACAGCTCTTCCTGAAGGATTCTTAGGAAGATAACAGGTAAGTTCACTCTGGCCATCGCTGCTGTTCTTAAATACGAACTTGCGAGCTGTGGATTGCGCTGATGCTGATATTGCTGTCAGCATCAGAAGAAAAGAAATCATGGTCTTTTTCATTTTTCTTTTTTTGTTATGTTGTTTATATCTTTATTCTGTTTTGCTAAGATAATGCAAAGATAGGCATTTTTTCGTTAACCCTATGTTATTTTTTCTTCTTTTTTTGGTGTTTTTGTTCCAATCGCTTTGATTATTGGTTCTTTTTTGCTATATTTGCAGAAAAATTGCTGTAAACGGCAATCGGAGAAAACATCTCTCTTCTGCCGCTGGCATTTATTTAGAAGTCTCACTTATAAAATATTGACATAGAATAATGAAGGATTTTTTCAAGAACGTGGCAGCCACTATCGTAGGACTGTTTGCCTTCGGGCTGATCATGACCATCCTGGGATTCATCTGTATCATCGGAATGGTGGCATCGAGCAACAGTAAACCGGCACTGAAAGACAATGCGGTGATGGTGATGAAACTACAAGGACAGATTGAAGACCGTACTGAAGACAACTGGCTCGGCGAACTGACAGGCGAGCAGTTTAACAACATAGGCATGAACAGGATTCTCTCTTCTATCCGCAAGGCAAAAAATGAGGATAAAGTGAAGGGCATCTATCTGGAAACAGGTATTTTGGAGACAGATTATGCCACTTTGCAGGAAATAAGAAATGCACTTGCCGATTTCAAGAAGAGCGGCAAATGGATTATCGCATATGGTGATGCTCTCTCACAGGGTGGATATTATCTGGCTTCGGTTGCCAACAAGGTATATGTAAACCCAGAAGGCAATGTGGACTGGCATGGTATTGCATCGCAGCCACAATATATCAAAGATGTAGCAGCCAAGTTTGGCGTTCACTTTACGGTAGTGAAGGTAGGCAAATACAAAAGCTATACTGAAACATACACCGAAGACAAAATGTCGGATGCCAACAGAGAGCAGGTTTCACGCTATATTAGTGGACTCTGGCTACAGATGTTGGGAGATGTGAGCAAAAGCAGAAACATCAGCAAGGATTCACTGAACCGCTATGCTGACGGGCTGATGGTGTTTGATGATACCAAACTCCTGAAATCTCGAAAGATGGTAGATGGATTCTGCTATTATGATGAAATAAGAGACGTGGTGAAGAAACAGTTAGGACTGAAGGCAGACGATACCATCAATCAGGTTGACTATAACGACGTAGATATGACTATAGACGACTCGAATCTGATGGGCGAAGAGATTGCCGTATACTACTGTCAGGGGTCCATTGTCAGGATGGAGACTCCTAGCATCTATGATTCTGAGCAACAGATAGTAAGTACAAAGGTCATCAAGGACCTTCAGGAACTTGCAGATAACAGTCAGGTAAAGGCCGTAGTTCTGCGTATCAATTCGGGCGGTGGCGATGCCTATGCTTCGGAACAGATCTGGAGAGCAGTTAAAGAATTAAATAAAAAGAAGCCGGTAGTGGTTTCGATGGGTGGTATGGCAGCATCGGGTGCTTATTATATGAGTATGGGTGCCCAATATATCATGGCACAACCTACAACATTGACCGGCAGCATCGGTATCTTTGGAGCCCTGCCAGATTTCAGTGACCTGATGACAAAGAAGTTAGGCTTCAAGTATGATGAAGTGAAGACCAACCGCAACAGTACCTATGCCTCTGCAGGCATGTCACGCCCATGGAGTGCAGAAGAGATTGCCAGCATGCAAAACTATGTAAACCGTGGATATAGCCTCTTCCGCAATCGTGTGGCTGAGGGCAGAAAAATGAGTACCGAACAGGTTGAGAAGATTGCTCAAGGAAGAGTATGGCTGGGTACAGACGCCAAGAAGATCAAGTTAATTGATGGATTCGGCGGCTTGAGCGACGCCATCGACAAGGCTGCAGAATTGGCTCATCTCAGCAGTTATCAGGCGGTAGAATATCCGGCATTGGCTGGATGGATGGAACAGTTGCTGGATATGGCGGGCGGAAACAAGGGAACATATCTCGACGAACAGTTGCGTCTGGCATTGGGTGATCTCTACCAGCCATTCATCATGATACGCAATATGAAGGAGAAAGAGCCTATACAGGCTGCACTTCCTTACGTACTGAACATACAATAACATTTATAATAAGGTATGCGTACATTAATATATAGACATACCGAATTAAGAGAAAGGAAACAGACATGAGAACAGAAGGCGATCTTATCAAGATCAACGACTGGCTGCTACCACTGAGTTGGATTTATGGCGGCATGGTCAGATTTCGCAATTGGCTCTTCGATATCGGACTGAAAAAGAGTCAGTCATTCTCAATCCCGATCATTTCTGTGGGTAACATCACGGTGGGCGGATCGGGCAAGACTCCCCATGTGGAGTATCTGATACGCTTGTTGCACGACAAGGTTAAGATAGCTGTGCTATCACGTGGTTACAAAAGAAAGACCAGTGGCTATGTGCTGGCAGATAAAGATACGACAATGTCAGAGATTGGCGATGAACCCTTCCAGATGCACAGCAAGTTTGACGATATCTATGTAGCCGTAGACGCTAAGCGTGTGAGAGGAATCGAAAAGTTGCAGAATGAAGAACCGACCAAGGATGTAGATGTAGTATTACTGGATGATGCCTTTCAGCATCGCTATGTGAAGCCAGGTATCAACATTCTGCTGGTAGATTACCACCGTCTGATCATCTATGACAAGATGTTGCCAGCAGGAAGACTGAGAGAACCTCTAAGCGGTAAGAACCGTGCAGACATTGTGATTATCACTAAATGTCCAAAGGACCTGAAGCCAATGGAATTTCGAGTACTCACCAAGGCTATGGACCTTTATCCTTTCCAGAAGCTCTACTTCACCTGCATCAACTATGATACGCCAAAGGGAGTTTTCGAAGACCAGCAGATAGCGAAGGAGGAGTTGAAAAACTACCATGCTCTGCTGGTTACTGGTATCGCATCGCCTAAGCAGATGGAACACGACCTGAAGCCAATGGTCAAGAGTATGCAGTCGCTGAGTTTCGGTGATCACCATCGCTTCAAGAATAAAGACATCACACGCATCAACGAGGCGTTTGAACAGATGCAAGAACCCCGTCTGATTATCACGACAGAGAAAGATGCCGTGAGACTAAAAGAGACAGAGGGACTCTATGAAATAGTTAAGAAAAGCATATACGAACTGCCTATCAAGGTAAGTTTCATGCTGGAACAAGAAGATAATTTTAACGACAAAATCATTAGCTATGTACGAAAAAATTCAAGAAACAGCATCCTGGCTAAAAGAAAGGATGACAACAAGTCCGAAGACAGCAATCATACTGGGAACCGGTCTCGGACAATTAGCTTCAGAAATAACTGACAGTTATGAATTTCCATATAGTGAAATACCAAACTTCCCAGTATCTACCGTTCAAGGTCATGCAGGCAAACTGATTTTCGGTAAGTTAGGAGGTAAAGATATCATGGCTATGGAAGGAAGATTCCATTACTATGAAGGATATGACATGAAGGCTGTAACCTTCCCAGAACGTGTGATGTACGAGTTGGGCATTGAAACCCTCTTTGTAAGCAACGCTTCGGGCGGTATGAATCCGGAATTCCAGATTGGAGACCTGATGATTATCGATGATCACATCAACTTCTTCCCAGAACATCCATTGCGCGGAAAGAACTTCCCTACCGGTCCACGTTTCCCGGATATGCACGAAGCATACGACAAGAAACTCCGCGACCTTGCCGACGATATCGCTAAGGAGAAGGGAATTGATGCAAAGCATGGCGTATATGTTGGCGTTCAGGGACCTACCTTCGAGACACCGGCAGAGTATCGCATGTATCGTGTATTGGGTGGTGACGCTGTAGGTATGAGTACTGTACCTGAAGTGATTGTTGCCCGCCATTGTGGAATCAAGGTTTTCGGCATCAGCATCATCACCGATCTTGGCGGTTTCGATGTACCTGTAGAAGTCAGTCATGAGGAAGTGCAGATTGCAGCCAATGCCGCACAGCCTAAGATGACAGAGATTATGCGAGAAATCATCCGCAGATCTTAAGTATAAATTATAAACTATTATTTATTTTGGATATCTCAAAGTTAGGTGAATTCGGTCTTATAAACCATCTCACCAAAGGTTATGAAAAGAAAAACGAGTCTACAGTTTATGGTGTAGGCGACGATTGTGCCGTGATGCATTATCCAGACAAGGAGGTGCTCATGACTACAGATATGCTGATGGAGGGCGTACATTTCGACCTTACCTATATTGACATGGTTCACTTGGGTTACAAGAGTGCAATGGTAAACATCAGTGATATCTTTGCTATGAACGGAACCCCACGTCAGATGGTAGTAAGCATAGCATTGAGTAAACGATTCAAAGTAGAAGACATTGATGAATTCTATAAGGGTCTTCGAATGGCATGCGACAAATGGGGAGTAGATATCGTGGGAGGTGATACTACCTCTTCTCTCACCGGTTTAGCCATCAGTATTACTTGTATCGGAGAAGCAGCAAAAGAAGAAATCGTATATCGCAACGGAGCCAAGGAAACAGACCTGATCTGTGTGTCGGGCGACTTGGGCGGTGCCTATATGGGACTTCAACTGCTGGAACGCGAAAAGGCAGTATACTACGGACAGATAGAAGATATCCGAAAGAAGATGGCTGAGGCTAAAGCAAATGGTGATAACGAGAAACTGGCTCTTCTGAACAGAGACTTAGAGAATATGCGCAACTTCCAGCCAGATTTCGCCGGCAAGGAATATCTCTTGGAAAGACAACTGCAGCCTGAGGCACGCGGAGATGTGATAGCACAACTGCGTGAGGCAGGTATCCGTCCTACCGCCATGATGGATGTGAGCGATGGTCTGAGCAGTGAATTGATGCATATCTGCGAACAGAGTCATTGCGGATGCAGAGTATATGAGAAGAACATACCTATCGACTACCAGACAGCCGTGCAGGCAGAAGAATTCAATATGAACCTTACCACCTGTGCTATGAATGGTGGCGAAGATTATGAACTTCTCTTTACCGTACCTATCGGTGACCACGAGAAGATTGAGACTATGGAGGGTGTAAGGCAGATTGGCTACATCACCAAAGAAAATCTGGGCAAGTTCCTCATTACCAGAGACGGACAGGAATTTGAACTGAAAGCACAAGGTTGGAATCCGCTGAAAGATTAATTTCAAGCAAGGGGATATTTAGTTAATAAACATTAAGCAAGAGAAAATATTTCGTTTTCTCTTGCTCAATTAAAATATTTATTGTACCTTTGCAACCGCAAAAAGCAAGATGGTGCCATAGCTCAGTTGGTAGAGCAAAGGACTGAAAATCCTTGTGTCCCCGGTTCGATTCCTGGTGGTACCACTCCTCCTTTCATAAAAGGCGGTTACTAACTGTGGTTAGGGCCGTCTTTTTTTTATATCCACACCTTAAGGTAACAGATATTACAAACAAGACAAAGTATAGAATTTATTAAACAAACTAAACTTAAAAAGCTTATGAAGAAGATTTTAATAGCTTTATTGGTCTGTTTCTCATTTGTGACAGCCAATGCTAAAGATTACAGTAAGTATTATCAGAACTTACCAGTTCAGATGCAGCAACCAACATTGCCTAGCATCCCAGACAATCATGTCAGTATCTTAGAATGTGGCGGTAATGGTGACGGACTCACCATGAATACCCAGGCATTTGCCAAAGCCATCAGCAAACTGAACAAGATGGGCGGCGGTCATCTTAATGTGCCTGCAGGTATCTACCTCACCGGTCTCATCTCACTGAAGGACAATATTGACCTGCATCTGGAAAAAAATGCCATCATCGTTCTTTCTGAAGACAAGAACGACCATTTCAAGATAGACAAGACCACAGGTAAAAAAGAAAGCCGTGCTACTCCAGCCATCAATGCCAGCAAGAGAAAAAATATCTCCATCACAGGCGAGGGCACCATTGACGGAAACGGAGAATGGTGGAGACCGGTAAAGCGCAGTAAGGTTAGTGACGTAGAATGGAAAGAATTCCAGGCTATGGGCGGAACACTGAATGAGAAGGGTAACATCTGGTATCCTTTCAACCTGAAGCACGAACCTAATGTGGCTGAGAATATGGACGAACAGGAGAAAACCCGAACACACATGATCAGATTCACCAGTTGCGAGAATGTGCTCGTACAGGGTGTTACACTTCTGAATAGTCCTAAATTCCATATCATCCCTACCCGATGCAAGAATGTGACTATCGACGGAATCACCGTAAAATGTCCTTGGAATGCCCAGAACGGTGATGCGATTGACATCTCAAGCTGTAAGGATGTACTCATCGTAAACAATGTGATTGATGCAGGTGATGATGGTATCTGCATGAAGGGTGGCGCAGGCGCAGCAGGTGTGGCAGCAGGTCCTTGTGAAAACATCAATATCCAGGACAACACCGTATACCATGCCCATGGAGGTTTTGTTATCGGCAGCGAGTTCTCTGGCGGCATGAAGAGTATTATTGTTCGCAACAATACTTTCCAGGGAACAGATACCGGTTTACGCTTTAAAAGTGCAGTGAAGAGAGGTGGAACATCAGAGAACATCTATATCGACCATATCTACATGACCGATATCAAGGATGCAGCCATCACCTTTGAGACCACTTATTTTGACAACCACGTAGGTGCCCAGAAGCAGACAACTCCCGTAAAGCAGGAATTCCTGCCAAACTTTCAGGATATCCACATGAGCAACATCTACGTACGAGGTTGCAAAACAGGTATTGAAGCACATGGTGCAGAAGGTATGGTACACGATATCACCATCAAGAACTCCAATATCTTTTACACCAAGGAAGCCAAGAATATTGATGCAACCTGCAAGATTCAGTTGGAAAACGTACGTTTTGAAAGTTTCGCAAAGTAAATTTTCTACTCAACATATTCAAGAAGTCTACTTGACAATAGTAAGCGTATGATCGCAAACCGTGAAATGAATATCAAGACCCTCATAAGGCATTCCATAGACCTTATGAGGGTCTTTCTGGTAATGCGGACGGGGATCTTGGGCAAGTACCTCTTTCAATATTTCAATCTTTTCTGCATTCAATCCCTGCAGACGCAGATGCCTGTCTACATCTTCAGAAATCTCTACATCAAGTTTCTGCCATTTACGGTCATCAACAAAACCGCTCCTTGCCCCAGGATGAGAATCGGCATACACCACATACGGCTTGATGTCAAATATCGGCGTCTTGTCCATAAGATCAGCTCCCTTAACATGAATGACAGGACCATGAGGAGTCTCCCATTCGATATGAGAGATTTTTACCGATGAAAGACCTATATTATTGGGACGGAAAGGACTTCGAGTAGCAAAGACACCCACTTTCTCATTGCCTCCCAACACAGGAGGACGCACAACCGGACTGTGCGCTTTGTGCCTATTGGCAGAAAATTCCCAAATCAGCCAAAGATAATCAAAGCCCTCCATGCCACGCAGCGCATCAGAGTTACGAAATTCGGGTTCAAAAACAATCTGTCCTTCCAGTTCTGCTACCAATCCAGCCTGTTTGGGTATGCCAAACTTGCTACTGAAGGGAGAACGAAAATATGCTATTGGTTTTATCTCCATATTTACTAATTATTACACCTTAATTATATATAAGACGAAAAAAGCCATGAATTATTTTGCCGTATGCACAAAATAATGTACCTTTGCAGACAGAACAAAAAACAAAAAGAAATGAAAATACAAAGACCATCGTATGAAATCTGGTTACAGAAACCAGGTGAGCTCGGTATCTACCAGCAGATAGAACGAGCAGGAAGAGTATGCTATAAAAGTGAGAATAATACCACTGTGAATTCTGCCAAACCTTTCGTGGATCGGATGGTGCAGAGTGAACACTTTGCCATGCTGGAACATGGAACCGTGTATCTGGTATGCAAACATGGAGAGTTGCCGCTTTATACCCACAACAAGTTCTCACGTCTGAACACTTTAGACGGCAAAGACTATATTACAACCAATCTCCGAGTATTGGCAGAAAACAAGGCGATGGATGATTTGAAATACCTCAGCAACTATGAAGAAGGTAAGCACGAACTCCGTATTACCGTTCATTTTACTACTCAGATTTCCATAACCCGAGAATATAACCGTCATCGTGCCAACTCTATGGCAGAGCAGAGTACCCGATACTGCAACTATTCGAAGAATAAGTTTGATAACGAGATTACCATCAACCTGCCTACATGGGTAGAAGCAGAAGGCTTCGATGGTTCACAAGATCCCAGCGACTACCGAATAGAAGATATGTGTGCTGACATTGCAGAAGGAAGAACTGCAGAATGGAGTAAACTCACAACTTGGATATTCGCCAATCAGGCTGCCGAATATGCCTACATGAAACTGATAGAGGCAGGTTGCAAACCACAGGAAGCACGAGCCATCCTACCATTGGACTGCAACACAGAACTGGTTCATACCGCTTTCGTGAGTGACTGGAAACATTTCTTCGACCTTCGCGCATTAGGTACTACCGGTGCGCCACATCCTGATGCCAAGATTTTAGCCTTGCCACTGATGGAAGAGTTTAAGCAGAAAGGTTACCTATAAGGTTTAAAAAATATTAAAGCACCCTTTCAAAATACAGATTTTCTATTCTTTTGACATAACGAATAGATATATTTTGTATTTTTGCAGTGTGTTTTTCATAGTATTAGATTTAAGGTTATCAAGATTGGGGCTACGGCGGTAGCCCTTTTTTATTGTCTTTTTCAGCCTTACCTCTCTATTTTTTGCCGATTTTGCCACTTATTAGCCCCCAAAACGCATTTTTTTGAAGAAAAACAAAAAAAGTTGGCAAAAAATTTGGTGGAACCAGAAATTAGTAGTACCTTTGCAACCGCTTAAGAAAACCAAGCTATAGTCATCCAGACTAAAACAATGGAGAGATGGTAGAGTGGTCGATTACAACGGTCTTGAAAACCGTCGTACCGAGAGGTACCGGGGGTTCGAATCCCTCTCTCTCCGCAAGAGCCTTCTGAAATTTCTTTCAGAAGGCTTTTTTTTATTTCCGTATTTGTATATTTCCTTCATATTCATTCACTATCCATGGCAAGAAGACTTCAAATGCAAAATTATGCTATATTATTTGGTCATATCAAAGAAAACATGTAACTTTGCTAAAAAGTAAGCTATATGCAAGAAAAGACATGACAATGATAGATCGCTGTTACATAGAAATCACTAATACATGTAATCTCAACTGCCACTTCTGTCCAAAACATACAAGGAAGAAAAGACAGTTGAGTGCTGAGGAATTCGACCTGCTCACCGACAAGATACGCGGGAAGGTCTGTTTCCTATATTTCCACATTATGGGCGAACCCCTACTACACCCTCTTCTACCCGAGTTTATCAATATGGCAAGAGAGAAAGGTTTCAAAACCGTACTTACATCCAACGGCACTCTGCTACCCAAAGCTATGGATCTCCTTGACACACTTCCCCACAAAATACAGCTCTCGCTCCACTCACACGAGAGTAATGCCAAGGGAGAGCTTGCCAGTTACATGAACGAGGTGATGACTTTTTCAACCCAAGCAGCAGAGAAAGGAACCTGCATAGTTCTCAGACTTTGGAACCAAGGAGGAAAAGACCGGGAAAATGAAGAAGTAATGGAGCACATCGAAAAATTTGTTCCCAAACCCTGGAAAGAACGACCTGACGGTTACAGACTTGCCAATAATCTCTATCTGGAGTTTGACAGGAAATTCGAATGGCCCAACTTTGATAACCATATCGAAGAAAAGAAAATGATAAAAGAAAATCAGAAGTCAGGTATCAGAGAAGAAAAAAGAGAAGTTTTCTGTAAAGCCCTACTCAAACAGATAGGCGTATTGGCAGACGGAACATTGGTACCCTGCTGTTTGGACCACAACGGAGATGTTGCACTTGGGAACCTGCTTGAACAATCGCTGGAAGAAATTCTGGCTTCACCCCGTGCCCAAGCCATGATAGAAGGTTTCAAGCACCATCAAGCCACAGAACATCTCTGTGAGACCTGTGAATCAGCCCTGGTAAGAAACAGTTTTAGAGGAAAAGCAAGAAGTTAATAGGAATTATGAAATATTATACAGCAATGACAATAGCTGGCTCAGACAGTTGCGGAGGAGCCGGCGTACAAGCCGACATCAAGACAATGTCAGCACTAGGCGTATATGCCGCATCGGCCATTACAGCCATTACCGTACAGAACACCCTGGGAGTTTATGCCATCCAAGACATCAACCCCGAAATAGTAAAGGGCCAGATAGAAGCTGTGATGAACGACATCCACCCAGATGCCATCAAAGTAGGTATGGTTAACAACCGTGCCACCATCCAAGCAATCGCAGAAACCCTGAAGAGATACCAAGGAGAATATCAGCATCTCATCATTGACCCCGTGATGGTTTCCACCAGTGGTTGCAGACTCATGCAGGAGGACGCTCTCAGCATTTTCATACAGGAGTTATTACCACTAGCTACCCTGCTAACACCTAACATCCCGGAAGCAGAGATACTGGCAGGTATGAAGATACAGAATAAGGAAGACATCCAGAACGCAGCTTTAGCCATCAGTAAGTTAGGCTGTAAATATGTACTCATCAAAGGCGGCCATTTCCAGGGAGCAGAAAAGATTGATTACCTCTTCGAAGACGGAAAACCTATTACCAGTTATCGAGGCATTAGCGTAAACACACGCAATACCCATGGTACAGGTTGTACCCTATCCTCAGCCATCACTTCTTATCTGGCAAGAGAAATGGATATGAATACAGCTATCACCATGGCAAAGACCTATCTTTCAGGCGCAATTCTGGCAGGAAAAGATGTACAGATAGGAAAAGGTCATGGTCCGGTGAATCATTTCTATGAACCCAAGGCACTGTTTATCAAATAACAGCCAACACCTTTATATAAATAAATAAAGTCACAACGAATATGAAATGGATAGTAATCACTCTGCCCGATTTTATAGAGAATGAACCAACCTATATCAACCAACTCTTTAAAGCAGGTATAGACCTGCTACATCTGCGCAAACCAGAATCAAATATAGAGGAATGTAAGCGACTGATACAGGAAATCGACAAGAAATGGCATAAAAAGATCGTAGTACACGATCACTTCGAACTTTGTCAGGAATTTCATCTTCATGGTATTCATCTTAACAGCAGAAACCACGAGATTCCAGAAGGCTTTCAAGGAAGCATCTCACAATCCTGCCATAGTTTTAAGGAAGTAGAACAAGCTCTCCAGCCTATATCACCCAAGAGCAAAGACGAAAAGAGCGCGATTCTCAAACCTGCCTGCCATTATGTTTTCCTCAGTCCAATCTTTGACAGCATTTCAAAGAAAGGCTACAAACATTCCTTCTCTAACAAAGACTTAGAGGAAGCAGGCATCAATGGAATCATCAATGAGCGAGTAGTTGCATTGGGAGGTGTCACCCCTGAATATATTCCACAATTGAGAGCATGGAACTTTGGCGGAGCTGCTTTTTTAGGCGACGTCTGGAACAGAAGAACTGATGCAAAATGGACGGAATATCTTGCCGTAATTAAGCAGAAACTTGCCCCCGGAAATGCCAAGAATACGCTTAACAGTTCAAATATTTGGTAGAGAGAAATACACTACTTTCTAATAAGACAGGCCGAATCTCAACAATAAAAATAAAAAAATGCTTTTTTATTTTGTATTGTCTTCGATTTGCACTACCTTTGCACCCATGATATATCCAGATAATTTTGAAAATAAGATAGGATTCAATGAAATCCGCAAGATGCTGCGCGAAAGATGCCTCTCTCCACTCGGAAAGGAACAGGTAGACAAGATGGCATTCAGCAGCGATGCAGAACAAGTTAACGAATGGCTCATGCAGGTGCGTGAGTTCCGCAGACTGATGGAGGAAGTAGAAGACTTTCCCCTACAATATTTCTATGATGTAAGGGAGAGCATCCTCCGTATCCGTGTAGAAAACAGTCACCTGGAGGAGGACGAGCTGTTTGACTTGCGACGTTCACTGTCTACCATAGCAGATATGGTGAAAATATTGAATCACAGCGATGACGATGACGAGCCGGAAGACGGATGGAAAAGAGAGAAAAAGTATCCCTACCCAGCCCTACATCGCCTTTCACAGGATGTAGTTACTTTTCCACAGCTGATTCAGCGCATCGACCAGATACTTGACAAATTCGGCAAGATAAGAGATAACGCAACCCCTGAACTTCTTCAGATTCGCAGAGAACTGGCAAAGACAGAGGGCAGCATCTCACGTACCTTATATAGTATATTGCGCTCGGCACAAAGTGAAGGCATCGTAGAAAAAGATGTTACCCCTACCCTGCGTGATGGCAGACTGGTTATTCCCGTCATCCCTACTCTGAAGCGTAAAATCAAAGGTATCGTACACGATGAGAGTGCCACAGGTAAAACTGTCTTTATAGAACCAACCGAGGTGGTAGAGGCGAACAACCGTGTACGTGAACTGGAGGGTGAAGAGAGAAAGGAAATCATTCGCATCCTCACCGACTTTACCAACAAGGTACGCCCATACTCCAAGGAAATTCTGGACAGTTACCGTTTCCTTGCCATAATTGACCTGATACAAGCCAAGCAAAAACTGGCTGATATCTTCAAAGCCATAGAACCCGAGGTAGAAGGCCACCCACACATAGATTGGACCCGTGCGATACACCCATTATTGCAGCTATCTCTACAGAAAAAAAACGAGAAAGTAGTTCCGTTGGATATAATGCTTACACAGGACAAACGCATTCTTATCATCTCCGGTCCAAATGCAGGCGGCAAATCTGTCTGTCTGAAAACCGTCGGATTATTACAGTACATGCTGCAATGCGGTTTGAGCATCCCTGTAAGTGAGCGTTCAAAGACAGGTGTTTTCCAAAACATCATGATTGATATCGGTGACGAACAGAGTCTGGAGAATGACTTGAGTACCTACTCATCTCATCTTCTGAACATGAAGAATATGATGAAGGCAGCCAATGGCGAGACCATCATTCTGATAGATGAGTTTGGTACAGGTACAGAGCCAGGAATCGGAGGTGCTATCGCCGAAGCAGTACTCGACAAGTTCTGCAAGCAGCAAGCTTATGGTGTGATTACCACCCATTATCAGAACCTGAAGCATTTTGCCGACAGCCATGAAGGAGTGGTTAACGGCGCCATGCTCTACGACCGCCATGAGATGAAAGCCCTCTTCCAATTAGCTATAGGCAGACCAGGTTCTTCTTTCGCCATCGAAATTGCAAGAAAGATAGGATTACCCGAAGAAGTAATCAAGGAAGCATCAGATATCGTTGGTTCTGAATACATTCAAAGCGACAAGTATCTGCAGGATATAGTTCGTGACAAGCGATATTGGGAAAACAAACGCCAGAATATCCATCAGCGTGAAAAAGACATGGAGAAAACAATCTCCAAGTACGAAAACGACATAGAGGATATTGAGCGAAGCAGAAAGGCTATTCTCAAAAAGGCAAAAGAAGAAGCCGCAGAACTTCTGAAAGAAAGTAACAAGAGAATCGAAAACGCCATCCGGGAAATCAAAGAAAGCCAGGCTGAAAAAGAAGAAACCCGCCGTATCCGTCAGGAACTTGATACCTTCAAGCAAGAGGTTCAAGAAATTGATACCAAGGAGACCGATGACAAAATTGCCCGCAAGATAGCCCAGATTCAACAACGCAAAGAGCGCCATGCCAAGCGCCAGGCTGAAAAGAAAGAGAATCAGGAAAAGGCTGCAGCAGCACTGAGGAATGCACAGAACAAGACTCAAGCAGATAGTAAACGTGATATTCAGATTGGCGATACGGTGCGCATCAAGGGACTGACTACAATCGGAAAGATAGAAAACATTACTGGAGATACAGCAACTGCCGTATTTGGAGGAATGAGAACCAAGATGCGCCTGAACCGTCTGGAGCATGCCACAACTCCTGTTGAAAATGCAGACAAGACAGAAGAGCGCAAGGAAAATCTGGCTTCATACGGTATCAGTAAGGAAACCAGAAAGACCATTGACTCACATAAATCCAACTTTCACCAGGATCTGGACGTTCGCGGAATGCGAGGCGATGAAGCACTTAATGCGGTACAATACTTCATCGATGATGCTATCCTGGTAGGAATGCCAAGAGTCAGAATCCTTCACGGAAAGGGAAATGGCATTCTAAGACAGCTCATTCGCCAATATCTGAGTAGTGTGCCTAATGTGACCCATTATGCAGATGAACACGTACAATTTGGCGGATCAGGCATTACGGTAGTTGATTTTTAGCAAACAAACGTTAAACAACTGAAGTTTTTCGGCAAAACATTTGGCGGGTTCAAAGAAAAACCGTACCTTTGCACCCGCTTAAAAATTGAGACGGACAAGTCTCATACGACCAGCTCCCTCGGAATCCCCCAGGATGGGAACATAGCAAGGGTACTTGGTTGTAGCGGTGCGATATGAATCGCTTGTCCACCCGCCTCTTTAGCTCAGTTGGCCAGAGCACGTGATTTGTAATCTCGGGGTCGTTGGTTCGAATCCGACAAGAGGCTCAAAAAGGAATCTTCTTTTAGAAGGTTCCTTTTTTTATTTACATACATTTTACTTCTATATTTCATAACATTACAGTTGAAACCTCTATTTCACGAGGATTTATCTTTAATTATATATAAATATTTCCACCCTTTACACCTTATATAATAAAAAAGTTGTATTTTTGCAAATTGATATGTTACATCCGTAGAAATACAATAAAAAAAAATGAATACAGAAAATAACGAGAATCAGGAAGAAAAGAAAACAAGCCAGCAAATGCATAAGGTTAAAACGATTATCATCGACACAGGCAAGATAAGACAAACCAAAGCATTTGCCCGGCAAGATGGTGCCATCCTCGGAACTGTCTGGATTGTCAGTTTCGTATGTATCATGCTGGCAGTAGACCCGCAATACCAGATGCTGGGATTCATTTCCAACATTCTCATCATAGCAACCCCATTTGTTGTGGCCAAGCGACTGAAGGCATTCCGTGACTATGCAAGAGACGGACATATCTCTTTCCGTCATGCATTCTACTATTGCATCCAGACATTCTTCAATGCAACCCTTCTGCTTACCCTTGTGCAATATCTTTGGTTCCGTTTTATGGATACGGGTCTATTCATGAACCAACTGCAAACCAACTATCAGATTGTAGCACAAGCGTATCAGTTAACTGCAGAGGAATCTAAAACCCTTCTTGACGCCGTTAGTATGATGAAACCGATAGCCTGGGCTTCCATGTTTATGATTACCGACCTGGTAGTAGGTGCTGTACTCAGTCCGATTATTGCTGCTGTAATGGCAAAGAAGAACAAACAACAGCATACAAATAACAATAAATAAGAAACAAACAGATAAATAGATAATGGATATTTCAGTAATAATTCCTCTTTTCAATGAGGAAGAGTCGTTACCAGAGCTCTTCGCCTGGATAAAGCGAGTAATGGACTCAAACGATTTTACTTATGAAGTCATCTTTGTGAACGATGGTTCTACCGATCGTTCATGGAACGTCATAGAAGAACTTGCTGAGAAGAACGAGCAAGTGAAGGGTATCAAATTCCGCAGAAACTATGGAAAGAGCCCAGCACTCTTCTGTGGTTTCAAAGAAGCGCAGGGCGATGTTGTCATCACCATGGATGCCGATCTACAGGATTCTCCAGACGAGATTCCGGGACTCTACCAGATGATTATGAAAGAGGGATACGACCTCGTGTCAGGTTACAAGCAGAACCGTAAAGAAGGAGATCCTCTGAGCAAGACCATCCCTACCAAACTCTTCAATGCTACTGCACGCAAAGTAAGCGGCATACACAATCTGCACGACTTCAACTGCGGTCTGAAAGCTTATCGCCTCGACGTAGTTAAGAATATCGAGGTATATGGTGAGATGCATCGTTATATCCCATATCTAGCCAAGAATGCAGGTTTTGCCAAGATAGGCGAAAAGCCTGTTCATCATCAGGCAAGAAAGTTCGGCAAATCAAAGTTCATGGGTTGGAACCGCTTTGTAAATGGTTATCTTGACCTGATGACTCTCTGGTTCCTGAGCAATTTTGGCAAAAAGCCAATGCACGTATTCGGCTTCCTGGGCAGCGTCGTATTCTTCATTGCCTTCCTATCGCTCATCGGCTTAGGTATAGACAAGGCCATCGATCTGCACAACGGCATCTACGGACATCTCATTACCGATTCACCTTACTTTTTCATTGCTCTTGTAGCGATGGTTTTGGGTAGTCAGTTGTTCCTTGCCGGATTCCTGGGCGACCTTATCAGCCGCCAGAACCCAAACCGTAACGATTATCAAATAGAAAAAGAAATAAGATGCGGAAAATAATACCTTTCGTTGTTTTCATGGTTCTAGCCATGATGGGATGTACATCTCTCGACTGCCCACTCAACAATACTGTATATACCAAATACAAGTTGATGGGCGACAATAAAACGCTAAAAGACACGCTAACGATTTCTACGAAAAAGATAGAAGGAACAGATAGTGTGCTGATTAATAAGGATGTAAACGTAGACAGTTTCAGTCTGCCTATGAGTTACAGCCTGAATGAAGACGTATTGTTTTTCGAGATACATACCCTATCGAAGCAAGTATTCAAGGACACCGTGACTGTATCAAAGGAAAACCGCTCTCATTTTGAGTCGGTAGACTGCAGTCCATCGTTCTTCCATACGATAACCGATGTTAAGACTACTCACAATTATATTGACTCAATAGTCATCAATCAAAAAGAGGTAAATTATGATGCATACAAAGCACATTTCTACATATATTTTGGCAGCCGCAACTAGTATGCTATCCCTATTTGCTGTTCTCCCCTGTCAGGCCCAAAGCAAGAAGAAGATCATAGAGCAGCAGCCTGATACCATACCTTTTTTTAGAGGTATGGCTGTGGGAGTTGACCTGATAGGTCCCGTACAGTTGATGGTTAGCGACTATGGGCAGTTCGAAGCATCTCTCCGTATCAACCTGAAAGACAAGTATTATCCTGTTTTCGAATTGGGTTATGGAAAGGCAGATGCCAGCGATGAGGCAACCCAAATCTCCTACAAGACCAGCGCTCCCTATTTCAGATTAGGTGTAGACTGGAATCTTCTGAAGAACAAACACGACGACTACCGTCTGTTTGGCGGTTTCCGTTATGCCTGCACCTATTATGAATATGATCTGAGCGCCCCACCCGTTACAGACCCAGTATGGGGCGGCGAAACGTCCTATGGAGGTAATGGCATTTCCTGCAACTATCATTGGCTGGAAGGCGTAATAGGTATTGATGCCAAAATCTGGGGTCCCGTCCGTATGGGTTGGAGTTTCAGATACAAACGCCGCCTCTTCAAGAACGATGGAGAATTAGGCAACACCTGGTATGTGCCAGGCTACGGTAAGCAGGGAGGTTCACGCCTTGGCGGAACATTCAATGTAACCCTAGAGATTTAAAGACTTCATAATGTGTAAAGAATGAAAAAAAAGAAACTTATCTGGCAAATTCCATTTCTGTTGATACTTATCATTGGTACCATCATTATCATACGTCAGCAGCATAATACGCCCTATCAGAAAGATACCGGCTTTATCTTTGGAACCATCTATCACATTACCTATCAGAGTGATACCAACTACCAGCAAGAGATAGAAACAGAACTCAAGAAGGTAGACCAATCCTTGTCTCCTTTCAATAAGACCTCTGTCATCACACAGGTAAACCAAGGTAAAGATATTGAGGTAGACGAAATGTTTACCGAAGTATTCCGCATGGCAGAAAGCATCTCAAAAGAAACCAATGGAGCCTTTGATATCACGGTTGCCCCAATGGTAAACCTCTGGGGCTTTGGATTCAAGCAGGGGGTACCTCCTACGAAAGCCAAGATAGACAGTATCAAAACGCTGGTTGGTTATGAGAAAGTAGCCTTGGAAAAGGGACGCATCATCAAGCAAAATCCTAAGATCATGCTTGACTGTTCTGCTATCGCCAAAGGATATGGCAGCGACATTGTTGCCAGATTCCTGAAAAAGAAAGGTATCAGCAACTTTATGGTTGAGATTGGTGGAGAAATTGTAGTAAACGGTGTTAGCGAGAAACAAGTGCCTTGGCATATTGGTATCAACAAGCCAACTGACGATTCTACCAATACGAGTCAGGAAATTCAGGATGTACTTGATATTACCGACATAGCCATGGCTACGAGTGGTAACTACAGAAACTTCTATTATAAAAACGGCAAGAAGTATGCACATACCATAGACCCCAAAACAGGCTATCCTGTACAGCATAACATCTTATCTGCAACGGTTTTAGCCAAGAACTGTGCCACAGCCGATGCCTATGCTACCTCGTTTATGGTAATGGGAATGGAGGGCGCAAAACAGATTCTGAAAAAGCATCCGGACCTCTGTGCATATCTCATCTATGCTGACGAGAAAGGACAAAACAAGATATGGTATTCACCATCTCTCAAAAACAAGATATTAAATAAATAAACTTACATGTCAACCAATAGACTATACGACAGTTTATTATCACTCCCATTATTCTTGGGAATGACTCGCTATGACTTCCAAAATGTAGCTGGTAAAACCCGTTTTGACTTTCAAAAACTGGAAGCGGGTGAAACTATAGTTGAAGAAGGCACCAGTTGTACACGTCTATATTATTTAATCAGTGGAGATATTAAGGTGATAACCCAGGCAGATGACTACGGCTATCAGGTAGAAGAAGACATTTCGGCACCGGAATCATTCCAGTTGGAACGACTTTTCGGTCTTACCCAGCGCTTCACTCACACTTATGTGGCAAAGAACAGCTGCAGCATCATGTCAGTCAGCAAGCAAGAGATCATGAAGTTATCCGATGAATATGAAATATTCCGCATCAATCTTCTGAACTTGGTCTGCACCCAATCCCAGAAGAACAACCGCAGACTGTTCAGAGTTCCTGCCAAGACACTGAGTGAGCGCCTGATCCGTTTCTTCGAGAGCCACAGCGTCCGCCCGGCAGGCAAGAAAATCTTTCATATCAAGATGGCCCGTTTAGCAGAAGAGATGAATGTAAAGCGCATCTATGTATCCAAAGCCCTCAACGAATTACAGTCAGAAGGACTTATCCAGCTAGAACGAGGCAGAATCTATATCCCTGCACTGGAAAATCTCATCAAACGCTAAAGAAAATATAACGACCGATAAATATAAGTTAAAAACGTTTATTATCAAGGCAATAAAGCATTTTTTTGCTAACTTTGCAGCTAAAAAGTAACAATATGCAAGACAATACAATACAAAATAGAACCAACCCATTCTTCGTGCCTTACAATACACCGCACGATACAGTACCATTCGAACGAATCCGTCTCGAAGATTATGAGCCAGCATTCATGGAGGGAATCCGCCGTGATGACGAGGCTACAGACAAGATTGTAAACGATCCGGAAGAGCCAACCTTTGAGAATACCATTGCAAGAGTTGATACCGATAAGGGCGAACACTATTACGACCTCTTGAGCCGTGTATCTAACGTTTTCTCTTGCATGATGAGTGCTGAAACCTGTGATGAGATGGAAGAGATTGCGCAGAAGATGAGTCCGATTCTCACCAAGCACGCAAATGACATCACGCTGAACAAGAAACTCTTCGAACGCATCAAGTTCGTTCACGATCATCCAAACAGAGAACTGACTCCTGAAGAGAAGATGCTTCTGGACACCAGCTATGACGGATTCGTACGCAGCGGTGCACTCTTAGATGAAGAAGGTAAAGAGAAACTTCGCGAACTTACAGAAGAAGCCAGTATGCTCACTCTGCAGTTCTCACAGAATCTCTTAAAAGAAAACAAGGCATTTACGCTCCATATCACAGACGAAGCTCAGCTCGACGGACTTCCAGAAACAGCAAAAGCTGCCGCTGCGCATACCGCCAAAGAGCAGGAAAAAGAAGGCTGGATCTTTACACTCGATTATCCAAGTTATTCTCCTTTCATGACCTACTCTACCCAGCGTGAGCTCCGCAAACAGATGTATATGGCACGCAATACGGTATGTACCCATGATAATGAGCAGAACAACCTGGAAATCTGCAAACGACTGGTAAACCTGCGCAGAGAACTCGCCCAGTTGCTCGGTTTCGAAACCTATGCCGACTATGTTCTTCGCCATCGTATGGCAAGCAATACAGAACATGTATATAAACTTCTCAACGACCTGATAGAGGCTTATAAGCCAACGGCAGAAAAGGAAGTGAAAGAAGTGGAAGCCCTTGCCAAGAAGCTGGAGGGTAAAGATTTCGAAATGAAACCATGGGATTTCGGCTTCTATTCTCATAAACTCCAGATGGAGAAATATAATCTCGATGCAGAAATGCTTCGCCCTTATTTCCAGCTGGACAAAGTGATAGACGGTGTGTTTGGCCTCGCCAACAAACTGTATGGCATCACCTTTAAGGAGAACAAAGAGATACCGGTATACCACCCAGACGTCAAGGCATACGAGGTATTTGATAAAGACGGAAGCTATCTGGCTGTATTCTATGCCGACTTCTACCCTCGCAAGGGCAAGCAAGGAGGTGCCTGGATGACAGAATTCCAGGGACAGTGGATAGACCATAAGGGCAACAACATACGTCCTCACGTAAGTGTGGTAATGAACTTTACCAAGCCAACAGAAGAAAAGCCTGCTCTCTTGACATTAGGAGAAGTAGAAACCTTCCTCCATGAGTTTGGTCACAGTCTTCACGGCATGTTTGCCAATACCCGCTTCGAGAGTCTTTCGGGAACCAACGTTTGGTGGGACTTCGTAGAATTGCCATCACAGTTTATGGAGAATTATGCAATAGAGAAAGATTTTCTCCGTACATTTGCCTTCCACTATCAGACAGGTGAACCATTGCCAGATGAACTCATAGAGCGCATCATGAAGAGTCGCAACTTCATGACAGCCTACGGTTGCTTGCGCCAGGTAAGTTTCGGATTGCTTGACATGGCATACTACACCCAAAAGAAAGAATTTACTGCCGACATCATGCCTTATGAAAAGGAAGCCTGGAAAAAGGCGATGATATTGCCACAGTTGCAGGAAACCTGTATGACCGTACAGTTCTCACACATCATGGCAGGAGGTTATGCCGCAGGATATTATAGCTACAAATGGGCAGAAGTATTGGATGCTGATGCTTTCAGTGTATTCAAGAAGAATGGAATCTTCGACCAGAAGACTGCTCAAAGTTTCCGTGACAACGTACTCTCTAAGGGTGGAACAGAGCATCCTATGGTTCTCTACAAACGGTTCCGTGGACAAGAGCCAACCATCGATGCACTGCTGGAACGTAATGAAATCAAGGTACAAAATAAAGGATAAGAGGATGGCAAACGAACTTTCCAAACAAACCAAGCTCGACCTTCGCTATTTGCGAATGGCACGTATATGGGCTGAAAACAGCTATTGCAAACGCCGACAGGTAGGTGCACTGGTTGTAAAAGATAAAATGATTATCAGTGATGGCTACAACGGTACACCGAGCGGATTTGAAAATGTCTGTGAGGATAACAACGTAACCAAGCCATACGTTCTCCATGCGGAGGCTAATGCTATTACGAAATTGGCTCGCAGCAGCAATAACAGTGAGGGAAGTACGCTTTACGTCACCGCCTCTCCATGTATAGAATGTGCCAAACTGATCATACAGTCGGGCATCAAACGTGTTGTATATGCAGAGAAATACCGTCTGGACGATGGTATCAAACTGATGCAACGAGCAGGAATCAAGGTAGAATACCTCAATCCTGATGAAAAGACATCTTCTGTAGAAGATTAGAGATAAGATAGATAAAACGTTAGTAAAAAGAGAATTGTTATGAACATGAGTAAGAATAAGACCAACCGCTTTATGCCATTCATCATGGCATTCTGTGTTGTGATAGGCATTATCATCGGAACATTCTTTTCCAACCATTTCTCAGGAAATCGCCTCAACGTTATCAATAGTGGAAGCAACCGTCTGAACAACCTGCTCCATCTTATTGATGACCAATATGTAGATGCCGTGAACATCGACTCGCTGGTAGATAAGGCAATTCCACAGATTTTAGCAGAACTGGATCCACATTCCGTATATATCAGTGCTAAAGACGCTGCTCAGGCCACCGATGATCTGAAAGGCTCGTTCTCGGGTGTAGGCGTAGAGTTTGTCATCCGCCAAGATACAATACATATACAGAATGTGATACAGAATGGTCCTGCCGAGAAAGCCGGACTTTTGGCAGGAGATAAGATTGTAGCCGTAGACGGCAAGCCTTTTGTTGGCAAGATTGTAACCAATCAGGAGGCTATGCATCGCCTGAAGGGTCCAAAGGATACCAAGGTGAAAATCGGAGTTATACGATATGGAAGCAAGAAGGTTCAGACCTTTACCGTAACCCGAGGTGAAATACCGACAAAGAGTGTTACGGCAGCTTACATGCTAAACGACAAAACCGGCTATATCCGTATCAAGAACTTTGGCGAGAACACCTATCCGGAAATGCTGATTGCTCTGGCCAAACTCTCACAACAGGGATTCACCAACCTCTGTATTGACCTTCGTGATAACTCAGGTGGTTACCTGACGGCTGCAGTAAACATGGCAAACGAATTCTTGCCAGACAAGAAGCTCATCGTTTACACACAGGGACGCAAATCGCCTAGACATAACTATATGAGTGACGGTAAGGGTGCCTACCAGAAGATTCCGATGGTAGTCCTCATCAATGAAGGTTCTGCATCATCTGCAGAAATCTTTGCGGGTGCCATGCAGGATAATGACCGAGCTACCATCATCGGACGACGCTCGTTTGGTAAGGGACTGGTTCAGCAACAGATAGAATTCCCTGACCACAGCCTCATCCGTCTGACCATTGCGCGTTACTATACTCCTTCAGGAAGATGCATCCAGAAGCCATATACGCTGGGCGATGACAAGGATTATGAGCAAGACTTGCTTGACAGATACCAGCACGGAGAGTTCTTCTCACAGGATAGCATCAAGCATACAGGACCAGCTTATCATACAGGTAACGGCCGTATTGTCTATGGCGGAGGTGGCATCACCCCAGACATCTTTGTTCCTGAAGATACGCTAGGCGTGACATCCTATTTCAAGGAGGCTAGTCTGAGTGGTCTCATCTTGCAGTTTGCCTTCACTTATACAGACGATAACCGTCCGAAGTTGAACAACTTCAAGGAGATGATGGAACTTGCCGATTATCTTGACAGTCAGGACATGGTTGAAAAGTTTGCCAGCTATGCTGATAAACGTGGTTTGAAACGTAGAAATCTTTTAATCAAGAAATCACACAAACTATTAGACCGTGTCATCGACAGCCGTATCATCTACAATATGTTGGACGAGCAGGCATGGACCCAGTACATCAATCTTGATGATCCAGTCATCAAAAAGACGCTGGATGTATTTGAGAACCATGCAGCATTTCCAAAGAAACCAGAGCCAGCAAAAAAACGCGCTGCGAAGAAAGAAAAGATAGCTATGGCGAATACGCCCTACAACTATTCTTCCTTACACTATAATAATTGTATGATAGCAAATGCTTAACGCATGGACAAGAAAGAATTAAGAAAAATCATAAAAGACAGAAAGCGACAGTATTCCTCAAGACAACTTGAGGAACTGTCGCTTTCTGTATTATCACGTTTAGATTCCAATCCGCATCTTCAGAATGCCCAAACCATACTGATGTACTATTCGCTTCCTGATGAAGTGGACACCCATCATTATATAGACCAACTTGTTTCCAGGGGAAAACGGGTGATACTGCCCGTTGTGCTGGACGATACGAATATGGAACTGAGAGAATATTCCGGAGTTAAAGACCTGAAGGAAGGAGCCTATCATATACTTGAACCGAAAGGCAAGATTTATCCGGAAGAGAAATATCCTGAGATAGAACTTGCCGTAATCCCAGGTATGAGTTTCGATATGAAAGGCAACCGGTTAGGAAGAGGAAAAGGCTATTACGACAGATTTCTTGCCCAGATTCCACATGCATACAAAATAGGAATCTGTTTCGACTTCCAGAAAATCAAAGAGGAAGGACTCCTTCCTGTTACCCCTACAGATATATGCATGGACGAAATCATATAGCATATAGAGCGGGGAATATTAATAAAAGCGTATATCTGCAATAACCTGTGCACCAACCTGTTCATTCAAACGGTGAACAAGGGTAGCACGGCTCATCGTGAGGTCAGCCCTCAATGCAGCATTCTCTATCTTTACATAGAGAGTCTGGTTCTTGATAAACTTCTCACCACAATATGCAGCAATATTTTCCCCTACCACAGAATCCCAACTCATTATCAGGCGTTTCTGCTGCAAAGGAGTCTCCAAGCCTTCCTTTCTCAGAAATTCGGGCAAGAGTTCTGCTATTGACTTAACTTTTCTTCTAAACATATTCTTAAAATTTTAAGGGAAACATGATCTGTTTCCCTTAGTTTTCTACTTTATTATTTCCCCATTCTCTACATAGAATATCGTATGATCTCCCTGCATGTTCTGGAGAATCTTATCCAAATGATCACGGTTCGTATCCGTAATAAAGATCTGTCCGAAATGGTCACCGGCAACCAGTTTCACAATAGCCTCAACCCGCTGAGCATCCAACTTATCGAAAATATCATCTAAGAGGAGCAAAGGAAGCGTATTGGAACTCGTGCGCTGCAGGAAAGTAAATTGAGCCAGTTTCAGGGCTATCACGAAAGTTTTGTTCTGCCCCTGACTTCCCTCTCTCTTCATCGGATAATCACCCAGCAAAAACTCCAGATCATCACGGTGAACACCATGCAGAGAATACCCTACAGCACGATCCTTAAACCGGTCGCGCTGGATAACATCCAACAAAGGACCTCGCTGACAATGAGAAACATAGTGAAGACGGACCTGCTCCTTATCACCCGAAATCTGCTGATAAATCTGCTGAAACAGCGGAACCAGTTCG
The DNA here is from genome assembly GCF_026015465.1 of Segatella copri. Lineage (GTDB taxonomy): Bacteria > Bacteroidota > Bacteroidia > Bacteroidales > Bacteroidaceae > Prevotella > Prevotella copri_E. Next base: position 408,275 of record NZ_JAPDUQ010000001.1, read on the forward strand.
TCAACGAAAGCCTGCCGTTTCTGGTACAGCAATTCACCATTACTCGCCATCTGCTGCTCCCAAAGTTCCAGCAGCGTAATATCAGGCTCCTCCTCCATTTTCAGCAAAGCATTTCTCTGTTGCAAAGCCTTATTATAGTTGGACAAAGCCTCTATATAAGAGTAATCATACTGAGAGATAACCACATCCAACAGTTTTCTGCGCTCTTCACTCCCACCTTCTATCAGAGAAACATCAGATGGAGAAACCAGAATCAGAGGGATAAGCCCAATATGTTGCGAAAGACGCTTATACTCCTTCTTGTTTCTTTTGAAATGCTTCTTGGTACCCCGTTTCATGCCACAGTAAACATTCTCTATCTCCCCCTTATCATTATCATAATTTCCCTCCAGCATAAAGAAAGGTTCATCATGAGTAATAATCTGGGAATCGATAGAATTATAGGCACTCCTACAGAAAGAGAGATAGTAGATGGCATCAAGGAAATTAGTCTTTCCCATGCCATTATGTCCTATCAGACAATTGATTTTGGGCGACAACTCCAGATTGGCGCTCTTTATATTTTTAAAGTTAATAATGGAAATATTCTTTAAAATCATAGTCTCTTTTCTGCTTTTATAGTGCAAAGTTAGCAGAAAAAGAGGAAAAAACAAAAAAAATAGGCTAGAAATTTCAATAATTGAATAAAATTGAGTAAATTTGCAGAAGTTTAGCGGCATTCCACAATTTGAAAGCTAACTTTCTATTGAGCAGATTGCCCCAAAACCAGAAACGAAAAAGTATAGAATAATAAAAAAGCAAAATAAAAATGGCAAACAACAACGTACAGGCTCAGGAAACAGAGAGCCTAAACATTCGTGAGGCCTTCTTCTTGAAGTACAAGAAGGCAATTATCATTGCAGTAGTAGCTATCATTGTTATCATTGCAGGTGTATTCGGTTATGTATCTCAGATCTCAGGTCCACGTGAGGACAAGGCTAGCACTATGCTTGCTAAGGGTCAGACCTACTTTGCTAACCAGATGTATGAGCAGGCATTGAAGGGTGATGGCGCTGGCTATGTAGGTTTTACTAAGATTGCTGACGAATACAGCAGCACAGATGCAGGTAACCTGGCAAACCTCTATGCTGGTCTTTGCTATGCAAACCTCGGCAAATGGGCAGAAGCTCAGAAGAGTCTGGAAGCTTTCTCTTCAGAAGACGACCAGATGATCAGTCCTGCTGCTGAAGCTGCCTTAGGTGATGCTTATGCGCATCTCAACCAGCTCGACAAGGCTGTAGATGCTTTCAAGAAGGCTGCTTCTATGGCTGACAGCAAGGCCGAAGATGGTACAAACAACAGTCTTTCTCCTACATTCATTATCAAGGCAGGCGAGATTCTCGAAAGCCAGGGTAAGAAAGATGAAGCTTTGAAGCTTTATCAGGATGCTAAGAAGAAGTATGTTAACGCTATGCTCGTACAGAGTGGCGAAATCGACAAGTACATCGAGCGCGCTTCTAACTAATCTGTACTGATAACTATTCGAAATCAATATGGCAACAGCACTTCATAATTTATCTGAATACGACTTTACTAAAATACCAGACGCCAGTAACATGTGCTTTGGTATCGTTGTAGCAGAATGGAATCCTGAGATAACGGGCGCTTTGCTCGACGGAGCAGTAAAAACACTCGAAAAACATGGAGCTCTCACTGAGAATATCCATGTGAAAACTGTTCCAGGCAGCTTTGAGCTTATCTACGGAGCCCATCAAATGGTTTTGAATGGCGGCTATGATGCAGTCATCATTTTAGGTAGTGTGATACGTGGTGAAACTCCTCACTTCGATTACATCTGCGAGGGTGTTACCTACGGTATTGCCCGTCTGAATGCTACTCAGGAAATTCCTGTTATCTATGGTCTCTTGACTACCAACGATCTGCAGCAGGCTAAGGATCGTAGCGGCGGCAAGTTGGGTAACAAGGGTGATGAGTGTGCTATAGATGCTATCAAGATGGCTAAGTTCTAGTCTTCACAACGAGAGTTGATAAACTGAATGTTATATATATAATAAGGTATAAGCATATGAAACTCTACCAGCTATTGCAGTCGTTTGAATTTGAAGAGATTTTTCCAACAGTCAATGTGATGTTTCCAAATGCACAGTTGCATCGCGATATTTTTGAAAAAGCATTCGATATGCTTTGCAATATCCAACCTATCACATCCAAAAAGGTTATCAAGTTTGAACTGATGGAAGATCCTGACTCAAATGATATGTTTGTTGGAGCAAATGATAGCTGTTTCCAGTCCACATGGGATGTATGTCTGGGAAAGGAAGTCAAAAAAGGCAAAGGCGCTGATCTCAATGATGTAGAACTGGCAGCCAACTGCTTACTCAATGTTCTTTTCATCGGACGTCATCCTCAAGGATTTGACAAGGACTACAAAAAGTTATTGAAATAAACTATCTTTAAAAGGTAAAAGGCTTTTAAAAGTAAAAAGGTAAAAGGGTAAAAAGGTAAAAAGAGCCTTACCCCCTTCGCGCCCCCGTCCCCAGCGATTCCATCGCTGGTCCCCTAAAAAAAAGGTAAAAAGAGCACCCTAGCTTAACATTCCGCTAGGCTCTTTTTACCTTTTTACTTTTTTACCTTTTTACCCTTTTACCTTTTTAACATTCTCTTTATGCCCCCGGCTCGCCCAGATATTCGAAGATGGTGGATACCTGGCGGGGAGGGAAATACTGGCTACTATTCTGGTAGCCTAGGCGCTGCAGCTCGTTCCAGAGGGGCTCGCAACGCTTGATCCAGTCCATGATATGACGGCGCGCTGTCGCCCCGTCAGTTGTGTCGGGAAAGTAGAGCAGACCGAGTTCGGTCTTGCTGTACATACGTTGGGGATAATTCATAAGCTTTATATTTTTTACAATCCTTCTACACCATGATCCTTAAAGAAACCTACCATGGCTGTGGTCATATAGCCACCCGTGTTCATCTTTTTGTTCGAACGCCTGCAGTTGGCTATGTAATAATCCTTTCGCTGGAAGAAGTCCTCCAGGTCGCCAATCATATCTAACCTGAGATAGCCGCTCAACTGCTCAGCCTTCTTCTCGCTCACATCGTAATTGCATTGCAGCCGGAGTTTCAGTTTGCTCCGCTGCCCTCTCAGTTCGCTGCTCACTTCTGCACCCTCCGCAGTTTCGCCAGAAGTGCGACGGTCGTGCAGGGTAAAGGTGATGTGCTCGGGCAGGTGATGCTTCACTTTTTCACCCTCTTCCAGAAAGAAAGGCTTATAGGTAATATACTGGTCGATGATGCGGTTACGGTAAAGGCGTTTGAGGTCTTTGCAGGCAGTTACCAGACATTTTCTGTCCAGTTCCGACCAGGTCTTGTAATAATCAGCCCTGCCATGCATCAGTTGCTGGAAGTGCGCCGTTTTGCAGATAGTGAATCCCTTTGCACCCCAGCAGTTCATGATGATATATAACTTGATGCTCGATGCACTGCGGCATTGCTTGATGGCATTGAGGTCGATATGGCTGACTCCCTTTTCATAACTGTAGAAAAACCGTATCACGTTGTTGTCGAAGCGGAATTTTACCATCCAGTTCTTGTGCCGGTCTTGGTATATCTCACTCTTAAACAGGCATGAAAATTTCCGGTATAATGTCCGCTCGGCCTGCTTAAACGGCAGCAGGATGGGCTGGGATTCTATACGCTTGATGGCATCGCGCAATTGCGGATAATGATGAGCACCATAAGGAAACTCCGACAGTTTCATGATGACATCGGTGTGGTCTGCAGCTCTCTGTTCTGCGGTGAAGCCATTAAAAGTTTGTGAAGTTGTGTGATAAGGCACTACATAGTCTTGAATAACTTTCTGGGCATGCCTGATAATCTGTAGAACGATTTTGAGTTCTACCACCGAATAGTTCTGGTAAGACAATCCCTGTACGCCAAGGATGGTCATCAGTTGTTTCTCAGGTTGAGAATTTGTCTGAGGGAAGGACTGCTGCCCGCCCGGAGGCTGTTGATTAACTTGTTCCATTTCCGTTTACTTTTAAGATCATTAGAGGCCTACCGATTGGGGCAAGTCTTGGTTATTGTTTATTGAAAACCGGCATGGAATTGGAGTAAGGATGACATGATAAGTTGAAATGTTACATCCATAAAGGATTGTAAATCGGCCATTTCTTCTTATTACCAAATAACCTTACTTCGCATCCATGCCGATAAATTTTCATCAAATTTATCAGGCATAGAATGCCTTGTAAAGATTACTATTTGGTCACTCATCTTTTGGGGCCGATTCCTACTCAATGAGCTATGTTCTAATCCTTAACCGAAAGCATATCCCGGTGTCCTTCATCGGGAGGAGAATCGCATTCTCCGCGCTTTCATGATGCAAAAATAATATTTATTTCAGACTTATGCAAATTTTTTGAAGAGAAAAATGCATTTTAGTGGCTGATTTGTCGAAAAAAAATCTTTTTCTTCCCGTATTACGTATAGTGTAATTGATGTAAATGTATATATATAATATACTTGGTATAGTATAGGAAAGAAAAATTAGTATTTAACTATCTGATATTCAGCGTCTTGCATTTTTAAGATTCGCCAAGATAGTCATTCGGGCATATCAGAAAATACATGATTGGCCCTCATGGTACCTATTATTGGCCCTCATGGTACCCTCTGAAAGACTAAATTGCCCTGATAGTCATTGCCCACCAAAATGAGGTGAAAAAATGATGTTCTTCCGTTTACCAACTGAAGCGGTTGCGTCGGGTTAAGGATATGGCTGCACTGGGTTACGCAGACGTCTGGACAAGGTTAAGGATTCGACTGCATCGGGTTAAGGATTCGACAACGTAGGCTAACGGAGTCGTATCCGTCGATTTATCGAGACGTCTTGACTCGCTGACAGAACCATCTGGAGTAGCTGACTGAACCATATCAGTATTCTGTTGCATACGCTTGCATGCAAAAGTATACATAATTGAGCCAAATAGTGCACAACTGGTACTTATCGTACCAAAGTGGACAAGTGGAGCTCCGCCGATGTTGTATCTTTGTATCAGCATTCGGGAAGAGACCGGTGCACAACATGATTATTCACAATTTTAAAATTTTATGTATTATGGCAATTAATTACAGTTTAGTAAAGCTTGCGTCAAAATTTGGTGACAAAGCAGGAGTTCCTAAGTTCTACGCCCGTGCTCAGATGAACGAGTCTATTTCGCTCAAGAAGTTTGCGAAGTTGATCTCTATGCAGACCACTGTATCCTATGCGGATGTAACAGCCGTTCTGGTCAGTATGCAGGAGAACATGATCATCGAGTTGCAGCGAGGCAACCAGATTGATTTCGGCGAGTTGGGCAAGTTCCGCCTCCAGCTTACCAGTGAGGGTGCGGCAACCGCAGCCGAATTCAAGAGCGACATCAACATCAAGGGTGTGAACATCCAGTTTATCCCGGGCAGCGATCTTGCCAACATCTTCGTAGGTATGGAGTTTGAGCAGGTTGCATCACGTGCCGTACAGAAGGCTGCCCTCAAGGCCGAGAAGGAGGGTGCCAAGACCCTCGACATCGAGGAGGCTAAGAAAAAGCCTGCCAAGGACAATGCTTCTTCAGGCGGCGATACCACGGGTGGCAACACCTCAGGCGGCAGCACTACTGGCGGCGAAACCACGGGTGGCGGAACAGGCAGCACTGGCAACACTGGAGACGGATTAGAATAATTAACCTTTTAAAACAGAATAGATTATGACAGAAAAGAACAAGCAGAAATGGAATGAGATTCTCAAGTTTGCAGTAACCGTACTGACAGCTCTCCTCGGGGCGTTGGGCGTTTCGGCAGGTGGACTTTAGAAGGATGCCTATGAGAGATATCGATATGATAGTGGTGCATTGCAGCGGTAGCCGCTGCGATCACCGTTATACGATGAAGATGCTGCGCTACGACCATGTGCATAACAACGGCTGGACTGACATCGGCTACCATTTCTACATCACGCTGGATGGAGTGGTTCATGCCTGTCGCCCGGTAGAGCGTATGGGCTCTCATGCCCTCGGTTACAATGCGCACAGCATAGGCATCTGTTACGAGGGTGGTCTTTCGCCATCGGGCTGCATCAGCGACACCCGCACTCCTAAGCAGAAGGAGGCGATGAAGCATCTGATTCAGGAACTTCACCATCGTTTTCCGGGCATCCGTACCATCCTGGGTCATCGCGATTTGCCTGGCGTTCAGAAAGCCTGTCCGTGTTTTGATGCCACGAAGCTCCAGTACCTTCTGGATGCTTCCTGATTCTCTTCCATTAAGAGGGATTTTCATGAGCAGAAACCCTCTGAATTTATTTAACAAGTTAGGGCGCATCCGGATTGGATGCGCCCTTTTTCTTTGTCGTTATATTTCTTCCATTCAACACTCAACATTCAACATTCTCTTTACGCCTCCTGTTCATCGTGACATATAGACCCTTGCTGTTTCCCGTGAGAAAATGGTAAAAGCCCCCGATGCGTATAGCACCGGGGGCTTCTTGTATTTTGCCGTTAGGCGTTATAATGACTGTTACTCACCCCAATACCAGTTGTCTTCCATATCTGGTTTATCATTGCCATTGCCTCCTTGACCCATAGTAGATGCTGCGAGGAGGGTGCAAGAGGTGATGTTTACCACCTGCATCTCTGGCTTTGTATATTCTTTCTTTTTCATATCCTTTTGATTTTAAAATTCTTTACTTAACCATGATTTTATAAGTCTTGCTGCCACGCTTCACGATGTTCAAGCCCTTCTGCAGACCATTGGTACGACGACCATTCGCATCATAGTATTCTGCATTGGCATCGTTGCTGATAGCGTTGAGGTTGTCAATGGCAGTAGTGCCATCACCCTTTCCGATGCTCAGCATGGCTGCTCTTGCCAGATATTCATAGGCAGGATGGATATATGCACGCATCGGTTTGATGCCCACGCCATTGCCATCATTCAAGTCAGAGACACGCCAGAACTTATTCTTACCAATGATGTAGTCGTTTTTATCAAGACCCTGATTGTCTTTGCCGCCAATCTTGGTGAATGAACCTACGAGGTTGACATCTTTGTTTGTTCCAGCTACTGTTGGGGCAGTTGCAATTTCTGCATTGCTTGCAGAAAGACTAAGTGATGTCTTACCCTCATTCATCTTGAAGAGCACCGGAGTGCCGGCAGGGATTATGCCCTCTTCATAACTCTCAAGAGTGATACAATCATTATCAATACCTGTAAGACGATAGAACTTACATCCTGTTTCTTTGCTCTGGTCAATGGCGAAAGGCAAGCAGAGCGTTCCCCAGGTGGAACCTTCAGGGATATTTCGGCTATAAGAGATGGTCTTGGATATGAATGGCTCATAGTCCTTGAAGTCCTCGCCGTCGGCAAGTGTCAGATCTTCGGTAGCCACAAACTTGTTGTTTGCATCCTTTGTTACCTCGATGTTTCCAGCCATGTCTGCTACATACTTATGCAGAGTACAGCCCTCGTTGCGGCAGCCCATGTGATAGATGTGTTTGTCGGCGTCATGTTCAGGACTTGCCAAGGTGGCAGACATTTGGTGAACCAGCACATCCTCAGAAGTGCTGTTGCTATATGAGGTAGCCGTATTGTCGCAGTAACGGAATGATCCATTATATACTGTATTACCCTTTGTAGCTGTCAGTACAGGATAAGCATCTGTGCCTAGTTTCTGGTACCAAGCCAGTTCGCCTTCTGATGTACTTCCGTTGAGCAAATAAGCCACCTCACCGCTCTTAAACTGCTCTATGGACTTTCCCTCTGCCTTGCCACTCACATCTTTTCCGTTTATACCGCCTTTGGCTGTGTCACTAAGATAATAGCAATTTGTTAATGTACCATCATAGTTATAGTCATATCCGCACACGCCGCTGACGTGACTTTGTCCGCTGACAATGCCTCCATTAAAGCAATTTGTTGTTGTAACACCACAGCCATTTCCGCACACGCCGCCGACAAAAGTTTGTCCGCTTACAGTGCCTTCATTAAAGCAATTTGTTATTATACCACGCGAGTTAAAGCCGCACACGCCGCCGACAGAATTTTGTCCGCTTACAGAAGCTGTGTTATAGCAGCTTTTGATTGTGCCATTGTTATAGCCGCACACGCCACCGACTTGTTGAACATTATCACCTGTTCCGCTGACAGTGCCTTCATTAAAGCTGTTTTCTATTATTCCGCCTTTTTCATTTAATCCGCACACGCCGCCTATTGCTGCTAATCCTCTGACAGAACCTGTATTTTTGCAATCTCTGACAGTGCCATAATTCACTCCGCATACACCTCCCCCAAGCTCACTGAACTGAAAATATGAATCCAAAACTCCTACGTTGGAAATCTTACCGTTGGCTCCTATGCTGCCAAACAAGCCAACATAAGATGAGGTAGGATTATTGAAATACAATCCGCTGATGGTGTATCCCTGGCCATCAAAGGTGCCAGTATATGAAGACCAACGAGCACCAATAGGTTTCCATTCTGTAAGGTCGCTTTTGCTTACCAGATTTTTATTTGCGTCAAGAACGCCTGTGTTCACGATAATGTTTGCCGTGAGGATTGCATTGGCAGATAAATTCTTTCCCCCCCCTCTGGAAGCGTACCATTCACCAGACCTGCAAACCAATAAAGTTCGGCTCGGTTACTAATTTGATATGGTTCGTCTACGGTGCCTTTACCTTCCGGTATGGCTAGAGGAATACTTTTCGCCAACATCATGGATGGCATAATCATGGTTGTCACGAACAAGAGCATCGTGAAAAACCATCTCGATTTTACAAAATTCTTTTTCATATTTTTTGTTTTTGAATTAATAAATTCTTGTAAAAATAAATACTTTTGCGCATTCAGCCAAATCTTGCCACTATGCAGCGGCATTATCCACCGAAGCACCTATTCTCTCATTGCCATCAGATATACTGTCATTCCCAGGATGACGACGAAAGTCTGTCCGAGAAACAGATAGATATAGAATCTTTCTCTCTTGATGAAATCACAGAAGCTGTAGCGAGCCTTGTAATTTTCATCAAGATATATCCTGTAGTCTTGAACCATGGCATAGCTCACGACTATGGCGAACAACAGAAGGCACAATGCCACAATGAAAATAGCCTGTTCCTCTTTCGTGAAAGTCTCTATCATATTTTCCATGGTGCAAAGATAGTGTTTTTTTTTCAAAAAAGGTGTCGCATTCCTATGAATGCGACACCCTTTTTAACGTATTTTTTCATTTCGCGATGCATTTTTCTGTTATTTATCGAAAAATGGTTAATCCTGCATTTTATCCTCTGCGGCTACATTTTCAGCCATTTTCTCCCGCCATTCGGCAGGAGTACAGCCTTCTTTTAATTTGAAAATGCGGTACAGACAGGTGCGGGCAGAGAAGCTGTACTCGGCTGAAATGATGTCAGTCTCCAAGAAGTATCGGGACCGCTCCGCCTTAGGGATATCCAACGAGCGCGACAGGATAACCATGACTCAATATGGTATCACCCCGCTGGCGCACTAGTCTTCCAGCTTCTTTCACTTCTCTTTCCGGAGTCTTTCAGAAAGCTTCGAATGTAAAGTCTTTTCCTTGTCAGTATATTCAAGTAACTTGCGAAACTTTAGTTACCATATAATCAAGGGTCTATACACCACTTGTCATCGTGGCATATAGACCCTTGCTGTTTCCCGTAATCAGATATATACTGTTAACCTAATTATATTTTAATGACGAGAGAATAGTTTTTTTACTGCAACAGTAATTCTTTTGGCTAAATCATCACAATCAGAACAACTGTTCTTATTAATCAGAATATACAAAGACTCATTTTCTATTGCATAATGCTTGAATAATCTTTCAGATACCACAGACGTAGTGAATTTCTTATATACACGAAATCGTCTTGTCGCCATTCCTAATTCATCATTTTCATCTTCTGCACCAACAAAGAAGAATGAGGCTTTGCTATCTCTTTTCAATACATCAAGCATAATATGGAACAATGTATAGAAAATGATTCTTGGCTCAAAAGTGTTAGTACGAAGACTAAATTTCAATTTACTATTCATATTGGCCTTATCAAAGAACTTCACGCAATAAGCATGTTCCTGATAACGCTCAACTCTTACAATATAAGAATGATGAGATTTAGCTGACTTGAATCTATACTGCAAAGTTTCAATCAGCCATTCATCTGCACTATCCCTGTCTATCATTTGAAAGACGAAGGGATAACCTTCACTTTCTTCCATATTAATTTCAAATTAACTGTTTGTAGACAGGGATGCGGATTTTGTCTAATTGTTCTGTTGTCAGAGCCTTGACATCATCGTTAACCGTAAAATACACAGTAGGATATCGGTACTTACCATTAGGCATAAGTACCTTCGTTACCTGCTTGATAATCTCAACTCCATCAAGCGTAACTATCTTAGTCTCTGTTTTATCTACTATCTTTCCCATAAGCAGAATTTTTGTTATTTGATTTATTGATAATACAAACAGGCACAATGAAAATTTGTTCTCAAATTACCGAGTGCAGCATTTCTGCTGCAAAGATACACTGTTTATTTGTAACTACCAAATTATTCGTGAAGAAAACAACATAAAACACATAAATTCCGACTCTGTCAGCATCCGTATCATATCCCCAATGGGTTGTAAACGGCATTGTTACCGCCTGCATGCCATCCGCCATATCATAAATACAGAATAGCGGAGATGTAGATTACGAAAATCTCCATATAATCAAGGGTCTATACACCACTTGTCATCGTGGCATATAGACCCTTGTCCTGTCACATAAGAAACGCAATCTCTTACTTTTTCATAAACTTTTCACAGAAATCTCTTGCGGGTTTGAAAATAAAGTCGTAACTTTGCAGTAGTGAATTTTAAAACAGAGATTATGAAGCAGGTAGAAGAAAGATACATCAGCTTGCTGACCGACTTCGGTTTCAAGCGAATTTTTGGAACAGCAATGAACAAGGATTTGCTCATTTGCTTCCTCAACAGCTTGTTTAATGGCAGACAGGTTGTGAAGGACGTGTCGTATCTGAACCCGGAGCACGTGGGAGATGTCTATACCGACCGCAGAGCCATCTTCGATGTATATTGCGAAGGCGAAAACGGCGAGAAGTTCATCGTAGAAATGCAGAATGCCTACCAGACGTATTTCAAGGATCGCGCCCTTTTCTACTCAACCTTCCCTATCCGTGAACAGGCACCAAAGGGGAATGAATGGGATTTCAGACTCAATCATGTCTATACCGTAGCCCTGCTCAACTTCAGCATGAACGAGGATGCCTTCGACAAGGAGAAAATCCGCCATCATGTACAGTTGTGCGACACAGCTACCCACAAAGTATTTTACGACAAGCTCGAATATATCTATGTAGAGATTTCCAAGTTCAACAAAACCCTGGAAGAACTGGATACGCTCTACGAGAAGTGGCTCTATGCACTCAAGAACCTCTACAAGCTTACCCAGCGCCCTAAAGAACTGTGCGATAAAGTCTTCGACCGCCTCTTCGAGGAAGCCGAGATTGCCAAGTTTACTCCGCAGGAAATGAGGGAGTACGAGACCAGCAAGATGGCATATCGCGACATCAAGAATTCCGTAGACACTGCCAAGCGTGAAGGTATAGAAATAGGCATGGCGAAAGGCATGGAAAAAGGCAGAGCTGAAGGCATAGAAGAAGGCATGTCCCAGCGAAGCCTTGAAATTGCCAGGAAGATGCTGGCAAAGGGTATGGATGAAGCGTCTATCATGGATATGACGGGGCTGACGGCAGAAGAGATAAAGCTGCTGAAAGCGGAGATGTAGATTACGAATATCACCATATAACCAAGGGTCTATACGCCACCTTTTCTTCGTGGCATATAGACCCTTGTCGCTTCCCGTGAGGCGCAATGTGTACCAAACCTGTTAATTATAAGTAATAAAAACAAAAAATCTATCGTTTTTGTTACTTATGTGAAACAAAAAGAGTATATTTGCGAAAAGTTTTACTCGTATGAAACAAAAAATATTAGAAAGACTGGGGTATTCCAATCGTATCGAACGCATGTTAGGACGTGGAATGATGATTGCATTGACGGGCCAGAGGCGTGTCGGCAAGAGTTGTGTGATGCGGCGAATTTATAATCACATCGCTGAGAATGAAGAAAATCACGTTATCTATATAGATAAGGAGAAAACCTCATTTGATATGATAGCCAACTATCAGGATCTGGAGGCTTATGTAGCAGCCAACATCGTTGAGGGTAAGGAAAACTATCTGTTTATTGATGAGGTGCAGGAGATTTCTGATTTCGAGAAAGCACTCCTCAGTATCCAATCGGATGATACCTGCCAGATTATGATTACCGGCAGCAACGCCAAGATGCTTTCGGGCGAACTGGCAACTCGCCTGAGAGGCAGATATATTGCTTATCGCATTAGAGGACTCTGCTATGAAGAGTTTCTGACGTTCCATGAACTGAAGGATGATGATGCTTCCTTGAACCTGTATCTGCAGTATGGCGGGCTCCCTCAGTTGCGCAGTTTAGGATTGGAAAATACGGATTTGGTAGAAGATTATCTTGACAATGTGTATAATACGATAGTACTTCGTGATATCATAGAGCGAGAAAACATCAGAAACATACCATTGTTGCGAACGCTGCTGAAGTTTGTGAGCGATAATATCGGTAAACAATTCTCAGCAACGAGTATTGTAAAATTTCTGAAAAGCCAGAACACCGAAACGTCTGCCAAGATGATTCTCACGTATTTGGAGTATTTAAGCAATGCTTTTATTATCGATCGAGTTAACAGATACGACATTCATGGCAAGCGACTTTTCGAGTTAGGCGACAAGTTCTATTTCGAAGACCTGGGAATCAGGAATCATATTATAGGTGGCAACAGGCGTTTTGATATCGAAAAGGTGATGGAAAACGCTGTATATATCCATTTGTGCAGGATGGGGTATAAAGTATATGTTGGTCAGATGTATAAGGCTGAGATTGATTTTGTTGCCGAGAAAGCGGATAGTGTGGCGTATGTGCAAGTTACCTATCTGCTGGCTTCTGAGGAAACGGTAGAGCGTGAATTCGGCAATTTGAAATTGATAAAAGACAGTCATCCCAAATACGTGATTTCTATGGATAGGCTTTACAGTCAAACCAATATTGATGGCATTAAGCACATTCATCTGCGAGATTTTCTGAAAATGACTACTTTGGTTTGATGCCAGATAGATTACGAATATCACCATATAATCAAGGGTCTATACGCCCACCTTTTCATCGTGGCATATAGACCCTTGTCGTTTTACCCTGAAGTGCGGGGGGATATGTTTGCTGGGCAACTTATACTCCTTGCCCAGCTTAGGAGTTAAACAATCTACTTTATTATTCAAATTTATATCTACACGTTATGGACTTAAATTCATACCCAAGGAATTTTTTGCTGACATGTTCATCACTAAGATCATAATCTTTAATAATATCAGCAGTCCAACAATACCTACCTTCGGCTTCGCCATCATTCATAGCTTTCTGGTCTTTTGACAAAACCAAATCGATGTTTTTAGTGTCGAGACCATCAAAGATACCATTCTTTCCGACATTGCCATATACTTTTGTAAGATTGCCTAAAACTACTTTTTTAAGTCTTGTACAACCTGAAAAAGCTTTTCCCTCGATTTCTGTAACATCTGGGAGGGCTATGGATTTCAGCATCTTACAGTGCATAAATACTCCATAAGGAATCTTCTTACATCCTATCAAAGTAAGGTTTATACTCCCATCCCTTGCATCTTTAAGTCCGATATTTATTGCTTCCAATGTTTCTGCATCCACATCGGGAGCAAGAATGAGATTGATGTAAGTCTTGCCCGCATCCAATTCCTTCTTGACGTCTTCCACAATTTGATCGTAAGTGATACCTTCGTCAGCCAGCGAAACAACAGTAGCATCCAGAGCATAACTCTTAGCACTCTCTGTTGCTTGCGAGAATGTATAAGTTGTCAAAGCTGCTTCTCTATATTTCACTGTAACTTCGGAATTATTTTCAAAAGTACCATATAAATAGGCATTGCCCTTTTCATCAGATGTAAGGGCATAATTTTGATCCCATTTCATATCGCTGCTGCCCGCAGGAGTGTATTTACTGATGGCTACTGTTATTGGCTTATTTGGCATAGTTGCAATGCGGAGGCGGGAATAGTTGCGTGTTGCTCCGGCAAAAGAAACGGTTATAGTCTCACCATTACCAGTGATTCTTGCATTTCCCTCGATATATTCATCGGTTCCAGCAACCTTGCCTTCTTTCAAAACTAATTTGCCGGCTTCCCATTTGTAATTAGGGGCATAATATACATGAGGTATGTATGCAGGGTCTCCTTCCCGATAAACCAATTCACCACTTGTCAATTCCCAGCTACTGCCATTATATGTAAAAGTTGCATATTGTTTTCCATAAGAGGTGTTGTCTATCACCAGAAGCAACTCATCTCCTTCAGCCCATGAAGTCTTGCCTTCATCAGGTGTACCAATAGTACGAGTCTGTGAATCTCCGAATGCCGGAAATTCACCAACAACCAACTGTACGTTGCTCTTGCCTGTTGTTGCGGTTGTTTCTTCTATATCACTTGTGCATGACGCCATTACTATAGTAACGACTGCCAGCATGATGTATTGAAATATCTTTTTCATATTCTTTCCTCCAATTATTTGAGTTCATCTTCGTTTGTCCAACCAGTCATATTATCTATGCTGATTCTGGTCAGTTCAACTTTGTCTTTTCCTACATCGAGTTTGTAGGTGTAGCGTTTACCCTCTTCAAAGTCGGTAGGCATCTTCATTTTAGCATTAAAATTATTGTCGCCTATCTTGAATTTCAAGAAGACTTCATCTTTAATGTATGAACCAGGGATAACGATTGCAGAAAACATACCATCGTCATGCTTACAGGCTTGTACCCAAGCAGGATTAGCAGTAGGTGTAATCATGACAAATTGCCCTTGTCCTCGGTCGTCTCTGTTATAATAAACGCTGGTGTGTTTAGAATACACTTGTGGTTCACTAATATCCATATTAGGATAATCTGCAGTTCCAACATGATATACTATTGTAACCAGCGACATGCGATGCTTCATAGGAATGCTTAAATCGAACCGAGGAAAATCGTGCCAATATCCAGTTATGAGATCAGCGTTTTTCAAATTACCTTCGCTGCTTTGGTCTGTCTGTAAATCATACTGTAGATTATATTTCCCAAAATCCGTGTCAGATGGATATACAGCCAATATTGTATGTTCATCGATTTTATCTAACCAACGAAAACTTCCACTGCGAGACCATTCGTTTGTTGCACTATTAAAAGAAAGAACAGCCGTACTACCAGGATCATAATCCGTAAATATCGATACTTTCAGTTCATCTTTGTCCTCCCAACTGTCACCATATCCTAATGTATTGACACGAGTCTGCATACCTCCAACAGAGAAAGTGGCATTGATTTCCTGCCCTTTCAGCGTTGGAGCCATATCTTCATTTTGCGTACATGCTGTAAAGCCCATAGCCATAAGGCCCATTACCGCATAGGAAATTCTTTGTTTTATCGTCTTCATAATCTTCAGTTTTTTATTGTTAGTGAGTTAGTGAGCGGCCAAGCTCACTAACCCTGTATTCCCTATTTTCAGTACCTTATTTATCAGAATTATTCTATTTCTGCATCGAGCCTTTCATTGTCTGTGCCAATACCCCAACTCGTTATGTTTGCATTTCCTATTACTATACTATTATTTATAACAGTGATAGTATAAGTATATTTTTTACCACCTTCGAATCCATTTGGTAGGTTTATCTTTGTTGTATAATTGTTAATCGTATTTTCGTTATACATCACATTACAACTAATGGGCAATTCTTTGTTTTCGAACTGTTGCGGGAAGAGTATAAACTTGCAGACCCTGACATCGGTCAAAAGACCTGTTACTGGTAAGGTTATTGGGGAAGAAGTCCCGGTGGCTTCTGTCGCACCTGTTTTTACATTTATCTTACCCTGTGTCTTTATCTTGTCCAATGTTATACTTTGAAGATCACTCTTGCTGGCCTCTATACCTTTTCCTGCACAGACCGTAAATTCTATCATACTCATCTTGTGCTTAAAGCGATGGTCTTTCTCTGGCAAGGATTCACCCACATTATTCAAGTCAATGAAATTAACCATTGGCGATGCTTTGCTGGCTATTGCTCCCGAGGCAAAGAGAAAATCGTTTGCTAATAAGGTATTACTTGGATTGCTGTAATCAATAGTCCAATCATTTATTAACCAACCATCCTCATCGAATTTGTCATTATTGGGGTCATCAATGTATGGATAATACGCACTGAATATCTGTTCCGCGTTATCTCTAAAATAAATAGGATTTGCCGAAACAAATTCACCATATTTGTCATATTCATACTTTACATTTGTTCCTTTTGTGTTTCCTGCGGAAGTGACGTACACGCCAATGGCATCGCCTGCTGTCCAGCTGTTGTTATCTGCAGTTCCACGGGTTTTGATATTGTTGGAAATATCCGTCTTTACTGTAGCTGCAACAGGACCATTGTTGCCGAGACCGTCTTCTTCGTTAGCGCAAGCTGCAAACAGCAATGCTGCGGCAGCGATGTATAAGAATCTAAATTTCTTCATAAATGTTGTATTTTAATAGTTATTAATTTGCTACATATTCATTGTTGCCTTCTGCCGGAATCCAGCCTTGAATCGTTCCTTCTACTACAACTCCGGTCTTCCTGATGTTGAGCGAAAGGGTATAATACTTGCCCTGCTCCAGGGTGATGTCGGTATTCGACTTCCATGAATAGGTGGTTTCACCCAATCGGAAGGAAACCTTCAGAGGCTGGTTGGCTGCCTGGATGGTCTGCGGAACCAGCAGAGAGGAGTATTGGGCAGAGATGTTGGCATGCTCTGCATCCTTTGCCTGGAAAGAAACATTCTCTGGAGTAATGGCCTCTGCTGCGGCATCAGCCTGAACCGTTATCTGCGGCTTGTCATGAGAAAAGTCGCATACGCCAGACAAAACGGTGCCCTCTACCCTTACGTCTTCTATCTTTGACAGATCTACCTCATCATTAGAAAAGGCGGAATCGAAGTTGAAGGTTACCATCAGCTGGCTGAAGGCATGATCAAACTTCACCTCTACAATCTTGTCTTTGTTCTCGCCGACGATGGTTGGAGCATAATCCTTAGCCTTGAACACCAGAAGGTCGGAAGACAGGTCTTCTTTAGTCTGTACGGCTTTCACCGATACAGGGAACTGCTTCTGGGTTGCCAAGGCTTCGCTTATATCAGCCTGATAAGGAGCATAGGCGATGATGTCGGCAGAAGGAATCTCACTCTTCCACAGCATTGGGGTAGCAGAAGTCCACTCTTCGCCGTTCTTCGTCATCTCTACATTATTATATTGCAAAGATGAAGCGTGCTCTCCGGAACCCTGTATACAGATGCCGAAGTTTTGCAGGGTGGCAGTTTCGGTGATGCCACGGGTAACAATACCTGATACCTGCGTGGTGATGTGAATGCCGCCGACAGAAGATGGGCTTTCGCCTGGCGTCATACTATCCTCCTGCGAACAACTCGCCATAAGGAGGAGGGTGCAAGCCATCTGGGGTAATAAACTGGATAATTTCATATTCATTTCATTTTATATTCATCTTAGTCCCAAATGCTAGTTCTTCTAGCCGGACTGCTTTCTTCCATGTCACCAGAACCAAAAGAATCACCGGGTTGAAAACCGTTCACGGTAGGTGTAGAATTGGTTTCGCCACTTCCTGCGAGAATCTGAGTAGTTTCCAATTCGAGTACCTGCACTGATGGAGCTACATACTTTTTCTTCTTAGTTAAAACTTTCTTCATATCTATTATGTTTTGATTATAATTTACGACATTTTAAATCTTTACTTGATACAGATTATAAAAATCCGGGTGCAAAGTTAAGGGTTTTATATGAAAGTGGGGGGGTAATTTTTGTTTTTTCTGGTATGACTTCTTGGTTTTGGGTGTCTACTTCATGGGGGAATGCGACACCTTGTTTGTATTTTTTAACGTTTTCAGACTCTATTCAAGCCCAGAATCTGTGTAAATCTTTAGCCGGTGTCCGTTGGTTCAAGGCGTACTTGAACCACATGCGAAACTTGAATAAAAAATATAATAGCGGAGATGTAGATTACGAATATCACCATATAATCAAGGGTCTATACACCACCTGTTCATCGTGGCATATAGACCCTTGTCAACCAAGTTAATTGCAGATTTACTACTTATTATTCGGGCTTTGTATCAAAGAAACCGATAAACTCATCAAAATCTCGAAGAATGTCATTCAACTTAGGATTACTCTTTTGAACTATAATGGCTATGTAATTGTCAACTTCTTCATCCCTAAGAATAGAAACCTTGACACAAAAACGATCTCGTTTATCGAATTCGTTAAACCATCTGGTAAAAAGGCGAGCTCGCATAGCCTGTCTGCTATCACCCGTTTCACATTGATATAGAAGTATATCGGGATTCGTAAGAAAGAATTCCTCTATAATACATTGTATAGTTGCTTTAACTTTAGAATCGTTAGGAGAATTCTTCTTGTTTTCATTGAGAATGCCGAATTCATACGCTTTTTCATCCTCCCAAATATTATTGTTTTCTACAAATTCTATTCGATACTGAACACCATAATCTGTTAAGAACTTATATGATCCTTTATCTATCCAGACCTTATAAGGAGAATGAAAATTGAGGCGAGTTAAGTTAAAGGCATGCATAACAGTCTGCAGCCTCCTCTCGTGCTTTAGCAAAGTCTATTTGAGCCTTTGCTTCCATTTCTTTTTTACGTCTAACCATATCTCGTAATACAGCAATTGCTTCTTCACGAGTTTTAATTTTTAAAGCCATACTTATTCATTTTAAAGTTCTACTTCTTGTTGGTTGCAAAGATAAGCTTTTATTTTGAAAGTGCAAAGAAAACGGGAGAAAAGTTTCGGGAAAATTTGGATTCCCGTATTTTAAAAGATAAAAGGTAGCCATTCCATGCCACAAATGAAGGGTCTATACGCCACCTTTTCATCGTGGAATATAGCCCATTCAACACTCAACATTCAACACTCAACATTCACCCTTCACCACCCATTTCCATGCTGGTTTTATTTCTATCTTGAGTCCATTACGCACAATCTCCCCTTCATCATCGTAGGTGATTATCATGGCTCGTTTCAGAGGATACAGCTCGAAACAATTCCTTTTCCATATACTTACTTTTTGCGGCAAAAGTACGAATTTTATTCGATACTATAAAATAAAAATAGCATTTTTTATTCGGCGACAGCGAATAAATCAATCATACGCTTCTTATCTTATGTTTACTTTCTTTGCTATACATTATTATAAAGAATACGCTTACAAAAGTACAATAATAATTTCAGAATAGACATAATAAATACTCATACATTTAACGGAAGAACCGCTTTATACCCCATCTTCTTCCTCTTCAGCAGAAGCGTTGGTATCCAACTTCTCATCCTTTGATATAGAGATACTACCCATTCGGGAAATCTTAAGTACCAGAGGTACATATTCATCACTGGTAACATCAGGCGACCCTACACTTGCTGCGAAGTAAAGATAATCACCTTCTGCTTTCACATACACAATACCGAGCAAAGCACCCATGTCCTGTGTATGTTTGTCAATATAGGATGTGAAATCTTTCTTTGTGAAAGTACGGCTAAAGAATTCAGAACCATCGCTTCTCAATACCTTAACCGAAATTCTGTTATCATAACACTTGGTGTTTTCGTCCAACTGGAGAACCGGAAGTTCCTTGTCAGAACTACGCTTCACCACCACTTTATAATGGGAACCAACCCAGTCAGCCTCTCTGGTCTGCTCATAATCACTCATTTTCTGAGTAGCTTTATTCACAACCTTAGCCACCGGTTTAGGAGCAATAATGATATTACTCTTCTTCTTTTCTGTACAAGCCGTCAAGCTAGAAATAGCCAAAAGACCTATTAATATATAATCAATTCGTTTCATTCCGTTATTTTTTCTTACTGCAAAAGTACATTTTTCTTTTGAAATAGCCAAAGAAAAGAACCGAAATCTACATTCTTACACAAAATCAAGCGCAAAAAGGCGCCTACTTTCACAAGCAGGCGTCCTAACATACCTAAATACTAACTAATAAATTTCCTATTGAATCTTACACGATATAATAAAGTTCAGTTTATGAATTCTAATCGTAACTTTGACGAAAAGAAAATGAAAAGGTTTAATCAAGATATAAAAAAAGTGCTTTTTCTGCTTTTTTTTTCATTTCTTAGCAAAAGAACATCAAAAAACA
This sequence comes from Segatella copri, assembly GCF_026015465.1. Lineage (GTDB taxonomy): Bacteria > Bacteroidota > Bacteroidia > Bacteroidales > Bacteroidaceae > Prevotella > Prevotella copri_E. Next base: position 428,684 of record NZ_JAPDUQ010000001.1, read on the forward strand.
TGATTTTGTTTTGTTTTTCGAACAATTTGCCGTACCTTTGCAGCATAATAAAGACATTAAGTATGAAAAAAAGGTTAATATTTATCATTTCTGTATTTTTTGCCTTCGTTTCATGTTCGCATCAGCAAACAGAAAAGAAGGAGCAAGTCATCGACACAATACCTGTGATGGTGATGCAGATACAGAAATGCAATCGCTTATATACAGCAGAAGCTCATGTTCATAAGATTATAACACATGATGACCAGCTCAATCTGAAGGGTTCACTGTTCAAGAAAGACTTTAATATTCATGTTCCTGGCTCTAACCGCAAGGTGGCCATTCCGATGGATGCGACATTAAAAGCTTATGTAGACTTTTCAGGATTCTCTGCAAAGAACGTAAACCGACAAGGCGACAAGATAGAAATCATCTTACCAGACCCAAAAGTGATGCTCACCAGCAGTAAAATCAATCACGAAGGTGTAAGACAATTCGTTTCACTCACCAGAAGAAACTACAGTGATGCAGAACTGTCACAATTTGAACAACAAGGCAGGGAAAGTATCATTCGCGATATCCCGAACCTAGATATTCTTGAACAGGCACGCCAAAGTGCAGCAAACACCCTGATTCCGATGTTACAGGACATGGGATTTGCAGAAGAGAATATCAAAATCAGTTTCAGGAAGAAATTCACTTTCAACGATCTGAAGACTCTTCTGGATAAGACAACTATCGAAAAGAATCACTAAGCGAGGAGAACAATGATATGAAAAGAATACAAATCATCGTACTATTAGCACTGATCCTTATTCTGGGTGGAGCCTTCTATTGGCTCACCAAAGACAACGAGGTCAGCGTGGTACAGGAAGATAAGACAACCCTCTCACCCACTCAGGTAGAAAGCATCGAGAATATCGGTCAATGGGAATTTCTATCTGTAAGTGATGAAGAACTGATAGATACTATACGCCGTGGCTTTTTTGGCGATGACCAACTGGTACGTATCTATTACGGAACGTTGCGCTTGGGTATCGATATGAAGGATGTAAAAAAAGGATGGCTACAAGCCAGCCAGGACAGCATCGTATGCACTTTACCTCCTATCAAACTGCTAGACCATAACTTCATTGACGAAGCGAAGACCAAGAGTTTCTTTGAAGAAGGCAAATGGACAGGCAGCGACAGACAGGCTATGTATGAGCGTGCTTATCAAGCCATGAAGAAACGTTGCTTAAACCGCACCAATATCTATACTGCACAGGCGAATGCCAAAACTCAGTTTAGAGAGATGCTGAAAGCAATGGGATTCAAAAACGTGAAGATAGAATTTGAGAAATAACAAGGTTATAACACATAAGTAACTGCGTTATCAGGTATAAAAAATATAGATATAAGATAAACATAAAATTTTTAAGAGATGGATGCAATAAACGATTTTTTCACCGCATTTAGTTCATTCCTTTGGGGATGGCCTATGATTATCCTGCTGTTGGGAACCCACATCTTTCTGACCATCCGCTTGCGCTTTCCACAACGCAAGATTTTCAAGGCAATCAAACTGTCTGTAAAGAAAGACAAGAATGCCACAGGAGATGTTTCACAGTTCAGAGCACTGGCAACAGCATTGGCAGCTACAATTGGTACCGGTAACATCATCGGTGTGGCTACAGCTATCGCTCTTGGCGGACCAGGAGCCGTACTCTGGTGCTGGTTAACCGGTGTCTTTGGTATTTCTACCAAATATGCCGAAGGATTACTCGCCGTAAAATATCGCGTAAAGACCAAGCGAGGCACGATGTTGGGTGGTCCTATGTATGCTCTGGAAAAAGGATTGGGCTGGAAATGGCTTGCAGTCCTGTTCGCCCTCTTTGCCGCATTGGCATCATTCGGAATCGGTAGCACGGTACAGGCAAATGCCATCTCTACCCTGGTAGAAAACCAATACGGCATTTCTCCATACATTACTGGAACAATCGTTACGGCTTTAGGAGCAGCTGTGATTCTTGGAGGCGTGAAAAGTATCTCCAAGGTTTGTGGCATGCTGGTACCTTTCATGGCACTCTTTTATGTATTAGGCTGCATCTACATTCTCTGTGTAAATCATGCTTATTTATTGCCTGCCATCCACGTAATCTTTGACTCTGCATTCACAACAAAGGCTGCAGGTGGCGGCTTCGCTGGAAGTACCATGATGATTGCAGCCCGCTATGGTATAGCCCGCGGATTGTTCTCTAACGAAAGTGGTCTGGGTTCGGCACCCATCGTTGCTGCAGCAGCCCAAACCCGTAACCCTGTGCGTCAGGCATTGGTTTCATCTACCGGTACCTTTTGGGATACTGTCATCATCTGTGCCCTTACAGGTCTCGTCATCACCTCAAGTATCATAGCATACCCAGACATTGACTACCATAACGGAGCAGCACTCACCAAGGCTGCCTTCAGTAAGATTCCATATATCGGAGCTCCGATATTGACTATCGGACTGGCAACATTTGCATTCAGTACGACATTGGGATGGAGTTATTATGGAGAACGGTGTGTAGAATATCTGAAAGGCAAAAAGTGGATGCTCTGTTTCCGCATAGTCTATATTGCTACTATCTTCCTGGGTAGTGTCATCAGTCTGGGACTGGTTTGGAACATTGCCGACTGCATGAATGCTTTAATGGCCATACCAAACCTTATCTCCTTGCTCTGCCTAAGTGGTATCATAGTGCATGAAACCAGAAAGTATCTGTGGAGAGATCAGTTAGATAAAGACATGGACGAAAAAGAAATAGAGGAATTAGAATAAAAGACACAGAAAGAAAATACCCTGAATGGGAGTAAAAATATAAAAGCTCGGCATTGCATCACTGCAGACCGAGCTTTTATTATTAAATCAACAAAAACTAATAAAATATCTTTTCTAAAAACCAAAAAACCTATTCGTTATGAACTTATGGTGCAAAGATACTACCGTTTGCGCAATAAACAGCACATTTTCTGTTGATTTCTATACTTTTTATTGGGCAAACGTTTGCACAGTTTGCCCTATCAGATTACAATTTATACTGAAGATGTTTCATTGCATGACCACCCCAAGTGGTATCATTGACATATTGGAAACCAACCTTCGTATAGAGACGCTCCGCTTTCGGATTGCCTTTATCACAAAGCAAACCTACAGCAGGAAGTTCTAATTCTCTTGCGCGAGAGATAGCAGCATCCAACAGTTTAGATGCAATACCTTTTCCACGGTATTGGTTAGAAACTGCCAAACTATCCAAATAGAACTCACCTTCCTCTGTTTCAAGCTCCATAGCCGAATAGTCTATTCCAAAAGCCACGATTGCAGCCTCAATAAAGCGCTTACGTAATCTTTTGACGTCAGCACCATCGTATGCAACCAAGATGCCAACAAGAATGCCATCAGTAGACATAGCAACCAATGTATTCTTATAACTATACTGACTGTCCTCCATCTCTACAAGTTTAGTCATCATACGGTGAAAATCAACCAATGTATGCTGAGGACCAGCTAAATTTTGGCAACACTGCGCATTCATCGCCTCCATGATAAGCGATGCGATATGCGAAGCCTTGTCAGGCGTAGCCTGTTCTATTTGAATTTTCATTATACTATTTTTATTTTATTGTTTTATTATTGTTATTTCTTTCATGCTCCAGCATCGTGAGGAAATTCTACAAAGATTACTTTTTTCATGATTGCAGATTGGGTTTGATGCCTTATCGTTTACAAAGTTACGTATATTTTTTGATAAGAGCAAGTTTTTTATATTTTTTATTCGAAAAAGTTTTTTTATTCGAAAAAAAAATGTATCTTTGCCGCAGGTTTTGAAGCTAAATTTCTATTACTAGCATAATAGAGATACCCAAATCCCTTGGGTCCCAATGCTTCAAAACCTTTTTCGTTTTTAAGAGCGAAAAAGGAATACACCGAAAGAGTGTATCCTTCTTCGCAATATATATCCTTAATATTTTGATTTTCAGAATATTACTATAATCACAAAGCTACAGAAGCATCCTTTAAGTCTACTGCCTGTGCCTTGAGGGTTCCCTTTCCTTTTATCACAACGACACATTTTCCGAAGAAAGCCTTGCGATGTGAATCGGTGAAACGCTCCAAAGAAGTCTGACATCCATTGTCTGTTCCCAGAATCGTTGGCGTTTTCAGGAAACCATGACCACTTGCACCCTGTTCACCAGAAACAGAGAAGAAGATCTGGTTATCTGCGTTCGGACAGAGATTGCCATCTTTATCTACTACATTCACTTCGACAAAGGTGGTCGGATCTGAAGAGCCATAAGCCTGATGCCCCTGATAAGTTTTCTTCAACACAAGATGATGAGGAGCTCCTGCAGTCTTTATAACTTGTTCCCTAAGAACCTGATTGTTCTTTCTGGCTACAACCTTCACTTCTCCCGGTTCAAAGTTTACGCGCCACATCACATGATATTCAGTACTATTTCTGAAAGCATCGCCTTCATTCTTTGCACCGTAGACTGTCTTCTTACGGATGCCCTGACTCTTGCCATTGATAAAGAGTTCTACCTCATCAGCATGATTATAATAACACCACATGTCAATGGTCTGTCCCGGCAGCCAGTTCCAATGAGGGAAGAGATGAAGCACATCTTTCTGACTCCACTCACTCTGATACATATAATAGCTGTCTTTTGGAAGACCCGCCAAATCGATAATGCCAAAATAACTGCTACGGGCAGGATAAGCATAAGGAGTAGGTTCACCGATATAATCGAAACCGGTCCAGATAAACTGTCCGCCCACAAAGTCGTTGTGCTTCACCACATCCCAGGTTTCTTCGTGGGTACTACTCCATGAGGCGTGGAAATTATCATAAGCCGAACACATAAATGATGGATCGGTATAAGGCAACCACCATTCCTTTGGCGCAGTATAAATGCTGTCGCTAGGCATCATATAGTAGCCACGAGTCTGCAAGGCAGAAACACTCTCCGACAGGATGAAAGGCTTGCCAGGGAAATTCTTTGGTACATCCTTCACCCACTGATGGTGATAATTGAAACCTATAACATCAATAGCCCCACTCTTAAAGAGGTGATTCTTCGGATCGGGCTCATTGCAGCCAGCAGTAACAGGGCGATAGCTCCAAGGATCATACTCCTTCACGATTTTTGCAAGATGCTGGGTAAGAAGCGAATTGACACTCAGTTCATCGCTATGTGCCAAAGTTGAAGCATCATGACCGGCATTCAGAATCAGGTTAGCCTGCTCCAGGCTGAGCGTATCAGCAGCCGCATTCGACCATTGTTCGAGAACCTCATTACCGATACTCCACATGATGATACTTGGATGGTTACGGTCGCGCTTGATGAGATCAGACAGGTCTTTCTTATGCCATTCATCGAAGAAACGGGCATAATCGCCATTCGATTTCTTGCGGCGCCACATGTCGAAACTCTCGTCCATCACGAGGAAACCCATCGAATCGCACATGTTCAGGAGTTCTGGTGCCGGAGGATTATGACTGCTTCGGATAGCGTTCACGCCCATATCGCGAAGGATGGTAAGCTTACGGTGCATCGCATCTTCATTAACGGCAGCACCCAGGCAACCGAAATCATGATGCTCACAGACACCATTTATCTTGAGATTCTTGCCATTGAGGAAGAAACCCTTCCTTGCATCAAACTTCACATCGCGGAAACCGGCAGTTGACGTAGCAACATCCACTACCTTCCCATTTACTAACAGCTCGCTCTTGACTGTATAGAGATATCCCTTTCCGATGTCCCAGAGATGCGGATTCTTCACCTTGAGTTTCTGTTCCCGAACACCCTGACTCTTGGCTACAATCTTTCCGGCAGCATCATAGATTGTATTACGGACAGAGAGTTTCATCTTTTTACCGGAAGCAGCGAAATCTACTTTCACCCTGACATCACCCTGTGGAGAAGTTGCCACATACTGTCCCCATTGGGGAATATAAGCAGTTTTCATGGTTTTGGTGAGCCAGACATGGCGGTAAATACCGCAACCGGAATACCAGCGGCTGTTAGGCTGGTCGCTGTTGTCTACCTTCACAGCAATGACATTATCACCCTTCTTATTAATATAAGGTGTAAGATCATACTCGAATGTACTGTATCCATAAGGACGGGTTCCGAGTTTATGACCATTGATATACACGGTAGAATTCATATATACCCCATCAAAGGTGATGGTAAAGCGGTCATACTTTTCCTTAGGATTTACCGAGAAGTGCTTACGGTACCATCCGATGCCGCCCGGCAATGCACCACCACTGACTCCCGAAGGATTTGATGGAGAAAAGTCGCCCTCTATCGCCCAATCGTGAGGAAGATTCAAACTTCGCCAATGCCGGTCTGAATAATCAGACTTTGACATTCCGGCACTATCTGCTAAAGTGAAAAGCCAGCCTTTATCAAAAGACTGGCGATCACGGGCGCTCAACGACTGAGCGCCCAATAGAAAGATTGCTAAAGCAAATATCTTCTTCATATTACTTCAGTTTTACAGTAACAGCCTTACCAGCATACTTCACCATCTTGCCCTTAGGCGCCTTGGCGAGGCTGATGCCCTGCTGGTTGTTATCACTAACAAGTACAATATTGAAGCGACGCTTCTGGAGCATACCGTCGAAAGAACCCTTACGGGCAGCGATAGTAACAGTCTTCTGAGCATCATTATACTTGAAGTCTATCATAGCATACTTACCCTTCTCGTAGTTGTAGTTGGTTCCCTCATCCTCATAGAGTGTATAAGAACCGTCCTTGCCTGCATAGACATAGAGATCGATGAGCTCAGCCTTTTTCTGATCGCTCCACTCCATCTCTGGACCCACAGGAAGAATAGAACCCTCTGGAACAAAGACAGGAATCTTATCATAAGGTGCATCGGCAACGATAGTCTGTCCACCAACATAGTGCTTACCGGTATAGAAATCATACCAGCCCTTCTGCTTAGGAAGATAAACATTGCGGCTGTACTTCTGATACTCGCCTACAGGACAAGCCATGAGAGCAGGACCGAACATCCACTGGTCTTTGATGTCGTAAACATTGTCATCGCCGTTGAAGTCCATTACCAAACCACGCATCATCGTATAGTCCTTGAAGTGAACCATACCCGCCATACTGTAGAGGTAAGGCATCAGGCGGTAACGGAGTTTATCGTATGCAACGATGGTTTTATAAGCAGGATGATTTGCCGGAGCAATGTTCCAGACCTCACGTGTAGGCCACTGACCATGAGTACGATAAAGAGGTACGAAGCAACCGAACTGGTTCCAGCGAGCCTGCAACTCGCGCCATTCCTTCAAGTCAGCATTTTCCTTACCGGTTTTGTCAAACTCCTGCTGGGCAGCCACATAGCGGTTCTCTACACAGAAACCACCCTGATCCATTCCCCAGAAAGGAAGACCTGCCATAGAATAGTTCAAACCGGCTGTCATCTGGGCACGCATATCTTCCCAACGGGTAGCGATGTCGCCAGACCAGGTAGCCGTACTGTAGCGCTGTTCACCTGCAAAGCCCGAACGGGTCAGGAGGAAGACACGCTGGTTAGGGTTCACGCTGCGCTGTCCGTTATAGATAGCATCAGCATTCACGATGCTGTAAGCATTGAAATATTCGGTAGATGTACCGAGGGCAGTAGGACCGGAAAGAGCCTTGCGGTACCACATCGGGGTACAGTCGCGAACGTTTGGTTCTGATGCATCCATCCACCAGGCATCGATTCCGAACTTATACTTGGTATAAAGATTCTCGTCCATCTGGCGCCAGAACATCTTGCGGGCACCATCAGAATAGGCATCATAGAATGAACCGCGGAAGCCGAGCCAGTCGTGAATATCATCCTTGATAGCCTGATGATACATCCAGCCCTTGCTGTCGAGTTCCTTATAGTTCTTGACTGTATCGTAGAACTTAGGCCATACGGAAATCATGAATCTTCCGTTCATCGCATGTACGCTGTCGAGCATAGCCTGTGGGTTTGGATAGCGGGCAGCCTCAAACTCATGACTTCCCCATGAATCCAGTTTCCAGTAGTTCCAGTCCTGAACGATATTGTCTACAGGAATATGCAGGTCGCGGAACTTCTTCATATTGTCCTCAATGTCCTTGCTGCTCTGATAGCGCTCACGGCTCTGCCAGAAACCGAGGGTCCACTTAGGATAAAGCGAAGCCTTGCCGGTAAGCGTACGGTAACCGGAAATCACCTCATCGAGATTCTGACCGGCGATGAAATAATAGTCCATATCCGGCGACATCTCACTCCAGATGCTCAACTGGTTCTTCTCTGCCTCAGAACGAGGAGCTGCTACGCGAAGTCCGCAGTAGGAAACATCACCATCTGGCTGCCACTCGATACGGATAGGAGTCTTTACGCCCTTCTTGATAGGAGTTTCAAACTTATAAGAGTTCGGATTCCAGGCTGTACGCCAGCGCTCAGGCACAACCAGTTTGCCGTCGATATAAATCTTCATATAGCCGGCATAGTAGAGGATAAACTGATAGAAGCTGTTGGTTGGAGCCTCTACATAACCCTCGTAAACCACCTTGGAACCATTCAGCGCGAAGCCCTTTGGCAGGTTCTGAATGCCGCCATTATCTGTCTTGTTGCAAATCTCAGAAGCCTCAGGCATTGCATACTCAAAGTAAATGCTATCTTCGCCTCGAACAATCTTCTGCCCGTTCTTGTCCACATAAGTACCTGTCAGCTGACCTTCCTTACCATCTTTATCATAGAGTTTGAAGGCACGGTTGAGCTGGAGATAATCTTCCGGATTACCCCAACGGCAATAAGAATAAGAATCCCAGAGGATGCCATAGTTTTTATTAGAGATGACGAAAGGCACACTCACCTTAGTATTATACTGGAAGAGGTCTTCGTTCTTACCCTTCATGTTGAGTTCCTCACTCTGATGCTGACCGAGACCATAGAACGCCTCGTTATCAGGAGAGTTGAAGAGCGCACGCCATGACCATCCATGCTTCTGTGCTTCAGGAACCTTGGCAATGTCTACACCCATTTCACGGTCAGGCACAGTGAACGGCTTGAAAGTCTTTCCGCCCTGTGCAACCTCATTGAGAAGGACATTGTCTTTCAGGTCATAGAAGGTAATCTGACCCGTAGCCTCGTTCATGACAGCACGCATAGCTGCAGTGGTAATGATGAGATTATCTCCCTGCTCTTCCACCTTATAATTTGCCTTGCTGTTTTGAGGCACTATTATCAGACTCTGTTTATTACGGAAACTCTGTTCGGCTGTAGCCTGAACACGGATAATCTTATCGCTCACCACTTGGAGGCGAATCTGACTAGGACCAAAATTCTGGTGTTGCTTCAACTGAACAGTGAGATAATTACCATTCTGGTTGAAACCTGCTGCCTGCATGCCTGTGGCACTCATCAGCAGCACTGCTGAAATCAATAATGTTTTAGTTAGTCTCATTTTATACGTTTAAAGGAAAGTTTAAAAATCTGCGGCAAAGATACGAGAAAATTCCCGTATCTTTGTGCGCAAATGTTATCTGTATGTGTATAAAATGTTAATCAGATGCGTAAACTACTCTGATTCTGACAGATTTTTACGATATTGAGACGGCGTAACGCCATACGCCTCTTGGAAGTATTTAGTGAAATAACGTGGATTATTGAATCCCACCTTATAGGCTATTTCACTGATGTTCAAGTCGCCCGAGCGGAGCAGATGCTCTGCAAATTTGATACGCTTGATTCTGAGATACTCAGAAGGTGTAATACCTGTCAGCGAAATCATGCGTTTATATAATTGTACGCGCGAAATGCTAAGATGAGTACTGAGCGATTCTACCGATGTTTCAGGATTGCTCATATGATCGCGGATATAAACATTCACCTCATCGATAAATTTGCGGTCGGCCTCTGTTATTACATATTCTGTGCTCACATTCTTGCGTTTCTTCAAGAGGTTCAGAATACAGAGATTCAACATATCAATATCGAATGGTTTGGCAATATACTCGTCAGCACCACACTTCAGACTTTCCTTGCGCTGCTCATCTCCCATACGGGCTGAGAGCATGATGAAAGGTATGGCTGTTGTTTCGTCATTGTCCTTACACATCCGGCAGAGTTCGTTACCATCCATCACAGGCATCATCACATCGCTCAGGATGATGTCTGGACGACGGTCGATGATCTTGTTCCAGGCATCCTGACCATTGACAGCCTCAATAACCGTATAGTCTGTCAATACTTCGTTCATAAACTCACGGAAGTCCTCACTGTCGTCAACGAGGAGCACTACCGGCTTCTTGATCATCGATTCTCCAGGCTGATGCGCATGTTTACTCATTCCGTAGAGAACGTTCTTACCTGCATCCGGATCCTCATCAGTAGCCTGATGCACCGTGGTTATGATAGGTGCTGCTCGCAAGGAACCGAGATGTGCCGTAGAATTGGAGGTGGTACTACTCTCTATCGGAAGATCTACCATAAAGATGGTTCCTCCGTTTGGATTATCTGTAACATCTACTTTACCGCCATGCAGTTCGGCAAACTTTTTTACCAGGTTCAAACCTATTCCGCTACCACCCTGTGGTTGCATTTCAGTGCCATTGACCTGGTAGAAACGCTCAAACACATGTTCCTTCTCCTTATCGCTGATGCCCTTGCCCGTATCAGATACAGAGATGCGGAGCATATCCGAATCCTTGTCTCCTACACGCTGGCGGAGTGCAACACTCAGAGAAACGGTGATAAATCCTCCATCTGGCGTAAACTTATAGGCATTGCTCAAGAGGTTATTCACGATTTTTCCTACCTTATCAGCATCAAACGACATCTGCAGACTAGGCACCGTAGAATCGAAGCCAAGCGTTACTTTGCTGTTTGCCAAAGTACGGAACGAAGTACAGATATTGTCAACGAAGCTCACAATGTCGATATGCGACAGGGTAAGTTTCTCCTTGTTCTGGTCTATCTTGCGGAAGTCGAGAATCTGGTTTACCAGATTGAGCAAACGGGTAGCATTACGATGAATCATCTCCAGTCTTCTGCGTTTACTTTCATCTCTTTCTTCTCTGATCATACTAACCAGCGGCGAGATAATCAGGGTGAGCGGAGTACGGAGTTCATGACTCACATTGGTGAAGAAATTGAGTTTGAGTTCGTTCAACTCCTTGGTCTTCTTGATACTGTCTTCCTTGCTCTGGAGTTCGAATTTAACACGCTGCTTTTCGAGCATGCGTTTACGATAGAGATAGAAAGCTACACCTATTAATATAATATATACGATGAACGCCCATATAGAGAGATAGAAAGGCGGGTGAATATGAATCTTCAGCGTGCTCACCTCTTCGCTCACACTACCATCAGCATTCACCACCTTTGCCTCCAGGACATAACTGCCTGAAGAGAGATTGGTAAAGGTAGCCTCCGGACGTCCCTCCGCTGTCAGCATCCATTTGTCATCAAGTCCCTTCATGCGATAGAGGAAACGGCAGCGGGCAGGAATACTCACCTGGTCGGAAGCCAGCTGTATGGTAAACGCCTTATCCTTATAACTGAGATTCAGTTCTGGGTTTGTATCAAGCGATTTAGCCAGAGGCACTCTTCCCTCAAACTCCTCACCTGCCTTCAGCGGATGATCGAAGAGTACTAAACCGCTAAACAAGACATGTGCATGTTTCTGGGCAGGAAGGATCTTGGCAGGATTGATGATATTAATACCATCCTGACCACCGATGGCGATGGCTCCATTTCTCATCAGACAGGCAGAACGCTGGTTAAACTGGCGGCTCTGCAAGCCATCGAGCGAATTGAAACTAATCATCGTAATGTCCCATTTGCCCTGATTGTTCTTGGTCAGCGTAACACGGGTAACGATAAATTCAGAAACCAGCCAGATGTTATGCTGCTTATCTTCGAGCACCATACAGCCTACCGTACCCTGCGTACCATTGAGGTCATTGATTGACTCCAACTGTCCTGAAGCCTCATCATACATGGTGACACCCGCAGGCGAAGCCATCCACAAGATGCCTCGGCTATCCTTCATCATGTAATTCAGGGAAGGACTAGGGAAAGGCTGTCCGTCCTTGGTTGTATTCACATTGGTTACCTTACGGGTTCCGAAATTAAAGATAGAATAGTTCTGCGAATGACCTATCAGAATTTCATCTTTATTCGGAAGGAAAAGCGAGTTGATAAAATCGCTGGTTATGCCTGAGTTCTGAATATTGTAGGTTGTAAACTTACCACTTTCAGGATTATAAATCTGGAAGCCTGAGCCCAAGGTTCCGATAATCAGGCGATGATACGGATCTTCAGCAAGACACCAGACGCTGTTATTGGCAAGTCCGCCTGGAGCTGCCTGAAAACTCTTCCATCTGCCGTTTTTATATTGGGCAAGTCCACCATTGAAGGTTCCGAAATACATCGTACCATCACTCATGGTTACGCTGCTGACGATAATATCCGAAGCCAGACCAGTTTCAGCCTGTCCGAATCGCCAGCTCTGTCCAGTAAGCGGACTGTAGCATACAATACCGCTATCATTGGTTCCGCACCAGAGATTACCATTCAGATCCTGTGTGATTGTACACACATCACCAAGCGGAACAGTTGTGAATTTCTGAGCGTCAGGCGAATAATAAGCCACACCGTTCTTGTAACTACCTACCCAGATAGCTCCCTCGTCATCCACATAAACCTTCTGCAGGGAATTGTCAACGATACTTCCCTTTGCTTCGGAATGAACATATTGACGGCAGATTTTGCGTTTGAAATCTACAAAGAAGAGACCGTTATGGTCGGAAGCCACCCAGAGATTGCCAGCCTTATCGCGGGCAATATCACGCATCAGAATACGGGTTGGGCAAGGAATAGCAATGCCCATGTTTGTAAGATAAGAACGGGCATCGATCCATTTACCGGTCTTTGACTGATACACATAATTGGCATTGCTTACTGAAACCCAGAAACCTCCTATACCATCATAGAAAGTATAGGCACCATTATCACCGGCAGCTTTATGGTTAGCAAGGAAGGAATTGTACCAGAGAACCTTCTGTTTCTGTTCGTTGACACGGCAGATTGTACCATCAGCATAGGTAATGAGCGCATCGCCGTCAACCTCGGTTATTTTACTGATATTTCCCTCTTTCAGACAGCCCGGCTGAGCCTTTTTGGTAAATTTAAAAAGATAAGTATTTTTGGTTTTGGCATTATGATAGTAGAGTCCCTGTCCGTAGACAGCTATCCACATGTTCTTATCCTTATCTATCAGGAGTTTGTAAGGAGGTCCCTGCACATGGATGTTTTTGAGCCATTCTTCCGGTTTGCGGTCAAACTGCTCTTCATCATATTTGTAGATGCTGTAACCTACAGAGGTATGCACCCAGATATTTCCATCATAGTCTTGCTGAAGTTCATCTACCGAATTGTTAGGCAGCGACTTATCATCAGTGTTGCTATAATAGAAAGTTTTCATACGGAAGCCGTCAAAGCGGCACAGTCCCGACTGGGTACCGAACCAGATGTAGCCTCTGGTATCCTTGAGGATGGCACCCACCTGACTGTTCGTAAGTCCATCATGATTGGTGAGGCTGCTGAATTCTACGTTTTCATAGGCAGCCCATGCCCTACCCGGCTGCATGAGCAGCAAGAGCAGAAACAGCACGATGGCATGTATCAAGTAGTTTTGTTTTTTAATCATCATAATCGTAGGTTTAATTTACAGTTCTATGAAAATAGGATTTATTTCTATAAATAGGAATTATTTCACGTCGTTTTTTTCAGAACTTTCGCGTATTTTCAGTATCATCGGTACCACTTTCTTATAGATTTTTTCATCACCATTGATACTTCTCATGAGAAGATCGCAGGCTGTGGTTCCCTGTTCGTGTGCCTTGTCCATGATAGCCGAGAGTTTCGGCGTAACGAAGGCAGCAGTATCACCATCGGTAAAACCGATGATAGCAACATCCTCTGGTATGCGGAGCCCTTTTTCCTTGATAGCATCGAAGGCGGCATAAGTGATAATATCGTTAAAGGCGAGGATGGCATCAGGTCTGTCCTCCTTTTCGAGGAGACGGAGGGTAGCGTTTCGGGCCACATCGAAATCGATTCTGTCGCAGACTACGAGGTCACGGTCGATAGAGATGCGGTTCTCTCTCAGCGCCTCCAGATAACCGTGTTTTCTGCGGCGCACCATATCAAGATGGTTTGGACCACCGATGAAGGCGATGCGGCGCGAACCGGTATCTATCATATGCTGGGTAGCCTCCTGGGCGGCAACATCACCATTGCCTACTACCTGGGAGAACTTATCTTCTAAGCAACAACGGGCAAAGAACACCAGTGGAACTCCCATCTTATGCAACTGCTCGAAGTGAGAATAGTCGACCGTATCCTGTGCCAGACAGGCGATGATGCCTTCCACATGCATATTCAGGAAGTTTTCTACCGCTCTCTTCTCGTGTTCTGTATTCTCGTGGCTATTGGCGCTGATCACCGAATAACCATTCCTTACGGCATAATCTTCTATACCATCCAGCACGGCAGCATAATAATGAGTCACCAGGTTTGGCACAATTACGCCAATCACCCTAGGTGCTTCTTTTCTGAGGCTCTGTGCAAAGGGGTTTGGGCGATAATTGAGCTCCTTGGCAAGGCTTTTCACCTTTTGAGTCATCTCCTCACCCACTTCATGGCTGTTTCGCAGGGCTCTAGATACAGTTGCTATGCTGACGCCAAGTTGACCGGCGAGGTCTTTCAAAGATGTTCTTCGTTGTTTCATTTGTTAGTTTACGCTTATTATTGACATACATTTTTGTATCCACAAATTCTGCATGTTTTGTCTTTCCAAAAGCAAAGTTAGTGAATTCTCTGCAAAGATAACAATTTCTTTCGAAAACGCAAACGTTTACGTTATTATTTTTCTGAAAAAATTTATTTTATAAGAAAAAACTCGTAATTTTGCAAACTGGAAAGTAATGAATAGTTGATAATAAGTTAGTTAGAAACAAACGTGGGTTTGGAATGTCGGGAGACAATCCAAACTCTTTTTTATGTCCCGATGCCAACAGATTACCTGCCAGGATACAAAAAACAGGATACCAAAAAGATGAGGGCACATTCTGAATACTGCCCCCATCTGATATGGTTATTACTGCTTAAAAACAAATTTCTTCTGTCCGGGATAGTTGACGAATATCGCTACCAGCAGAGATACAATACTCTTCGGAATCATATAATGCAGCTGAATATGTTCGTGCGCATTCAGAAATTCGGTCAGGGCGATAGTGCCGCCCGAATTGAGCATCCAGCTGATGCCCCAGATGATAAAATAGCGCCAGGCGACACTCTTTTTCTTGCTCTTGGAATCGCCGAACACATAACGGTAATTCAGTATGCAGTTGGTAATGCCGCCACTTATCACTCCCAGCGCATTGGCAAGTCCGTAATAAATGCCGATGATATCTGAGAGGAAGAATGCCAGTCCGAAGTCTACCACAGAGGCGCAGGAGGCGGTCAGTTCCGCCTTGCCAAAGGTTACGAGTTCTTCTTTAATCTTGCCCATATTCTCTTAGATTCCATTAGCAGTACGCCTACTATCGTAGTAAGAATACCCAACATGACATCGATGATATAATGATGACCGGAATAGACTGCCGTCCACCAGATGCCCAGACAGATGCAGGCAAAGAGCACCACCGTATACCAGCGTTTACGGCTCATCACAGCATAAATCGTGGTGAGGAACATATAGGCAGCATGCAGGCTAGGCACGGCAGCAAAGACATTGGCATTCTTGCCGTAGAGTCCGTGGAACACGTGCAGTCCGGTCATTTCGTCCCATCTGCCCAGACCAGCCACATTGCCCGGTGTATTGAGCACAGCCTTGAAGCCATAGTTCATCGCATACCAGGGCGGAGCAGCCGGATAGATGTAGTAGCCGATGAAGCCGATGACATTCACCAGCAGGAAAGCCCAGGAGAAACGCTTGAACCAGTTAAGCTGTTTCGTAAGATACAGATAAAGGGCAAACGCGATAGGCACCGGAACCCAGCAGAGATAGAAGATGCCTGCCCAGAAATCAGCAAAACCGCAATGGTGAACCTTGAAGTATTCGCCCGGAATCATCAGCTGGCTATGGTCGGCTACAGCCTGCAGTTCTGCGCTGGATGAAGCAGCAATGCCGAAGAGCGACTTTTCTGCATGATAGAGATGCGCCACATCAATATCGTTCACCATATAGTTAGGATAAAGGCGCATCGAATCGTAGATGATTCCAAAGAGAAACCAAGGCAGAAAATAGAAGGCAAAACGGCGTGTCTTCTTCCAGGCTGCGAGTACCGCCAGGAGGATAATCAGATAGATACTAAACACTTTTTTCTACTTTTTTATTGATAGAACTTGAGTTTATTATTTATGAGCGTTCATCACAACATAACAATGCCAGATGCGCCAGAAAGCGGTGATGTTTGCCAGAACGGCAATCAGAATCATTCCGCCAGCCAGCCACCAGATATTGCCTGTAAAGCCGGTAATCATCGCAGTAACGGCGGTAACCACAACGCGCTCAGGACGCTGCATGAAACCTACCTTGCACTCAATATCCAGACCCTCGGCACGGGCACGGACATAACTTACCATCACAGAACCAATCATTGCTGCAAAGGTGACTACGCTCATCCAGAACCAGGTCATATCGCCCTGCATACGTACGAAGATGAGGCAGATACCAAAGAGACTTACCAGCTCGCTGTAGCGGTCGAGTGTAGAATCCCAGAGTGCACCGAAGAGACTGCTCTTTCCGCTCATACGAGCCAGACGGCCATCCATCATATCGAAGAGACCGGCTGCGAGGATGATGAATCCACCCCATCCTACAGTAACCATGCAAGATGCATAATCAGCCTGCTCAGTTCCGAGCATCCATGCAGCATGAAGGAAGAAACCGGCTGCCACAATATTGCCCAGGAATCCTACGAAGGTGACAATGTTAGGAGTAATACCTACTGCTATCATCGCCTTGATAAGTGGATTGATGATGGCATAGATAACTTTTTGTAAGAAATCTCTATAATTCATATTTTAATCTATTTTTTATTGTCTGTTTAAGAAATGGCTACTTAAGAATTTGTTTCTTTAAGAATTTGTGTCTTTAAGAAATGCCAGACTAGATGATTCCAGCCGAAACCAGTATGATTTTGATGATGATTAAAGAAACGGCTGCATAGAGGCCGCCCAGCAGATCATCAGCCATCACATAGAAGGCACCCTGCCTGTTATCCAGTTTCTTGATGCCCAGCGGTTTCACCATATCAAAGAAGCGGAAGAGAACAAGTGCCCCCAATGCCCACCACCAGGCATCTTTCACTTCGCCCTGTGCCGTAAGCGGGGTCAGCAACGACAGGGGAATCCACACGCCAGCCATCTCGTCGATGACCACACGGCTGGGATCCTCACCCCAGTAAGGCTGCAACTGCGCTGTTGCCCAAGTGCCCAAAATGGTAAAAACAATGACGAGAAAGAAGGTGATGCTCTGCAAACTCTCGCCCGTAATGCCGAGCCCGTAAGCCAGGGCTGCCCAGATGAGGGTTGCCAACACAGAGCCAGCCGTTCCCGGTCCCCAAGGCCAGAAGCCACTGCCAAAACCGGTGCCTATGATGACGGGCAGCAAAGGGGGCCGCTCGTCGGTAAGATTTCCCTTGTTATTCATTCTCTTAATGTTTAATAAGCCCGCAGAAGGGCGTTTCTTCTTTAAATTTCAGTGTGCAAAATTACGCTAAAAAATTAAATTAACCAAATAGTTTTCTGTTATTTTTCTGAATTTCATCATATATTGACAGATAAACAGGTGAAATAGAGCAATATGAAGGTTTTTTATACTATTTAGGCTCGCACGGCGAAGAGCAAGAACAGGCAGCAGAAGGAACTGCATGGAAGCCTTTTTCTGAAAATCTCATAAAAAACTGAAATAATGAATAGGTTTTTGCGTCTATTTACGAATAATGTTATAACTTTGCATCCTGAAAGCCCAAAAAGTTCCTAGAAGCAGCACGCCCTGGGCTAGGAGCTTCTGCCCTTTCAGGGCGTGTGGAGCTGACTTGCGGTTGAGATAATAGATTAAATCATGGGCGGAGAGCCCCTATATATAATAAGGTATAAAAAATGAAAGGTATTAAAAAGTTGTATTTTACAGTCATCCTTCTGATGATTTCTACGCTTCAGATGATGGCTCAGCAGAAGATAACAGGCCGTGTCATCGATGACGACGGTTTTGCCGTACCGTATGCAAGCGTGCAATACAAAGGACATAAAATCGCAGTTTCCAGCAACGGAGAAGGTAAGTTTACCATCGAAAAGAAACCGGGACTCATGCTCACCGTAAGCGCACTGAGCTACAAGAGCACCACGGTGAAGGTTGACGAAAAGACCAACTTTCTGGAAATCAAACTGAAAGACGATACGCACAAACTTACCGAAGTGGTGGTAAAATCGAAAAAAGGCCGCTACAAACGTAAGAATAATCCTGCCGTAGAACTGATGCGGCGCGTGATTGCTGCCAAGAAAAAGAGCGACCTGAGCAACCACGACTATGTACAATATGATAAGTATCAGAAGATTACGCTCGCGCTCAACGACCTGAAGAAAGAACAGCTCGAAAGCAAGTTCTTCCAGCGCCGCCAGTATCTCCTCGACCAGGTAGAAACCTCTCCATACAACGGAAAGCTCACCCTGCCTGTCAGCATCGACGAGACGGTTTCACAGCATATTTACCGCAAAGATCCGAAGACCGAAAAGGACATCATCAAGGGTCAGCAGAGCAATGGAATCGGACAGGTAATCCAGACCGGAGAGATTCTCAACACCGCCCTGAAAGAGGTGTTCACCGATGTGGACATCTACGATGATTACGTGCGCCTGCTGCAGTATCCCTTCCCATCTCCTATCGGCAGAACAGCCATCAGCTTCTACCATTACTACATCGAAGATACGGTGTATGTGGAAAGAGACCTGTGCTACCATCTGCAGTTTATCCCAGCCAACAGCCAGGACTTCGGATTCCGAGGTGAACTCTATGTGCTTGCCGACAGCAGCCTGCACGTGAAGAAATGTAACCTCTACATGCCTCACAACAGCGATGTAAACTGGGTTACTGACATGAAGATTGAACAGGAGTACACCAAGCTCGACAACGGCGAGTGGGTGCTCTCTAAAGACGATATGATAGCCGAACTGCACGTTAACAAGCTCCTTCAGGACCTGCTGGTGGTGCGAAACACGCGAATCACCAATTATGCCTTCGATGCCTTGCCGAAGCAGCTCTTCAAGGGCAAGGCGAAGATCAGGCACGATATGGATGCGATGAACCGCGATGAGGCTTACTGGAACAAATACCGGCAGGTGGACCTCACGAAGAGCGAATCGTCGATGGACAGCTTTATCCACCGCATGGAGAACTCCAAGGGATTCAAATACATCATCTTCGGTGTGAGAGCCTTGATGGAGAACTATGTGGAAGTGGCTCATACCAAGGGCAAGAAGGTAACGGTGAAAGACAGTCTGGGTGTTGAAAGAGACAGCATCATCAACGACCGTCGCAGCATCTTCGACCTGGGACCTATCAACACGTTCCTCTCCAACAACTACGTAGACGGTGTGCGCCTGCGTCTGGCGGGCAGAACGATGGCAGCCCTCAACCCTCACTTCTTCTGGGATGGTTACGGCGCCTACGGTCTGAAGAGCAACAAGTGGTATTACGGCCATGTGCTCACCTATTCGTTCAACAAGAAGAAGAACAGTCCGTTCGAGTTCCCTATGCGCAAGCTTACCTTCGAGTTGGGGCATGATATTACATCTCCATCCGATGATAACCTGCTGCACAACAAGGACAACTTCTTCATGACCCTCCGTGCTACTACGCAGGACCAGATGTATCAGTATCACCGCCAGAAGGTGACCTTCACCTACGAAACCGACTGGGGATTCCGCTTCGACACCAGCCTCCGCTGGCAGAGCAACCGCACCGTGGGCAATCTCCACTACTACAGAGTGAGCGACGGCGAGGAAATACGCAAGATACGCACCACTGAGGCGAGTGTAGGCTTAGATTACAACCCGGGGGTCACCTATGTCAACACCAAGCAGCAGCGCCTGCCAATCAACCTAGACAGTCCTGAAATCTCGCTTCGCCACACCATGGGCTTAGACGGATTCATGGGCGGCCAGTATCAGAGCAACCTCACCACGCTGGGCATTTACAAGCGCCAGTGGCTGGGAAGCTTCGGTTATATGGATTTCAACATCGTGGGCAAGGCGCAGTGGAGCAAAGTGCCTTTCACCATGCTCATCCAGCCACCGGTCAACCTCTCTCTCTTCGAGCAGGAGGCAACCATCAGCATGATGAAGGACTGGGAGTTCCTGAGCGACCGCCAGCTGTTCTGGTCAGTAGCCTGGGATATGAACGGCAAGCTGCTCAACCGCATTCCGCTCATCAAGAAGCTGAAGTGGCGTGAATATATAGCCATCAAGGGTGTATGGGGCGATTTGACCAGCAAGAACGACCCGAGCAAGAACATCAATGATGAGAAACTCTTCAAGTTCCCTACCAACTCCTATACCTTTGGCAAGACGCCATACTGGGAGTTTGTAGCCGGCGTGCACAACATCTTCAAGTTCTTCGGAATAGATTATGTTCGCCGCCTCAACTATTATGACCATGCAAACATCTCAAAATGGGGCATCCGTATGGGCTTCCTCATGTCATTCTAATAAGAAAAAAAGATGCCTTGATGCAGTATTTTTATTGCATCAAGGCATCTACATACATATACAAAAACCATAAGAGAGTAAACACAATGAAGATTCTATTAGCAGACAAACAGGACATCACAAGAGCCGGATTGAACTATGTGATCAGTAAGATGGAGGGATTGGAAACCCAAACTGTCGAAGACAAGGCAGACCTGCTGCTTACCTTAAGGGAGAATGAGGATACGGTCGTAATACTCGACTACACCCTTTTCGACATCAATGATGCTGCCGAGTTACTTATTTTAAACCAGCGTTTCCCATACACGCGCTGGCTACTGTTCAGTGAGGATTTAAGTACCGATTTCGTTAAGATTCTCATCGCCAGCAGTACGCAGTTCAGCGTATTGCTGAAGGAGTGTTCGCTAATGGAACTCAAGGAGGCGATACGTTTTTGTGTGGCAGGCAACCGTTTTGTCTGCCAGCGCATGATGGAGGTTCTTCTGGCTCCGAAACAAGAGGAGCAGGAGAAAATCAACCTCACCAAGACCGAGACAGAGATTCTGAAGGACATTGCGCTGGGAATGACGACGAAAGAAATAGCCGAGAAGCGCTTTTCCAGCTTCCATACAGTCAATACCCACCGCAAGAACATCTTCCGCAAGTTGGGCGTAAACAACGTTCACGAGGCTACGAAATATGCGCTGAGAGCCGGTTTGGTTGATTCGGCAGAATACTATATTTAAGTTTATAGTTGATAGTTTATAGTTGATAGTTTATAGTTGATAGTTTATAGTTTAAAGCAATCTTGCAAACGCCTAAGCCCTATTAACTATCAACTATAAACTATCAACTTTTTCATTGGGGGGTTAACAGGGTTAACAGTTAACAGCTGTTTTTTGCATGGTCCCCCTCGCGTACCTTATTATATAATAATATATATATACTTATTTTTATATAAGTGTGTGGATGGAAGTATGCATTTTTGGGGTGTTAACTGTTAACCTGTTAACCCCCATCTTAATTTTCTCTTTCCAGAGCGCATCTTTTTATCTTGGCAAGCGTCTTATATTAAGACGGATAAGTGCCTTATATTAAGACAGATAAGAGGCTTTAATGATGACCAGCAGGAGGCTTCAATGATGCCTCACGAGGGGGCAATTAATGCGTCGCGACGGAAGAATTGGTGCGTCGCGACGGAAAGAATTGTGCGTCGCGACGCAAAAAATAATGCATCGCGATGGAAAAAAACAGCCATTTTACAGCCATTTTTCATCCTATCGCGATGCATTCTTAATTTTCTCAACCGGAAAGCTATGAGTCGCTAACCGGAAAGCTATGAGTTGAGAACCACAAAACTATGAGTTAGTTTTCTTAACTTTTTAGCCCATTTTCTATCTTTTTTACGCCTAAACGGCTCAAAACAGAGACTTTTAAATCTTCTTCTTATAGCAGCGATGACGGCGATGCTGTTCGCTCTCCAGATACTGCCACTGGCTCTGAACACCGGTATTGGTCTCCATCTGCGGCATTGCCTCAGCCCATTTAAAGCCATAACGGCGATACTGCTCTATCAGATCGGCAAAAATAAGCGCGTTGGCTCCCTTTTTGCGATATTCCGGAAGAACACCAATCAAGAGCAAATCTACCGTATCCGTCTTGTGCCACTTCAGAACCTTCAGCACCTTCAGCCAACCCGTAGGGAAAAGCTTGCCATTGCCTATCTCGCGCAGCGCATCGGTAAACGAAGGGAAGGAAACACCAAAGGCTACCAGTTTGTTACCAGCGTTGCCATCCACCACACCCGTTACCAGGTTCAAGTCAGCCTTCTTGATATAAGAGTTTACATATTCATCTATCTGCTTCTCCGTAAGCTGCTGGAAATCATAGAGATTCTTGTAAGTCTCGTTCACGATTTCGAACACCTTCCTGCCCATTCCTCCCGAGGTCAGTTCCCGGCGGGTGAACTTATGAACATGCAGATTATATCGGCTCTCTATCATCTGGGCAGTCTTGGCAAACTTAGCCGGCGTCTCCTTCGGAACCCTGATGCGGTACTCCAGCCAGTCGTTATCCTTCTCATAGAGCGGATAACTCTCCAGATGCGTCTTATAATAAGGATAATTGTAATTGATATACATCGTAGACTTCCGGTCGAAGCCCTCGATGAGCAAGCCTTCACGGTCCATATCCGTAAATCCGAGCGGACCTACGCATTCGTTCATTCCCCTGCTCTTGCCCCAGTTTTCTACCGCACGCAACAAGGCACAGGAAACCGCAACATTATCCACGAAATCGAACCAGCCGAAGCGAACCTGCTTCTTATTCCAATGTGCGTTGGCACGATGGTTGATAATGGCAGCAATTCTACCTACGATACGAGCCTCGCTGTCAACCGCCAGGAAGTATTGAGCCTCGCAGAATTCGAAGGCAGGATTCTTCTTCGGGTCCAGCGTATTCATCTCGTCGAAACGCAAAAAAGGAATGGCAAACTTATGGCCTCTGTAGAGATCATAATGAAACTGAATGAAGGTTTTCAGCCCTTTTTTTGTCGTTATCGGTATGATTCTTATCTCATCATTCATTAGTATATTGTTTTATGTATATATATTCAATTGCAGTGCAAAAATACAATAAATTTATGAATAATGCAACTCTTTTCTTATAAATTTATAAAAGTTTGTTCATAATTGTCCAACTTTGTGGATATTTATGTACCTTTGCAGGTTGAAATGCCCCAAAAGAGCATCATAAAGTTATGAAGAAAGAGAAAAGAGACAACTATACGTTCCTCACACATGCCCCTGTGCATCATGTGATTTTTACGATGGCCATACCAACGATTATCAGTATGCTGTCGACGAGCATGTACAATCTCGCCGACACTTATTTCGTGGGCAGCATCAACACGCAGAGTGTGGCAGCGGTAGGCGTTTCCTTTGCAGCAATGGCTGTGATTCAGGCAATAGGTTTCTTCTTCGGTCACGGAGCAGGCAATTATGTTTCGCGACAGTTGGGCGCCAAGCATACGGAAGAGGCACAGAAGATGGCAGCCACGGGCTTTGTGCTGAGTTTTCTTACCGGTCTCCTCATCGCCATTCTGGGTCATGTGTTCCTCACACCGCTCTGTCTTCTGATGGGTTCTACGCCCACCATTCTTCCTTATACAGAGCGTTATCTGGGCATAATCCTGCTGGGTGCTCCCTTTATGACCACCTCGCTTACGCTGAATAACCTGATGCGCTTCCAGGGCAATACGATGTATGCGATGAAAGGCATCATGTCGGGTGTGCTGCTCAATCTGATTCTGGCTCCTCTGTTCATTCTCTACTTCCAGCTGGGCATTACCGGAGCCGCCGTAGCCACCCTCATCAGCCAGTGTTTCGGCTGCGCCATGCTCTTCAGGATGACGCATAAAGGCGAGAACATCCGCATCCGTCTCAGCAATTTCACCCCTACCCGCGCCTTTGCCAAGGAGATTATCTTCGGCGGAACCCCTTCGCTGTCAAGACAGGGACTGGGAAGTATCGCTACGCTGATGCTCAATGTGGCAGCAGGTGCGTTTGGCGATGCAGCCATTGCGGGCATGAGCATCGTTACCCGCATCTCCTTCTTCACCTATGCGATGGTCATCGGTCTTGGACAGGGATTCCAGCCGCTCTGCGGATTCTGCTACGGCGCCAAACTCTATGGGCGCGTAAAGGAAGCCTTCTTTTTCTGCATCAAATGCGGCACGGTTTTCCTCTGCGTCTGTGCCATTCTCGGCTTCATCTTCTCAACTTCCATCATCAGTATCTTCCGCGATGATGCAGCAGTTGTAGCCGTAGGTTCTGCAGCTTTGAGATGGCAGGTGCTCAGTTTTCCGCTCATAGCCAGCATCGTGCTCACCAACATGCTGATGCAGACCATCCGCAAACCGGTGAGAGCCAACATCGTAGCGGCAGCACGCAGCGGACTTTTCTTCATTCCGCTCATCTTCATCCTGCCCTATTTCTTCGGACTGCTGGGCGTGGAGATGTGTCAGATGTGGGCAGATTGCTGCTCGTTTGCCGTTGCGGTTCCGATAGCCTGGAGCGCTTTCAGGGATATGAGAAGAGAGCAGATGGAACTCGGGAAAAACACTAGAATAAAAGAAAATACTTGAGATAAGAAAAATGAAGAAGACTTATTACATAGGATTGGACGTTGGCTCTACGACAGCTAAAATAGCCGTTATCGACAGCGATAATCGGGTAATTTACTCAAAATACGAACGCCACAACGCTCGTGTCAACGAACTTGTGTCACAATATTTCGATGAGATTTTAGCCCTTGTGGGCGATGCAGAGGCAAGAATCTGCGTAACGGGAAGCGTAGGAATGGCTACTGCCGAACAGCTCCAGGCGGAGTTTGTACAGGAGGTGGTGGCTGCATCGGTCTATGCCCGTACTGCCCATCCTGAGGCGAAGGCGCTCATCGATATTGGTGGCGAGGATGCGAAGGTTATCTTCTTCAAGGAAAACGGAAATATGGAACTGCGCATGAACGGCAACTGTGCCGGCGGAACGGGCGCTTTCATCGACCAGATGAGTGTGCTGATGGGCGTAGAGAACCAGAAGATGAGCGAGTTGGCGATGAAGGCAGAGCACGTTTATCCGATGGCTGCCCGCTGCGGCGTATTCGCCAAGACCGACATCCAGAACCTGATGGCGCGCAATCTGCCCGAAGCCGATATTGCAGCCAGCATCTTCCATTCCATCGCCGTACAGACGGTGGTAACGCTTTCTCACGGCATCAGTTTCGAGGCTCCTATCCTGCTCTGCGGCGGTCCGCTTACCTTTCTTCCGGCTCTCCGCAAGGCTTTCTGCGATTATCTCCATCTCTCTCCAAACGATTTCATCGTATCCGGAAACAGCAATCTCATTCCGGCTCTGGGCTGTGCTTACCGGGCTAAATCGGCTGATTCTGCAGCCTCAGTATCTGTTCTCAGAAGTCGGATGAAGAAAGAAATACAAACGGAATGGACCAGCAGCCTGCTGCCCCTGTTCAAGAATGAGAAAGAGCACCAGGAATGGCTCAAATCCAAGGCGAAATTCGCTACGGAAACCAAACCGCTGAATAAAGGAAAACAGCAGGTTGTGATTGGTATTGACTCGGGCTCTACTACGACGAAGATTGTTGCGGTAAGGGTGAATACGGAGACGCCTACGGGAGATATTGTCTTTACCAATTACCGCTTGAATCTGGGAAATCCGATCAAGGCAGTAGCGGATGGACTGAACGCCCTGAAGCAGGAAGCTGCATTGCGAGGCGCTGAACTGGAAACCGTAGGCTCCTGCTCTACAGGTTACGGCGAAGAACTCATCAAGGCGGCTTTCGGCCTCGACAGCGGCATCATCGAAACAATGGCGCACGAAAGAGCTGCTGCCTCACTCATGCCTGACGTGAGTTTTATCCTGGACATCGGCGGACAGGACATGAAGGCTATCTTCGTTGAGAAAGGGGCTGTGGTGCGCATGGAACTCAACGAGGCGTGCAGTTCGGGCTGCGGAACATTCATCCAGACCTTTGCCAACAATATGGGTTATTCTGTAGGCGATTTTGCCCAACTCGCCTGCCAGTCGAAGGCTCCCTGCGACCTGGGAACCCGCTGCACCGTCTTCATGAACTCAAAGGTGAAGCAGGTGCTCAGAGAGGGCGCATCTGTAGCTGATATTTCTGCCGGAATCTCTTATTCGGTCATCAAGAACTGTCTTTATAAGGTATTGAAACTCCATGGTAATGAGAACCTTGGAGGCAAAATCGTTGTACAGGGTGGTACGATGAGAAACGATGCGGTGGTAAGAGCATTTGAGTTGCTCACCCATACCGAAGTGGCACGAAGCAACATGCCTGAACTGATGGGCGCCTACGGCTGTGCCCTTCATGCGGCGGCAGATTATAAACATCGCACTTCTGCAGAAGATTCGCACCCTGCCTCATCAAGAACCATCGATGAGCTGCAGAATCTGGCTCATTATGAAACCAAACAGCTGCAATGCAAAGGCTGCGAAAACCATTGTTATGTTTCCCGCTACACCTTTGCCGGCGGCAACCGATTCTACTCCGGAAACAAGTGTGAGCGTGTGTTCAACAACAAGGGAGCAAACGGGATAAAAGGCAAAAATATTTACGAATACAAATACAGCTTACTATTTGATAGAGAGGCAGTTAACCAACTTGACGTTGTAAAACACAACGTCAAAGTAGGCATTCCTCGCATCCTCAACATGTACGAGGAATATCCGTTCTGGAATGCGCTGCTCCGGGCAGCCGGATTGGGCGTGATTCTCTCTTCCGATTCCACTTTCAGCCAGTATGAAGGAGCCTTGAATACGGTGATGAGCGATAATATCTGCTTCCCGGCTAAACTGGCTCACAGTCATCTGAAGGAACTCAACGAGAACCCGAAGGTTGACCGCATCCTCATGCCATACGTGGTTTATGAGCATAATGACGACCCGAAGAATACGCTGAACAGCTTCAACTGTCCAGTCGTTTCGGGCTACAGCGATGTCATCAAGTCGGTCATCAATCTGAAGAAACCAATCGATACGCCCGTCATCAACTTTGCCCAGCCTAAGGCGCTGGAAAAACAGATTACCGATTATCTCAAGCAACTGGGAGTAAGCAAGAAGACTGCCCGTAAAGCGCTGAGAGAGGCTCTCTATTCTCAGGCAGTATATGCTGCTGAGATTAAGAAACAGGGCTGGGAGATGCTGAAAAATGAAGAAACAGAGGCTCAGAAGCCGAACAAGGGACTTACGATTCTGCTGGCCGGCCGTCCTTATCATACTGACCCGCTGATTCAGCACAAGCTGAGCGAGATGATTGCCAATCTGGGAGTCAACGTCATCAGCGAAGACATCGCCCGGGGTAATCTCTTTGCAGATTTCAAAGACTTCAATCTGGAGAACCTGGCGGCAGAAAGAAATGAGGCAGCATTAGCCAGCCAAGACAACAACGAAGCATACAACTGTCAGCCAGAGACTTATCTCGTGAAGCAATGGGCGTATATGAACCGCATTCTGAAGGCAGCGCAATGGGCAGCCGAACAGGGCGATGAGGTTCATTTCGTCCAGATGACCAGCTTCGGCTGCGGTCCTGACAGTTTTATCCAGGACGAGATTCGCGACATCATGAAGCGCCACAACAAGCCGTTCACGCTGCTGAAGATAGATGATGTGAGCAATATCGGCTCACTGAAGCTCCGTGTCCGCTCGCTCATAGAAAGCCTGAAGGGAGTAAAGGAAGTGAAGAGTGAAGAACGAAGAGTGAAAAATTCAACAGCAGAAGAAATTCAACATTCAACACTCAACATTCAACATTTACAACAGACCAAGGTATTCACCAAGCAGGATATTCATCGCAAGATTCTCGCTCCTTTCATGACCGAATACCTCACCCCTATCATTCCGCCTATCCTGAAACTGATAGGCTATGATGTAGAGGTTCTTCCGATGAGCGATGAGGTGAGCGCCGAACTCGGCTTGAAGTTTGCCAACAACGAAGTCTGCTATCCGGCAACACTCATCGTCGGCGACATCATCAAAGCCTTGAAATCAGGCAGATACGACCTGAATAATACGGCAGTAGTGATGAGTCAGACGGGCGGTCAGTGTCGCGCAACCAACTACGCCGGTCTCATCAAGCGTGCGATGATTTCCAATGGATTCCAGGACATTCCGCTGCTCACTCTCGGTGTAACAGCCTCAACAGGCGAAGCATCAGGCTCAACAGACGACAAGCAAGACTACAACGAGCAGGACGGCTTCAATGTGCCTTGGCTGAAATACAGTCAGATTATCGTTACCGCCATTTTCTATGGCGATGCAATCAACGAGATGTACAACGCCTGCATCGTAAGAGAGCGTAAACCGGGCATTGCCAGAGAGTTGCGCGATAAATACATGCAGCTGATAGACGGACCTATCGCCCGCAATTCAGCCAAGGAACTCATCCGACTCCTGGAACAGGCAGCCGAAGAATTCGACCAGATGACCCTCGACAGAACGTTGCCGAAGGTAGGAATCGTAGGCGAAATCTTCCTGAAGTTCAATCCTTTCGCCCACCAGTTCCTGGAGCAGAACATCATATCCCGCGGCATTGAGGTGGTTCCGCCTCTGCTTGCCCCTTTCTTCCTGCAGGAATTTGTGAATGTAGAGATACAGAAACACATGCGGCTGAGTTGCACCAAAGTGCCCGATTTCATCATCAAGGGCGCTTATCAGGCGCTGATAGGCAGAAGATTGCGCCAGGTTAACAAGGCTGCCGGCAAGTTCCGCTACTTCCGTCCGTTCACCAACATCTATGATGATGCGAAGGACGTACAGGGACTGGTTTCGCTCGCAGCCCAGTTTGGCGAAGGCTGGCTTCTGCCTGCCGACATCGTAGGTTACATCCGTGATGGCGTGAACAACATCATCTCGCTCCAGCCTTTCGGATGCATCGCTAACCACGTGATTTCCAAGGGCATCGAGAAACGTCTCCACGACCGTTTCCCAATGCTCAACCTCGTATCGCTCGACTTCGATTCCGGTGTTTCAGAGGTAAACGTCACCAACCGACTGCTCCTCTTTCTGGACAGTATCGCAAAATAAGACAGAGGGTGTGGCATAAACTTTTTCATAGTTTTTAGGCACGGATTACACGGATTTTTCATGAGGCTATAATTGCTTTATTTACATGAGCGACATAAATCCGTGTAATCCGTGTAATCCGTGCCTTATCTATCCCCTAGGCAAACTACTTATGACACACATCTTCTTTCATCCCCCAAAGAATCACTAAAAAAAATACAAAAAACCGTAGCTATTTCTTTGTCATTCAAGAAAATAATCGTATCTTTGCACTCAAATTTTATTGAGACATTAAGAAAATGAGTAAAGATACATTAACTCATCAGCTGACAGAGACCATCGAGGAGCTTTCGAGCGCCGAATCTTTGAAGGGTCTCTTCCATCAGCATCGAGACGGGAATCCACTTCCTTCGGGCAAGGCGCTCGAAGAAATCATCAGTTTGTCCCGTTCTATCCTCTTTCCGGGATATTTCGGCAATTCTTCGGTAAATATCTCAACCATCAAATATCATATTGGAGTAAGAGTAGAGAAACTCTATGAGATGCTGTCAGAGCAGATTCTCGCCGGTCTCTGCTTCGCCAACGACTGCGAAACGGAAACCCAGGCAGAACTGCAGCACCAGCGTGCCAAGGCAGGCGTGATTGCAGCCAAGGCAATCATGGAATTCCCGAGACTGCGCAAGATTCTGGCTACCGATGTAGAGGCTGCCTACGAGGGCGACCCGGCTGCCATGAGCCACGGAGAAATCATCTCCTGCTACCCGGTCATCAAGGCGATTACCAACTACCGCATCGCTCACGTGCTGCACGAACTGGGAGTGCCGCTCATTCCGAGAATGATGACTGAACTGGCTCATTCGGAAACCGGTATTGATATTAACCCGGAGGCTACCATCGGCAAGCACTTCACCATCGACCACGGTACGGGTGTGGTGATTGGAGCTACCTGCATCATCGGCGATAATGTGAAACTCTACCAGGGTGTAACCCTCGGAGCCAAGAGTTTCCCACTCGATAAGGACGGCAATCCTATCAAGGGAATCCCTCGCCACCCTATCCTCGAAAATGATGTCATCGTCTACGCCAATGCCACCATCCTCGGTCGCATCACCATCGGAGAAGGCTGCGTAGTGGGAGCCAACGTATGGGTTACCAAGGATATGAAACCGAAAACAAAGAAATATAAAAAAGAAAAACAAAGTTTATTAGATATAGAATTCAATAATGGAACAGGAATTTGAACTCATTGCCAAGACCTTCATGGGCCTCGAGCCTGTCTTGGCTGAAGAGCTCACCCAGTTGGGTGCCAATAATGTACAGATCGGTCGCCGCATGGTGTCTTTCACAGGCGACAAGGAAATGATGTATCGTGCTAACTTCCAGTTGCACACAGCCATCCGTATCTTAAAGCCTATCAAGCACTTCAAGGCTAGAAGCGCTGAAGAGGTGTATGATCAGATCCAGAAGATCAAGTGGGATGACATCTTAGACGTGAAGAAGACTTTCTCTGTTGACTCAGTAGTCTACTCAGAGGAGTTCCGCAACTCACGCTTCGTAACCTACAAGGTAAAGGATGCGATTGTAGACTGGTTCCGCGAGAAGCAGGGTACACGTCCAAATATCAGCGTATCTAACCCGGATATCCGCCTCAACATCCACATTGCAGAAGACAATGCCACCTTGAGTCTCGATTCGAGTGGTGAGAGTCTGCACCGCCGTGGCTACCGCCAGGAGCAGGTAGAGGCTCCTCTGAACGAGGTTCTCGCTGCAGGTATGATTCTGATGACCGGCTGGAAGGGCGAATGCGATTTCATCGACCCGATGTGTGGTTCAGGTACCATCGCCATCGAAGCTGCCCTCATCGCCCGCAACATCTCTCCAGGTGTATTCCGCAAGGAGTTTGCATTCGAGAAATGGAACGATTTTGACCAGGATCTCTTCGACATGATCTATAACGACGACTCTCAGGAGCACGAGTTCGAGCACCATATCTATGGTTACGATGTTGACATGAAGGCTGTAAACACAGCTAACCTCAACGTTCGTGCTGCCGGTCTTAGCAAGGACATCACCATCTCACAGGCTGATTTCAAGGACTTCACCCAGCCAGCCGAGAAGAGCATCATCGTGATGAACCCTCCATACGGTGAGCGCATCTCTACCCCTAACCTCCTGAACACCTACAAGATGATAGGCGAGCGCTTCAAGAAGGCTTTTGCCGGCAACGAGGCTTGGGTATTGAGCTACCGCGAGGAATGCTTCGAGCAGATTGGTCTGAAACCATCTATCAAGATTCCTGTATTCAACGGAAGCTTGGAGTGCGAATTCCGCAAGTATGTGATGTTCGACGGCAAGATGAAGGACTTCCGTTCTGAAGGCGGTATTGTGAAGACTGAGCGCGAGAAGAGCGAGATGGCTCAGAAGCACCGTTTCAAGAAGGAACGTGAATTCAAGAAGCGTGTAAGCGAGGAGACTGAAAACGAGGAGGACGATATCCGTTCTTTCAAGTTCCATACTCACCGTCTGGAAGACTTCGAGAAGAAGCGTGCTGAGTTCCACAAGGGCGGTCGTTCACGTATCGGTGGCGGTCGACGCAATAATGACGACGATGACAAGCGTGGCAGCCGCAGCTTCAAGGGCGACCGCAAGGGTGGCCGTGACTTCGGTGGCAAGCGCGACGGAAAGCGTTTCGAGAAAGGCGACAAGCGTGGTGGCTTCAAGGGCGACAAACGTGGTGGCCGTGATTTCGGAGGCAAGCGCGGAGGCAAGAAGAACTTCAGCGTTGACTTCGACGACGAGGATTAAAGTAAAGAACTGAACTTTCGCATATCAGGAAGTTAAAGGAGTTAAGGAAGTTAAGGAGTTAAGACGTATGTCTTGCTGCTTAAAAAATACGCCAAAAAGACTATTGTCTTAACTCCTCAGCGACCGTAGGGAGCGATAACTCCTTTAACTCCTTTAACTTCTGAACTTGCGAAACTTGAATAAAGAATATAATGAATCTGAAGAATTCAATTTATAAATTATCTTTTGCTGCTATGATCATGATGGCTATGAATGCAACCGACTTACAGGCTCAGGGCGTAGTTCCTGCTCAGAAAGGCGAGAAAACCTTTACATTGGAAGACCTGAACTTCGGCGGCAACAACTATCGTAACATGGTAGCTAAGAACCGCTGGTGCACCTGGTGGGGCAATGAACTCGTTCGCCAGGATGTGGATGCCTGCTATCTCGTCAACAAGACGACAGGCAAGGAGACCAAACTCTTCGGCATTAATGACATCAACCAGTGGATTGCTCCTACCAAGGACATCAAGGTAAGAGCCCTCTACAATGCTCTCTTCCCTTTTGCAGGCAAGAACATCGTGATGGTAAGCAACGGCAGCAAGACTTATACCGTAGACTTCAAGAAGCATAAGTTGCTGAGCGAGATGGATTTTGCTGACGGCGAGAACCTCCTGGAGGCGAACGCCCAGCAGAACGCCTTCGCCTATCTGAAGGGCAGCAACCTCTATGTGCGTACCTTCGATGTAACCAGCAACGCCCTGACAAAAGAAAAGAAATCTCACGATTTCCAGCTCTCAAAGGATGGAAACCGCGAAATTGTTTATGGACAGAGTGTTCACCGCGATGAGTTCGGTATCAGCAAGGGAACCTTCTGGAGTCCGAACGGCGAACTTCTCGCCTTCTATCGCATGGACCAGAGTATGGTAACCGACTATCCGCAGGTCGACATCCCGGAAATTGGTTTCAATCATCCTGAAACACAGAGTTGCATTGCTACTCCTGCACCAGACAAGTATCCGATGACTGGCGAGACATCACACAAGGTAACCGTAGGCGTGTTCGACTGCATGACCGGCAAGACCATCTATCTGAAGGCTGGCGATCCAACCGACCGCTACTTCACCAACATCGCATGGAGTCCGGACAGCAAGACCATCTATATGTTCGAACTGAACCGCGACCAGAACGACTGCCGTCTGACTGCCTACAATGCAGAAACCGGCGAGAAGACAGGCGAACTCTATCGCGAGACCGATGAGAAATATGTAGAACCATGTCACCCAATCCAGTTCCTGCCTTGGGACAGCAACAGCTTTATCATGCAGAGCCGCAAGGATGGCTACAACCACCTCTATCTCTGTGAAGTGAAGAACGAAGAACGAAAAACGAAGAATTCAAATGCAAAATCTTCATCAGAAAAGCAAGAGAATTCTTCACTCTCCACTCTTCACTCTTCACTTACAATCCGGCAGTTGACTTCCGGCAAATGGGAAGTGATGGAAGTGCTCGGTTTCAACAGCAAGCGCAAGAGTATCATCATCGCATCCAACGAGAAATCGCCTATCCAGAGAAACATCTTTGCCGTAGATACAAAAACCGGCAAACGTACGCTGGTAGATGATTGCGGCAAGGGATGGCACAGCGCCACTTTGAGCGAGAACGGACAGTATGTCTTCGACAACTACTCTACTCCTACCGTTCCTCGCAAGATTGCCCTCGTAAACACCGAGAACGGCAAGCGCACCGCTTACTTCACAGCCGAGAACCCTTGGAAGGGCTACAACGTGCCGGAGTACAGCTGCGGTACCATCAAGGCTGCCGATGGCGAAACAGACCTCTACTGGAGAATGGTGAAGCCGGTAAACTTCGATCCAAACAAGAAGTATCCTACCATTATATATGTATATGGTGGTCCTCATGCCCACAACGTAGATGCCCGCTGGAACTACTCTAGCCGTGGTTGGGAAACCTACATGGCAGAAAAGGGCTATCTGCTCTTCATCCTCGACAACCGTGGAAGCGAGAACCGTGGCAAGGCTTTCGAGCAGGCTACCTTCCGCCAGCTCGGACAGATTGAGATGCAAGACCAGATGAAGGGTGTGGAATATCTGAAGACGCTTCCTTACGTAGATGCTGACAAGATTGGCGTTCACGGCTGGAGCTTCGGCGGATTCATGACCATCTCACTGATGACCAACCACCCTGATGTGTTCAAGGTAGGCGTAGCAGGCGGTCCGGTAATCGACTGGCACTGGTACGAGGTGATGTATGGCGAGCGCTATATGGACACCCCGCAGACCAACCCAGAGGGTTACAGGAAGACCTCTCTGCTCTATCAGGCAAAGAACCTGAAGGGCAAGCTGCAGATTATCCAGGGCTTGAACGATGTGACTGTAGTGCCACAGCACTGCCTCACCTTCCTCAAGGCTTGCATCGCAGCAGGCACCCAGCCAGACTTCTTCGTCTATCCTGGCGAGCCTCACAACATGAGAGGTCATCAGAGCACTCATCTGCATGAGCGCATCAGCAATTATTTCTTCGATTATCTCAAGTAAATATCTAGGAGTAAACATCCCCCGAAAAGGGGAGTTTACTTCTACATCAAATAACAAACAATAACTTACAGCAAATGAAAATTTTATTGTTAGGAGGCGGTGGCCGCGAGCACGCCTTAGCATGGAAAATCGCTCAGAGCGAAAAGTGTGAGAAACTCTTCATCGCTCCTGGTAATGCCGGTACACAGAATGTCGGCGAGAACGTAGATATCAAGGCAGACGACTTTGAGGCGCTCAAGAACTTCACAGTAGAGAATGGCGTTGATATGGTAGTAGTTGGTCCGGAAGACCCATTGGTAAAGGGTGTTTACGATGACTTCAAGAACGATCCTCGCACCCAGAACATCCCTGTCATCGGTCCATCAAAGGCTGGCGCCGTACTGGAAGGCAGCAAGGACTTCGCCAAGAAGTTCATGAAGCGCCACAACATCCCTACTGCCCAGTATGAGACTTTCGACGGCGAGCACGTAGAGGAAGGCTTGAAATTCCTGGAGACACTGAAGGCTCCTTATGTATTGAAGGCTGACGGTTTGTGCGCCGGTAAGGGCGTTCTCATCCTCCCTACCCTGGAAGAGGCTAAGAAAGAGTTCAAGGAGATGCTCGGCGGTATGTTCGGCAACGCTTCTGCACGCGTTGTCATCGAGGAATTCCTCAGTGGCATTGAGTGCTCTGTATTCGTATTGACCGACGGCAAGAACTACAAGATTCTGCCTGAGGCTAAGGATTACAAGCGCATCGGCGAGCACGATACCGGTCTGAACACCGGCGGTATGGGTAGCGTTACCCCTGTACCATTCGCTACCAAGGAGTGGATGCAGAAGGTTGACGAGCGCATCATCCGTCCTACTGTAGAAGGACTTGCTGAGGAGAACATCGACTATAAGGGATTCATCTTCTTCGGTCTGATTAATGTAGAAGGCGAGCCTATGGTAATCGAGTACAACTGCCGTATGGGTGATCCAGAGACAGAGAGCGTGATGCTCCGTCTGAAGAGTGACATCGTGGATCTCTTTGAGGGTGTAGCAGCAGGCGACTTGGACAAGCGCAGCATCGAGTTTGATGAGCGTGCAGCAGTCTGCGTAATGCTCGTAAGCGGCGGTTATCCAGAGGCTTACAAGAAGGGTTATCCTATCCAGGGCATCGACGATGTAGAAGGTTCGGTAGTATTCCACTCCGGTACAGCCATGAAGGATGGTCAGGTAGTAACCAACGGTGGTCGTGTCATCTGCGTAAGCAGCTACGGCAAGGACAAGGAAGAAGCCTTGAAGAAGAGCTTTGCCGAGGCACAGAAGATCCAGTTCACCGACAAGTACTTCCGTTCTGATATCGGACAGGACCTTTAAGATGAGTTAATAGTTAATAGTTTATAATTAATAGACATTCATGCATTCTTCGATTATTCATTGATTATTTTTAGGTATGCAAGTCCATTTTATAACGGCGCAAGCCTCTATAAACTATTAACTATAAACTATAAACTAAATATAGATGTTAAGAAAGAAAACTTTTCAAAATAAAGTAGCGGCTAGCCGCTACTCTTTACCAATTACTGCAACCCTTGCCACTCTGGTTTGGGTTGCAGTAGGTTTATTGGTATCCAATATCTGGGTAGAATTTGCTTTTACTGCCATGTCTACCCTGCTGATGGTGGAACTGAACAACCGTAATGCCCTCATGCGTACCTACAGCCGAATGGTATCCTGCAGTTTTCTGGCATTACTGACGATGACAGGACTCCCCCACCTCTCTTTAAAAAGCAGTATTGTGACGATGTGTTTCATCGCCTTTTATCTCATTATCTGGAATTGCTATCAGGATAAACGCTCAACAGGCTGGACTTTCTACGCCTTTGCCTGCATCGGTCTGGCATCGATGGTTTTCGTACAGATAGGCTATTTCATGCCTATACTGTGGATCATGATGATGGTGTTTACCCTCTCGTTTAGCGTAAAGACATTCTTTGCATCCCTGGTAGGTCTCATCGTGCCCTATTGGTTTGCAGCCGGTTATTTCTTCTATACCGACAACATACAGGGTCTGGCTGACCACTTCTGCGAATTCATCAACTACAGCGAACTCTTTGATTATTCACAGGTTACCGACCATCAGATTCTGAACCTGAGTTTTGTTACCCTGCTCACCATCATCGGTTCCATCCACTTCATACGCACCAGCTACGGCGATAAGATACGAACCCGCATGATCTACGAAACGTTTATCATGATATCGGTTGCCTGCATCATCTTTATCGTCCTCCAGCCTCAACATATACAGGAACTGGGCGGCATCCTGATTGTGAATACAGCACCGCTTATCGCCCATTTCATCACATTCACCAGAGGTAAGTTTACCAACATCTCCTTCATCCTGCTGCTCATCATGCTGGTACTTATCATGGCTTACAACATACTCGTACCAGAGAGCATATTACTATGAGTTGGATAATAGATTTCTTAATGAGCTGGGGCT
The DNA here is from genome assembly GCF_026015465.1 of Segatella copri. Taxonomy (GTDB): domain Bacteria; phylum Bacteroidota; class Bacteroidia; order Bacteroidales; family Bacteroidaceae; genus Prevotella; species Prevotella copri_E. The sequence goes on from NZ_JAPDUQ010000001.1 coordinate 465,835, forward strand.
ACTGGGGCATGCTGGTATCAGCCTTCCTTGCCGGCAGTTTCTTTCCCTTCAGCAGCGAGGTGGTCATGTCGGGCTTACAGGCTGCCGGACTGGAACCTATCCAGCTCGTACTGTATGGAAGCATCGGCAATGTGCTCGGTTCTATGTTCAATTATAGCGTAGGACGGATGGGCAAGCTGGAATGGATAGAGAAATATCTGCATGTAAAGAAAGAGAGTCTCGACAAGGCTCAGAATTTCATGGCCGACAGAGGAGCCTGGATGGGATTCTTCGCCTTCCTGCCCCTGTTGGGAAGTGCCATCACCATCGTTTTGGGACTGACGAGAGCCAACATCGTTATTTCTGTCATCAGCATCACCATCGGAAAGGTGTTGAGATATGTACTGCTGGTTTACGGACTCAGTTTCATCTTTTAAACCAGCATCAGAAGAAAGAAAACAAAGAATTGATTCATATAGATTGACTGCTTATGAGAAAGTATTTATACCTTATTATATTATGCGTGGTTTTCGCAGGCTGTAAAGGCAGCCAGCAGAAAGGTAACACCTCAGAAAGTAACGGAAAGGAATCTGTCGCCAACAGCGATGGCAAACCTGCTGTTACCGTAACCATCCCTCCCTATAAGTTTTTCGTTGATAAGATTGCCGGAGATAAGGTGGATGTCAACGTGATGGTATCGAATGGTAACAATCCAGAGACTTACGAGCCATACGCCCAGCAGATGATGGAACTCTCCAGGAGTGCCCTCTATCTGAAAGTGGGCAGCATCGGTTTTGAGCAGACCTGGATGAAGAAGCTGCAGGACAACGCTCCGGATATGAAAGTGATAGATACCTCCACAGGCATCACGCCCGCCAAGACACCAGGCGGCAATACCGACCCGCATGTATGGATGAGTTGCAAAAACGTCCGCATCATCTCCAGCAACATCTTCAAGGCACTCTGCCAACTGGAACCGGAGAACAAGACTTTCTTCCAGAAAAACTATCAGCAGCTGCTCTGCAGCATCGACAGGCAGGACAGCCTCATCAGAAAGAGTTTCAAGGACAATCCGGAGATGGTTCGCAAGTTCGTCATCTATCACCCTATCCTCACCTACTTCGCCCGTGATTACCAGATGGAGCAGCTTGCCATCGAGGAAGAAGGCAGGGAGCCAAGTGCAGCCCAGCTCAAGAGTCTCATCGAAAGAGCCAGGAAGGAAAAGATCAGATTCTGTCTCATACAGGATGAATTTGCCAACCGCAACACCACGACATTCATCAAGGAAAGCCAGACCAAGGCAATGAATATCAACCCATTGCAGGGAGAATGGAACTGGGCGATGCAGGAAGCGGCAGCAGCAGTGCAAGGCAAAGAAATAGTGGTTGGGAAGTAGGCTCGCCAATATTTTATAAAAAGTATAAAGAACAACAACTAATCATAAAGTTCAATGTTCAAAGTTCAAAGTTCAAAGTTAATAGAGATAGAGCATCTTTCGGCTGGCTATGAAGGCAAGGAAGTGCTCCACGATATCAACCTCACCGTCTGTAAAGACGATTATCTTGGCATCATCGGTCCCAACGGTGGTGGCAAGACAACCCTCATGCGCCTCATTCTGGGACTGATGAAAACCACAGACGGCAGCATCCGCTTTTATAAAGACGGGGAGGAAGTAAGGGAAATCAGCATGGGATATCTGCCCCAATACAATCATCTCGACAAACAGTTTCCTATCTCCGTTTATGAAGTGGTACTCTCAGGACTCAGCAAGACCAAAAGTCTCTTTTCGAGATACACCCAAGCTCAGCACCAGCAGGTACTCGACTGTCTGGAACAGATGCAGCTCACGGAGTTGAAAGACCGCCATATCGCAGCCTTGAGCGGCGGACAACTGCAGCGAGTACTCCTCGCCCGTGCCATTGTTTCCAAACCCGATGTAGTGATACTGGATGAGCCCAACACCTACATCGACCGCCGTTTCCAGAAGCAGATGTACGAGATGCTGGAACAGATCAACCGGGAGTGCGCCATCATCATCGTAAGTCATGATGTAGCCGAAGTGCTCAATAACGTAAAGCACATCGCCTGCGTAAATCATCATCTCCACTACCACGATACGGCAGATATGCCGAGAGAGAAACTGGAAGAGCATTTCTTAAATGTATAGGCTTATTATATAATAATGCCTAAAAAACAGGTGCAAAAATCCATATTATCTCATCTTTTTATTATCTTTGCAACTGGAATGTGCCTTCCTAGAAAGGCACAGAGAAAGCATTCAGAAACAGAGAAAGCATTCAGAAAGAAATATAATACATTAAAGTTTAAACAATAATGAAACAGTACAGATTAGTGGACAATATCTTCGGATGGGTCGCATTCATCATTGCGGCGTTCACTTATTGTTCCACAATTGAACCGACAGCCAGTTTCTGGGACTGTCCTGAGTTTATTACGACTGCTTACAAGCAGGAGATCGGTCACCCACCTGGGGCACCATTCTTCATGCTTTTAGGCAATTTCTTCACACATTTCGCCAGCGACACTACCCAGGTAGCCAAGATGGTAAATACGATGAGCGCCCTGCTGAGCGCCGTCTGTATCATGTTCCTCTTCTGGACCATCACCCACCTGGCTCGCCGACTCGTCATCAGCGACTGGAAAGAACTGACTACCAGTAAGCTGATTGCCATCGAGGCATCCGGTATGGTGGGCGCACTCATCTACACCTTCAGCGATACCTTCTGGTTCTCAGCTGTCGAGGGTGAGGTTTATGCGTTCTCTTCTGCCTTTACCGCTGTGGTATTCTGGCTCATCCTGAAGTGGGAAGACCATGCTGACGAGCCTCATAGCGACCGTTGGCTTGTGCTCATCGCCTATATGACCGGATTGAGTATCGGTGTCCACCTGCTCAACCTGCTCTGTATCCCAGCCATCGTATTGGTTTATTACTACAAGAAGGTGCCACATGCCAACCTCAAGGGTTCACTCCTGGCACTGTTCCTTTCATTCCTCGTAGTAGTAGCCGTACTGTATGGTGTGGTTCCAGGTATCATCACCGTAGGCGGCTGGTTCGAACTGTTCTTTGTCAACACTCTCGGCTGTCCGTTCAATACCGGTGAAATCGTATACATCATCTGTCTCGTAGCCTCAGTTATCTGGGGTATCTACGAAACCTGCCATGCTTCTGAGAAGAACGAGAAGAAGCAGAATATCGCCTTCGTTCTCGGCTTCGGCATGCTCGGCATCCCATTCTACGGATATGGCTGGACAGCTGCCATTACTGGCATCATCGTGCTGGTTATCCTCTGGTTCGTACTCGGCTACAAGCGCAAGCAGGAGGTAGTAACAGGCGTTGACGAATCTACAGGCATCGCCAAGAAGAAGATGCAGCTCCTGCCTCTCATCTCAGCACGCGTCAAGAACACAGCCTTGCTCTGCATGCTGATGCTGATGATTGGTTATTCCAGCTATGCACTCATCGTGATCCGTTCTTCCGCCAACCCTCCTATGGACCAGAACTCTCCTGAGGACATCTTTACCCTGGGAAGTTATCTGAGCCGCGACCAGTATGGCGACCGCCCTCTGTTCTATGGCCAGGCTTATACATCACAGGTAGCCCTCGAAGTAGACGGCAACATGTGCAAGCCAGTCATGAAGGAAGGCGCACCGGTTTACCAGCGCAAGGAGAAGGCTTCGGCTGATGAGAAGGACTCTTACTTCGTAGTAAGTCACAAGAATAAGTATATCTATGCCCAGAACATGCTCTTCCCTCGTATGTACAGTTCGGCTCATGCCCAGGCATACGAAGACTGGATGGGCGGTGTAGAAGGCACAGAGATTCCTTACGACCGCTGCGGAGAGAGTATGATGGTGAAGATGCCGTCACAGTTTGACAACATCCGCTTCTTCCTCTCTTACCAGTGCAACTTCATGTACTGGCGCTACTTCATGTGGAACTTTGTCGGCCGTCAGAACGACATCCAGGGCAATGGTGAGCCAGAGCACGGAAACTGGATTACCGGTTTCTCATTCATTGATGATTCACTCTATGGCGACCAGAGCAAATTGCCAGACGACCTGAAGGAGAACAAGGGACACAATGTATTCTACTGCATGCCGCTGATTCTCGGTCTCATCGGACTTTTCTGGCAGGCTTGGTATACCCGCAAGAAGAAGGTAATGAAGAACGGCAAGGAAGAGGAAGTACTCCTCCCTATCGGAATCCAGCAGTTCTGGATTGTATTCTTCCTGTTCTTCATGACAGGTCTTGCCATCGTCATCTACCTGAATCAGACACCGATGCAGCCACGTGAGCGTGACTATGCTTATGCCGGCTCATTCTATGCATACGCTATCTGGTGCGGTCTCGGCGTACTCGCCATCATCGACATCCTGAAGCGCAAGATGAAGCTCAGCGGTACTGCCGTAACAGCTATCGTAGCAGTCATCACACTTCTCGTACCAATCCAGATGGCATCACAGACCTGGGATGATCACGATCGCTCAAACCGTTACACCTGCCGTGACTTCGGTCAGAACTACCTGATGTCACTCCAGGAGAAGGGCAACCCTATCATCTTTACCAATGGTGATAATGATACCTTCCCACTCTGGTACAACCAGGAGGTAGAAGGCGTTGGAACAGATGCCCGCGTATGTAACCTGAGCTACCTGCAGACCGACTGGTATATCGACCAGATGATGCGCCCTGCATACAACTCACCATCCGTGCCAATCACCTGGCCACGTCTCGACTTCTGTTCAGGTACCAACGAATATGTATCTGTTGAGCCTGAAGCAAAGAAGCAGATTCTCGACTTCTACAAGCAGGATCCAGAGAATGCCAAGAAGCAGTTTGGTGACGAACCGTTCGAACTCAAGAACATCCTGAAGAACTGGGTACGCAGCAAGAACCCTGACATGCACTTCATCCCTACAGATACCCTCTATGTCACCATCGACAAGGAGGCTGTAAAGAAGAGCGGCATGATGATGGCATCAGATTCTATTCCAGACAAGATGGTCATCTCTCTTGCCGGCAAGAGCGCACTCTACAAGGGCGACCTCATGATGCTCGAAATGCTGGCACAGTGCAACTGGACCCGTCCGCTCTACGTAGCACTCACCGTAGGCGAAGAGAACTATATGAACCTCGGCGACAACTTCGTACAGGAGGGACTTGTGAACCGTATCACTCCGTTCACCACCAACAAGCCAGGTGCCAAGAACTTCGATACAGAGAAGGCTTATCACAACATCATGACCCGATTCAAGTTCGGCAACCTGAGGCAGAAGGGACTCTACATCGACGAGACAACCATGCGTATGTGCTATACACACCGTCGCCTGCTCGCCCAGACAGCCCTCCAGCTCATCGCCGAAGGCAAGAAACAGAAGGCTATCAACATCCTGAAGAAGGCTGATACCGAGATTCCTGCCTACAATGTTACGCTCGACTACATGAGCGGTGGCTTGGATATGGCTCGCGGCTGGCTGATGACCGGTCAGAAAGCCAAGGGTAAGGAATATATTGAAGCGGTATGGAAGAATGCTTCACAATACCTCAACTACTATCTCTCGCTGCCAAACGACCGTTTCCTCCAGGCAGAGCACGACTGCATCCGTCAGATCATGATTATGCAGAGCATCTGCGAGGCTGCCGGAATGGTTAGTCCACAGTTGGAGCAGAAGTATGAGAAGCAGCTCAACAACCTCTATCGTCTCTATCATGGCAGAGGTGGCAGAATGCCGGAAGGCAATCAGTAAAAAATAGAAAAAAGTTTGGTGTCGCGAAACACGACACCAAACTTTTCATTATTCATATAAACCTGTTTTATCCATGTTCATAGAGCAACCAGCCAAATGGCTCAGATGGTTATATCCAAAGGCCATCTGGAGAATGGACAAGAAAGACCATTCTGTCTATCTTACATTTGATGACGGTCCGATTCCAGAGTCAACTCCATTCATCTTAGAGACCCTGAGAAAGTACAATATCAAGGCTACTTTCTTTATGGTAGGCGAGAATGTATTGCGCCATCATGACCTCTACAACCAGATTGTGGCAGAGGGTCATCAGGTAGGCAACCATACATTCAATCATATCGGTGCCTTCAAGCACCGAGTCATTTCCTACGTGCTCAACACCAATAAGGCGAACGATATCATCCATGCCCATCTCTTCCGTCCACCTCACGGCTGGATGCGACCAAGTGAGTATTGGTGGCTGCACCGCACTTACAAGGTCATCATGTGGGATGTGGTGACGCGCGACTATTCCAAATGGATGACGGCAGAAGATGTGGTGAACAATGTGAAACGGTATGCCCGCAATGGCAGCATCATCACCTTCCACGACTCGCTGAAGAGCATTGAAAAGTTGAAGACAGCGCTTCCTCAGGCCATAGAATGGCTCATGGAACAGGGGTATGAATTTAAGACTTTTGAATAAGAAGCTGTTATTCCCAAACAGGAACAGCCCAATAAACACAGACAAGAAATGAGCAAAAGAATCAACAGTTATCAGGCAGTAGCTGCATTTGTAAGAGGTTTCTTCGAAGCTTACGCACGTGGCATCATCGATGCTACCATCGAAGGCAATGACTTCAGCAAGAAGAACGACCCGAAACAGATCAAGCAGATGATGCTGGAGCACTATGGCGAGGTAAACCAATACTTCTTCGACATCATGTTCTCTACCCTCGTACGCCTCAACTACAAAACTGCCGAGGAAGCCAACGAGCGCATGAAGAAGAACTTCGACAGCATGAAACAGGCAGACCCGACCTTTGAGCCAACCATGCTCGACTACTTGCGCATAGCCTGCAAATCGAACCAGCTTTACAAGGCTATGGAGTCAGAATACAAACGTAACTTCACCTGGCTTCTTCAAGGCAAGTTTACCACTCTTGAAGAGCATGTACGCGATTACACCCACGGCATTCTCATCAGTCTTGCTGACGAGCCGATGGCCATCCATCTCCTGGTCCGCATTATCGTAAAGGCATACGCAGCCGGACTGAAATGTGGCAGCAAGGAGGGCGAACAGCACCAGCTCCACATGCCAACCCTTCACGGCATGTTGCTGAACAATGTCAACATCCTGCTCAACGAGACTCCGCTCAAGAGCAGCACCGAAGACCCAGTTGCCCTCTTCAAGGAGGCATGTAAGAATGAAGAAGAAAACATCAACGTTCTTTTCAACACATTAAACGATGCGATGAAAGAACTGGCAGAAGAATAAGAGAAAAGCATCATTGATGACGAGCACAGCACCAGATTCGAGAACCTTATCTATCGTGCCCTGTCAAGTGGCTTGATTACAGAATTCAAGGATGCCGTCTTACTCAACAAAACGACAGAGGAAGTATTACATAATTTCGTTCTTGCCTAATGGAAATAGTAATCAGTGATACCAATATATTCAGATAGTAAACTCATCAGAGGGTGTGTCATAAGTCTGGATAATAGTTGGTGTATAACAGTTGACTACCGCATGCACAACAGGTGTTGTGCATGCGCATATCAACTGTTATGCAAGCGCACAACAGCTGTTGTGCGACCGAAGATACTGACTGTCTCAACAACATATCCTATCTCTTCCAACAACTTATTCTGTCTCTTCCAACAACATATCCTATCTCTTCCAGCAACTTATTCTGTCTCTTCCAACAACATATCCTATCTCTTCCAGCAACATAACCCATATTTACCAACGACAAGAAGAGGGTGAATCATAAACTTATGACACATCCTCCAATAAGTATATTTTAGTTCAGCCAATTCTTTGGATATAAGCAGACTTCACGTCTGCCCCATCTGTGTTAATCTAAGAGATCTGTGGGCCAGAAAAGAGTTAAGAAGAATCCTAAAGATTACCTCTTGTTTTTTATCTTATATAGCCCAACAAGTCAAGATACATCATCCTTGACTCTAAGTGTTCATCATCAGGAATATGATTTGCTTCTTTCTCTAATTCTTCTGTTGAGTACAAGAATTTGAAGCCATTCTTTCCATAAAAACGTAATACATTTTCCTTGTTATAGGCATCAACCACAATAAAACGGCAACCAGTTTTATTATCAGGTAACAAAAACCAAGATATGATATAGTCAATTGCTTGTGAGCCAATACCATCATTAGTACCTTGAAAATTCTTCGCAACTCCAAGTCTTCCTATCAATACTGCAGGATAACTCCTTGTTCTTTTGGAATTAGGAATTTTTCTCTGTATTTTGTTTCTTGAAGCATTCGGAATCAAAGCAGCCTTGATACTATCATTTGCCAACGTAAAGGCACAAACGATTTCATCCTTACCACTTCTTTCCGAGGCAAAGAAATATGTTTTTCCCAATAATTGCCCATCATAAAGACAAGCCTCCTGGTGAAAGAAATCATCAAGATCTTCATCACCACAGCTAAAAGAGTCAAGCTCTTCTTTTGTCGTAACCCGATAAAGAGAGCAATTACTTTGCAAAAGGACTTTTTCCTCCATGTGCTTTCAAATTAGCGGTTGAACGAACCAATATTTTCTCCACATCAGCAAATGACATTCGCAATGCCTTTCTTTGTGGATTGCGTTCATTCTCCTCTGCCTCACGAACAAATCGTTCAGCAGTCTCACCTGTCAAAACAGGAATACTTCTTATCTCTAAAGCCATAACCTTTCATTTTAAACGTTTAATAATGTCGCAAAATTACACATATTCTTCGAAACCACCAAGAAAATCAGAATAAATCTGCAACTTATCAGCCAATTACCCAAAAATCAACTATAAACTATTAACCCTCAAATCCGCAACCTATAGGGTTTAGTGGGATTTTGCTTGTAAAACGACAAAATTCATTTTATTGTACATATTTCTTGCATAACAGAAATGTCGCAGACACAAAATCCCCTTACCCCATAAAGCGACTTGAGGTAATACGCTGGTTTAACCAGAAAAGCATGGTCTTTAACCAAAGTCTGTCTTGAACAGGTTGGCATAAGCATTGTTGTCTGAGTAAATGTTCAATACATGCCTACGTGATGTCTTAATCCATTTCGCAGGAACAGAGATGAACTTGAAAACAAAGGTCTTGATTCTGCTGGTGGCACGCAATCCAAATTCATGGGTTTTCAATCTCTGCATAATAGCTTTGTAGAAGTTTCTGATGAGAGCTGTCATAAGCAGGAATACAGTATTCTGTGCCATGAACGATTTTGGCAATCGATTCCAGCCAAAGTCATTGTTCATGTCATCGAAGATGCGTTCCTTGCCACCACGAAGATTGTAGAATTCCACGATGTCTCTTGCACTCGACTTGTAATCGTTAGTCAGTATACATCTGTAGGTATATTCGCCTTCCCAAATGTCAAGGTCTCCATCTATTCGCCTTTGTCTCTGTATGACAAGACGATACGGTTTTCCTTTCCATTTCTCAACAAGGATAGAATTCAACTCAAACTCAATACCGTTGATTTCAACAGTTTTCCATCCAGTTAAGGCAAACATGGAATCGTAGAAAGAAGAGCATCTGTTGGCACGAATATAAAAATACCTGCAATGAGCCTCTACCATATCTACGATTTCCTCCGAACATGAGCCGCAATCCATGCGGGCACGAGAAATATATATTTCCGAAGCCTCCAATCGCTTGAAGATTCTTTCCAAAGTTTCTTTTTGGTTGAAGCGCACGTTTGTGTTGCCGTCTCTATTTTCAATACCAACAATCATGTCGTTAATGACAGCTACACCTGGACTATAGCCCAAGAACTTCTTGTAGGTTGGTTTTGCATCATACTTCTCTGTTTCAATGAACTGATGGTCAAAGTCAAAATCATACTCTTGACCGGATTTCAATTGACCAGTAGCAAGCAGGGCATTGACCAGTAAGCAGTTCATCTTGTCTGCAGTATTGAAATCATAGGATTTGCCAGAAGCAGACTTATAGGTGATGCTCTTAAAGGTCAGTTCTTCGATAGCACGTAATATGGTGTCTGCGCTGCAAGTGCGAAGAGTTGGATGAAGAGATAAATGTTTCATCAGGTGAGTTGTAACATCCTCAATACATGAGCCACCACAAAGATATACGCACATCAGAGAACGTAGAATCTCGCTATATTGATAACCAAACAATGTGCATCTCAATCCCAAGGTAGAATCTATTGTTTGAGCTAAAAGAGAATCAAATTGCTCCATAATAGAAAAAATTCCTCCAAAAGGAGTGAGTTTCTCAGATTTTATTTGTACTTTTGCCATGTCATTCAGAATTTTGTTTGTTTTTATTTTGCAACACTAAGATAAGTGAAATTTCTGACATGGCAAAATCCTGAGCAACTTTTTGTTGCTCAGGTGCTTATAAAAAATATTAAATTATAGTGTTGCGGAAATTAGATTAACTAAATACTAACTTAAAATTTTGCTTTTGCTAAAATAGCCTTCATCTCAGCACGTTGCTTTGAGAAATCTATGCTACCACGCTTCTTCAATGTTTCTTCAGTTTTTCTCTGAAAGCTAAAGCCCCATCACCTGTCAGCATTGGGATACCACTAATTGCTAATGCCATAATCTTATCTCCTATTATTTAGTTTATATTTCTGCCGCAAGCAACAGATAATCAATAAGATTTGGGCACAGGCTGGCATGAAGGCGTTGGCAGAGATAGCAGATATCTATCCACGTATGACGAGCATTCACGACAGCTGTCTCTTTACCGATAGCTTTGCAATAGACTTCATTAATCATGGTGACAAAATTATCTATTGTGAAATGTACCTGTACATCGGCTACGTCAACGAGGCTACCAACTTCGCTGAAAGCCAAGGAGGTGGCGGTAGCGATACCAAGGATTGGGGACGTGAGAAGGATGAAGATGAGATAGAATGGATAAGACGGTGTTTGCGACAAGCAACTCGGATGGTAAAATCAAGAAAGGGCAAAGGGTTAGGTCGATAACGAGAACCAGCCATTCTCTCATATAATGAAGGAGAATGGCTGGAGCGGACACATCATGTGATATTAAGACTCCCCCTATGCCTAAACATAGGGGAGTCTTTGGGGCGCACACGGATCTCACGGATCTCACGGATCTCACGGATTTATTTTTTCGTTGCAAGCAACGGGTATTCTCATTTGGTCTTAATGGAAAAACTCCAAAGGAGTCGAAATCGGTGAGTATCAGTGAGCAACAGTGAGCATCGGTGAGTTGGGAAAATGAAATGTTGTATCTTTGCATTGTGATTCAGAAAGAGAAGTCGCACACGGATCTCACAGATTCCACGGATCTTCTTCGTTGCAAGCAACGGTACTCTCACTAAGGCTCACAGCCAAAACTCCGAAGGAGAAAAATCCGTGAGATCCGTGAGATCCGTGTGCAAAACTAAACATTAACCCTTTAAAATCCATAGAATCCAATGAAGAATCAAAGAAAAATCGGCCCGCCACTCAGAAAATCAATCCTCGCTGAGGAGTTTCTTGATTTCCTCATCGGTCTTGGTGAGTTTGTCTTTACAGAGTTTCACCAAGGTTTTGGCACGTTTCAACTGCTCGGAGAGCTGATCAATATCGAGTTCATCATTCTCCATTCTTTCTACGATTTCTTCAAGCTCTCTTACGGCTTGTTCGTATTTCATTTCTTCTTTTTCCATAATCCTATTTTAGTTAAGAGTTAATAGTTTATAGCGGCTTCTCCGTTTAGCCAGATTGCTATAAACTATTAACTATAAATTATAAACTATTATTCAACTTTTGCCTTCACGCTGCCCTCGGCCAACCTCGTTTCGATGATGTCGCCAGACTTCAGTTCTGAGGCAGAACGGATGCTTTTGCCATCTTTCAGCGTAATGCTGTAGCCACGTTTCAGCAACAATTCGGGGTCTTGTGCCTGAATGCGCTGGGAAAGAAGTTGCAGACGATGACTCTCGTTGAGCATCTTCCTTTCCAATATCGGCTGAATATTCTGAGAAAGAATCTCGAAATGGCGCTGGGCTTCCGATAGTTTCGACTGTACATTTGTGCTTAAACGGCTCATCAGACGGTCGAGATAGGCTCCCTGCTTCGTCTTCACCAGAGAAAACTGAACAGGAATCGTGTTGCTCAGTCTGTCGAGCCTCATCTTCTCCACCTGCAGACGGTGCTTCACATTCTGCACGATAGCCTCTTGCGCATTCACCACACGGGCATAAACCTCAGTAAGATGGTTGACGAGGAAGGCGGCAGCGGCTGTCGGTGTCTTTACACGCTGGAAAGAAATCATATCCAGCACACTCTCGTCCCTTTCATGTCCTATTCCCGTGATGATAGGCAGCGGGAAGTTTGCCACATTCTCGGCAAGCGCCAGGGTATCGAAACCCGAGAGGTCGCTCGTAGCGCCACCGCCTCGGATGATGACTACGCAGTCAAACTGTTCCCATTCGGCATTGATACTGTCGAGGGCAGCTATCACACTCTGCTCTACCCCCTCGCCCTGCATCGTAGCCGGAAAGAGGCGGGTTTGAAACTGCAGACCATAATCGTTATCGGCAAGTTGGTTGCAGAAATCACCATAACCTGCTGCCGTAGCACTGGAAATGACGGCGATGCGCTGGCAGAACATCGGGAGCACCAACTCCTTCTGCAGTTCGAATACGCCCTCTGCTTTCAGCGTATTGATGATTTCCTGCCGCTTGCGCACCATATCGCCCATCGTATAGTTAGGATCAATATCGTCTACTATCCAGGAGAAGCCATAGTTCTCATGAAACTGCGCGTGTACCTTGAGCAGCACTTTCATTCCGGCATGAATGCGCTGTCCGGTGATGCGCTCGAAATTCGGTTTGATGAACATCCATCGGTTTCGCCAGCAGGAGGCATGCGCCTTGGCAATGGGCGTATTAGACCGCTCATCCTTCTCGATAAGTTCCAGATAGCAGTGCCCGCCGTAGCCCTCGCGAGCCTCAGAGAGTTCCGCTTCCACCCAATAGCTATCGGGCAAGGACATCGAAATGACCTCACGGACTATGGAGTTTAATTCATAGAGAGAAAATCTTTGCTTCATACTCTTATATTTTTGGCACTGAATTATTTTTTGGGGCATGGTAATTTTTTAGGCACGGGATTTTTTAGACATGGGATTTTTTAGACATGGGATTTTTTAGACATGGGATTTTTTAAGGCACGGATTACACGGATTACACGGATTTTTTATCAGAGAACAAGGGCGCGAGCCTCTGTGTAATCCGTGTAATCCGTGCCTTATTCTTTTTTCTCCGTGCCTTATTTTTTCCTCCGTGCCTACTTAATCGCTTTTCCCGTCTGATAAGCCTTCCAGAAATCGGGCACACCATATCCGAAAACATTATCGGGGTGTTGCTGATTATCGCCAGCCAATCTCACGAGTTTCATAATCTGCTTAGCCGTTTTCTGAGGCAAAGCCTGCCAGAGACACGCCACCATTCCGGCGATGAGCGGAGATGAGAAAGACGTTCCGTTATCATTGATGATATTTCCACGGCCCGTAATCACACAGGTAGGACTTCCGTAAGCCATCACATCAGGCTTGATTCTGCCGTCAGCAGTAGGTCCCACGGCACTGAAAGCCGCATTCTCGCCCATTTCGTTTACGCTGCCCACGGTAAGGATATTGCGTGCATCGGCAGGGAAATTGATTTTCTTCCAGCTTCCCATTCCGTCGTTTCCGGCAGAATTGACACATATGATTCCCTTGTCTGCACACATCGAAGCGGTGCGGGAGATGAGGGTAGAATTGCCGTCCTGTTCATAATAATGATGGTTGGTAGACGCATCATCGAAGCCATGATAGCCTAACGAAGAGTTGATGACATCCACGCCGCAACTGTCAGCATATTCAGCCGCAAAAGCCCAGTAATCCTCTTCTGCCAGACTCTCTGTGCGCTCATCTTCACAGCGCACCAGCAGATATTGAGCCTCAGGCGCCACTCCCACGAATCTTTCGGGTTCGTTGGCAGCCATCGTAGAAAGCACCATCGTTCCATGCTCCATCTCGGCGAAAATATTCTTGGATTGAGGAACCACAAAGTCCTTAATGCCCGCCAATCTGATATTATGCAGCGCCGGAATCTTATCCACATTCATGAATCCGCCGTCGAAGACAGCAATCATCATTCCTTTGCCCAAATGTCCGGTTCCATGCAACCGCTTGCCATTGAGCGACTGGATCTGCGCATCGGCAGCACCATATTCGCCTACTCCACCAGTCCAATCGTTCAATCCCCTGCGAACGCTACTTCTGACGCGCTGACTGACAGAATCGGGAGCAGAGAAGACCTTCATCTTCCGGGTGATGAAATCGAAATCATCCAGTTTCCGTAGTTCCTTCTCCTTATGAATGCGGACCAGCAGGGTATTGTTCCACTTACTCTTGCCCACAATCTCGATGCCTGCCTCGCTTACAGCCTGCTCATAAGCAGGAGCCACAGGCAGATCGGTAACATCGATGGGCAGATTCTGCCTCTTTCTGCGCTCTATGGAACGGGGAGAGAGAAAATCTGCAGGGCGACTTACCGAAAAGGGAGTGTGACTGAGGTCTTTGTCTCTGAGATAAAGACGATACATCATACACTTGCCTCCCGGATACGACACCATATCGGTTTCGGCGATGCGGGGCAACCGCATCAGTTGCTCAAAATTGCTAACCCTGTCTTCGCGAGCAAACAAAGAGAGAGCAGTCATTAAAAATGCATAAAGCATCAAAAATTTTTTCATCATTATATCGGTAGTCCGGTTTGTTATTGTTGTTGCTGCAATATTTCTGTATTGCATTTGTTAATGAGTTGAATTGTTTATTCTGAAGTGCAAAAGTACAGAAATTGTACGAAAACACCAAAGGAAAAGGGAAGTTTTTATCATGAAATGCAAGTTTTTCTCATATATATAATAAGGTATCAGATATTTTTTGTACTTTTGCAGACAAGTAGCCGCTGCAATTGCATTCTGAAAGAAGCTGGGCGAGCGGCTATGAGGAAAAAACAGATATAAATGGAAAATAAACAAGCGACATTAGAATTAGGTACGAAGCCGGTGGGCAAGCTGCTCGTTCAGTATGCCTTGCCAGCGATGATTGCGATGACCGCCGCCTCACTCTACAACATCGTTGACCGAGTATTCATCGGTCAGGGTGTGGGAGCCATGGCTATTTCAGGTCTCGCCATCACCTTTCCCTTCATGAATCTCACCGCTGCCTTCGGAGCCGGTGTGGGCGTAGGAGCGTCTACTGCCATCAGCGTGAAGTTGGGACAAAAAGACTATGCCACAGCGCAAAACATTCTGGGTAACACGATTTCTCTGAATCTCATCATCGGTATCGGACTGAGCATCATCTGTCTGCTCTTCCTCGACCCTATCCTGAGATTCTTCGGAGCCAGCGACCAGACGCTCATCTATGCCCATGAGTATATGGTCATCATCCTGCTGGGCAATGTGGTAAGCCACATGTATTTCGGCATGAATGCCCTGCTCCGAGCAGCGAGCAAGCCCAAGCAGGCGATGTACGCCACCATCTTCACGGTGGTGATGAACGTGATACTGGATGCCCTCTTCATCCTCGTGTTCAAATGGGGAATACAGGGTGCCGCCATCGCCACCATCCTTTCGCAGCTGATGGCACTGATGTGGCAGATCAAGCTCTTCAGCAACAAGAGCGAGCTGCTCCACTTCAAGAAAGGAATCTACAAACTGAAGAGGAAACTCGTAGATAACATCCTCTCCATCGGCATTTCGCCTTTCCTGATGAACGTGTGCGCCTGCATCATCGTCATCTTCATCAACAACCAGCTGGTGCGTTTCGGAGGCGACCTCTCCGTGGGTGCCTACGGAATAGCCAATGGTATTGCGATGGTGTTCATCATGTTCGTATTAGGCGTAAACCAGGGAATGCAGCCGATAGCCGGATACAACTATGGAGCCCAGAAACTGGACCGACTGATGCGCGTACTGAACCTGAGCATCATTGCCGCCACCGCCATCATGGTAACGGGCTGGCTGATAGCGATGTTCCTGCCTTACTACTGCGCGAGAATGTTTACTACCGATAAGCATCTGATAGACCTGGGAATCAAGGCTATCAGAGTGGTGATGTTCTGCTTCCCGATCATCGGGTTCCAGATGGTTATCACCAACTTCTTCCAGTGCATCGGAAAGGTGAAGATCAGTATCTTCCTCTCCTTGTCGAGACAGTTGCTCATCCTCCTGCCGCTCCTGGCTTTTCTGCCGATGATATGGGACATTGATGGAGTATGGTACAGTATGCCTATCTCCGACTTCTCAGCCGCAGTCATCGCTGCCATCGTAATGTCATGGTACATGAACAAGTTGAAAAGACAACACCAAGAACAGCTAAAAGTTAATAGTTAATAGCAGCTTCGCCGTTTAGCAAGATTGCCCTATAAACTATAAATTATAAACTATAAATTATGAATAAGATTATCATAAACGTAGGTCGCCAGATAGGTAGCGGCGGCCATATCATCGCCGAGAAGCTGGCGGAGGATTTCGGTTGCAAATGTTACGACCGTGAGCTGCTGAATCTTGCCGCCAAGGAGAGTGGATTCTCTGAGAAATTCTTCGAGCAGAACGATGAGCAGAAGGGATTCTTCAAGTCTCTCTTCCATACCCATCTGCCCTTCCTGAGCGATAACAATTTCTATCACAACGACTTCTCGCAGGAAGGTCTGTATAAGTTCCAGAGCGACGCCATCAGAAAGGCAGCCGATGAGGGCAACTGCGTGTTTGTGGGCAGAACCGCCGACTATGTGCTGCGTGATTACAAGAACGTAATCAACATCTTCATCACCGCCAATATCGACGACCGCATCAAGGCAGTGTGCAAGCGAAAGGACATCGACAGAGCCTCCGCCCGCAAGTTTATCGAAAGCCACGAGGAGCAGCGCGCCTCTTACTACGATTACTATACAGGCAAGAAGTGGGGCCACAGCGAAAGCTACGACCTCTGCATCAACAGCAGCCATCTGGGAATCGAAGAAACAGAGAAGTTTATCGCAGAATTTATCAGAAAGAAGTTCGGACTTAGTGATTAATTATTAGTGATTAATTTTAGGGACATAAAATATTAAACATCATATAAATGAAGAAGATTATGCTTTTGGGCTCAGGCGAACTGGGCAAAGAATTTACCATCGCCGCAAAGCGAGCAGGACAGTACGTCATCGCTTGCGACAAGTATGACAATGCACCAGCCATGCAGGTAGCCGACGAGCGAGAAGTGTTCTCGATGCTCGATGGTGACGCATTGACCGCAGTGGTAGAGAAACATCACCCAGACATCATCGTGCCTGAGATTGAAGCTATCCGCACCGAGCGTCTCTTCGACTTCGAGAAGGAGGGCATCCAGGTTGTGCCTTCTGCACGTGCCGTAAACTACACAATGAACCGCCGTGCTATCCGCGACCTTGCCGCCAAGGAACTGGGTCTGCGCACCGCCAAGTACTTCTATGCCAAGACCTTCGAGGAGTTTAAGAACGCTGCCGATGAAATCGGTTTCCCATGCGTAGTGAAACCTCTGATGAGTTCAAGCGGCCATGGTCAGAGCTATGTTCACAACGATGATGAACTGAAGGAGGCTTATAAGGAAGCAATGGAAGAAGGTCGTGGCGACGTGAAGGAAGTAATCATCGAGGAATTTATCGACTTCGATTCTGAGTTCACCCTGCTCACCGTTACCCAGAAAGACGGTCCTACCCTCTTCTGTCCACCTATCGGCCACGTACAGAAGGGCGGCGACTACCGCGAGAGTTGGCAGCCATTCCAGATTCCTGAGGAGGCTTTGAAGAAGGCTGAGCACATTGCCGGCGAAGTAACCAAGGCATTGACTGGTGCCGGTCTCTGGGGCGTAGAGTTCTTCCTGAGCAAGCAGGGCGAGGTTATCTTCTCAGAGTTGAGTCCTCGTCCACACGATACAGGTATGGTAACCCTCGGTCACACCACCAACCTGAGCGAGTTTGAGCTCCACTTCCGTGCCGTGATGGGCTTGCCTATCGCCGGAATCCATCTGGAGCACATCGGCTGTTCTGCCGTCATCCTCTCGCCAGAGGAAAGCACCGAGCCATTAAACTACAATATGCTCGATGCCCTGAAGGAAGACCACACCCGCATCCGTATCTTCGGCAAGCCAGAGGCTCACGTAGGCAGAAGAATGGGTGTAGTGCTCTGCTACGGCGAGAAGGGCGATGACCTCAACCAGCTTCGCAACAAGGCAAAGCGCCTGGCAAAAACCGTATTGGGAACCGACCCATACATGAAGAAATAGACATGAAAGAATTAGGAAGAATTATCACATTACCCAAGATATTCGACCCAAGAGGCAACCTGACAGTGGCAGAGGGAGAGACGCATATTCCCTTTGCCATTGCCCGTACCTACTGGATCTATGATGTTCCGGGCGGTGAAAGTCGTGGGGGCCATGCTCACAAGGAATGCCAAGAATTCATCATAGCAGCCAGCGGTTCCTTTTCGGTAACACTGGATAATGGAGAACAGAAGAAGACCTATCATCTCAACCACCCTTGGGAGGGACTGTTCGTGGATGTCAATATCTGGCGAACACTGGATGATTTCTCTTCCGGCTCATTGTGTCTGGTTCTGGCTTCCCAAAAGTTTAAGGAAGAAGACTACATACGCGAATATGACGAATACCTCAGATATGCAAGACATCATGTTTGAAATCATCAAATACACCCCCGAATATCGCCAGCAATGGGATGAGTATGTGGCAAAAGCCCGAAACGCTACGTTTCTCTTTTACCGCAACTATATGGATTACCATTCCGATAGGTTCAAGGACTATTCTCTCCTATTCTTCAAGAAGGGAAAGCTTCATTCCATCCTGCCAGCCCATCAGGTAGGCAAGACCCTCTGCTCACATTTCGGACTCACCTATGGCGGACTGATCATGAACATCCACGTCACGATTTCAGATGTCTGCCAACTCTTTGAGGAACTGAATGTCTATCTGCGCCTTCAGGGTTTCGAGAAGGTACAGTATCGTCCTATTCCCTGGATCTATCATCTCCATCCTTCAGAAGAAGATCTCTATGCCATCTTCTGGAAATGCAAGGCTCATCTTTTGCTCCGCAATATCGGCACAACCATCTTCATGCAGCAGAAATTGCGCTGGCGGAAAGACCACCTGCGCCGCCTGAAGAAGGCTCATCAGAATGGAGTGACCGTAGTGAGAGATGCAAGCCTGTCGGAATTCTGGGAGGTATTGAATGAGAACCTGGAAAAGCGATTTGGTGCCAAACCGGTACACACGCTTCAGGAAATGGAACTTCTGAAAAGCCGGTTCCCCGAGAATATCATCCAATACAATGCTTATCGCAACGGGCACATTATAGGAGGCCTCACCTTTTATATTACCCAGCAAGTGGTACACGGACAATATAGTTCTACCAACGATGAGGGAAAGGAATTCGGAGCCATGGAGGCTATCTACGAACAGATTATGTATCATGATTACCCCGATTATCCCTATCTGGACTTCGGCAGTTCTACGGAACAGCAGGGAGCCTGGATCAACGAAGGCCTCATCGCCCACAAGGAAGGTTACGGAGGAAGAGGCGTGGTTTACGACACCTATGAATGGACAGTATAAAGAGAAATCCCGAAGTTCACACGATAGTGAGCTTCGGGATTTCTGCCTTTTACAAGAGTATAACTGTCACACCACGAGCAGCTTGCGCACCCATAACCAGAGCCTGCTCGATATCGGCAGTCTTGGAAGGACCACTGATGAAAGTACCGAAATTGTACTTCGGATCCATCTCAATACGGGCATAAGCCTCATGCATATTGTTCACAATCTTCTTTTTTTCGAGGAATATCACAAGGTATTCCGAGATGAAAAGCACCGCTTTCTCCTTCATGGTCTGAGGAATCCAGACGCAGCCATTCTCGGCAACCCCCACTTCACCACGAACAATACCCACATCAGTACCATTCAGGTCATTAGCCTCAGTCACCGTATCAGGATTCTTCTGGGCAATCGTGATTTCTGGCAGATGAGAGGCAAAGACCTTGGCTTCCGGATAAGCCTTCTTCACCAGCTCATCCAGACTCTCACCCTCCTTCGCCTCTATCACATGGCCACCTACCGATTCCGTCATCTCAATAAACTGTTTCAGCGTATCCTCATACTGGATACCCTTCACATCTACGGCAGGCATATCGAATTGAACATGCGTATTCTTGCGCAACTTGTTCAGGAAATCTTCTTTCTTCATTTTACTTTTCCCTCCTTCCATAATTGATGAAAACTCTTCTTTGCAAACTCAGGCATAGTGTGACCGATGCCCCAGGCATTCCAATTGCTGAAGTGCGTACAGCATTCAGGAACCAGATTGACAAGCGGAGCAAACTTCAGGGCTGTGGTGTAGAGCGCAGGACGGTCGAAGAGATACTTCATACCATTCGACATCGCCTTCTTCACAGGATCAGCCTTGCCCAACTTCTCCAGACTCTGACGCCAGACATAAATCTGAGAACCCGGTCCTACCTTGGAAGGACAGACATTATCGCATGACAAGCACAAAGTACATGCCGAAACATTATCGCTGTACTTCTGCGGATTCTTCAGCATACCCAGGTTCACACCGATAGGACCCGGAATAAAATAGGTGTAGCTGTAACCACCCGAACGGCGATAAACCGGACAGGTATTCATGCAGGCACCGCAGCGCATACACTTCAACGTCTGCCAGTGGTCCTTATCAGCGAGAATGTCGCTTCTGCCGTTATCCACCAATACCACATGCATCTCAGCACCCGGACGAGCCTGGCGGAAATGAGAGGTAAAGGCGGTAGTAGGCTGACCAGTACCGCAGCGGCAAAGCAGGCGCTGGAATACAGCCAAAGACTTATAATCAGGAACCAGTTTCTCAATACCCATCGCTACGATATGGAGCTTAGGCATGGAAGTGGTCATATCCGCATTACCCTCGTTGGTGCAAACCACGCAATCGCCGGTAGCAGCCACACCGAAGTTACAGCCAGTCATACCTGCTCCGGCTTCCATAAACTGGTCGCGGAGATGATGACGGGCACAGCGGGTCAGATAAGTAGGATCATAGTTGCCGATTTCCTTGGAGATTCCCTTCTCCTCGAACATCTTTCCTACCTCCTCACGCTTCAGGTGGATGGCAGGCATCACGATATGGCTAGGCTTCTGATGCAAGAGCTGGATGATGCGCTCACCCAGGTCGGTCTCCACCACGTCGATGCCGTGCTGCTCCAGATAAGGATTCATCTCGCACTCCTCGGTGAGCATCGACTTCGACTTCACCATCTTCTTCACGTTATGGTCTTTCAGTATACCGAGCACAATCTCATTAAATTCCTGTGCATCCTTTGCCCAGTGTACCTTTACCCCGCGGCTCTCCAGATTCTTGGAAAACATATCGAGATAATCGGCGAGATGGGTAATCGTGTGCATCTTGATTTCAGACGCATGCTCGCGGAGGTCTTCCCACTCAGGAAGTTCCTGTGCCATCTTATCTCTCTTCTGACGAACAGACCAGAAGGTAGCGTCGTGCCAGGTGGTCTTCTCTACGTTCTGCGTAAACTTCGCAGCTCTCTTGGAATGTTCTGTACTCATAGTCCTGCAGCTAAAATTTGAACAACATGAATAAACTTGATTGGCATCTTCTCCTTCTTGGCAATTCCCGCCATGTGCATCAGACAGGAAGAATCCGGTCCGGTAACAAACTCAGCGCCTGTAGCCATGTGGCGCTTGATCTTCTCCTCGCCCATACGGGTAGAAACGGCAGGTTCCTCAATAGAGAACATACCGCCAAATCCGCAGCACTCATCCTTGCGCTCCGGTTCGTGGATGGTAATGCCTTCCACCATATTTAAAAGGTCGATAATCTTGTTGAACGGCTTGATGTGGCGTTCAGAAGGAGATGACAATCCCAGTTCGCGCACACCATGACAACTGTTGTGCACACTCACCACATGCGGGAACTTGCCCGGGACATGATCCACCTTCAGCACATCGTGAAGGAATTCCACGACATCCATAATCTTTTTAGAGGAAACACACTCGTGCTTACCCTCAAGGATTTTAGGATAATACACCTTTACGTAAGCAGCACATGAGGCAGAAGGAGCTACGATATAATCGTAATCCTTGAACAGCTCATCAAATGTCTCTATGACCTTCTCCGACTTGTCCTGAAAACCGGCATTAGCCATTGGCTGGCCGCAGCAAGTCTGTTTTTCGGGATAACCCACGTCTAGTCCATAATGCTTAAGCAACTTGTATGTAGCCACACCCGCTTCAGGGTAAAGGGCATCCACATAACAAGGGACGAATAATCCGACTTTCATTGTTGTTATATTTATCTTGTTTGCTATTTTTATTCTTTTTCTACATGACTAAAAGCCGCTGCAAAAGTAACAAAATAATTGCAAAAATACGACATTCTAGAGAAGAAATAATAATAATTGATGTTATTTAACTGTAAAGATTTGCAGAAAATTTGGAATAATCAAATAAATAGCGTAACTTTGCATCCCGAAATAGTGTGTCTACCATTTGTGAACTAACGCAAATACAGTTTAGTTGCTAAAAACATAAATAACAAGACATATAAAGAACAAACTTATAGTTATATAAATAATGAAGAAACAGCTTAAGAAAGTCCTCGTTCTGGGTTCCGGTGCTTTGAAAATCGGCCAGGCAGGTGAGTTTGACTATTCCGGTTCGCAGGCTCTCAAGGCTTTGCGCGAGGAGGGTATTAGTTCCGTCCTCATTAATCCAAACGTTGCTACAATTCAGACAAGTGAAGGTATTGCTGACAAGGTTTATTTCTTGCCGGTGACACCTTTTTTTGTAACTGAAATTATCAAGAAGGAGCGCCCAGACGGCATCATGCTGGCTTGGGGTGGCCAGACGGGTTTGAACGTTGGTACAGAACTTTACCTCAACGGTGTGCTCAAGGAGTACGGTGTGGATGTGTTGGGTACTTCGGTAGAGGCTATCATGAACACGGAAGACCGCGACCTCTTCGTAAAGGAGCTTAACAAGGTTGACCTCAAGGTTCCAGTAAGCCACGCTTGCGAGAACATGGAGGAGGCTGTGGCTGCGGCACGCAACATCGGCTACCCTATCATGATCCGTTCTGCCTATGCGCTGGGTGGTCTCGGTTCTGGTGTCTGCAAGACCGAAGAGGAGTTTAAGGAGATTGCTGAATCTGCCTTCACTTTCGCACCTCAGGTGCTTGTTGAGGAGAGCCTGAAGGGATGGAAGGAGATTGAGTTTGAGTGCATCCGTGATGCCAACGACCGTTGCTTCACCGTTGCCTCTATGGAAAACTTCGACCCACTCGGAATCCATACAGGTGAGTCTATCGTGGTGGCCCCAACCTGTTCTCTTACCGACGAGCAGGTGAAGATGTTGCAGGACATCGCCGTGAAGTGCGTCCGTCACCTCAACATCGTGGGTGAGTGCAACATCCAGTATGCTTTCAACGCTGAGACCAACGACTACCGTATCATCGAGATCAATGCTCGCTTGAGCCGTTCTTCTGCCCTCGCATCTAAGGCTACCGGTTATCCGCTCGCCTTCGTTGCTGCCAAGATTGCCCTCGGTTATACACTCGACCAGATTGGTGAGATGGATACTCCTAACTCAGCTTATGTGGCTCCATCACTCGACTATATGATCTGTAAGATTCCTCGTTGGGACCTTACCAAATTTGCCGGTGTAAGCCGCAAAATTGGTTCTTCCATGAAGTCTGTAGGCGAAATCATGTCTATCGGCCGTTCATTCGAGGAGATGCTCCAGAAGGGTCTCCGTATGATTGGTCAGGGAATGCACGGTTTCGTAGGCAACGACCACACCAAGTTTAATAACTTGGATGAGGAACTTTCTAACCCTACCGACCTCCGTATCTTCGCCATCGCCCAGGCTTTGGAGGAAGGTTACACCATCGAGCGCATCGAGGAGTTGACCAAGATTGATCCTTGGTTCATCGAGCGCATGAAGAATATCGTAGATTACAAGCACAAGCTTTCTGAATATAATACTCTGGAGGAGATTCCTGCCGAGGTATTGCGCGAGGCTAAGGTATTGGGCTTCTCTGACTTCCAGATTGGGCGCTTCGTATTGAAGACCAAAGATACCAACATGGAGAAGGAGGTGCTGGCTGTTCGTGCCCTGCGCAAGAAGCTGAACATTCTTCCTGCCGTAAAGCGCATCCCTACTGTGGCAAGCGAGCATCCTGACCTCACCAACTATCTCTACATGACATACGCTGTAGAGGGTTACGACATCAACTACTACAAGAACGAGAAGTCTGTCATCGTTCTCGGTTCGGGTGCTTACCGCATCGGTTCTTCCGTAGAGTTCGACTGGTGTTCAGTAAACGCCATCAATACAGCCCGCAAGTTGGGTTACAAGTCAATCATGATCAACTACAACCCGGAGACCGTATCTACCGACTACGATATGTGCGA
Source organism: Segatella copri (assembly GCF_026015465.1). Taxonomy (GTDB): domain Bacteria; phylum Bacteroidota; class Bacteroidia; order Bacteroidales; family Bacteroidaceae; genus Prevotella; species Prevotella copri_E. Next base: position 490,287 of record NZ_JAPDUQ010000001.1, read on the forward strand.
CCGTCTCTACTTCGATGAGCTTTCATTCGAGCGTGTACTCGATGTCATCGACCTGGAGTCACCACGTGGTGTGATTGTTTCTGTGGGTGGTCAGATTCCAAACAACCTGGCTATGAAGCTTCATCGCCAGTCTGTGCCAATCCTGGGTACCTCTCCTGTCAACATCGACCGTGCCGAGAACCGCGGTAAGTTCTCTGCCATGCTCGATAAGTTGGGTATCGACCAGCCTAAGTGGAGCGCCCTCACATCAATGGAGGATGTCCAGAAGTTCATCGACGAGGTAGGCTATCCTGTTCTCGTTCGTCCTTCCTACGTTCTTTCCGGTGCAGCCATGAACGTTTGCCACGATGATGATGAGTTGCGTCGCTTCCTGGAGGCAGCTTCTGAGGTTTCTAAGGAATACCCAGTAGTTATCTCTCAGTTTATGACAGAGACCAACGAGATTGAGTTCGATGGTGTTGCCCAGAACGGTGAGATTGTAGAGTATGGTATTTCAGAGCACGTAGAGTATGCAGGCGTTCACTCTGGTGATGCCACCATGACCTTCCCTGCCCAGCAGATTTCCTTCGCTACAGCCCGTCAGATCAAGAAGATTTCACGTGCCATCGCCAAGGAGCTCAACATCTCTGGTCCTTTCAATATCCAGTACCTGGCTAAGGGTCGTGATGTAAAGGTAATCGAGTGTAACCTCCGTGCATCCCGTTCGTTCCCATTCGTGAGCAAGGTATTGAAGCGCAACTTCATCGAAACGGCTACCCGCATCATGCTCGATGCTCCATATCAGAAACCGGATAAGTCTGCTTTCGATATCGACCGTATGGGTGTGAAGGCATCCCAGTTCTCATTCGCCCGCTTGCAGAACGCCGACCCTGTTTTGGGTGTGGACATGAGTTCTACCGGTGAGGTAGGCTGTATGGGTGATACTTTCGAGGAGGCATTGCTCAACTCATTGATTGCTACCGGCTACAAGATTCCTTCAAAGGATAAGGGCATCATGCTTTCAAGCGGTGGTGCAAAGGAGAAGGCTTCTCTGCTCGACGCTGCCCAGGCGCTGGTTAAGAATGGTTACACCATCTACGCTACAGCAGGTACAGCGAAGTTCCTCAACGAGAACAACGTGAAGGCTACAGCCGTAGGATGGCCTGATGAGGACCACAAGGATATTCCTAACGTGATGCAGATGATTGCCGACCACAAGTTCGACCTCATCGTCAATATCCCTAAGAATCACACCAAGCGTGAGCTGACCAACGGTTACAGAATCCGTCGTGGCGCCATCGACCACAACATTCCTCTGTTCACCAATGCCCGTCTGGCTTCAGCCTTCATCGAGGCATTCTGCACAATGAGCCAAGACCAGTTGCAGATTAAGAGCTGGCAGGAGTACGAGTAATCTCGTTGTTTTTTAGGCACGGATTACACGGATTACACGGATTTTTATGAGAGATGATTATCGCTTTTTTTATGAGAGATGATTATCGCTTTGCTTATATTAGCACCATAAATCCGTGTAATCCGCGTAATCCGTGCCTTTTTTATATCTAAAAAGCTTATGCCACACCCTCCAAGCCTTATAGGGCTTTTATTTTATTCCCCGCCATGAGAAAAAAAAGCTGAAATGATGGCTATCTCATTATTTTATTGTACCTTTGCAAACAGAAATAAGAATAAAGAATGATAGTTTGTATAGCAGAGAAACCGAGTGTGGCTAAGGACATCGCCCGAATCATCGGAGCAACCACGGCACGCGATGGTTATATGGAAGGTAATGGTTACCAAGTAACATGGACCTTCGGCCACCTTTGTGAGTTGAAGGAACCGGATGATTATACTCCAATGTGGAAGCATTGGAGCCTTTCGGCATTGCCGATGATTCCACAGCGATTCGGCATCAAGCTCATCAACGATGAAGGCATCAAGAAGCAGTTTGCCACCATCGAGAAACTGATGCAGGCTGCCGACAGCATCATCAACTGCGGTGACGCCGGACAGGAAGGAGAACTTATCCAGAGATGGGTGATGCAGAAAGCGCAGGCGAAATGCCCCGTCAAGAGACTGTGGATTTCATCCATGACCGATGAAGCCATCAAGCAGGGATTCCAGGAACTGAAAGACCAGGGAGAATACCAGTCGCTCTATCTTGCCGGACTTTCCCGTGCCATCGGCGACTGGATTCTAGGTATGAACGCCACCCGACTTTATACATTGAAATACGGACAGAACCGACAGGTGCTCAGCATCGGCCGGGTGCAGACCCCTACCCTTGCCCTGATCGTAAACCGCCAGAAGGAAATCGACAACTTCGTTTCCGAACCTTACTGGGTACTCGCCACCATCTACCGCGACACCCAGTTTACCGCCACCAGCGGCAAGTTTACCAGCAAGGAAGAAGGCGAGAAAGCATTCAGTACCATCGCTGGCAAACCCTTCACGGTTACAGATGTAAGCAAGAAAAAGGGAAACGAGGCACCGCCTCATCTCTACGACCTCACCTCGCTGCAGGTAGATTGCAACAAGAAGTTTGCTTATTCTGCCGATATTACGCTGAAGCTCATCCAGAGTCTCTACGAGAAGAAGTACACCACTTATCCTCGTGTAGATACCCAGTTCCTGACCGACGATATCTATCCGAAATGTCCGCAGATTCTGAACGGAGTAAGTCAGGCAAAGATCATGAGTCAGCAGAAATACCTCCCGCTCATTCAGCAGCTCGCAACAATCAGCAAGAAATTGCCGAAGAGCAAGAAGGTTTTCGATAATAGCAAGGTAACCGACCACCACGCCATCATCCCAACCGGTGTTCCGCCAACCGGACTCACCGATATGGAGGCAAACGTGTATGATCTCATCGCCAAGCGCTTCATCAGCGTGTTCTATCCGGATTGTAAATTCTCTACCACCACCGTATTGGGCGAGGTTATCAACGAAGACGGACCGAAACCGGAAAAGATAGAGTTCAAGGTAAGCGGTAAGGAGATTCTCGAACCAGGCTGGCGAGTAGTCTATGCCAAGGATGTAAAGAATGCAGATGACGATGATGCTTCAGATAACACCAACGGAAATGCAGACTCAGGAAACGGCGCCAAGAAGGAAGTGGTAGAAGAAAGAACCCTCCCATCCTTCACAAAAGGCGAATCGGGAGAACATCAGCCTACCCTGACGGAGAAATGGACCACACCACCTAAGTATTATACCGAGGCAACCCTGCTGCGTGCGATGGAGACAGCCGGTAAATTCGTAGAAGACGAAGAACTTCGTGCTGCATTGAAGGAGAACGGAATCGGCCGACCTTCCTCCCGTGCCGGCATCATCGAGACCCTCTTCAAGCGCCACTACATCCGTCGCCAACGCAAGAATCTGATGGCAACCCCGACAGGCATCGAACTCATTGACACCATCCATGAGGAACTGCTGAAGAGTTGCGAACTGACCGGTATCTGGGAGAAGAAGCTCCGCGACATTGAGCACAAGACCTACGATCCTGCCGACTTCATCAACGGACTGAAAGAACAGATCAACAAGATAGTCATCGATGTGTTGTCAGACAACAGCAACCGGAGAGTAACCATCATGACAGAGGAAGACCTCAAGAAGAAACCGGCTGCCAAGAAACCGGCTGCCCGAAAGGCTCCTACCAAGAAAGCCGATAAGGCAGCAGCACAAAATACAGATTCTCAGAATGCTCCTGCTCAGCCAACTCCTAAATCCGACCCAATGGTTGGCAAGCCATGTCCGCTCTGCGGCAAGGGCGTCATCATCAAGGGCAAGACCGCTTATGGCTGCAGTAACTGGAAGGCAGGCTGCCAATATCGTCAGCCATTCTCGCAGATGTAAATCAATATGAAACAAATAAGACTTTATCAAATCATAACAGCACTTTGCTGCCTCTTTCTGATAAGTTGCGGCATTGACCAGAACCTGAAGAAAGCAGACAAGCATCTTTCTTTAGGCGAATACTACGATGCGGCAACCCAATATAAAAAGGTGTACACCAAGACACCTACCAAAGAGCGGGCTGCCCGGGGCAAGGTGGCTCTGAAGATGGCACGCTGCTATGATAAAATCAACAGTACGCCGAAGGCACTGGCAGCCTACAGCAATGCCATCCGATACAAGCAGGCAGACCTCAACGACCGCTTGGCTTACGCCCGGCTTCTCCTGAAGAACGGAAGTTACAGACAGGCTGCCAAGGAATTCGAATTCCTGCTCGATTCCATGCCCGACAACGTGCTGGTAAAGAACGGACTCGAATCGGCACAGAAAGCCCCAGTCTGGAAGAAGGAAGGAAGCCGGTACAAGGTAAAGCGGATGGATGTTTTCAACTCCCGAAAAGACGACTATTCGCCGATGTTCCTCAGCGATGACTACAGCCAGCTCTATTTCACCTCAACCCGCAACGAAGCCCAGGGCAGCGACCTGAACGGAGTGACGGGAACGAAATCTGCCGACATCTTCTTCTCTGAAAAGAACGACAAAGGCAAATGGAGCAAGCCGGAAGCCATCGGAACCGGTCTCAACACCGACTACGAAGAGGGCGCATGCTGCTTTACCCCAGACGGCAAGCAGATGTACCTCACCCAGTGTGCCACCGATCCCACTTCGCCCCGCTTAGCCCAGATAGTAACCTCCAACCGCTCAGATGCAGCCTGGAGCAAGCCTACGAATCTGGAAATCAGCAAAGATACACTCAGCTGTTTTGCCCATCCAGCCATCTCTCCTGATGGCGAATGGCTCTATTTCGTATCAGACATGCCGGGCGGAAAGGGCGGTCTCGACATCTGGCGAGTGCGCATCACTCCTGCCGGACTGGGCGGCGTAGAGAACCTGGGCGAACCTATCAACACACCAGGCGATGAGATGTTCCCTACCTTCCGTCCTAACGGCGACTTCTACTTCAGCAGCAACGGTCATGTGGGAATGGGTGGACTCGACATCTATATCGCCAAAGTAAATTCCATCACCCGGAAATATGAACTCACCCACCCCGGCTATCCGCTGAATACAGAAGCCGATGACTTCGGAATGACTTTCGAGGGTCTCCACAACCAGGGTTTCTTCTGCTCCAACAGAAAAGACGGAAGAGGCTATGATCATATCTACTCCTTCGAGAATCCGGAGATTGTTACTACAATGAAGGGATGGGTTTACGAGAAAGACGGTTATGAACTGCCTGCCGCCGAGGTGAGAATCGTAGGCAACGACGGAACGAACAGGAAACTATCCGTCAAGGGCGACGGTTCGTTTGTCCTCCCTATCAATCCGCAGGTCGACTACCTGGTGATGGCATCCTGCAAAGGCTACCTCAACCACAAGGAAGAACTTCGGGTTGATTCGGCTAAAGAGAGTAAGGAATACGTGCTCCAGTTCCCGCTGGCTTCCATCACAGCCCCTGTACTCATCGACAACATCTTCTACGATTTCGACAAGGCAACCCTTACCGAAGCCAGTACAACAGCCCTCGACCAGCTGGTAACGCTGCTGAAAGAGAACCCGCACGTTACCATTGAACTCAGCGCCCATTGCGACTACAAGGGAAACAGCGAATATAACAAGCATCTGTCTCAGCGCCGCGCCCAATCGGTAGTAGACTACCTGATAAAACACGGCATAGAGAAAGAGCGCCTCACCCCTGTGGGCTATGGTAAGGAGAAGCCGAAGAATGTGCGCAAGAAACTCACCGAGAAGTATCCTTGGCTCAAGGAAGGCGACGTGCTCAACGAAGAATTTATCCTGAAGCAGAGCAAGGAGCATCAGGAAATCTGCAACCAGCTGAACCGCCGAACCGAGTTCAAAGTGCTACGCACTACCTATAAATTGTTTTAGAAACCGATATCATAAGCATAGGTGCTCTACTGAAAAAGTAGCAGCACCTATTTGTTTTTCTATATTCAGCAATATTAAATCTTCGTTCATCGACGCTGAATGTCCGTTCAGCGTTGATGAACGGAGATTTCAAGAGCATAAAGATAATATTTATAGTAATAAAAAACTCTTTCTATTAGCACTAAAAACTATTCTGCTAATAGAAAGAGTTGATCATTCATACAATTGATATCAGGGAAGAACCCTACTGACGTGCATCAGCCAGTTCATTATATCCCCAAACCATGATGAGGACAGCGATGCCAGCCAGCACCATCAGGAGATTCTGAGAGTGGCCGATGGAATCTGCCACATGCGTAAGGGCACGCGAACCAGAGAGGAGGAAATCTATCTTCATAGAGAAAAGCCATCCCTGAATCTGCTCCCATCCCTGACAGACCACCGCTATGATGATGCCTGCTGCCACACAGGCTGCCGTCCATAAATGTTCCAGGCGCTGGCGCTTAACCAGCGACATCGCAGTATCAGTTTCGGGTAAAGCCGGCAATGCCTGCATCACCCTGTCGGAGAATCCGTCATCAGGAATCTCAGACATCTGGCAATCGGAAAAGAACATCTGCAAGAGTTCTTCATCCTGAGGGTTCAACGGTTCCCCTTTCATGCTCTCCAACTTCTTATCATTTATCTTATCAGTCATAACCATTCTGTTTTAAGTAACTTGCAAGTTTCTGTTTTCCTCGAGAGAGATGCGACTTGATGGTGCCTTGCGCCATTCCCGTCACCTCAGCAATCTTATCTATAGAGAGTCCATCCATCAGCTGCAGCGTGATGCATGTACGTTCATTTTCACTCAATATCTGTAATGCCTTGAGCAAATCCATCTTCAATCCGGCATTGGCGCCCTGTGCATTCTTACCGGAAACGGCAGGCGTATCGATGTCCTGCGTCTCCTTATGACTGCGGGTATAATCATACCATACATTATAGGCGATGCGGTAGAGCCAGGTGGAGAAAGAGGCTGTACCCCTGAAACCGGACAGATGGGTATATGCCTTGACAAAGGTATCCTGCGCCAAGTCGTCACTCAGCTGCGCATCCCCCAGCGTCTGCCGCAGAAAGAACCCACGAATGGGTGACTGATACTTCCTGACCAGCAGGTCGAACGACTTGCGGTCATGAAGCATCACCACCTTCGTGACGAGAGAGATATCGGATAACTTTTCCACCTTATATATATTAACTAATAATTGTTGTTCTTTTCCTTGTGACTTCCCCTCCTATTGAGAAGCCATGATATATTGAATGTCGGCTGCTAGACCGGAGTACCATTATATCCCGTGCCCTGGTCGCCGTGACGGTTCTTCCACCAGTCCTTGATGGCAGGAAGCGAGCCGATAACGGTCTGACCGATGCCATAGATGAAGACCAGGGCTCCGATGCCAGCCAGGAAATCAGCATCCCACCAGGCAAACATGGCGCATAAGCCGGCTCCCAGGAAGGCATTTCTCAATCCACGCTTTACCAGATACTCATCGCTCTGCTTGTCTATCGGCCGGTCGCTTTCCGGAACATTGATGCCCTTCTCCATCGCCATCTCTGCCAGTTTCATCCGGTCGTTGTGTCTACGCATGAGATAACGGACGATGAGAAAGACGATAATCAAAGGGGCAAAGACGAACAACAAGCCGAAAATGATGCAGAAGACGATGATTAAAGCCAGCGCTCCGCCACCAAATACCGAACCGATGAAATCGAAAGGATCATCATAGTTGTCTAAACTGTATTTAGAATGAACAGATCTATTATCATTCTCATCATAATCATCATAGGTAGCCGAATCAGTACTAGTTGTATCAGAATAAGCCTCCAACGCCTCGTCGTCTTTATCCTTCGAAGCAGATGGCTGTGCGGCAGATGCAGGAGCAGCCTTTGGGTCTACCTGTTGGGTAGTTGGATGATAACGATGTTTTGGAGCTGAAGACGCCAAAGACACTTGGGTGGCTCCGATGCTCATAACGAGCGCTAATGCCAATATTGCTTTCTTCATATCATTATTTTTTATTGTTTTACCTTGTTATTTTAAAAATTTCTGCTTCTTAGACGCATCTCTTCGCAATTTAGTTGCAAAGAAACGAAATTTTTCTTATTTTTGCAAATAAATTAAAGAAAAAGAGACAGAATGAAGACATTACCTGAAGATTTCAGAACATATACGCAGGCACTGATGGGCGAAAAGCTGTATCAGCGTCTGGAGCATGCTATCCTTGAAGAGGAGGCACCAACCAGTATCCGCATCAATCCTTTTAAATGCAAGGATGCTGATGGCGAACCGGTTCCCTGGTGTCCGGAAACCGGACGTTATCTCTCTACGCGTCCCGGATTCACCTTCGATCCGCTGCTGCATGCCGGCTTATATTATGTACAGGAAGCCTCATCCATGTTTGTAGATATGGCTATCCGACAGTACGTAAAAGAACCGGTGATGATGCTGGATCTCTGTGCTGCCCCTGGCGGAAAGTCGACTGCCGTAAGAGCTGCCTTGCCGGAAGGAAGTCTGCTCTTCAGCAACGAACCGATGCGCACCCGCTCGCAGATTCTAGCCGAAAACGTACAGAAGTTCGGTCATCCTGATATGATTGTCACCAACAACTATCCCCGCGATTACAAGAAATCTAAGTTGCAGTTTGATGTAATCCTTACCGATGTTCCCTGCTCCGGCGAAGGAATGTTCCGCAAAGATGAAGGGGCTATCGGCGAATGGAGTACCCAGAATGTGAACAACTGCTGGCAGCTGCAGCGCGAAATCGTATCGGATATCTGGAACTGTCTGAAGCCAGGCGGTATCCTGATTTACTCTACCTGCACCTTCAATGCGCACGAAGATGAGGAGAATGTGGACTGGATATGCGAAGAACTTGGCGCAGAAGTGATGGCACTGGAGGGTGTAGAAGATGCATGGAACATCACCCGCAACCTCACGGGCACCGACTTCCCTGTTTACCGGTTCATTCCTGGCGTTTCGCGAGGCGAAGGTCTGTTTATGGCGATTCTGAAGAAAGAGGGCGAATGGGAAGCAGGTTCTTCTGCCAAGGAGAACAGGAAGGATAAGAAGAAGAAAGACAAGAAGGTGGCGAAAGGAAAGGGACCGGAGATTCCGGACGGCTGGCTGAAGGCTGATACGGAATGGATGCCTGCAGAAAGCAACGAGACGGTTTACGCCATTCCGGGCAGATGGAAAGACATCTACGACCAGGCTGAAAAGAACCTGAAGGTGCTGCATGCAGGTGTGAAACTGGGAACAGACAAGGGAAAGGGTCTCATTCCCGACCAGGCTCTCGCTCTCTCTACGATGCTCAACAAAGAACACTTCCCTCAGGTGGAGTTATCCTACGAAGATGCCATCCGCTACCTTCGCAAGGAGGCTGTTAATCTACCCGCCGATACGCCTAAGGGTTATGTACTGGTAACCTATAGGCAGGTTCCGATAGGATGGGAAAAGAACATTGGCAACCGTGCCAACAACCTCTATCCGCAGGAGTGGAAAATCAAAAGTAGCCATGGGACGGGAGAGCTGTTTATAGTTTATAGTTTATAGTTAATAGTTTACAGCAAGAATGAATAATTCAACATTTAACACTTAACATTCTAAATAAAAAATGTTCAGCATCATCGCCTGTATATCAAAAGTGCATAGAGCTATCGGGTACAAGAACCGGTTGCTCTACGCCATCCCATCGGACATGACCCGCTTTCGTATGCTCACTACTGGACATACGATCATCATGGGCAGGAAGACATTTGAGTCGCTGCCGAACGGAGCCTTGCCCAACCGCCGTAATATTGTTATCTCGAAGACAAAAGAGCAGATAACAGGGTGCGAAGTATACGCCTCTCTGGAAGAAGCGCTGGCAGCAAGGAAAGAAGAGGTTGGAAGCAAAGAAGAGGTTGGAAACAAAAAAACGGTTGGAAGCAAAGAAGCATCAGATGAATGTTTCATCATCGGAGGAGCCAGCATATATGAACAGGCTTTGCCTTTTGCAGACAAGCTTTATCTCACAATCGTAGAAAAAGAACCTGAACATGCCGATACCTTCTTTCCGGAAATCAATCCGGCAGAATGGGAAGTGACAGAAAAAGAAATGAGGAATGAAAACGGCTTACCGTTCACATTCCTCACCCTTTATAGAAAGCAGTAATCCCGCAGGGAGCTACTGCTTTTTTTCTTTTTATATCTTATTTCTCTGCTGCAGCCTCCTCATCAGTTTCCTCTTCATCATCGTTGAAACTCTTGAGTTCCTGCATAGAAAGCTGACGGTTGATAGATGCATTGAAAGAGATGATGGTCTCGCTGCGAGACAATCCCAGTGGCTGCAACTTATCATGGATGATTTCCAGGAGATGGTGGTTGTTCAGCGCATAAATCTTGATAAACATATCAAAACCACCTGTAGTATAGTGACACTCCACAACCTCAGGAATCTTCTTCAACTCCTCTACAACCTGGTCAAACTTCTCAGGCTCCTTCAGATAGAGTCCCATATAAGCACAAGTTTCGTAACCTATCTTTTCTGGGTCAATGATGAATTGTGAACCCTTGATGATACCAAGATTTGTAAGTTTAGCAACACGCTGATGAATGGCAGCACCGCTCACATTGCAAGCGCGTGCCACTTCCAAAAATGGAATACGGGCATCCTGAGAAATCAGCTTCAGAATCTGCCTATCTAATGAATCTAAAATTTGTTTTGACATAATACTAATAATTTGCTTGCAAAGATAATACAAAAAATTAATAAAAGCAATTTTTTAAGAGAAAAACATGATAAATTAATATTATTTTCCTTTTTCTGTGGCAGAATAACTGATTTTTAGTGCTTTTGCCTGGCGCAAAGCCTGCTTTACGTCGGTTATCACACCCATCTTTGTCTCTTGGTCTGCTTTGATTGATACGGTCATCAGCTTCTGGTCTTCCGGCGACATACGCTTCTTTTCTGCCGAAATGTAATCCATCACTTCGGGAGCCGAAGCAAACTTGTCATTCAACTGAATCTGGGTACCGGTACCATACTTTGCCTGCATCTCTTTGGTTGGCTTACCTATATAAATATGGCTCACCGCCGATTTCTTGGTCAGGCGGGTGAGTTCCTTGCCTTGTGGCAAACGGCAGTCTACCTTCAAGGTAACCTGGCGCATGTGGGTAACAATCATAAAGAAGAACAGTACGGAGAAAATCAGGTCTGGCAGAGAAGATGTATTCAACCCTGGCACTTCATGCGATTTCTTATGGAAATTCATCATTGTTTACCTCCTTTCTGCTGTTCTGTAGCTGTTTCTGCCGATTTTTCTTCCCCTTGCTTTTCTTCAGCATTGGCATCAACACGCTGGTCGGCATGAGTCATTGCGTTGGCATACGACTCTGTTATGCGCTGCGGACAGATGTTGCGCACCTGTTCTTTCTGGTCATTGTTCAAGAGGGCATAATCCCTGTGATATTTCTTCTGGGCTGTTTCGTTGCGTAGCTGGCTATATGCTTCCATCAGCTGATTCTGCATCTGGAAATAGAGATTATAGTCGGCATCGCGGTCACTCTCGATAGAGATGAGATGTTTCTTGCCCAGGCGGTGTACAAAGCGGATGGTTTCTTCCTTGAGCTGGCTCACCTTCATCGGCTTGTCGTTAACCAAAAGCGTATCACCAGCTGTCAGGCGCAGTGCCATCAGGTTAGCCTTGTCTACCACCGTCTGCTGCTCCTTCTTCTGCGGTTCAGGTGAAGGGAGTTGGCGCAACAGTCCCTTATCCACATCCATTGATGTGGTGACAAGGAAGAATATCAACAGCATGAACGAGATGTCGGCTGTAGATGTGGTATTCAGTCCCGGGGTTTCGCGTTGCTTCCTTCTAATCAGCATATTTAATCCTTATTTATAGAATAGAGAGCCCAAAGCACTCTCTTTAGTTTTTCTTCCGAATATAACGTGTGGCACCGAAACAGACGGCACCGATTCCTGCCACCAGCATCAGGAGCGATGTGATGACAAACATATCTGAAAGCTTGAGCCAGAGCCAGTCGGCATAATTCTCGCCATTGATGAGCATCGGAGCAGAACCGCCCAAAAGGAAGGTAAGCAGCAAAACTGCCAAAGTTCCGATCCATGTGATACGGAAGATGCGACGCACGGGAACGCCATTCACTACAGCCTCCGACTTGCTGCTGCGATAATCTCTGATCATCGAAAAGACTGCCAGACCTGTACCTCCTATCAGGAAGAGCCACATCAGCAGGATGAGCACATCGGTAAAGAGAGGCGCATTAAAGTCGGGGTTCTCTTCGAAAGGCAAATCGTAGCCTACCAAAAAGAACAGACCGAAAACCAGCACCGCCAATCCTATCATGATATAGAACACCTGCTGCGATATCTTTTCCGCCGACTTGTTATTTTGAACTTTGAACTTTGAACTTTGAACTTTAAACATGGAACTTTCAACTTTGAACTTTATGATTAGTAAAGCCAATGAATTTTTCACTCTTCGTTCTTCACTCTTCACTTATTCTTGGCAATAATATCCATTAAAGTAACCGCCGACTCCTCCATCTGGCTTGTCAGGTGCTCCACCTTAGAAAGGATGTAGTTATAGAAAACCTGAAGGATGAGGGCTACGATGATACCGAAGATAGTAGTGATGAGCGCCACTTTCATACCCGAAGCAACAATAGTAGGACTGATATCGCCCGCCTGCTGAATCTGGTCGAACGACATGACCATACCGATCACGGTTCCGAGGAATCCGAGCGATGGCGCCATAGCGATAAAGAGTTTGATCCAGGAGCAGCCCTTCTCCAGATTAGCCGCCTGAACGGTACCATATCCGCTTACCGAGCGCTCGATGTCATCAAGACTCTCGCTGATATGCATCAATCCCTGGTAGCAGATAGAAGCCACCGGTCCGCGTGTATTCCGGCAGAGCGTCTTAGCCCCTTCCACATCTCCCGCCGCCACCTTCTGGTCGATATCCTGCATCAACTTCTTGGCGTTGATTTCAGAGAGACTCAGATAGATGATGCGCTCGATACAGAAAGCCATACCCACGATGAGGGCGATGGCAACGAGAGACATAAATCCCGCATTACCCTCTATAAACTTTGTCTTAAGAGCTTGATGAAATCCCATGTTCTCTTCTTGAGCCATCATAGGCAGAGAACACATCCATGTGAAAACCAATATTGCAAAACGTGCAATAGCTGTATTTTTCTTCATATACCTTATTATATATATAAAAGCGGAAAGAGGGGGATTCGAACCCCCGAACCGGTTTTGCCGGTTACACGCTTTCCAGATGTGAAGCTTTTCGATATAACTATCTTAGCCTCAATTAATTACAGAGACCCGATTTTTAATTTGCAAGCCATTTGCAAGCATGCCATTTTTTCGAGTTACACAATATGCAGAAATATTAATTATATTTAAATATATCCACATATATTTTGATATATCATTTTTTTCATTTATCTTTGCATTTGAATTTATAACTTAGTGCAAAGATATAAAGAAATCCTTTATTCTAGCACGCATTTAAACTATTTAACATGGTAACATCAGTTCAGCCAAACATAAGTCCAACTTCGCGATATACCATATCGGAAACCTGCAAACTGTTGGGTATACATCGCAACACCCTGCGCTCCTATGTGAACGCAGGATATATAAAGTCTATGCAAAAAGTTCACGGACAGCGTTTCAAAGGTTCTGAGATTCTTCGCTTTTGGAACATGTTTGTGTAAACATGGGACCGGTTCCAAGCAGTAGCCACTCGCATGATACACCATACCCTTCGGCGAGGTAAGCAAGATACTCTATACGAAAAGTACGCTTATCTCTGTTATGCTTTAGAGTATTCATGTTACCATAGTTCAAACCAAACTCTTTTGTAAAAGTCTGTAAGCCTTTAATTTTTCTCTGTTCTTTGAGAACATCAAGTGCTTTGAAGAACCTGTCGCTAATATCCAGGGCACAATCGGGAATATTCAGTTTCATTTCAAAGTTAATTTTTCAAGAAGATTCATGAGACGTACATTTATATCATCTTGTTTTTCGATATGCTTTGCTATCATCTCAGTCTGCCTCTTTATAATTTCTACTAAATCAGCATTACTTTGGATTCCGTTGTTCTGATTTCCAGAGCCACTGTTTACATTATTCTCTGCATTAACGAGTTGAGAAGGTTCCACCTCGAAAGCCTTGACATTTTCTTCTCCATACTCATCGTATAGTTTCTGAAACTGCGCAGGTGTAGGATCTATACCCTCTGTTTCGTATCTCGAAATGTTAGATTGGGAAATTCCCATAATTTCTGCAAGCTTAGACTGAAATAGTCCGTGAGCTCTTCTAAATTCTTTATATTTGAACATATCTGTATAAATTTGTTAATTTTGACTAAATCTTTTCGATATATTTGCATATATCAGAATATATTTGTATCTTTGCATAAAGATATAAAACATAGTGCAAAGATAATGGAAAATATTCAAACATCAAACACTTTTGAGGAAAAATCTCAAAAAATGACCTTAAAAGGTTATTATCAGGGGTTACCGATGAGAAGTGCCCCGCGATACGACTTCATCACGGAAGTCGCTAGACGCTGCAAGGTTACCGAGCAGACAGTTAGGAATTGGGTTCTATATGGCATGAAGCCACAGCAGCACATCCATGTAGAAGTATTGTGTGAGCTAACAGGCATTAGCGAGGAGGACTTATGGAAGGATTAGAGTTCTATATGTTCGAGGATGAGCTATGGTGTAAGACGTCAGACGGAAAGAACTTCATGGTCGATGAGACACATACAGAGCTGGTGAAATACATCCTGGAAAAGGTTCGCGCTTGCTATCCGGAAGCATACAAGGCGTTGGAGAAGATTTACTCCAAGAGCGCACCTAACGAGAGTTATTATCAGTATCTCATGATGCGTCGATTTTGCAAATGCAACTTTTGTCGACTCGACACTACGGCTTTTGATGTCGTCGATGTTGACAAGGATGGAAGGTTCAACTTCGAGAAGGTCGAATGCCCAATGCGTGGTGAATGCCCTTATGATAGCATCGTCTGTATGCCAAGGTTTAATGCTAATCTTTCTACTGCGGAGTTGCGCGTGATGAAACTGCTTTATGAGGGACGAAGCGAGCAGGAGGCTGCAGCCGAGCTATTCAACTCCCCGAACACGATACATCAGCACGTAAAGTCTGTGTATGTGAAACTAGGAATACATAAGCTCTCTGAGTTTATCACCTATGCAAATAAGAACAATTTGTTTAACAATTAAATATTAGTTTATGCCAATTATTAGAAAGAATGACGTCGTTACAGAGCGTCCAGTGATTATTGTACTTTATGGTACTCCAGGTACCGGTAAGACATCTTTGGCTACTACAGCCAACAGTCCTTTACTCATCGACACCGACCGAGGCTTTGACCGTGCCGTTCAGCGTCCAGACATTGTTGTCACGGCTTCACGCTGGGAAGACATCTATAATGCTGAGGTTATCGGTTCTTATGTTGTTGAGGATGGCAAGCAGGTTTGGAAGCCAGGTTTGATCAGTGAGTGTAAGACCATCGTAGTAGACACAGCCAAGGCTATGCTCGATGACTATCTCAACGCTTTTGCTATTCAGCAAGACCCTAAGCTGGGAACTAACTCATTGAAGCGATATGGTGTGATGGGAGAATTGTTCAAGCAGTTTGTCGGCATTCTCCGTTCAAACAATTCAGACATCATCTTCATCTGTCACGACAAGGAAACACAGGAAGGAGACTACATCAAGCATTCTCCAGACTGTACAGGACAGAGCAAAGACTTGCTCATCCGTATTGCGGACCAGGTAGGTTACATCTGCAAGGAGAACGGCAATCGCGTCATCAAGTTCGAGCCACAGGACAATCGTGTTGGTAAGAATGTTGCAGACCTGCAGGACACTTGGATTCCAGCTTACGGAACAGAGGAGTTTGACACTTGCATGGCAGACATCATCAAGAAGGTGAAGAAAGCCATCGTGAATAAGTCCGATGCTCAGGCTAAGGCGCAGGAAGCCGTTGATGATGCTCGAAAGAAGCTTGCAGCCGTGGAGACTGTAGATGATGCAAATGCTCTCATCGAGATTGCCCACGGATTGAACAAGATTCATCAGAAGGCATTCATGAATCAGATGATCAAGGAACTTGCTGTCAAAGGCATTGACTTTGACAAGAAGGGCAAGAAGTTCGTCAAGCACGAGGATGCAGCATGATGAAGCCTTTGATTAGAGTTACCCAGCTAGAGAGCTTCAGACGGTATATGTCTGGCGAATATGCTTATGTTACAGAGCAGGACGTTATAGACAATATCACTAAGAAGTTTGAGGGCAACGATTACACAAGAATAGGAACTGCCTTTCACTCCATCGTGGAGACTGGCAGTCCCCATTGCTTCAAGGAGCCGGAAGGTGTTCGTCATTTCACCTATTATAAGAAAGATAAGACAGAACCCGTTCCAAAAGGAAGAAGGTTCGTCTTTGATGAAGGTGAAGCGATTCTCGACATTCCACAATGCAAGGTTGCTTTGAAATACAGAAATGAGCATCCTGGCGCCTTTCATGAGGTTCGTGAATATAAGGATTTCGGCAATGCCGTTATCACGGGATGTGCCGATATGATTGACGGACTAGAGATAAGAGACATCAAGACTAAGTACGGACCGGTATCAGACAAAGACTATATAGATAGTTGTCAATGGCAGCTTTACCTAGAGTTGTTTGAAGCTGATGTGTTCCATTTTGACTTGTTTGTCTTTGAGGGCTACAATAAGGATAAGCACAAGGGAGACGTGAGAGGTCTTAAGCTTACCCCTTATGAGCCAGCAATCACTTGTTACAGATATCCAGGGATGGAAGACAAAAACCATGCATTATTGCGTGACTTCCTCAAATGGGTAGAAATGAGAGAATTATTACCATATTTACCATTAACAGAATCAGATGGCTAATACAATGACAGGAAGGGTATTGCTCATCGGCAATGTCGAGGAAATACCCAGCAAGAGCGGTGGAGAGCCGTTTAAAAAGAGAATCGTGGTTCTTAACTGTACGCACTCGAACTTTGGAGAGGTGTACGAGAACTACCCAAGTTTTGAGTTCAGCGGAAAGCATGTAGATGATCCTGCTGATTTTGCAGTTGGCGAGATTGTTACTATATCTTTTGCTCTTCAAGGTACCAAGTATCAGAAGAGTGCAAATGACCCGGTAAAGTATTTCAATACCATTTCGGGTTACAAGATAGAAAAGTATCAGAGAGGTGGCCAGACGCAGCAGCAAGCACCTCCACCACCGCAGCCGCAAGGAGTTCAGTCACCGGCACCGCAGCCGGACAAATATGATGATTTGCCATTCTAGTTATGATTTTCAATCTCAACAATGACAAGGACAGGGCAGACTACAAGGACTATTGCAATGGCCTTTACATGGATGCCTTGAAAAGCGGAAAGGGTTTTATCGTGGAGGTGAAGAAAAAGCACCGTCCACGTTCCCTCGCCCAAAACAGCTATCTGCATGTGTGCCTTCAGTATTTCGCATCAGAGTTCGGCTACGATGAAGAATATGTGAAGTATAACATTTTCAAGCAGATAGTGAACAGAGAAATCTTTGCGAAGCAGAGAACAAACAGAAGAGGACAGCCTGTAACTTATTGGAGAAGCACGGCCGACCTTGACACAAAAGAATTAACAGACGCTATTGAGAAGTTTCGGAACTATTCAAGTATGGTTGCAGGGTTGTATATACCCGAGCCTAATGAAGAAGCAGCCTTGCTTGAAGCTCAGAAACAGATAGCATTATATGAAAAGTATTTATAATTATGAAATCAGATTTGAAAAATTATGTTCCTGAGAACATTGAGTTTGTATTGGAGGAAGGTGTAAAAGACATGTTCCCAATGGAGTTGGACTTCCTTGCTTTGACCGAGGAGAACCTTTGCGGAGAGAAGCCTTTGAAGAATAAGGCAGACATCCTTAAGTTTGTCGGAAAGCACTTCACGGCGACCTTCCCTGACAATGAGTTGGTTACACGTTTCCTCGATGAGTTCGAGAAGAAGAACATCAGAGAGGAGTATTGCACACTCGAAGAGAACGTGGTGCCAGCTCGCAAGCTGGAATTGGAGGAGGCTTTGGAAAAAGCCAAGAAGATGAAGAAAGATGCAGAAGAGGCTTATGCTTCTGTCCTTATGGAAGTAGCCAAATATGCCGCTGAGGTGCGCCAGGGAACTGTTGACATGCGTCTTAAGTCAAAGGACGTGTTCTGTATTGCTTTGGCAGGTTACTATCTCGTATATAACTGGGATGCAAATTCAGAGAAGTTCCTGCTCGCTAAGGCTTATGCCATCCCAGACCGTTCTGAGATTTGGGCTAACGAGGTCAAGAATCGCGAGAGTATGAAGGAGGTCTTCGGATTGGAGTTCCCGGAAGAGGAGCAGCCAAAAGAAGAAGCTCAGTCAGAGCAGTCTTCAGATGATGACGATGATGAATTACCATTCGGCGAGTAATGAAGTACACTCTTAGAAATTATCAAAAGCAAGCTAGTGATGCAGCCGTAAGGCTGTTCACTAGCAAGGCTGACAACAACGGATTGGTTATCCTGCCTACGGGTGCTGGAAAGAGCTTGGTGATAGCAGATATTGCCTCTCGCCTGGAAGGACCGCTGTTAGTCTTTCAGCCCAGTAAGGAAATTCTTCAGCAGAACTTTGCCAAGCTGCAAAGCTATGGTATCTTCGATTGTGGTTGCTATAGTGCTTCTGTAGGATGTAAGGATATAAACAGAATAACCTTTGCCACCATCGGGAGCGTGATGAACCATATGTCAGACTTCGATTGTTTCAAGAACATCATAATTGACGAATGTCATTATGTAAACTCGAAGTCAGGGCAATACAAGCAGTTCATAGAAGCGAAGAACAGACAGGTTGTTGGATTAACAGCCACGCCATATCGTCTTGATCGTGCCGAAGGAGGTTCCATCTTGAAGTTCCTCACGAGAGTAAGACCTAGAATATTTTCAAAGGTCATCTATTGTTGTCAGATTGGAGAGCTGCTTTCCAAAGGTTATCTTGCAGACTTGCATTATTATGATTTGACAGAATTGGATTTAAGAAGAGTCAGAAGCAATTCCACCGGTGCAGATTATGATGAAAGAAGTCTCCTCGCAGAGTATGAGCGTTGCGGATTCTATGATAAGCTATCAAATACAGTAGTCAAGGTCCTGCAGCCTAAAAGCGGCATTCCCAGAAAGGGGGTACTTGTATTTACCGCTTTCACAAAGGAGGCTAGGCAGTTGGTTGATAAGCTTCAATCACTCAGAATCAATGCCGCCATCGTGACAGGAGAGACACCTAAAAAGGAGCGTGAAGCCATTCTCGAAGGATTCAAGAGGAGAGAAATAAAGGTTGTTGCCAATGTAGGTGTGCTGACTACGGGATTCGACTACCCTGCCCTAGACACCGTTATTTTAGCACGCCCGACGAAATCTCTTGGACTCTACTATCAGATGGTAGGCCGCGCTATCAGACCTTTTGAAGGAAAGGACGGGTGGATAGTTGACTTGTCGGGAAACTATAGCCGGTTCGGAAATGTCGCAGACCTCTTTATTAGCAGACCTCCAGGAACCACGAAATGGGCGGTGTATTCCAGAGGAACACAATTAACTAATGTCGTACTAAGATGAGCGTTCTAAATGAGCTTATTGAATATAAGCAAAGAGATTCCGCATTAGGAACTGAGTATTTAACTCTCTGTCCGCATTGCAGAAAGGGAGTATTTACACAAGAACCAATTTATGTAGGAAGTTTAGCTTGCCGTTTATGTGTTGATTTTGTGAACATGACGGACAAATATGTTACATGTAAATTCAAAAGAAATGTTTCCATTTTATAAGAAAAAGAAGAAATCTCCTTCTGCTCCCAAAAAGAGAAAGAATAGTAAGCCTGATTTGGTCAAGAGACTAGACAAGGTGTTTGCGTTGTATATACGTCTGAGAGACTGCATGCCAAGCGGCATGGGACAATGTATCAGCTGCGGAAAGATAAAGCCGTACAGAGAGCTTGATTGCGGTCATTTCTTCGGACGTTCCAACATGGCCACCAGATTTGATGAAGATAACTGCAATGCAGAATGTATCGGGTGTAACAGAGTGAAGTCAGACCATCTTATATACTACCAGGAGAATCTGATAAAGAAGATTGGTGTTTCCCGATTTTCTACCCTGCGAGAGCGTGCTCATTCCATCAAGAAATGGGATGATGACGAGTTGGAGAAAATGATTAAGTATTATACTAATGAAGTAAAGAGACTGAGTTATGAGAAAGGTATCACCGTTAATCTGTAAAAAATATAAGTCCCCAGTGTTTCACAACACCGAGGACTTGAACCAATTAAAATCCTATAAAGATTATACTTTAAAGGGATTTGTTTGCAAAGGTAATGAATTATTTTCAAATTGCCAAATAAATCCCAATAAAAAAAGCCTGCTCGCCAGCAGGCTAAAGAGAAACCCATACAATATTCTTTTACAGAATATAATGGAAAAAACTTACTGCAAAAGTACTAAAAAAAATTGAGATAGCCAAATATATATCTAAATATATTTCGGTATTTTTGAATATTTAAGTTAATTCTTTTGCATATATCAGATAAAATTCGTAATTTTGCATTAAGGAGAAACAATATAGTTATAAATAAAATATTACACAATATGGAAGAGACAGAATTTCTTAGAGATTTTGAAGGAATCAAGGACTACAGAACGTTCTTGGTAGGCTTGGACAAACAGTTCAAGTCGGCAGGTGTGTTGTATCGTGAGTTTAAAATTTTAGAGGGGATGGCTTTTATCGCTTTAAAGATTAGCCCTTCTATCCACAATTTTATCTCTAAGCAGCAAAGTGCTGTTTACAGTAAGTTGCAGACAGAAGTTGACTCCCTGGCAAATAGTATAAAGCGAGGTAAGATATGCTTCATTAAGAACGAGGACTTGAACCAATAAGATTATGAAATATAATTGCATCAGAAATAGTGATTCTCCAGAAGTAATGAGAGCAAGGGTGAAGCACGGCATAGCTGCCTACGGCATCTACGTTGCTCTTATGCAAATATTGGAGGAAGACGAGGATCATAAGCTGTCAAAGGATTATTCTATGATAGCTTATGAGATGCGTGTTGATGTTTCCGTGGTGCAATCTGTAGTTGAGGATTTTGATTTATTCGAGGTTGAGGAAGAATATTTCTATTCTAAGGAACTTTCAGACACCATCGAGCAGGCAAGAAAAGTCAGCGAAGCTAGAGCTAGAGCCGGTCGTGCAGGTGGTGCAGCAAAGGCTAGAAATTTCGTAGCAAATGCTAAGGAATCTTCTAGCAAATGCCAAGCAAATGCTAGCGAATCTCTAGCAAATGCTACAAATTCTCTGGCAAATGCTACAGATATTCTAGCAAATGCTAGCGAATCTCTAGCAAATGCTAAGCAAATGCCAGAGTCCAAAGAAAGTTCCCCAAACCCTTCAAAGAATATATATTCCGTTCCTACGGAACGGGAAGATAATATAAAATTATCTTCTCCTTCTAGCGCACGCACGAGGAAATCGAAACCGAAAGAGTTTACCATCTGCCACAAGGGACGGCAAATATTCGAGAAGTATTACCAAGAACTCTATGACTCCGCCTATTATTGGCAACCCAAGGATGCAAAGGCTATGAACTCTATCCTAAAGAAGATTTCTTTTGCTAGAAGTCACAAAACAGTGCCGCTTCCGATAGATGACGAGAGCTTGCTTAAGGCATTGGAAGAGTTTCTACGTCGTATCGACAAGACTTGGATAATGAACAATTTTTCGGTTAACAAAATTGATTCTCAATACAACGAGATAGTATCAGAAATGAAAAATCATAGACAAAACGTAACAGACAATGGAAACAATACAAAGACAGGATGGAAAGCTCCAGACCACAAAGACACATCAGCGTATCGGTCGGGGTTTGGAGTTGCCGTTGGAAAATAGAGAAGTCAAGAACTTTCTTTACTATGCCTACAAACGAGAGGTAGAGAAAAGAAAAAGAACGTTCGTCTTCACTGACGAGCTAAAGGAAGCAATATCGAAAGTCGGGGATTTTCTTACTATAGAGACAAACTTTTACGGGCTGTTTATGCCCGGCAGTATTGGAAATGGCAAGACTACAATGCTAAAGGCTATTCGAGATTTGCTAGTTCATCTTGTGGACTCAAACAAGATTAGCTATTGCGAGGGTGACAAATATCCGCGATTCGTCAAGGCTAGAGATATGGCTTACATGATTCACGAAGATATAAACGAGTTCAGAGCAATCATGAACACTAAGTTTCTCTTGATTGACGATTTGGGTGCTGAGCCAACGGAGATAGTCACTTACGGAATGCACTACAAGCCGTTTGACGAGTTGTTGGACTATCGCTATGAGCAGATGCTGCCCACGATTATAAGCTCAAACCTAACGGCCATTGACATCGGACAGAAGTACGATGACCCAAGAATTGTAGATAGAATGCACGAAATGTTTGATATTTTAAGTTTTGAGGAGGTATCGTTCAGATGAGTTTAGCACAATCACCATATCAGAATCAGCCATTAGTGAATGACACAAAGGCTGAGCAGTATGTTATCGGAAGTCTTCTTGTTGATCCTACCGCATACACTCTAGTAAGCCAATATCTAGATGAAGACTGTTTTTACGACCCCATGTGTAGGGATATATGGAAGGCTGTTGATAATATGGGAAAGCAAGGTATGCCGATAGATGTCATATCTGTTTCTGCCGAGCTCAATAAGCAGAAGTCGAATGTAACAGCATTGGACTTGATGAACATTTCGGCACAGATTGCATCATCTGCACATGTAGAATATCATGCCATCAGATTGCAGGACCTTGGTAGAAGAAGAAAACTCTGGGTTGTCGGGCAGCAGCTTTCCAAGGTTGGATTATCGGAAGAGATTCTGACCGCAGACGCCCACCAAGAGGCTATAGAGAGTATCGGAGGAGTATTTGAGAAAGCAGATGGAGTGTTCACGCTCGATGATGCAATGAATAGTCTAAATGAGATAATGGTTAAGAATGCCACCGTTGGAGGTGTCACGACAGGAACCAAGACCGGTATGGAGAGATTCGATGAAAAGGGAGGTCTGCAGAAGTCTGATTTGATTATCGTTGCCGGCGAAACTTCTCAGGGAAAGACGAGCCTTGCACTTTGCATGACAAGACACGCCATCGAGAACGGAGCAAAGGTTGCTTTCTACTCTATGGAAATGACGAAGGAGCAGCTTACGGCACGTCTGCTTTCTGCCAAGACGAACATCCCGGCCAACAATATCCTCTATTCGGGCAGTCTGGCGCCAAGCGAGATAAGGATGATTGATGATGCTAGAGGCAAGTTACCCGGAGAGAATTTATTCTTTGATGACAAGAGCACGTCAAATATAGATTCTATTCTTCTTTCCATCCGAATGCTTAAGATGCAGAAGGACATAGACGGAGCCGTAGTAGATTACTTGCAGATTCTTAACGTAAACTCCAGGAGTACGAGTTTCAGCAGGGAGCAGGCTATGGGTGATGCCGCACGAAGATTCAAGAACCTCGCAAAGGAACTGAACATATGGATCATCGCCCTAAGTCAGTTGTCTAGAGATAGTAACTGCCCGGAGCCGAATCTGAACCGACTGCGCGATAGTGGACAGATAGGAGAAGCTGCCGATGTTGTCATCCTAGTCTATCGAGCAGAGTATTACAATAGAGCGTACCCTGCCCCATTTGATAATAAGGACGATTATCCTACTGACGGAACGGCTATGATAGACGTTGCCAAGGGACGTAATATCGGAACATTCAAATTTTTTATGGGATTCAACAAAAATACGACAAATTTTTTCAAGACGAATTTAATCAACGAAGATGTACAGGTGCCTTTCGAAAAACCAGAAGAAGCAGATGCACCATTCTGATAATCAGATAGTTATAAAGTACTATGATTTAGTATTTTTAACTAAAATAATCGTTGGTAAATTTGCATATATCAGAAAATTTTCGTACCTTTGCATATAGATAAAAGGTAGTACTTTTGACTATTCAGAGCCTACCTTATAAGTTGAACCAATTAAAATTATAAAGATTATGAATACAAAATTAAACTCGCTTAACGAAAAGCAGAGAAAGTTGTGGGCAATAATTTGAGAGGCATTGAATTATGAAGACACGGATGAGGACTTTAATGAATTTAAGGAAGAGGCTGAAGGTCTGCTTGCTGACGATGAGGAAGATTTCTATGTTACATACAATAGTATGGATGACTTTGATGCTTCTGATGTGATAGACCTCATTAACGCATAGTAATCATTAATAATTCGAAGGCTATGGAAGAATCTTTATCAGAGTACATGCTTCGCAGATTTTGTTCTGCTTATCCTACGGTTCCAATTACGCTTTCAAAAGTCAAGGCTTATCTTGACACGGTTGATGATTGGAGAGAGTTAGATGACAGCCATTTGGCACTATTATACAATTTTAATCTTAAAAAATAGAAAGGGAATAATTATGAGAAATTCAAATTTCAATCTTATCAAGTCTTTGGGCTATGTTGTAGTGTTGATAAGTATGGCTTCGCACTCTGTACCGCACGAATATTGGCAAAACACAGAAGACGGACTTCTGTATGGTCATGTTGGTGACAGTGAAGAAGAACACAAACTTTTAATGATGGAAGGTGCTGTATGAAATATTGTATCGAAAGAATTTGCCCCACAGGTGATGTTTCCGAAGAGTTTGGAGACTACTCCGATGAAAAGGAAGCTAACAGAAACGCAGAGCTACTAAACATGGTTGATCCATTTAATAACTATAAAGTAAAGAAAGAAGCATGAAATACCAAGAGTTCAAGAAACAGCAGCAGGATGAGTTTGGCAAGCTGCCAATGAAGGCTGCATTTGGAGACAAGCAGTTTAAGGAAATGATGGCTGAATGGGGGCTTACCACAAGTAAGGAAGACCTGGAAAAGATATGTTCCATTGGTGCCGGTGCTTATTGCCTCAAAAAGGATTACCACTTATTTCTGGTATTCGGTGAGCGTTCCGTTAAGGAATCAGAGGAGTTTCTGAGCAGCGATGAGAATTTGGTGGATGCCTTGAAATATGAATTTGGCAATCATGAGTGTGGCCTTACCTTTGAGTTTGAAAATGGTATCATCGCTTTGGGATATACCGTTAAGGAGTTTCTTTCAGATGACAGAAAGAAGAAGCTTTTTGTAAAGGCACGTAAGGAATACATTAATAGTCTGGAGGGTTAATATGAATACAAAGAATTTTGGAAACGGATATGTAGGTATCAAGATCAACAGTATTTCAGAAATAATGAAATACAATGCTCTAAAAGAGCAATTTTCTATTTGGAACGAGCATGAAGGCACTTTTGATGACGATGTCGAGGTTACGGATGACGATGGAAACGTCACTGAACGAGAGCCGACAGAAAACGAGAAGATAGAGCGTTACCTGGAAGCTTTCAATAATGGAACCGTTTTATATGCAGTTTTCCAGCTGGATTGTGGACGAGTCTTTTCCGATTTAGCTACTACATATCAGAGCAAGTATGCTATCGGACAGCAGGTCTTCATTATGAGGGACAACAAAATTGTTTCGGGTAGAATTGTCCTTATATCTCTTTCAGACTATGAAGATGACAAAAAGCTTTATGTTGATTATCATTCTAGAGATATCGGAGAGAGAATATACAATATAGTGAGTACAAATTTGTGCCCTACAAGCTATCGAAATTATTATTCTTTCAGTGAGCGCGACCGTATAGAAAGATGTCTCAAAGCAGCACTAAATAATAATTATGTTATCCTAGATATAGACAGAAACTATGTAAGTAAAAGGCTTGGAGATATATTCTCTTCAAAAGAAGAACTTGTCAAACATTTAATGGAACAATAATTATGAACGTTATAAGAGTGACAGGAAATACAAAGAACAGAATAGATGCCATCTTTACGGGCAGCAAGTATCTGTTCTTCAGCCCAGATTTCGGATTGGTTGCTATCGCAACAAGGGTATCAATGGACGATAACTATTCGTATTTCGACGTGGAGTTGACCGAACAGATTTCTCCAAAACTGATTAACAAGGTAATCGAAAAGGAAGAGGCTTCCATGAAACGTATCTGTAGAGTCAACTGCATCAATTTAGGAGAAATGCCACAGCATACTCTTCCATACGTGATAGACTTAACATTGGAAAGGAGATAGCTATGGTTGTAAAGGAAATGGTTCAGTACAAGAGAACTGCTGATATGGAAGAACTCTATCTGATGCTCAATAATGATTCAGTCGCCTACGACCTTTGGCACGATGCTGCAGAAAAGTACGCCCTGAAGATGGTAAATGGCGAGGCGGTAATGATGGAGAATGTCGCCCATGTGATGATTGCAAGAATCATCCAGTCATGTGACAGACTGATAAACTGGCGCAGAAAGATGATTACTGATGCCCTGGATATTACCAAAGAGCAGAAGGAGATTGTCGCATGGCAGTGGTTCTATAATAGTATGATGGATTTATATACTTATTATAAAGGTAGGCAAAAGTAAGGTTTAACATAACGGGTAGTAAGGACACCCACTAGTTAGATACCTTATTCTTATCTGGCAGCCGGAAAGACGGCAGCCTACCTTCTAATAAAAATATACAATTATGAAGAATATTTATCATATACATCAGTCTTCCAATTCCTATTGGGATAGCCGTTGGACTGACACAGACTATTATCTTTGCGATAGCGAGGAAGAGTACCAGCAGAAGCTGGCAGAATATACCGAGAAGCGTAAGCAAATCGAGAAGGAGTTCAAGGAGAACCCAACGGAACTTAGCAAGAGTCGCGCACTATTCTTGCAGCTCAGCAAGGAACAGAAGGTGCATGCCAGCGAATACTACTACGGTCATGAATGGTGCGGTAAGGAGTTCGATGCTTTCGGTTTCTGCTGGAGTGAGAGGTTGGAGAGAAGCACGCATTACAAGTACTTCTTGAAGCCTGGGTCTGTAACAAATGAAAGCGTAAGTTCTGCCGTTGGCAGATTTACAGGATATGGAAGTTAAACTTAATAAGATTGGAGGTGAAACATGTAGAATTAAGTAAAAATCATCGTTAATCAATGGTCGGGATTAAATAACAAACAATGTTTGATATTCTTTATTTTGCGACAGCTCGGAAAGACGGCACCCGACCTTTAAATTTAAAATAATATGGAAATAGAAGAATTAATAAAAATAGCAGAGTCTGATTCCTGGACTGTCACCGAAGAGGAATACACGAATGGGAAAGGATTGCTCTTTTCAAGACGTTCACCTGCAGGTCAAGACTTCTCGATATCAACCGGACCATTTGAAAGTGCGGAAGAATTGATCAACAGCATCCACCAGCGTTACGTAGAATTTGATGCTGACAGTGAAACATATTTATGGTTAGACAACGAGGGCCATGGAAAGAACGGAGCACCATATCGCATGAGGGATGTGCTGGAAGACATGGAGGCTTGCGAGAAAATGATTTACGACTTATTTATTTGTTATCGGGACGCTTATGAAAAGAAGTGAATTATTTATGGCTTGCGCCAATGAGTACAGTTACAGATGCAATTCTGATTGCGACAACTGTCAGTTATACCTTCGTTACTTAAAAGAAAAGGAGGATTAATCATGGATGAGAACAAAGATATCATCAATGTAAAAAAGTCTAGTATAGAAGCAGACTTCCCTATCGGTCAAAAGCTTTCTATCAATGGCATTAATTGTGTTGTGGCAAAACGAGGGAGTTGTCCAAATTGTATTGTATGTATTCCAAACGTTCATCGCGATGACGTCGAGATAACTTGCGAAGATTTAGCTTGCCTTGCAAGTGAACGTAAAGATAGAACTAGTGTTCATTTTAAAGAGATTTAATTATGAAGGTATATCTGATTTATAAAGAAGATGCCTGGCATACAAAGGGAAGCGGCGAATTGCTTAGAGTAGCCGACAGCCTTCAGAAATGCTACGCAACAGCCGAGGCTAATGGAGCTTCGGAAGAGCAACTTAAAGATTTGCGCAATATCGGGCAGAGCCAATGTAGTGGTAAAAGCTACGAGTTTAACATTGAAACATGGGAGGTAACATAATATGAAATATGACGTTTGCATTCAAGAAACTTTGAGTAAGACAATAACCGTAGAGGCAGAATCAAATACGGATGCTTGCTCCATGATTAGAGAAAAGGTTAAGAATGGTGAGATTGTCCTTTCTGCCGACGATTACACCGGTTGTAGAATTATAACGGCACAGAAAGCGTATGGAAGTGAAGACAACGAAGACTGAGTTCAGAGAACTGCTTAGTGTTCTAGAAAAAGCAGCAGCTTTTATTAATGAAAAATCCACAAGGCCCAAAGACTTTGATTTGGCTAGAAGATTAATAAGGTCAAAGGATTTGCTGGCGAAAAGGAATGGCAGTCTTCAAGGAGAAAGCGGCGATAGTCATTAACGGCATCGTGTACGTAGCGGAACCAATGGATGATTGCGAGGATTGTGCGTTTTGTACGGGCTTGGCACAATGCAGCGTAGATTTCATTTGCATCTCTATGAGAGAAGCATTCCGTAAGGGTTTTAGAGACAAGCCTATAGGTTTCAAAAAATGGAAAGGTTATGAAAGGATCAGAAACATTCAAGAAGATAATCAAGGCATATCTTGACAAGCGTGCAGCAGAGGATGAATTGTTCGCAAAGGATTACGCCAAGCCTGGCAAGAATATCGATGACTGCTGCGACTTTATTATCTCAGAGGTCAAGAAATCCGGAAGACAGGGGTTTGACGATGATGAGATTTATGGAATTGCAATTCACTATTATAATGAAGAAGAAGTTTCATTCACCAAGAATCAGAATTGCACCATTGTTACAAATCTCTCAGACCAGACCAAGGAGAATCTGGAGAAGAAGGCTGAGGAGGAATTCAAGCAAGCCAAAATCATCGAACTCCAGAAGAAGGAGTCCGCTGAGAAGGAGCGCTTGAAGAAGAAAGCCGAGGCTCAGAGAAAGAAAGATGCTGAGATTGGTCAGTTGAGTTTGTTTGATTTTTAATATGTGAGTTATGAAGCCAAGAAATAAGACAGAACGTAAAGTTGTAAAACTCTCGGACAGAATTCCGGAGTTATCAGACAAGCAGCGTGAGTGGGCCATCAAGACTTGCATCTCTGAAGATGATGCCTACAAGTATGGTGACAGATTTTCAAGAGGGTGTTTCTATCTAGTATGCACATTCAAGGGATGGCAGGTCCTCAGATACTTTCAGGTAAGAGCGAAGTTCCGGTTCCACAAGATGATTAAGGAGAAGATTTACTTCAAGGAGTGTATGCAGCAATGGTTGAAAGATGGGGAATATGTTTTCCTTGCCAGGCAGCGAACCAGCGGATATATAGAAGATGCTTTTTCTGCTTTCGGAAAGTTGGAAGTAAGAACGCATACTGTATGGAGTTTCTTGGGTGATCCTCGTGATATTGGATTCGATGGAGTATATTACGCTTCAGTCCAAGGCAAGTATAAATATGCTCTCAGAGACTTCGGGGAAAAGATTCTGTGTGACGAAATCTTCCGTTCCGTCAATGCTAACCCATACAATGAAACTCTCATGAGACGTGATATTGATATGTGGAAGGTGTGTAAGTACCATGAAGCTGTCTTCGACAGAGAAAAAATGTCTGCCGTCAAGATTGTTGTCAGACACGGAAAGGCTTCTTATATTTACGATAGCTTGTGGTGGGATATGCTCGACAGTATTATGTATCTTAAGAAAGATGTACGTAACCCTTCTATAGTTTGCCCGGAGAATCTTCGTGAGGCGCACGACAAGTGGCTAAAGGCAGCAGACAACAAGAAAAAGAAAATGGAGGACAGAATGACTAAGCTGCGTCTGATTGCGGAAGAGAAAATGCAACTCAGATATCTGGAGCAAGCTGCTAAAGCCGAAGAGGAGAATAAGAAAAAGGCAGAAGCAATGGCTAATGTATATGTTGACAGAAGAAAGCAGTTCTTTGACATTGACATAAAGGATGGCGCCATAGACATACAGGTTCTTAAGTCCGTCCAGGAGTTCTTTGAAGAGGGCAAGGAAATGGGGCACTGTGTATTTAGGAATGGTTATTACGATGTGAACAGAAAGCCGAACTGCCTCATACTTTCTGCCAAGGTAAACGGGCAGCGTATGGAGACAATCGAGGTAAACTTAGCCGATGTTACCGTTGTTCAATGCCAGGGCCACGGAAACATCAATTCCGCTTTTCACGATACCATTCTGAAGCTTATCAAAGATAATCTGTGGCAGATAGAATCCAGGCTCCCAAACAGGGCTAGTAGAACGGCGTAATTTTTAGTATTTTTGGCTAAAATTTCCGTTTGATATATTTGCATATATCGAGATTTTTTCGTACCTTTGCGTATGAGAAGAGCCTATTTTGCGGTGTTTTTGACTATCCAAGCCGCATATATGCACAATTTTATGTTAAAATATAGTTAATTTTAGATTTTAGATATTTAATCATTAAATATTTTATTAAATTTGCAGCGATGGAATACGATTACAGTAAGCTCAGAGAGTTCATCAAGCGTTGTAAGTGGCAATGGGCCACTTCAATGATAGACGTTCCTCATGAGTACATTCACAGAGACAAGTGCGCATTGACAAACGACGAGTTCTATTACTTCGTCAGCGCACAGCGAGACAATGGAGTCCATGAAAGATGGGGGAAGTATAATTTCCCTTACCTTTACATTGATGGTTACAAGTATTGGACGATGGGTGACCCATTCGAGACTACTTGGATTTTGAACAGACAGAAGGTTTTCAACGAGTTCGACTTCCTGGAGTGGCCGGTACCGCGAATCTATTCGAATCAGGAAATGGACGTGATGGCAAAATCTATCATGTTCACGTTCAAGGACAGAAGATTTTTCGAGGCAGGCATCGGAAACGGAGACTTCGTCGCTTTCACCAAGATAAAGCCGGAAATGTATTATGGAGTTGATCCTAGCAAGAAAGCAATCAAGCAGTTCAGGGAGAAGACCTCTGGTTTTTTCCGAAGATGTTCTACTATTTCTTTTGAGGAGGCGATAAAGAAATGGATGTCGGCAGACAGCGTTGTGGTTGCTCTTTTCGGTACCGCTTCCTACTTCATGCCTCAGTATCTCCGCAAACTGGGCGAGAGTGGTTTGGATTATTGCCTTATGTTCTACAAGGATGACTACACCCCTGCAGAGTTCGAGGAAATGCACCATTTCACCTATGACAGAATGCAGTTGAAATCGATGTTCCCGAATTGTAACATATACAATCACAAGAATTTCGTAACCATTTCAAGTAAAAAAATCACCTGGCAACAGGCAACAGTAGAAAATGAATTATTCCCAGTATGATAAAATAGCAAGTAAGTACGACACTTTGTTTCGTGATGAAATGAGTCTCGTTGAGAACCGTGAGGTGGGGCAAATGCTCCCACCTCTCAGCGGTTCAATCCTAGACATCGGATGTGGTACCGGCTTGCTGACAGAGATTGCAGAAATCGACCCAAAGGAATATCTAGGAATTGATCCTAGTAAAGGAATGTTGGAGCAGTTCACTAACAAATACCCAGCCTATAAGGATAGGGTTGTATGTGAGCCTTTCGACGGAAAGAGTTTAGATTGCAGGAATTTCAACAATATCGTAGCATTGTTCGGTTCCCCATCTTATCTTTCCCGGTACGCTGTTCTTGCTATATCACAGTGTAAGGCTCGTAAGTTTTTGATGTTCTACAAGGAGAAGTATCATCCGGTCACTTACGAGAAATGCGATGTAGAGTTCAGACATTTCTATTATTCTAAGAAGGTTCTGTGCAGTCTTTTTGGTGAAGAAAACGTATCAGAGTATCACAATTATTTAATAGTAAATTGCGTATGACATCACAGAAAGGTTTGCGTTATGATGGCAGTATTGACAAATACCCCATCACAGAAGGCGAGATTTACAGTTTAGGCAATGGTAGCAAGATTACCATTGCCGATATTACTTTGGGGCTTCCGGAGTTTTCAAAGAATGCCGATTGTGTATTCATCGACCCGGCAGGAAGTAAAGGTGTCCTCAAAGCGTATTATACCAAGGCGGAGAAGCAATGCCCGGTTGATAATTTTGACGAGTTCGTTGCCCACATCAAGAGGTGCATCGAGCAGATTAATCCGGACAGACTATTCGTCGAGTGCTTCTACAGAAATAAGAAACAGTTGGTTCCTATGGTAGAATCGCTGTTCCCTCATGTAAAAATCTACGAGAACACCTATTATCATAAGCCAGATTGCAAGTGCTGGATTATCCAAGGCACCAAGCAGGCAGAAGACTGGGGACTCCAGGGAATGGATGAATGGGATGCGGTGTTCAAGATTTGTAAGGATGTTCCGTTCTGCTCTATCACAGACTTCTTCATGGGTCAAGGACTTGTTGCCCAAGCAGCCTATGCCGCAGGTAAGGTTTTCTATGGTAGCGATATGAACAGAAACCGTTTGGCTGTAGCCATAAGCAAGGTAGCCAAGCGAGGTGGAGAATGGACAGTTACTAAATAATTACGCATATGATTAAACTCTCTCAGATTATCATCCTCAACGTTCCGAAGCGAGAACGTGAGGGCAAATACCTTAAGAAGTTGATAGAGACCAGCACGAAGCCTTATGGTATTCCTGTCAGTATCTCTATGGACCGAGGTAAGGGTCTTTGGGACAATTATTCCCAAGCGTTGACGCAAGAGGTAGCGGAAGGAACCCATCGCATGATTATCCACGATGACATTACCTTTGACCGCAACATTCTTGCCAAGATTTTACATATTCTCTCTTTTGCTCCCGAAAACAATGTTATCAGTTTCTACAATCCTACAAATGGTGACTATACTGATTGTTACGCAAAGGGCAAGCACGTTATTTCTACAAAGACTAATTTCTGGCTGCAGGCTAGCGTATATCCAAATGACCTAGCCAATGACTTTGTTGAAACTTCAAACAAGATGACGGATGATCAGACACGTTATGATGATTCGCGCCTTAAGGCATACCTTCAGGCAAAGGGTATCGACCTTTACGCTATCGTTCCCGGTCTGGTTCAGCATTTCGGTGCATACAGAAGCACGTTCAATAATCCAGGCGCCGTAGGTGGCATTCCTCGAAACAGCAAGACCTACGACAACCAGTTTGATGTAGAGTCTGTAGATTGGGAGAGTGAGTTCAAAAATCCTTATTTGGCTAAGTCAAGCAAGGATTGGGTTAAGGAAATCGTAAACAAGGAATTTCTCGATGAATACAAAAAACTCTAAGGAAAATCTAGCCTTGAAATTGGCAAAGGACAATATCGAGGTTGAGCAGGTGAAGCCGCTGCATATTGAATACGTTAAGGTTGATGACATTTATCCGAATGACTATAACCCTAACACGCATGATGCAGACAGCTTCGACCTTCTCATCAAATCGTTGCTATATTTCGGATTTACTCAGCCTATCGTTGTCAACCGCTCGACGATGCAGATTGTGGACGGAGAGAACAGATACCGCGCCGCCTGCGTCATCGGATATGAGATGGTTCCTGTATGCTTCGTTGACTTCGACGAAGAGAAGTTGAGATATGCAACAATCATGCACAATGCCGCTCGCGGCCACAACAATAAAGAAATGATGGGTAGGCTTAAGAATTACCTTGACACCCATTTCAGTAATTCCAGCGACAAGGTATTATTAAACAATAGAAAGAAATGATATTTTACAGTGACAAAAACGTTTATGAGGCAGCTCTTGAAAGATTCAGATACATCTTTCGGGAGTTTTATGGTAAGCGTAAGATTGTCGTGACGATGTCGGGAGGAAAGGACTCTACCGTGGTTCTCAACCTTGCGCACGAGGTTATGAAGGAGATGGGAATTGAAAAGATTCCCGTCCTCTTCCTAGACCAAGAGGCAGAGACTCCAATGACTATCGAGTACATACGATACATCATGCACTTGCCGTGGGTTGAGCCGTATTGGATTCAGTCATACTTCCAGGAATGGAATGCCTCAAAGGGAGAATGGTTCAATGTATGGGGGCCAGGAGAAAAGTGGATTCGTGAGAAGGAACCAGATTCATATGGTGATTTGGAGATTCCGCACAATCAGTATTTCTCCAAGACCCTTGATCAGGTACACAGAATGCTCTTCGGCAAAGACTACCTAACTTTAGGTGGTGTCCGTATCGAGGAGTCGCCGGCACGATTGTCGGGTCTTACTAGAGGTGAGTGCCTTCCAGGTATTACGTGGGGAGGTGGTGGCGGATATTATAAAGACGGCACACCGAGAAGTCTGGTGCTCTACCCTATTTGGGATTGGAAGGTTTATGATGTATGGTATTACATCTTCAGCAACAAGCTTCCGTACTGTAAGCTTTATAACTATCAGTTCACGCAGAAGCCACTCAGAGCGTGCCGAGTAAGTTCCCTCATCCATGAGCAGGCTATCCACGACTTAGGTTTCATTAAGGAAGTGGATCCATGGTTCTACGACAAGTTGGTACGAAGAGTTGCAAACGTCAATACGTCTGTACACGTATTTAACGAAATAGCAACATACTGCTACAATTTGCCACCTTATTTCAAGGATTGGGATGAATACGTTGATTATCTCGCAGACAATCTTTGTGAAGACAAGAAGAATGCGGAGACTATCAAGAAAGGCTACCGTTCTGCCAAGAAGAGGAATGTAGCTAAAGCCGGGCATTGCCAGGAGTGTATTGATTACGTAATACATCAGATTGGTTATACCAGCGCTGTCTGCGTCATTGCGGAAGATTTCGGAATGAAGCGCATTCAGAGCGTAGAGCGTTCTTTGCGTCAGTATTTGAGCGACAATTATGTTAAAATAGAAAAAGCTAATAAGGAATATGAATCTTCAAGAGAACATCAAGAAGGAGTTTGATGCTGCCAAGGATAAGGTGCAGTTTTTGAACGACCTCAGAAAGTATATCAGTTCCTTATCTCCAGAGAAAGTCAACCCTGTAGATTGCGTGCTTTGGGTTGACAAGGATATGGTTGTAGCCAACAACTACAACCCTAACCATGTGGCAGATAAGGAAATGCGTCTTCTCTATACATCCGTGAGGGAAGACGGTTACACTATGCCTATCGTTACCATTTGGGACGAGAAGCTGCAGAAGTATGTAATCATCGACGGTTTCCACAGAAACCTCGTTATTCGCAAGTTTGCGGACATCAATGAGCGATGTGGCGGAAAGCTGCCTATCGTAGTTCTAGACAAGGACATCGACCAGCGTATGGCATCAACCGTAAGACATAATCGTGCCCGTGGAAGTCACTCTGTAGATGGAATGGTAAACATCGTCTTCAATATGCTCAGAGATGGTGTATCTGAGCGTGAGATTTGCGAAAAGGTAGGTCTGGAGCAGAAAGAGCTTGTAAAACTTAAGTATGTTACCGGTTTCGCCAAGATTTTCAAGAGCTATAAGTATAATGCGGCTATCGAAAAGGTTGTCGACGAGAGACGCGTAGCAAGAGAGACAGCCAAGAAGAAGGAGGATAAGAAATGAAAGTAAAGTCAGTTAAGCTCAGTGAAATCTTTCCTTACTATGACAACCCTCGTGACAACACGAATGCGGTTGAGCCTACGAAGGAGAGTATCAAGCGTTTTGGATTCGTTAAGCCTATCCTCGTTGATAAGGCAGGTGTAATCATTGCCGGTCACACAAGATACGTGGCCGCTTACCAGTTGGGTATGGAGTTCGTTCCTGTCGTTTACTCGGATATGGACGACGAAATGGCAAAGAAGTACCGCATCCTCGATAACAAGCTGGCAGAGAAATCTTCCTTTGATGAAGACCAGCTTTTGGAGGAATTGCGCAACATGGAGGTTCCTACCGATATGCAGGCATTCTTCTTTGAGGATATCAACCAGATGCTCAACTTCTCCCTCGACAGCATCAATCAGCAGGCAGAAGAGTATGGTGGCTTCCAGGATGACTATTCTCAGGTTGATGAGGAGAACTTCGAGGCTCCATCCAATGAAGAGGCTGGCGAAAGCGAGGAAGCTTCTTCAGATGATGAGGAGGAGGACCCTGCCAAGGATTTGTTCGTTCTCAAAGAGCGCGAGGACGGTTCACATTATATGAAGGTCGTTTGCCCATATTGCGGAAATATGGAAACAATAGAAATTGAGGATTAACAGGTATGGAAGAGATTAAGATTAATGACAAGGTAATTGAGTTACCTATTGACAGTATCGTGCCTCATGACGGTTCGCACAAGACCGACGAGACGGCAGTACAGGCAATCATGCAGTCCATCAAGGATTTCGGCATCACTCAGCCTATTTCCGTTGATAAGAACAACGTGATTGTAACCGGTAACGGTGTGTATAAGGCTGCTAAGGCATTGGGAATGGATAAGGTTCCATGCATCCGTGTTGACTATCTGACTGATGAGCAGATTAAGCAGTATAGAATCGCTGATGACAAGACGTCCGAGTTTGCCACTTGGAACGAGAAGAAGCTTCGCAAGGAGCTCTCCTATCTCGGTGATCCTAACAGCATTCAGTTTGCTTTCGATGAGAGCATTGCCGGTATGCTTGGACTCAACGCTAAGCCAAAGGAACAGAAACCTGCGGCCGCACCTTCCAAGGCTGAGACTAACCATACGGCTAAGAAGGTCGTAACGGAAGCCCAGAAGGACCAGAAGTTCAAGGAGGAAATGAAGGGCGTTGAGGAGAATATCCAGGTCAAGCCTTCAGAGTATTATGAGTATAATTGTTCCGCTTGCGGTAAACTAGTAAAAGTTAAGAAACCATGACAGATGAATCATCACAGCCGAAAGTAAAGTCTTTCGTACATAGAATCCCCAATCCTGTTGGAAGACCATACAAGATTAAGTCTTCTCAGGAATTATGGGATAAGTTTGTAGCTTACTGTGATGATGTTGAAAATGACCCTTGGCAGCAAAAGACTGGTAGCAACTCCATTGCAGGCGGCAGCGGCAAATCCACAAATTCCATGAGACAAGAGGTAAGGGTTTTCAGAAGAGCCTATACCCTTGTCGGATTTTGTGCTTTCTGTGGCATCGTTCAGAAATGGGCGGATTTCAAGAGAGGTAATCTTAAGAGACCAGGCTTTGAGCAGGTGATAACACAGATTGAGAATGTCGTGATGGCTCAGCAAATTGATGGCGCCATGCTTCATCAGTTTGATTCCAGTATTGTTGCAAGGCTCAACGGATTGGCAGATAAGCATATTCAAGAAGTAACCGGCAAGGATGGCGAGGACTTCAAGTTCCCTAAGCTGTCCTTGGATGATATTAAAGAATTACAGAAGATAAATGGACTTTGAGAAACAACGTTTTCTTCATAAGCAGTTAGTGGCATCGTCCCTGCTGCAATTCACTACTAAGATGTTCGCCTATACTGCTCGACGTGAGTATGTAATAGGCGAACATCACAGGATTATATGTGATGCGCTCATGGATGTGATAAGGGGAAAGACTAACAAGCTGATTATCAACATCAGCCCTCGTTATGGAAAGACACTCTTGTGTTCACAGATGTTTATCGCATATGGTCTTGCGCTGAACCCTGCTTCAAAGTTTCTTCATATATCTTATTCCGGAAGTCTCGTCCAGGACAACTCAATGGCAGTCAAGGACACGATAACTTCTACATATTTTCAAACACTATTTCCGAATGTCAAAATCAGAAAGAACGATAACACAAGATCAAAATGGAGCACAACGGCAGGTGGTGGTGAGTATGCTACATCTACCTTGGGTCAGATCACAGGTTTTGGTGCAGGTCAGCCAGACTGGACCGAAGAAGACATAAAGAACATGGATAAGTTCATGGCTACGTTCAACCCCGGTCACTTTTCGGGAGCCATAGTTATCGATGACCCTTTACGACCGGACGATGCTTTGTCCGATAACGTCAGAGAGTCTATCAACAGACGTTTCGAGACAACCATCCGTAACCGTGTAAACTCACGTCATACGCCAATTATCATCGTCATGCAGAGGTTGCACGAGCACGACTTGTGCGGTTACCTTCAAGAGATTGAGCCGAATGAGTGGAAGGTTGTTTCCCTCCCGGTAATACAGACAGACGAGGACGGAAAGGAGCGAGCCTTGTGGCCGTGGAAGCATACGCTGGAGGAGCTGTATAAAATCAAGCATGCCAGCGAGTTCGTATTTGAGACACAGTACATGCAGAACCCTACCCCTATGGAAGGTCTTATGTACCATGCCTTCAGAACATACGATGAGCTGCCGGACAGAAGGTATGCAAGAATGATTGGCAACTACACAGACTCGGCAGATACCGGTTTCGACTTCCTTTGCTCTATATGCTTCGATGCACACGATGACGGCTACTATGTTACCGATGTTCTATACACTAAGCGACCGATGGAATACACGGAACCAGCGCAAGCCAATATGGTTAAGCGCAATCAGACAGACGTGTGTTTCGTTGAAAGTAACAATGGTGGACGCTCTTACGCCCGCAATGTCGAGCGCATAACAAGGGAACACGGAAACAGAATTACCCAGTTCGTAACGTTCACGCAATCGAAGAACAAACAGATTAGAATATTCACTCGCTCCAGCGAGGTAAACAATAAACTAGTCTTCCCTTCTAATTGGGAACAGTTGTGGCCGGAGTTCGCCCACGATATGAAATCCTACAGAAAGGAAGGATATAACGCCCACGATGATGCGCCGGACGCTTGTACGGGCATCATAGAGAAGTGTGAGGAGTGGCTTAACAATGCTACCGATGCACAGCTCAGACGTGGCGGTTTCTTGTAATTTCTTTTTTAAACCATGTTAGCTAGGCGTTTGCTCGTAAGAGTAGGCGCTTTAACTATTTGAATATCAACGTATCGCAATTTGGTATTTTTAACTAAAAAAGCTGTTAGTATATTTGCATATATCAGAAAATTTTCGTACCTTTGCATATAGATAAAAGGTAGTAGTTTTGACTATTCAGAGCCTACCTTATAAGTTGAACCAATTAAAATTATAAAGATTATGAAGAATTTAGTTTATGCTCGCTTTGATGAAATGACAGTTAATGAGGTTTCAGAGCTAATGAGAATAGCATCTGGCAAGATGGCAATCAATGTAGTTTCAGTTGCACCTACATTGTTCCGAGTTTCAGCATATGGTATATTTGACGGAGACGCAGAGGACTGGGGCTTCGAGAGTGCAGACTGCGGAATGTTCCAGGGAGAAGAGGTGTTCGAGGCAACCAAGAAGTTGTACGAGACCACCATCGCTTAATATAGGAGGAGGAACTGCTATGAGTGGTCTTTTTGAAACAAAGCTTCTCAAATACAAGAAGCACATTATCCAGGTTTTTGAGGATATGTTCGGTCAGAGATACGTCTATATCGACGGCAAGACGCAGACTTATTCTATTAACAATGCAAAGAGAATGATTAGCCTATGTTGTCAACAGTAATATTCACGGATGGTGCCCAGAAGAATGTGGAGCCATCCAACGGAACGGATTTCTCATTGGAGGAGTTGAGGGGATTTGTAGGTGGACACATCGAGTTGGTCCGACTCAGCAAGTCGCAGGTAATGGTAGTTAATGAGGAAGGCAAGGTTTACGACCTTCCTCAGAACGAGAACGCCACAATGCTTGTGAACATAGCAGGGATTAGAGACGTTATAGTAGGTAATGTATTAGTTTGTGACATCAATAAAATCAAGTAATATGGATAAGAATGATTTGATGAAGTACCTTGTAGAAGAGGCAGAGTGTAGTGAGAGTGAAGTAGCTGAAATGACTAACACGGAGTTGCTGGATCATTGGCTGGAGTATAACGGAATTTGCGGTTTCACAGAGGACATCAAGGATGTTATTGAGGCTGCTTTTGATGTAGATTTGGAGGACTAGCTATGTATAAAGAGGATATTGGAACAGACAGATATGGGCGCACGATGCGCCTATATCACTCCTGCAACACGGTCTTTTGCGACCACGTCAAGAACGATAAGGTTGTCAGGACAAATCAAATTAAGGTAGATAACGACATCATCTTAATGTTCAGTGCTTCGCATACGAGCGGAGCCTACATTTACGATGAGATTCACAGGAGATACGGGAAATGGCTATGAAAAAGATTATCACCATTGAAGTAGAAAGCTCTAGTGTAGAGTGCTATAGTAGCTTCTATACGGACCTGGAGTCTTTCGTCACGCACAGAGTGAATGGTACTCCATTGAGAATTAAAATTACCTCAGATATTAAGTAGCGTATGAAACCAATGTTAGCAACAAGATATTATCCGTCACAGACGAAGTTTCCTTGCTTCGTCCAGCCTAAGTATGACGGAGTTCGCTGCATACTTCATGAAGGAGAAGGTGGCGAGGTTCACCTCACATCGAGAGGTGGTAAGGAGTATGATGTTCCTCAGATTAAGGCTTGGGGAGAGAAACACCGCGGTATGCTTCCTTTGGATGGGGAGATATACAACCACCAGGAATTGACCTTCCAACAGATATGCTCTGCCGTCAAGTGCCATTCTGCCATGACTGACAAGCTACGTATGGTTATCTACGATACACAGATTCAAGGAAGCTTTGCTGCCAGATGGAAAGTTCTGCAGGAGGAGTTTGCTTCCATTGATCCAAACGGACCGTTGTACCTTACGCAGACTTTCGTTGCCCATTCAGAGAAGGACATCAAGCGATGGCACAAGATATTCGTTTCCACTGGTTACGAGGGTGCTATTATCAGAAATGCAGATGGAACATATACCGAGGGCAGAAGCAATGACCTTATGAAGCTGAAATCGTTCGACACGACAGAGTTCAAGGTGGTCGATGTTTTGGAAGCGGAGGGCAATGATGCAGGTACCGCTATATTCAAACTGAAGTGTGGAGAGTACGAGTTCTGTGCCCGCCCGGTAGGTTCAAGGTCACTCAGAGCTCAATACTTAGCCGATAAGGACGAGTTGATAGGTATGGCGGCGACTGTTCAGCATCAAGGGTATTCTGACGCTGGAGTACCGAGATTTCCAGTATTGTTGAACATTAGGGATTACGAATAATGGCAGCATTAAATATTAACGAGTATTACGGCTGCTTCTCTTGCGAGGCTGCTGACGAGCACGGAAATGGTTGCAGGCACGGTCTGCTGTTCCCGGTACTGCTTGCGATGGGAAACAAGAGAAGCTGCCCAAACTATAAATTCAAGAAGAAATAACTATGGAGTTAGAGGTTAAGCTAAAAAGAAAGTATGAGTCTAAGACAGAAACTTTCGTCCTGATTAATTACAAAAGAGACTTGCGAAGATGTGTCAACATAACTTATCCAAGAGATTGGGATTGTGAAAAGCTTGATGTGTTCATTCAGAACTTTCACGACGTGAACGTTAGAAAGCCTTTATATGTGTCGGAATGGAGTTCTTTGCTTATGAAAAACAGACTGGAGGAAATTAAGAAACTAGGCTATCGTGTTATTGCTATAAATCAGTTACATGGCTACATAGTAAGAAAGGATGGAAAGTTTCTATCCTATCAGCTTGCAAAATATACGTCTGAGGGAGGAATAAGTCTCACATATCAATACGTGCCATCTCGAACACATGGAAGTGGTGCTATACAAGGTGGTGAGAGTGGCTATAATTTTGGATTCACCGAGTTTAGTAAAGAAATGCTGAACGATATGATGGACCACCCGAAGCTTTACGGTAAGGTCGAGCACTACAAAGATTTCAATGAGTACCGCCAGCTGAATGCAGGGCGAGAAAAGTCACTCAAAAAAATAATCTGATTTTTTTGGTTCAACACAATAAAGTACCATATGATGCGTTATTAATCTGATAGACGGATTATTAACTAAAGCTTAGCTACCGGCATGACGGGCGCATCATATGGGAATATTTATCTTTATTGTCATACTTATATTTGTCGCAGCAATCATTCAAGTATGTTGGAAGAGCAACCAAACAAAAAATCAAGGGAAGGAACTTGAAGAAATAATCAATTCGGTATCAGACTTTACACCTACAAAGAAAGTCATTGGTATAAACAATCAATTTGTCTTTATGATCGATAATAATAGAAAGAAGATTTTCTATTCAAATCATATCACACAAAAGACCATTTCTTATAATGACATTATTAAGGTAGAGGTGATAGATAACGGAAAGACGATTCATCAGAAATCAACAATTCGCACTATTGGTGGAGCCATCGTCGGTGGAGCTGTTGCTGGAAGTGCAGGAGCTATAGTCGGAGGCTTATCTGGTGGAAGCAAGCAAGCTTCTGTGGTATCTCTGGTTCAAGTTAAGATTTTGCTTAGAGATGTAAAT
The DNA here is from genome assembly GCF_026015465.1 of Segatella copri. GTDB lineage: Bacteria > Bacteroidota > Bacteroidia > Bacteroidales > Bacteroidaceae > Prevotella > Prevotella copri_E. Next base: position 532,575 of record NZ_JAPDUQ010000001.1, read on the forward strand.
TCTCCTTCATTACTCATAAACACTTTCAACGCAAGAAACATGACTGTAGAAGGAAAGCCTATCAAGAGCAACGGAACTGAAGGCTACATCTATAGGAATGGACTTAAAATTGCACAGGAAATTTCAGATATCGTAAACGTAATTATCGATGAGGTTGATAGATGTGGTGGTAAAGTTCAGCCAACAGAAATCAATGTCGAGCAGCCACGAGAAGACGATTTGGATTCTGTGCTGAGAGAGATGGTACAATCGAAGAAAGTTATTCAAGCTGTTAAGTTATATATGGATGAGAAGGGCGTTGGACTAGCTGAAGCCAAGAAACATATAGATAGCTTGTAACCAGTTGATTTACAGCGAATTAAATTCGTAATTTAGGTTAAAAGATTTGGTAATTTGCCGATTTTTTCGTACCTTTGCATATAGAAAGAAGGTCGTAAAATTGACTAAGAGCCAACTACATACAAGGGCAACTGCAACGTTACGACCTGCCAAGGAGATAAAACCGGGACGCTGGTTCTCTTAGGCGATTTTCGAGGGCGTGACAAGCGGCTGCCCTTCTTTATTAAATGAGCTTGATGGTTGCTTAATACGAAAATCTTATGGCAACAAACGCAGACATGAGCTTGAAAGAGTTCGCAAAGGAAATGCTGGTCGAAGTTAAAAAGGACCAGGAGTGGTTAACAAGACAGAAGGAAATCACCGGTGATCTCCAGGAGAGAATCGATGAATGCTTCAAGAGAGTGCAGAAGTGCGACATGACAAAGGGTGTCTATTCCACTACGCAGATGGCGAAGGAGTTGGGCATGGGCAGCGCACAGAAGTTGTACGAAGAGCTGAAGGAGGTTGGTCTTGCGTTTAACCAGGGTTATGAGTGGATGCTGACAAGTCCCTACTCCACCTATCAGTTAACTGAGGTGACTACACACCTTATCAAGGGCAAGTACACAAGAAGACCTCTTTGGACGGAGCGAGGCAGACGCTGGCTTCTCGCATTGAAGGAGAAGAACATCATCTGCAACCTCCCGAAGCCGAGAGTGCCGAAGGCTGTTGAGAAGTGTATTGCTTCTCAATCTGGCGAGAAGAAGAAAGAGGTCAAGGTCGAGCCGCCAACACCGCTGATGAAGAAAGCCGAGACGCTTAAGGATGAAATCAGCTGCCTTTTGAGTCTCATCACAGAGGTCGGAAAGGGAGAGACGATGCTCCTTATGGGAGACATTATGACAATCTCCACCACCATCAGCGAGCACGTGAGCACATTGGCTTTCGAGGCTTACAAGACATTAAATGCACCAGCGAGGGCTTGAACCAATTAAAATTCCAAGAAAAGATTTGGATTTTCCAAAATAAAATATTACCTTTGCAGCGGTAAAGGAGAAAGATAAAAAGCACTGAAATTCATCCGGAACCTAAGCCCAAATTGAGTCAGGCAGGGGCGCCCATGAGGCCTGTTTGACCTTGGATGGTTTCAGTGCTTCATTTTTAGAAAGAATATCTCTTTATTACCAATTTTTCGCCATCTTTTATAACGCAAACTATATTCTTGGCAACTATTGGCTGTTTGTTCTGTTTAGCGACATTAACAAAATTTTTATAGCTCTCAACAACGCTTTCGTCTTTGAACATTTTCTTATCATGGAAATAAAGACAAACAGTATTGCTATTGTCATTCTGCTGAGCATTCCAAATACTCAGCTGTTTATTTTTGGTCTTGATTTGATTTCTGTATTTATAGGTATAACTACAAACAGATTTTATATCCATGCGCACACCATCAAAAATCATATCGAGAGATTTGTATTGGCTGGTAGTATTAGGCATTCTTTCACCCTCTTTACATAAAATAACACTATGCCCGTTATTGTAAGCCAAGTCTCTCAATTCATATTCCAGATCATACCCAGTCATTTTACCCAGGCATGGCTCTTGGTTCTCGTCTGCCTTTTCGTGTTTGACGTGAGTAGCCTTAAGACCGCCTTTAGAGTTCATTGCCACATCTGTATATTCCTTGTCGCCTTTCAGTGATAAGAATTGCTTTCCCCTTTCGCTTTTCAAGACTATACTAGAAGTAATATACTGTTCGTTGTTTGTGAGAAATACAGGAATGCTCTTAGATGACAGAATCTTTGATTCGTTTCTGCTGATATAGTCGTTGAACTGCTTAGGAACCTCAGATACTCTTCGTTTAGGACCTATGCTCCAATATTCTTCCTCGCTCATAACGATAGGAATAGCATAGCACATACAATTTACATGCCATCCATTCCAATCAAATGGCAACGGATAAATACCAGCTAATTCATTGCACATATCATGCTTAGGATGGCTACCACTCGGCTTTATCTCTTTGCCTTTAATGTAATCCATCCTAGCCCATCTTTCCTGCTCGGCAGAACGGTAGGCCATGTTTATCTCGTTACGTGCCAGGCGCACGCTTCTGTACTCGCAGTTCTGAATAGTTATGGCTTTTCCATATTTCTTCTTATAGGCTTTGGCAAGTGATGGATAATCATTAAGGTACTTACTGACCTTCTTGCTGAGTTTAACAGCACTCATACCCTTCTCTATGCCGACAGACAGAGATTTCTCCAGAGCCTCCTTTACATCAGCTCTCTGGTTCCATATTCTTTCTGAAAGACCGAGACCTTTAATCTTTCTCTCTATGAAAGCCTTCTTTGCTGCGTTGTTGTGCTCAAAGTAAGCTTTCTGCTTTGCGTCCGCTATCTTCCTAGTAAAGGTACCGATTACCCTTTTGGCAAGTAGGTCCTGCAGCGTGTTACTGTTCTTCCATTCGTCCGATATTCCATCATAGACCAATGCCTGCATATTGTTTGAATAGTAATCCAGCAAGGCATTCACCTTTCTTTCTGTTCTAGGGTAATCATCAAAAGAGAACTCGCCATCCCCATCGAAGTCGGTGGAGGTGGCGATTTTAGCGGACTCCTTGGCAAGAGTCTCATAGATGGAAATGATTTTCCTGGTATAAGCGTTCAGTCTCTTGCCAAGGTCTTTATATGCCTTTTTCTGATTAGGCAGTTTTGGCTTTTTCATACAATTTCATTTTAAAGTGTTTGCAGCAATCCCAGTTGAGAAGAACGCTCCATTCTTGATATGGGCATTTGGCTAGGATAGGCTGACCTTTAAGGCTCATACTATGAAAGTCAGTAGCATGAGCACATTCACGGCAAAAGTGCAGTTTCTCTTCTTCCTTCTTCTTTCTCATGGCTATTCCTCCGAGAATAAGTTAGGCATAGAAGCTGCTGTTCTTGTGGCCTCTACTTCCTCTTCTCCTTGAATCTCGTTGAAAGTCTTGTCAGGATCATCGGAAAGACCGGCACGCTGAATAGATTCCTTCTGGCTGACGAGAGGCTTGTTGCCGTTAGCCTTAAGCCATTTGTCAATCTGGGTATTCTCATCCTCCTGGATGAATGGAGTGATAATGTGCTCTACAGTAATCTCATCCATTCTAGCTGCCCATTTCGTGTTCATCTTGGAAAGGAACGCCTTTATGACGTTGGCCTCTCTCTCGAAGCCTTCAATCCAGGCACCAGTCTCCTCTCCTATCTTAAGATGGGCATCCATGAGGAGTGTCTTTCTTGAATCATAGCCGATATTGCCAAGGCTCTTCATATTCTCGAAACTGATGTCCGGCATCTGAGACTGCATGAAGAAAAGCTTGACGAGAGTGTCAACGTGATACTTAAGAGCCTCGATAGCCTGCTGCCAAGACACGTAGCTAACATCGCCGTCTTCGCTGACTCTATACACCCTCTTGCTCTCTCCCTTTCGCTCCATTCCAACGATGGCACCGGCAATCTTCAAGACAGGAGCGGAATTGTATGCCACAACATCGCTGTTTCGGGAAATGGTGTACTCGATATTCTCACGGATAGGTTTCAATCCTTCCCAGCATGGCTTGTGCCGGTACCAGAACACGGCTGGAATCTTGTCGATAGAAATCTCATTATCATCCACCAAATTCCATCCGGACTCTTCGTCGTCTGAAGACAGGTCCCACTTGTAATGATGGTCTGCGGTATAGGTCTCGAAGAAGGTGTGCTCTGTGTCAGTAACCTTACGCTTATACTCGAATGACAGAGCAAGCAAGTCGTCATACTCATCAAAGTAAGGATAGATGTCAACTCCGTCCATTGGAGAGAATGTCTTGCATTTCAGTTTGTACTGACTGTCGAACCCGTAGAGCTTGTTAGGCTTCTTCTGCGTGTACCAAAGTGTGAACATCTGACAAGAGGCGTAATAGCACTTTGCTCTGTGCATGTTCACGGCATCAATGTGTGCACAGGTGTAGATTTTCTCGATGGCACGAACAATCGTCTTCAGTTCCTCGTCAGCCTGATCATACGTATATACACGCTTGACCGGTATAGCCATTGTGAACTCAGAGATTCTTCTAGTAAGAAGCTTCTCCAATCCGATAGGCAATCTAGCTGCCTTTTCTACAATTCCGTCATCAAGCGTTCTGTCCTGTCTGCCTACGTGGTCTTCTACGATTTCATGGAGCATAGGCTCATACTCAGATAACAGGGTACTCCAAAGTGGAATATCCAACACGCGTTGTTTCAGCTCTCCTATGATGCTGCCAACGTCATTTCTTTTAAAAAGTTCATTAAAATCTATCATAATCTTCGAAGTTTGATTTGGCAAAATTACGGATATATTCGCATATATTTAATGGTTTTAGTATTTTTAACTAAAATAATCGTTGGTAAATTTGCATATATCAGAAAATTTTCGTACCTTTGCATATAGATAAAAGGTAGTAGTTTTGACTATTCAGAGCCTACCTTATAAGTTGAACCAATTAAAATTATAAAGATTATGAATAATTCAGTCGAGACAAAGAAGGAAGAGGTTAGAAAGAACATTAAGAATGCGTTCGAGTCAGCCACAAAGAAAATCAGAGACATTATTTCTGTTTGTCCTGATTGGGAGGTAGAGGGCGTTGACGTAGGCTACAAGTCACTTATCGCTCATTTGAATTTGAAAGGAGTAGGAAGAGACATGATGGTGATTCGCTACCAAGCAAAGGTAGGTAACTTCCAGGAAGAGTCATTTAACACCAATGTAGCAAGCTTCGGCAGCTTTGACCTTCTGGAAACAAACGAAAACCTTAAGTACTATACAGCAGTTGGCGACATACTCAATCATAAAGACATGCTTTCGCTTTTGAAAGAGACAATGGTTTTCTTTGCAAATAAGATTGCAGAGCTACGTAAGGAGTACGATAAGTTAGACAAGGAGGATTAGTTATGACAAAGCAAGAAGAAATCGATATTCTACAGTCCTTGAAGGGTGATACCTATTTCGCTCAGTTCTTCGGTAGCAAGGACATTGACCAGATGTGTCAGAACATCAATAACGATTTCGCCATTGAGGGCGGATGCGGATTTAATCAGAAAGCAGAAGCTTTAGAGCGAATTAACGCAGACCTTAAAAAGGAGATTCAACAGAAAATCTATGATTTGGGGATGGAACTTATCAAGGACTTAGATAAGGGATTTGATGAGGATGCCATCTATCAGTTGGTTAAAGGCGAGGTCGGAGTAGATGCCATCATCAAGTTTAAGCGTAAGAACGATTTGGAGCTTACGGATAAGGAGATAGATTATTTGGTATCTAAACTTCCATGATTATGAAGCATATATGTAGTAATTGTATAGCTTCCGAGATATGCTATAGTGAAGGCAAGAAGCCTAATGACACTTGTCTTCACTGGGAATGGAGATATACAGGTTTATGGTTTGACAATTAAAAGTAAGACAATGGGAAAAGAGAAAGTTACAGTAAACGATTTGAAGGTTACACTCTCAGAGCTTGGTGTAACATCTGGCTTGAAGCAGGAAAAGATTATCCAACGCCTGCAGGTCAATGGCTGCTTGATTGCAATGGTAACAGATGTATTGGATCAGCTCATCAAGGATGAACAGGGCATGTTTAGGCTGTTAAGCGTTCAGTACAAGCAAGAGCAGAAGATGCACTACACTCAGATGCAGGATGCAGCCAAAAAGTACTACTTCCATTTGAAACCCTTTAATAAGAGTTTCTTCGGTGATGAGAATATTTGCGCCAACCTGGAGGATAATGCAAATGACATCTATGAAATCATCAAGCTTCTTGCGGACCATACTAACGACCACAAGGATATGGAGACGATCAAGAGAAACCTCAGAAAGAGAAAGTTGAACCATCATATTTTCGATTAAAATTATGGCAGATTATAAAGTTGAAGTAGATTTATCGGACTTGTACGATGATATGACAATCAGTGAGCAGAAGAGCTTTCTAGTTGATAAGTTCTGTTCCTTACCAATAGGCTCGATGGAAGAAGTGGTTGGCGAAATGCTGGAGAACCTTAATGGAAATCAGACAGCCAAAGTTATAGAAGACGCTTTTGACAACTTGCATGAGCAAGCACAGGAGCATGTAATCAACTATGTAAAAGGGTAAGGCTATGATGTCCGATAAACAATATAGAGTTGCTCGCAAATGGTGCGTTGCGGTATTTTTGCCGCTAGCATTTGAAATGAACGTTTTAATTTGCTCATGTTTACATTACTTTGTGCCATATCTATACAGATTTAAAAATTCTTCTGCAAAGATAGGCGGTTATTATTATACATGAGCAGAACTTTACATCTTTTTGGTACCGATTGGGGCGCTATGATGGTACCGATTCAAGTGATACGATGGTACCGAATGCAGTGCTATGATGGTACCGATTCATGCGCTATAGTGGTACCGATTCGCCGATACTGTCACTTCAACAGTCTGTATGTTCACAGGACTGAAAGACAAGAATGGAACACCTATCTATGAGGGGGATATAGTTATGCACAAAGATAACAATGCGGAAAGAAGAGGTGATATTAATTGGGATAGTAAAGCTGCTGCTTTCTGCTTTGGTCAAGATTTCTTAGTTCACTACCATTCTGAAGATATGGTAGTTGTCGGCAACAAATTCGATAAGTAGCGTATGAAGAATAAGATTTTAGACTTAACCAAGTCAGCCGTTTGGTTGGTCTTGTGTCTGATTGTTGGTGCATTGATATGTGAGGGCATTTGCTCATTGGCTAATATCAATAAACCAGCAAAGAGAGTTGGTATATCTGTAATCACAGAAGAAGAGCACGATTATCTGGTAGTGGACACGAAACACGGAGTTTGTGTTATTCACGCAGAGAGCTGCCCTTGTAATAAAAAGAAGTAGCCTATGAAGATTAGACAAGCCAAGAAGATAATGAAGCGTTGCTACGGAAGTCCTCGCTATATAAGGATGATATTGGATGGTTTGAATGTATCGAAAAAACTGCCTAAGATTAAGCAATACTGGGAGCCTAGATGGGCTTTGTATTATGCTAGCAAAGGTGGTGGCTATGGCAGAGTTGACCATCGTATCGTAAAGGCTGAAAAGATTACTGCAAGATATTCTCGCAAGCTAATGAATCACCTTACCAGGTGGGCTGGCAAAACCAATTTCGAAATTAGAGATATACTAAGCAGTGCAAATAAACTAAAAAGATATGACTTATGATAAAAGAAAGATATTATTACGCAGTAGCCGCCTTCCTACGTAAGGATGGCAAATTAGCCTATACCTCAGTTACGAGCTCCGTTAAAGGGGAAGAGGAGGATATTAAGTTCTATCCTCTAATGAACCTCATCACTGACGTCGAAGAGCGATTCAAGGATGATATGGTTTGTGGTACAACTATCATACATGGCGTTACTGAGATTAGTAAAGAGGACTATGAAGCCTATAACGAACGCATAGCTAAGATAAATAAGAAGGAGGGTTAGCACATGACTTTTTTGAATATTACTGTAGGTGAGAAGGAGTTTGATGAAATCAAAGAAGGCAAGGTAGGACTAGTATGTTTACCTTGCACTCCACGTTGGTGTCATACATTAGTCGATGGTGTAAAGAGGGAGGAAAGATTAGACCAATTAACGGCTAGATTAGATAGTAATGGAAAACCTCATATTCAGTATGGGTACACTATCGAACATTACTTTAAGAAAGTTGATTATGTTCAGCTTTCCTGTAAGGTTGGTTCTCAAATAAGAGTTCTCGTTAAGGATTGCGCAGGTTTCAGTATTGAGACTACTCAAACGAAAAATGATAATGGCTTTGTCAAGTTTAAGCCAAAAAACTTTGTTGTTCATCTAAAATAAACAAAATATGATTATGAAACAAGAAATGCAAAAATCAATCTTCAAGATTCAAACAGCAGTTGAAACTCTGACAAGACAGAAAGTTATCGACAAAAATGTGTATGACTTTATCCATGGAGAAATCAAATCTCTTTCGGAAAGTGTAGAGAATATAGTGGAAGTAAATACCCCCGATGAAACTCTTCTTACCTTCACAGATAAGGAGAAGTATGTAAATCAGCATATCAATCTTGCTGATACATCTGTACTTTGCAAAGAGTTAAATAGAAGAAAAGAAATTGGTAACGATTTCTTTGTAATAAGAACTGAGGGGAAAATTGGTTAATTATGGAAAAGGAAGTATTGACCCTCACCGTCAGCAAGGAATGGTTCGATATGATAGTGTCGGGCGAAAAGAATGAAGAGTATCGGGTAATTAAAGATTTTTGGATGAGTCGCCTTCTCCTTATCAAGGATGAGAAATTCAAAGATTTCGATAAGTATGATAAGCTTCATATCGGTAAGACATTTGAAATGCTTATAGACATCAATGCTATCAAGGAGAAACTGAATAATGGTACAATGAAGTTCGTACCATTCACTCACGTTCTCTTCAAGAACGGCTACTATGACGATAGCCCAAAGGTAGAAAAGGAGATTGAGAGTATAACCATCGGCAAGCCGAAGAAAGGTCTTTGCCCAGGCAGGTGGTTGGACCATGAGTTTTTCATTATTAAGTTCAAGTGATATGATTGCAATTAAAGTATCTTCCGAGAACATTCAAGAATTATGGGAATGCCCGGACGTTTCAGAGTTAGTAAAGACTATCAGCGGAGACCGCAAGAAGCAGACGTTGATAGTTAGGTTGAAAAATCGAGAGTTCTATGTCCCTGATGGATTCTATCTCGTGAAAGACGAGAATGATCAATGGAGCACACTCAGCCCATCACTGTATGAACTTATAAAAGACAAGGTTCATGGCGAGAAGTGAGGAGGATATCAGGGAGTACCATAGAAGGTACTACCAGGAGCATAAGGAACATTTATTGGCAAGAATGGAAGTCTATCGTAAAGAGAACGCTGAAAGGATTGCTGCAAACAGAAGATATAACAGAAAGAGAAAGAAAGCCTTGGGCGGCTTAATGAACCCAAATGTAAAATAATGAGTAGAGGAAAACATTTTAGTGCAGAAGAGATTGAGTTCATCAAGGTTAACGCTTTGGTGATGACGACAACGGAGATTGCAAAGCAGCTCAATCGTAATTATTGGGCCATCCATCGAAAGATGAAGGAAATGGGCATCAGCAAGAGCCACGTGTTTACTGCTGACGAGGATTTCATCATTCGCAGAATGTATGGCAAGTACCCGGTAAAAGCCATTGCTACCAAGATTGGCGTGGACGAGAACGCTATTTACAACCGTTGCAAGAAGCTTAAGCTAACGAAAGGAGGTGCGCAATGATTGTCATAGTTACCGCTATGGATAAGGAATACGACCTTATCAGAGAATGGCTTATGAAGTCGGATATGCAAAACACGGTTTTGTTTAAGACGGGAATAGGAAAGGTAAATGCTGCTATCGGTTTAACCGATTTTCTCTCTTCTGTCGCAAATGACGTTGTTACAAGAGTTATATCGGTAGGATGTGCCGGTGCTGCCGTTGCAGGATTGAAACCTGGTAATGTCGTGATTGGCAATTCGTACTGCTACCACGATGTATATTGTGGCGAACCGAATGCCAACGGGCAAGTTCAAGGTATGCCGGCAGTCTTTCCTTCTGATTTCTCTTGGATTGATATGGATGAAAGATTCAGATTAGGAACCATAGCTACGGGAGATAAGTTTGTCACTACGAGGGAGCAGGTATTGGCAATTAAGGAGTTTCTTCCTAATTCTTATAACGTATGTGCTATTGACATGGAGTCTGCTGCCCTCGCGCAGGTATGCTACAAGAAGGGTATTGGTTTTACGTCCATCCGAGTTATTAGCGATAATCCCCTGGAGCCGAACCAGACCGAGCAGTATGCAGGTTTTTGGGATAGTCTTGCCGAAAAGGCATTTAGTGTTGTTTGTAAATTATTAGAGAATGATACCAAGTTTTAAAGTTGATCATACGAAACTGAAGCCAGGTCTTTATGTTTCGAGAGTAGATAAATGGGGCATGGAGACTGCTACCACATTCGATATTCGCGTGTGCAAGCCAAACAAAGATATGATGTCACCTGCTGTCGCGCACACAATAGAGCATTTGATGGCGGACTACCTACGCAATGATAGTCCTTTTAGCAATTCCGTTCTGTATTTTGGACCGATGGGTTGTCTTACAGGTTTCTATCTTATCCTTAAAGGTACGTGGACTTCAAAGCTCATAAAGGAAATGATAGTAGAAGCCTTCAAGGCTTGTTCGCTATCAAAGACGATTCCAGGTGCATCAGAAGTGGAATGCGGTAATTACAAGCTCAACGACTTAAAAGGAGCAAAAGAGCTATGTGATATGTTCTCCGTATATCTATCCACAGCTGGACCGGATAAGCTCAATTATCCAGATTAATATTTATATGTAACCATAAAGTATTTAATCATTAAGTATATTTCCTTGCAAAATATTTGGTGATTAAATACTTTTTTTATAATTTTGCAGCATTACTTATTGCTATCGCTTCGTACTGGGATATTTCTTGAATTTTATTGTTCAATTAAATATTTAGTTAGAATGAAAAAAAGAACGAAGCAAGTTTTAGTTATTCTGAAACCCAAATCAAAGGCGTTGGGGTTCAGTAGAGAGGAGTTAGAGGGTATTGCTGCCGATGTTGCCAATAACTTAGAACTCGATGAAGAAGCCTCAGACGAGGATGTAAACGCAGAGATTGAAAAGCAGGTTAATGCGGTTCTTCCTTATCTTAAGATTGCGCAAAAGACTGCGCAGCGTACTATCCAGAGCTTTAAGGATAGTCAAGACTTGGATGACGACGAGGTCGATGACGACGATGATGACCCTGCCGGCAACAAGAAACCAATCCGCAAACAGAAGAAAGAGAAAGAAGAGCAGGTCCCAGCATGGGCGCAGGCACTCATTACTCAGAACAAAGCCTTGCAGACCGAAATCCTCGGTTTGAAGTCAGAGCGAGAGAATGATGGCCGCCGTTCTAAGCTGAAGGCACTCCTTAAGGACAAAGGTACGTTCGGAAAGACCGTCTTGAAGAATTTCGACAAGATGAAGTTCGAGAACGAATCTGAGTTCGATGATTTCTACGATGGTGTTGTGGAGGACTTGGCAGCTATCGATCAAGAGCGTGCTAACGAAGGTCTCGGAAAACTTGGTGCTCCTGCGGCTCAGAGAAATCCTAAGAAGGAAGAGGTTGAGGTTATCAAGGGCGATGAGATTGATGAGCTTGCCGAAACAATGTAATCTTTAAATTTTAAAAGTTATGTATGGCGTAAGCAAGACAAAAACGTTTGATTCAGGCAAGGAGTCTGTAATCATCAGAAATTACGTGAATGGCATCATGGGTGGTGTCATTCTTGACATGACAGGTTTCTCTGGAGAGTTCATCCAGTGCGGACACATTATCATTCGTGATACCAAGTCTGGCGAGTACAAGCCTATGCCGGTAACAGGTGAGGCTTATGCTTCATTGCCGGAAAATCACGAGTATGTAGGTGTCTGCATGACAACTGCTCCTGTAGATACCCCTCATGTAGGTGTTATGACGGCAGGTGAGGCTAATGATAAGGCTGTCCCTTACCCTGTCGATACAATCAAGGCAGCTTTGAAAACAGACGTTCCTACTCTTCAGTGGGGACACGATGCAATCGGTTAAGGAGGTGATTTATGCAACAGAGTTCTTTATTTCTTAAGTATATCTTGAGTTTCTTCCCAATCCTGAAGACCTTGATTGAGAAGATAAACAGTAAGCGCAAGAACGAGATGACGTATCTCCACAAGGATACATCCATTCTCCGCCGCGTTTATTCTACCGACAACAAATGGGAAGCCGACACAGTTGATACCTCTTACGTAGCTGCTGACTACGTGGCAGTGGATTCTCCGGTTCCTTTGAAGTCTCGTGACAAGATTTCAACCGCCAACGGCAAACTGCCAAAGGTCGGTATGAAGAAATTCTTGAAGGAGTCAGATATCCTCGCTCTCAGGCTCATGGAAGCCCAGGGCGGTCAGACAGCAGAGATTCGCCGTAAGTTGGCGCAGGACCCGGTAGCTTGTAATGTCGGTGTTGATGAGCGTAATGAGTATGCCCTTCTGTATGGTCTTTCTAACGGCTACGTAGCTGTTCGTGACGACGATAATCCAAAGGAGTTGCTCCGTATCAAGTATCAGTACTTGCCAGAAAATCAGCTCGGCATCAACAACGTTGATACTGGTGTTACCGTTGCAGACTTGAAGGAATGTATCGAGCGAGCATCGAATGATGGCAACACCATCTTGATCTTCTGGATTGGTAAGGCTAAGTTTGACGAACTGAAGAAGGCACAAGACGCTCGCGAGCTTGTTGCCAACTACAAGGGTCAGACTTACGATTCCAACACAAAGCTCCCAGTTCCTACTGCCAACGTATTCCAGGAGGCATTCTTGGACGAGACCGGTGTATCATTCCGCATCATCAACCGTACTGTCCGCTTGGAGCATGATGGTGTGAAGAAGAGCGTTAAGCCTTGGAACAACGATATGATTATCGGTGTCTGCTCACAGATGATTGGTGCCCTCGTTTACGGTCAGGTAGCAGAGGCAACCAACAGAGTGGCAGGTGTAACCTATCAGCAGATTGATTACAAGCTTATCTCTCAGTATTCTACAACTGATCCATTGCGTGAGACGACTGCGGTGCAGGCATACTGCTTGCCTGTCATCGAGGACGTTGATACAATTTATCAGATTAATACTAAGCTGGCAGACCCAGACGTTTCTGTTGATACCGAAAAGGAGAAAGCAGATACAGAGGACGCTAAGGTAACAATCTCTGATGTGACCTACAAGAAGCCGGAGGCTATCACAACTCTCAACGCTCTTGGTGCTACACTTCCTAGTGACGCCAGCGACAAGGAGGTTATTGATGCCTACAATGAGCTGCCTCCTACAAAGAAGAAGGAGTTCAAGGATAACGCAGCTAAAGCTGAGGAGTAATCATGAAGACGGTCGGACAAGCTTTGGTGGATGAGGTACACATCCCTATCCCCTATGGTTTCGTGGAAAACGCCTGCATAAAGCGTGACCTCGATATCGAATCAGAGTTCACTGGTGACGTTGCCAGAAGTGACGCCTACAAAGGAACGCTTGCCGACTGTCTGCTTTCTCTCATACAAGCCGTTAGCTTTTCCGAAGCGGACAAATCAATAGGTTCCCTCTCGGAAGACCAGCGAAAGGCTATATTAGTTCAAGTCAATAGTTTATATAACTCTATCGGCGAGGAGGAGGTTTCACTTACTCCGAAGCCGACAGTTTACATTAATTGCTGATGAGTCTATTGAGTTTTCATGCCTCAAAGCTATACCGGCAGCAGAAGGTAGCTGGCTATACAGATGATGATGGAAATTATCACCAGGGCAAGACCGAGTGGAAGTTCTGCTGCACTTGTGATGTAGTTCCTGCTGGCGAGGCCAACAAGTTAGTTACATCTGACGGTTCTATTGATTACTACTCCTACGAAGTGCATAACTTGCCCGTAGGAATTGAAAAGTTCTCTTATGGGGATTTTATCAAGCTAGAAATTTTAGGGGCTGAGGATGTAATTATCAAGGTCAAGGGATTTCATCGTTATCAACTCCAGTGTAAGATATGGGCATAAGAATGACAACCAGCGCTTCCGCTCTCGATGCCTTCCTACAAAGAGCCGCAAGGAAGATACAGGAGAATGTGCTTAAGGCATTGAGCAAGCTAGGAGACGAATCTGTGGTTAGAATCCGTAACAGGTCTGCCAAGGAAAGCTGGATAGACCATACGGGCAACCTAAGAAGTTCTATAGGCTTCGCCGTGTACGAGCAGGGAAGTAAATATATGGAATCAGCCTTTTCGCAGGTTCTCAGTGGCACAGACGGCTCTGTAAAGGGCAAGAAGATGATCAATGACCTTGCTAAGGAATATTCCAGGGTTTATGCTTTGGTTGTCGTTGCCGGAATGGAATACGCAGGAGAGGTGGAAGCCTTGGAAAGCAAGGATGTCCTCGCTTCAACGAAGATATGGGCCACATCCATTGTAGAGCAGCGTGTGAAGACAGCAATAGACTCAGCAGTTAATGAAATAAACAAGTGGAAGATATGAAATCAGACGGAGCAATTAAGACAGATGTTTACCGGTACATCAACGAAAGCGGTTTCATGAACAACGTCAATGGCAAGCTGTCAAAGACGATGAGACCGCATAATTCTCATAAGGAAGATGTCGTTATCTCCATCTTGGCTAATGAGGGAACGCAGCTTCAAACGGCGATTATAAATGTAAATATATATATACAAGACCAGGATGTAGATGGGCAGTTCGAGGAGAACACTATCAGAGTTGACGAAATCTGCAAACTGGCTTGGAATCTCTTGGAAATGTTCAGAACGAGCGAATATGTTGCCCACGCTATTGAGCAGAGGGTATATGCAGCAAGCACGGGAGAACATGTAATAAATAATCAAGTTGAATATAAACTCATAAACGATTAAATTATGTCAGTAACATCATGGGGCAAATGCACTATCTACGTTCAAGAGGTAGGTAGCAAAAAGAATGAGTGGACTAAGCTCCCAACTCCAAAGGATGGCACTACTACTGTTACTCCAACGAAAGGCGATACTATGACCCAGGTTGAGGAAGGTGGCGGAATTGTTGACCGCAAGACAAAGAAGTCCACCTACGAGGCTGTATATCAGCTCTTCATCAAGAAGAACCAGTCGCAGCCATTCAAGACCATCGACGGTATCGTAGAGGGTAACTACCGTTTGGCTATCCAGCCGGAAGACGCCGAGCTTCCTGGCGTTTACATGGGTAATACCACAATCGGTGCAGAAGAGGCCTATACAACTGAGAGCGGTGCTCTTATCACGTACACTCACTCAGCTCTCATTCCAGAGGGTGATGCGGTGGCTAAGACTGTCAACTCGAAGGGTGAGGACGTATATTGTGCTTACCGTTGGCGTGTCATTACTGCCACAAAGACAACAGGTGGAAAGTATGCCTTGACTTTCAAGAAGCCGCAGGACGGTGATACCCCTCCTGCTGAAATCACGGAAACCTACGCAGAGACATAGGCATATTCTAATATCCCCTTCTGCCGACTGAGGGTTATCAGCCGGCAACCTACCCAAGTAGCTCAGTTGGGAGAGCGAGACCAAATAGTCCGTCGCATGCAAAAAAATCCAGGGTCTTCAAAAGCTGGTTGAAAGACGCAGGTTCGAGTCCTGCCTTGGGTGCCAATAATTTAAATTCGAGTGATATGGAAGAGTTAGGAATCATTATATCGAATACGCTCACAGATATGCCGATAGGCTTTGATACTGAGCACGCTCACGTTAACATCTACCCTACTACACTGGGTATGATGTACCTAACGTCGCAGTTAGTAGATAGCTTGGAGCTAGACAAAGAGTTACTTCAAGCTGATCCATTCTTGGAAGCATTGCGAGTTGCAAACACCAAAAGGGAGACATGCTGCAGATTGATTGCATATCACTCACTCAATACAAAGAACGAAATACTAGACTCCAAATGCGTAAGCAGGCAGACGGAGTTAATCTTCAAAGAATGCTCCAACGAGGATATAGCCACTCTCCTCATCATCATCCTTAAGGCTAACTCATACCAGACAATAGCCAAAGAGACAGGAATGGAAGAAGAAGCGAAGCGTATGGCAAAAGTCAACGCAGCAAAGAAGTCGGAGAATAGCTTTATCTTCGGGGGCAAGACAATATGGGGAACTCTCATAGACGCCGCTTGCGAAAGATACGGATGGACTTTCGATTACGTAGTATGGGGAATATCGTATAACAACCTGACTCTCATGCTCAAAGACAAGATTACTTCAATCTATCTGTCTGACGAGGAGAGGAAGAAAGCCCATATACCGGCAGCAGGGGAAGAGGTCATCGATGGCAACAACAAGGAGGCGGTCATGAAGGCGGTGATAGAGTCCGAGACCGAGATTTAACCGAAGTCTTCCTGCGCACGCACGTAAAGTTCCCATATCGAACACTCATATTTGGTGTTTCCACGGCGATTCTTTATAACACAGTATAAATTCAAGGAAAAATAGAACATTATGCCAAGCATTAAATTCGATACAATAGTCGAGACAGCCAAGGTCGTTTCCGGTTTTCGAGACATTCAGAACGCAGTTCATCAGACTGCCGAGAGGGTTGAGAAGGACGGAAAGTCTATTGACGATGTAATCTCGAATATACAGAACAGCATGAACATTGCCATTGGCGGTTGGAGCATCGGCAAGTTCGTCAATCAGATGATGCAGGTCCGCGGTCAGTTCCAGCAGACAGAAATGGCATTCAAGACGATGTTGCAGTCTGAGGAGAAAGCTGATGCTCTCATGAAGCAGTTGATCCGCACGGCAGCCGTCACACCTTTCGGGGTTGAAGACGTTACAGAGGGAGCCAAGCAGCTTCTTGCGTTCAACGTAGCAGCCGAGGATGTCAACAAGACGCTTATCGGATTGGGAGACGTGGCGGCAGGTATGGGTCTGAACCTTAAAGACCTCGTAATGCTTTACGGCACCACCATCGCCAAGGGCAAGATGGACACAATGGATTTGTACCAGTTCCTCAACCGAGGTATTCCTATTGCAGATGAGATAGCCAAGGTTATGGGTCTTGACGTTACCAACGCCATCAAGGAGGTACAGAAGCAAATCAAGGCAGGCAAGGTTACCAGCGATATCTTCATCCAGGCAATGCAGAATATGTCTGCAGAGGGTAGTAAGTTCGGTGGCTTGATGGAGGCTCAGTCCAAGACTATTACAGGTCAGATAAGCAACATTGAGGATGCCATCGAGCAGATGTTCAATGACCTCGGCAAATCCCAGGAGGGTGTTATCAATACCGGATTGGGAGTCGTTTCCACCCTCGTTGAGAATTGGGAGACGGTAGGCAAGGTGCTTATGACTGTCGTTGCAGCATATGGAGCATACAAGGCTGCGGTGATAACAATGATAGCAATATCTAAGGCACAGGTAGCTTGGGAGAGTGCGAAAGCATTCTTGTCTTTAGCGAAGTCTATCACAACCGCCAAGGATGCCATGGCTCTGTTCAATTTGGTCTCTTCTTCAAATGTTCTCGGTCTGGTTCTTGGTGCAGTAGCAGCTGGAGTCACGATGTTCAATCTTTTCGGCAATAGCGCTGAGGATGCCGCTACCAAGACCTCCAAATTTACCGAGAGTGCAAATGAAGCATCAAGCAAGGTCGAGTCGCTAATCTCCATTCTGAAGACTGCAAAGGAAGGCTCCAAGGTTTACAAGGACACCATCAAGGAGCTGTCAAACATCTATGACAACTATGGGATTGCTATTGACAAGATCAAGGAAGACGAAAGCAACCTTGTGGATGTTAAGCAGCAGGAGATAGATAAATCTAAAGAACTCGTCGAGCAAATCAAGCTGGAGGCTACAGAGCGCAACAGAGCCAATGCAATCTCCAAGGCTAATGAAGACTACAACAACCGTGTTGATAGCGCTCAGCAAGCCCTTTTGGGTAAGTTGAAGGATTATGGAACTTCTAGCAGCGGTATAGCGGTCGGCATACAGAACATCGTATCTGACTCGGTTATCAAGCAGTTTGATGACCTAACACAGAAGATGGCTGGCTTGAATGAGCACTCCAAGGAGTATCAGACCTATCTGAAGCAATACAATCAGTTAGAGGCTTCTTTGATATCCGAATCTGAAAAGCTTGCTAATGCTTTCGGTTTTACAGGAGACAAGACAAGCGATGCCAGGAAGGCATTGATAGGCTATCTCTATGAACTTCGAGCTGCAAAGAAGCTGCATACCGAGGAGGCAGATAATATCAACAAAGCTGCAGATGCTACCGAGGATTTCGGTAATAAGTCTGCCTCAACCAAAGACAGAATAAACGCTTTGCAGAAGCAGCTCCAGGGTGCCGGCGAGGATGTACACGTTCTCTACAACCGTGTCAAGGAGTTCATGCAGAACTATTCCGAGAACAACATCAACTTCCACGTCAACTTCGATGCCAAGATGCCATCGTGGATGCAGAATATGAATATTCCGGAACTGGGACGCTTAGGTAAGTACTTTTCCGCTTTGGCACGCGACCTTGCAAACAACAAGAAGTCAGGTGCGCTAGTCAATGGCAAATGGATGTCAACCAACGATATCGCCCAGCGAGGATGGGATTATACCAATGCGGCCAACACCAAGCAGACCAAGGCAGAAGACGATGTAAAGAAGAAGCGGCGTGAGAAGGAAGAGGCAGAAGCCAATGCCAAGAAGAACGCTTCCAAAGCCAAGAAAGCAGCCGCCGATGCCAAGAAGCTAGCAGAAGACCGCAAGAAGGCCCAGGAGGAACTGAACGAAGATTTGAAGCAGCTGCAGCAGGAAAATATCGACACCGATATATCTCAGATGCAGGAAGGCACGGAGAAGAAGATTGCTGAAATCAAGAACGACTACGCCAAGCGTAAAGCCGAGATTGACAAGCAGGAAGCAGAGTTCAAGAAGAAAAACAAGGAAGCTGGCAAGAAGGCATCCCTTACCTCTGCTCAGTCCAATGCTCTCTCCAAGGCTAGAGACCTCGCTACCCAAGAGTATAACAAGAAGCTTGATGAGGTCAACAGGGAAGCCCTCACCTCTATGCGTGACTACTTGAAGGAGTATGGTTCTCTCTATCAGCAGAAGCAAGCCATTGCCGAGGAGTACGAGGAGAAGATTGCCAAGGCTCAGACACAGGGTGAAAAGCTCTCTCTTCAGCAGCAGAGAAAGAAGGACCTCCAAACCATCGAGATAAATGCCATCAGACAGAACATCGATTGGGGAAGCGTCTTCGGAGACTTCGGCGCTATGTTCAAGGACCAACTGGAGCCTACCATTGAGAAGCTGCAAGAACTCTCCAAGAGCACAACAGATGTTAATGAGCAGAAGACCATACAGGAACTTATCTCCAAGTTACAAGGCTCTGCCACCGTCTGGGATAGTGACATCTTCAAGAAGGTTTCGGACGATATCAACGCCTATCAGTCAGCCATGCAGGGCTATATTGATGCACAAGAGCGAGAGATTGAAGCCACGAAAGCCGTTACCAAGGCGCAGGAAGACCTTGCCAAGGCTAAGAAGAGCGGTGACAAGACAAGTATCAGCAAGGCTGAAGGCAACCTCTCTAGAGCGCAGAACGTACTCGCTACCGCATCTAACAACGTTTTGGAGTTCGGTTCATCAGTTCAGAAGGCATCATCAGACTTGCAGACATCTGCACAGAAGGCAGTTTCTCAGTTCCAGCAGCTCGAAGCTGGCTTGCAGGGTCTCACATCTGGGTCACTCAAAGGCATAGGAAACTCCATTCTAGGACTTGACAAGCTTTTCGGCGGCAACATGCAGAAGGACGTTGCCAACACTCTAGCAAAGGGCATCCAAGGGTTGCTCGGTAAAGACAGTGACGCAGCCAAAACTCTGACGAAAGCTTTAGGGGAAAGCGGTATGGCAGGTGAAATAATCTCCGCAATACTCGGCATCCTCGATATTCTGAAAGATGGCTTCGGAACACTCATCAGCAACCTCATGGACACGGTCTTTGGCGCAGTAACGGGCATCCTCGATGATGCTTTATCGGGTGACATCGTTATGAAGCCATTGAAGAGTATCGGGAACAACGTTTCTCATATCCTCAACACGCTTTCATTCGGTGGCTTCAATAGTCTGTTCGGTGGAGATGGAAATGCAAAGAAGGTCAATGATACCATCGAAAGACTGACGGACAGAAATACCCTCTTGCAGCAATCCATCGAGGATTTGACTGATGCAATGGAAAACTCCTTTGGCTCAAAGGCAACCTCATACTACGAGCAAGCCTATAAGAATCAGCAGGAGACCAATCAGAACTACCTCGACATCGCAAAGGCGCAGGCAAGCTATCATGGTTCGCACCACTCATGGAACGCTTATTGGGGCGGCTTCGGTAGTGATGAGATGGATTGGATCAAGAAGAACGTCAAATCAGATTTCAATGGCGACCTCTTCTCCCTTAGTCCAGAAGAAATGAAGCTCCTCCGTGGCAACGTTGCCATTTGGGAGCATATCGAGAACACTGGAAAGGGTAACTATGGTGGGCGTCTGACAGAGAAGCTGAATGACTACATAGACCAAGCGGGCAAGCTGGAAGAGTTGTCAGAGCAGTTCAAGGAGAACCTTACTCAGATTTCCTTCAGTGGAATGAGAGATAGCTTTTTGACGGACCTCATGGACATGAAGAAGGATGGTAGCGACTTTGCTAGCGAAATGGCAGATGATTTCGCAGAAAAGATGCAGAAGTCCCTTCTCTCTTTCAGTATGGAAGACCTTATCAATGGAGACTTGAAGAAACTCTACGATGATTGGGCAAAGGCTATGAAGGATAAAAACGGAAAGCTAACCAAAGAAGATGTAGATGCTTTCTATAAGCGTTACGATGATATTGTCCAGGAAGGCTTGAAGAGACGTGACGAGTGGGCAAAAGTGACAGGCTACACTGGTTCTTCATCCTCATCACAGACCGCAACAAGCGGAGGATGGGCATCTATGGGGCAAGATACCGCAGACGAGCTGAATGGTCGCTTCACCGCTCTACAGATTGCAGGAGAGTCCATAGCTCAGAACATGACTACCACCATATCACAGATGGAGAGCATCGTTACACTCGGTATCTCAACCAATGGTGCAGTATTGGAGATAAGAAACATGATGATTATGACAAACAGCTACCTCGAAGACATCGTGAAGTATTCAAAGCTTACCTACAATGACTTCGGAGCCAAGCTGGATGACATGAACAGAAGATTAAAGGATATTTGACCTCTATAGGCTTTTCGCTTGTCAGCCCTTACAACTATACTCAACAATAGCAAAAGCGGCTCACAGCGAAGCCTATGAGGTTATTTAATGATTAAATAGTTATGCTTAAAGGTCAACTTTATATCAATGGCAAGGATGCCTATCTTACGTGGGGCATCTTCTTAGACGAAACCGCCCTCAGTACGCTCATGACCCCTGCACCAAACAAGGAGTTCATCAGCAACAAGTATCGCTCAAAGGACGGCAAGTCGGTTATCAAGCACAATCCTAGATTGGATGAGAGGGAGATAACGCTGGCATTCAATATGACCGCCAAGGACTCAGATACGTTCATGACGAACTATGCTAGGTTCTGCGAGGAGGTTCTTGCCAAGGGGGAGTTGGTTATCCGCACCCGATTCCAGCCTAATGTGTGGTATCGGTGCATCTATCTCTCCTGCACTCAGTTTAGTCAGTTTATTCGTGAAATGGCAAAGTTCAGCCTAAAACTCAACGAGCCAGACCCTAGTGACAGAAGTGAAACAAGTAAATATACAAGCTAATGATTCAGATTAAAAGAAATAACAAGGTATTCTTCACATTAGAGGACTTCGGCGAGGGTTCTAAGCTGTCATATCAGCTTATGGACCACCACTACATCATCTTGAAGTTCACTACGGCTACTCCTATCTATTTCGAGATTGGGGACTCCGTGGAGATTCCCGACTTCGGCTACTTTGAGCTTACATCATCATACTTCCCTAAGCACAATGATAGTGATGGCTACGACTACGAAATGCAGATGGATGCCTACTATATGTCTTGGAAGAATAAGCTTTGCAAGTATCGCCCTCAGCACGGAGCCAACGAGACCTCCTTCAGCCTCACCACAACGGTAGGCGTACACATGAACGTTATACTAGGCAACCTAAAGGCGCTAGGTCTTACGTACAATGGCAAGGAGTTCTCTGTTGACTACACTACATACAACAACAAGGCTTTCGATGTTCAGAAGAGATTCTTGATCGAGTACGGCTCCATCAGTATTCTTGATGCTCTCAACGCCATCTGTTCCGAAGACGCACTCAACTGCGAGTGGTGGATAGATGGCTCCATTATATACCTTGGATATTGCGAAATGGAAGGACAGACAACATTCGAGCAGGATGTTAATGTTCTGTCTATGTCCTATTCGGAATCCAAGTCAACTTATATCACGAGACTGTACGCATTCGGCTCAGATAGGAATATTCCGAAAGGATATTTCACTGGTGCCGATGCGGACGTCACTACCGATGGTGTTGCTACTGATTACCTCATGCTCCCTAACAAGGAAGTAGATAGTGATGGTTTCTACGCCAAGGATGGCTATCTGGAGAACGTGAATGTCGTGAAGAATGACAAGCAGGCTATCGAAGGTGTCGTTATGTTCGATGAAGAATATCCGAAGGTTGAATGCAGGGTCAGCAGTATCAAGACCTATGATAGCACCGTTGATAACGAAGACGGAACGAAGACTACACAGACATTTTGGCAGGTCACTTCTACAGACTCTTTC
The DNA here is from genome assembly GCF_026015465.1 of Segatella copri. Lineage (GTDB taxonomy): Bacteria > Bacteroidota > Bacteroidia > Bacteroidales > Bacteroidaceae > Prevotella > Prevotella copri_E. The sequence continues at coordinate 555,285 of NZ_JAPDUQ010000001.1, forward strand.
ACTAATAACTTCAAGGAGAGTTGGATAAAGAGTAACCTCACTTTAGGCATCAAGTTCACTAGCGGTGCTCTCATGGGTATGGAGTTCGATGTCAGCTTCAAGGTTATCGACAAGGTTAACTACTTCGAGATTGTGGCTAATGACACTTACGGAAGAACTCTTCCCGATGGCGTTATGTGCCCAAAGGTTGGTGATAAGTACTTTCTGTTCAACTGGGACGCAACCAAAATTACAGATACGGACCTCATCCCTACTGCTCAGTTGTCTCTGTTCGATAGAGCGAAGCAGTACTATCAGAAAACAATGATCAGCAACTCAAACTTCACCTGCACGATGGATGGCGATAAGTTCTACAATGATGGAACATACGATTACCATCCTCTCGGTGAGCAGGTAAAGCTGATTAATGATATGTTTGCGCAGGTGGACGCGGATGGCAAGCACTACCGAAACTCTCGTATCATCGGAATGGAGATACCTTTGGATATCCCTTACGACCACCCTCAGTACACAGTAGGCGAAAAGGCGGCTACTAGTCGGTTGGGTAAGTTGGAAGACAAGGTTGATTCCATCAAGGTGAATGGAATGCAGATAGGCGGCACAGGAAGCGGTAATGGTGGAGGTGTCTATGTAATCGGCATGAACGATACCACTCCTGCATCCGATAGTAACGTTTATTCTGCTAGACGCTCTAGGATGGAGTTTGTATCTAGGCTGCTGGATAACACAGCAAAGGGCACAATCACATGGGAGAAGGTGCAGAAGTTCTTTAGTGGATTGTTTGTCGGTAACCGCAACAATGAGAACGGAGGTTCCTGGACTCCCGATGCAGAAGGTCGTTCGCACCTCATCACAGATTACTTGGAGGTAAGAATGAAGGCTATCTTCGAGGAGCTGGTCATTAATAAAACATCCACCATCGGTGGTAAGGAGATAATCTCTCCTGCTGGTGGCGTGGTGGCTCATAAGGTAGAAGAAGTTACTGTGACATACAATAATGTGTCACAGAAGGCTTATCGTTGCTATTTCTTAGCAGAGCAGGATGGTGATGAGGTAGATAACGACTTCGCGGTTAACGACCAAGTGCGCTCGGAATCATTCAACGTTCGCAAGGGCACTTATCATAAGGTTGGCAATCACTTCTATTGGCGATTGGTAATCGGTCGTGACGAGGAACCTGTAGAGCTGGAAGGAAAGAAATATCATTACATCGACCTCTCCGATATCGATTGCGCTACAGCTAGCGATGTACCTGCGAAAGGTGATGTGTTATCGCAGTGCGGTAATAGAACCGATGTAGAACGTCAGAACTGCCTTATCTTCTCGGCGGTAGATACCTATTCGCCATCCATCAGCCTCTATCACGGCATCAACAGCTATTCCTTTGCCAATAGGGAGTATGTGGACTATGGTGTGAATAAGCAGACTAACAAGGCTTTCTTTCACGTCTACGGAGATATGTACTTCGGAGACCGACCTACTAGTGCCAATAACTACGAGGGTGATTCCTACGTTAAGTATGATAGCGACAAGAAGAAAGTAACCATCAAGGGAGACTTGGATATTAAGTCAACCTATGATGGCAAAACCTTGGATAAGTATATCGCAGACAATAGTTTGGATAAGAATGCCGTTGAGACCATTATCAAGAAATCGGATACGATTACCGACCTTCAAAACCAGATAGACGGAGCTATTGAGACTTGGTTCTATGACGGCGTTCCTACCCTATCCAACGCCCCTGCCATTGGGTGGACTACCGACAATGATAAGAAAACCCACTTGGGAGATCTCTACTATGACAACAAGACGGGCAAGGCATACCGCTTTGCCAAGGATGGCTCTACCTATAAGTGGATTATCATCACAGATACGGAGCTGACCAAGGCACTCAAAGATTCAAGCCAAGCACTCAAAGATGCAAAATCAAAGAGACGTATCTTCGGCTCTCAGCCAGTTCCACCATACGATGTAAACGATATGTGGGTCAATGCCACCTATCCTAGCGATGGAAGTACCTACAAGAATGAAATCTTGAAGTGTTCCACCGCCAAGGCAGAAGGTGAAGAGTTTAATATTTCAGATTGGAAATTGGCTAGCAAGTATACCGATGACACGAAGGCAGAGGAAGCAAAGAAAGCTGCTGAGAAGGCGCAAGCTGAGATTAAGACGACACAGAGCAACTTGAACGCCCTCGGAACGACTGTTACCGAAAACAAAAAGACGTTCGACAGCTACGTCAAAGATGGCTACCTAGAGCCTTCTGAGATTGCTGCAATGGCGCAGGATTCCAAGCGACTTGAAGATGCTTTCGCAGCTGCCGAGAAGTCGTACAATGAAGTGAAGGGAGCAGAGGTGTTAAAGAGTACAAAAGAACTCACCGACCTTAATACAGCTTTCACTACTCTCTCTACTGCCAAGACGGAACTCGTTACGTATCTCTCAGATATATCTACAAATTACAATAAGGCTGATACTACCGGCAAGGCTGCTATCGTCTCTGCCGTGGGAACGAAGTTCACCAACTTTCAGTCCGCATACAGCGCATTCTATGACAAACTTGGTTTGGCTAATGCCTATATCACTAGCAAGATATATGGTGACTTGAAGCAGAATATCACAGACCTCGCAGGTTACAAGTATCTCAAGGATGCGCTCGGTCAGACTACATATGTTGACGGTGGTCTTGTAATGACAACGCTCCTTGCGCTGAGAGACGGAGACGGAAACGTTCAGAGCGGTATCAACGGAGCAATAGACCCGAATAGAGGAAAGAAGAGTATCGCAACATGGTGGGGCGGTCAGATGGTGGATAAGGACTATAATAGCGGAAATCTTACCCCTGCAACCTCCCTCATCCGCTTCGATGGCTCGGGTTATCTTGCCAATGGTGCTATCTGGTGGGATGTGAGCGGAAAGGTTCACGCTGACCCTACCTCTTTCATCATCAGCGAGAAGAATCTTGGCGCATACCTCACCTTCTTCGAGCCGACTTGGAAGGAAGGAAGTGCAGGAACGAGCGTTGCTGACCTTGTGTCTTTGAAGCCAAACGCTCCATTCTCCAAACTTGGCGTATCGGGCGATGCTACATTCGAAGGCGCAATCTCCTTCCATGGCATTAAGCTCACGTATGATTCCAAAAACAAGGCTATCAAAATTGATGGCAATCTCTATACCACAGGTGGTATCACGGCATACGGAGCAGGAGCATCTACCACGGGTGGTGGCGGCTTGATTGCAAGCGTAATCAGCTATGCGAGAATCATAGAGGGAAACTATACGGATGCGGACTTGACTAGCATTCCGAATGCCTATGCTATAAAGGCTCTCAGCAGCCGAATTGACAATATAGCATCAGAGCTTGGCGGTCTGAGCCTTTCTTGGAATAACATCACGGGTAAGCCATCAACATTCACACCTAGTGCGCATACCCATAAGTGGACAGAAATCACTGACCGCATCACGAAGGTAAGCCAGCTTACCAATGATAAAGGGTATCTGACTGCTCATCAGTCTCTCGCAAGCTATTATACCAAAGCGGAGATTGATGCAAAGGGCTATACTACCAATAAGGGTACTGTTACATCTGTAGCTCTTACCCTTCCTACTGGTTTGACGTGCGCAACTAAGACTATCACAACAAGCGGTACGTTTGCTATTAGTCTTGCTTCTGGTTACTCCATCCCAACAACAACAAAGCAGACGGCTTGGGATGGTGCGGTATCAGCAAAGCATACTCATAGCAATAAGTCTGTATTGGATGGTATTTCATCTACAAAAGTAAGTCATTGGGATAGTGCCTATGACTGGTACGCCCTTATAACTACTGACGAGGAGACTGCGGACGGCGTTATCAATAAGTGGAACGAGGTGGTTAGCTTCCTCGCAAATATTGCGCAGACAGACACTTTGAGCGGTATTGTTGATGGAATCAATAAGTCTATATCTGACGAGGTAACAAGAGCGAAAAAGGCAGAAGGGGTGAACGCTTCGGGCATATCCACCAACAAGACGAGTATCACCACCTTGCAGGGCTACTTTACAAGCGGTTCAGCGAAAAAGGCTCTCCAGCTCACGAATACTCGCAAGCTTTGGGGTAACTCGTTTAACGGTACTGCCGATATTAACGGAAGTATCATCGTGCCTGACGGAAAGTACATCTCCATCGGCAACATAAAGATGGAGTATGATGCAACCAATAAGGCGTTGAAGATTACGAACACTACGACTAACGAGGTGGCAAACCTCTATACTAGTGGTGGTGTTTCTGCCTATGGTGTTGGGACATCCTCATCCAGTGGTGGCGGCTTGAACGGCAGTGTGAAGAGTTATTCAAATGCCTTGAAGCTTACATCAGAATCGCTGAGTGAGATTGCCTCTGCCTACTCCATCAAGGCTCTTGATTCTCGTATCTCTAGCTTGGAAGGTGGTAGTGCTACTGCTATTTCTGTCAGCGGTAGCGGTAATGCGGTTACGTCTGTCACCAAGGATGGTACTACTATCAGCGTAGTTAAAGGTAGTACGTTCTTAACTAGTCATCAGTCACTTGATGGTTACGTTAATGCAATATCTGTAAGTGGAAGTGGGAATGCTATCACGTCTGTATCTAAAAGTGGAAAGAGTATTACTTTTACTAAAGGTGCAACTTTCTTAACTAGTCATCAGAGTCTCGCCAACTATTATACCAAAAGTAGTGTAGATTCACTTCTTAGTGGTAAGTCGGCAACTAGTCATACACATAGTGTTAAGATTAACGGTGTTACTAAAACCATTGCTGCTAGTGGTGGAACTGCTGTAGATTTAGGAACTTATCTTACTTCTCATCAATCTCTTAATGGGTATGCTACGCAATCTTGGGTTAAAAGTCAAGGTTATCTTACTAGTCATCAAGATATTAGTATTCTTAACATGGCTAATGATAGATATTATACTGAAAACGTTTATGGTATAAATATGAGAAATTCTGATATTATTGGAGTTAATTCTATTTTTACCAATGACTTATCTGAGACCCCTATTGAAGGTATTCTATTTTCTAGAAGTAACGGTAACTATGATGGTATTCGTGCTGCAAATGGTATTCTTTATTTTAGTAAAAATGTTGTTAGAACTACTGAAAAATATGATGCTGAATATGAAGTTTATCATAAAGGTAATCTTACTAAACTTAGTCAACTTACTAATGACAAAAATTTTGTTACTGGTTCTGTAAGCGGTCAAACTATTACTATCAATGGTGTTTCTACTACTTGGCAAAATACTTGGAGAGGAATTACTGATAGTTATAGTGGTACTTCTACCGGTACTAGTCTTAGTCAAAAAGGTGCAAATAGTTTATATAATGCTTTGCATAATGGTTATGCTAGTAGTGCTGGAAATGCAGATACTTTAGATGGTTATCATGCTAATGGTAGTAATGTTGCACCCTATGGGCATATACCTACTATAGAAAGTGATGGAGTAATGGAAGTAGGTAAATATATTGACTTTCATAATGATAATAGCGGTAAACATGATTTTTCTACTAGATTACAAAGTAGTGGTAATTATGGAAATTCAGTTAATTTACCGTCGAACTCTGGTACATTGGCGTTAATTTCTGACAATGTAGCTTCTGCTACTAAACTTCAAACCCCTAGAACTATTTGGGGTCAAAGTTTTGATGGTACTGGTAATGTTGATGGAACAATATATATAAATAATAGTGATTCTGAAAACGGAGCTATAATATTAAATAATAATGTAAATGCTAATGCTCGTATATCAGCTATAAAAGACCAAGTAGTATTCAATACTGGTGCTGCTATTCGTTTTGGAGCAACCAACTGGGAGTATAGTGATTGGGCTGGTCTCAAATATGATACTGTCGCTAATGCTATATATTTAGGTATAGCCGATGGAACTGTATTTAATTATTATTCTAATAAAAGAAGTGATGGTACACTTAAATTTCCAGGCATTACAACTATAACTCCTGATGCCGCAGCTAGAATTGGAGGTAGTGGTGGTGATTTATATTTAGGTAACGCTAATAATACTAATTGGGTGAAAGTTCAAGACATGTGTAGTCAAGTAGATAGTAATAATTGGATAATAATGCAAGGTGGTTATGCTCTTTTTAAAGATATAACTATTATTAATACTGCTACTATTAATGGTAAAACTACTATTAATAATTTATTAACAGCTAAAGGTATAATGCCTACCACGGCTGATGTAAATGCTTTTGGTACTAATGTAAATAATTGGGATGGTAGTATTGCAGCTAATGTTACTAATATGTTTAATGGTATTCCTTATGATAATATATCTATAGAATATTCACGAGATAATGGTGCTAGTTGGACAACATATACTTCAGACCCTTCATATAGGTTTAATCTTGTAAATGATAATACACCTAAAACCAATTTTAAATTAGGTAATGACTATATTGTTGGTAATACTGACGTTGATAAGAAAAATCAAATAAAGAAAAACCAACTTAGGGTTACTATAAAAATACCTAATGAAATATATCAAGAACTTAGTTGGATAAGTGTTGATGTAAATAATGGAGTTGATATAAAATGCCAAGTATATTTTGGAAGTAGTACTGGTGGTTATAAAGAATATGTTTCTAAAATAATGAAAGGATGGCCACACAAATGTGATATTTGTGTTGGTCCTCTAAATGTAAATGTTGGTAATGATAATTATCGTTATGTAAGATTAGTATTTAGCCATCTCAATACTCATACTGCTTTACGTAATGGTATTGTTGCTAAAATTAGAGCTTTAGCTTTAACTAAATATAGCTATAATGGTGACAGATATAATATTAGTACTACTGGTCATATATATGATTATGATTATAATATGAATACTTACTTCCCTAATAGCATTCTTGCTAAAGGTGGAGTTACAGCTTATCAGTCTTCTGACATCCGCTTGAAGCAGGATTTGCGGAAGCTGGACTACTTGGGTATCATCAAGGCGATGGGTGGCACTTATGGCTTCGCTTGGAAGAAGGACAACACAAGGTCTATCGGTTGGATTGCCCAACACGTCTTGCACAACCCTCAGTTAAAGGACATCGTGGAGACTGACGAGAAGGGCTACTACAAGATTAACTACTGGTCTCCGAAGCTGATTGCAACGGCATTCGGTGCTATTGAGCAGGTGGGCGATGAGGTCAGCAGGTTGAAGGCTCGGGTGCTCTTCCTTGAATCAGAGGTTCAGCGATTGAGTGGAGATAAGGAAGACTGCAACAAGAAGAGATTAGATAACAAGAATATTAATTTATTAAATTAGTTAAGAAAATGGAGAATTTAAAGATTAACAAGAAGAGTGAACAGACAACCGCCACTTATACCAAGGGCGGCTATCGAGTAGAAATCACCTACAATGTTGACAAGACGGGTGGCAACATCGAGAGCATCAATATGAGTATCTATGGTGACCCAAATGGTAATTATCTCGGCAATGCGAACGCAAGCTCCAACGGCAGCGAGCTGACCTACAACATCAGCGGTGTTCCGCAGAGCAAGCTCAGTGAGGTATCAGCATTGATTGAGGAGGTTAATTCCGCTATCGCCGCTAATATGGCAAGCGAGGCAGCAGAGTAAGTATCGTGAGCATTAACGCAGGGTGGCTCTTATAGAGCTGCCTTGCCTAGTGTTTTAAGTTCTAAAGATTAAGCGTATGGAACGCTTTATATTAAGCTTGCGAAAGTGTTCAATGTAACAGTAGAGCGAGTTGTTACTAAAGAAGTTGTAACAGAATTAGAAACTAAAGTTGAATATTTAAAAAATAAAGATTATGCCTTACAATAGTGAAACTGGAATTATTAGTGCTCCTGTTAGCATTGATGATGTTAAACGAGCTCTTGGAGAGAGTAGCAATGACCTTGCTACTCTTTGTAAGAGTGAAAATATAAATATATGGAGTAAATATAAACCTATTAGTTGTAAAGGTGAATTTAAAGAATATCCTATTAGAGAAGACTCTGAGGAAATAGTAACATCTTCATATAGTAGATATACTTGTGTTGTTCGTTGTGGTATGAATATACCTATGGACACTTATAAGAACTTACGTTATAATTATGGAGAAGAAGGTTTTGCAATTAAAGCTTGTAACAACCTTTATAAAGATAATGTATATGGTAATAATGGTTATATTAGTGATAACACAAGTACAAGTGTATCAGGAAAACATTTTCCAAAAGGTGGTGCTAATTCTCCTTATAGATTAAGTGATTTTAGAAACTATAGTAGTAAAGCAATAAGTAATGTATTTCTGACTTCTATTCCTCAATTTCATAACGTTGAAATTTATTATTCTTCAACTCCTAAATTTAATTGTGTTCTATATAAGGACACAAATGTGGATAATAATACAAATGTTACTATGGATGATATAATACCTGATTTATCTTTAGGTTGGTCTTTTTGGATTCAAATTCGTTATGATTCACCATATAATGTTAATGATAAGATTTATAAAAATTATTATGTCGGTAATTGCAAAAAACCAACAGATTATGTATACGCTAGTAAAGAAATAACTTTTGATATAGGCAGTGGAGATAAGTTTATTGATATTGTTCCTTTTTTAGCATATACCCGTAATGCAACTTTATATGATAATACAAAAATAATTTTTATATCTCTTCCGGGTGCTATTACTTTTAAATATTATCCTAGACAAATTAATATGGAAAGTATTAAAAGTGGTTCTAGTGGTTTTGTTGATTTCTCATCGTTGAGAGAATTAGTTGGTGCTAGTTGTATTTGTAAAGCAAGAATACATAAACTTCCTGATGCTACAATTACAATTACTGATGGTATGTTTAGAAGTGTTTGTGCTTATGGTAACAATAAGACAACATACGGAAGAGGTTATGTATCTAATAGCTCTGGTCAAAGTACAGGTTCTGTAACTATTCCTGAAGGTGATAGAACAGATTATGTTGATATATATATAAGATTTGATAATGTTTATGAAGGAGGTTATTATGGACAAATGTGTCAATTATCTTTTGAAACTAATATAGATGGTGGATGGAAACAAGTTCCTCCAGGTGGTAGTTATATTATGCATTAAAAAGCAGATGTTCTTAATATAACAAATATACTAGAAATGTATTTGTGGTTTACGTTCTCACCGAGAAAGCAGACACGTTGCGACCTAGTGATTACCCAACGTGGGGAAGCTGATTTTTAAAATTCGTAAATTTTGCTCCTCCTGCATTGTTATTCGGAATTATTTTCTTAACTTTGCACTGTTAATAGGAAAGGTATTCTGCTATGGCAATCTGACGAAGAATATTGTATAACATAAAAATAAAGAAACAATTATGAAAAAGATTAAGACAATCGAGGCTGTTGATGCCTACAGAACGTTGAAAGCATTGAAGACATCATCAATGAGCGATGATGCCGCTATGCGAGTTTGGAAGAACATGAAGGCACTGCGCCAAGTAGCCGATACCTACGACAAGGATGTGGAGGAAGCGCAGCAGAGCTTGAAGGACGATAAGTTCGAGGAGATGCAGTGCAAGCTTCAGGAGTGCCAGCAGTTGGAGCAGAAGCACGCCAATGAGGGCTACGAATACACCAAGGACGATTCAGCCAAGTTCGCTGAGGTCAATGAGTACTTCTTCAATCAGAAGCAGAAGACCGAGAAGTATTTCAAGGAACTTGCCGACAAGGAGGTAGAGGTAGCCATCGAGGCAGTTGACGAGAAGGAGTTGTTCAAGGCAGCGAAAGATTGCGGCTTGAAGTTCGCTGATATGGAGACCCTTGATGTTGTGATAGGATAAACACTGATAAGTAGATATAGAAATAGCGTTAGAATTTGGTAAGGAAGCCGTTCTAACGCTATTTTTGTAGCCATCTACTTTCAGATTGTTACTTTTTATAAAGTTTAACACAGAAATATTCTCATTTCCGCTGGTTTTGTGCAAAAGAGTGTAACTTTGCAACATCATTTAATTTAAATCAATGAATTATGAACAATTAGCTATAGACAAAAGGAGGTTTATTAATATGACACTAGAACAAGAAGCCGAAGTCCAACGGTTGATAAAGGACATTGATGTGACGGAGCTGATGGATATGCTTAAGAAGCATGGTAATCGGTATAGCAGGAGAATATTAAAGTTCTTCCGCTGGTTCTGCAAGTATGTGCCTATCATTATTATGTTCTTCCACGCATACGGCATTTGGGAGTTCTCTCAGCATCCACGTGAGATGTTTATCCCATATAATGAAAATATGCCTTGCTATATCTTTATTTATTTCATGGTTTACGTCCTGCCGATGGTGACGATACTGGCAAGTAGATTTTTCTTCTTGTGCCAGTGGTATCGCATTCCATTTATGTACTACTTAGGCATCAATGCGGCTCATATTGTAGAGTGGAGTTGGTACACAACTAAAGATATGGTGGATTCCTGCTTTACGGTCATGGTCGTGACAACTATATTCTATTTGTATAGCTTTGCTAGAATGTTTGTTAATGATACGAAACTAGGACGTAAAATTTGTGCATAAGATATGGGAAAGATATTGAATTATAAGATACTCGGCACGGCTTTAAAGTCGCTCAGTGATGCTTGTTTCAAGGCAGACGAGCAACAGAGAAATGGCGAGAAGGTCACCGCTTGCGGAATGAGCGATGATGACCTAGATAGATTGTGTGACATCATCCCAGATATGCTCAATCCTATGTTGAGTACAGAGGAAGTCAAGGAGAAACTTCACGTTTCTGATGCTACACTCAATCGTATGGTTGCTAGAGGTGACATTCCAAATGGCGTTTGCAAAAAGCGAGGACATACCCGATATTTTAAGAAGTGGGATATACTACACTATATAAAAAGCAAGAGAAAATCATAACGTATAAGCCCTATCGCAGTACGGATAAGCGAGAACGTATGAGTATTATTATGGATTATATGTTTTGTACTTTGATTATAGTAGCGATACTGGTAATTATCAACTGCACGTTCATAGCATACCTGTATCTTTCCTATAAGTATAAAACGATAGATAAGTTCTTCATGGCTTGGGTGACATCATCAACTATGATATTGATAATGTGGTTCGGGGAAGGATTGTATCTGTATCTAACAAATTAATGATGAAAAATTTGGTGGTTTCGGAATTATTGTCTATCTTTGCAATGCTTTTTGAGCATCGCATATTTGAGCATCGCATTTCCGAGCAGGAATGTGATATTTCCCCTATACTATTGGCGTGGTATAGGGGATTTTTGTTTCTACTTCTATCCTAATAGTTGAACATGTAAGTGTTCCTTACAAGTTGAGTAAGAGAGGTAAGTGATTGCCTCTCTTTTTTATATGTTAGAATAAAGTTTTGCACTTTTTCGTGAAATCTATTTGATGATTAAATATTTTGTTGTATATTTGCAGCGTTATTGTTTAATCATCAAATAGTTATAGTATGGCAGATAGAATTAAAGATATTGTTGTAGGCGTAGTTCTTGCACTCCTCGCCTATCTTAAACCGATTGAAGGCGAGTTGTCTTCGCTTATGATCGTCTTCACCCTCAACTTTATTTTCGGTTATCTTAGTGGCATGATTGCAAAAGGAGAGAACTTCGAGTTGAAGAAAGCAGTTGTGTGCATCGGTCACGCTACCGTGTTCTTCGTCCTTTGTGCAGCAGTATATGCAATCGGGCGATTCAAAGGACAAATGGAAGGTTCCGTTCAATGTGTTTCTTTTATCTCGTATCTAGTATTGTGGTTCTATGGATGCAATATTCTGAAGAACTTGAAACAGATATTCAAGAAGGGTACCCCTCCTTGGTATGTTGTTAGCTTTATGTACTACCTCATGCGCTTCAAATTTATCGAGAAGATTCCATATTTGTCGGACTATCTAAATTACACGGAAAAGGAGGAAAAGATATGATGTTAGCGATTATTATGGTGGCAGCTTTTACAGTAAGCATTATTGTATTTGGTTGCATTATTCAAAGAAATGATTATAGCGAGGAGGAGAAGTAAACATGGCTGATTCTAGTAAACTCGTTCCGTTTATCCTCAGTTGGGAAACGGACAAATACACAAATAACAAGAAAGATAAGGGCGGTCCAACAAAATATGGCATTACCCTTGCTACCTGGAGAAGAGTCGGGTACGACAAGAATGGTGATGGTGTTCTTAACGAGGAAGATGTAAAACTCCTCACAGAGGAAGACTTTCATCGAGTTTTCAAGCAGAACTATTGGAATGCTTGCAAGGCAGACCAAATACAGGATCAGAGCGTAGCCAATATGCTGGTAGACTTTGCTTATAACAGCGGAGTTAGTAAAGCTGTAAAACATCTACAACTTGTATTAGGTATCACAGCAGATGGTATTATCGGTAATAAGACGCTGTATGCCATTAATAAATCCAATGGAGAAAGACTATTCGAAGCCTTCAAAAAGGATAGAAAAGCTTATCTAAAGAGAATCGCAGTCGGTGACCAGAAATGTTTTCTTAAAGGGTGGCTTCGCAGACTTAGCTACATTACGTATGGTAATCTAAAATTGAATAAATGATGAAATGGTATGATATAAGATTTTGGAAATGGGCAACCATTACCCTAGTGGTAGGTCTTGCGCTTGTTTCTGTCTTAGGGTGCAGTACTCCTAGAGCAGTAACTACACAAACCTTCATCACAGACAAGCAGAGTGAAAAGAAGTTCGATTCCCTCTTCACTACCCGATTGTCTTATGCCTTCGAGCAATGGCAACATATCCAAAAGCGAGAAACAGAAAAGGCTACCAAAGATAGCAGCTATGTAAAAGATAGCACAGCAACCCGATATGATGCGCAAGGGAATAAGATTGGTGAAGATCGTTTTCATTACGAGAGTCACTATTTATTTGAAAAGGAACGAAGAATGCTCCTCGATACCATCAGTACATATAAAGCATACAAAGATAGCTTTATATATTACAGAGGAAGATGTGACTCCTTATCAAAGATTGGTACCTCTCAGTTCTATAAGATTGACGCTCCTTCTATAAAAGAGAAATCTCTGTCAAGTATGCAGAAGATATTCTTAAAAACGGGGCAGATGTTTTGGTTCTGCTTTATACTCATAGTTATGTACTTACTATATATATCAAGGAAGAAAAAGAAAGAATCTTAGAAAAGTTGTTTAATTAAGGTTTTGAGATTTATTTTGGATAACTAGGGCGACTACTCGTGATGAGCGGTCGCCCTTTTTGTTTGCAAAGTAAATTCTTCCGTTCTAAGAGGATTAAAAATGAGTCTACCTACTATCACCATAAACCACTGATTTAGAGACACTAACGAAAACTATGATAGCCTTATAGCTTATTTCAAAACAATTTTCTAACTTTGCACACGTAACGTTACAAATAGTGTTAGTTAAATATTAAGGTTAAATTAAAAATTCGGGATATGGAAAGTAAAACTTACGTGTTCAATCCAGAGAGCGGCACAAGCGGCACAGGCTCTAATGGAATCTTGGCTATGCTTCCTGCACTCATGCAGAGACAGGGTGTTGACCCAGGTCTTATTGCACTCTTGAACAACCGTGGAAACGGAAATGGTTGGGGTGAAGACATCTTTGCAATCCTCCTCTTGTTCATCCTTATGGGCAATAATGGTATGGGGTTCTTCGGAGGTAATCGCTGCATGGGTTCTAACGGACAGGGCGGTGTTGTGCCAATGCTTAACAATGATGCCAATACAGCCGTTATCATGCAGGCTGTTCAGCGCAATGGTTTCGACGTTCAGAGCTTGGCTACAGCCCTCAACACATCAAGTGACGCAGTCATGGCTGCAATCAATGGCTTAGGTCATCAGATTTGCAACCTCGGCAATCAGATGGGCATGAATGCTAATCAGATTTTGACTGCTATCATGCAGGGTAACAATGCCATCGCTACTCAGTTGGCAGAATGCTGCTGCAAGACCAATAACGCCATAACTGCAATGGATGGCAACCTCAAGTTGTCTATCTGTCAGCAGACCCACGCCATCAATGATACGGCAAATGCCAATGCTTTGATGCTCCGTGACAAGGCTGATGCTAACAATCAGTCTGTCTTGGCTAAGTTGGATCAGATGCAGACACAGGCAATGCAGGATAAGCTCGATGCTTTGAGAGAGAAGAATAGTGCCCTGCTTGCTCAGATTTCAAACGAGCATCAGACACAGGCTTTGCAGGCTTATCAGGCACAGGTTATCACACCAGTAAATGCAGCTTTGGCTGCACTGCAGGCAGAGGTGGCTGGCATCAAGTGCAAGTTGCCTAATACCATCAGTGTTCAGTACCCTCAGTACGGAGTATTCAACAAGGACGTTTATACTGCTGCCGCCATGGGAGCTTATGCAGGTGATGTAGCGGCTTCTCGTTCAACTGTAGGATGCGGTTGTTAGGAAAGGAGGTAACTATGTTCCCTTTATATCCATTCAATCCATTTATTCCAATCGGTCAGAGAAACCAAATCAAACTTATTGATGTAGGCGGTATCTATGAGCTGAAGACAAATGCTCAGCAGGTCACAGATGCTAGTGTAGATTATGGTATCAATCCTTGCTACTACAATGCTTTGCCTTGCGAGTGCATTGTACTCTTGAAGATACATCAAGGAGTTGCCGCTGCAAGTGCGACACTTCCTGTTACAATCGTAACTCCAAATAGTGGTTCGACCACTGTTAACGGAACTGCTAACACTAGCGGAACTACTTCCGGCACAACAAAGGTGCCAGTTGTTGATCATGTGGGAAAGGCAGTGACGGGAGCTAACGTTTCTGAAACTACGGAGGCTTTGGCATACATCAATAAGAAGAGCGGTATTATCCGACTGCTTGGGTTTCAGCAGCCTACAGGCGGCTAACGGAGTATTAACTACGGAGCAGGTGGCAACATCTGCTCCATTAAAAGAGAAAGAAAATGTTTCAAGGACTAAGACAGTCTTCTCTCTTCTACATCTTAGACAAGGGAGGAGAAAAGCCGACACTAAGAATCGGTCAAGTAATATCGGTTAGCAATCCTCAACAGAAATACCCAAGCTACGTGCCTGGTCAAACACCGACATTAGAAACTACGGTAGATGTTAAGGTGCAAGTAGAAGACCAGCAAGTAAACTTTGAAAAGTTGCCTTCAACGGCACAGATAGTAAACTTCGGCAATGAAGGTGTTGTTGTCAGTGACAGCAGGGAAGCTATGTGCGCTGAGATTGATGCTATGTTGCGGCATTCCAAGGGAGTCGTGGAAAGTGTAGATTACCATAATGGAGTCATAAGCTCCTGCGAGGAAATGCTCACTAGAATCAACCCACAGATTGCCAAGGAGAAGCAGCAGGAGCAGGACATCAATAACCTAAAATCAGAGGTTAGTGGCATGAAGGGTACGCTATCCAATATTGAGTCCATGCTGTCTAAGGCTTTGAGCAGTGGTAACAATTTTAAAAAGTAATTGCTATGGGATATATGGTAGAAATTACGGAAAACAAGTTCGATGAGCTTGTTGACAACTGCGAGGAAATGGTTCGAGCAGGTGGTAAGGTTATGAAGTGCTTGGATAGTTTGAAGCGCGAGCGTATGGGAAACCGTATGCCGATGCCGGACTATCGTGACAAGTGGGACGATGATGATTGGCGCGACGAAGACCGCTATGGAGAGCGACGTTACTATGGTCGCCGTGGCGGTGGACGTTACTAATGTTTAATTCGGTGGTGGGGGTATTTTCCCTGCCACCCTTAAAAGAAAGAGCTATGGGAAAATGTAGAATACCTTTGGATGCTTACGATATGAAGCCAGAAGGAATGATAGCATATCTGAGATATAATGGCTGGCACTTCAACAAAAAGGCTTGTGAGTGGGCAGTTGCTCAGATGAGAAAATACAACCCTGTCACCAAAAAGGATGAGGAGGTTGAATACATGGATAAGGATAAGGTTGAATCCATCCTTACCAAGCAGGGAGTGACGCTTGAAAATAATGTAGGCTATGATCATATCTATGTGGCAAACATGGTTAAGGCTGATTTCTATAAGTCTTCCATCGAGGACGAAGCTCATATGGCTTTGTTCGTGAAAGATATGGTTGATGATACCGACCAGAAGGACGGTTTCATCTTTAACAGATTCTATGCCGACTGCAACCATAATGGCATCGGCATTCCATGGGATGATATTTTATGATAAGTCAAGAGATATATCTAGAAAAGTACGATTGGAAAGTTCTTGTGTTTTACGGTTTGGAATCATCAGATACCGATGAGGTATGCAACTCCCTTGTGCAGATAGGCTGCACAGAAAAGGCGGTCGAAAGCGCAAGGGAGCATTGCTTGCGTGGAATGCCGAACACAGGTCTAACCTACTCCAATCTTGCAGGTAGAAAGAGCGTGGTTGCGGTCAGTAGGACCACAACGGAATATGAGTTCGTGAATACTGTCACACACGAAATGTTTCATGTTGTCACTCATATCTGCGAATCACTAGGTATAGACTTGAAAGACGAAGAGCCTTGCTACATGATGGGATGGCTCTGCCAGGCAGTTAGTAGGATATTCATTTAAAATTTAGAAATATGACGGACATTAAATTAATGGTGGATGCTGCAAGGCAGCTAAACCAAACTTGGAAAATGAGTAGTAATGGTTTGGAGACAGGAAATATCCCAAACGATGTGTATAATGCTTTGTGCGAAGTGGATGAAGCCGTAACCAATCTGATTGACAAAGTCGGCGAAGCTACAAAAATCATTACATTAAGCAGTATCTACAAAAGCATATAACTCTTTGATACTCAGCGAGTTGAATTTAGTATTTTTAACTAAAATAAAGTGTGGTATATTTGCATATATCACATTTTTTTTGTACCTTTGCATATAGAAAGAGTGGTTATTTTGACTAACCATAAATTATGTTGAACCAATTAAAATCTTAAAAAGATGGAAGAAATTAAGGAAATCAAAAAGAATTATGAAATGGGATTCATTTCGTCCCATGAATTTCTTTGTGAATATGCAGGTGTCCTTTCTAAACTTGGAGCGCAGGGTGAACTGATTGATGCTATGAATACAGTATTAGCTCCGCTTGCAGATTTCATAGTGAAGGACATCTTGAATGCCAGCGATGACGAGAAGAAACAGATTAAGGACTTCTTTAATTTTAAGTAGATATGGGTACCATTCTTTTAATAAACGGATTAATTTTTCTATTTGTCGTTGCGATAGTAGATTTAGCAATGAAACATTAATAAAACAAGCCCTTGACAACACGGTCAAGTCACTTATATGAAAGCAATTAAAGTAGCAGTATTTTTTGAAATGATGAAAAGACTTATGATACAGTATTCATTCGACGAGTTGCAGGGTACTACTTTCAGAAGTCATTTCAGTGCAGTTGGCCTAGGAGATACACAGGAGCGAAACGGCTTCTTCCTGGCAGTCTACATAACAGATAACTCTGTGTTACAAGATGGCTTCATGAAGGGAGTAAGAACTTATCTTGATGATGCAGTCGTATATAAGTACGATTCTCCTTACCAAGAGAAGGATGTGTTAGATAAAGAATTAATGTACATAATTGAGATTAAAAATGAAGACTAGTAGCTTATATGTTACCCGCGATGATTCAATGTATGACACAAAGAGCGGGTTTGAGACTTACGAGGAGGCCAATGCCTATCGTGAGGAGTGTCAGAGAAGTTGGATCAATCATGCCGACTATGTTTTTCTTATAACAAGAGACTCTGCCGGGAATTTTGTCAAAGAGACAAACTTGACAAAAGCAACAAAGGAAGAGAGAATCAAGCTTCTTGAAGAAGCAGGCATTCCATTAAAATAATTTGTAACCAATTAAAATATTAAAGATTATGACAACAGCAACAAATTTGAGTAAGGCTGCCGAGGATATGGTAGCAGTTCCTTCTTCAGTTAATGAAGACAAGTTCTTTGATTTCGAGAAAGCCAAGACCCAGGCTATCACTCTCGAACAGTTGAGTCGCACACACCGTGAGGATGATGTTTACGGAAATCCGCTCCGTGGCATCTATCACTTTGACCTTTTCAATAAGGTCATTGATGAGTGTACAGAGCTCGGCTACAATGTGGAGGTTTATGATATGTTTGCAGCACAGAACAGAGACCGTCAGTCGCCTGGAGTGGTTCGCCTCCCACAAGTGGAAGCGGTCAAAGGTCAGCATGCGGTAGAGGCGCATATTCTCCGCCGAGTTTATGCCAATATTCGTATCACTGATTTTGATAATGATGAGACTACTACTAATGTGGCCGTAGCCTTCCATCAGAAAGGTATTCAGATTGGATTCGGTCCGAATGTGATGATTTGCCACAATCAGTGTATGCTATCTCCAGAACTGTATATGTCCAGCTATTCCGAAAAGGGCAAGAAGGGTTCCGGTATGGAAGTGGCAGCAATGCTTGATACATTAAAGTCATGGCTGGTAGATGCCCGGCACATCATCGAGACTGATCGTGAGCGTATTGCCAAGATGAAGGAGACACGCATTACTGCAGAACAGATGTTCTTGCTCATTGGTTTGATGACTGCTACAAGAGTAAAGGCAGATACATCACGAAAGTCTATTCGTGAGAATATCACCTACCCTCTCAATCAGTCACAGATTACACTCTTCACAGAGGATATGCTGGAGGCCTATCACGATAAGGAGTTTGTAACTGCCTGGGATATGTATAATTCTGCTACCAACTTGTATAAGGCTAACAGAATGGATATCCCTGCCCTTTTGCCACAGAACAGGGCAATGGTTAACTTCATGAAGGCCAATGGTCTGATAATTTAATTGGTTCGAAAGGAGCTTCCAAGGGTTAGTCCTTTGGTTGCTCCTTATATAGAACGTAATCCAATACTTTTCTATTTGCTGCGTCTATATTGGCAACACTCTTGTCAATATAGATAGCTGTTGTCCTGTTTCCATGGGAATGTCCCAATGCTTCGGCAATGATTTCTTCGGGTATTCCTATGGAGAAGGCTATTGTTGCCCACGTATGCCTAGCCCAATACAGAGAGATATGATCAAACAGAGAATTATGCTTTGTATGATATTCCTTCTGAAAATCATGAGCTTTCTTTTTCTCGTTCCTTTCTTTAGTGACAGGGCCTATTGCCTTTAGTCCCTTGTTTGCCTTGCACACAAATTGCTTGTAGTTTCTCATGTTCTCTGAGAAATTGACTAGCTTTGTCTTTCCTCTATACCTATTTATTATCTGTATAGCTTCCGGTTCCAGTCTGATGCTATACAGTCTTCCCGTCTTCTTTCGTCTATACAGTAATCTTCCGTCTACAACATTCTCATCCGTACAATTAAGAATATCGGCAGGGTTTATCCCGATCAAGAAGAATGTAAGCTTGAAATAATCCAAGTACTTCTGCTGCCATGGCTGCACATTATAATTAAATAAGGTACGTAGTTCATCTACAGAAAGAGAACGTTTTTCTGTCTGTTCCGGATTTATATCGAATGTTCTCATCGGATAATGGCTGGTTATCTCATTATCGATAGCATCGTTGAAAACGGCACGTATGTTTCTGAAATGTATATTCCTGGAGTTCTTCTTTAACCCTTGTCTTACCAACTCGGCATCCAACCTTTTCAGCCAATCCTTTGAGATATCTTCAAAAGCGTAGGTATCTACCTTGCTATCGAAATCGCGCATCTTCTTCAAAGTGGTTGCATATATTTCCCTGGTCCTTTGTGCTGAACGACTATTCATATATTCTATATACCTATTTATAAATAAGTCTTTCTTCTTAACATCAGGGTCTAGATAGGCTACAACCTTATTCTTTATCTGCGTTGAAGTCTGTTTAGTAAGTTCTCCCTTCATCTGCAGTTCCAATATAGCATTTTCAATCTCTACCAATTTGTTCTTGACAAATATTTCCAATCTCTGCTTGTTTGGTGCATCAACTATTCTTTGTTTCTTGACATCCCATTGTTCCTTTTTCAATTTGACACCAAGAGGAATATAAGCTGCCTGTCGCTTCTTCGTAATGGCAACTTTGAGCGGTGCAGGCTCTCCGTCCTTGACCGCTCTTGTATCTAAGTATAGTTTCGTTGTTATCATTTGCAAGCTATTTGCAAGCAGAATTGTGCAAAAATGTGCAAAAATGTGCAAGAATGTGCAGGATTCTACTTAGTTGGATAAAATACGATGTTTTGGAAACACCTAATTTTCAGTGATTTCTGCGGAAAGAGGGGGATTCGAACCCCCGATTCCCTTTAGGGGAATACACGCTTTCCAGGCGTGCCTCTTCAGCCACTCGAGCACCTTTCCATATTCCGAAGAACTCTTCTTAATCGCCGCAACATGCTGCTGCAACAATTTCGAAGTGCAAAATTATTGCTTTTCCTCCGAAATACCATAACTTTCATTGTTTTTTTATGTTTATTTAAGGAGTTTTGAACGCTTACTGCCTATACTAGGGATACGGATAGCGGAAAAATACGCTCTGCATTGATATTGGTCTGCCGGGCAAACTCCTCTTCGCTTACGCCATAAGCCTTGGCGAGCGTCTTCATCACTTCTACCACGAAGGCGCTTTCGTTGCGTTTTCCTCGGTATGGAACGGGAGCCATGTAAGGAGAATCGGTCTCCAGCACGATGCGGTTCATAGGAACCACGGCAGGAAGGTCTTCACGCAGATGGCTGCTCTTGAAAGTAGATACGCCACCGACGCCCAATACAAACTTATCGAAGGAGAGCAGTTCTTCTGCTTCCTTCTGGTTGCCCGTAAAGCAATGGAAGACGCCACCCGGCAGTTCTTTCTCATACTTTCTGAGCAGATGTACCATCTCGTTCTGCGCCTTGCGGCAATGAATCATCAGCGGGAACTGGGTTTCTACCGACCATTTTACCTGTTCCTCGAAAGCCTCCAACTGCTCATGCTCGAACTCACGGCTCCAGTAATAATCAAGTCCTACCTCTCCGATAGCAATCAAGTCTGAAAACTGAGGAGAACCCGCCTGACTGGCATTACCGGTCATGCGATGCTCCTCCAGTATCTTCCGGAGTTCAGCCAGCTGTTCCTTCCAGTCAGCCTTCACCTCTTCAGGATGCAGACCAATCATCGGATAAGCATAGCCTGGATATTCCTTAGCCAATGCCAGGACCGCGTGTGTGGTCTTCACATCGATGGCAGGCAAGAACACCTTACCTACCCCCGCTTCCTTGGCACGGGCGAAAGCCTCCGCCCTATCCTCATCAAATTCTTCCGCATCGAAATGCGTATGTGTATCTATTACTTTGAACATAGAACTGTCAACTTTGAACTTTATGATTAGTAAAGCCGATGAATTTTTCACTCTTCGTTCTTCACTCTTCACTTCAATTAGTACTGTCGCTTCATCATTTTCTGAGCATACTTTGCCAATTCCTCCTTACGCTCAGCAGGCACATTCACGGCATCCAGATACTTCTTGCTCTGCTCGAAGTAATAGGCTATCTTATCCTGCGCCATTTTGTCGATACCTATCTCGTTGTATAGACGGGTAACGGCAGCCACCTTCTCCTTGCGGTCGAACTCCTCGGCATCCACCCATTTCTGGAGTTCTGCACGCTGAGCGTCGTTGGCATGGTTGAAGGCATTGATAAGCATATACGTCTTCTTGTTGGATGTAATATCGCCACCAATCTCCTTACCGAACACCTTGGTATCGCCGTAAACATCGAGGTAATCATCCTGCAACTGGAACGCCAATCCTATCTGCTCGCCAAACTTATACAGGTTCTCTGCATCCTCATCAGAAGCATCGGCAAGGATAGCACCCATCTTCAAGGCACAAGCCAGGAGAACGCTGGTCTTGAGGCGGATCATCTCGATATATTCCTCCTCCTTCACATCGTTACGGTTTTCAAACTCCATATCAAACTGCTGACCTTCACCAATTTCCAGGGCAGTGGTCGTAAAGAGCTTCAACACCTTGGCAAGATGCTTTTCATCACATTGAGCCATACGCTCATAAGCCAGAACGAGCATGCTGTCGCCCGAAAGGATTGCCGTATTGGCATCCCATTTCTTATGAACCGTTTCATGACCGCGACGCAAATCAGCATTGTCCATCAGGTCATCATGCAGCAAAGTATAGTTATGATAAGTTTCCAGGGCAACGGCATTCATCAGAATCTTCTCAGGATTGTCCTTGAAAAGATTGTAGCCCAGAAGCATGAGCGTAGGACGAATACGCTTGCCACCCATAGAAAGTACGTATCTGATAGGCTCATAAAGAGACTTTGGCTTTCTTTCGTAAGGCAAATTAGCCAGAAACTCATTTACCATGCTTAAAATTTCATCTGCTGTCTTCATAATAATGTATAATTTATAATGTATAATTTACAATGAACAATTTATAATTTATAGCTGGAACACTACCGGGATGGCAATCATCGTGCGACAGACCTTGCCTTTATCGATGCCCGGTTTCCACTTCGGCATCATCTTCATCACCCTCAAAGCCTCGTTGTCGAGCAATGGATCTACCGAAGTGCTTACCTTGATATTGGCAACACTTCCATCCTTGTTTACGATAAAGGATACCACTACGGTTCCCTGAATCCTACTTTTCTGGGCAGCTACAGGGTACTTCAGGTTCTTGGTAAGCCACTGCATGAAGGCAGACCAGCCACCAGGAAACTGCGGTATCTTCTGCACGACGGTCAGTTTGATAGGAGCCTCAGCTCCCGGATTCTCAATGGGAGTTTCAGGAACCGCTTCCTTCACCTCAGCTCCATCCACTACACCCGAGCCGTCGCCGATAACCAGTTCGCTGGTTGTAGAACTGATTTTCTGCGGTGCCTTCTGAGTCTGTTGCTCGGCAGCCTTCACTTCCTGAGTAATTGACTTAGAAGCAGGAGCCGAAACAGCCTCTGCACTCACCATATCTTTCTGGTCGGGACGAGCCGACATTTCCAGATCCTGTGCAAGATCTTCCATCGATTCAGACAAGTCATCATCTCCCTGCGGACCTCTCTGATATTGGAGTCCTACGAAGATGAAAGTAAAAGCCAGCAGCAAACCTAGCAGGAAAAATGTAACCCGCTTATCTTCCAGTTGTGCGCTATTTGATTTCTTAATTTCCACAATAAAAACCGTTTAAAATCGTTATTTCCTACGAAAACATTGCAAAATTACTTCTTATTATTGAAAAAAGCAGTATCTTTGCCAAAGAATTAGAAAATTTAAATGAAAAAATATGTAATTTCCGCAATATTGACGCTTTTTGCGACAATTATTGATGCTCAAGAGAGCCAAACGGGGTATAATTTCCTTCGCTTGCCGGTGAGTGCTCATGCAGCTGCTCTGGGTGGCGACAACATCACCTTGATAGAAGATGATGAGGCACTCATATTCCATAATCCGGCTCTCCTGTCATCAGTAAACGACAAGACGGTCAATCTCAATTATATGAACTATATGTCGGGGGTGAATACTGCCTCGGCTAGTTTCAACCGTATTGTCAACGACAAGGCTTCGTGGGCTGTTTCGGCTCAGCTTGTTGACTACGGCAAGATGAAAGAGACGGACGAGAACAACATCCAGATGGGTGAGTTCTCGGCAAAGGACATTGCCATTGCGGGTTACTTCTTTTATATGCTCAGTGAGAAATTCGCAGGTGGTATTGCCGCCAAATTCATCACTTCGCATATTGGCGATTACAATTCTATCGCTGTGGGAGTGGATCTGGGCATCAACTATTACGACCCTGAAACGGAATGGTCGGTTTCATGTGCGGCAAAGAATCTGGGTGGACAGCTGAAAGCTTACGACAATGAATATGAGAAGATGCCGATCGACCTGCAGTTGGGTGTGACGAAACGCTTCGCCAACGCACCGTTCAGGGTATCAGCCACACTGGTCAACCTGAACCATTGGGACAGCAGTCTTCGTGATCATGCCGTAGTAGGTGCCGACATTCTGCTTTCGGAGAGCCTGTGGATAGGTGCCGGCTACAACTTCCGGAGAGCCAACGAGATGAAAATCAGCACCTCAGAAGATGAGGAAAGCAGTCATGGAGCCGGTTTCTCTGTGGGTGGCGGTATCAACCTGGAGCGCTTCCATCTGAACGTTGCCTACGGCAAATATCACGTCAGTAGCAGCAGTCTCATGCTGAACGTAAGTTACAGATTATAAATTATACATTAAAGTTAGTTCGAAATTATGAAGAAAATAACAATAGCAATAGACGGATACTCTTCTTGCGGTAAGAGTACGATGGCAAAGGATCTTGCCAAGGAAATAGGTTATGTTTATGTAGATACGGGCGCCATGTACCGCTCGGTAACTCTCTATGCGCTGCGTCATCAGCTCTTCGAAGCAGATGGAGCCGTAAAGACTGAAGAACTGCAGAAGGAGATGAAGAACATCAGCATCTCATTCAAGTTTAATGAAACAACCGGTCGCCCAGACTGCTATCTGAACGGCGAACTGGTAGAAAAGGAAATCCGTTCGTTAGAGGTTTCCAACCACGTTAGTCCGATTGCCGCCGTTCCTTTCGTCAGAGAGGCGCTGGTAGAGCAGCAGCAGAAGATGGGCGAAGACAAGGGCATCGTGATGGATGGTCGCGATATAGGTACCACAGTGTTCCCAAATGCCGAACTGAAGATTTTCGTTACAGCCAGCTCACAGGTGAGAGCACAGCGCCGTTTCGATGAACTGAAGGAAAAAGGAATGCCAGCCGACTTCGATGCGATTCTGAAGAATGTAGAGGAGCGCGACTATATCGATACCCACCGCGAGACTTCCCCACTCAGAAAGGCTGATGATGCCATCACGCTCGACAACAGCAACATGACCATTCCTGAACAGAAGGCATGGCTGATGGAACAATATCAAAAGGCAATAGCAGAATAAGCTACAGAAAAGAGACTGCCGGGTTATTTATGCAAAAATGCGTTAAATATACTACTTCTGCCGATAAATTTATTTTATTCGATGAAAAAGATTTTGGAAAAAAACTTCAATGTAGTATCTTTGCAACCATATTAACAAGGTAGTAATGATATAGATTATAAATTTTGAGTTAATTACTGTTTTTTGAAGGTGATAGGTCTTCGGGAGAAGATTTATCACCTGTTTTATTTTCAGACAGTTTATAAAAGATAAACCCATTTGACGTTGTAAAACACAACGTCAAATGGGGTAACTTATTAATAAACAACATATTAAGTTTTTCAATCAACAATAAAACTATCCTCTAACCTTGATACGGCGAAACGCCGTAACAAGGGTATCAAGCAACTGATAGTCAACACCTTAACTCTCACTATAAGAGAGCCGAACTTTCCTTGATAATCTTATCCCTGCACTCTTCCATCAGCCACTTCGGCGTACTGGTAGCGCCACAGATACCTACCGTTTCCACATCCTTGAACCAGTTCATATCTATCTCGTCGGCACTTTCTATCTGGTAGCTGTTGGCATTCACACTCTTGCATTCCTTGAAAAGCACCTTACCGTTCGAACTCTTTCTGCCACTCACAAAGAGGATGACATCATGCTTGCTGGCAAAGGCAGCGATGTTAGGCATGCGGTTAGCCACCTGACGGCAGATGGTATCGAAACTCTTGAAGACAGCGCCCTCAACAATATGCTCCTGGCAGTATTCGATGATGCGATGGAACTCATCGAGACTCTTGGTAGTCTGGGAGTAAAGATAGATATCTTTAGAGAAATCCAGCTGACCGCTTTCCTTCAGCTGCTTCACATCTTCAAACTTCTCTACCACGATGGCATGACTCTCCGTCTGCCCCACCAGTCCGAGCACCTCAGCGTGCCCGTTCTTACCGAAAATCACGATTTGAGCCTCCGGATTGTTGACATACTGCTTCTTGATGCGGCGCTGCAACTGGAGCACCACAGGACAGGTAGCATCGATGATTTCAATGTTGTTTCGCTCGGCAAGGGCATAAGTTTCAGGCGGTTCACCATGAGCACGGAGCAAGACCTTTACGCCCTGCAGTTCCTCCATCTGCTCATGGTCTATCGTGATGAGTCCCGCTTCATGCAGGCGCTCCACCTCCATACCGTTATGCACAATATCGCCCAGGCAGTAAAGTTTACCGCCCTTAGCCAACTCCTCTTCAGCTTTCTTGATGGCAGTGGTTACACCAAAGCAGAACCCACTGCCGTTATCTATTTCTATCTGCACGATATTCGTTTTTAATTCATTGTACATTAATCTTCACCACCACCTTAGCATGGTCAGGATCATTCGTAATCATGAGGATACGAGGGTGTCTGACACGCGATTTCTTCAAGTCGGCAGCCACAGCCGTCACCTTCATCTTAACGGTCTCTCCTGGCTGAATCTTACTCTTCTTCAGGTTCACCTGCAAGCCCATCGTAAACATCTGCATGCTGCGGATATCCAGTTCCGACTTACCCTTATTGGTAATTAGAATCTCACCCTTCAGTTTCTTCTTTCCATTGAAACTACCCAGATTGAGATCGGTGGCAGACATCTCTATCTTCGGAGCCAGTGCCTTCTTGGTTGGAGTCATGTTTTCGAAACCAGGAAGAAGAACGGCTGATACCACGATTTCCTTCTCAGGCGCAATCTTATCGCCAGGACGCTCACCGAGATAAACCGATGTCTGGTTCAAGCCCAGGTCACGCAGTTTCTTGGAATCCAGCACGAAACTGATTTCGGCAGAATGACGCGGAGCTACCTTGGAAGGCGATACGAAAGCATGAAGATAGGATGGCAGATGCATCACTACCGGCTCCAGTAATTCGTCGGTAGGATTGAAGATATGGATGCGCTGAACCGGACGGTCGCCACGGTTCACGTCATCAAACTCCACCTCCTGGGCATCACTCTTGATGACACCCAGCATCTCATCGTAAGAACCAGCGAAATCTACTACGCTGCCCACTACCTTTCCCCTCATAGAGAGGATGAACGGCTCTTCATCCGCATTGGTATAGAGGCAAACCTGCTTGGTGAAAGTACCCATCTGCTTGGCATCGTATACCGCCTTGATGACGAAACTTTCGCCGGCAGCAATGCTCGTCTTCGGATAATCTACCTCCGTACAGCCGCAGCTTTTCAACACATTGTTGATAACCAACGGCTTGTGCCCGTCATTCTTCAGCACGAATTCGGCAGTTACAGGCTTGCGGAACACCACCTGTCCGCAGTCTACCACCTCGTGCTGGGTTGTAATCTTCTGTGCTGATGCAGGCAGCGCCAACAGCGCTGAGAGCATCCATATATTCATCCGTTTCATACTATTCTATTTTAAATTATCAATCTATAAACTATTAATTGTTAACTCTCAACTCATACGCCTCTGTGCGGCCACCAAACTCCGGACTGTAGGTACACTCAGCGGTGCAAGTTCCGCTCTGATAGTCGCCCTTTCTATCCACGTAATACTCCATTTCTACGATGTGCTTACCTTTAGATAAACGATCGAAATAGAAATTTGTTGCATGATCTCTTGGAGAAACATAGCAGCCTATGCCCCACTGATAACCGCTCTTCTGGTTGACCGACTCCAGACATGCCGCACGCTTATCCGTAATCTGCACAAAGTCGTAGTCGCGGTCGGCGGTGATGATGAGCGTTACCTTCACCTTCTCGCCTACCTTCGCCTGCGCCTTGCCCTTGCCCTCAGATTCGGCAGGAACGATGACACGGCGCACCTTGATGCCCGACTCAATGGAACCGATTTCGCTGATAGGCTGCTTAAACTCTGCATAGACAGCACCCCAGCTGGTATAATCGCTCTTTTTGTCGATGCTCAGCTTAGATGCCTTGCCCGTCTTTTCGGTCTTCACATAGCCCAAAGTAGTGGAATCCTGCGGCATCGGCAGCAGCTTGCCATCCAGTTTCAGCACGGCATTCTCAGCCTTCCTGCTCCAGTTGCTCTCATTGCCCTTCATAAAGGCGTAGACGGCATCCACGGTGTTCACTGGCGTATCCCAAACCTGGGTACGTTTCGACATCAGGAGCCAGCGCTGCAGTTCCTCGATGGTCTGCTTGTCGTTCGGTTTCAGCATCTGCATCGCCTCTATCACAGATACCTGGGTAGGAATCTTATAGTTTCTCCAGCTGTAGAGTGCCTTGCGGGTATCGTAGTAGCGGCCCATCTCCTCGCGGTAAACGGCATATTCGTTCACGCTCTGCAGATATTCGCCAGCCTTCTCGCGGTAAGCAGCATTCTGCTGGCTGTTTCTGGCGAGTACCACGGCAGCACGCGCCTTGCCATAGATGGAGAAATCACCGGTCAACTTCGACATCTTGTCCAGGAGATAAGCCTTATCCTGCTCCAGATTCTGCTTCATCTTTCTGCCATCCATCGAAAGGATGTAGAGATAATGCAGCGCCTGTTCGCTAGGATTCACCTTCTGCTTTTTCTCCTCCTGCTTCTTCATTTCTCTTACTTCCTGTGCTGTCTGCCAGGAGAGATAATCAATGGCGGAAGTCAGCATCTTGGCGGTGGATTTCTGCACACCTGCGATGGCATTCAATCGAACCATCATTTCGGCTACCGATGTTGTCATATACCGGCTGCCCTTCATGCCTTTCCACCAGGAGAAGGAACCGTCAGCATTCTGCAACTTCTTCAGTTTCTCCACCTGATTCTGCAGGCGGATGCTCTCCTGAGAGAGATTTTCCAGCGAGAGATGCTTCTGGATATGGGTGGTGATGGTATTGGCGTAGATAGCAGACATCAGCGAGATGGCGTTCTCCTCATCCGGATTACTGATGGCTGGCAGCGCCTTCACCATCAGCCAACTAGGATTGTTGGTGTACTCGATGGTTACCTTGGCATCTTCAGTGCCCTTCGCCTGCTTGCCCTCCTTGTTCAGGAAGAGTTTGCTCAGGTCGAAGTTCTGCTCGCCCTTCTGATGCAGGGTGATAGGCAGGGTGTTCACCACGAGTTCACGGTTGCTCAAAACCGGCAGATAGTGCTGTTCACCATCGCTGTATCCGTTTCCGGCAGCCACCACCTTATTAATATATACACCTTCTTTCAGTCCCTGGACATCAAAGGAGATGGTAGCAGAGCCCTCGGCATCGATGCTGTAGTTCTGCGTCTTCTGCCAAACCACCTTGTTGGTCTCCGGGTCGAGAATCTGCATACGGGCGTTGCCGCTCACCTTCTTGTCGGAAGTATTGAAGAGTTTAACCACGATGGTACTCTTATCGCCCTCACGCAGGAAGCGAGGCATGTTAGGCTGCACCATCACGGTTTTCTGAGCCACAGCCTCATCCACCAGCAAACCGTTGCGCATCTCCTTGTCATGAGCCAATCCCATGAATTTCCAGGTAGTCACGCTCTCTGGCAGGGTAAATCTGATGGCTACGTTGCCATTGTTGTCGCTCTCCAAGGCAGGATAGAAGAAGGCGGTCTCGTTCATATTCTCACGCACCTGTACCTTGTCGAGGAATTGTCCTGCATCTGAGCCAGAACCGCCGGCAAACTGCGGCATCTCCTCTACTACATCAAAAACCTTGTTGGCAGATGGAGCAGCCGCTCCGACACGGGTCATTTTAGAGCCGCGAATCCTGATGACTTTCGCTTCTTCTCGAACCAGCTCGTCTTTCTGTACACGAACAGCCTCAACAGTTCCGCCAGAAGAACGTTCCAACTTGCTCAGTTCCACCGCTTGCATATAAGCATAATAGCTAAAGAATTTGCCATCAAACTTATCTACATCCAGTCCCCTCTCGTCATAATACTTGGTAGGATAAACGCTATTCAAGTAAAATGAACGGGAAGTGAGGTTGTGCTTCCAGTAGCAGTTTGGCAAACTCTGATAGAAGCCCAGGGAGATATTCCAGAAATGCGGGGCTATCTGGTCAAGCGACTTGTCATAGAGCACACTCATCAGCTGCGCCTTGGCTGGCTTGCCGTCAGGGGTGGTAATCCTCAGCGTCCACTCCTCCTTCTGACCAGGGGTCAGACGGTTGCGGAAGGTCTTCCAGGCGATGTTCAGTTTCTTCTCAGGCAAAGGACGGGCGATGCTCATCATTCGGGTATAGCACTTGCCTTGCTTCACGAAACTATAGTTCAGTACGATGCCCGACGCATATTCCTCCTTGTAGGTGAAAGGCAAGGTCACGATACTGTCGCCCAACTCCCAGGCGCCTTTCTCCAGCAGTTTGTTGCCGGCGATGATGGAATATACGATGTGTGCTCCGTTCTCCGAAGAGCCCACCTGGATATAGACCGGCTTGCCATCACGAGGGAAGGTCTTCGCCGTCTGATAATACCATTCGGTGGTTGGCTCCACCGGATGGGTATCCTTCATGCTGAAAAGGGTGAACTTCTGCTGCAGGGTATCCTGTCCGCAGATTGCCTCCAACTGATGAACGCCAGATTTCCAAACGAGGGAAGAAGAGGCAGAAGAAGCATATTCCTTGATAGAAACCGGTGCATTCGCCTCGGCATCCTTCCATTCGCCCTTATCAATTCGATATTTCAACCTGCTCGAAATCGGCATACCACTGGCATTGCGGTAAGCGAAGGTCACCGTCTTCAGACTGTCTGTTTCGATACGCTTAGGAAGATTCACCGTGAGGATGGTTGGTTTGGTGCCCAGAGGCAGACTCATCACGCCCTCGTGGCTTTCGCCGCTGATGTCGGTAACGATGGCTGAGACCTCGAAGTTGAAGAAACGGGCGATGCGCATGAAATCGCTCATATCAGCCTCGTCTTTTCCAGACAAGGAAGCCTCCAGCGGAATCTCTACGTCGAAGGTTCCGTCCTCACGAGTCACGCAACTGTCAGTCTTCACCAACTGTCCGGCAGAGCCTGCGCCCCACCACCAGAGTTGGTTTCTGCGAGTCACCTGATACTCCACCTTGGCACCCTGCACAGGCACACCAGAGTAGGTCTTGGCTGTAGCCTTCACCACTACAGTATCGCCCCAGTTATATTTCTCGTTCACCTTCGGGAAGGTAATCTCGAAGGTTGGACGCTTGTACTCCTCCACACGGAAGAAGCGGTTAGCTCGATCATCCACGGCTACATGATACATACCAGTCTGTCCGCCCTGAGGCAATTCGAAATCCACCGAAGCCGTGCCATACTCGTCGGTCGTAGCCTTCTGCTCAGCCACCTGCTTCAAGTTGGCATCTCTCAGGATAAACTTCAGTTCCTTGCTCTTGCCTGGCACATTGGCATCCAAGCCCTTCTTCACGATGTAGGAAATGGCTGTGGCATGCACCTTCTGTCCCGGACGATAGATGCTGCGGTCGGTATAAACCTGATATTTAGTCTCATTATCTTTCTGTTCATAATAGCGGGTACGGCTGAGATAGATGTCCCGAGCAGGCGTAAACTTGTCGCTGTGGGTGGAAATTAGGACCTCTCCATCCACATTCTTGAAGTAAGCCTCGCCGTTCTCATCGGTCGTCAATCGGGCATGAACCAGTCGCTTGCGTTTGCCCGTCTTCACATCATAATCCTTTTCATAAAGTTCTATCTTCGCCCCGGCGATAGGCTGTCCGTCTGTAGCATTCACCACTACATAGCGATGCCTGTCATCAGGCAACTGCTGGATCATCACCGCCAGATTGCTCACATAGAAAAGCTGTCGCTGTGGAGCGATGCCGGCATTATCCGAAGTCACCTCCATCAGATAGGCACCCAGCGGCAGATTGCCACGGATTTCGATGGAATCCTTCACCTCTTCGTAATTCGGACGACCATAGTAGTTCCTGCTGAAATCCTTCTGATGCAGCTTCGTAGTCTTTTTCAGAAGCATCTTATAGGTAGCCTCATTCTGAACATCATACTCATTATCTGCCGTGATGTTGAGGCGGGAAATGCTGACCTTCAGGTTCTGGAGATTGCGCACGTTCAGATGCACCCACTTCCTTTCTGAAGGACGAAGCACCAATGGCATATCCTTCACCCGGAACATCGGTTCGGTGAGTCGCTTCTGCGCATTTCTCAGTTCGTTCATTCTCGACCATCCACCCCAGCGGCTCAGCGCATAGTTGATATAGTTGAGCTTATCCTGCGGTTTGGCATCGGTAGCCCCTTCCATGAAGCGAAAATGCTCCACGGCAAGTTCGCCTGCCTCCGGAATATCCTGATAAACCTGGATGAGCGAGTCGATAGTCTGCAGATACTTCGATTTCTTCACTTCTCTCACGTCGTCCTGACGGTATTTCTCGATGAGCTTATAGGCACAGAGACAAGCCGCACCCCTATTTCCCACCTTATTATAATAGGTGTACAGCTGCAGATACGCCTCCTTGCTGTCTGCCTCGAATCCGATGAGATGAAGCAAATCATTCTTGAAGGAACTTCCGTCCACCCCTTTCAGAGTCAGCGGCACATACTCAGTAGAAGCATGCTTAGCAAGAAGCTCTGGGTGCGCCATCGCTTTCTTGAAGAACTCCCGGCTCTTCTTCAGGTTTACCTTTCGCTGACTTTGATAATAAGAAGCATCCTCCCTTTGTTCCAAAGAAGCCTCATCCACTTCTATTCCATACGGATTATCATGATATACCTTGCCGAGCACAGCATATCTCACCGCTTTCAGCATCGGGTCATTTGTCTTCAAAGCTTCAGCCTCCATCCGCTTCACGTTAGGCGTCAGCGAGTCAGCCGAAATCTCTTTCCAGAGTGTCATCTGTCTTGTCTCAGCCGCCAGCAGCTGCCCGTAATCTTTGGCAGCCGAAGCCTTGGCGATGATTTTCTTCATCACCGCGATTTCGCTCTTAGGCTGGTCCTTCTGAGCATTGATTTCAGCTTGCTTCCACAAGTTGTCGTATGTCTGAGCCACTACCTGCATCGTAGCAAAGAGGGCTATCAGAAGTGATAAAATGTTTCTTTTCATAAGCCAACAGTATAAAATGTTAATAGAATGATGATAATCATCAAACTTTTCATTGCAAAAATACAAAAAAAAACTGTTTTCTAACCCCGAAACTGAAACTTTTTACTATCTTTGCACGAAAATAATATATTTTACCTAGAAATAAACATTAAAAAAACAATGGCAGAAAAAAAGTATGGTCATTTTGATGACGCCAATCGCGAATACGTGATTACTGACCCAAAGACCCCATGGCCTTGGATCAATTATTTGGGTAACGAGGATTTCTTCTCGCTCATCTCAAACACAGCAGGTGGTTATTCCTTCTACAAGGATGCCAAGTTCCGTCGCATCACCCGTTATCGCTACAATGGTGTGCCGATGGATAATGGCGGTCGCTATTTCTATATCAAGGATGGTGATACCGTATGGAACCCGGGATGGAAACCTTGCAAGACACCGCTCGACAGCTACGAGTGCCGCCACGGCATGAACTATACCCGCATCACGGGCAGCAAGAATGGCGTAGAGGCAAGTGTGCTCTTCTTTGTTCCGCTCCATACATGGGCTGAGGTGCAGAAGATGACGCTGAAGAACCAGACTAAGGAGGTGAAGACCCTCAAGGTGTTCTCCTTTGCAGAGTGGTGCCTCTGGAATGCTGCTACCGACATGGAGAACTTCCAGCGCAACTTCTCTACGGGCGAGGTGGAGGTAGAGGGTTCTACCATCTATCACAAGACCGAATATCGTGAGCGCCGCAACCACTACGCTTTCTACACTGTGAATACCGAGATTCAGGGCTACGATACCGACCGCGAGAGCTTCATCGGACTCTACAACGAGTTTGCCGAGCCTGAGGCTGTGATGGAAGGCAAGCCACGCAACAGTTTTGCCCACGGATGGAGCCCTATCGCATCTCATTACATCGAGGTTACCCTGCAGCCAGGCGAGAGCCGCGACCTCATCTTCCTTTTGGGATATGTGGAGAACGAGCAGGACAAGAAGTTCAGCGCCAAGAAGGTAATCAACAAGGAGAAAGCTCATCAGCTTATCGCCAAGTTTGATACCACCGAAAAGGTGGATGCTGCCTTCGCAGAACTCAACCAGTACTGGGATAACCTGCTGAACATCTTCACCGTGAAGAGCGGCAACGATAAGTTAGACCGCATGGTGAACATCTGGAACCAGTATCAGTGCATGATTACCTTCTGCATGTCGCGTTCGGCTAGTTTCTTCGAGAGCGGCATCGGTCGAGGCATGGGCTTCCGCGATTCCAACCAGGACCTCGTAGGTTTCGTTCATCAGATTCCTACCCGTGCCCGCCAGCGCATCATCGACATCGCCAGCACCCAGTTCCCTGACGGCGGCTGCTATCACCAGTACCAGCCACTCACCAAGCGCGGCAACAACGATATCGGCGGCGGTTTCAACGACGACCCTTGCTGGCTCATCTTCGGTACCGTAGCCTATATCAAGGAGACGGGCGACTTCTCTATCCTCGCTGAACAGGTGCCTTTCGACAACCAGCCAGGCACAGAAGTAAGCCTCTTCGAGCACCTCAAGATTTCGATGAACCATGTTATCAACAACCTGGGTCCACACAAGTTGCCACTCATCGGAAGAGCCGACTGGAACGACTGTCTGAACCTGAACTGCTTCTCCTGGGACCCTAACGAGAGTTTCCAGACCACCGAAAACAAGGGCGAAGGAAGCAAGGCAGAGAGTCTGATGATAGCCGGTCTGTTCGTGGTTACCGGCAAGGATTATGTGGCTCTGTGCAAGCAGCTTGCCAAGGAAGCTTTGGAAAGCAAGGAGGGCGAAATAGCCGGTCTTGCAGAGGAAGATTATTTGACAGAAGCCGAGCGCATGCAGCAGGCTGTAGATGAGATGAACGAGGCTGTAAAGCAGCATGGATGGGACGGAGAATGGTTCCTCCGCGCTTACGATTTCTTCGGCAACAAGATTGGTAGTGATGAGAACGAGGAAGGCAAAATCTTCATTGAGAGCCAGGGCTGGTGTACGATGGCTGGTATCGGTCTGGAAGAAGGACTCTGCGATAAAGCACTGGACAGCAGTAAGAAACGACTGGAATGCGAGCACGGACTGGTGCTGAACAACCCAGCCTACACCACCTATCATGTAGAAATGGGTGAGATTTCTTCTTATCCTGAAGGCTACAAGGAGAACGCCGGTATCTTCTGCCACAACAATCCTTGGGTCATCATCGGAGAGACTGTAGCCGGCCGAGGCAACGATGCCTGGAGCCATTATACCAAGATTCTGCCTAGCTATGTAGAGGAAAAATATCAGACACTTCACAAGGTAGAGCCTTACGTAAACTGCCAGATGGTAGCCGGTAAGGATGCAGCCAAACCGGGCGAAGGAAAGAACTCCTGGCTCACCGGTACAGCGGCATGGATGTGGTATACAGTATCAGAATTCATCCTCGGCATCAAGCCAGATTATGAAGGTTTGCTCATCGATCCTTGTCTCCCAAGCACCGCTAAGGAGTATGAGGTAACCCGCAAGTTCCGTGGTGGCGAATACCATATCACAGTAAAGAATCCTAGCGGAAACCAGAAGGGCGTGAAGCAGATTACAGTGGATGGCACTCCTATCTCAGGCACCATCATTCCTTGCTCTGAAGGCAAGCATGAAGTAGTGGTTGAGATGTAAATCAGCCAGATCTCATCAAGTTACGATTTGAAAGTTCAATGTAACGAAATTCTTTTCATACCCATGCCCCCTGTTTTAGGGGGTATGGGTATCACAATAAACACTTGCCCCTTTATTTCAAGGGAGCAAGTGTTTTATTCATCTGATAATCTGATA
The DNA here is from genome assembly GCF_026015465.1 of Segatella copri. Taxonomy (GTDB): domain Bacteria; phylum Bacteroidota; class Bacteroidia; order Bacteroidales; family Bacteroidaceae; genus Prevotella; species Prevotella copri_E. The sequence goes on from NZ_JAPDUQ010000001.1 coordinate 590,921, forward strand.
CTTAACTCTTAACATAAGCACATATCCAACAGTATCAAGAGTAAGATTCTAAGTCTCTATCATTGACTCAGTTCCTCAATAACTCAGTTCCTCAGTTTTTTTCTAGGGGGTATATAGCCCTTTTAGTTCAAAGTTGTTTTAAATTGTTATATATTATATATTATTATATATATATATTTATATATATATATAATAAACTTCTAAACAAAGACAAAAGTGAAGGGTCAGAGAAAAACTGAGGAACTGAGTTATTGAGGAACTGAGTCATTGCAGTAAAAACATCATAATCCTCATAAACACCTGATTTACTGCTTAACTCTATACTTTAAGAGAACAAAGCTATGAGTTGCTCCCCGTAAAACTATGAGTTGTCACCCGCAAAACTATGAGTAAGGAAGTTTAACTACTTTCAATCTGAAAGCACATTTCAAACATTTCCTTATCACGCCCCCAAACTTGGCAGTATCAGAGAAAAGTTGTATCTTTGCACGGAATTCCATCCATTCCTTCCATTCCATCCATATCTACATACCTTCCAACTCCTTCCATACCGCTCCTTCCATGCCATCCCAATAACTCCTTCCGCCCAGCTTCAGCACGCGTCTCTCCATCCGAAGTATTAAAAGGAAAAAGATAAAAAAGTATGGCTTTTCGAGTTATTTTTTGTACTTTTGCAGCCGATAACGCATTTTGCGAACAAAACAGGATTCTTTAAAGAAAAGAAAGGAAATAACAATGAAGAAAATATTATACTTTGTGGCAGCCCTGGCTGCTGCATCCTTTATCACTACGATGGGTACCAGCTGCAAGTTTGCACCCAACCAGCATGACGGCGACACGGTAGCTGCCAGCGAGTTTTACCCGATAGATACCTCTGCGGCTCATGCCAAGAAGATGGCGAAGATTGCTGCTATCAAGAACGGAAAAGACAGTGTAGGCATCTATTATGTGGGCAGCAACTCTACCAAAGACCTCATCGAGCTCGTATCCTATCCTTCACGCCGCGACACGATGATGTACAGCAAGACCCGACACATAAAGGTGAAGGGCAATGCCGATATCAACCACGTGATTCGTGTAGACTTCTATCTCCTCAATGGCAAGGATTCGCTGGTGAAATATGTGGAGGAAGTGGAGCTCAAAACAAATCATTGAGAACCACTTCATTCTGGGCTATGCCCGAATACATATTCCGCTGAAGACCATAACTGCTGATAAACGTCAGTTGTATCGACTTTCGGGTCTTTGTTTCCTCCATAAAGCGGACGATTTTGTTTCTCAGAATCTTCTCGTAATCCTTATTGATGGCAAAGTCACTTTCCGAAAACTTCATTTCACAAAGATTAATGGTATTGTCACCACGCTCTATCACCATATCTATCTGGGCTGCCCGCTCCGCCGCTCCGGCATCACTCTTGCTTCGCCAGGAATACAAATGGGTAGACACACCAGATATTCCCAACCGCTGCTTCACCTGGTCGATATGATTCATCGCCAATATCTCGAAAGAGATTCCAGCCCAGGCATAAAAACGGGGCGTGCGCTGCAACTTGCTCCAATACAGAAGATTACGGAATGAACTATCGCGCAGGAAACGGAAATAGAACAAGGTGAAGAAATCTACCAACTGATAGAGAGACTTTCGGGTAGAACAGCCATAATTGACATACTTTCTGATGAAACCGCAAGATTCCAGATTGTCGAGAATCGTGGTCAACGATTTGCCCGACTTCATTCCTGTGGCATCGGCTATTTCCGAGCGCATCATACCATAACCACGCTCGTTCAGGCATTCTACCACTTTGACGTATGCCTCAGAATCCTTAAACAGAGAGCGATAGAGAATCGTAAACTCATTGTACAACTGCCCATTGGGATTGAACAGCAGACGGTCTATATTCTGAGCCAAACTTAACCGCTCGTCCAAAAGATTCAGGTAATATGGGATTCCTCCCAATATCATATAAAGTTCAGCCAGTTCATATCTGGACAACATCATCCCCTTAGTATTCAGAAATGCTTCCGACTCCCCAAGAGAAAAAGGCTGCAGGAAAAGACGATGAGTAAGACGACCATAAAGTCCGCCATGGTTATTGATAAGTTTATCCATCATCCAGGAAGTGGCAGAGCCGCAGACAATGAGAACGATGTCGCGACGTGCAGAGGCCCATCCATTCCAGAAATGCTCCAGGGCAGAGATAAAATTAGAGCCTGCAGTATCCATCCAAGGCAGTTCATCAAGAAAAATCACCTTACGTTCTATCCCGTTTAAAGAATCAAGATAAGTGATAAGCATCTCGAAAGCATCGAGCCAGTCGTGGGGAACAGAGGTTACATTCCTATCATAACGTCGAAGCGTATAAAAGAAGTTTTTCAACTGCTCCTGTGTGTTTCCGCCCGCCAGTCCTGATGTCTGAAACACCATTTCCTGCTCAAAATATTCGCGCACAAGAAACGTTTTCCCCACTCTGCGGCGTCCGCATACTGCCACAAATTCCGACTGCCTTGACTCGTATATACGTGCCAAGGTATCCTGTTCACTCTTTCTGCCGATAATATTATTCTTCATTTCTTATTCTCCTGCTTTAATTTCTAATCATTTGCAAAAATAGCAAGAAAAAAGTAATTATTGGCTATTTCTTATATAATTTTCAGCCAATAACACCTGTTTTTAAGCATTATTGGCTAAAACAAGCGATATATTTAGCCAGTAACCATAAAATCAACATAAAAAAAGCTAGCGCTTATCAGAAACGCTAGCCTTTTTCGTATTTTATCTAACCTGAATTTCAAATCACTTAATAGCCTATAAACTATCAACTATAAACTATCAACTAATCATAGAATCCCGGCTGCTTATACTCAATGCCCAGTTCATCATCTACTGTTGCGATGACACCCTGAATCTGCCCCATGGCAAACATACGGCCGAGGAGAGTGTAACCGGCATTGTGACCATGATTGCTCTCATCGAATACGCCACCAGGCTCATCAGTGAAGGTCATACCGTGGTCTACTCGCATTGGCAATCGACGACCGGAATTGCACTTGCCTTCCTGCTCAGCCTTCTCGAAGATGCGGCAAAGTTCAATGAGATGGCCGCGACCACCCAAGTGAGAAGCCTCTGTAAAGTTGCCGTTAGGGAAGATGTAGCAAGAGCGCAGATGAACAAAGTGAGTGCGGTCAGCAAACTGCTTAGCCATTGCCACACAGTCGTTGTGCTCGCCGGCAGAGAATGAACCTGCACAGAAAGTCAGACCATTGTGCTTGTTTGGCACAGCATCGAGCATCCACTGGATATCCTCGGCACGACCGATGATTCTTGGCAAACCGAATACAGGATAAGGAGGATCGTCTGGGTGAACACACATATTGATATCGTACTCATCGCAGATAGGCATGATAGCCTCCAGCCAGTACTTCATGTTCTCCTGCAACTTCTTCTTGTCGATGCCATCATAAAGCTTCAACAGGTCGCGGAACTTCTGGACAGGAGCTGAATCGCCCTCGCTGAAGTTACCCGATACGAATCCCTGGGTCTTGATGATGATATTCTCTACCAGGGCATGATCCTGCTCTGGTGTAGAAGTCTTCTTGATTTCATCAGCCTCAGCCACGAGGTCTCTGCCCCACTTGTGCTCCTTAGAGAACTCAGCCCAATCCTCACGAGCGCCTTCACGCTGCAGGATATAGATATCAAAGTAGGCAAACTCGCCCCAGTTCATATAGAGGTTGTTGGCTCCGTTAGGATTCTCGTGTGCCAAATCGGTACGTGCCCAGTCTAATACAGGCATAAAGTTGTAGCAGATGCATTTGATGCCTTCCTCGCCCAGGTTGCGGAGACTTTCCTTGTAAACCTCAATCTGATGATCACGGTCAGGACCGCCATATTTCAGGGTTTCAACTACAGGCAAAGACTCTACCACGCTCCATTTCATACCGTAAGACTCGATGTACTCCTTGAGTTCATGAATCTTCTCGCGTGTCCAAACCTCACCCAGAGGAACATCGTGCAATGCGGTAACGATGCCCTCTACACCAATCTGCTTCAACTGTGCAAGTGTAATCTTATCTTTCTTGCCAAACCAGCGCCATGTTCTTTCCATATATATATTATAATGTATAAGTTTAAAAATGAATTATCTTGCAGAAACATATTTATGCAATGTCGCTCTTACAGCACCCTTACCGGCAAAGAGTTCCTTCACCATGCACTCAATCTGCTCGCCGAAGCCAGCCTCATAGAGATCGAGACCGAACACATCCTTGCGACTATAGAGGTTCTTGAGGCATGAGTAATCCTGATCTGCCTTGCCTACTTCAAGAGGAGCTACGATGGCCTGCAGTTCTGCCAACAATGGGTCAGAAGATGGCTCGAATGGCTTCAGGTTATCATCCAATGCCTTGAGATAACGGGCATAACCTGCCAATACCAGAGGAATCAACACAAGGTTGTTCTTGTCGAGACCGCGGTCGATGTACTTCTTGATAGTCTCACCGAAACGGATAGAGAGTTTCTGGCTGGTATCGGTAGCGATACGCTGAGGAGCATCTGGCATGAATGGGTTAGGCAGACGCTTGTTGATAACGGTGCCGATAAACTCGTATGGGTTCAATACACCTGGATCTGTCACTACTGGCATTGCCTCGATATAACCAATTTTCTGGATGAAGGCACGAAGGTCCTCATCAGCCATCTCGGCAGAAATCAGGGTGTAGTCGAGCATGCAACCATAGATTGACATCGCAGTATGGAGAGGGTTCAGACAGGTGGTTACCTTCATGGTCTCAACCTCATCTACAGTCTTGCGGGTGGTATAGAGCGCACCGCCCAACTCCAATGGCGGACGACCATTGGTATAAGTATCCTCGCAAACGAGATACTGCACTTCCTCGGCATTTACGAAAGGAGCGGTGAAAGTATGCTTCTCGGTGATAATCGTATTGTTATCCTCGAAACCATCCTCAACGAGCATCGCCTGTACCTTCTCGTGTGGACGAGGAGTAATCTTATCAATCATAGACCAAGGATAGGTAATCTTGCTGCTGTCATTGATATAATCTACGAAACCAGCCTCTACGATACCATCCTGTGCCCAACGCTCAGCATAAGCCTTTACGCCAGCCTTAACATGGTCGCCATTGTGAGAACAGTTGTCGGTAGACTGAAGAGTAAGTGGCAACTTGCCAGCCTTATAACGCTCATAGAGAAGAGCGGTAAGCTTACCCATAGCAAATACTGCATCAAGACCACGTGCCAAATCGGCATCATTGAAAGAATATCCCTTCTCTGTGATGGTGAAAGTTACCATCTGCAAAGTAGGAGCCTGGAAAATCTGAACCAGACGCGCCCAGTCGTCAGCAAACTGCTTATCCGCCTTGAGGCTTTCTGTGATAGATGCGATAACCTTCTTTTCGATAGTACCATTAGACTGGAGGCTTACGAGAAGCGAGAGATTATTGTAAGGACGATAAGCCTTATCGATAATTTCGTAGTCGAAGCTTTCTGCCACGATTACACCACGATCGTACTTGCCGGTGTTAAGTGCATCGTTGAGGATGGCTGCTGGGAAAGCACGGAAGATGTTACCTGCGCCGAAGTGAACCCAAGTAGGCTCGTCGTGAGTCTTCTTAGCTACGGCTGCGATGTCATACTTAGGAAGCTCATAACCCTTAGCTTCCCATTCTGCAGCATTAAAGCTGTCTGAAAGAATTTCGTTCAGTTTCATGATTATACAGTATTTTTTGATTGTTTCATGTACTCGCCTATCTTTCCGAATAGGCGTGGCAAAAATACAAAGAAAAATCGAAACCCGCTCATTTTAAAGGCTATAATTTCATAAAATGAACGATTTGCAAATATATTTGAACGAAAAAGCAAACGTCACGGATCAGATGAACCCGTTTTTTAACGATTATGTTACATCAAATAAAAAAGGGTTACATCAGAAAAACAGAAAAGAGGACGTAAGTTCTCGCCCCCACATCCTCTTCTTTTTATCTTTAGATTTCATTTTCCTATTCTTCCAGCGATTTGATTTGCTTCTTCGGCGTAACGCCAAGTCCCTTCAGGCTCTCTACCCTTCTCATCACATTGCCGGTGCCGTCATAGAGTTGCTTCTTCGCCTTATCGAAGGTTCCCGAAAGGCGGGTTATCAAATCGCCGATGCCCAGGAAAGTATCTTCGAAGCCAGCCACCTTATCATACAGGTCAGCAGCCGTCTTCACGATTTTCTCCACATTCTTGTTCTGCCGGTCATACTGCCAGAGATTATAGGCAAGCTGGAGTGCCATGAGCAGATTGCTTGGTGAGATGATGATAATCTTCTTCTGGTAAGCATAGCGGCTGAGGTCGGGCTGCTGCTTCATGGCTGCGATATAGCTGGTCTCGTTAGGAATGAACATCAGTACGAAGCCGATGGCATCATCCACCAGCTTGGAATAGTCTTTGGCTGCCAGTTCATCGATGTGCTTTCGTACGCTCAGCGCATGTGCCTTCATCAGGCGTTCCTGTTCAGCCTCATCTTCAGCTGCCAGAGCATCGGAATAGGCAGTAAGCGAAACCTTGGAATCGATGACCACACTTCTGCCTTCCGGGAATCTGACGATGACATCCGGACGATAGTTCTTTCCCTCTTCATCTTTCGTATTCTCCTGAATGAAGAATTCCTCATCTTTACGAAGTCCGCTGTTCTCCAGGATAGTTTCCAGCACCATCTCGCCCCAGTCGCCCTGCATCTTGCTGTCGCCCTTCAATGCCTTGGTCAGGTTGGCAGCATCGGAGCCAATCTTCTCGGTCTGCTCCTTCAGGTTCAGTACAGCCTGCTGCTGTTCCTGCTGGAAGAGTTTCATCGTTGCCTCGAAGGTGTTCTGCAGTTCCTTCTTGTTCACCTCGTTCTGGGTCTTGCTCTCCTCTACCGATTTCTTGAAATCAGCAAACTGTTCCTTGATAGGTTTCAGGAGTTCATCCATCTGCAGACGGTTGTTTTCCTGCAGAGCCGACTGCTTGGCAGCCAGCTGCTCAGCCGCCACCTTCTGCTGTTCTATCGTCATTCGCTGCATTTCCTGCTTCAGACTCTCGAGTTTCTGTGCCCACTGCTGGTCGCTTTCCGCCCTGAGTTTCGCCGCATACAGCCGCTCGTTCTCCATCTGCGCTTTCAAGGATTGAACCTCAGCAGCATGAGATTGTTTCAAGGATTGAACCTCAGAAGCATGATGCAGTTTTATCTGTTCGATGTTAGCCGCCAGCACCTGAGCCTTCGCTATAAGCTGCGTTTTCTCTTCTCCCGCACTTTTTGCTTCCATCAGTTTCCCCACGAAGAATCCGATGGCAAGCCCTATGATGATTCCAACTACTATTTCCATTTATCCTTGTTTTGAATGATTCTGTAAATCTGCAAAAATTATTATTTGCAAAAGTAATCATTTCAAGACATAACACCAAACATCATGGGGGATTCTTGTAGATATTTAACTCTTCAGCATTTAACTATGCAAACAAAAAGAGCGCACCACTATTGGCACGCTCTTTTCTTTAAATCATCTTAAATATAACTCATTGGCGGAATTAAAATTCGCCTAAAAATTAGTATCTTTTATGGAGAAAAAGTTGTGCATCTCGCTGATTTTTAGTAACTTTGTGGTGTCAAAACATAAAGTTATAATCTTTCACGCTATGCACAACTTGTATGCAAATTTCGTAAAAATTCTTGAGATATGCAAGAATTTCTCCATAAATTTAGTTAATGAGCTAGGAAATATTCCTCGCCCAGGAGTCGTCCCACGTTTTTCAGACCTCGAAGTTGTTGCTTTGAGCTTAACTGCTGAGCATCTAAGTATCGACAGTGAAAACAACTTGTTCGACAGACTGAAGGAGTATAAGACTGAAATGCCAAACCTGATTTCTCGACGTCAATTTAATGACCGCCGAAAATTCACAGCGGAATTATGCGAGACGATTCGTAAGCGCATTGCATCAAAGATGGATGGCGCAGAAGAATATTTCTGCATTGATTCCAAACCGATAGAGGTATGCCGTTTGTCCAGAGGATTGCGTTGCAAGATGAAAGGAACAGACGTGACAAACTCTCCAGCATTTGGCTATTGTGCCACTCAGAAGATATACTATTATGGATTTAAACTCCACGCAGTCTGTGGGTTAAGTGGAGTTATCCACTCGTATGATTTGAGTCCAGCTAATGTTCATGACATTCATTTTCTTAAAGATGTTAAGTTTCAATTTCATGACTGTTGCATCCTAGGTGATCGTGCTTACCTCAGTGCAGAACTACAGCAAGACCTGTTTTCTTCTGTAGGCATTAAGTTGGAAGTTCCATATCGTCTGAATATGAAGAATTGGAGACCAACATTCAAGCCTTATGCAAAGGCGAGAAAGAGAATCGAGACCAATTTCTCTCAACTTTGTGATCACTTCATGCTCTTCAGAAATTACGCAAAGCAAACACCAGGACTGTTTACCCGAATCATCGGGAAAATTAGCGCATTCACTGTCTTGCAATATATAAATTATGTAAACAATAGACCGATTGGCAGGGTTAAATATGCGCTAAACTAATTCCGCCAACAGGTTAAATATACATTATCTGTTGGCAGTAGGCCACTGATAAGTATCAGTGCAATGGATATCAGCACTCTGGTCGGCAATCATCAATTTGAAGTCGCCTTCCTCCAATCTCCATTTGCCATTCCAACCTACGAAGGCCAAATCGTCTGCCTTTAATTCAAATGTCATGGTCTTGGTCTCACCAGGCTGAAGTTCCACCTTGTCGAAGGCACGGAGACGACGGCCATCAGGCACCATACTAGCGATGAGATCGCTGCTGAACAGGAGGACACTCTCCTTGCCTGCCACCTTTCCCGTATTCTTCACATCCACGCTCACCTTGATGATGTCGCCGTGGCGGAAATCAGACTGAGAAACCTTCAGGTTGCTATATTTGTAAGAGGTGTAGCTCAAACCATATCCGAAGCCCCACTGCTGGGTAATCTTCGCATTGTAGTCGTAAGCACCTTCCATCGTACCCACCTCCTCACTCTTCTTGAAGTCATAGTTGGCGAGCGAATTGATTTCCTTAGGATAGGTGTAAGGCATCTTGCCACTGAAGTTTGACTTGCCCGATACCAGGTTTGCCAAGGCATCGCCGCCCATGTTGCCAGGGATAAGGATGTTGATGATGCCCTGTGCCAATGGTTCGATGTCAGCGATGAGACGAGGACGACCTTCATTCAGCACCAAGATGACAGGCTTGCCTGTCTGAGCCAAAGCCTTGACCAGATTGCGCTGGTTCTCTGAGAGCCAAAGGTCGGTCAGGTTGCCCGGAGTCTCTGTATAAGAGTTCTCGCCAATGCAAGCCACGATGACGTCAGCATCCTTCGCTGCAGCCACTGCCTCCTGAATCTGAGGTTCGTTCTCCTCCCAGTATTTTCCCTTCTCATTATAGGTAACACCCTGGTTCAAGATAACATTCTCCTTGCCATACTCATTACAGAATGCCTCATAGATGGTATTGTACTTGCCGGCAAACTCATCGGCACGATGACCCTGCCAGGTATAGCTCCATCCACCGTCCAGGCAGCGCATCTGATTGGCATTAGGACCCGTAAGGAGAATCTTCTTACCATGCTGCAAAGGAAGGATATTACCCTCGTTCTTCAGGAGCACCATACTCTCGGTAGCTCCCTCCAAGGCGAGCTTGGCAAACTCCTCGCCACCAAACTTAGGATAATTCTTCAGTTTCTGGGTTGGATTCTTGAAGAGGTCGAGACGGTACTTCATGCGAAGCACACGGCGGCAGGCATCGTCGATGCGACTCATCGGAATCTTACCTTCCTTCACCAGTTCTACAAGATAGCCACAAGCATCACAAGAATAAGGTTCCATAATCATGTCGATACCAGCATTGATGGCAATGCGGAGCGCATCCTTCTTGTCCTTTGCCACCATCTCACGAGTATAGAGATTGTTGATGTCTGCCCAGTCGGTGATGAGCACACCATCCCATCCAGTCTCTTCCTTCAGCCATCCTGTCAGGATGTCCTTGTTGGCATGCATCGGCATACCATTGACGGAAGCGGAATTCACCATCACGGTCAAGGCTCCAGCCTGCAGACCCGCCAGGAAAGGAGCGAAGTGCTTCTCTCGCAAATCGGCAGGAGAGATATAGGCTGGCGTACGGTCTTTACCGGTCCAAGGCACACCATAGCCCATGAAGTGCTTCATTGAAGTGGCAATGTGATACTGGTCGATGTTGTTTGGGTCCTCGCCCTGGAAACCATAGACCATCGCCTTGCCCATCTCAGAACTGAGGTAGCAATCCTCGCCAAAGTTCTCCCAGATGCGAGGCCAACGGGCATCACGACCGAGATCAACGGTAGGACTGTAAGTCCAAGGCACGCTCACCGCACGAGTCTCATAAGCGGTAGCCTCAGCCGAACGGCGAGCTATCTCACGATTAAAGGTGGCAGCCACATTGATGTTCTGCGGGAAGAGGGTTCCACCCTGTGTATAAGTAGAACCGTGGTTCTGGTCGAGACCGAAGACACAAGGGATGCCGATGCGCTTCATTGAGATCTTCTGGATTTGTGCGATATACTTCTCCCACTGCTTAGCGGTTGGTGCGCAGGTATTTGGAGCGTTGAGGATTGAGCCAATCTTATAGCGGGAAAGGATAGAATCGGTCTTGTGCTCGTCGATATAGAACACACCATTCTTGTCGTTGGCACCAAAGAGGTCGGTCACCAATTCCATCATCTGACCTATCTTTTCCTCCAAGGTGAGTTTCTTCAGAGTTTGTTCTACCTGAGCCTCAATCTTAGGGTCGCTCTTGATAACCGGAACATTGGCACTGGCTGTATAAGCCAATGCCAACATTGAAATAGATAATAAAATTTTCTTCATAAATTCAAAGGTTTGACGTTTTATGTTAAAAACGGAAATCTTTCTAATATATTATTCAATAGTTACTTTCTTTACGGTATAACCGTCACCCACGAGGAGGAGACCATTCTGCTCTGTCAAGAGTTGGATAGACAAGTCGGTCAGTTCAAACTCCCATTTAGCAGGTCCATTCACCATGATGTCGCCACGCTCTGGGTCGCCCTTACCAGTAAGGATGTTGTTCCACCAAGAGGTAGCAGCGGTACCCTGACCATTTCCATCTACATAGACACGGAGGATGGTGCCAGCCTTCACCTTTGAGAGGAAGGTATCCTTCAAGGCATCGAATGGTGTATCCCATGTCACGGCAAACTCACCTTCCCAGATGGTATTCTCCATAGATGGGCGAGCCTCGGTGGTTACCTTGATGGTACCGCCAGAGAACTGGTTGCCCTCACCATCTACCAAAGTGATATCATAGTCACCATTCTCCAAACCTGTAGGAGCTTTGAGCTTCAAGGCTGTGCCCTCTTCGAGAACCTCGAAGGCTACTTCCTTGCCACCTACCATTACTTTAGTAACTGTACCGAGATTCTTGCACTTATGGATAGTGGTCTCAGCACCTGGAGCTACCCAAAGCTCGACGGCATTGGTACCGAGAGCTGGGTCGTCGGCAGCTGGAGTCACTACCACATTGAGGGTGCGAGAAGTGGTCTTGCCCTTGGTGGTGGTTGCCACAATCTTCAGTTCATGATTACCTACAGGCAAAGGCTGGTCGATAGTAGTACCTTCGGCAATCTGAGTGCCGTCGAGCAACCATGTCACAGTGGTGTAGTGAACTGGAGTCACCTTGATTTCCAACTTATAATTAGTCTTGCGGTCTATCTTGGAATCAGCCAAGTCGGTGTTCAAGATACGTGGATTGTCATCTTCGCTGGCAGTGAAGTATGGTTCATCGTCAGAAGAGCAAGAAGACAAGGTAGATGTACCAGCCAGTGCGAAACCCACGGCTAAGAGCATCATCATAGCCTTCAAGACTTTTCCCTTATATTGTTTCATTGTCTTATTCATAATTATTTATTCTATTCTATTGTCCTATAAGACTTAACATTTAACATTTAACACTTAACATTAAACACTACTTGCTATATCCCTTTCCGAATGGAGGATTGAAGTCTGGCTGAAGGTTTACATCAGCCTTGTCCCACCAGAGGCGCTTGTGCCAATTGTCGGTACCACCCATGCGGTCGATGGCAGCCTTGTAGTTGGCATTGTTGTACTGAGCTTCCAACTCAGGATACTGCAAGCGGACAGGCATTGACCAATCGGAATCCGTATAAGTGAAACCATCCTTGGTCAAGAGATCACGATTCAAGATGGCAGGATAGTCAGAGCGGCGCAAGTTAGCCCAACCCTCAGAAGGGTTCATCATGTGGAGAATCCAAGCCTGGGTGTTGATGGTCTCCTTAGGATTGTCACCCAACGGATTGTTAGCAATGAACTCATTGATCTCATCCTCAGAAATCTTGTTGGACGTGAGATAATAGTTGTTGAGCAACTCCATGCTGGCACGAACACCAGCCTCGTAGTGACTTTCTGCATCACCACCACCTACATTCCAACCCTTGGTTGCAGCCTCAGCCTTGAGAAACTCAACCTCAGCATAGCTCATCAAGTCGCCAGGGCAAGAAGGCATCTCGAAGTCGATGTTCAGGCAAGGACGACTAGCTCGGGCTATATAATCAGAGTTGGCATAAGTGTTCTCGTCTATCTCTGCATACTTCTTCAAAGTAGGAAGGTCATCCAACGTAGCTGGATTCATCCAGTCTATGTACCAGGCTGCACCAGGGTTGCAAGGCTCCTCACCGAGGTTCTTGCTCTGGAAATAAGCCAGGAAATCATCGGTCAAGTCGATGTTCTGCTCCTTATCTGGCTTCACCTGACTACGCTTGATATTGTAGTAGTGACGGCAGATGCGATAGAGACGAGGGTCGTTGGTATTCTGCAACTGATAGAACAAGGTAGAGCATACCATGGTAGGCGATGTGGCATCCTGACCATAGAGAATCTCTCCCAAGGCATTGGTACGGAAATCGTAATCGTTGGCTCCATCATAATAGGTAAATGGAGCATCAGCATACTTGATATAAGCATCATCTGCTGCACTGGCGATAGCACCGGCAGCCACAGCCTTCTCAAACTCCTCCTTTGCCTTCTGTGGATTAACATCGGAAATGCGCATGGCATAGCGCATACGGAGTGCATTGGCATACTTCTTCCACTTAGCTACATCACCCCCCATGCTGGTGACATCACCAGAAATGTGGTCGGTACCTGTGCCAAGCTGCTTCTCGCAAGCGTCAAGTTCATCGAAGAACCAGCTGTAGAGTTCCTCTACGGTATCATACTTAGGGGTGGAGATACCTGAGATATAACCCAGACCTGCCTCCGAACAAGGCACGTCACCGTAGGTATCTGCCAAAACTGCCGTGAGATAGACACGATGGATACGAAGTACCGCATTCAAGTTTGCCTTGTCAGCAGAATTGTGGATGGCATCCACAAGGTTCTTGATACTGATTTCATAATAGCGGTCCCAAACTCGACGGGACATATCATCTTCTCTGAAATTAGAACCAGCGTAATTGGTTACATTCCAACCACCAGCAAAATACTGTGGAAAACCAGATATATAGTTACGGTAGGTATCCATCAGACTGAAGTCACCGTAAGTCTGCAACAAAGCTGTTGTCAACTGTGCGTTAGGGTCGAGCTCGTTCACCTTGGTCTTGTCGGTATTGATGTTGCTCAAGGTATCATCAGAGCAAGAAGTCATCGCAGTGCCGGTTGCCATCAGGGCGAAAGCCATCATCAGGCTGCTCTTACCTATATATTTCTTGATTATATTGTTCATTTTCTTACCTTATTATATATTAGAACTCTTCTAAAGAAATTGATTCATATTTTCGAGACTAGAACTTCACGTTCACGTTCAAACCATAACTCTTGCGAGATGGCAGGGAACCATATTCCAGACCGAGACCTGAGGTGTTGTAGCTGGAGTCTGGGTCGATGTTAGGAATGTTCTTCCAAACAATGAATGGGTTACGAGCCACGAAGGATACGGTCAAGCCCTTGACATACTTGCCCAGGATGCTCTCTGGGAAGGTATAGCCGAAAGTAATCTCACGACACTTCACGTAAGAATTGTCGTAAACGAAGGCACTCTGCACGCCATTTGCCACATGCTTCCAGTAATCTTCAGGGTTCACGGCGATGTCGTTCTTGCGATAAGTACCGTCGCCATTGTCGATGACACCCTCTACGACAAATCCCTTGCAGTTACCTGCTTCACGCCATGCGGCAAGGTCCATACCCGAAGCCTTGCGAGCCTCCTCGGAAGTGTACCACTCCTCACGGCCTGCCAATGTTCCCTTTGCCTTACCTGTCTGGTATGCAGAACGCATGGACATAGAGTAGATGTCGGCACCTACCTTCACATCGAAGGATGCAGAGAGGCGGAAGTTCTTGTAGCTGAAGGTTGAGTAGAAACCACCTGTCCAGTCCCAAGTAGAGTTACCGATGGTCTTGACCTTCTGGTCAATCTTTGGAAGACCAGTAGCTGCATCGACAACCACCTGTCCCTTGTCGTTGTAGAGGAAGTCGTGTCCACGGATAGCTCCATAGTTCTCGCCAACCTGAGCACCTACTGATACACCGCACCATGTGGCCTTGGCAAGCTCAAAATAGTCCATGCCATCTACGAGCGACTTCACCTTGTTGGTATTCTTCGAGAAGTTGACACCCAAGTCCCAAGCGAAGTCCTTGATCTGCAAGGCACGGGCATTGAGGGCAATCTCGACACCCTGGTTCTGAATCTCACCGGCATTGATGAGGCGGTAAGCATAGCCAGAGGTGGTGGTTGAAGCCAAACTCAAAATCTGGTTCTTGGAGTTCTGGTTGTAATAGGTGGCATCCAAGCCCAAGCGTCCGTTAAGGAACTTCATCTCCAAACCTACCTCGTAAGAACCTGTCATTGTAGGCTTCAAATCCTTGTTCGGCTGTGTTGAGTTGGCTATCATACCGATGGTATAACCCGAGTAGCTGTACTTGCCCGTGGTATAGTTGAGTGCCAACAGATATGGATCGGTATCGCTACCTACCTTTGCCCAAGATGCGCGAATCTTACCATAATTGATGAACTTCTTGTTCTTGATAAACTCAGAGAAAACCAAACTACCCGATACAGATGGATATACGTATGTATTATTATTTGTAGGGAGCGTAGACGACTTATCGCCACGGAGGGTTCCCTCCAAATAGTAAGTATGCTTGTAGCCAAGGCTTGCGCTGGCATAGAGAGAGCTGATCTGCTTCTTGTACATACTCTCACGAGTGTTCTGTTCCTGATAGTTCATGATGTTCTGGATGCCATTCATCTGCTGGTTGAGACCGACGTTGGTAGTGGTCTTGTTGTTCACCTTGAAGATGTTACCACCAGCGGTAGCGTTGACATCGAAGTCGCCCCATGAGTTGTTGTAGAGGGCAAGTATCTCGGCGTTGAGTGTGCGGTTGTTGAAGATTTGGTCGGTAAGCTTTCCGGCAGGAGTTCCTGGAGTTGTCTTGGCGATGAATTCCTGGAAGTTCATGCTGTTGATGTCGGTACCGATAGTACCCTGCAACTTGAGGTGCTTGTTGATGTTCCAGATTGCCTTACCCGTAAAACGGAACACGTCCTTGTCGGATGTATTGCTGTTCTTATAGAGATCCCAGTATGGGTTCTTGTTATACTGATCGTTACCATTCCAGTTGGAGTAGTTGCCGTCGGCATCCTCATAGTGCTTCAGCCAAGCCTGGTCGTAGGTACCCGCCAGGGTCATGAGGTTCTTACCCACGTTGCTCTGAGAGTCACCAAGGGCAGGACGGTTCTTTACCTTCTCACGAGTATAGTTGGCGGTGAAGTCGAAGTCAACAGGACCAGCTGAGGTATTCACTCGGAGGTTGAAGTTGTCACGACTCATATTGGTATTTGGCAAGATATCCTTATTGCGCATATCGGTAACAGAGAAACGCATACCCGTCTTACCGGAATTAACTGAGAGGATGGCAGAGTTCTGGGTGGTGAAACCTGTGCGGAAGAAATCAGAAGCATTGTTAGGATGCATCATGAATGGACGTTCTTCGCCATCGAAATATTTGAACATGAAGTCATCGGCCTTAGGTCCCCAACTTGAGTTCGTACCAGAAGTGCTGGATGTAGGAAGCTCGCCATTGTAGCCAGCACCATATATCTCCTGGATGTCGTCCCATTTAGCCAACTGGGTATCGATAGTATAAGAACCATTGTACTCCACGGAAATTCTATCCTTCTCCGCCTTCTTGGTCGTAATCAAGATAACACCATGAGAAGCACGGCTACCATAGAGGGCAGAGGCAGCAGGACCTTTCAATACGGTCATCGTCTCGATGTCATCAGGATTGATGGCAGAGATACCATCACCGAGGTCATAACCACCAGCTTCACCAGCACTGCCAAAGTTGGTATTATCCAAAGGCACACCATCCACCACGTAAAGAGGCTGGTTATTGCCTGCCATTTCTGTATTACCACGAAGAAGCACGCGGGTAGAACCAGAAGCACCGCCAGCGGTGTTCTGCACAACGAGACCAGCCACCTTACCTGAAAGAGAGTTGATGACGTTGGTTTCCTTCGCCTTGGTAAGTTCCTCACCTTTAACCTCCTCCAAGCCATAGCCCAAAGCCTTGCGGTCGCGCTTGATACCAAGGGCGGTAACAACGACCTCATTCAAGGCCTTACCATCCTCTTGCATCGTGATTTTCATGCCATTAGCAGCTTTCACGGTCATTGTCTTGTAACCGATGTAGCTCACTTCGAGCGTTGCTCCAGGCTTGCAGTTCAACGTAAAGTTACCATCTATATCGGTAACGGCACCGTTGGTTGTACCAGCCACCTTCACGCTAGCGCCAATCAAGGTTTCGCCAGTGGCATCCACCACTGTACCCTTGATGCCTTGGTTCTGCTGAACGCTCATCGCTGCATTGTTCATCTGGGCAGCGAGAATGGCAGAAGCAGGCATCCACATCAAACCTGCACCGAGCAGGCCGAGAAACATAGTTTTCTTTCTCATAATTGATATTTTTGTTTTTAGTTTAACATTATTCTTTCCCAAAGATTCCTTCGAGAATCCAAGGAGCATTCACCTTCATACTCTTGAAACGGTCGAAGATGCCATACTTCTCAGAGCCGTTGCCGAAGTGGTTATTGTCCCAAACGAAAGTAGAGAAGCCTCGTTTGCGAGCCTCCGTAGTCAAGAACTTACAGTAGTAGGTCATGTTTTCATGCACTTTCTCTGAGTTTGACTTATAGTGATCGGTTACTCCCCACTCTCCTATTACGATACCCAGTCCTTTGTTGCTCCAGGTATTCACCGCCTTATCGAAGAAATCCGTCATGGTCTTCTCGTTTTCTGCAGGTATCTTGCCAGCATCCTTGTAGGCATCACCCCAGTAATCGTAGGTGCAATCGCCGGCGTAGCTCCATGGCTGATAGTAATGGAATTCCACACTCATATAGTTGTTGCCATTGCCTTCGGCATCCTTCGGAATGATGAAATCTCCATTCTCTATGCCAAACCATGGGTTACAAACGTAAGTCTGTAAGATGAGGTGGCGCTTGGCATTGTTGCCGCCTGTGGCACGAACCATATCCACGAATATCTGATTGTAAGCATTCTGCACTTCGAGGTTCTCGGCAGTAGGTTTGCCCCAGTTGTCCCTGATGTGAACCTCATTGGTACCGGCGAAAGCCAAGCGACTGTCATAATTGGCAAACTCAGAGGCGATATTCATCCAGAGGAGCGCAAGCTTCTGGCAGTTTTCTTCCTTATATTGATAAGTAGGACGACCTTCGAGCCATTTTTCATGATGCACATTGATGATAACCTTCAAACCGTTGTCAAGGCACCAGCCCACCACCTCCTTGATGCGAGCAATCCAAGCCTTGTCGATGCTCATCGCCTGAGCGTTGGTAATGTGGCACTGCCAACGGATTGGAATACGGATGGCATTGAAACCTGCCTTCTTCACGGCTTGTATCATCTTCTTGGTAACAACGGGATTGCCCCAGGCTGTCTCTGCATGGATAGAACCATCAGGGTTGCCGATCTGCATCGACTCACCATCCTGTCCAGGAGCTGAGCACTCGAATGCGTTGCCAAGATTCCACCCCACAACATCTTTATTCCATTGCTGGGCAGTAGGTATGGATTCGCCTACACCTTCAGAACTGCCGGATGAGGGCAACGTACTTGCTTCGCATGAGAGACATGTGAAGACGCCTATTAAAAAGAGGCTAAATTTCAAAAAGTTCCTTTTCATTTTTATGTTTATATTGTTATTGTTTCGTTTTTTAAATAACTGTTTAACTTACGTAACAGAATCTGGTTGCAAAGATAAAGAAAAGGAACTTCCAGAGGGTTAGATAACAAACAAAAAAGGTTTCAATTCAGACATAACGTCTAAACAGAAACCTTTTCTTTGAATTTAAAACTCTAATTTACAGATACTTACTCGGAGAAACCCCAAAGTGCTTTTTAAATACAGTACTAAAGTACTTCACATTTACAAAACCGGCTTTCACAGATACATCCAGCACACTATCCCCCTGTTTCAGGAAGATTGCAGCCTGCTCCAGACGTATCAAACGCATAAAATCCTGCGGACTTTGGCCCGTAAGAGTCTTCAGCCTACCATAGAAAAGCGTTCTGCTCATCGCCATCTCTCTACAGAGTCGGTCGATATTAAAGTCTGTGTCGCTCAGATGAGTCAACACCAAACGGGTAGCTTTATCTACAAAAGCCTGGTCTTGCGGATCCAGAACAGCTTCTGCCACATTTTCGAATGTCTGGCCTTGCTTATTCAAGACAGTATCATCCTTTTTCTCTTCAGAAACTCCAGTAGGTTCCAAGTGTTCATAGGATGAATCAGAGCCCACAATCTGCTCGGAAGAAGCAGACTCAGAAGCAACCTCTCCTCTAACAAGAGCAAGGCTTCTGTCCATATAATACTGACTCAACCGGCGACGATTCTTCAAAATACTGGCAACCTTACTCGCAAGAATAGCAGTATCGAATGGCTTGGCTATATAGTCATCAGCACCAAGTCCGAGTCCCTCTATCATAAAGTCACGACCAGCCTTAGCAGTCAGCAGGATAACAGGCAGCCATGATGTTTCCTTATTTTCCTTGATGCTGCGACAGAACTCATCTCCGTGCATTCCCGGCATCATGACATCTGAAACAACGATATCACATACCCCGCCCTCTTTCAAATATTTCAAGGCAGCCTCTGCACTCTCCACATCAACTACTTGATAAGAATCACCAAAAGTCATTCTGATATATTTGCGAAGATCTTCATTGTCATCGACAAAAAGAAGTGTATCCGTTGAAACATCAGCATCCTGCAGAACCGCAGAAGACACAGTCTGGCAAGTTTCATCATGCTTATCTTCAGCTAAAGAAGATTCAGTTGCAACATTTTTCTTTTCTCCAACAAGCCGGACAGAAGAATCTGTTACATTACCTAATGGCATCTTCACACAGAAAGTAGTACCCTTTCCTTCCTCACTTACGAAACTGAGCTTTCCTCCTAATTTCTCTACAAGCTTTCGTGTAAGCATCAGTCCTAATCCACTTCCCATTTCCAGAGAATTTATCGCATTAGAAGCCCTGAAGAAGGTCTTGAAGATACTCTTAATTTCGGCCTTTGGAATACCTATACCTGTATCACATACATGAATCATAGCCATCTTGCCTTCAACAGAAGCCGACAACGTAACCTTTCCACCTTGAGGTGTATATTTGATAGCATTCGAGAGAAGATTTTCCAATATCAGATCCATCATTTTGACATCTGAATGAATCTGTTGCTGCGGACACGTTTCAATACACAGTTGAATATGCTTCTCCTGAGCTGCCAATACAAACTTTTCCAACTGCACACGTAAAAGCATCGGCAATTCTATATCTTGCAGGCGAACCTGTTCGGCAGACTGCTCTACCTTTTGGAAGTCAAGCAATTCTGTAACCATCTTCAACAGTTTGTTGCCGTTGCGATGCGCCATATCCAAGAATCCACGACTTTTCTCACTCAAGCTGGAATCATTAGCCAGATTATCAAGAGGAGCCAACACGAGACTCAAAGGAGTACGTATGTTATGGGCAGTATTAACGAAGAAATTGATTTTCTCATCATAATACTTTCGCTGTAAGCGCTCTTTGTAATACTGCCAGACAAAATATAAGATGGCAGCAAAAATACAGAGATAGATAATCCATGCCCACCAGGTATTCCACCAAGGCTGGGCTATATGAATCTCCAAAGTTGTTTCTCCCAATTCTCTACCATTACTTCTGCAGATAGCCTTTACATGAAGCACATAGCTGCCCGAAGGCAAATTTACAAATCGTACCAACTGATTAGAAGATGGTTTACTCCAATTACGGTCGTATCCTTCCAAATAATATTGATATTGAATATCATACTGGTATTGATAATTGATACTCTCGAAAGAAACAACCAGCGTATTCTCATTATGGCTAAGTTTCAATTTGCCTTCCTTCAACATTTCAAAGAGACATTCATTCCAGTGATCGGAACGTTCGACACCTTCAACCTCAACACTATGAATACGAAGTGGAGCGGCATAATTCAAACCTTTGGCAAACATAGGAGTCAAAGCGACAACTCCATCGTTGCTGCCAAAAAGCACCCTGCCATCTGAAGTACACGCAACAGACATTCGGTTATACTCACGTTCCATTCCCTTAAAGATGTTGAGGTTTACTATCTTCCCCTGTTTCATGAACGCCAATCCTTTATCCGTACTGATCCACAAATTGCCATTAATACCTTTTATAAGTCCATAAACAGTATTAGAAGGCAAAGCGTCCTGATTAGTATAACGCTTAAACTTCTTTGTCAGGAAATCATAATCATAGAGTCCTCCTCCATCCGTTCCAATCCAGATATGACGGGAATCCTGAAAAGCCATACTGTTGACAAACAAATTAATGTCTTTTTCGGGATACTGTTCAGGATAAAAGAAACGACGAGGATGCAAAGGTTCACGCTTATCAATCAAATAGCCTCCATGCGAAGTTCCTACAGCAATAAAACGCTTATCCGGTGATTCCGTGATGCATTGCACTTCGTTGACAGGCAGATAGAATACCGACTTTCCCGTTCCATTCAAATTATATTTATCTGAAGGGAAACAAGCCATATCTCCATCCAAACATCCCACCCAAATATTACCATCGCTATCAGTAAAAAGACTGAATACGTAATCACTCTTCAACATTCCTGTTTCCACAGAATAAGCAGGCATACTAGTGCCATCAGCATGAACCTGATATACACCGTTACCATAGGTACCAACCAGAATTCTGCCGTCTACAGTCTGACAAATCGTAAGCGCCACCTTATTATATAATCCATGATGCCAAAGACGAGTCTGCGCATCATAGACACTTACTCCTTTATCTGTGGCATACCATATTTTCCCATCACGGCTTTGGAAAACATCGTTCACACAATTATCTATCAGTGATTGATTGTTGAGATATTCATGTGTGATATATTCCAATGTATGTTTCATCGATATTGCCAAATCTACTCCTCCCGAGTAAGAGCCTGTCCATAAATCGCCGAAACGATCGCAGCACAAGGTATATAATCCATTACCATTCAGTACGTTACCCGGACGTCCATCTGTATCAAGCAAGAGTTTGGTTTGTTTGTTCGAACTGTCATAAGCATATATTCCAGCTCCATCTACAGCCATCAGAAGAGTCTGCTTATCATATAAAATGATTGAACGTACGGGAATTTTAGGAATGTTTTGCAAAGATTGGAAATCAGCAGATGTTATCAGCTTCCAAGTACGATCATCCATCACTTTAACTCCTTCGTGAAAAGTACCCAGCCAGATACGATGTCCCACAATATCATGATAAGAGGATACTACAGAACTGCCACTAATCTTCTTTTCTAACTTCCGGGCAGGCATCGAATAGCAATAAACATCTTTAAATGTTCCTATCAAGAGTTTCTCACCTATAAATTGGATATGATTAATATAGGTATTTTTCAATACAAACCTACCCTTAGCTGTCTCCCGAACTATCTCCTTTCCATCAGTAGCTGCTGATAAGCAATAAATGCCTCTATCCATAGCTAGCCAGAAATTACCCTTTTCGTCTACCAACAGTTCGTTCAATACGATACTTCCACCTAAAATATTCTGAAGATTACATTTCAAGACAAATGCATCTTTCCTCTTATCATATATATACACCTTTCCCTTGTTGTCGTAGGCGTAAATCAGATGTTGCGCATCCTTAGTCAGTTTAATACTTCTACCACTAGCATCACTATACGGCATCTCTGTGTATAAAGTATAATTGGTTACCTGTTGCCCATTATATCGGTCAACTCCACGCTTAGTACTTATCCACATGGCACCATCCTCTGCCTCGACAATAGAATAAACTCGAGGGCAGGAAAGACCATTGTCAGTATTGAGATTGGAAAGCATGAACATATTTCTGGAAATATGCGCATATGCCTGAAGAGCCGATGCCAACAGCAGCAATATAATCAGAGTGCAGGATTTATATCGTTTCATAATTCATTCATTGATCTTATTTGGAGACAAAGATAATACAAAAAAATGAAAAACAAATAGAATAATGAGATAAAATGAAAAAAATCTATTATCTTTGCAAGATATTTATATAAAGATATAGACTATGATCAAAAGATTATTATCCTTTCTAGACGCATCGCCAGTGAATTTCCTGGCAGTAAAGAATATCTCCGAGGAATTGGAGAAGAACGGGTTCCGCCGTATGAACCCACAGGAGCCTTTGGGCAAGATTGAAGCGGGTGAAAAGTTCTTCGTTACCAAGAACGACTCTTCCATCTACGCCTTCCAAATCGGAAAGAAGCCTTTGGCAGATGCCGGTTTCCACATGATCTGCGCCCACTGCGATTCGCCTACCTTCCGCATCAAGCCAAATGCTGAGATGCTTTGCGAGGGCGGTATCGTAAAACTGAATACCGAGGTTTATGGTGGTCCTATCATGTCAACCTGGTTCGACCGTCCGCTCACTTTGGCAGGTAGAGTTATCGTGAAGGGAGAAAGCGCCATGAATCCTCAGACGCTCCTTCTTCATGTGAAGCGCCCATTGCTGCAGATCAGCAATCTCGCTATCCACTTCAACCGTCAGGTAAACGATGGTGTGAAGTTGAGCAAGCAGAAGGATGTGCTCCCTATCCTCGGCATCATCAATGATGAACTGGAGAAGGGTAACCTCCTGATGAATGTGATAACCAACGAACTGAATATCCAGAAAGAGGATGTTCTTGATTTCGATCTCTATCTGGCTGATGCCACTCCAGCCTGCACCTTCGGTGTACACGATGAGTTTATCTCTTCAGGCAGACTCGACGACCTGTCTATGTGCTGGGCTGGTGTAGAGGCGATGATTGCAGCAGATGCCAATGATACCACCCAGGTTCTCGCCATCTTCGATAATGAAGAGACGGGGTCCCAGACCAAACAGGGAGCCGGAAGTCCATTCCTTTCATATATGCTCCATCGCATTGCCCTGGCACAGAGCCATACAGAAGAGGCTTATTATCAGGCAGTAGAGCGTGCCTTCATGATTTCAGCCGATAATGCGCATGCCTGGCATCCTAACTATAGCGAAAAATTCGACCCTACGAATCATCCTAAGTTGGGCGGTGGTCCGGTCATCAAGTTCAATGCAGCCCAGAAGTATGCGAGCGATGCTGTATCAGCAGCCATCTTCGCCAACATCTGCGATGCTGCCGGTGTACCATGCCAGCGTTTCGTAAACCACAGCGATGTAGCAGGTGGCAGTACATTGGGCAATATCCTCGCCTCTTCCATCCCATTGAAGGGTGTGGATATGGGCAATGCCATCCTCGCTATGCACAGTTGCCGCGAAACCGGTAGCGTTATCGACCACGAATATTGCGTGAAGGCTTTCACCAAGTTCTATCAGTTGTAAGCAATCCCGATTTATCTCTTCACTCTTCACCTTCTCGCCCGTAACCCCTCTGCTTATCGGGGTTTCGGGAGGTGAAGAGTTTTCTTTATCTCTTCACCCACTCTTCACCCCTCTTCACCCATTTATCTTTTTTCTCATTAAAAATTATTTAAAAATCAGTTTCTCCGTTCTATCAGCCAGGAAAAGAGGGATGTTGATAAAGGAATCATCCCTCTTGAGATTAAGCATCGAATATCTGATGCGCAAACCAGGTGAGTACCTTTTGTTATACTCTATCAAACTACGCCCCGTGACACTGGTACCCGACTTCACTTCCACCGGAATAACTTCCAAACCACGCTGAACAATAAATTCCACTTCTGCTTTATTACCCGAAGCCCAATAATGGGAACAATTAACGCCATTAGCCACTAGACTCTGAAGAATATAATTCTCTGCCAAAGCGCCCTTATATTCTTTAAATATAGGATTATCAACCAGATAAGCCTCAGGACTCAAATCAGCAAGCACTCTCAATAATCCCACATCAAGACTATAAATCTTGAAGATGCTCAAATCTTCATACGATTTCAAAGGAACTTGCGGAGTAGAGCACAAGCTTACCTTATATATCAATCCCGCATTTTTAAGCCATGTAAGAGCATCCTCATATTCCCTCGCTCTTGCACCAGGACGAACCAGCTGATAAACAAACTTTCTATTTTCCTTAGCCAACTGTGACGGCAAAGACTTCCAAACATGCGAAATCCTATTAGCCAATAAAGGCGTAGCATGCTTCACAAAGTCCAAGGAATAATCTTGCAAGATATTACGTAGAGTTGTTTCCACGCCACTCAGATCCTTTTCTATCATCTTCATTGCCGCAGCTGGCATTCCACCAGATATACGATAGGCAGTAAATGCCTGAGAAAGTCTATCAAAAAAAACGTCAGGAAGAGGTTCCAAGCTATCTATTGACATATAATATTGGTAAAGCCTTTCATCTCGCTGCTCCAAAAACTCAGAAAAAGTGACAGGATACATATTTATATGGTCAACCTTACCCACAGGAAACGAAAAGCCTTGATGACCAAAAGCCAACCCCAAAAGAGAACCAGCACAAGCCACAACATATTCCGGCGTCTTTTCGCAGAAATATTTCATTGCGCTAATGGCTTCCGGACAGTCTTGTATCTCATCAAGAATAAGCAAAGTCTTCTGAGGCAAAATAGGTTCTGAAGTAAGATATGACAATTGCTCGAGGATTTGCAGCGGGTTCTTGGTCTTGCGAAAGATATCGCAGACTCCCTCTTCTTCATTGAGACTAAAATATGCGCAATGCTCAAAATATTCTTCTCCGAACTTCTGAAGTACAGAAGTCTTTCCTACTTGTCGAGCGCCCAGCATAATCAATGGCTTACGGTCTTTTTTAGCTCTCCATTGTTTTAATTCTTGAATAATTATTCTATTAAACATTTTTTAGCACCTCCATCGTTAAAGTGCGGAAAATGTGTAAGTTTACACATTTCTGATACTTCTTTTGTGAAATTCTCCACATTTTTCACACTTGAGTTTTATTTTTCATCGCAAAGATACTAAAAAAGCGACAAGCAAACAAGCATTTACTACATTTTTAACCAACTTTATTACATCATTTACTGAGCCCACTTTAAAAAGGGGCTCAATATATTATTCTTTTCCTTTTATCGTTCCTAATTCTTTCACATTCTTCTCAAATTCATTTCTTTCACCAATAGCTCCATTACGCAGTTTTGCCCGATAATTGTATATCGTATTAACTGCATAATGAAGGAATTCTGCTATCTTCGTACTGTCATCAATACCCAGTCTTATCAAGGCGAATACTCTCACCATTGCCGGAAGTTTCGCAGCATCAGTAAGATGGATTTGTGCCTCCGGCTTCAGAAGGCTATTGAGGTCTTCCACGAAATCAGGGAACAGATGCAGGAAGACCTTATCGAAATTTGCATAGAGTTCTCCCAACTCGTGTTCCTTCTGTTCACAGCTTCTCGTCATTGAATAAAGTTCCTGATATTCACGGTTCTTTACCATTTTATTGACATGGAGACGCAACTTATCCAGTTTATCTATATAATGAGAACATGCTCCCAGGAACTGACCTATATATTCTTCCTTCACACCATTTGACTCATACAGTTTATCATTTGGCATCTGCCAAGATTATCGTTAACACGTTAATACGCATGCAAAAGTACAAATTTTATTTTTAAATGGAGGGGAGAAATGGGGAAAAAGTGAATAAAAGGACGAAAAAAAATGGTTTTATTTATCGGGAACAGCAGACTGGCGAAACTAGAACAGCAGACTAGCGGTAGGAAGAACAGTGGGCTGTCTGAGCCAAACAGCGAACGAAAACCGGTTTGTCAGGTTTTTCTATAACCGAAATATCATACCGGTTACGGCTGATATCAGAAAAGAAGAAGAAAAATTGATTTTACTCTTCACTCTTCACCCAATCGCTGGGAATGCCTTTATATAAAGGGGGTTCGAGAGGTGAAGAGTGGGTGAAGAGAGGTGAAGAGTTACAAAAAACTCTTCACCCTCCGCAATGCTTTTATATAAAGGGGGTTCGAGCTATCGGGTGAAGAGTGAAGAGTTTTTGGCTATTCCATTGCCTCATATCCTTTATTCTGAACCAACTTACCATTGAAGGCAAGGCTCCGCTGAGGTATCGGGAAGACGATGGAACAGGACGAGAGAGCGGACTGAACAGAACGGCGAAGATGCGATGACTTGAGGAACTTGCCGAAACGGATAAGGTCCTGACGGTGACAGGCTTCGCCCGCCAGCACAACCTGACGGTCTTCCAGAATATTGGCAAGCGATGACTTGCGCGCAGGCAAACCGGCATGCGCACGAACCATATTATACTCTGCCCTGCCATCCCCATCGTTGCGCTCCATCGCCTCAGCCTTCATCAGCAACACATCGGTATAGCGGAAACGGAAAAGAGGTTTGGCTGACCGTGGATGCAGAACAGAATCAGCCTCATCCATCAGCAGCGCATCTTCCGGCATCTGATAACGCACAGAACTGTTGAAGATTTCATCCTCCTCTAAACTGCAGCCCTCATCAGCCAATCTATTGCAATAGAAGATGCAGGTTTCCCATGCATTCAATATTCTGCTGCGGTTCTCACTCGCCTTGCCGCCCGTAATGAGCGAGGCGCCATCGGCAGTACGCACCATAAATTCCAGGTCCCTACCCTTCGGACGCTTCCTGTAACCCTGCGCCCAATCATTGTACATATAGATTTCAGCATTCAGCGCCAGTTTAGCCAGCAGGAAGTTGACCACAGGCTGCGTGATGCGCCCATAATGAGAGCCTTCCTCCAAACTTGACGTCTGAGGAAGATAAGGCAACACCTGCTGCAATTCGCTGAAGATGAAATGGAAGATTTCGCTCCGTTCGCTCTGAGCCGACAGCTTTTCATCGGTAACCGAAGAGCCCGATGCCGGTTCATAGATGAGTGATTCTGCCGCAGACAGGAGTACCGGAATCCTGCCATACAAATCCATCGCCTCATAATACATCATGGCTCTGATGGCACGCACCTCAGCCTTGAACTGCGCCTTCTGATTATCGGTAAGGCGTACTGACTGGAAATCTATCATATCCAGCGACTTGTTACACATGCCGATAGCCCGATAAAGATATTGCCAGGAAGAATAAAGCTGCTCATCATCAGGAGAAAGAGAAAGCAGACTGTCCAGACGCTGAATTTCGCGGATGCCTTCCCCATCTATCGCTCCACCCATAAAATCATATAAAGGAGCTATGGTCGTATCGAATATTTCAGACGCAGAACCATTGCTGCCACCCCCATCGAGCTGATCCTTAGGATGCTCATTCAAGCACGATGAGAATGCCAACAGGGTCAGGAAAGAGATGACCCACGTGAACAAATGTGAAATATACCGTCTCATAACCATATCACATGAAGTTTAGGTTTCAAACTGTCAAGACTGCGAATAACAGCAATCCGACTGCAAATATAAGAAAAAAGAATGATAAAAGGACACAAATATAGTAAAAATCTACGCAAATTTTGCGGGATTAAAATTTATTTGTAACTTTGCACCCGGTTAGCAGAGAGCTAACTAAGGGGTGCTACCGCCAGAAAAGAGAAAAAAGCGGATGCTGAGAATATACCCATCGACCTGAACCAGGTAATGCTGGCGTAGGAAAATAAGGCACATTCCCCCCTTATATAGATGTTTTTAATTTAAATAAATGAAAAGATTCAACGGGATCGCACTCAGTGTAGCGTTTTGCTCTTTGGCAAGCCAGGCTGCACTGGCACAGACAAAAATCGACACCTTGAAGGTGCAGAATTTGAATGAAGTGATTGTAAAAGGCGTACGTGCCGCAAAGGAAGCTCCATACGCCGTGGCTAACATCAGGAAATCAGAACTCAAACAATTCTCTTGCTCAGGTCAGGAATTGCCATTTCTCCTTTCTCGTACACCGGGCATCCTCGCCTGGAGTGAGAACGGTATCGGCACCGGTACTACCTATATGCGCATTCGTGGCGCTGCCGGAAGCCGCATCAATGTAACACTCGACGGAGTGGCTCTCAACTCACCGGAAGACCAGACCGTTTTCTGGGCTAACATGAACAGTTATTCTTCGCTCCTGGGCAGCATCCAGGTACAGCGCGGCGTAGGCTCTTCTACCAATGGCGACGGTGCCTTCGGTGGAAGCATCTCTATGGCTACAGCTGCTCCTTCGCTCACCCCTACTGCAGAAGTTACCGGTTCTTTCGGTTCTTACAATACCTATCATACAGGCGCCAGCTTCTCTACAGGTCTGCTCGGCAAGCATCTGATTTTTGACGGTGCTTATCACGAGACAGCTACCGACGGTTATGTAGACGGTACAGCAGGCCGCTCAGGTTCTTACTATGGCGGACTGACCTGGCTGAGCGATAACTTCAAGGTAAGCTACAAGAACATCGGCAACTTCGAGAAGACCGGTCAGGCTTGGAATGGTGTGCTGGGCGGAGATTACAACTCTAACTTCACCCTCCTTGAGGATGGCATCCGCACCTATAAAGATATGTATAAGGCAGGTCTGGATAAGTTTAACGTGCTGACAGGTGATTTGGTTCGCAACGGCAAGGGCGATTATACCATCACTCCTTATACCCTGCGCGACGGAAGCAAATGGGACAAGACTACTGATAACTTCTATCAGAACCACAACATCCTTTCGGCTACCTGGACACCTGGCAGCCACTGGAGCCACAGCCTCTCACTGCATTATACCTATGGCTACGGCTACTACAAGGAGTTTAAGAACAACGCCAAGTTTGCCAAGTTCGGACTCGTTTACAAGGATGCAGAAGGCAAGAAGGTTAAGAAGTCTGACTTCATCCGCAAGAAGGGACTCACCCAGCATACCTACGGCATGGTATACAATACCAACTACAAGGATGAGCACTGGGATGTTATCGGCGGATTGAACCTGCAGCAGTTCCGCGGCAACCACTGGGGATACCTTACTTATATCGCCAACCAGGATGCCGAGAAGAAGTTCTTCGGCAGCAACGGCCAGTATAAGTACTATGATTCTGATGCCCACAAGTATGACTACAGCGCCTTCGTCAAGGCAAGCTATCGCTTTGCAGACTACTGGAATGCCTTCGCTGACCTGCAGTATCGCCGTGTAGAATACAAGACCGACGGTATCAACGATAAATTTATCGCCCAGGCAGATGGCAGCTACAAGAACCAGGAGCTGAACATCAACGAGAAGTACAACTTCTTCAACCCTAAGGCAGGTATCAGCTTCAACAAGGATGGCCACAAGGCATACGCATCTGTAGCCTACAGCAACCGCGAGCCAGAGCGCAACAACTTTACCGACAACTTCAACTATCCATTCCCTAAAGAGGAGAAGTTGCTCGATGTAGAGTTCGGCTATCAGTATCAGGGCGACAACTGGCATGCAGGCGCCAACTTCTACTATATGGATTATGACAACCAGCTGGCTCAGACCGGACTGTTGAGTGACATCGGCGAGGCGCTGACCACCAACATCAAGGATTCTTACCGTATGGGTGTAGAGCTGACAGCCGGCTGGGCACCATTGTCATGGTTGTCTGTAGAAGGAAATGCCGCTTTGAGCAAGAACAAGATTAAGGACTTTGATGAGTATGTAAGCAACTGGGAAGACGACAAGAAGCCAGGCGTAGTACATTACGACAACTCAACCCTGTCTTATTCTCCATCAGCTATCCTGAACGGATTCATCGATATCCACTATGCCGGTTTCTCAGCTACCTGGCACACCAACTTTGTAAGTCGCCAGTATATTACCAATACAGAAGACCGCGACTTCTCACTGCCATGCTATTCACAGAGCGACCTGAGCCTGAACTACAGTGCTAAGGTAACCAAGGCACTCGGCATCAAGGAGATAAGCTTCGGTGTAGACATCAACAATATCTTCAACCGCCACTATGCAGCCAGCGCATTCACCTGGGGCAATGCTATCGGTTACGGATATACATTGGACAACCGATTCAAGCAGATAGCCTACATCCCGATGGCAGATACCACCTGGATGACGCATCTTACATTGAAGTTCTAATCAGAAATCATCATGATGGATTATATTGCATCACATGGTTTAGACATCTTTACCACGGTACTCGGACTGGTTTATATCCTGTTGGAGTACCGTGCCAGTATCTGGCTTTGGCTGGTAGGCATCATCATGCCTGCCCTGGACGTATGGCTCTATTGGAGTCATGGTCTTTACGGCGATGCGGGTATGGCGGTCTACTATACGATAGCCGGTATATATGGTTATGCCGTATGGAAATATGGCAAGAAGCACAACCAGAAGGAGAAAGAAGAACTTCCGATTACCTATATGAAGAAGTCGCTCTATCTCCCTACTCTTCTGTTCTTCCTGGCAGCCTGGAGTATCACCTATTATATACTGATAACTTTCACCAACTCTACAGTTCCTCTGCAAGACAGTTTCACCAATGCCCTGAGCTTTGTGGGGCTCTGGGCGCTGGCACGCAAATATATCGAGCAGTGGTTCTTCTGGATTATCGTAGATGCCGTTTGCTTCTATCTCTATATCGTCAAAGGTATCCCATTCAAGGCAGGACTTTACGGTCTCTACGTCATCATCGCCGTAGCCGGATACTTTAAATGGAAGAAGATGATGATAAAAAAGAGTTGATAGTTAATAGTTCAGATATTATAGACGGAAAAAGGAAGCCAAGGCAAAAACAAACTTGCCAGGCTTCCTTTATTTCATTTATATAAACAAGAACCACTATACCAAGGTTCCGCGCTTAAACTTATCCTATCAGCGAAAAGCACATCCTTTATGCCCTTTTCACCTTTAATCCGTTTTCGATACTAACCAGTTCATCGCTGAATCCAGCATCAATCTTCAGTCTTTCTTCCACT
Organism: Segatella copri; assembly: GCF_026015465.1. GTDB lineage: Bacteria > Bacteroidota > Bacteroidia > Bacteroidales > Bacteroidaceae > Prevotella > Prevotella copri_E. The sequence goes on from NZ_JAPDUQ010000001.1 coordinate 622,393, forward strand.
TTTGAACAACTGTGGATAACTGTGCTATGATCACGATTACCAACGAGTTTGCCGATTCTCGAAGCAGGCATTTTGGTATATTTCTGTGCCAGATACATCGTTACCTGTCTTGCCACGACATAATCACGCTTACGGCTCTTGCTGTTCACGGCAGTAACCGTTACATTATAATGATGGCAAACCGTTTCTACGATGTCATCGATGGTGAGCGGCTTATCATCCACCTTCACCGCACGCTTGATGACGCGCTCGGCAAGACGGATATCAATGCTGCTGTTATAAACAATGCTGTAAGCCAGAAGACCATTGATGGCTCCCTGCAAATCGCGCACACTTCCGTTACAGGTCTGGGCGATGAAAGAGATGACATCTACCGGAATCTTCAAACCGTCACGACGGATCTTATTGCTCAGGATATCCACACACAACTGGATATTCGGCTTCTCCAACTCGCAGACCAGACCACAAGAGAAACGGGTGAGCAAACGGTCTGGCATATCCTTCAACTCTACCGGAGGGCGGTCGCTCGCCAGAATAATACGCTTTCCGTTGCGGAAAAGGTGGTTGAAGATATGGAAGAAGGTATTCAGCGTCTTCGCCTTACCAGCCCACTCCTGGATATCATCCACAATCAGCATATCGATAGACTGATAGAAATTGATGAAATCATTGCTCGCATTATGGAGCACAGCATCAGTATACTGGGTCTGGAAAAGACGGGCACTCACATAGAGCACACGCTTCTGAGGATACATCTGCTTCGCTTTCAGGCCGATGGCATTCACCAGATGCGTCTTACCGCTACCCGAAGGTCCGTAAATGAACATTGGGTTAAACTGGGTGGTGTTGGGATGCTCGGCAATAGACAATCCTACGGAACGAGGCAGCTTGTTGCTGTCACCCTCCATATAATTGTTGAAAGTAAGCTTCGGGTCTAACTGTGTATCAATGTCTTCCTGCTGCTGGGGAGCGGCAGGCTGGGCAGCCGTCTGCTGGGCACGCTCACGAGCCTGCTTTGCCATATCAGCATCGTCTGGATCTGCCTCTATATCTTGAGAAAGCTTATGCTCCTTATCGGTTACAACACGATAAGTGAGACGGATTCCTTCACCAAAATTACGATGCAGCACCTTACTTAACAAGTCAACAAAGTTCTGTTCCAAGTACTCGTATACGAACGGACTCGGAACCTGCACCAACAAAGTCTTTGTCGACGGCTTGTACGATTCAAAGACGATTGGCTTGAACCATGTGTTATATTGCTGCTCTGTTACACTGTCCTTTATGAGCAAAAGACTGTTGTCCCAGAGGGCTTTTGGACTTGCTAACATTGATTACTTATATTATTAATACTTTAATTCACAAATGACGGGACGCACCAAAAGATGCGAAATCACGTGCAAAGTTACAAAAAAAATAGGAGAAATGCAAATCCCCTTATTTAAAATATTTTAATAGATAGTCTTTAAATTACTGAATACCAAACACTTGTCAAAAATACAAATATAGCAGACTGAAAATCAGTGAAACAATAATGTAACGTCCCCGAAACGGCTAACAAACAAACAGTTTGCGAGTCATTTCGGGGCGTGAAACATACCGAATCTTATTTAGACTAAATTTATTTAGCTCGAACTCTTTTTACTTGTCTTTTCTGCCGAAAACAGAGAAATGGACATAGCGTTTCGGATGTGCCTTCAAGTCGATAACCAAGGAGTCGGCATGACTCATGGTTGACGTCAGATTGTCGTACAGTTTGGTATCGTTCATCAGCAATCCGAGGCTGCCCTGGTTGCTGTTCAGCTTCTCAGTAAACTGATGAGCACTCTCCAAAGTCTGGTTCACCTTGTTCAAAGTGCCCTGCACATCAAGACTGGCCAGATTAGCTGTGAGGCGGTTGGTATTATCCAGCACGCCATTTGCCTTTCCAATCATACCCGGAACCTGTTTGTTGAGTCCTGCCATCAGGGTATTCAGTTCACGTGTAGAAACGGTGAGGTTGCTTGTGATGGTTTCCACATTATGCAGCGAAGCAGCCAGAGCCGGGTCAGCCAGCAGCGCATTCACGCTGGTAAGGATAGAATCCAACTTAGGCAACATCTTTTCCACTACCGGAACCAGGTTGGCAGCCTTATCCATCATGCCTCCGTTTACAGCACCCGGAATGATACCTCCCGGTTCTACTCTTTCGCGCGGATTGTTTGCCAGAAGCAGATTCACCTGCAGGTTACCCATCAAGTCTTTTACTATTTCGGCTTTACTGCCCTGCGGGATTCTCAAATCCTTGATAATATCCACCTTTACTTTGATAGGACCATTCTCCTTGTAATCATATTCCAAACCATCCACGATACCTACCTTATAACCATCCGCATAAATAGGCGTAGAGGCACCCAGTCCCTGGATGTCATCAAACGTCATATAGTAGGCGTTGTTGGTAGAGAACAGATTCATGCCTTTCAGAAAATTGATTCCGAAATACATAATCAAAATACCGACAATAGCTACAAGAGCTATCTTGATTTCTTTTGTTAGCTTCATATTTATCTCTTTATATATTCGTGCTTATATCTTATCCTTACTCAGGTCAATCAGCGGTTTCTGTTCTGTTTGAACTCACGTATAGCCTGATTCACATCATATTTCTTTCCATTCTTGAAAGCTATGATGAAAGCTTCCGGGAACTTCTCGGCAAGCGTCTTGCGCAAGCGGAAAATCTCATTATAGTTGGTAGAAGCTCCCATCGTATATTTCACCATATTGCCTTCCTGATAACTGTCATAACCGGTTTCGCCCTTAAAATGGGCATCGCCCTTGCGGAGCGTGCGGTTGCTGACAAATATCTGGAGCTTGAAGACAGGCGCATCGGCTACATTGGCTTTCTGCTGTGCCGGCTTGTTCTGAGCTACAGTTCTGTTCTGCTGCGTCTGTCTGTTCTGCTGAACCGGCTTATCCTGCGGGTTCTGTCTTCTGTTCTGCTGAACCGTTTTAGCCTTTGTTGCTCTGGTTTCCACCTGCTTCACCGTTCTTCTCGGCGCAGTATCCGCCTCCTCAGCACGGCGCTCGTCCTTTTCCTGTTTCGTATCAGAAACTATCTTGGCAACCGGCACCGATTCTGTATCCGCAGCCCGATAAGGAACCGAGATGGATTTATCGTATTTATTGCGATATTGCGCAAAACCTTCGTAGATGCCTCGGGCGATATCATCCACCCTGCTGGCATCGTTGAGCAGTCTTTCTTCATCGGCAGTAGTGATGAAACCGAGCTCTATCAGACAGCTAGGCATCGAGGTTTCTCTGAGAACCAGGAATCCTGCCTGATGCACACCCTTATCCGGACGGTTGGCACCGGAACATACCTTTCGCTGGATATTGCGCGCCAGTTCTACGCTTCTCTCCATATTCTTACCCTGTATAAACTCGAAGATGATGTAACTCTCAGAAGATCGCGGGTCGAAACCCTGATAGGTATGCTGATAGCCCTTCTCCATCGAGATAACGGAGTTCTCTCGCATAGCCACATCGAGATTATCCTTGGCACGGTGCATACCGAGCGTATAGGTTTCAAAACCGCGGGCTATCTTACCGGCTGGCAGCGCATTGGTATGTACCGAGATAAACAGGTCGGCATTGGCGCGGTTAGCAATGTTGGCACGCTGTTTCAGAGGAATAAAGACATCCGTCTTGCGGGTATAGATGACTCTCACATCCGGCATATTGCGCTCAACATATTTGCCAAACTGCAATGCCACAGAGAGATTGATATTCTTTTCTTTGGAAATAGCACCACGTGCGCCCACATCATGACCGCCATGACCTGGGTCGATAACGAGCGTGAAACGGCGGTTGGAGCCTGTCGCTGTCAGCACCAACATACACAATAGGGGCAATATGAGTGTTATTTTCTTCAACATATCTTTCTGATGATTTTGCAAAATTACTACTTTTGTATCAGAAAACCTAAATCTACTATAAAGTTTTATCATTTGTTAATACAACTTCTACCCCTGCGCCGTCACAATCTGCTCCAAAAGGAGGATTAACTTTGGTAATAGCGAGTTGTATTTTCTGAATAGTCGGATATTCTGCAAAGAGTCGCTTTCCTATCCTTCCGGCTACATGTTCCAGCAGTTTGCTAGGTATCTCCATCTCCTGTTTCACGAGTTCATAGAGTTCTGCATAGTTGAGGGTTCCAGCCAGTTCATCGGTTTCCATGGCTCTGGAGAAATCATAGCTCACATCCAGATTCACCACATAATCGTTGCCCACCTGGGTTTCCTGTGGCAGAACGCCGTGATATGCATGGAAACGGACATTCTTCAAGTATATCTTACTACGGAAAAGCATAGTTTATATCAGTTTCTATCTTGGGGATTAGGATTAGGATTCGGAATCACTATCATCGTAAAGTTTCATCAGGCTACCATCCTTCAGATATCTCTTCAGGGCTGTCACAACACCTTTCTTCCAGGTATTGATGTTATCTGAAGTAAGCTGGAGCTGATAAACGAGTTTGATGACATGTTCGATAGGCATACGGTAGCGCAGCACACCGGAAATCAGCTTGGCATAGTTCCAGTATTCAGGATTAAACTTCTCGCTCAATCCCTCAACCGTAATCTTATATCCTCGCTTGTTCACAAACTGGAAGTCGTATCGCTTCAAGCCTCCATCCAGAATGGTCTTCACGATCTTGCCTTTGCTTACAGATTTAGGCAGCATGATACCCTCGTCCTCATCCTGCAAACCCGTGAAGATTTCGTATGGATGACCGTCGAGCAGTCCTACCAGAGCCACCCATTTCTCCTTATTATTCTGGAATCGCACCACATCGCATTCCAGTTCTCGAGGTCGCACCTCCATTACTTCAGGAGAGAAAACAGGAAGATGAGTTTCCTCTGAAACAACATTGGCTATCTGATCATAGAGTTTATTCCAATCAGACTGTTCTACATGATAATTCTGATGAAGTGTTGCCAGATTAGCATTCAATTCATCTATAAGAGCCTTGGAAGCCTCTTCAAAAGTCATATTTTCAATATATTCCATATCAAACGTTTCATATTTAGGTGCAAAATTAAACTTTTATTTCTAAAATCTGAAACGTTTTGGCATATATTTCACTAAAAAAGTGAAAGAAAGACAACTTTTTGGGAAACTTTCACTAACTTTGCAGCAAAATAGGGTTCTGAAATGGAACAGAACTCCTATATATATAATAAGGTATAATGATAAAATAAAAAAGATATGGAATCGATTAAGAACAGAACAAGCATCAGAAAATATGCAGAGAAGGAAGTATCTGAAGAACTCCTGAACAACCTTTTGGAAGAGGCAGAGCGCACCCCGACAATGGGAAACCTGCAGCTTTACAGCGTTGTGGTAACAAGAAGTGAAGAAGGAAAGAAGGCGCTGGCACCAGCCCACTTCAACCAGCCAATGGTAACAGAAGCCCCTGTCGTCCTCACCATCTGTGCTGATTATCGCCGCACAACCCTCTGGGCAGAGAACCGCAAGGGAACCCCGGGCTATGACAACATTCTCTCTTTCATGAATGCAGCTACCGATGCCCTTCTTTTCACCCAGACCTTTACGAACCTGGCAGAAGAAGCCGGTTTGGGCACCTGTTTCCTGGGAACTACGGTTTATATGCCAAAGATGATTATCGACACCCTGAAGCTCCCTAAGCTCGTAATGCCAGTAGCCACATTGACCATCGGCTGGCCGGCAGAACATCCAGCCCTGAGCGACCGTCTTCCTCTGCGCAGCATCATCCACCACGAGCATTTCGAAGATTACACCCCAGAAAAGATAGATGACTTCTATGCAGAGAAGGAAGCTCTGGAAGAAAACAAGGAGTTCGTTCGCATCAACAACGTAGAGACCCTAGCCCAGGTTTTCACCGACATCCGATACACAAAGAAGGATTGCGAGGCGATGAGCCAAGGTTTCCTCGAAGCCATCAAGCAGCAAGGATTTATTTAAAGGTAAAAAAGTAAAAAGGTAAAAAAGCCTTAACCCTTTATAACCCCATTCCCTCGTAAATTTATATAGCCCCTGGTGTGTTATTACATCAGGGGCTTTTAACATTACGGGGGACCTGCGATGGAATCGCAGGGAACGGGGGCGCAAAGAGGGAGAGGGGCTTTTTACCCTTTTACCTTTTTACTTTTAAAGAAGGCTTTTTTTACCTTTTTACCTTTTTACTTTTTTACCTTTTCATTCTTCTACAACGATTGGCTTGTACTTAGGAACCAATGCCTTCATGATGCACCAGCCTACGAGGTAAGCAACACTACAGATGCAGAATACAATCATGTAGGCACCTGGCTTGCCATCGAAGCCCATGAAGCTGAAGTCTGAACCCAGACCATCTGCATAGGTGAAGAGCATACCGGAACCCTTGTTGATCAGGAAGGAACCGATACCACCTGCCATCGCACCTATACCGGTGATAGTAGCTACAGTTGACTTAGGGAACATATCACCGATGGTAGAATAGAGGTTAGCTGACCATGCCTGATGACCTGCACCGAGCAAACCGATGATGATAGCTGGCCACCATGCACTGTACTCACCCATAGGCTGGGCAATCAGACCGAGCAATGGGAAGCAAGCGAAAATCAACATCGCACGCATTCTGCCGATATATGGATTCATACCCTTCTTGTCAACAAAGTAGGTTGGCAAGTAACCACCACCAATACTCAATACGGTTACAATAGCATAGAGAGTGAAGATGAGGGCGATACCCATACCTGAATCTGAAGAATAACCATACTGGTCAGAGAAATAAGCTGGTGCCCAGAAGAGGAAGAACCACCAAACACCATCAGTCATCAACTTACCAACGATGAATGACCAGGTCTGACGGTAGCTGAAGCACTTCAGGAAACCGATAGTTTTCTCCTCAGCTGCAGTTTCAGTCTCTTTCCCAGCCTCAACCTGATCGAGGTTCTCATCCTGCTCAATATAAGTAAGCTCAGCCTTGTTTACATACTTGCTGTTAGATGGTTTGTCATAGAGCCATACCCAGAGGCCCATCCATACGTAACCGAGCACACCGATGATGATGAAGGCCCATTCCCAGCCCATGCTGCGAGCCAACAAAGGAATGGTAGCTGGAGCTGCCAAAGCACCTACAGAAGCACCACTGTTGAAGATGGCGGTAGAGAAAGCACGGTCTTTCTTAGGGAAATACTCTGCTGTTACCTTGATGGCTGCAGGGAAGTTACCTGCCTCACCCACAGCAAGAATCAGACGGCAAGAGAGGAACAACCATACACTGATTGTAGCAATCGCTACGGCTGCATCACTACCAGCCTGTACCATGCGGAGCGCCTCGATAGAATCATAACCTTCCATCTGCATAGCTACCCAACCGCAACCGGCGTGCATCACAGCACCTGTTGACCATACGAAGATAGCGATGAGATAACCTTTCTTGGTGCCCATCCAGTCAACAAACTTACCTGCGAAGAGGTTAGCGATGGCATAGAAGATGGAGAAAAGACCGGTGATGGTACCATAGTGATCATCTGTCCAGTGGAATTCTGGAGCAATGAAGTCTTTCCATGTTAAAGAGAGAACCTGACGGTCCATGTAATTGACTGTGGTTGCGATGAAGAGCAGCGCACAGATTACCCAACGGAAGTTGGACATTTTACTTGTTGTAATAGGGCTCATTTTATAAAAAAGTTTTTAAGCGTTATACTTATTTTTATTTTAGATTACTATTTAGACGGCAAAGCCTGGCTCATATTAATCATAAACCAGGTTGCCATATCATGTATCTTATTATTCCAATGTAGGAATCTTCACTACCTGCATATCGTTGTAGATCAGATTCTCACCTGCCATACCCCAGATAAAGGTATAGTTGCTGGTACCTGCTGCACAGTGGATAGACCACTCTGGAGAAATCACAGCCTGCTCGTTGTTCAACCAGATAGGACGTGTCTCCTGTGGTTCACCCATTACGTGGAGAATCTTCTGACCCTCTGGTACATTATAATAGAGGTAAGTCTCCATACGGCGGAGGTGAGTATGAGCTGGCATGGTGTTCCATACAGAACCCTCCTTCAACTCAGTAACACCCATCTGCAACTGGCAGGTACGAACACCGGCTACACCGTCGATAATCAACTGGTGGATTACACGGTCGTTGCTCTCCTTCAGGCTACCAGCCTTGATGTTGTTGGCATCCTTCAGGGTAACCTTCTTGGTAGGATATGTCTGATGAGCACAAGCGCTGTTCATATAGAACTTAGCTGGCTTAGCTGCATCCTTGCTGCTTACCTCGATGTTCTTGGCACCACGACCTACGTAGAGAGCCTCCTGGAAACCGAGTGTATACTTCTTGCCGTCAACGGTAACAGTACCCTCGCCACCGATGTTGATGATACCCAGCTCGCGGTTGTCGAGCAGATTCTTCTGATCGTTTGGCTTGTCTGTATAGAGAGGAGCGATAGAAGTCAGCTTCAGAGGAGCAGTTGTTGGCTCAGCACCACCGATGAGGAAGCGGTCGAACATGGTGTATGTCCAGTTTACCTCGCCTGGAGCAAACACCTTCTCGATAGCGAATTCACCGCGAAGGCGGTCTGTTGTATAGTGCTTTGCATCCATCGGATTGCTTGCATAACGAACGTTGTAGTTAGTGTAGGCATTTTCTGCCTTCACTTCATAACCACATTTTCCACACTGGCCAAAAGCCTGACTTGCTGTTAATACCATTGCTGCTAATATTAATGTTAATTTCTTCATAATTATCTTGTTTTATTTTTTACCTTTTTACTTTTTTTCTTCCTTCACGATGCGCTGACGGTTGATAACCATCATGGCTACTGTGATGACTGCGAGAACACCCATACCTACGTATGAAAGCTTCACACCGCGATAGATAACCCATCCGAAGAGAGAGGATGCGAAATCGAGTGCACCGCCTGAGAATCCGTCAGGGATATGAGCGGCATTATCGCCTGTTGCTGCATAAACCTGGTTGGCTGCCAGCGTAAAGTCTGGTGCCATATCGGTAACGAAGTAGAGACCGATGACGAGGGTTATCAGGCCGATGATAAGCGTCTTCACCACATTACCTCTTGTAAACGGCAGAATCATTGGGAAGAGGTAGAACATACCTGCCAACGAAGCCAAAGGCAAGAATTGGTTGCCTGGCAGGAAGACTGCGATAGCCAGGATAACCGGAATCAGAATCACAGATGCTACCAGAGTAGTAGGATGGCCGATTACCAGGGCAGGACTCATACCGATATGAACCTTCTTGCCGTTAAACTTGGTCTTCACCAACTCCTGTGTCTTCTCTGAGATAGGCTTCAAACCGTCGATAAACAGGGCTGTAATACGAGGAATCAGCTCCATCACGGCTCCCATCGTTACACCCAGGAAGAGAATCTTCTTGATATCGAGCTGGGCTGCCCAACCTATCAGGGCTCCTACGATAACACCGAGTACCAGTGGCTCACCGAGCACACCAAACTTCTTCTTCAGTCCCTCTGCATCGATATCGAGCTTAGAGAAGCCCGGAATCATATCGAAGAGTTTATTGAAAACGATTGCGAATGGCATGAAACTCTGGCAGAATGGCTGCGGAATAGAGATACCATCCAAATCGTAATATTTCTGGAATCTGTCGGCTGTCAGGTCTGCACAAACCAGCGTGTTGATGTAGCAGACGATGGCTGCGAAATAGCCCCAGAGCAAACTCTGACCCATCACGAAGTAAGCCACTGCACCGATAAAGGCGAAGTGCCAGTAGTTCCAGAGGTCGATATTCACTGTACGTGTTGTCTTGGTAATCAACATCAGGAAGTTGACACCCAGACAGATTGGGATAATCAATGCTCCCACTGCTGTATTGTAAGCTACAGCTGCAGCTGCTGGCCATCCCATATCAAAAACGTTTAACTGTAAGTGGTAGATGTCTGAAATAGCCTTCAATGGGTCGTTGAAGTTGGTAGTCAGCAATGCAGTTACCACGCCCAAGCCTACGAAACCCACGCCTACGAAGAGTCCCGACTTCAAAGCCTTTCCGAATTTCATGCCAATACACAGACCGATGACCGTGAAGATGATAGGCATCATCACGCTCGCACCGAGACTGATAATATAGCTAAATACTTGTTCCATTTTAATTTGTAGTATTGTTTAATTGTTAGAAAATACACGACAAAGAGCACCCTCTTTTGTCTTTTTATGATTTGTTGTGTGCAAAGATACACTTTTTTCTTCAATTACAATACGTTTTGATGGAAAAAATTACGCAAAAAAAATCCCATCAGAACATTTCTGATAGGATTTCTCTATTTTTATACGTTTTTAAATGATTTTTTACCGAATCGGTCTTCATTCTTCCCTCTTCGTTCTTCCCTCTTCACTTCCTAGTCCTGGAAGTAAACTCTCTTCACACGGTTGCTGATGGTGGTCAGCACCTCATAAGGGATGGTCTCGAGGATATCGCTCAGTGTCTGGACAGGCAGATGCTCGCCGAAGATTTCTACCGAATCTCCTTCCTTGCAAGGGATGTCGGTCACGTCTATCATAGCCACATCCATACAGATGTTGCCCACATATTCTGCCTTCTGGCCGTTCACCAGACAGTAGGCATGACGGTTGCCCAGACGGCGGTTCAGTCCGTCAGCATATCCGATAGGGATGGCTGCGATGACGCTGTCTCTGTCGAGAATTGTCTTGCGGCTGTAGCCCACACTGTCGCCTGCCTTCACGTTGTGCATCTGCAGAATAGTTGTCTTCAGGGTGCTCACGCAGTTGATGGTCTTGTTGTTGCGCGAATTGATACCGTAGAGTCCGAGTCCCAGACGGCACATATCCAGCTGGCGCTCCGGGAAGTGCTCGATACCTGCCGAATTGCAGATATGGCGCAAAATCTTATGGTCGAAAGCTGCCTGCAACTGCTTGCTGCCCTTGTCGAAGAGTTCAAACTGATGAGCTGAGAAATCATCGAAGCTGTCGTCATCGCTGCCCACGAAGTGAGAGAACACAGAACGTGGGATGATGGCATTCTGGTGCTTCAGCTTGCCGATGAGTTCCTCCATATCGTTCTCAGGGTCGAAGCCCATGCGGTGCATGCCGGTATCCAGCTTGATATGGACAGGGAAACCGGTTACGCCCTCTTTCTCAGCTGCCTTGATGAGCGCATCGAGCAGACGGAAAGAGTAAACCTCAGGCTCCAGGTCGTAATCGAACATGGTCTTGAAGGCGGTCATCTCCGGATTCATGATCATGATGTTGCTGGTGATGCCGTTCTTGCGCAGCGTAACGCCCTCATCGGCTACAGCCACAGCCAGATAGTCTACACGATGGTCCTGCAGGGTCTTGGCTATCTCCACAGCACCTGCACCGTAGCCGTCTGCCTTGATCATGCATACCAGCTTGGTTTCCGGCTTCATAAACGCACGGTAGTAGTTCAGATTGGCTACCACGGCATTCAGGTTCACCTCCAGCGTAGTCTCGTGTACCTTCTGTACCAGCAGTTCGGTGAGCTGGTCAAAGCCAAACTGGCGGGCGCCCTTCAGCAGAATCACCTCATCGCGCAGGGAAGCAAACACTTCGCTGGCGATGAATTCCTCTACATTCGGGAAGAAGAACTTCTCTGAAATCTGAATCACATCGTGCTGCTTGCAGAGCTCAGGACCGATACCGATGAACTTTACCACGCCACGCTTGCGGGCTAAATCGCTCACCTCTTTATATAATACCTCCGGTGCCTGACCGCTCTGGTAAATGTCGCTCAATATCAGCGTATGGCGACGACCGCGATGGTCTGGACGGCGGTTCATGAAGTCGAGGGCGATATCGAGCGAATTGATATCACTGTTGTAGCTGTCGTTAATCAGCGTACATCCGTGCTGTCCTACCTTCACCTCCAGTCTCATTGCCACAGGTTCGAGCTGTGCCATGCGCTTGTCGATATCTTCAGCCGAAAGACCGAGTTTCGATGCCACGACGGCAGAGATGATGGCATTCTGTACAGATGCATCGTCGATGAACGGGATAGAGAAACTGTCTTCCACACCTTTATATATATAGGTAATCACGCTCACGCTCTGCTGCTTCTCGATGTTCTTCACATAGAAAGGAGCCTCCGCATTCTTGAGCGACCAGAAGAGTTTCTCGCCTTTATAGTCGGGATATTCAGCTATCACCTTGTTGATAACCTCGTCATCGCCATCATAGATTACGGTCTCTGCATCATGGAAGAGGATGAGTTTCTCCCGGCATTTCTCCTCCATGGAAGAGAAGTTCTCCTGATGCGCAGCACCCAGATTGGTCAGTACGGCGATGGTTGGCTGGATGATGTCACGCAGGGCAAGCATTTCGCCTGGCATACTGATACCTGCCTCGAAAACGCCCACCTGGGTCTGCTCGTTCATCAGCCATACCGACAATGGCACACCTATCTGAGAGTTGTAACTGCGCGGACTGCGGGTAACAAACATGCTTGGCGAGAGCAGCTGGTAGAGCCACTCCTTGACCATGGTCTTGCCGTTTGAGCCCGTGATGCCTACGATAGGGATGTTGAACTCGTCACGGTGGCGCTCAGCCAGACGCTGGAGAGCCTCGAGCGTGTTTACTACCTTCAGGAAGTTGGCTCCCGGATAATCAGAAGCATAGCCCTTAGGCACATTCGTTACAACAAAGTTTTTCACACCTCTGCGATACAACTCAGGGATGTAGTTATGACCATCATTACGCTCCGACTTGAGCGCAAAGAACAGAGTTTCCTCTGGGAAACAAAGTGAACGACTATCGGTCAGGATAAAACCGATGTTGGTATCATTGTCTCCATAGCGACGCGCACCTATCAGTGTGGTTACCTTTTCAATAGTATATGTCATTGTCTTGTTATTTAAATATTCTTTATTTTATAAGAGATGATATTTCTCCATTTTATAAGAGATGATATTTCTCCTCAAATTGTCTTTTCTTCTCTTCCGTCCCGGCGATGAACTTCTGATGCTCCTCGCTCTCGGGATGGAAGGGCTTGTGGCCGAGTGCTTCGCGGATAGGCCTCCAGTCATCCAGAAACTGCTCTGCTGCCTTGCCGAAGTAAGTTGTCCGGAACCGCTCCCAGATATATTCCACAGCCTGTTCGCTCGGGTGCAGCATGTCTTCCTTGTAGAAGCGGTAGTCACGGAGTTCATCGTTCATAATCTCGTAAGCCGGAAAATAGCTCACCACTCCGGGATTTTCCTTCACCAGCTTATCGGCTGCCAGCAGGAGCGTAGCCTTCGAAAGCTGACTCCCGGGATAGCCGTATTTCGCATAGCGGATAGGGCTTACCGTGATGATTACCTTCAGAGTGCCTTCACTGCTACCGGATGCTGCGGTCTGCGATTTCAGCAGACTGATAGCCTTCTGCAGATAGCCGGCACATTCGTCCACGCTCAGTTCCCGCTCTTCGAAGAGGCGCTGCGGGCGCTTCTGGCAGTTGTCCACTATCTCGCCCGTCTCCTTCAGGATATACACATGGTTGGTACCCAGCGTAAAGACAGCCACACGGGGACGCACCTCGGAACATTTCTCTACCGTATGGAGAATGCTTGCCGGATTATACATCACCCCGAAGGGATTCACCGTAGCCCGGAAGCGGTTCTCCACAAACCGCCTACCCAGATTGTCGGCAAAGCAACTGCCCACAAAGAGCATCCGCTCTGCCGCCCCTATCTCGAAGTCGGCCTTCGGAATATCTATTTCTGTGCGAAACAGCATAAATCTTTCTCCTTTTTATTCATTCACTTCCGGAGAAGCCTTCTTGCGTTTTCTCACCTCAACCACTACACCTATTATAATAAGGAGAGCCAGAACGCCATAACCGATGTAAGCCACCGTCTCGGTATTCTTGAGCGACTGAGGATGGAAATCGAGAACCACTTTGTGATTACCAGCTTTCACGTTCAGCGCACGCAGAATATAGTTCACTCTGCCCAGCTCAGCCGGCTGTCCATCAACCGTAGCCGTCCAGCCCGGATAGTAAATCTCAGAGAATACGATCACGCCGCCCTTGCTCGACTTCACCTCGTAAGTCAGGTTGTTCGGCTTATACTGCGTCATCTTCACCACCGAAGTATCATCCTGCTTCACGCTCTGCGCCAGCTGTTCCTTGAATTTGGCATCAGCCACAGCCACGTGTCGGAGGTTCACCTTGCCCACGCCATCAATTTCCTCGTTGGCATTGTTCACATACTTCACCTCGTCTACGAACCATGCATTGCCGTAGGCATACGGATTCAGAACCGGAACGGTCTGTCCGCCCTGCAGCGGCATGATGAAGTATTTGGTATTCAGCATGTTCAATACCGGATAGATACTGTCGCCGTTCACCTTGGTCATATCGCCGCCCGCAGCAGCTACCGCCTGCATCGTCTTCTGCATCTCAGGAGCGATATGTGCCTCAATCATCTCCTGGTAGCGACGGAGCTTGGCTGGATGATAACCGCCGATGCTCTTGTGGTAGTAAGAGGTCTCGTTCTCATTGAATGTATTCGATGCCAGATTCAGCACACGGTAGTCGAGTGCCTTGTCACGGCAGATAATCTTGTCGGTCTCGGTCATCTGCTGCGGTGTATCGCGCTGCGCCTTGTCTACGAACATATCATCGTAGAGATAGCGCTTGTTCACCATCCACATATCCACCAGACAGAGCACGGCGATGCCGGCAATCATATATTCCTTGCCCAGCTTCTTCATCTTGAAGAGCATCAGCAGTGCCGAACCGACGAGGATGATCCAGAACGAACGCCAGCAGTCGGATGTGAAGATGCCCTTGCGGATATCCGTCAGATTGCTCATGATTGGAGAGATATACTCCTGAGGCAACTGCTGCAGCGCCTGTGTCTCCTGTACCGATACGAAATCTGGGAAGAATACGCCCGGCATGATGGCAAAGAGCAGACAGAAGCCTGCTGTCAGACCGAAACTGGCATATACATATTTTATCTTCTCTGCCAGAATCTCCGGCTCATCCACAATCTTCTTCAGCGCCATCATCGCCAGGAGCGGGATGGTGAATTCTGCGATAACCAGGATAGATGCCACCGTTCGGAACTTGGCATACATCGGCACATAATCGAGGAAGAAATTGGTAAACGGCATGAAGTTTCTACCCCAGGCGAGCAGGATGCTCAGGATGGTGGCAGCAAGCAGCGCCCACTTCATCGGACCCTTCACGATAAACAGGCCCAGGATAAAGAGCATGCAGACGAAGGCACCTACATATACAGGTCCGCTCGTTCCCGGCTGGTTGCCCCAGTACTGTCCCAGCTGCTGGTAAATCTGAACGAAGTTAGGATCAGCCTTCTCCATCGCCTGCAGGTTCTGCGCCAGCGGCACGGAGGCACCGCCCTTGGCATTCGGAATCATCAGCGTCCACGTTTCGTCGATACCATAGCTCCACTGTGTGATATAGTCTCTATCCAGACCGCTGCTGGTCTGGTTAGCCGCATTTTTCTTTACGAGTTCACTCTTTCCACGCATGGTTTCCTGACCATACTGCCAGGTATGATAAAGGTTCGAGAGGTTGAGCGAGATACCGATGAGGGCACCCACCACGCATACCGCCGTAGCCTTTCCGAAGCGTGCGAGTTCACCTTTCTTGATAGCATCTGCCAGGAAGGCTATCACCATGAAGAGGATGATAAAGAGGTAGTAATAAGTCATCTGCACGTGGTTTGCCTGCACCTCGAAAGCCGAGAAGATGGCAGTAAGGAGCAGTCCCTTGAGATACTTGCCCCGATAGGCAAGCACCACGCCCGCAATCATCGGCGGCAGATAAGCCAGTGCCCATACCTTCCAGATATGTCCGGCAGCGATAATGATAAAAAAGTAGGACGAGAATGCCCAGATGATACTTCCCAGCGCCGCCAGTGACTGTCTGAAGTTGAAGGCACGCAGCATGATATAGAAGCCCAGGAGGTATACAAAAACATACCAAACATAGTCTGGCAACCACAGATGATATGCCTTCACAATCTGGCTGAGCACCTGATTACTGTCATACGAAGGCGACATCTGATAGGTAGGCATACCGCCAAACACCGAGTTCGTCCATCGTGTAGTCTCTCCCGTCTGCTGCTGGAAGAGTTCCTTTTCATGTCCCAGTCCCTTTCCTGCCGCTGCATCATGTCGGAAGAGGATTCGTCCGTCCATATCGGCTGGCATAAAGTAGACGAAGGAGATGATTGCAAATGCAATAACTACCAGAATATCCAGTAGATACTTCTTCAAAAATTTCATAATTTCTATATAAACGTTTATAATTTGAAGGCAAAGATAGCACAAATTGGAGACAAAACAAAAAATATAGCAAAAATTTATATTTTTTTTGTTGAGAAAGTTGTATTAGGTCAGAAATAGGGGTTCCCCTCTATCATTTAGGGAAACGCTCGCTGCCGTTTCGTTTTTTATTCGTACCTTTGCACCGTAAAACAAGTTTCTTCAAACAGCATATATTAATGTATAAAAGAATAAGAATTATGAAAAGATTAGCATTCATCATGATGGCATTGCTCCTGGCTCTGATGCCGGCAGCAGCACAGAATTATCGTGACAGCAGATATTACAACAGCAGGACAGACCGTCTCGACTACCGTTACAACTACAACTACGGCAGCCCGTATTACGGATTCCGCATCGGTCCTGCCTTCACCTTTGTCAATTCCGACGATTCCCGTCTGGATGGTGGCGACTGGCAGACCGGCCTGAATGTGGGCGTAGTAGCCGGCATTCCATTGACCGACAGCGCCCCACTCTATCTCGAGACCGGACTTTCGTATATAGAGAAAGGTGGCAAGAAGGATCTTCCTGAAGGCAAGAAGATGACCTACGACCTCAACTATCTTGAGATTCCAGCCGTACTGAAGTACAAGTACGAGGTAGACGACCACTTCTCCATCCAGCCTCAGGTAGGCGGCTATTTTGCCGTTGGTGTAGGAGGCAAGATCAAGAACTTTGCCGAGCGTGAAGCAGAGAGCTCATTCAAGGATGCAAACTTCCGCCGCCTTGATGGTGGTATCCGCATCGGCTGCGGCATCGGCTACGACATGTTCTATGCCGATCTCACCTACGACATCGGTCTTGCCAACATCTGCCACGACAGTTTCGACAAATCGCGCAATGGAGCCCTCCAGTTCAATTTCGGAGTTAACTTTTAGGAACAGACAAAAGCCCCTGATGCAAGAACACATCAGGGGCTATAAACTATTAACTATAAACTTCACACAGTTCCCAGTATCGCTGGGCGAGGTCATGGATGAACTTTCGTCCTCGCTCAGTCCATACGAGATAGGTATGGGTGTAGGCTCTGCCCATCTTCTCCTGTCTGCCATCACTCTTCGGGTCGAGGAAGGCGCTGTAGCGGGTGCGGCTCTTGGCTAAGCCCATGTGGGCGTAATCGGCATAGAGGAGATACTGACCGCTCTGGTAATACTGGATATGCAGGGCACAGAGCGAGCGGTTCAGTTCCTGCGCTGTGATACCGAGCTCCTTCGCAATCTGCGTGGTGGTGAAGCAGGAAACGGAATCGAGCACGTTATCGCTATAGAGCGCTTTCGGCAGAAGATTACCCACCTGATTCTCCAACTGGATGATGTTATCACCACTCTTGGCGATGCGAACCACCTGCTCATCCACCACATCATTCAAGCGGCGGATTTCCGTATCCTGTTCGCCGATAAGCTTCTTCTGCTGTTCAATCTGCAGACGCTGCTTCTTCAGCAGATTCTCCTTCTCCTTGAGCGTAGCACGGAGGATTTCTTCCGCATGTCGGATTGTCTCCTCATCACTCTCGCCCTGCTGAACCGGGATATAACCACCCGTCTTGCGAATCTGTGGCAGCACATCAGCCGTAACCCAGTTCTTGAACTTCACGGCAGTAGAAAGCTTAGAGCCGAGAACCAAAGCATAGAAACCGCTCTCCGAAACGTAAATCATCTGCTGGAAACGTTTCGCATCAGTTCCATCCTTCTTGATGCCTGTCACTACCCATGCGCCCTGTTTTAGGGCGTCAAGTGGGTTAACCAACTGGTTTACAGCGTTTCTTGATTTTTTATACCCCAGCACATCACAGACATCCTTTGCGCAGAACAAAGGTTCTCCGTTCTCATCGGTCAAGGTACGAATCTTACCGAATTCAGGGTTTTCAAACACGACAGCAGCAGCTGCCTTCTTATCCATTTCTACTTTATTTGTATTAACTGACTTTACCATAATAATTTGTTTTTAAAAATTAATCACTAAAAATTCAACATTCAACACTCAACATTCAACATTAAATGATTGTAATCCAAACGCTCTCCTCCCGTTCCCTTGCTGCGGTAATGGCATTGATAAGCCGATGCAGCCAGATGCGGGAATTAAAGACGGCACCCTGTAATTTATTTTCACCTACCAGAATGCAGCCCTGCGTATCATCGGGATAATTACCGGCATGGATGCGGATGCCCTCAAAATCGGGAACACCCTGCACCAGCGGAAGCCACTTCTTAAACCTTGGCGATTTCGAGATAACCACAGGATACGAGCCTTCCGGTATCGCCGTATGACCCGGTATCTTGCGGGCTTTCTTACCCGATACCCTGCTGTACCGTCCATCCTCCTCTTCCGGTTTCAGTTCGATACCCAGAAGGTTTCTCCACGTAGGCTCCAGGGTATCACAGAAGTAATGTTCCTTGTCCAACTTCGTCTTATCGAAGCTGTGTTCAAAGATACGCTTGTCGCCAATTTTCACACCCGAACGCCAAGTACGCTTCACATCCTTATCGCTCAGGATATAAAGATGACCTATCGTATAAGTCTTCTTCTTTGCTATTCTTTTTACTACTATTTCCATAATACTACTGTTCTCCTTTTCGGAATTTAAGCTTAATAAAAACTGAGGAACTGAATTTCTGAGGAACCGAGTCACTATCCTTAACCTTGATGTAATGACGCTCCTTCCAGTTACCTAACATTCTTGAAGTTCCCTTCTTATCCATACCTCGTGCTACACGCAAGTCTATCACCTGCTGGTAAGTAAACTCATCCGGCAACTGCATCAGCATGTTGGAAGGCCCTCGCTTGCTCGACTTCTCGCCAGTATCATTCGCCCTCTTGATGGCATCACCGAAGAATCGCATCTTGCAGTAGAGGTCGTAACGCTCGCTCCAGCGGATGAACTCGTCAATCTCCGGTTCCCATTTGCAACCATTCGCCACATACAGCACACATGCCTTCAGATAGACGATGACGTTGGCACGGAAAGAAAGATTCTCGTAAACCCGGTCCTGCGACAATCGGGAAAACTCCGCATTCTCATCCTTCAGTTTAAGGGCAAGCTGGAATGCCTCAGGACAGTCAATCAGTCCCCTGGCGTTATTCAGATTCTCGATATAAGGCTTCAGCGCCTCACGGTAAGCATCATCGTAATCGCCGTAAACAGGCATTTCGTCACCGATTTCACGCTCCGGAATGGTACAGAAATTGATACGGCTTATCGGACCGTCTGTCAAAACTTTTGAGAAATAACGCTGTCCCTTCTGGATAGTAGTAGATGCATTCCAGTTGAACCTGATCGTTACCCTTTCTGTCACACTTTGAACGCCCACGCGCTGTTGGCCAAAGAGGTTGAAGGGGTCGAAGGCGAGGCACATGATGCGGAACTGCTGGTTGCCGCTACCCCGGAGTGCATCAAACTGGTCCAGCTCGTTAAGCGAAGTATAGAGGAAACGCCCCTGCGCCTCAGCGGTTCGCATCACGAATGCCGGACTGGTCATATCAGCATCAATCTCCTGGATAACAAGATTATCCGGTCGTTTGCGCTTATCCTTGTTGGCACCCTTGCGCGTCACCTCCTCCTTCCATTCCTTCTCACGTTTCAGATTCTCCGCATCCCGCTTTCTGATATCCTCCATGATATACTTAATCGGCTTATCCACAGACGATTTACCTGCACCCGTACCAGCCAACAAACAAGTAGACAGCGTAGCCTCATGTACTACATTATCAATATACCGGAAGCTCGTCTGCCAGAGATGCGTAGCGAGCGGTGGGAAGATAGCGTGCGCCACAGCCGGCTTATAAATCTCCGGTGTCCGAGATATCAGCAGTTCCACCAGCTTCGGCAGTTTCTCCGGCATCGCTGGCGGTTCGGGATAATCCTCCTCGGTACTATTAACTGTTAACTGTAAACTATTAACTTGCTCAGCCCTTTCAACTTTTAACTGTAAACTATTAACTTGCCGGCTGGCTTGTTCTGCGGTGGCATTGATGCGGATTACATCACGTGAGAAAGGCTTCGAATTGTCACCATATTTCGCATAGAAATCATGGATAAGCTGGTGGCAATCAGGCTCCTGATAATAGCTCGGCATCTTCTCAGCCACCACCTTCATCAGTTCCTCTTCGCTCATCATACGTGAGGCTCCAGCACTCATGATGGCGAGCAGCGAAGAGTGTCGTGAACCGACGGTATCAATCGCCATTCCCTTCAGTCCCGCTGATTCCTGAAACAGATCAAAGGCTATCAGATTCTTCTCACTGGCCTCTCCCAGTTCACCAGAGCCATAATTGCCTCCAGAATTCCCGAGATGAGAATCATCAGCATGATTGCTATTACCAGATTGGGCAGGCTGAACAGCAGTGCCAGCAGGAGCAGCATAATCGCCACGATTGCCCGAAAGTCTATTGTTTTGAACGTTGTCATTACTATTGCTATTAACTGTAAACTGTAAACTATTAACTATCTTGCCGTCCACGGTGAGCCCACGATTAAGGAACGCTTGTCTGCGAGCCTGTATCTCGCTCTCCGGCAGCACTGCGCACCACATTTTAGACCGGTAGATTTCCGAGTCCTTATCCGTCAGAAAAATCATTCTTTCAGGTGTGATGCAGCTCTCATCATAAGGCACGCCCAGTGCCTCACAATACGCCTTCTGCGTCTCCTCGATGGTCATCCCCACCGGCATTCTAATCCCGATATGCAGCTTCTTGCGAGCGCTATAACAGAGATGCAGCAAACTCCCATTCCAGATACCCGAAGAGCAGTTCAGTTCGCGCGCCTTCTCAATCGCCTTCTCCACATACTCCTTATCATCCACATCGATAATCGTCTGGAAGAGAAAGCTTTCCGGCAAGGCATTCTCCTGTCTGCGCACATTGTTCCTGAACATGCCGTAGTGCGGACAGAAGAAAGGCAGCTCGCTCTTCAGCCTCTCCTGCGCCTTCTTCACCGCCTGCGCATCATTCAAATCCACTCCGTCAATCGGCAATTCACCCCGAATCTGCTGAATCATCTTTTTAACGGCAGCCGATTCAATCACCTTATCATAAGTATCCATGCGATAGGAAAAAACTTTTCCCTTATTTCCCTTGCGATAAGGATTAATTGCCACTACATGTACTATCTCCATTTTACCTCCATCTTTTTATTAATCGAACACTTCGCTGTTAATCATGATATACCCGCTACCATAACTTACATTGATAGGCAGAATCAGCGAGTTATCCGAAATCTCCTGAACCCCGTTCGCCTCGAAGAGCGAAGCATTCTCGGCATCATTCAGTCTGCTCTTGACAAAGCCTATTACCCATTTTGCCGCAATCTTCTCGGCAGCAACACGCCTGTCTACGAGGTCCTTCACCAGCTGTTCATCGCAGAAATTGATATCCGCATTCACGTTCTCAGCCTCCGCTTCTTCCTTCCCCATTTCCTGGTTCTCGAAGAAGAGGTTATACTTGATTTTCATATCCTTCATCATCACGATGTTCAGATTTTTCAGTTCCCCCTCCGAGTCAGCAATCGTCTCATAGAGTTTCTGTACCGACTTCTTGAAGATGTTCTTCACGTCCATCAGACAGTAATAGATTTTCCCGTCAATCACCACCACCCTCAGTTTTCCGTACTGCGGATGAGTAAAATAAAAAGGTTTCATTGCTTTCATCTTATAAATTCCTTTTTTAAAAGTTGGGCGCTCCCACAACGGTTGATGTGCCTATACACAAAAGCCCCCGAAACCCAGACCATATCGGTTCTGAATTCCGGGGGCAAAGGTACGGCGATTCTGCGACACTGCTATGGTACGATGAAGTACGGTCGTACCACATCGTACCAAAAATTATCTCAAAATGAATAACTACAGAAAATTGCGGAAACAGCATAATACGCTAAAACAAAAACTGCGGAAACACCCAATATCATATGTTAAAAAAGTGCGGAAACTCGATTTTTTCTATATTTTTTATTCAAATTTCATTTTTTCTCCGTATCTTTGCGGTGTAAAATGTGATACCAGTATCAAAAATAGTACTCTAATATGATATTTGAACGTAAAAAATACTTGGATGAACTTATTGCAGGACGTGGCAACGGGCTTGTGAAGATTATAACAGGTGTCAGAAGATGTGGGAAGTCTTTCCTACTGTTTGATATCTGGCATAATTGGCTATTGGAACATGGGGTGACTGAAAGTCACATCGTCGAGATACAGCTTGATGATTTTCGAAACAGGCGGTTGAGGAAACCTGATGCTTTGCTCGACTATATAGATTCAAAGGTTGTGGATGATGGCAATCCTTATTATATAGTCTTGGACGAGGTGCAGCTAGTAGAAGAATTTGTGGAGGTTATTCTTAGCTTGACACACATGAAGAATGTAGATGTGTATGTGTCAGGCTCAAATTCTCGCTTTCTGTCAAGTGATGTTGTGACTGAGTTCCGAGGTAGAGGTGACGAAATACGTATCTGGCCTCTCACCTTTGACGAATACTTCAAAGGCATTGGTGGCGATATACGTAAAGCATGGCTGAACTACTATACCTTTGGCGGACTACCACAGGTGGCTTTGCTTGAAACAGAAGAAAAGAAAACAGACTATTTGCGTGGTCTGTATAAAACCACCTATCTGCGTGACGTGATTGAGCGCAACCATCTGCGCAATCCTGAAGGAATGAAGGAATTGGTACGCGTGCTAGCTTCAGGCATTGGTTCTTCAACCAATCCAACAAGAATAGCCAATACCTTTCAATCCGCACAAGGAGTAACCATAAAAAGAGACACTATAAAACAATATATTGACTATCTGAAAGACTCTTTCTTGATAGAAGAATCCTTACGCTATGATGTGAAAGGCAGGAAATATATTGGCACCGAGACAAAATATTACTTCGCAGACATCGGCATTCGTGCTGCCATTCTAAACTATCGTCAACAAGAGGAAACACACATTATGGAAAATATTATCTACAATGAACTTCGAAGCCGTGGATATAATGTGGACGTGGGATTAGTAGAACTTGGTGGTAAGGATGAGAACGGCAAGTTTATAAGAAAGCAGTTAGAGGTTGACTTTGTAGTAAACCGTCCTCCATACAGAGTGTATATTCAGTCGGCTTTCAACATGCCAACGCCAGAGAAGGAACAACAAGAGCGACGCCCACTATTGTCAATCAATGACCACTTCCGTAAGATTGTTATTGTTGGTGATGATATTCACCGCAAGGAAGACGAACTCGGTGTATTGACTATTGGATTATTGGATTTCTTGACGGACAAAAAACTGCTGGAGCAAGGCTAACTGTCCTTTTGTTCCATAGTTGCATTGCAGTGAGCATACTTCTATGAAAAAGCCCCCGAAACTCAGACCATATCGGTTCTGAATTCCGGGGGTAAATTATCTCAAAATATCCATGATTTTCTCATCAAAATCAAATTTTAAAGCATGATCCTTAGCTTTATTGAATCCGCCTCTCAAACTTTCAGCATCCATATCCCAGAAAACGCCGAACACTTTCCAGGTGTGCTGGATGTTCAGTTCCGTTGCCAGTATATCGGCAAGTTCCCCTCTTTTCCACCACGGCATTTTGTTGACGGGCTTGAAATCATCATTCAGGATTTGAGCGTTTCTAAGTAGTCGGAATATCTTAGTTGCTCTGTCATTGCAAAGTTCAACAGGAACAACCCTGCCTTCCAATAGAAAACAAGACGGTGTATGTTCTTCATCTTTTCCTGGTTTAGATTGGTCATTCACCACTTCCAAGTCGACCGTAGGAGCTCTGTCTCTCGCTCCTGCAGAACCCGTTCCTGGCTCTTCCTCTTCACTCTCTTCATTCTCCTTTTGCTGATCATCATCTTTACCAACAATCATTCTGGATTGATCACGGAAGACGATTTTATCTATTCTAATTCTCATCTTCCATATCCATTAACTGTTTGAAACTAGCAGAATCAATAACCACTTTGCTGTTGCCACTGAATTCTACGTTAATAACTACCTCGATGTTAACCGGTCCAGTCTGCACTAGCCAGATTGGCAATCCGTAAAATATTTTAGTCATATATCTTCACCTTTTAAGATAGACTAAATTTACTTCCTCTATTTTAAAGAAGAGGTGGCCCCTGGAAGTTTTCCAGGGTGAATCCTTACTTCGGAGACATTGAGCTGCAGAGCAGTATGAGGAATGTCCCCCTAAATTTCATGTTGTATCTTTCATTTTTACACTGGTTAAGTTGTTGTTATTTATAAGAACTTATTACTCTCTACTGGTGTCAGACGACATAATCTCTTCTGCCCAGTTATATTTATTTTATTCCTTGCGTTACGAATTTACGCAAATCAATTTTCTTCTTATTCAGGTCTTTAACCACTTCTGCCCCTGCCCCAAAGATTTCTTCATATTGTCTTTTCAGATTTTTTATGAGTGCAAGTCTTTCGTCTCTATCTGTGATATGTTTTTTAGATTTGTAGTTGTCGACAGCCTCATATTCAACATGAAGATAATGACCTATAATGTGGCAAAATTTTGCAATGGTATCAAACTTTATTTTAGAATCGAAATTTAGGAACTTTCGAATCGTATCATAAGAGACATGAAACTCCTTCACGATTGATTTTCGAGGAGAAATATCCTCACCAATCATGATACTGAGAAGAGATCCAATCCTCTCTATATATGATAATCTCACCAATCTAACAGCCGGAGATTCTGAATTTTCTATTTCTTTTGCTTCTTCAACCATTGCTAATTTTATTTTTGTTCGTGTAAAATTAACAATAATCGTTGGAACCCGCAAGCGTTTTACGTCCCCTTAGGACGTAAAAAGAGTACTACTTTTTTAATGATTCTCAGAAAAGTATACAAAAAAAGGGAAAAAGTGAGCAATTTACGTTACTCGCCTTCTTCCCCTTACTTTTACAAATTTACGGTAGGTGCATCGCTCTGCACAATCCTTATTTCGTCACTGCATCATACAATGCCTGATAGTCTGTGACAACATCATAAATGTAACCATTCTCGCTGATGGCTGCAAAATGCTTGCGGGCACACGCTATCTTGCTTCCCTCGATACCGCGTAGATGTGAACCCTGGAGATCATTACCCTTGGTTTCTGCCACAAAATACACATGCTTCACGCTGCCTTCACGGAATGCCACAGCCCAGTCGGGATTGTATTTGCCCATAGGCGTGTTGATGTAGAAACCACGAGGCAGTTTGGTATAAACTACCACGTCATCTTCACGTTCCAGAGACTCGGCAAAGTTCTTTTCTACACCCATGCTGTCGAGCACTACCAGGTCGTAGAGCGATTTCTTTGACTCAATGGCATTGATGCCCAACTTGCCTCGCAGAGCATCCACCGTAAAGATGTCGGTAGAGAACTCATCATTCAGCTTCTCGTATGTAATACTCTGGATAACAGCAAGAGCCTTGCAGTCGTTGATAACCAGACCGGTCTTGATGATAAATTCCTCAGGATTCATCTTGAACATGCTGAATGTTTCAGGCTTGATACCCTTCAGAATTTCCACGATGGTCTTTCTTGTCAACCCCGTAGCAGTTACCAGCTGACCTACCAGGTCGTATGTCACTTCCTTGCCCACTGCTTCCGTTACATGGATGGTCCGGACATCGCCCTGATTCATGGCCACGCCCGCTTCAAGCGACTCCTTGTCTCTGATTTCATCCATCGAACCGCCTTCTACCACGATGCGGATTTCCGTAACCCTCAACTTTTCATCAAGTTCCTCGATGGCTTTCTTCACAAGACCAGAAGTTTCAAAGCTTACCTGATAGTAGGTGCGGCGGTTGATGCGCTTCCAGAGATTCTGGAACTCCTTCTTGGCAAAATTGTCCTTCTGCAACTTGGCAAGCTTAGGCTTTCTACCATTCTCCGGTCTTACAGCCGCAGGATCAAAGACGGTATCGAGGGCTGCTATAATGCCCTCCCTCCAATCGTTAGCCTTCTCAAAATCAAGCCTGTCATTGCGCTTATCCTCAAAATACTGAGCAGTCAAAGCACCGTTATCATCCACATAATCTTTACGGATGAGGGCATTATAGATAACTCTTGCCTGATTGATATCAAACTTGCCATTGGTTCCATCTGCCATCGTATATGACCTGCCCTCGAAAAGATGGGCGGTGATAACAATTGGTCGGTCGGCACAGGCTTCAGCCATTTCCGTCTGCAGTTTCTTTGCGAAATCATCATAGCTCTCGCTGGCTATCACGGTGAGGATATTGGTATCAAACACATGGTCGCCCAATACATCTGCATCCTGGCGTTCACCCTTCTGATTCACGCAAAGGCGCATTCCTCGTCCCACTTCCTGGCGTTTCTTGGTCTCATTGTCCGAGTTCTTCAAGGTGCAGATCTGGAACACGTTAGGATTGTCCCAACCTTCCTTCAAGGCGGAGTGCGAGAAGATGAAGCGGACTGGCTCGCTGAGCGAAAGCAGGCGCTCCTTATCCTTCATGATCAGGTCGAAGGCACGCTCTTCGTTCTCGCCCTGCCTTTCCTTCGATTCCACCGCCTTGCCCTTCTTATCCATGGAGAAGTAGCCCTGATGCACGTTGGATGCCGCATTGCGAGGGTCTGAAAGATAGCGCAGATAGGCTTCATCCGTAAACGATGGCAGCATTTCTGAAAGCACTCGGTTATATTCTTCCTCAAACATCTTGGCAAACTTACCCTTGCTATCCTCGCCTTCATAGAGGCGGTAGCTATCCACATGGTCGATGAAGAACAGACTGAGCACCTTGATATGCTGACTGAACAGCTGGCGCTCACGCTCCAGATGGGTGCGGATGGTTTCACGAATCTGAATACGACGGATATAGTCTTCGTTCACACTGCCCACGGCATCGCCTTCATGGAGAGTCAAGCCGTTGAGGAAGCGGACGATTCCCTGCCTGCCGTCTATGCGTTCTACGATGAAGTTGTTGTCATACTCGGCAAGTCCCCCACTCTGTTCCTTCAGGTTGAAGCGCTCATCCACGAGTTTGCTTACCTGTTTCGTTCCGGTCTGCGTCTTGATGTCGAAGCTGATGCGCGCCTGCGGATTTCCCTTGCCGATGACGATTTCTTCCAGATAGACATAGCCGTTGGTAGCGGTACTGCCTACCTGTCTGATACCCTTCACCTCAATCTTCTTCACCAGTTTCTGGTTGTAGGCATCGATGGCATCCAGCTTATACACCATATTATATATATCACCCTTGCGGTGGGTGGCGCTATACAGAAGGGTAAAAAGCGGCTTGAACATGGCTATACCCTTACGGGTCTTGTTCTTCTTGTCCACACCCAGCACCGACTGAGGTTCATCGATAATCATGATAGGATGGGTCTGTGCAAGCACGTCGATAGGACGGCGGGAGCCGAACTCATCACGTCGTTCGAAGATGATGCGGGCTGCCTTATCAGGACGTGCGCCCTTACTCTTCTCCTCATTCATAGATGCGTTGAATGCCTGGGTATTGATAATCATCACGTGCATGCCTGCATCGCTGGCAAATGCATCTATCTTACTGAGCTGCTTGGAGTTATACATAAAGTATTGCATGCGCTTGCCGTATTCCTGGGCAAAATGCTCCTGCATGCTCTCAAAACTCTTCAATACGCCTTCTCGGATGGCGATGCTTGGCACTACCACCACAAACTTGGTCCAGCCATAGCGGGCATTCAGTTCATACATGGTCTTGATGTAGGTATAGGTTTTACCCGTACCCGTCTCCATTTCGATGGTGAGGGCGGTACCTACGCCTTGCAGCTGCTGCAGCTGTTCTACAGGTTTCAGACCGTGCTCTGTCTGTATGGCTCTTACATTCTCGCAGACGGCTTCCGGTGCGAGGATGACGTTCTTATTACCAAAGCCTTTTACAACAAAGAGATCTTGATTTACTCCCTGGTCCACGATATGGTCGCTCTGTCCGTCGCTTTTGGGCTGACCTGTAAAGGCATTAGCCACTGCCAGCGCCGCTTCGGTTTGGAAGCGTTGATGTTTATATCTGAGTTTCATAGGCTTAAATCACTCTAATATTCTTCACTACTTCCTGGTCGCTCCAATCCAGCTTCTGCTTGAAAGTTTCGTAGATATTTATCTTGTCGGCATCCTGGGCAAAGCAGCTGTCACGGAAAATGACACGCAAAGGCATCTTTTCTGCCATGGCTTTTACTACGTCTTCTGATACGTTCTCGGCGAAGCAGGCCACCAGGTCGCCGTCGTTCACGGTATAGACGGTCTTGCCATCCACCACTTCCTGGGTCATAGGCAGAGAGAGCTGAACGCCCCAGTCGAGCATGCATCCAAAGAGCAGGTCGAGGTCGTTTCGGTCGGTCTTGATGTTGTTCAGAAACAGATCGAGATCATCCTGATTATAATCCTTTGGAGAAAGTTTTACATCCTCGTAATTGCCTTCTTCGAGACGGAAGACACGGAAGCCGGTATCGAGGTCGGCAGTGGTAAGAGGAGATTCCTCCTTGATTTTCTTGCCGGCACGACGAATACGCTCCTTGGCGATTTCTGGGATGGTATTATAGCCAGCCTTTCTTGCCTCGCTATCTTCTGGAGTTTCTTCAGGAAGCTGAACCATGATGAATTTACGGTTGCCTCCATCTTCGGCGTTAATCTTCATAATAGCATGAGCGGTTGTAGAAGAACCAGAAAAGAAATCAAGAATAATAGAGTCTCTTCTGTTATTGGTTACTAATTTACAGCATCGATATATAGTTCCTATCGGTTTTGGTTTAGGAAATATTCTCTTATCAAATCCTAAATTAACAAACTGCTCAGTTCCTCTTTCACTATTGACATCTTTAAAGGTCCACGAAGATGTTGGTTTGACAAGAGATCGACCTTCCAAATAATCTTTTTGCATAACCCCCCAAACTTTTCGTGTAGGCATATATTTTGGTATTAAATCACCAATTCGGTCTTGCGCAGTCTCAATACCCCATCGCCAATTTCCTTCTTTTCCATCCTCTCTTTGGGGCTTTATGCAAATGTACCCATTTAAAGATTGCTCAATTCTTGTTGGATAGAAATCTCCTGTAGTTTCATTATATAGAAAATAATAAAAAAGATTTGGACGGTCTTCTCTCAAATCATTTTCTCCAGTTTTACGAAGGTCTATTTCTCGATACTTTTTCTGATTTTCATCAATTTTATTATATCGTTTTGTAATTTCTTCTGTAGGTTCAAAACCATACCATTCTACTTCCTCTATATTTTTAGAATATGCTAGTATATATTCATGCGCTGTCGCGACATATTTATCATCAGAACGCCCTTTAGGGTTGTTAATATTAGCAATAATTCCTAAACAATTGCTTTCTCCAAAAATCTCATTACAAATTTTTATAAGATTATCAATCTCATTATTATCTATCGAGATAAAAATCACACCATCCTCTGTCAACAGCGTTCTCGCCACCATCAATCTAGAATACATCATAGAGCACCAATCCGAATGAAAACGTCCATTCGAATCCATGTTCTTGATATATTTATTACCTAATTCATCTACTGAACCCGAAGCCTCAGCATACTCATCAGCAGACATTGCAAAATCATCATGATAAACAAAGTCATTACCCGTATTGTAAGGCGGATCAATATAAATCATCTTTACCTTACCCTGATAAGACTTCTGGAGAAGTTTAAGCACTTTGAGGTTATCACCCTCAATATAAAGGTTTTGGGTGTTATCCCAATCCACACTATCCTCCTTTACGGGACGCAGCGTCTTCTTAATAGGCTTCAAAACTTCGGCACGAGCTGCCTGCTTGCCAACCCAGTTGAACTCGTATGCCTCAGGAGCATCTTCCACTGCGTTGTCACCAAGGAGCTGGCGAAGTACGTCAAAATTAACTACACGTTTTTGCCCCCCCCATATCTGGGTCGGCTACCTCCGTAAAGCACGAAGGCGCAATCTGATAAAGCGCATCCAGATTCAGCTGCGCTCCATCAGCCGACTGCAATTTCATTCTATTGGGTCTGTCCATATTATCTATATTTTATAAATTATTCTTCATTTCTTTTTCCCACTCAGCAACCTTCTTCTTCAACGCCCGAGCCTCGTTGTTCAGCTCCAGCTGCCGGTTAAACTGCTTTTCAGTCCGAACCCGCTTCTGCAAGGCTGCAATCTCTTTCCTGCCCTTCTGTATCAAAGAATCCAGCTCCACCATGCGCTTGGTTTCCTCGCTACGGCTCGTGCCATAGCCGGAAATCACGCCTGCCATATTTTCATAGATGGCATCCATCGTAAGCCCCTGGATAGGCAAAGATAAATCTGCCTCACGGAGCCATTCCGAAGCGAAAGACTTCACTATCCTGAAGGTTCCTGCCGAGGCATCCAGCCATTCCTTATAGTTGAGCAGCAGCTTATACTGCCCCTCATATTCCAGAACAAACACCACGTGGCGAGGCATGTTCCTATCGATGAAGAGGAAGACATCATCCGGACAATCCTGTGACTTCAGCTGCGTAGAAAAGACCACTATCTCGTGAACCTCCTTGCCATCTGCCACATTGAGAGTGGAAGGCGCCAGCTTATAGAGCCACTTGATGGCCACCACATCATCTACGAAGTGCTGCTTCATCTTCGCATTCACTTCCAGATGCCGGTAGAAAGCGTTCTTGGGAACGGGCTTGCCTACAAACGTGGTTGGAGGATAATGTAAATCTATCATACTATCTGATAATTAAGAATGTTATTAACTCAAAGTCATCCAGCCCCTTGGCATCTCCCAGCAAGGCACTCGTCTCGCCCATGGAGAACAGACTGTCGATATCCGACTCTTCCTTCACAGAAATGATGCTGTCAACCGCCTTCGCCAACATATCACTATAATGGCTCATCTGTCGACCGTCAGCCGTTTCCCGGTTGATGATGGCGCACAACTCCTTGTCCGGCTGGCTCTTGCCTCGGCAAACGTGGCGCATCACATCGAGCAGTTTCTTAGGCTGCAGGTGGTCGCAGATGACGGAGCCATCTTCACCCAGATACACCATATAGAACGGATGCAGCAGGTTCTTCCTGTCGATATTGATATTCCTGTTCCTATTCTTCAGGATGAAGATAACGCCCGGCTTGGCATTCTCCGAACTGGCCACCACCGCATTCATTCCAAACGGCGAGTGCTCTACATTCGGATTTTCCTTGACGTATGCCAGCAGGTCGAGGCGGAATTCATTC
This sequence comes from Segatella copri, assembly GCF_026015465.1. GTDB lineage: Bacteria > Bacteroidota > Bacteroidia > Bacteroidales > Bacteroidaceae > Prevotella > Prevotella copri_E. The sequence goes on from NZ_JAPDUQ010000001.1 coordinate 653,878, forward strand.
AAGCCCAAATCCATGATGTTGATGCCAGTATCCATATCCTCTATGTCTATCACCTCTTCCTGAAGCTTCCTGAGCTGGTTCTTGCGGTATTCCAGGTCGCCCTTCTCGTTCTGCGACAACAGATTGTCATCGCCCGTACTGGTGAGGACGGTAGCCTTCATACGGCTCTCTACACGGCCTTTCAGTTCGATATACTGGTCCAGTTCCATATCCGGCCAATAGTTAACCAGCTGGATGACATCGTTTCTGCTGCCGATACGGTCCACACGGCCGAAGCGCTGGATGATGCGCACTGGATTCCAATGGATATCATAGTTGATGAGGAAATCACAATCCTGCAGGTTCTGACCCTCGGAAATGCAGTCGGTGGCAATGAGCACATCAATCTCCTCGGTAACATCCGGGAAGAGAGCTGCCCGGTCTTTCGATACGGGCGAGAAATAGGTCAGCACATTATTGAAACTCATCGGGAACTTCGGTATGGTGCATTTGCCATCCGTAGAACCCGTGATAAGTGCCACGTTCAACCCACAATCCGCCTTGATGCGTGCTGCCAGCTGGTCGTACAGATAGTTGGCGGTATCAGCAAAGGCTGTAAAGATAATCACTTTCTTGTTGCCCGGATTGATGGGATGCTCAAACTTGTGTTTCAAATCTTCGATGAGCATCTGTAGCTTGGAGTCGTGCTCGGGAGAAATATCCTGGAGCATAATCTGAAGCAGGGCAAGATTCTCCTGGTCGCTGCGAAGATCACGTGACCAGCGAATCACATCAATATCCCGGAGGTTGATTTTGGAATTTCTGCCCACAAATGGGTCGTTATCGCTATCTGCGCTATCCAAATCATCCGTAAACTCGGTAACATCCACAGAACCGCTGCGCCCGTTGCTTTCTATGGTATTCAGCGTTTCGTCTATATATTCCTGGATGCGCTGCAAGGTAAGACGGAAGGAGTTGACGCTGCTCTCCAGACGTTTGAGCAGGTTGGTAGCCATCAGCTTGCGGAGACCTTTCTCTCGTCCGTCGATAGAGATACCCGAGCCTTCCATATTGATTTCATAATCCTCCTTCACGCTATCAAAGATATAGAGTGAAGGCGTATAAATGCTCAGATTCAGCCTGTTAAGCTGTTCAGCAATCTCGCTGAAAGAGATGCTATCGCTCAAATCCGTCAACTTTGGGCGGCGGGATATAGGAGCCAATCTGGTAGGGAACTTACCGATATCCTTCGTATCGTAGTATTTCACGATGTGGCTTCGGCTTCGGGCAATGGTAACCGCATCCAGCAATTCAAAGAAATCGAAGTTCAGTTCATCAAGCAGGCGTTGCGTGGTGCGCTCTTTGGGCTGCAACTTGGTCCATCGGTTATATGCCAACTGTGCAGAGCGGAACACATCATCTATGCTGCGGTCGATGTCAAGAACCTCGTTGATTTGCTCAGCATGACCTTCGTATGCCAGTTGCAACTGGTTCTTCAGGTCGTTGAAGCGGTTGTTGACGGGAGTAGCACTCAGCATCAGGACTTTTGTCTTGATTCCTGCTCTAATTACCTTGTTCATCAGTCGCTGATAGCGGTTTTCCTTCTTCTTACCATCATCTACGATATCCAGGTTGTCAGCCTCATCATCCTCGTCATCCACATTACCGCCATTACGGAAATTGTGGCTTTCGTCTATGACTATCAGGTCGTAGTTACCCCAGTTGATTCGTTCTAGATCAATTCCGTTTGACATACCTCTATCTCGGCTTAAATCGCTGTGAAACAGGATATCATAGCGAAGGCGGTCGGCGGCAAGAGGGTTGTTTTTGTAATTAGTCTTGAAGGTGCTCCAGTTGTCATAGAGCTTCTTAGGACATAATACGAGAACCGACTTGTTGCGGTTTTCGTAATACTTGATGACGCTCAGTGCCGTAAAGGTTTTACCCAGACCCACAGAATCGGCAAGGATACAACCATTGTATTTTTCGAGTTTATTGATGATAGCCAGGGCAGCATCTTTTTGGAAATTATAAAGTTTTTTCCAAATCACACTCTCCCGGAAGCCGGTCTTCTCGTTAGGAAGAACATCCTCGTTGATATCATCGAGAAACTCGCTGAAGATATTATATAGCGTAATGAAGTAGATAAACTCGGGTGAATTTTCCTGATAAACGGTTTCTATGTATTCCAGCACCTTGGCAGTTACATCTTCAAACTTATCGCCATTCTTCCACTGTTCATTGAATACGTTCAGATACTGCTCGGCGAAAGGTGAGGGCACAACCTGAACCATGGAATACAAGCTGTTTCCTCGCTCGCATCCCAACTCTGTGGTGGTAAACTCATTAAAAGGTGCATAGGCATAAGGGGCTGTGCCGTTCACATGAATAAAGCCGCCCATTGACTCCTGGGACACATTTGATTTAAACTTCACCTTGCGTCTTATCCAGTTGGCGCACTCCTTGGCGATGGCTTTCTGCTCCAGTTTGTTACGGAGTTTGATTTCGAAGTCAGAGCCATAAAGATTGCGCTCACGGTTGAGTTTTGGAATGAAGAACTCACGCTTCTCCCTCTTCACCTTATCCTTGATGAAAGTAGGCGAAGTGAAGATAAAACGCAACTCATCAACGTTCTCCAGTTCTTCCTTCAATGCTTCGAAAGCATAGATGGAAAAAGAGGCTGCAGCTATTGACACACGAGATCCTTCAGATAATTTGGCCTTCAAATCATCTACTACCCGTTCTGACACGTTGTTTATAACCTTAATCAATTCCATAAGTTTCACCTAATAATCAGATAGTTACGCTACAAAAAGTGCATTTCCAATACACTTACTCCTTCAAAAGTACAACAATATTTCGAAACATGCAAGAAAATCAGGGAAAAAGTTTTGGAAAAAGTTACTGGCAAGGGGAGAATGTTTATAAGTGCGCGAAAAATATAAGAAAGATGAAATGATATCTGATTATTCGGATTCTTTTGTATCTTCGCGAAATAGAATCAAAAGAAAAGAATTATGAAGAAAGTATCAAATGACATGAGATGGTTCGTTGACCGAAATTCCGTTATACAATGTTAAATAACATATTTAGAATGCATATTCTTAAACAAAAAGTTGCCATTTTGGAATGAAATTAGTATTTTTGCAGCAACAGTTCCTGCCACGCCTCTTCTTGAAAGCGTACCACGGCAGGACTTCGTGTTTTATATTATACTGAAGTAATATGCAGTACACAAAACAAGCAATGGATTTTTATTGTCAACTTGACATTTTGAAAGAATGCGGGCTGACAATCGAAGATGAAGAAGATGCTATAAAATTTCTTCATTCTGTAAGCTATTTTCGTTTTGCGAACTACCTACAACCGATGGAACTGAATACAGAATCACATAGATTTGCACAAAATAGCAGTTTCACTTGAAATTACCTCCATAATGGTTCCATTTGCCATCCCTGCGGAAAGCCGAGAGCTTTTAAGTCAATTTCGGGAAACCGAATGAACAACCATGTTATTTTGGATTGCATATCATTATTGGGGGATATAACATTAAGAAAGTACTTGATGATGCACAGATCGAAGTAAGCACGCATGGAATCTGTTGGTAGCGTTATCCATTCTCTTTCAGGACTATTTGGAATCGCTGGCTGAATAGCATTCTGTTTGTTCCATACTCTTGAATGATGACCACAGGCATTTCGAGTAACAGCAATAACTGTAAGCCATGACTCAAACACATTGATAGGCAAACCAAAACGTTTAGCTATGCGTTTGCGTATGCGATTTTGTTTGATGTTACGATAAATAGCATTGACATTTCCAATAGTAAGCAACTCGCCTAATATCCACGATGGTGGATATGGCTCAGAATAGGTTCGCTTGAAATGAAGAACAAACTCCTCCTTGGATTTGCTGTATTCCTTGGATATAGCTCGCATTGTTTCATTAAACCTGGAACTATCCAAGAAATAAGAAGAGTCAGTAAGCCAAAAAGGATTGCCCGTCATATCTGCTGTTATCTGCATTACTGCCCGTCTGATAGCAATTTCAATCTTTTCTATCTCATTGAACATGAGTAGTCTCAGTTTCTTATCAAAACGATAAAGCATCATCACTTTCTTGAAGGATGAATCTTCCTTGTATAAATGTGCTGTCTTGGGCATCTTCAACAAAGGATACATATAAGCAGACAATCTGTAATAACCAATATTGTCAAGGTACTGTATGGCTTTGTTCCTATCATAAATCTGTAAACCTCGTGATTCAAGCAAATTAACGAGATTTTCTGAAGATTCAAATCGTTTTGTAAAAGGTATAAGATTTGCCATATTCAAATGTGTATAAATAAAAAACGCCTCGCACGATTTGAGCATTGTTAAGAGGCTTGGCGAGGACTGACGCTGCAAAGATACGAATAATTATTGAAATCACAAAATTTTCCGCAAGAAAAATCTCGCAAAAGTGAATATTTATGTTTAATAGTATAAAAACGAGCTGTAAAACCATGTTCTGCTTACAAAACAAGAAAGAAGAAATGGGAATTACCATTCAAAAAAGAGTTTGACGCACCAATTCCTGGGCATCAACCTCTTTATATTTTAGAATCTACGAAGTTTATTTTACGGCAACCTTGATAGAATCCTTACCCACCTTGGCGATAACCAAAGACTCGGAAACAGCATAAGAGGGTGTAACTTAATATACTACCCACTCATTAATTTAGTGTAAACTTGCATTTAGGAAAGTTCGAACACCCATAAAAAGAGCCATATGACGAATACCCCATAAGGTGACACTACAATATGGTCAATTTGAGTTGAGCGTCCATTACTCTCAAACAACAAATTGTTGAATATTGTGTATTCGTCTGACAGCTGCAACATTTTCTTATGCACCAACCTTTCGGAATATTTACCTTTCCACATTGGCATCTTCAATTTTAAGAAGATTACCAACGCAAGAAATACTACCAAACAAACTATACCCATATTTTACCAAACCTAACATATTTGTTTAATCCATTTTATGTACTTAAGAGAAGCTTCGCATAAGTTCTGTAAACTAAAGCTACATACTACCCATACGCCCTGTTTTAGGGTGTATGGGTAAGTGCAAATGATGCGGCATTCCGGATAATGCTGGTATCCAATTCTACCTGTCCAAGGAAACTTCATCTGCAACAGATGCTTTTCCCTGCATTTCCTTGTACAGATAATCTACAGCCTTATACTCCTCACTATCCATGTCGTAAGTTGCCAGGATACTGTTCAGATTCTTGCTTATAATGAATAATGCACTGCCGCCTATTGTTTGACCTGCATTATTGTTGGCACGATAACTATGAACCGCCTTGAAACCAATAAACTCCTCTTTTTGATTTTTGAGTTTCTTCAGTTCCTTGCCTAACTCCTCACATTCAGCAAGAGCCTTCTTCTTCTTTTGAATAGCTTCATCATATTTTGCTTTATCTTCCTTGTAATTAACACGGTCAAAGCTAGACTGATAAGGACCACTCCAGATAGCCATTCCTCTCTTGGCACTAGATGCGTCATCATTACACTCTTCTATCAAGACTCCCAGTTTAGCAAGTTTAAGGGTCTTTTCATAAAATACCGGATTATCGTAAGGTGTAAATGCACTATCAAGCTCTGTATTAGTGGGAGCATACGTATCAGGATGATATAACGTCTTCTCCAGATATTCCTTGATAAGAGCATTTACTTTCTGTTCCGGTGACTTGGACAAGAACCGAATAAGATAACCGATGCTGCAAAAAATAGTATTTTCATATTCATTATCGTTAGTTGTTGTTACTTTTTTGAGAGCAAAGGTACACTATTATTTCGGAACATGCAAGATGATCGAATATCTTCTTCTGTATCGTAAAAGGCAATCTTTCCAATACTTCCATATACTTCAATACATAAATCAATTTTTCAAAACCTGTCTCGCATTCTTCCTCACTCTTATCAAAGAAAGGAAGAGAAAGATAGATGAAACGATTCACAAAGAAGGGTACCCATCTGTTCTGCATCTCAACGATGAAATGTTTATCATCGTCGGTAACACAATAGATGTCAAAGATGCAGCCACGGAGATCATTCGTTTCTCCAGGCAGTTCCTTATCCTTTCAGCTGCTGTAACTGGCTCTCCGACAATCCTGTTATTTCCATCACCGTGGCAGCATCCATACCATTCGCCAGCATCTTTCTGGCAATCTCAAGGTTTCGCTTCTCCATGCCCTTTTTCATTCCTTCAGCCAGGCCCTCTTCTTTACCTTCTCGCTTGGCGGTATCAATCGAATTCTTGATATCACGATATGCCATCTTGCTGGCTTCATACTCCCGCTGCTCCTGCGGAGTGAATTTTGCAATCTCGGCTTCTTCGAAGAGGCGATCGAAGACCTTGTCGCATAACGCCTTAGGGCGCTGAGTAAGCTTGTAGAGGTTCTTCAGGGCATAGAGCCACTTGTCGTAGAGCGTTTCCAACTCATCAAGCGACTTGTTGAACTTGGCGATTTCCACGTAGATAAATTCCAGCTTATCGTAGAAAATCTTGTGCGTGGCAGTATCGCACAACTGCACATGATGGCGGATTTCTTCCTTATTGAAGGCTTCCTCGTTCATGTTAAAGTTGAGCAGAGCAATTGTGTAAACATGGTTGAGCTTGAAGTCCCATTCACTACCCTTAGGAGCCTGCTCACGAATCGGAAAAGTGGAATAGAACAGGGCACGGTCCTTGAAGTATGTCTGGTATGCATTCTGCATTTCCACGATAAACTTCTCGCCGTTTTCTCCTTCGCAATATACGTCAAAGATGGCCTTGCGGTCGGTATAGATGTCGCCCACGTTCTCCGGATTCAGATACTTCACGTCCTTAACAACCTGTCTTCCATTGAACAAGCTGTTGAGGAAACAGATCAGCAAATCCTTGTTGGGAGCTGATCCAAAAATTCGCTTGAAACCGAAATCGGTCAGCAAACTGATATATCTTTCTTCTACCTGCTTCATAATCCGTAGATATTATTGTTTCGTTTATGTGAGCAAATTTACGACTTTATTTTGAAACACGCAAGGAATTCATAGAAAAGTTTTAGAAAAAGTTATCAGGAAGTATTAGGGGAGACTGGTATCACATATTGGCTCTCATCAGAACTGAAATTCAAAGTCGCACTTCTCCACGTTGCGCAACTTCTCCAGTTGCTCAGCTTTATGAGCCTTCAACCTCTTCACCCATTCTGCCATCTTGGGAGAAGAGCTCTTGATTACTATTGTTTCATTTACATGTACCATAAGCCTATAGATTAAAATTCGAATATTTTTAAAGCTTTTGCCCTTACTATTATATTTGCACTTGGAAAAATAAAGAGGTAAAAATCTTTATATCTGCAAACTTTTGTTAACTTTGCAGAAAATTAGATAAGTACAATAAAAAAAGAAGAATACTCCATATCCAGCGTTAACCCTGTGCCCTTTCTAGCATAGTAAAGGCTTAGCCCTGTTTGGGGAACTGGATATTTTCTGAACAGAAGCTTGAGAGTAAATTAGCCTGCTTGTGTAGAACAAGACAGGACTCGTAGTATAGTTGTAGCCGCTCAGAACGGAGCACCCTTCTTATTAAAAACTTTATTCAATATGCAAATATACGGAATAGATTTGGCAAAAGAGAAATTTGACGTAAGTTTTTTCGACTTGACATCAAAAAAAGTATCAAACCAACCTTCACATAAGGTTGTAAAGAACAATTTTAAGAGTATCGGAAGGTTTTTAGAAACCCTTCCAAGCGATGCTGTATTGGTTGCTGAGCATACCGGAGTTTATGGTGATACTCTCTTGAAGTGCTGCATGGATAGCAATGTGAAGATTGCCTTTGTGGGTGGATATGTCATCCATAGATACAGAGCTACACCTGACCGTGCCAAGACGGATGTCCTGGATTGTGCACTGCTCAGAGATTTTGGAGAGAGATATCCTGATAAGCTGAAATACAAGACGTTTCCAGAAGAGGCTCTATATGAGCTTCGTCAATTGGCACGCCACCGAGAAATGCTCGTAGAACAGCGTAAGCAGCTAATAACAGCCGACAAGAGCGAGGATTGTCGTCCTATCAGAAGTCTTGCCGTCAAGCGAAGCATGGACCGCATCAAAGAGATGTTGGACACGGAAATTGCAGAGACGGAAAAAGAAATGTTGAAAGTCATAAATGGACATGAGAGCATTCGCCACAACTATGAGCTTGTTAAAAGTGTCGATGGAGTTGGGCTGATTACCGCAGTAGAACTATTGGTAAAAACAGAGAATTTCACAAAAATAACTACAGCGCGCCAATATGCTGCTTATGCAGGAACTGCGCCATACGAAAAATCATCGGGGAAAATGGACAAGGGAGCACATATATCCAAGATTGGTAATAGACGGTCAAAGACCTTGTTGTACATCTGCGCAGAAAGCGCCAGATTGCACAACAAGGAGATTAAACTGTACTACGAGAGACGTACTTTAATAGATAAAAAGCCGCGTCATTATGTGCTAAATGCCATAGCAAACAAGTTGCTAAGGATCATATTCACCCTCGTGGAAAAAGGTGAATACTATGACGCAAACTTCATTAGGCAAGACCCAAGGGTCGTTAAATATAATTAACGTTAAAAAATACGCTCAAAGCTTGCTCAATTAGAGTAAAACAGGGCGTTGGTTTATATTTCATTAATACCCAGGGTGTTGCCCTGGGCTAGGAGCTTCTGCCCCTTCTATTATATTTGCACTTGGAAAAATAAAGAGGTAAAAATCTTTATATCTGCAAACTTTTGTTAACTTTGCAGAAAATTAGATAAGTACAATAAAAAAAGAAGAATACTCCATATCCAGCGTTAACCCTGTGCCCTTTCTAGCATAGTAAAGGCTTAGCCCTGTTTGGGGAACTGGATATTTTCTGAACAGAAGCTTGAGAGTAAATTAGCCTGCTTGTGTAGAACAAGACAGGACTCGTAGTATAGTTGTAGCCGCTCAGAACGGAGCACCCTTCTTATTAAAAACTTTATTCAATATGCAAATATACGGAATAGATTTGGCAAAAGAGAAATTTGACGTAAGTTTTTTCGACTTGACATCAAAAAAAGTATCAAACCAACCTTCACATAAGGTTGTAAAGAACAATTTTAAGAGTATCGGAAGGTTTTTAGAAACCCTTCCAAGCGATGCTGTATTGGTTGCTGAGCATACCGGAGTTTATGGTGATACTCTCTTGAAGTGCTGCATGGATAGCAATGTGAAGATTGCCTTTGTGGGTGGATATGTCATCCATAGATACAGAGCTACACCTGACCGTGCCAAGACGGATGTCCTGGATTGTGCACTGCTCAGAGATTTTGGAGAGAGATATCCTGATAAGCTGAAATACAAGACGTTTCCAGAAGAGGCTCTATATGAGCTTCGTCAATTGGCACGCCACCGAGAAATGCTCGTAGAACAGCGTAAGCAGCTAATAACAGCCGACAAGAGCGAGGATTGTCGTCCTATCAGAAGTCTTGCCGTCAAGCGAAGCATGGACCGCATCAAAGAGATGTTGGACACGGAAATTGCAGAGACGGAAAAAGAAATGTTGAAAGTCATAAATGGACATGAGAGCATTCGCCACAACTATGAGCTTGTTAAAAGTGTCGATGGAGTTGGGCTGATTACCGCAGTAGAACTATTGGTAAAAACAGAGAATTTCACAAAAATAACTACAGCGCGCCAATATGCTGCTTATGCAGGAACTGCGCCATACGAAAAATCATCGGGGAAAATGGACAAGGGAGCACATATATCCAAGATTGGTAATAGACGGTCAAAGACCTTGTTGTACATCTGCGCAGAAAGCGCCAGATTGCACAACAAGGAGATTAAACTGTACTACGAGAGACGTACTTTAATAGATAAAAAGCCGCGTCATTATGTGCTAAATGCCATAGCAAACAAGTTGCTAAGGATCATATTCACCCTCGTGGAAAAAGGTGAATACTATGACGCAAACTTCATTAGGCAAGACCCAAGGGTCGTTAAATATAATTAACGTTAAAAAATACGCTCAAAGCTTGCTCAATTAGAGTAAAACAGGGCGTGTGGGGCAAGCCGAAAGGGTGCAGCCGAAATATACACTACGCCTGAAGCGGCTTCAATTCTTCAATACCAGTTCTTATTTCCTCATTTTCTGAATTTCCTCCAGCGGAAGCTCGGTGGCCGTTGATACTTGCGCTTCAGAAAGACCCATTGACAAAAGGCGGTAAGCTGTGTCTAACTTTTCTTTAGCCATTCCTTTAGCCATTCCTTCTGCTCTACCTTTAGCAATACCTTTAGCAATTCCTTTAGCAATTCCTTTAGCAATTCCCTTTTCCTCTCCTTCAACATAAGAGCCATAAAGGCCGGAGTAGTAATCATCAACAGCCTTAATACTCTCATCGTATTTTTCCTGCTCCTCACTACTCAAGCAACGAACATCCGCCAATTTAGCAAGATGATCGAATATCTTCTTCTGCGCCGTAAAAGGCAATCTTTCCAATACTTCCATATACTTCAAAACATAAATCCATTTTTCAAAACCCGTCTCGCATTCTTCCTCACTCTTATCAAAGAAAGGAAGAGAAAGATAGATGAAACGAAGCTTGTCAGAAAATATAGAGTCACTAGACTTCTCCCTCAAAGCAACGTCTGTCCTAAACTTTGTCACCTCATGCTCCTTTGGCATAAAATTCATGATGCAAACCACATAAACCGGTACAAACTGGTATAAAATAGCTGTGCGGACACCTGCTTCATCAAATTTCTTACGTTGGGCAACAAAAGCCTTACTAGCATAATAGATGGAACGATTCACAAAGAAAGGTACCCATCTGTTCTGCATCTCAACGATGAAATGTTTATCATCGTCGGTAACACAATAGATGTCAAAGATGCAGCCACGGAGATCATTAGTATCTCCAAGCTGTTCCTTATCCTTGAATGTTACGTCCTTGATTTGAAACTCACCTTCAAACAAGTCGTTCAAAAAATTAATCAGCAAGTCCTTGCTGAACTCTTGACCGAAGAGACGCTTGAAGCCCCAATCGGTAAAGGGGTTGATGTATCTACCCATAAATTATCAATTTAGATTCTGTAAATCTGCCGCAAAGATAAACTTTTATTTCGAAACATGCAAGAAAATCGGGGAGAAAATTTTAGAAAAAGTTGCTGGCAAAGGGAGAATGTTTATAAGTGCGCGAAAAATATACAGTAAGTCCATTAGGACTCTAACGTTTGTAAAAGGCTAGGAGCTTTTGGGCCTTCAGTCCGTACTTGAACCACATACGATAATGACTCAGTTCCTCAGAACTCAGTTCCTCAGTTTTCTTCTAGGGGTATACTTGATGATTACAAATTATAAGTAATTATATTTTATTATATATATAATATATATTATATATATAATAAGCTTCTAAATTAAGATAAACCTCAAATCCGCAACCTATAGGGTTTAGTGGGATTTTGCTTGTAAAACGACAAAATTCATTTTATTGTACACCTCAAATCCGCAACCTATAGGGTTTAGTGGGATTTTGCTTGTAAAACGACAAAATTCATTTTATTGTACATATTTCTTGCATAACAGAAATGTCGCAGACACAAAATCCCCTTACCCCATAAAGCGACTTGAGGTAATACGCTGGTTTAACCAGAAAAGCATGGTCTTTAACCAAAGTCTGTCTTGAACAGGTTGGCATAAGCATTGTTGTCTGAGTAAATGTTCAATACATGCCTACGTGATGTCTTAATCCATTTCGCAGGAACAGAGATGAACTTGAAAACAAAGGTCTTGATTCTGCTGGTGGCACGCAATCCAAATTCATGGGTTTTCAATCTCTGCATAATAGCTTTGTAGAAGTTTCTGATGAGAGCTGTCATAAGCAGGAATACAGTATTCTGTGCCATGAACGATTTTGGCAATCGATTCCAGCCAAAGTCATTGTTCATGTCATCGAAGATGCGTTCCTTGCCACCACGAAGATTGTAGAATTCCACGATGTCTCTTGCACTCGACTTGTAATCGTTAGTCAGTATACATCTGTAGGTATATTCGCCTTCCCAAATGTCAAGGTCTCCATCTATTCGCCTTTGTCTCTGTATGACAAGACGATACGGTTTTCCTTTCCATTTCTCAACAAGGATAGAATTCAACTCAAACTCAATACCGTTGATTTCAACAGTTTTCCATCCAGTTAAGGCAAACATGGAATCGTAGAAAGAAGAGCATCTGTTGGCACGAATATAAAAATACCTGCAATGAGCCTCTACCATATCTACGATTTCCTCCGAACATGAGCCGCAATCCATGCGGGCACGAGAAATATATATTTCCGAAGCCTCCAATCGCTTGAAGATTCTTTCCAAAGTTTCTTTTTGGTTGAAGCGCACGTTTGTGTTGCCGTCTCTATTTTCAATACCAACAATCATGTCGTTAATGACAGCTACACCTGGACTATAGCCCAAGAACTTCTTGTAGGTTGGTTTTGCATCATACTTCTCTGTTTCAATGAACTGATGGTCAAAGTCAAAATCATACTCTTGACCGGATTTCAATTGACCAGTAGCAAGCAGGGCATTGACCAGTAAGCAGTTCATCTTGTCTGCAGTATTGAAATCATAGGATTTGCCAGAAGCAGACTTATAGGTGATGCTCTTAAAGGTCAGTTCTTCGATAGCACGTAATATGGTGTCTGCGCTGCAAGTGCGAAGAGTTGGATGAAGAGATAAATGTTTCATCAGGTGAGTTGTAACATCCTCAATACATGAGCCACCACAAAGATATACGCACATCAGAGAACGTAGAATCTCGCTATATTGATAACCAAACAATGTGCATCTCAATCCCAAGGTAGAATCTATTGTTTGAGCTAAAAGAGAATCAAATTGCTCCATAATAGAAAAAATTCCTCCAAAAGGAGTGAGTTTCTCAGATTTTATTTGTACTTTTGCCATGTCATTCAGAATTTTGTTTGTTTTTATTTTGCAACACTAAGATAAGTGAAATTTCTGACATGGCAAAATCCTGAGCAACTTTTTGTTGCTCAGGTGCTTATAAAAAATATTAAATTATAGTGTTGCGGAAATTAGAGTACATATTTCTTGCATAACAGAAATGTCGCAGACACAAAATCCCCTTACCCCATAAAGCGACTTGAGGTAATACGCTGGTTTAACCAGAAAAGCATGGTCTTTAACCAAAGTCTGTCTTGAACAGGTTGGCATAAGCATTGTTGTCTGAGTAAATGTTCAATACATGCCTACGTGATGTCTTAATCCATTTCGCAGGAACAGAGATGAACTTGAAAACAAAGGTCTTGATTCTGCTGGTGGCACGCAATCCAAATTCATGGGTTTTCAATCTCTGCATAATAGCTTTGTAGAAGTTTCTGATGAGAGCTGTCATAAGCAGGAATACAGTATTCTGTGCCATGAACGATTTTGGCAATCGATTCCAGCCAAAGTCATTGTTCATGTCATCGAAGATGCGTTCCTTGCCACCACGAAGATTGTAGAATTCCACGATGTCTCTTGCACTCGACTTGTAATCGTTAGTCAGTATACATCTGTAGGTATATTCGCCTTCCCAAATGTCAAGGTCTCCATCTATTCGCCTTTGTCTCTGTATGACAAGACGATACGGTTTTCCTTTCCATTTCTCAACAAGGATAGAATTCAACTCAAACTCAATACCGTTGATTTCAACAGTTTTCCATCCAGTTAAGGCAAACATGGAATCGTAGAAAGAAGAGCATCTGTTGGCACGAATATAAAAATACCTGCAATGAGCCTCTACCATATCTACGATTTCCTCCGAACATGAGCCGCAATCCATGCGGGCACGAGAAATATATATTTCCGAAGCCTCCAATCGCTTGAAGATTCTTTCCAAAGTTTCTTTTTGGTTGAAGCGCACGTTTGTGTTGCCGTCTCTATTTTCAATACCAACAATCATGTCGTTAATGACAGCTACACCTGGACTATAGCCCAAGAACTTCTTGTAGGTTGGTTTTGCATCATACTTCTCTGTTTCAATGAACTGATGGTCAAAGTCAAAATCATACTCTTGACCGGATTTCAATTGACCAGTAGCAAGCAGGGCATTGACCAGTAAGCAGTTCATCTTGTCTGCAGTATTGAAATCATAGGATTTGCCAGAAGCAGACTTATAGGTGATGCTCTTAAAGGTCAGTTCTTCGATAGCACGTAATATGGTGTCTGCGCTGCAAGTGCGAAGAGTTGGATGAAGAGATAAATGTTTCATCAGGTGAGTTGTAACATCCTCAATACATGAGCCACCACAAAGATATACGCACATCAGAGAACGTAGAATCTCGCTATATTGATAACCAAACAATGTGCATCTCAATCCCAAGGTAGAATCTATTGTTTGAGCTAAAAGAGAATCAAATTGCTCCATAATAGAAAAAATTCCTCCAAAAGGAGTGAGTTTCTCAGATTTTATTTGTACTTTTGCCATGTCATTCAGAATTTTGTTTGTTTTTATTTTGCAACACTAAGATAAGTGAAATTTCTGACATGGCAAAATCCTGAGCAACTTTTTGTTGCTCAGGTGCTTATAAAAAATATTAAATTATAGTGTTGCGGAAATTAGAATAAAAGTGAAGGGTCAGAGAAAAACTGAGGAACTGAGTTCTGAGGAACTGAGGGAGATTTCTTATGCCATTTTGTATCTTTCTATTTTATTGTAAACAAAGTATTTAAGTGCGCAACTCTATGTTTTCCTCTCTGAAAAAGTATGAGTTGCGGGGCGCAAAACGGCAAGTTAGATTGTTTAACAGGTTTCGGATTGAAAGTGTGCTGAAAATCGCGCCTTATCACACGCTGAAATTTGGTGGCATCGGGAAATTGCAGTATCTTTGCATCGTCGTTCGAAGAAAGGCTGCACTCGACAAAGCGCAACCCTCAAAGTTAACAATTAACAATTTATTAACCCTTTAAAAATTTAAGATTATGGAACAGAAAGGAACATTGAAATATCGTAAAGTACAGCGCACACCTCAGACTGGTGAAAACGCAGGTAAGAAGAAGTGGTATGCGGCTGCGGTAACTGACCGCGAAGTGGACTTCGAGGGATTCGTATCGCATATCTCTGACCACGGCTCGCCTTACTCTCGTGGTACTATCCACGGTGTGCTGATGGATGCACTCGACCATCTGCAGGAGCTGATTCTCGACGGCAAGAGCGTGCGTCTCTCTGACCTCGGACTGTTCTCCATCGGTATGAGCTCCAAGGCGGAGGACACCAAGGAGAAGGTGACAGCTGCCAGCGTGGAGGGCGTGCACCTGATTGTGAGAAACACGAAAAGCTGGAGCAATACTGAGCTGCGCAAGAAGTGCAAGATTCAGGAGTACGGCGGCAATATCGGCACCGACGGAGAGGGCACCACAGGCGGTGGTACTACCGGTGGCGGCACTGAACAGGGCGGCGGCTCTGGCACCAGCCAAGGCGGTGGTACGCAGGGCGGCGGCGACGGGCTTGAATAAAGCCCTCGCCTGAGGGCGGCAAGTAGAAAGCTAGCGTATCCCCCTCGCCAAGTTAACATTAACATATAACACTTAACATTAAAAATAATAATAAAGATGATGAAAGCAAATACCTGGAAAACGATTTTGCAGATTGCAATCTCCTTCCTCACAGCCATCGCTACTACGCTCGGAGTTACCAGCTGTAGCGTGTAAAAAAAAGATGTTTTTAAATTCTGATTCGACATAGCAAAGCCCCCGGTGCATCACGCATCGGGGGCTTTTTTTACTTTTTTACCTTTAAAAGCCTTTTTCCTTAAAAACTCCTTAAACTTTGCTTCTCTCTGCAATATTTTTAGTAACTTTGCACCCAAAAGTTAGTATAGAATATGAAAATAGGAATTATCGTTGCGATGGACAAGGAGTTCGCGCAACTCAAAACATTATTGACCGAATCGCAGGTTGAGAGAAAAAACTATAAGGACTTCGTTATCGGAAAGATAGGCAATAACGAGGTGGTGATGCAGCAATGCGGCATCGGTAAGGTGAACAGTACCATAGGTGCCGTAGAAATGATTGACAACTATCACCCTGACCTCGTCATCTCTTCAGGTGTGGCTGGAGGCGCTGATATCAACCTCAACGTGACTGAGGTGGTGGTGGCAACCAACTGCGTTTACCACGATGCCTACTGCGGCGAGGAATGCGAATTCGGACAGATTCTAGGCATGCCTGCTTTCTTCAAAACACCTAAGGAATATGTGGAGAAGGCACTCGCCATCAACAACCTGCCGGGCAACAGGCACCCGAAGATCCACGCCGGACAGATTGTGAGCGGCGAATGGTTTGTAGACAGCAAGGAGAAGATGCGCTCTATCCTGGAACACTTCCCTCAGGCGATGGCGGTGGATATGGAGAGCTGCTCTATCGCCCAGACCTGCCACATCTACAAGACGCCTTTCATCTCCTTCCGCATCATCAGCGATGTACCGCTGAAAGATACCAAGGCACAGCAGTATTTCGACTTCTGGGCTAAAATGGCTGAAGGCTCTTTCAATGTTACCAAGGCTTTCCTCGAAAGTCTGTAAACTGTAAATTATCAATTATCAAGATGAATAAGATTCCAAGTTTTACAATCAATCACAATAAGCTGCTCCGCGGCATCTACGTGAGCCGTAAGGACGAAGTAGGCGGAGAAGTCATCACAACATTCGATATCCGCATGAAAGTGCCTAACCAGGAGCCTTGTCTGCACAACGGTGCCATCCATACCATCGAACACCTGGCTGCCACCTATCTGCGCAACGACGAGGAGTGGAAGGACCGCATCATCTACTGGGGACCGATGGGATGCCTCACGGGCAACTATCTCCTTATCAAGGGCGACCTGGAGAGCAAGGACATCGTGGAACTGATGAAGCGCACCTTTAAGTTTATCGCCGATTTCAAGGGTGAGATTCCAGGACAGGCGGCAAAGGACTGCGGCAACTACCTGCTCCACGACCTGCCTATGGCGAAATATGAAGCCAGAAAATATCTGGATGAGGTGCTCTGCTGCATCAGGGAAGAAAACCTCATCTACCCTACCCAGGATTAGAAACAAAAAATATGGCAAGCTTACCACTTAAGCTTGCCATATTTTTCTTTATACCAAAGTTGCCAGCCATTGACCAGATTCTGCCATACTACATAGGCACCCGGTGCTACGGCAGCAAGAGGATTCAGGAAGGTGAGGGTGAGCCAGATGCCCACTACCGTATTCTTCTGTCCCAACGCCTGACCGGCACTGATACTCGCACCGAAATGCCTGCCTACCGCCTTGCCGATGGCAAACTGGAGGAGACATACCAGCAGCGGTACAAAGAGCAGCAGAAGCATCGTTACGCCCGATACCTCGGCATGGAGCATGTTGCGAACCGTTTCGCCCATCAGTATCGTGAGGTTGAAACACCACATATAAAAGCCTAAATCCTTTACATTCTTCACCTTATCCACCCATTTTGGCAGGAACCTGCGGCTCAGCAAGGCAAGCAGCAGAGGCACCACCAGCACGGTAGTGACATTGCGGAACACCATCGCACTCATCATGAGGAACGATACGTCTGCCCCTTTCTCTACCATCGGGAAAAGACTCGGAATGATGACCATCGTAAAAATGTTGGCGATGACCGTATAGGTGGTCAGCGAACCGATACTGCCGCCCAACTTCTCCGTAACCACAGCCACGGCGGCTGCCGTAGGACAGATGAAGCAGATGAAGGCACCCTCGAGAATCAGTTTGGTGCTGTAATCGGAGCCGAACTCAAAGATAAGCACCACCATCATCAATGCCAGCGAGGTACGGATGAGCTGGAGGATGAAATGCCACGCCTTAGGCTTCATCTCCTTGATTTCTATCTTACAGAAAGTAACATAGAGCAGGGAGAACAGCACTACCGGCATCAGACTTACCAACCTCGGACCACAATAATCGCCAATGGGCACCAGGAAGGGCACATTGGCGAATATCAGGTAGCCCAATGCTCCCATAACCAGAGAGCAGGGCAATGAAAACTTTCTAAAAAATCTCCACAAAATCATTTCTGCTTAGTCTTTGTTGCTGCGCTTGCGCTTCAGGTGATCGAGCTCAATCTTGCGCATACGCATGTTCTTTGGAGTTACCTCTACGTACTCGTCCTCACGGATATACTCCAGGCACTCCTCAAGACTCATCACGGTCTTAGGAATGACGCGAGCCTTATCGTCAGAACCGGAAGCACGCACGTTGGTAAGCTGCTTAGCCTTGGTTACGTTGACTACCAGGTCGTTGTCGTGAACATGCTCACCTACAACCTCGCCTCCGTAAACCTCCTCACCCGGATCGATGAAGAACTTACCACGATCCTGCAGCTTATCGATAGCGTAAGCAAAGGCAGTACCGGTTTCGAGCGCAATCATGCTACCGTTAGAACGGCGGCTGATTTCACCCTTGTATGGCTGATACTCCTTGAAGCGGTGAGCCATGATAGCCTCGCCCTGAGAAGCGGTAAGCACATTGGTACGCAGACCGATGATACCACGTGAAGGGATATCGAACTCGATGTCTACACGCTCGCCCATGTTCAGCATAGAGGTCATATCACCCTTGCGGCGGGTTACCATATCAATCATCTTAGAAGCAAACTCCTCTGGTACGTTGATGGTCAACTCCTCTACAGGCTCGCACTTCACACCGTCAATCTCCTTATAGATAACCTGAGGCTGACCTACCTGGAGCTCATAGCCCTCGCGGCGCATGGTCTCGATGAGTACAGAGAGATGGAGCACACCACGGCCTGATACAATCCACTTATCGGTAGAATCCTCGTAAGGCTGTACGCGGAGAGCGAGGTTCTTCTCGAGCTCCTTGTTCAAGCGCTCCTGGATGTGGCGTGATGTACAGAACTTGCCTTCCTTACCGAAGAATGGTGAATCGTTGATGGTGAAGAGCATGCTCATGGTAGGCTCATCGACAGCGATTGGAGGCAGTGGCTCAGGATTCTCGAAATCGCAGATGGTATCACCAATCTCGAACTTCTCCAAGCCGATAACGGCACAGATATCGCCAGAATCTACATGATCGGTCTTCTTGTGGCCCATACCCTCGAAGGTGTGGAGCTCCTTGATCTTGGTCTTCTCCTGGGTTCCGTCGCGATGGCAGATGGTAACATTCATTCCGTCCTTCAATGTACCGCGGTGTACACGACCTACGGCGATACGACCAGTATAAGAGCTGTAATCGAGTGATGTGATAAGGAGCTGTGGAGTACCCTCGAGCTGCTTAGGAGCTGGGATAACCTCAATAATCTTATCGAGCAGATAATCGATATTGTCTGTTGGATGATTATAGTCCTCGCCCATCCAGCCGTTCTTGGCAGAACCGTAAACTACAGGGAAGTCGAGCTGGTCTTCTGTAGCATCGAGGTCGCACATCAGGTCGAATACCATCTCGTACACCTCTTCAGGGCGACAGTTAGGCTTATCTACCTTATTAACAACGACGATAGGCTTCAGTCCGAGCTGCAATGCCTTCTGGAGCACGAAACGGGTCTGAGGCATCGGACCCTCGAAAGCATCGACGAGGAGGAGGCATCCGTCTGCCATGTTGAGCACGCGCTCAACCTCACCACCGAAGTCAGAGTGTCCAGGAGTATCGAGGATATTAATCTTAGTACCTTTCCAATTGATAGATACATTCTTTGAGAGAATGGTGATACCACGCTCGCGCTCCAAGTCGTTGGAATCGAGCACTTCGCCGCTGTTATCCTGGCCGTCGCGGAACAGCTTACCGGCGAGCATCATCTTGTCGACCAATGTAGTCTTACCATGGTCAACGTGTGCAATAACTGCAATGTTTCTAATGTCTTGCATTTTAATTTTTACCTTAAATACTTAAATTTTGGGTGCAAAATTACAAAAAAATCCCGAAATGTTTGCATAATTCGGCAAAAAGTTGTATCTTTGCACCGCATTTTTAATGAAACCACCGTGAGGAAGGTCATCAGATGCACAAAATTAAACATATTCATATTTTATTAAATTAAGTTTTTACAGCTATGTATTTAGACAAAGCAAAAAAAGAAGAGATCTTTAGCAAGTACGGAAAGTCTAACTCTGATACTGGTTCAGCTGAGAGCCAGATAGCATTGTTCTCATACCGTATTGCTCATTTGACGGAACATGTTAAGAAGAACCGTAAAGATTATACTACAACACGTGCGTTGACACAGCTTGTAGGAAAGCGTCGTGCATTGCTCGATTACTTGTATGATCGCGACATCAATCGCTATCGTGCTATCATCAAGGCCCTCGGTCTTCGTAAGTAATCAGCTTAGGCAGACACATTGCTTAACAGAACAGAATCCCATCGTTCGCAAGAGCGGTGGGATTTTTCTTGCATAAAAAAAAGAACATGATTCATTTCTTAGAACAGCACTTTGTAGAACTTGTAACCACAAACCAGCATCATCTATCTGACGCTGGCAACCATCCTGTTGCTCTGCCAGACACCTGATACAGCCGTTTACAAAACTTTTCGCAGATCTAAAAGACTGATGGCAGGCTGAATGATATCGCCTACAACGCAGGTTTCTCCTCGCTGCCCTACTTTTCGAGCGTCTTTGCCAAATCAGAAGGCGTCACGCCATCTGCCAGGATGAAAGAAATCAGCAGGAATAAAGAAAGATAAGAAACAGGAAACGGGCTGGGAGCGAAAAAACTCCTAGCCCGTTTTTGCATACTTACTAAATTTAAATTACCTGAGTATCTCCTTCAGCGGTTTCATCACGAATTCACGCTCCTCCATCAACGGATGAGGAACCTTGAAATCGGGCTCATCTATCACTAAGTCATCTATCATCAGGATATCAATGTCGATGATGCGGTCATGGTATTCGCTATCCACCGACTTCATGGTACGCCCCATTTCGCGCTCTATGCGCTGCGTAGCCTCCAGCACCTGGCGCGGGGCCATCGTGGTGAGAACCAGCACACAGGCATTGATATAGTCGTTGGGAGATGAATAGCCCCAAGGCTTGGTTTCGTAAAGAGCAGACTGGCGCTCTACCACACCAATCTGCTCTCCTATCTTTTCTATTACCTCGCGAATGTTGCGCTTTCGGTTGCCCAAATTCGTACCGAGACTTAAATATACCTGATACATACTTA
The DNA here is from genome assembly GCF_026015465.1 of Segatella copri. Classification (GTDB taxonomy): domain Bacteria; phylum Bacteroidota; class Bacteroidia; order Bacteroidales; family Bacteroidaceae; genus Prevotella; species Prevotella copri_E. The sequence continues at coordinate 675,066 of NZ_JAPDUQ010000001.1, forward strand.
TTCACACTTTCATAAAATTGTGGATAACTAAGCTAAAACCTAGAATATCAACAACTTCTATGTGTATAAAAACTGTTTATACCACTGTTTAATCTGGAAGCATCAACAATGAATCACCATAGCAGCCAAACATATAGCCATTCTTCACAGCCATCTTGTATGCCTCGTAAACCAACTCGTAACCGCCAAAGGCTGCAGTACTCATCATCAGGGTTGACTCCGGATGATAGAAATTGACTACGGCACAGTCAGCAAGACCAAAATCGTATGGAGGGAAGATGAACTTGTTGGTCCATCCATCGAAAGCCTTCATCATACCATCGGTGCCTACAGCCGTTTCTGTTGCCTTCATCACACTGGTACCGATAGCGCAGACGCGATGGCCGGCAAGTTTGGTCTTGTTAACCAGATCGCATGCCTCCTGGCTGATCATCATCTGCTCAGAATCCATCTTGTGCTTTGTAAGATCCTCCACCTCAATATCGTGGAAGTTGCCCAAACCGCAATGCAGGGTGATATAAGCCTCGTTGATACCGTTGATCTCCATACGCTTCATCAGCTCGCGTGAGAAGTGAAGACCGGTAGCAGGAGCAGTAACAGCACCCTCTACCTCAGCGAAAACACACTGGAAATCGTCCATATCATCCTCTGTAGCGTGATGATCCTCACGTGCATCGATAACGTAACGAGGAAGCGGAGCCTCGCCCAGAGCGAAGAGCGAACGCTTGAAGACATCATGATTGCCATCCTCATCATAGAGGAAACGGAGGGTACGGCCACGGCTGGTGGTATTGTCGATAACCTCGGCAACCATCTCGTTGACATCATCGAAGAAAAGCTTGTTGCCGATACGGATCTTGCGGGCAGGCTCTACCAATACGTCCCAAAGGCGCATCTCAGGATTGAGCTCACGGAGCAGGAACACCTCAATCTTGGCATCGGTCTTCTCCTTGGTACCATAAAGACGGGCTGGGAAAACCTTGGTATTGTTGAAGATGAAGGTATCGCCCTCTTCGAAGTAATTCACGATATCCTTGAACTGCAGGAATACTGGATTGCCATCGGCATCAACCATATCCTTGCCGTTTTCATCTTTCTTGTACATCTCGATGGTTTCTGACTTCTTGTGGAGAACCATGAGTCGGGACTCATCGCGGCGAGTAATCTCGAATGTACGTTCACCACTAGCCGTTTTTACCACGTGCTTTGCCTTATGTGGATAAAGTGCCACCTGATCTTTTGGCAACTTAAAGTTAAATTGTGATAGCTTCATGTTATATTTTTTATTACTTGGATGGCTGAAGGCTGTCTTCGAGAGGCTGCTCATCAAGCCATTCCTGGAAATGTTCAAAACTGATGCAGTTTTCTACTGCGAAACTTCCTGCCTTGGTACGGCGGAGGGCGGTAAGGTAGGCGCCACTATCGAGAGCCCTGCCGATATCACGGGCGAGGGAGCGGATGTAAGTGCCTTTGCCGCAAACCACACGGATGCTGGCGGTCTTCTCCTCATCGTTATAATCGGTGAGTTCTATCTCGTCTACACGCACGGTCTTCGGCTTGAGCTGAACCTCTTCGCCTGCCCGGCGCAAGGCATAAGAGCGGTCGCCATTCACCTTTACGGCGCTGTAGGTAGGCGGAACCTGCTGAATCTCGCCCACAAACTGCTTAAGCGTTTCCTCCACCAGCTGGCGGGTGATATGCTTCGTAGGATAGGTGTGATTCACGCTGTGTTCCTTATCGTAGCTGGCGGTAGTAGCACCGAGCTGCAGGGTTGCTGTATACTCCTTGGTATGGGTCTGCAGCTGTTCTATCTGCTTGGTACATTTACCGGTGCAGAGCACCAGCACGCCAGTGGCAAGGGGATCGAGCGTACCGGCATGTCCTATCTTCACCTTAAAACCGAGCTTCTTGCTGAGCAGATAGCGAACATGTGCCAGGGCTCCGAAACTCGACATGCGATAAGGCTTGTCGATGGCAATAATTTCTCCTTTTCTGAAATCCATAGTATATGTTTAGTCAACCATCTGCATATCTACACCGCAAAGGCCGCAGATGATAATGATAAGTCCTACTACGATACGGTACCATCCGAAAGCTGCAAAACCGTACTTGGTGACATAATTGATGAAAAACTTGATGGCGAGAATGGCAACGATGAATGCCACCACTGAGCCTAATATCAATGTGAACAGGTTGTTGCCCTGGGTGAGCAATGAGCCGCCGCCATGGCTGATGAGCTTATAAACCTCGAGACAGGTGGCGCCAAACATGGTTGGCACTGCCAGGAAGAATGAGAACTCGGCTGCTGCCTTGCGGGTAAGACGCTGGGACATACCACCCACGATGGTTGACATGGAGCGCGATACACCAGGAATCATCGCTATACACTGGATGAAACCGATAATCAGGGCACGCTTGTAAGTAAGCTTGGTCTGTTCGCTGCCTTTATTGAATATCTTATCGCAGAAGAGCATGAAAATACCGCCGATGACAAGCATCCAGCCCACCAGTTGTACATTGCCAAGGTTTGACTCGATGAAATCATTGAAGGCAAGACCCAATACCACGGCAGGCACGGTACCTACAAGCAGACGGGCATAGAAATCGAACATCGCCTTCCAATAGGTCTTCTCACCGGTCTTCACAGCCTCTGGATAGAAGAATCTCTTCCAATACAGACAGATGACAGAAAGGATGGCGCCAAACTGGATGATGACAGTAAAGGCGTTGACAAACTTATCCTGGATATCTACACCCAGCAAATTTTCTACTATAATCATGTGACCCGTACTGGATACAGGCAAGAACTCGGTCAGTCCCTCTACGATAGAGATAATGATAGTCTGAATAAAATCCATCTAATAATAATATGTATATTAATTATAAATTATTCATTGTCTTTCGGTTTGTGAATCACCGCATAGATGATTGAAAGGAAACCTATCAATGTTACAGTTGGTGCTACAACGATGCGACGGGTACTGAAAATATCAGTATCGAAGGTATGCTCGTTAGAACCTGCGCCACTCATCAGCAGAAAACCGATGATGATAATCGCCATTCCGATGCCTAACAAGATAAAGTTCATCTTGTCGAATGCTAAATTCTTCTTATCCATTATTTTTAATGTTTAATGTGTAATGTTTAATGTTTAATAAAGCAAGAGAATTCTTCACTCTTCACTCTTAACTCTTCCCTTATATTTTATACAAGTCTCCCGCCTTCATCTTCAGGAACTTATTGACTGAGATGCAGGCGCAGAAGGCGGTGATGATGATACCGAAGAGGAAGACGGAGCCACCGGTGATGGCAAGTTCCTGCCAGCCCAAAACGTTCATCAACTCAGGTTCGTGGAGCGACCATACATAGAGACAACCGCCCAGAAAACCATCTGCCAGCAGGGCTGAAACAACGCCCACAAGCATAGCCTTGCGCAGGAACGGACGGCGGATAAAGCCCCAGGATGCACCTACCAGTTTCATCGTATGGATGGAGAAACGGCGGGCATAGATGCCCAGACGCACCGTATTGTTAATCAGCGAGAACGAGATGAAGGTGAGCAGGGCTGCTACAATCAGCAATCCGATACTGATCTTTGCCAACGAATTGTTCACCTGTTCTATCAGGTCGTGCTGATAAGTAACCTCGGTAACACGTGGATATGCCTTCAGTTCCTTGGCAATCCACTTCAATGAATCATTGTTCGCGTAATCTGCCTTCGTCGTAATCTCTATGGAAGGCTGGAAAGGGTTGACACCGGCAAACTCGCTCGGGTTGGTACCCAAATCGCGGGTAGCTTCTTTCAGTGCCTCTTCCTTGGTAATATAAGTCAGCGTATTGACATAAGGTCTTGCATTCAGGCGTTTACACATCTGCAATCCCTCCGGGTTAGTCATATCCTGTTCGAGCATCACCTGTACCACGAGATTCTCCTTCACATAGGAAGAGAGATTACGTCCCATGAGGACAGAGAAGATAACTAACCCCAACAAAATGAGCACCATAGCGGTACTGATACACAAAGTAATGACCTGCAATCCACGATGATTGCTAGGCTTATATTGTTTCTTTCTCATTTTTAAAAATCTTTACTAACTTAAAACCAAAAGGGCACAATAACCCAAATTGTCTGCAAAGATACGCATAAACGAAGAGATTACAAAATAAAATAGCATTTATTTACATTTATTCAATTAATTAATCGAACCACAGGTAAAAGTTAAGTTCAATTGAAAAAGGAAAAGGGCCAACCTCACGGCCAGCCCTTCACATAATAAGTAAAATTCAAATAGGTATGACTTGAATTTACTAAATGAAAATTTACTATTCGGGATGGTAAATCCCTTTATGCACATTCATTACATCTTAGTGATGACACCCTTCTCTGAACTCTCCAGGAACTGGATGATGTTCTGAATCTCCGGTCCATCTGGCACCTGATCCTTGATCTGGTTAATGGCATCGAAGAGGGATGTCTGACCATGGAATACCAGTCGGTAGGCATTAGCAATATGCTTGCAAACCTTCTCGGTAAGCTCAGCTGCTTCCATGATGATGGTGTTAGGACCTGCATACTTCACAGGCTTTCCACCGGCAATGATATAAGGAGGAATATCCTTAGAGAAGGTAGTACCTGCCTGAATCATCGCAAGGTCGCCTACTCGGGTCTTGGCGTTCTCTACTACAGATGTTGAGTAGATGACACCGTTACCTATCACGCAGTCGCCTGCAATCTTGGTACCATAACCGAACACGCAACCGTTGCCGATGACGGTATCGTGAGAGATATGGGCACCTTCCATCAGGAAGTTGTTGTTGCCCAGAACGGTCTTGCCACCTGCATGAGTTCCGCGGTTGATAACCACGCCCTCACGGATGGTATTGTTGTCGCCAATCACTACCTCACTCTCCTCACCGGTAAAGTTGAAATCCTGTGGGAGGGCAGCGATAACGGCTGACTGGAACACCTTATTATTATTACCCATGCGAGTACCATTCATGATGCTTGCGAATGGATAGATGGTACAGTTGTCGCCGATGACCACATCGTCCTCAATATAGGCGAATGGATAGATTTTGCAGTTGTCTCCAATCTTAGCCTTTGGAGAAACCTCTGCCTTTGGACTTATTATACTAGCCATAACTATAAACTATTAATTATTAACTATAAACTACTTAGCTCCTCCACCCAATGCATAGTAGAGATTAACTACTGCCTGCATCTTGTAGAAGTCATCAGCTACCTTAGAAAGCTGTACGTTGAGGAGTGAAGACTGTGCCTGGATGATTTCAAGGTAAGAGCTGCCTGCAATACCCATCAATTCCTTGGTAGATTCTACATTCTTCTCGAGTACTTCTATTCGCTTCTGCTCTATCTTGCTCTTCTCATCAGAGTAGTTGTAGAGAACAAGCGCATTGCTCACCTCGCTACCAGCCTTCAGCACGGTATTCTGCCAGGTGTTGTAAGCCTGCTCATACTGCATCTTAGCCACCTTTAAACCGGCAATGATACGGCCGTTCTGGAAAATTGGCTGGGTAAGAGAACCTACAGCTGAGAGCAACCACTTACCTGGGTTCACGATGCCCATACCACCTGAATTGGTGAAGGCACCTGTACCGGAAATAGTGATAGATGGATAGAACTTGCTGCGGGCGGTCTCTACACCATAGAAGCACTGGGCAAGATTCATCTCGGCTGCGTGGACATCAGCACGGTTGTTGAGCAACTGGATGCCTACACCGGTTGAGAAATTAGACGGAAGACTCTGGTTATCCAACTTGCCACGGGCGATGCTATGTGCCTGGTCGCCGATGAGCAGACTCAGAGAGTTCTCTGTCTCACGAATCTGGCGCAACAGATCGGTCTTCTGGGTCAACACAGAATAGTAGTTAGACTCAGCTGACTGGATGGCTGGTGTACGGTAACCCAATCTGAGATCGTGCATCTTCTGCATAGTCTCCCAAGTATCCTTGGTCAATCCTTCCATATTGTTAACCAACTCCACCTGCTTATCGAGCATCAACAGTGTATAATACATGTTGGCGATGTTGGCGATGAGGTTGGTCTTGACAGATACCTGATAATCCTGCAACTGGAGCAGAGCCATCTGGGCACTACGCTTCTGAGAGAGCAGGTTGCCGAAGAGGTCTACCATCCAGCTGGCTGTAACAGGCATAGTGTAAGTCTTGGTGGCAGCCTGACCATCCCAGGAAGCGATGGTTCCCTGAGGAGTGAAAGCCAGAGAAGGCACAAATGCCAACTTGGCACACTTCAGCTGCTCTTCTGCTATCTTCACGTTCAAAGCCGCATTGAGGAGGTTGACATTGTTGTTCAATCCCTTCTCAATGATTGACTGGAGCTGAGGATCGGTGAAGACACTGCGCCAAGGGATGTTAGCAAAAGTAGTAGTATCCTTTACAGCTAAAGTATCTGTATCAGAAGCTACATCGCGAACGATACCGCTGGTCTTCACATCCGGACGCTCATACTTTCCGTAGAGAGTCTTGCAGCTGCTCAAGGAGAGCGCTGCGAGACCCAATATGATGATATTTAAATTCTTTTTCATTGTTTCCTTTGAAGTTACATTGCGTTATTACTTCTTCTCGATACCCTTCTGCTGATGAGCGGCATTGGCATACTGCTCCAACTCGGCAGCTACCTCCTCGTTCAACTCATCCTCGAACTTCAATGGAGTCAACTTCTCCTGCAACCACTGGAAGACTGCGAAGAGAGCAGGAACCACGAAGACCTGACAGATAGTACCAATCAACATACCACCTACGGCGGCAGCACCCAGGGTCTGGTTACCATTCTTACCTACACCTGATGCGAACATCAGAGGCAACAGACCGATAACCATCGCCAGAGAGGTCATCAGGATAGGACGGAGACGGGCACCCGCACCCAGGATAGCTGAGTACTTGATAGCCATACCCGTACGACGACGCTCGAGGGCGAACTGTACAATCAGGATGGCGTTCTTAGCCAACAGACCAATCAACATAATCAACGAAATCTGCATGTAGATATCGTTAGAGTGACCGAAGAGGTTGGTGAAGATGAACGAACCTGCCAAACCGAATGGGATAGACAACACTACAGACAATGGCAAGATGTAACTCTCGTACTGGGCACTCAAGATGAGGTAAACGAATACAATACAGAGTGCGAAGATCAAACCTGTAGAGTTGCTTGATTCAGCCTCAGAACGGGTCAAACCAGAGTACTCATAACCATAACCCTCTGGCAATGTCTCCTTGGCAACCTCAGCAATCGCCTTCATACCGTCACCGGTAGAGTAACCGGTGTTAGGAGTTACAGATACATCCATAGAGGTAAACAGGTTGAAACGTGTGATGTTAGATGGACCATAAATCTTCTTCAAGTTCACGAACTCGCTTACAGGAGACATGGTGCCATCAGCACAACGAACGTAAATCTTGCTCAGATCGTCTGGACGCATACGACTCTCAGGACCAGCCTGAATCATCACACGGTAGAGCTTACCGTAGGCATTGAAGTTAGATGCGTAGAGACCACCGAGATAACCCTGCATCACACTCAATACAGAAGATGGAGAGATACCAGCCTGCTTGGTCTTGGCAACATCCACATCTACCATATACTGAGGATAGTTAGGGTTGTACTGAGTCTGAGCGGTCTGGATTTCAGGGCGCTTGTTCAGCTCAGCCAGGAACTTCTTCACATTGCCATAGAACTTGTTCAAGTCACCACCGGTCTTATCCTGCATAGTCATGGTGATACCATTCTGTACAGAGAAACCGGAAATCATAGGTGGAGCGAAGGCAAGAATCTGTGCATCCTTGATGGCAGCAGTCTGCTTGTAGATCATACCCAACACAGAAGTATATTCCATTGGGTTGACAAATAATGCCTCGATACCGCCACCCGTACAAGCCTCCTTGATACGGTGGAAGAATCCACCTGGACGCTCCTCGAATGGCTTCAGCTTCACGATGATGGTACCCTGGTTAGAACCGGTACCACCGATAAAGCTATAACCCATGATGGCGTTACGGGTTGCGATGGCTGGGTTGTTAGCCAGCATCTTATCTACCTGCTTAACCACCTCTGATGTACGTTCCTGAGAAGTACCAGGAGCTGTAGAGATACAAGCGAAGATCGTACCGGTATCCTCATCAGGCACCAGACCCGTCTTGGTAGTACCCATCAGGGCAACCAGACCTACGATACTGACAGCCACGAGGCTACCAGCAATGATGCCATGATTGATAACCCACTTGACACCACCTTTATATTTATTGGTAATCTTCTCAAACTGATAGTTGAATCCTGCGTGGAAACGGTCTACGAAAGACATCTTCTTCTCGTGACCCTCCTCGTGTGGCTTCAGCAATACGGCACAAAGTGCAGGAGACAAGGTCAACGCATTGATAGCCGAAATAACGATAGATACAGCCATGGTTACACCGAACTCACGGTAGAAGTAACCGGAAGTACCACCGATGAATGATACAGGAACGAACACGGCAGACATCACCAATGTAATAGAGATGATGGCGCTGGAGATTTCGTTCATCGCATCGATAGATGCTGTAAGAGCACTCTTGTAACCCTGGTCGAGCTTGGCGTGAACCGCCTCGACCACCACGATGGCATCATCGACCACAATCGCGATAGCCAGCAGCAGGGCTGACAGCGTAAGCAGGTTGATGGAGAATCCGAAGATCCAGAGGAAGAGGAACGTACCGACCAGAGCCACAGGTACGGCAATCATAGGAATCAGCGTAGAACGGAAGTCCTGCAAGAAGATATACACTACGATGAACACCAGTACCAGGGTGATGATCAAGGTGAAGATAACCTCCTCGATAGATGCGAACAAGAACTCGGTAACATCCATCAGGATGACATTCTTCAACCCTGGAGGATAACTCTTCTCCAGTTCATTCAACGTTTTCTTTACGTCGCTTGCAATCTGGGTAGCGTTGGATCCGGCAATCTGCTGAACCATACCCATCACGGCAGGCTGATCATCGTTGAGCAGGTTTACATTATACTGCAAACCACCCAACTCAATCTTGGCAACTTCGCCGAGACGGAGAGTCTGACCGGAAGTATTGCTCTTGATGAGGATGTTCTCATACTCCATTGGAGTCTTCAAACGACCCTTGTAACGCAAGGTATATTCATACTGCATATCAGAGCTCTCACCAAAGCTACCAGGGGCAGCCTCGATATTCTGCTCTGCCAAAGCCTGAGAAATATCAGAAGGAACCAGTCCGAACTCCTTCATCTTCTCTGGCTTCAACCAGATACGCATAGAGTAGTCACGGGTAGAAGGGCTTTGCACATCACCCACACCATTGATACGCTTCAACTGAGGAATGACGTTGATCAAGGCATAGTTGGTAACAAACTGGTCGTCGTAACGGCCATCGTCTGTAGTCAGAGCGAACATGATAACGTTGGAACTCTGTCGCTTGGTTACTGTGACACCCACCCTAGTAACCTCGGCAGGCAGCAGAGACTGCGCCTGAGACACACGGTTCTGTACGTTGACCGCAGCCATATCAGGGTCAGAACCCTGCTTGAAGTAAACGGTGATCTGAGCAAAACCAGAGTTAGACGCAGAAGAGGTCATATAAGTCATGTTCTCCACACCGTTGATACTCTCTTCCAGAGGAGCAACGACAGAGTTCAACACCGTCTGGGCATCTGCACCCGTATAGGTAGCAGTTACCGTGATGGTAGGCGGCGCGATATTCGGATACTGCTCGATAGGCAGCGATACCAAGCCGATGATACCCAGCAAGACGAAGAAGATGGAAACCACCGTCGAAAGTACCGGGCGCTTTATAAAGTTTGTAAATGACATAATCTTATTTTAATTAAGAATTAATAATTAACAATTAATAATTGCCCCAAGGCCTATTAATTATTCATTATACATTATTAATTATACATTATATTACTTCTTTCCACCCATAGCAGTAGCGAATGCATGAGCATTATCCTGAGACTCAGCCAACTTGGCAGCCTCGGCAATCTTCTGATTGTAGCGCTCCAGAGTGATAGGCTTAATCTGCTGACCATCGGTCAACTTGGTGATACCCTTCAATACGATGCGGTCGCCTACATTGAGACCAGAAGTTACGATATAGTTCTTTCCATCATCCTGTGGATTTACCTTGATCTCAGAATACTTCACCTTGTTATCCTTGGTTACTACGTAAACGAAGATCTTATCCTGAACCTGAGAGCAAGCCTCCTGAGGGATAACGATAGCGCTGTTATGATCGTTAGGAACCACGATAGAACCTGCACCACCACTCTTCAGCAACTTCTCTGGGTTGGCGAAATGAGCGATGAGAGAGATAGAACCAGAAGTAGCATCGATGACACCACTCATCTTGACAACCTTACCTGGATGATTATAGATTGAACCATCAGCCAACTGCAACTTAACAGCTGGGAACGCAGCAATGGCTGCCTGAACACTACCATTGGTCTTAGACATGCTCAATATCTGAGACTCAGAGAGTGAGAAGAACACCTCCATGGTGCTGATGTTAGAAACGGTAGTCAAAGCCTGACCAGAAGCGCTGACCAAAGCACCCACCTTGAAAGGAAGGCTACCTACAACACCTGCAGAAGGGCTGGTAACGGTACACCAAGCCAACTGCTCGCGGGCTGAAGCCAATGATGCCTCTGCCTGAGCTACCTGAGCCTTAGCGGTTGCATAGCTGTTAGCTGCTGTAGAAAGTTCATATTCACCGATAATCTTGCTATCATACAACTTTTTGTTGTTCTGATAAGTCAACTTAGCTGTATTTGCCTGTGCCTTAGCTGTATTTACAGCGGCAGCAGCAGAACGGACAGCGGCCTGATAGGTCTCGCTATCAATAGAGAATAAAGCCTGACCTGCTGATACAGTCTGACCCTCATGTACAAAAACCTTAGTGATAAAACCAGAAACCTTAGGACGTACCTCTACATCCTGGATACCCTTGATGGTAGCAGGATAGGTAGTCTGCAATGCGGCGCTGGAAGTACCGATAGTAGCCACAGCGAACTCATCGTCGCCGAAGTTAGGCAGACCGCCTTTCTTACTTCCACCACATGATGTCAACGCAGCAAAAACACAAACTGCTGCAACAAACAAAACGCTTTTAATTTTCATACCTATATTATAATTTATTATTTAATCTTTTATCTTCTCTAATTCAAAAATCTTTCCGTCCTCTAAAGAAAACTTTCATACGCCTTTAAGTTTTAAAAGCGCTGCAAAAGTACTAATAATAAATGAATAACGGCTCGCAGGGAGCCGTTATTTAACAAAAATTATTCTCTATTTTAAGTTTTCTGCATTTACCAATCCCATCTCCTGAGCCTTCTTCATCAGAAGCGCCATCAATGGTTCACGCTCATTAGCCACCTTATTATCCAATACAGCATCCTTGAGATACTGCTTCAGGGTGCCTACCTCGCGACAAGGTGTAAGATGGAACATCTCCATAATCTCATTACCATCGATACAAGGCTGGAGAAGTCGCTTATAATCACGTTCCTGCAGATCAACCAGTTTCTCGCGCACCATCTTGAAATTATCCAGAAAACGCTGCTTGCGCACCTGGTTCTTGCTGGTGATATCAGCCTCGCAGAGCGTCATCAGGTCGTTGATGTCATCGCCGGCATCATTCAGCAGGCGGCGTACGGCACTGTCGGTAACCTCCTCATCAGCAATCACAATCGGACGCATGTGGAGCTCTACCAGCTTCTGCACATACTTCATCTTCGCATCCATCGGAAGTTTCATACGGCGGAAGATACCCGGAATCATCTTTGCACCTATTATATTATGACTGTGGAATGTCCAGCCGATATTGTTATCCCAGCGCTTGCTCTTCGGTTTGCCGATGTCGTGGAAGAGAGCAGCCCAGCGGAGCCAGAGGTTATCTGTATGCTTGCAGACATTCTCGAGCACCTCCATCGTATGGTCGTAATTATTCTTATGTGCCCTGCCGTTTCGCGTTTCCACCTTATCCATCGCAACCAGTTCTGGCAAAATGAGATCGAGCAGACCTGTATCTTTCAGGTAATAGAAACCGCTGCTTGGGTGCTTGGAGAGCATAATCTTGTTCATCTCGTCGCAGATTCGCTCAGCACTGATAATCTTCAGGCGCTCGGCATTGCGGGAGAGCGCATCATAAGTCTCCTCCTCTATCTGGAAATTGAGTTGGGTAGCGAAACGCACGCAACGCATCATACGCAGCGGGTCATCAGAAAAAGTGATATCCGGGTCGAGCGGTGTGGCAATAATACCATCTTCCATATCGTAGACACCATCAAAAGGATCTACGAGTTCTCCAAAACGGTCTTTGTTCAGACAGATAGCCATCGCATTGATAGTGAAGTCGCGGCGGTTCTGGTCATCCTCCAGCGTTCCATCTTCCACAATAGGTTTTCTGGAATCGCGATGATAGCTCTCCTTACGGGCGCCAACAAACTCCACTTCAGTATCCTGATACTTCACTTGTGCAGTTCCGAAATTACGGAACACAGAGAGATGCGCCTTTCTTCCGAGCATCTTCTTCAAGGCAGAAGCTACCTCTATACCGCTACCAACCACAACGACATCAATATCATTGGAAGGTCGCTCCAGGAAGAGGTCACGCACATATCCACCTACTACATAACACTCCACAGACAGCCCATCTGCTGCCTCTGAAATCTTATGAAATATATCCTTATCCAGTATCTGTGCCAGTTCGGCATTGGTCAAATTTCTCATACTCTTTTTACTTTCGGGGTGCAAAGTTACTGCAAATCGAAGACAATACAAAATAAAAAAAGATTTTTTTTGTTTTTATTGTTGAGATGCAGCGTAACTTATCAAAAGTTACTGCAAAATGAGCGAAAAACAAAATAAATCGCGATTTATTTTTTCTTCCGAGTGCAGCGTAACTTATCAAAAGTTACTGCAATTTGAGCGAAAAACAAAATAAATATTTGGCTATTTCACAATAAATGTGTATTTTTGCACCGAATTTCGAAATTATTATGGCAGATTTATTGAAAACAGAACAGCAGTTTAAGAATGTCATGAGCGAATGCAGGACATTATTTGAGAAGAAGCTTCATGATTATGGAGCCTCTTGGAGAATCTTGCGCCCTTCTTCTCTGACAGACCAGCTCTATATCAAGGCGAAGCGCATCCGCTCGCTCGAAATCAAGAAAGAATCTTTGGTTGGCGAAGGTATCCGTCCGGAATTCATCGCCCTTATCAATTATGGTATCATAGGACTCATCCAGCTCGAAAAGCCTTTCGTGGATGAAGTGGATATGACACCCGAAGAGGCTATGAAATTATACGACCTCCATGCAAAGGAGGCGCTGGAACTGATGCTCAAGAAGAACCATGACTATGATGAGGCATGGCGCTCGATGAGAGTAAGCAGTTATACCGACTTCATACTGACCAAGATTCAGCGCGTGAAAGAAATTGAAGACATCGCCGGCGCTACCCTCGTTTCTGAAGGTATTGATGCCAACTATATGGACATCATCAACTATGCCGTCTTCGGTGCCATCAAAATGAGCGAGAAGTAAAAGAAATCAATGATGAAGAATAAGGCAACTCACATATTAACAAAGATAGCGGTTAATATCGGGCGACTGCTGATGGCAATAACCTTCATTTTCTCAGGATTTGTGAAGGGAATTGATCCATTAGGCACGCAATACAAGATAACCGACTATCTGGAGGCGCTGCACATCGACTGGATGTTCCCTTCATGGAGCACATTGCTGATGTCTATCGTGCTGGCTATGTGCGAATTTGCCATCGGTATCTTCCTGCTCCTTGCCATCCGCAGAAAACTGGTCAGCAAGATTGCGCTGCTCGTGATGAGCGTGATGACGCTGATTACCCTGTGGATTGTCATCGCAGACCCAGTGAAAGATTGTGGCTGCTTCGGTGATGCCATCGTGCTCACCAACATGGAGACGTTCGTCAAGAACCTCATCCTCCTTGCCATCGCTATCCTACTCTGGAAGAAACCGCAGGAAATGCCACAGCTGGTATCTAAACCAACCCAGTGGATTGCCATCAACTACACCTTTCTCTTCTCTATCGTGATGAGCATCTGGAGTCTGTGGTATCTTCCGCAATTCGACTTCCGTCCTTATCATATAGGTGTCAACATCGCCAAGGGCATGGAGATACCGAAAGGAGCCAAGCAACCCAAGTTTGATACCACCTTCATCCTGGAGAAGAACGGAGAGCGGAAGGAGTTTACGATAGACAACTATCCCGACTCTACCTGGACCTTCATCGACAGCAAGACGGTTCAGACCGAAGAAGGTTACGTACCTCCAATCCACGACTTCAGCATAGCTGATGCCAAGACGGGAGAAGACATCACCCAGGAAGTAATTCACGATAAAGGCTACACCTTCCTCCTGGTTTCGCCACATCTTGAATTTGCCGACGACAGCAACTTCGGCAATATCGATGAGATTTACGAATATGCCAACGACCATGGCTACCGTTTTCTCTGCCTCACGGCAAGTACGGAGAAAGCCATCAAGCACTGGCAGGACATAACTGGAGCTGAATATCCCTTCTATGTCACAGACGAGACTACGCTGAAGACGATAATCCGCAGCAACCCAGGTCTTCTTCTGCTGAAGGACGGAACCATCATCCAGAAATGGAGCCACAACGATTTGCCTGACATGGCAGAGATTGGTGACAAGCCACTGGAGAAGACCGAGATAGGCAAGATGCCGGAAGTAAGTGCCGCCAAGAAGACAGCCGGCATCATCTCCTGGTTCATCATTCCACTGGTACTCCTCACCATTGCCGACCGGCTCTGGGCTTGGGGCGCCTGGATCAGAAAGAAAGAGAATTCGAACAGAATATTATCAACTTTTAAAAAGAAAAGAAAAATGAGAAAGAAAATTGTAGCAGGTAACTGGAAAATGAACATGAACCTGCAGGACGGTGTTGCTCTCGCTAAGGAGATTAACGAGGCATTGGTAGCAGACAAACCAAACTGCGACGTAGTAATCTGTACTCCATTTATCCACTTGGCTTCTGTAGCTCAGGTTTTGGATTCAGAGATTGTAGGCCTTGGTGCAGAAAACTGCGCAGACAAGGCTAAGGGTGCTTTCACAGGTGAGGTTTCAGCTGAGATGGTAAAGAGCACAGGTGCTCAGTATGTTATCCTCGGCCACTCAGAGCGTCGTCAGTACTATGGCGAGACAGCAGAGATCTTGAAGGAGAAGGTAGAGTTGGCTTTGGCTAACGGTTTGAAGGTTATCTTCTGCTGCGGTGAGACTCTCGAGGAGCGTGAGGCAGAGAAGCAGAACGAGGTTGTAAAGGCTGAGTTGGAAGGTTCAGTATTCCACTTGAGCGCTGACGCTTGGAAGAACATCATCCTTGCTTACGAGCCAATCTGGGCTATCGGTACAGGTAAGACTGCTACTTCTGACCAGGCTGAAGAGATGTTGGCATACATCCGCTCTATCGTAGCAGAGAAGTATGGCAACGAGGCTGCTGAGGAGACATCAATCCTCTACGGTGGTAGCTGCAAGGCTAGCAACGCACCTGAGCTCTTCGCTAAGCCAAACATCGACGGTGGTTTGATCGGTGGTGCTTCTTTGAAGGCTGCTGACTTCAAGGGTATCATCGACGCTTGGAAGAAGTAATCTCATAAGGATATTACATTTCCCGAAGGGATGCCTTCTTCCTGAAGTGCATCCCTTCATTCTTCATTACACCTTATTATATAGAGAGAGAACTAAAAATAAGGTGTTGTTAAAAAACAAGACGACAAACATAAAAGGAATAGTCATGAAACAATTCGTCACATTATTGATTATGATCCTCTGCTCAACATTCACAGCTAATGCGCAGAACTACCTGGACCATCTCAAAAAGAAGGAACCGGGAAAGGGTGTTGTAACCGTGAACCAAAGTAAGGCGATTGATGAACTGGTAAACGGCAAACAAGTGATTCCACAAGACGACAAGACTAAGACTACCCCACAGAAAAAAGAAAAAGAGCCTGAAACTCAGCACAAGCAGGGTCCTGATTCCCTGAAGAAGACTGAGCCACAGCATCATGAGGCAACCCGAGAGAATGCCCACGTGAACAATGCCCAAAAGGCAGAGAACAAAAACGAAGAAACAGAGACACCTGTAGTGGATATGCGCAAGAAAGTGATGCGCAAGAGCTATAAGGTTACAGGATATAGAGTACAGGCTTTTGCTGGCGGCAATTCGCGTAACGACCGTCTGAAAGCAGAACAGACTGGCAATCAGCTGAAAGTTCATTTCCCTGAGCAGCCGGTTTATGTTCATTTCTACTCTCCAAGATGGATTTGCCGAATGGGCAACTTCCGCAGTTTAGCTGAAGCCCAGAAGATGCTTGCCAAGGTTCGCTCCCTGGGATACAGACAGGCATGCCTTGTAAAGGGACAGATTACGGTACAGTACTAGTTAATAGTTTATAGTTGATAGTTAACAGCTGATAGTTTACAGTTGATAGTTTACAGTTAACAGTTTACAGTTAACAGTTTACAGCATTGATGCCGTAGGCCTAACTATAAACTATTAATTATAAATTATAAACTTTTATGCCGTAGGCCTAACTATAAACTATTAATTATAAATTATAAACTTTTATGCCGTAGGTCTAACTATAAACTATTAATTGTAAATTATTAACTATTAATTAAGAATTATAAATTAAATAAGATGAATCCAGAAACAGAATTTCGTGAGGGATTGGACGAACTCGCAGAACACTATACAGAAATATTAAAGCTCTTGGGAGAAGACCCTGAACGTGAAGGACTTTTAAAAACACCGATGCGAGTAGCCAAGGCTATGCAGATACTGACTCGTGGCTATACACAGGATGCAAACAAGGTGTTGACCGATGCCCTCTTCGAAGAGAAATACAACCAGATGGTCATCGTGAAAGATATTGATTTCTTCTCGATGTGCGAGCACCACATGCTTCCTTTCTATGGCAAGGTGCATGTTGCCTATATCCCGAACGGCAAGATTACCGGTCTGAGCAAGATTGCCCGTGTGGTTGATATCTACAGCCACCGTCTTCAGGTACAGGAGCGTCTTACCCAGCAGATTAAAGACTGCATTCAGGAAACATTGAATCCTCAGGGTGTGATGGTAGTGATAGAAGCCAAGCACATGTGCATGCAGATGCGAGGTGTAGAGAAACAGAATTCCATTACCACCACAAGCGACTACAGCGGAGTCTTCAATTCACTGAACACCCGCCAGGAGTTTATGAGTCTGCTGAGAGGAGAAACGAAGAGAATTTAAATATAATGATTAGTTATTAGTGATTAATGATTAGTGATTAATGATTAGTGATTAGTGATTAGCGATTAGTGATAATCGTTAGAATCCATAAGTAATCTATAATCACTACTAAATAATCAATAATCACTACTAAATAATCAATAATCACTACTAAATAATCAATAAACATAATGTTAAGGTTTATATCCTGGAACGTAAACGGCCTGCGCGCTTGCGTGGGCAAGGACTTCGAGAACCAGTTTAAGGAACTCGATGCCGACTTCTTCTGCCTGCAGGAAACAAAGATGCAGGAGGGACAGCTCGACCTTCAGTTTGAGAGCTACGAGAGTTATTGGAACTACGCTGAGAAAAAAGGATACTCCGGTACAGCCATTTATACCAAGCACAAGCCTTTGAGCGTAAGTTATGGCATGGGCGTAGAGGAACATGATCATGAAGGCAGAATCATCACGCTGGAATATGACCAGTTCTATCTCGTTACCTGCTACACCCCAAATTCTCAGACAGAACTCAAGCGCCTGAATTATCGCATGACTTGGGAAGACGATTTCCGCAAGTTCCTGAAATCTCTTGATGCCAAGAAACCAGTCGTCATCTGCGGCGATCTGAATGTAGCACACGAAGAGATAGATATCAAGAATCCGAAGACCAACCGTCGAAATGCCGGTTTCACCGATGAGGAGCGAGAAAAGATGACCATTCTTCTGAACGATGGCTTTACCGACAGTTTCCGTTATCTCCACCCTGATGAGGTAACCTATTCGTGGTGGTCATACCGTTTCAAGGCGCGCGAGAAGAATGCCGGTTGGCGTATCGACTACTTCCTTGTATCCGACCGTATCAAGGAACAGATTACAGAAGCTAAGATCCATACTGAAATCATGGGCAGCGACCATTGTCCGGTAGAAGTAGATTTAACGTTCTAATCCTACCTTTCATCCAACATCAATAAGAATAATCAGAAGAGGGTGTGTCATGCTTATGACACACCCTCTCTTGTTGTTGGTAAATATAGGTCATATTGTTAAAAGAGATAGGTCATGTTATTGAAAGAGATAGGTCATGTTATTGAAAGAGATTGAATCTGTTGTTGATAGAGATAGTATCTGTTGTTGATAGAGATAGGATATGTTGTTGAGACAGTCTGTATCTTCGGCCGCACAACAGCTGTTGTGCGCTTGCATAACAGCTGATATGCGCATGCACAACACCTGTTGTGCATGCGTTGCCCATCTGTTATGCACCAACTATTGTCCAGACTTATGGCACATCCCCAACAAAAAAAGGGGATGCACCTTCCTCACGGAAGCCATCCCCATATTGGTCATATCAACATAAAATTTTAATTTATATAAGAGAGATTTTCTTCTAATTCAATGAAGTAACAAAACTACATAGTTGCTTATTTCTGATTACATGAACTGCTTCAACTCAGAGAGATTTCTCTTCTCAGAAGAACCGTCCTTGTAAGTTACCATGAAGTAATCGTGAACAGACTTGCCATTCTTGAACTGAACGACAGCTACACCGCCTTCACGGAGCTGGAGTGTGAAGTAGCCTTCGCGTTTACCATTGACATAGTTGCCATGCCACTTCTCCTTACCATTTTTATAATAGGTAGTAACCTCACCATTAAAGATAGTATTGCGATCGTTGCCGAGGTCGATAAAACTATAACCACCTTCAGCACGGAGATTACCATTCATGTAGAAGTCCTGGAAAACGTCCTTCTTGTTAAGGCCTGAACCAGTAGTCATCAGCAGTCTGTAATAACTAGCCTGATCTGCACTGGTTACATTGCTCATATTTTCTGCATAGAAAATAGTGTCAGCTACAACTGTTGCATTCTCTACGTGCTTACGACCGAAAGCTGCTATGGTCATCAAAGCCATCAATGAGAATAATATCATTCGTTTCATATCGTTTATTTTTAGGATGTTATTGTAATTGTCTTTGTTTCTTTTTCTGGTGCAAAGATACAACGATTTCCGAAAAATTCATAATTCCTTAACGCTATTTTATCTTATTTTTTGAACAAGTAATACTTTTTGATTTTGAACGCACACAAGCTTACAATTTGCAATTTTATAGCCTAAAATTTCGCATATTGCACGAAGACATACCTTACAAAACGCCATTTTCATGGAGTCAAGTTTACAAAATGTAACTGAATTGATATACATCAAGAAGATGGAAGCACAAGTTTTTTGGCATTTTGAGAAACTTTTTCAGGATATTTCTCGCCTATCTTCTTTTATTTTTGTATTTTTGCACGAAAATATATAATATAAGGTACGCGCATGAGAAAAATTCTTCATTTCATGATCGCCCTCACCGTCCTCAGCTTTGCATCATGCAAGGATACCGAAGGCTCTATCGGCGACCCTATCATATCCCACGGACAAGACCGTGACACAGATATCATTACAGGCGATGATTATGTTTATCATCTGCCTGTCATCTTCCATGTCTTCTACAGTAACACCACGCAATACATCGAATATACCCGCCTCAAGGAGATTCTCTCCAACGTGAACGAACTTTACCAGGGCGATGTATACAACTATCAGATGGATACCATCCCGAGCGAGAACCTGCATATCCTGTTCGAACTGGCTGAAAAGGATGAGAGCGGCAAGAGACTCAGTACACCAGGTGTGGAATATATCAAGGTTTCAGAATCGGAGTTCGACTGCGAGAGCTTCATGAAGGACAAGAAGTATGTAAAGTACTGCTGGGACCAGAACAACTACATCAATGTGATGGTATATGCCTTCAAGAAGACCGATGAAAACAGCACTACGCTGGGCATCAGTCATCTGCCTTATCAGGTAGGCGGCTATCCACAGATAGATGGGTTGAGCAATGGCAAGAACTACCCGCTGAGCAAACCGGGCAAATTTCCATATTGCGTTTCGCTCAATTCTATCTATGTGGGAAGGGATCAAGAAGGAACCCGATATACTACAGATAAGAATCATAAGGGATATACCTACAATACAGCCGACCCGAATGCTACGCTGGCTCACGAATTGGGACATTATCTGGGGCTCTTCCACAGTTTCTCAGAAAAGACAGTGAAAGACAAATCAGAGGCTGCCGATGATGATGACGACTCAGACTATTGCGATGATACACCAAGCTACAACCGAATAGCATACGGCAAATGGCTGACAAAATATATCAGTGATGCACAAGCCATCAAGAAGGATACCACGCTCAGCATGCGAGAGCTTGCCAAACGCACCAACAGCAAGGATGAGGAATGGCAGTCAGACAATCTGATGGACTACAGCATCTGTTACAGCATGCGATTCACCCCTGAACAGGCAAACCGCATCCGTCAAGTTCTGTATTACTCGCCCCTGATACCGGGTCCGAAGAAGATTCGTCCGAGAACCCGAGCATGGGATGAGATGCCGGAAACGGAAGATGACCTCCCTATCCGATATGCCAAGGAAAAGGCTGTCAGCATCAAGGACATCCGGATGCTGAAGGCTGAGAAATAGAAAAAAACAGAAGAGTATAAAAAAAAGAGAAACAAGAAGAAAATGAAATATACAATCAAGGCTCCACGCCAACTCAATGCAAGTATCAACTTGCCAGCTTCCAAGAGTATCAGCAACCGTGCATTGGTAATCAATGCCATGGCGGGATGCAAGTTGCAGCCCCACAACCTGAGCGATTGCGATGATACAGAAGTCATCATTGCGGCACTGCGCGATATGCCTGATGTCATCAACATCAAGGCTGCCGGTACTGCCATGCGCTTTATGACCGCCTATCTTTCTGCTACACCGGGCGAGCATACCATTACAGGCACAGAGCGCATGCAGAACCGCCCTATTGCTATCCTGGTAGATGCCCTGCGTTACCTCGGAGCTGATATACAGTATGAAAAGAAAGAGGGCTATCCTCCACTCCACATCGTAGGTAAGCCACTGGAAGGCGGACATCTCGAAGTGGTGGGAAACATCAGTTCGCAGTATATCTCGGCGCTGCTGATGATTGGTCCTATCCTGAAAAACGGTCTGGAACTGAAGCTGACGGGCGAGATAGCATCACGTCCTTACATCGACCTCACGCTGTGGACGATGCAGAACTTCGGAGCCAGCGCAGAATGGACCGATGTGGATACCATCACCGTAAAGCCACAACCTTACAGCTGCGTAGCCGACTACACCATCGAGAATGACTGGAGCGCTTCTTCTTACTGGTATGAAATGATGGCGCTGAACGGAAACCCTGATTCTGAGGTAAGACTCGAAGGTCTGTTCGACAGTTCCAAGCAGGGCGATTCTGTCGTGAAATACATCTTCAGTCTGTTGGGCGTGAAATCAGAATTTGAGAACCGTGATGTTCTTTCTCCTGTCAAGTTGAAAGTCCAGCGCTGTCTCTTACCTCGTTTCGACTACGATTTCAGCGGTTCTCCAGACCTAGCACAGACCATCGTTGTAGCCTGCTGTGCCCTGGGCGTAAAGTTTAAGTTCACCGGGCTTGCCAGTCTCAAGATCAAGGAGACCGACCGCATCGAGGCTTTGAAGAAGGAGCTGAAGAAGGTGGGTTACGTTATTTATGACGAGAACGATAACACGCTGATTTGGGATGGCGAGACCTGCGAGCCTAGTTTTGAGCCTATCGACACCTACGAGGACCATCGTATGGCACTTGCCTTCGCCCCTCTTGCCTTCAAGTTCCCTCAGATAGAAATCAACAATCCTGAAGTAGTGAGCAAATCCTATCCTCATTATTGGGAAGACCTCAAAAAGGTGGGATTTGAAATAAGTGAAGAGTGAAAAGTGAAGAGTGAAAAGTGAAGAGTGAAGAGTGAAGAATTCAACAGCCTTTGCTAATCATAAAGTTCAAAGTTCAATATTCAAAGTTCAAAGTAAATGTTGTACCTGATTTTAGCCCTGGTGGCACTAGGATTGATTTCCGCAGTTTTCGGCATCATCTCTCATCGCAAGGGAGAGGATGAAGAGCCTTTGCAGGAAGGAGTTTCGTGCAATACCTGCAACGGAGAGAACTCCAAATGCGAACAGGAATGCATGATGGAAGCCGCCACCAAGGAAATAGAATACTACGATGACGAAGAACTAGACCGGTTTGCAGGAAGAGCTGCCGACGACTATACCGATGAGGAGGTAGAGGAATTCTCGGAAGTGCTCTATACGATGCAGCCGGAAGAGGTGGCGGGATGGAACCGAAGTCTGATACTGAGAGGCATCAACCTGCCTAACCAGATCAAGGACGAAGTCATCAGTTTTTTAAGTTAAACATGCAATGCGCAAAGTTTAAAGTTCAAAGTTCAAAGTAAAAACATGGATATACTGCAATATACATTTTTTCAGAACGCACTGATTGGCGCCCTACTGGCAAGCATCCTGTGCGGCTTTGTAGGCACCTACATCGTCACCCGCCGGCTGGTCTTCATCAGCGGTGGCATTACGCATGCCTCTTTTGGCGGCATCGGTATCGGCGTATTTGCAGGCATCAACCCTATACTCTCTGCCATGGTATTCGCCATTTTGAGTGCCTTCGGCGTGCAATGGGTATCACGGAAGAAAGATGTGCGCAAAGACTCTGCCATCGCCATGTTCTGGACCCTGGGCATGAGCGTGGGCATCATCTGCTGCTTCCTTACTCCTGGATTCATGCCCGACCTGCCCTCTTTCCTCTTCGGAAGTATACTTGCCATCGACAGCACAGACCTCTGGCTTCTGGCAGGTCTTACCCTGTTTGTTGCAATGCTGTTCACCTTTCTGCTGCGTCCTATCCAGACCATCGCATTCGACAGCACCTTTGCAAAATCGCAACATCTGCCGGTTACAGCGATAGAATATATGATGATGACGCTCATCGCCATGACCATCGTGGCAACCATCAAGATGGTGGGCATCGTACTTGCCATAAGTCTGCTCACCATACCACAGATGACTGCCAACCTCTTCACCTACAGCTACAAGCGCATGATAGGAGCCAGCATCGTGATAGGCTGCATCGACTGCCTCGTGGGCCTCTATGCCAGTTATCTGCTCAATGTGCCATCAGGTGCAACCATTATCTTCGTCAGCATCATCCTGTTTGCAGCAGCAAGGATACTGGCAGCCAGAAAGCACTAAGGCTTTCACACGCTCTGAAAGAAAAATTTTAAAATAAAGAAGAAACTTATGTTGAAGCATTTCCCATTCAGAAACCTCTTGCCAGCTATGGTTGTCCTTGCCTTCGCAATGACCATGGCAGGATGCTCTACGCAGAAAAATACGGCGAAGAGCAGATGGTGGCATGCCTTCAACGCCCGATACAACACCTATTATAATGGTACCGTAGCCTATATAGAAGGCTCGCTCGAAAAGGAAAACGGAAATAAGGACAATTACTCAGAAATGATTCCTTATTATACTGTTGGCAACAAGAACAGCCGCGAACTGGGCAAGTCGAACTACGACCGCGCCATCGAGAAATGCGAGAAAGCCATTCACCAGCATAGCATCAAGCGCCGCCCGGTATGGGACAAGAAACGCCGCAAGACTGCCAAAGACCTGGAATGGCTGCATCGCCGTGAATATAATCCGTTCCTCTGGAAGGCATGGATGCTGATGGGCCGTTCCCAGTTTTTTGAAGGCGATTTCCAGTCGGCAGCAGCTACATTCGCCTATATGAGCCGTCTCTACGCTACCCAACCAGGCATTTACGGCAAGGCACGTGCCTGGCTCGCCAAGAGTTATCTGGAATCGGGATGGATATACGATGCCGAAGATGTAATCCGTAATATCGAGCGCGATTCCATCCACTGGCGTGCCCAGAAGGAATGGGACAAGACCTATGCCCTCTACTATCTGAAGACCGGACGCTATCAGGAGGCCGTTCCGTATCTCCGCAAAGCCATCGGCTATGAGATGCGACGCAAGCAGAAAGCCCGCCTCTGGTATCTGATGGGACAGGTAGAAGCACAACAGGGACATGCCCAGAATGCCTACCATGCCTTCAAGCATGTCATCCGTCTCAATCCGCCTTACGAACTCGAGTTCAATGCCCGCATCTCCATGACCGAGGTACTGGCAACCAACAACTCCCGGAAGATGGTATCCAAATTGAAGCGAATGGCTGCGAGCGACAAGAACCAGGAATATCTCGACCAGGTTTATTATGCCATCGGTAACATACATCTCAACCAGGGCGATACCCTTCAGGCTATTGCTGCATACGAAAAGGGTGCCGCGAAATCAAGCCGAAACGGAGTTGAGAAAGGTGTATTGTTGCTGCATCTGGGCAATGTATACTGGCAATGCCACAGATATGGCGATGCCAAGCGATGCTATGATGCTGCCATCGGACTCCTAGACCAGGACCGCAAAGACTACAAACAGCTCTCCGACCGTTCGAAGGTTCTCGATGAACTGGTGCCTTATACCGACGCCATCCATCTGCAGGACTCCCTGCAATCGCTTGCCCGCATGAGCGAAACTGAACGGAATGTCGCCATTGACAAGGTGATAGATGCCCTGAAAAAGCAGGAAAAAGAAGAAAAGAGAAGACAGACTGAACAGGAACTGGCAGAACAGCAGGGCAACTCTGACTTCGGAAGAAACAACGGCAATAATAACAGCAGAAACAACAGGAATCAGAGAAACAGCAATGCCTCATCCGGCTTCGGAAACGGAGCCATGGGCAACAGCGGTTTCGGCAACAGCAATACCTGGTATTTCTATTCCCAATCTGCCGTAGCCCAAGGCAAACAGCAATTTGAACGCCTCTGGGGTAAGAGAAAGAACATAGACAACTGGCGACGGAGCAACCAGACCGTAGTGGCCGATGCCAAAGGTGTAGAAGAAATGACTGATGAACAGCGCGATTCACTCCTCAACGAGGCACAGAAGAAAGACCTTGAGAAGGAGAAAGAGAAGAACCTGAGTGCAGAAGAAGATCCGCATCAGCGTGCCTACTATCTCGCTCAGATTCCGCTCACCGAAGAGAAGATGGCAGAAAGCAATCAGATTCTGGACGACGGACTGCTGCATGCCGGCATCATTCTGAAAGACAAACTCAATGATCTGGACGAAAGCGAACGCATGTTGCAGCGACTGGTGAAGAAGAACGCTGCATACGAACATCTCGATGATGCCTACTATCACCTCTACCTGCTCTACAACATCAGGAAGCAGCCAGCCATCGCCAGCCGCTATCTCGACCTGTTGAAAGCGAATTATCCAGAGAGTCAATGGACCGCCCTGCTCACCTCTCCTTATTATGAGGAAGATGCGAAGATGGGCATTCATCTCGAAGACTCGCTCTATGCTGCCACCTACGATGCCTTCAAGGCTAACCTATATAATAAGGTGGTACACAACAGGACTATCTCTGACAAGCGCTATCCTGAAGGAGCCAACCGCGACAAGTTCCTCTTTATCGGCGGACTCACCCAGCTCCACGAGGGTAATATCCAGGCATGTCTCGATGATATGCAGCAGGTGGTAGAGAAATATCCAAACAGCCGACTCAGCGAGATGGCAGGAATGATTCTCAACGGAGTGAAAGCCGGCAGACAGCTCAAGGGCGGCACATTCGACCTGAGCAATGTATGGTCGCGCCGCAACGCCGTACTCAATGAAGATGTCAAATCCAAAGCCAAGGTATTCAGCATCGAGCGCAACGAGCCGTTCGTCTTCATGCTCGCCTACGTTCCCGATTCTGTAAACGAGAACCAGTTACTCTTCGAGATGGCGAAATATAATTTCACTTCCTATCTCGTGCGTAATTTCGACCTCGTCATTGACGAGCAGAATGGTCTGCACCGCATGCAGGTAAAGGGCTTTCGCAATTACGACGAAGCACGGCAGTATGCTAACGACATCTACCAGCATCAGACCATCACCCAGCTCCTCTCAAAGGGAGCCCGCGGCATCGTAATCAGCGAGCCAAACCTCCTGCTGCTGGGCACCAGTCTGAGCTACGACGACTATACCCTCTTCTATACCCAGCATCTGGCACCGCTGAAAATCAGCAAGGACCCACTGCTTGAAGAACCGGAGGAAATCATCCAGCAGGAAAAGACGGATGATTCTGAAGAAAATGAAGAAGAAACCGGAACTGCCGAAAGCGGAACAACCGAATTCCAAGAAACCGATGCGGATATAAAGGAAGAAAAAGCACCAAATACAACTTTCGACAACGACGACAGTCTGGATTTGGACAGCGAAGAATATGATTTAGATGGATTTTAGTGAATAGTTATCATGTTTAAAAAGACAGAAACAGAACTTATCCTTCAACTCAAAAAAGGATCTATGAAGGCATTCGATGAAATCTACGGGCTATATGCCCGCAGACTCTTTGCCTTTTGCCTGAAATATACCAAGTCGAAGGAGAATGCCGAAGAAATCATGGAAGATACCTTCGTGTGGCTCTGGAACAACCGAAGCACGCTGGAAGAGGCAGAAAGCGTAAAGCCGCTGCTCTTCCTCAGAGCCAAGCATTATCTCATCAACGCCTACAGGAAGGTCATCAATTCACCCGTGTATGAAGACTACATGGACTATCTTGACCATCACAACAATACCACTGCAGACAGTCAGCTGGAGTATGATGATTTCGTCAGACAGCTCAACCTGATGCTTGCCAAGCTGCCCAAGACGCAGCAGGAAATCATCCGACTCTCCAAGTTGGAGATGCTCAACAATCAGGAGATTGCCGAGAAACTCAACTATAGTGAACAGACCGTTAAGAACCAGTTGTCGATGGGTTTGAAACAGCTCCGACAGCTTATCAGCAACCGCACCAACCTGATGTGGCTCTTGTTTTTAGTATAATTTAACGGTACATTCTCTACCGAACCATGTATAACCTAAAAAAGGATTGTTTTATGTTAGACGACATCAAGAATAGTACAGACTTAGCTAATCTGAAAGAACGGATCAACAACTGTTCAGATGAAGAATTAGCAGCAGCCATGGAAGAGGAATGGCTGCACGGCATCATCCCGGATAGCGGTATCTCTGACGAAGATTTGGCACGTATCAAGGCCGAAATTCATGAACAGATAGGAACCCGTAAGCAATTCACCCTGAAGCGCGTCCTCAAGTGGACCCAGATAGCGGCAGCTATTGCCCTGCCTATCTGCATGGTGATTATGGGAATGATGTATAAGGAAAACAGGCAATATGCGGCGATTCCGCTGACAGAAATCACCACCCAGGAAGGCGAACAGGTGAGCATCACCCTGCCCGACAAGAGTGTGGTAGCGCTCAATTCGCTCTCCAGCATCAAGTATGCACCACAGGATTTCTGCAAAGACAATCGCGAGATTGAATTTGAAGGCGAGGCTCACTACAAGGTAGCCAAAGACGCCCGACATCCGTTCATCATCCACATGCAGGGAATGGAAATCAAAGTGTTGGGTACTGAGTTTAACGTCATCAACAGAAAGAAAGAACAGACAGCAGAAGTTGCGCTGCTCAACGGTAGCGTGATGCTCACTTCCCTTGCCAACGGCAGCACCTATACGATGAAGCCAAACGAAATCGTAGTGGTGAACAAACAGACTGGAAAGATGGATATCCGCGAAACATCGCATATCGAGGATGCCTGTGCATGGCAGAAGAAGCAGCTGGTATTCCGTGATGCATCGCTAGGCAGAGTCATCAGAAGCCTGGAGAAGAATTACGGAGTAGAGATTGCTGTAGAAATGGATACCATCGAACCTTTCACAGGAACCTTGCCGAACAACAGCCTCACCGAGGCGCTGCAGATTGTCTCTGAAGCCTATCAGGTGAAGTTCAGCAAGACACCAGCCGGAAAGTATGTTTTGAGATAATATACACACACGCTTTCCAAGCGTATGGAATTTGCTTATTACAGTACATCATTTAGGGTAAAAATAAGCCTTTGAGCTATCATTTCCGATATACTCAAAGGCTTTTTTATTTAGGTCTTAAGCTGTGCCAAATCCCGTTGGCATGACGTTTAACACATGAGAATCTCGTTTATTTTCCATAATCATTGTACATCATGATCAGGCAAGCGGCACTCCAGCTGAAGTGGGAAGCCTGCATAGGCTTGCCGGTATGCGTGTCATAATTCTCATAGATTGGGGTACCTGCCGAAATGCCCTGCAAGTTGCGGAACACCTGGTCGGTATAAGCATCTGCCTTCTTCGTCTCACCATAGTTGCGATAGCCCTTGATGCCATAATAGGTCTGGTCGAGCCAGATTGGACCGCGCCAGTATCCCTGCGGATTGTATTTCGGGTTATCGGCTGCTATCGTCGGGAATGGGATGAAGGTAGAGAACTTCTTCTTATTGTCGAGCAACTTTCTTGCCTTGGCAAACTGCTTAGGCGTTGCTATGTTCGCCCAGAAAGGAATATAGCCCTCACAACCAGCCTCACGTACAAAACTTCTGCCGGCATCCAAACGGCGGTCGTAGAAGAAGCCATCTTTCTGGTCAAAGAAATAATCGGCAACCAGTCCACGATAGTCAGGCAAGTCGAAAGGCTCGCCCAGCAACCCGGCAAATTTCTTGAGCAAGGTATATTCCAGCGAGAGATAAGCATTCAGGTCAACGCTCTCCTGATCAGTACTCCATGCATCCTTGCCGTTCTGCAACATCTTGGTGCCGTCGAAACGGATGGCATTATCCATTCCGCTCTCCCAGGCAGCAGCCTCCAGAGTTCCATCAACCGAACCGAACTCACAGATATGGTTCTTGTCGTGATCTCTTTTCTCATACCACCACTTGTGATATTTCAGAAGCTTCGGATACATCTCCTTTACGAAAGCCAGATCCTGAGTATGCTCGTAAATCTCGTTCACCGCCCAGGCTGCCAGAGGAGGCTTACTGTCGCGGTAGTTGTTCTCAGAAGCATCCGGATAGATGCAGTCGATAATCATGCCGTCTGGCTGCTGGTAGTCGAACATCACGCGGATGTTATCTTTCGCCAACTCCGGGAAGAAGGAAGCCATACCGGCAGAGAAACGCCAGCAGTCCCATGCCCAGCAACCTACGAAATAGCCTACAGCATGACTTGGCACGATGCCGTCATGATACAGGGCACCTCGCTTGGCACGCCAGTTGGAAAGCAGGGTGACGATGGATTTCGCAGCCACCCGGTTGTATTCTGCAGGCATATCATCACGTATTACCTTCTTCAGATAACCGTTCCAGCGCTTCTCGTTTGCATCGAGTGCAACCTTCGGGTTGGCAAGCAGACTGGCTGTATGCACATGCTGAACCGAAGCCTCGGTATCCTGCTCTACCAGCGAAATGGCGATGATGAGCTGCTCTACACCTCTTGGCACGGTAGCCAGATAGTTGTGGTCGGTATCAGTCACCTTAACCTCCTGAGGAAAGTCGATGATGACACGTTCACCGTAGAAGTCTCCGATGGTAACACGGTTCTTGTAACGTGATACATTGGCACGGGTACTGATGCTGTCGGCAGTAAACGTGAACGGAACCTTGGATGGATTGGTAACTGTAAGCAACGCCGTACGGGCATCAACAAACTGCAGACTCTCATAGAAATCGGCACCATCCTTCTTCAGACTCATTCTGATTTCGCCCGGATAATAGTTCTGTTCCTGCACGGTACCATCAATGAGAGATACCAGCGAACGGGCATACCAGTTGCGGTAATAGATACTGAAAGGTCCGCAGAAACCTGCGGCAGGTTTCTCCTTCTCTGAGAGGGTGAAACCCATCCATGAACCCATATCCGTGAAGCATCCGTTATGACGGCGGGGAGCACCCGGTGTCAGCTGGATGTCAAGAATATCCTTATACTCCTGACGGGTGGTCTGTGCCATGCCGTCCATAGACAGCATGGCAAGCCCCATAGTCAATATAGCTATAGACTTAGTCTTCATATCGTTTATTTTAAGTTCTTAATAGTAAAGCTATAGCTCCACTCCTTAGGTGTGATGGTATATTCCGGATGCACCATAGCGCCCCAGGTATTATCGCCACCAACACCCATCTGCAAATGGTCGATGTTCACCCATACCATGTCCTTCTTGTCTACACAGCCGCCATGACGGTGCTCGATGGTAGAAGGAACATAGAGGAGATCATCCTGTGGGAAGTTCCAGGCACTTACGCTCAATGGCTCAGCACCTTCCACCCTGATACCTGCTCCAGCCTTCGAAGCGAGGGTGAACCAGCGTACATCACACTTGTTGGTGGTTTCCTGTGCTCTTACATATGGATGATACTGCTCCCATACGCTGGCAGAATACTTACCGATGAGGTAACCGCTCTTACGGTCGGCATAGTTCTCCTGCGGACCTCTACCCAACCAGGTCATCTGGTCGTAGTCGCCCTTCAGAATCAT
Organism: Segatella copri; assembly: GCF_026015465.1. Lineage (GTDB taxonomy): Bacteria > Bacteroidota > Bacteroidia > Bacteroidales > Bacteroidaceae > Prevotella > Prevotella copri_E. The sequence goes on from NZ_JAPDUQ010000001.1 coordinate 705,735, forward strand.
GCGCATACCGAGACGAGGCATCTCCGGCAGAGCCTTGTTGCCAGGCATGAAGTGCATGTTCACCTCTACATTTCCATTGGCAAGCATCTGATAAGTAATCTGCATCTGAGATTCCTGCTCAGGCATATCGAAGTCTGCGATGACGGTAGCCTTCTGGTTGTCTGCCTGGGTCTTGATGCCCCTCAGTACCATCTTCTTTCCTGCCTCACGCCAGGTAGCGCAGCGTTCCTGAGTGCCGTTAGCCACATCGTTGTCGGTAATACCGCGCCAGAAGTTTGGCTGCAAACCAGCCAGCAGCATTTCCTTGCCGTCATATTTCAGTGAGGTCATCTCGCCGGTCTTCTTAGAGAAGCTGATGCTGAAATCCTTGGTCTTTCCCTGGATGATGATGGCATCTTCTGTCTCGGTCTTCTCTATCTGTCCGCTTACCTGTTCCTGAGCCTTTTCCTGTCGTACAGGCAGCTGCATCTGCTCGATGGCTACCTCATGACCTGCAGGAACGGCTCCGGTAGCCTGCTTGCTGAAGGCGCGCAGGGTGAGGAAGTATTCCTTGTTGTCGGCAGCAGGAAGAGTGCCCATCGGTATCTCCATCTCCTTAGCCTGATGAGGCAGGAGGGTTGGGAAGTTCATCTTGCCGCTTCTGATGGTTTCGCCGTTTGCCTCTACTGCCCAGAAGAGTTGATAATTGTCAAGCGTGGTATAGTCGAATCGGTTGGTTACCTTGATGCGGTTCTGCATGAAGGCTACTGACTCGAAGGCGATGTTCTGGTAAACCTTCTTCACCTCCCAGATATGTGGATGCAGCGAGCGGTCGGCTGCTACAAGTCCGTTGGCACAGAAGTTGGAATCGTTTACTACGCCTACGAATCCCATATCGCCACCATAAGCCCAGTATTTGTGTCCCATGTCATCGGTCTTGGCGATGGTCTGGTCTACCCAGTCCCAGATGAAACCACCCTGCAACTGGTCGTATTTGTAAATCAGATCCCAGTAATCCTTGAGGTTACCCTCGCTGTTACCCATGGCATGGGCGTATTCGCAGAGAATCAGCGGACGCTCATCACGCTGGTTGACATGGCGGCGCAAAGACCAGATGCGGGCATACATCGGACAGTAGATATCCGACTTGGCGTAGTAACCGCCGCCCTCATACTGTACCGGACGGGTTGGATCCATCGCCTTGCTCATATCGTAGAGTTTCTCGAAACTCTTGCCATATCCGCTCTCGTTACCCATAGACCAGATGATGATGGCGGTATGGTTGCGGTCGCGCTTGATCATGCGGTACATGCGGTCGTGGAAAGCAGGATACCAGTCTTCTCTGTCTGCCAGCTGCTTATATTCTGTATCCAAAATACCATGACACTCGATGTTCGCCTCGCCCACCATGTAGAGACCATACTTATCGCAGAGCTGATACCACTCTGAATAGTTTGGATAGTGAGAGGTACGCACGGCATTGATGTTGAACTGCTTCATCATCTTCACATCCTTCACCATCTCACCGATGCTGAGGGTTCTGCCGTGTACGGCATTGTGCTCCTGTCGGTTTACACCCTTAATGGTGATGGCAACACCGTTTACCAGAAGCTGTCCGTTCTTCATTTCGATGGTACGGAAGCCGAAAGGCTGAGCCACACTCTCCTCTACTCTGCCATTCCTGTCGGTAGTATTGATGACGAGTGTGTAGAGATAAGGGCTCTCGGCACTCCAAGGCTGCACGTTCTTCAACAGCTTTTCGAAATGAATCAAGGTATCAGCAGGTGAGGTGATGCTCTGGATTTGTTTGAAGAGAGATTTACCTGTTGCCGAAAGCACTTTCACCTCAACCTTCTGACCCTTCTGTGGATTGAGCATATTCACATCGAGTGTGAAATTGCCATCCTTATATTGATTGATTAGTTTATTTCCCAATACGTAGTCGTTCATTCTGCTCTTAGGACGAGCCTGGATGAACACATTGCGCTCGATGCCGCTATACTTCCAGTAGTCCTGGTCTTCCAGATAACTTCCGTCGCTGAAGCGGAACACCTTCATGGCAAGGCGGTTCTTGCCCTTCTTCAGGAACTTGGAGATATTGAAGTGGGCAGGCAGACGGCTATCTTCACTATAACCCACCATCTTGCCGTTGATCCAGAGATAGAAGGCTGATTCTACACCTTCGAAATCCATGATCACATCCATGCCCTTCCAGTTTTCAGGCACGGTAAATTCGTGTACATAATGTCCTATAGGGTTGTAATCCTGTGGTACGAAAGGAGGATTTGCCTTGAAAGGATAGGTAACATCGGTGTAGATTGGCGCATCGAAGCCCTGCAACTCCCAGCTGCCAGGCACATTGATGTTCTGCCAATCGCTTACATTATAGGATGTCTTGAAGAAATCGGTCAAGGCAAGACTCGGATTCTTCACCAGTTTGAATTTCCATACACCATCCAGCGAGCGGCGGCGCTCATTCTGGGTGTTCAACTGGAAACGGCGGGCGTCGTCCATCTTCAACTGTGCCAAGGCTCCGTTCTCGCTTGTAAAAGGCAAGTAATGAGCGGTCATCGGCATGCGGTTGATATGGGTCACGGTGGCGTCCTGCCAAGGGTCTGAAGCTGCAGGCTGCTTGCCATCCTGAGCCGCAAGGGCTACTGAGGTATGGGCACAGCACAGGCTCAGACATATCATGAATGAACTGAAAATATGTCTCATACGGGTTTGGTTTAAAACTGCTTTTAGTTATTTCTACAAAGAACAGAAGAAGGTAACCAGGAAGGGTACAGAAAAGTCGACACAGAAACCATGGAAGATGGAAACGATGATGAAACTCTCGCCCGAATATCGGGTGATGATAGGCAACGTTGTATCCATGGTCGTAGCTCCACCTACACTGATAGGTGCCAGTTTGCCAAAGTATTTTGCCAGCAGCGGAGCACACAGCAGGGTGAGAATCTCGCGGCAGATGTTGGCAAGAAGGGCGATGGTTCCCAGTTCGGCACCCCGGTATTCGGTGATGAAGATACTCGAAAGAGAGTAATATCCGAATCCTGAACCGATTGCCAGACAATCGGTAAGCTGGCGGTGGTTCAAGATGAGAGATACGGCGGCACAACCTGCCAACGTACCTAGAATGGTCATCACAGGGAGCATCATCAGACGGGGATTCACATTCTTGAAACTCTTCAGCACTGAGGTGTCGCAACCGATACTGATACCTACGCAGAACATCAGGCAGCAGAGTGCATAATAGCTCACATCGCTATCCAGAAGACCTGCCGGAATCACATCACACAAGCCTACGATGATACCCAGAACAAAGAAGCTTACGATAATCAAACTGCCTTTCATGCCTTGCCTCCTTTCCCGGTTTCAACGTGAGCCGACGATTTAGCCTGCTTTGCTGTAACATACTTCCACAATGCCCAAGCAAAGAGTGCACTACCCAGACTGCCTCCCAAGGTCAGGGCTATCGCCTCAAGTCCCAGGGTCTGAAGACCACTGATGATACGAGGGTTAGAACCTACCTCGATACCGAGCAGGAACAGGAGTACCCATATCAGCGCCGTGATGATACGGCCGATAAAACTCATTTTCTTGTTGCGGAGCAGATAGCCGGTACCTATTCCGCATAGCATAATCATTACTATCTTGAGCATTGTTTCTTGTTTTTCTTCTTTATTTTATTGTTCGTTTTTATGAATTACCTTACCATAAAAAACGGATTCCCGGTCGTATTATTGCTTAATAGACCGAGAATCCTGATGATATTTATAAGTAATCTTCAATGGTTACTCGCCCCTATTACTTAGCCAGGCTGTTTGAGTTCAACTCTGTAAGAGGAGTTGGATAGAACAGCTTGCTCTTGTCGAAACCAGTACGACCGGCAGCAGTCAGCGCCTCAGCAGTCTTGCCCCAACGGCGCAGGTCATACCAACGCAAGTTCTCCAATGGGAACTCAATCATACGCTCGTGCTCAATCTGAGCCTGAACCTCAACCTGTGTTGTACCGGTCATGGCTGGCATATTGCCGTGAACTCTTCTCACATCGTTGATCAGCGGAATAGCCTCTCCGGTACGTCCCAAATCATTGAGAGCCTCAGCCTTCATCAGAAGAACGTTGGCATAACGCATCAGAGGAATGTTCACGTCGGTATGTTTCTGTGACAAAGCTGCATAGGTAGGTGGCATGAACTTGCGGAAAGAAGGACGGTCGTAAGCCTCATCTACCTCCATATTTTCCTTAATCCAAGTATCCCAATCGTAACCATAAACCTTACCGGTTCCATCGTTAAAGTAAGGATCCTGGAAGAAGACTGAAGCATAAAGTCGGGCATCATACAAGCCACTGTTCAACTTACCTTCCTTCTTAAACTCGTTCATCAAAGTCTGAGATGGAGCAATCTCATCCCATCCCCAGAACTCAGCTGTACCTATCCAACGGTGCAAATAGGTACGATACCATGCACCACTCGTGCTGCTCAAAGAGAACTGGAGTTCGAAGATAGACTCCTTACAGTTCTTGTTGGTTCCATCGAACATACTCTTGAAATTGCTTTCAAGTTCATATCCCTTGACCTCATCGAAAGCCTTTACAGCCTCGTTCAGGTACTCAGTCTTCTTCTCTGGCTGTTCTGAAGCCATGGTGAGATAGGCAAAACCGAGGTAAGCATAAGCTGAACCTGAAGTAGCACGACCGAGATTACTATCAGGACGCTTCTGAGGTAAATCAGCACCAGCCTTCTGCAGGTCATCCACGATGAAGTTCCAGCTTTCAGGACGCTCAGACATAGCCTTATCAAACAGTGCCATAGAAGTGACATAGACATCGCGGTTTACGATCTTCTCCCAGTTGAGCAACAGCTGCATGTGGTAGAATGCACGCATGAAGCGAGCCTCAGCCACGATTTCTGATCTATCCTTAGCATCAATCTGCGCATCGGTCATGGCACTGACCTTAGTCATTACCTGGTTGGCGAAGCTGATGCCATGATAGTAATACCACCAGTAAGAGGTAAACTGAGAGTTACCATTGGTATAGGTAAAGTCTCCCAACTGAATCCAGTTTGGATAGTTCTGAGCATCAGAACCCATCTCTACATCATCCTGGCGATAAGCCTCTACAGGCCATTTTACCTCAGGGAAGTTGTCCTCTGAACCATAATACATCTGTGAGTAAACAGCAGCCATAGCCGACTCAGCGTCGTCTTTATCACGCCAGAAATTCAGAGTAGTCAACTCGTCTGGCGAAGTCTTTGTAAGAAAGTCATCACAAGAAGTGAGTGACAGTGCAAGGCAAATGCCTGCTATATATTTTAATGCTTTCATAATGATTTCTCCTTAGTTATTTATTTAAAAAGATACCTGTGCACCTACGGTGTAAGAGCGAGAGAACGGATAGGTAAAGCGGTCTACACCACTGTTCAAAACGCCCTGTGAGAACTCTGGGTTAGCACCAGAATAGCCTGTGATGGTGAACACATTTTCTGCACTCACGTAGAAACGGATGCGGTCGCAGTAAATATGCTTAGACAATGCCTTTGGCAAGGTATAGCCCAACTGTACCTGGCGCAGACGTACGAAATCGCCGTTCTCCAGGAAGCGAGTTGACTCGCGGGTGTTCTGGTTAGGGTCACCATAGATGGCACGTGGCACATCGGTCTTAGTGTTGGTAGGAGTCCAGGCATTGAGGGTTGTCTTGAGGAAGTTAGAAGCTGAGTTCATACCCTCGTAGTAGTAGCGGATACCATTATAAATCTTGTTGCCGAAGGCACTACCGATGACTGCAGAGAAGTCGAAACCCTTGTAGCTGGCACCGAGGTTGAGGTTAGCCTCTACCTTGGCAATACCCGTACCAGAGTAAGTCTTGTCGTCCTCATCAATAACACCGTCGCCGTTCATATCCTTGAAACGTACATCACCAGGCTGAGCATTTGGCTGAAGGAGTTCGCCCTTGCTGTTCTTATGAGCCTGAACCTCTTCAAGACTCTGGAAGATGCCGTCTGCCTGATAGAGATAGAAAGCACCGATTGGCTTGCCTACCTTGGTCTGGGTTGGGAAGTGCTCTGTGCCATACTTCAAACCTACGCCGTAGATTGTCTGGTCTTCGTTGGCAAGAGCTACCACCTTGTTGGCAATGGTACTGATGTTGAAACCAACGTTATATTCGAAATCATTGATCTTATCGTTCCAGTTCAACTCCAACTCAAAGCCCTGGTTGCGCATCTTACCTACGTTCAAGGTAGGGTTGTCAAGACCTGCAGAAGGAGCGATTCTACGGGTAATCAGAAGATCGCGTGTCTCGTTGAGATAGTAGTTGACATTACCATTCAGGTGATTACCGAAGAGACCGAAGTCGAAACCGATGTTCTTGGTATCTGTGGTTTCCCACTTCAATGGAAGATTTTCCAATGTACGAGCGATGCTACCGGTCCAAGGGTTTGAACCTGCACCCTGTACATAACCCATGTACATATCGTTGTAGCTGGCAATTCTAGTCAGGAAGTCGTATTTGCCGAGCGCATTCTCGTTACCGAGCTGACCCCAGCTGGCACGGAACTTCAAGTTGCTGACAACAGAGTTTTTTGGGAAGAAAGGCTCCTCGCTGATTCTCCAACCAACAGCTACTGATGGGAAGAAACCCCAACGGTTATCTGAACTAAACTTAGAAGATCCATCCTCACGGAAGGTAAACTGGAAGAGGTAACGGTCGTTGAAATTGTAGTTAATACGACCGAAGAATGACACACGGTTATACTCCCAGTAAGAACCTGTACCATAGTAAGTACCACCTACACCACCACTGATGGTTGGGAAGTTAGGATCGAGGAAGCCGGCTGGCTTATCGCTGGTACTGAGCTGACCATTGATTACCTCGTTTACATTGGTCTTACCCTCTACAGAAACTGATTCCCAGTTGTATTTAATCATATTGAGAGAGGTACCGAGCATGGCATTGATGCTGTGCTTCTGAATCTGCTTGTTGAAAGAAAGTACGTTCTCAAACACCTGCTCCTGCCAGTATGCACGATACTCATAGCTGTTTGGATACTTATTCTGACTCTTAGGGTCAGCAATATAATCAGGATAATGAGAGTTATCTATCTCATGCTCACCACGATAACCGTAGCTAGTCTTGAAGTTGAGCCATGGGAAGAAGTTGAATGTCAAGGCAGCATTGGCTGTTGTATGATACTTCTTGTAAGTATTCTTCTTGTAATGGTCGTCGGCTACAACGTTACGGTTGTTTGGAATGCCATCAAAGTTGGTCAAACCGAAACCATATTTCTCATTCTCATTATAAATAGGTACGAGAGGAGAAATCATATAAGCCTCCTTCAAAGAATACTGTGGCTGATGACCCTTTGTATACTTGAAGTCTACATTGGCATCGAGGTCGATGATACCCTTGGTTGCATGTACCTTCATACGTGCGATGTCATGGCGCTCACTGTTACCGATAAAGATACCTTTCTCGTCAGCATGGTTGTAAGATACAGAGTACTGACCCTTTTCTGCACCACCGCGCAAACTTACCATATAGCTCTGAGCCAGACCCTTGCGCTGGATTGCATCCTGCCAGTCGGTGTTTACCCCTGTCTCATGAGTTATATATGCAGGAAGTTTTCTACCGGCATTCTCGTACATCATCTTATGTACCTTCTTATAGCCTTCAGCATCCAGGAGGTCTAGGTCCTTAGATACCTGAGTAAAGCTGAGGTAAGAACTGAAATCAACCTTAGTTTCACCCTTCTTACCATTCTTGGTTGTAATCAGAACCACACCGTTGGCAGCTACAGAACCGTAGATGGCTGCGGCAGCACCATCCTTCAGAATCTCCATAGACTCGATGTCCTGAGGGTTCACGCTGTTGATATCGCCAGGGAAACCATCCACAATATAAAGAGGTTCGTTATCGCCGAATGTCTTGATACCACGAATCTTGATGCTCACACCGGCACCGGCATTACCACCACTCTTCAGGATGTTCACACCGGCTACCTTACCCTGCAAAGCCTCAGCTGGGTTGGTAGTAGTGCGCTTAGCCATCTCCTTGGTATTGACAGAAGAAAGAGCTCCGGTCATATCGCTACGCTTCATGGTACCATAACCTACTACTACCACTTCGCTCAGCGCCTGTGTGTCCTCGCTCATGGCGATGTTCATGTTTTCTGAAGCCTTCACCTCACGGTCTACGAAACCGAGGTAAGAAACCTTCACCTTAGCGCCCTTGGCTGCATTGATGGTGAATCGGCCGTCTATATCGGTTACTGCGAGTTCATCGGTACCAACTACAGAAACAGTAGCACCAATGACAGGCTCCCCGTTGTCGTCCTTCACAACACCCTGCATCTTGTGCTTGTTGCCCTGCTGAGGAGCGGCTGCCGCATGCTTCTCAGAAACAACGATAGATTTCTGCGAAACCACAGAGTATTTCAAGTTGCGTCCTTTCAAGGCTGCATCGAGTACAGCTGTTACAGGAACGCCACTCTTCCTGATGGTGATATCCTTGCGATGGTCAATGATATCACTCTTGTAAGAAAACCTGTAGGATGTCTGGTTTTCGATTGTACTGAACACCTGCTTCAAAGAGGCATTCACAACATTGACAGTTACTTTCTGCTGTGCCGATGCTCCCAAGAGCGGAAGGCACATCAGGATGAAGATCATCAAACTTTTCAAGTAATTGCGTCTGATCATAATGTTTACGTTTAGTTATACAAATAAGTTTTAATTAACCTATGTTTTTAGGTTTTGTCACAAGGTAATACAAACGTTTTCATAAAAAGTACCAAAGAATCTTTGTCATTAACTCTCTTTAACACAAAGTCGTGTTCCCTATTCCATTTTTCTTTGTACTTTAGCACCCCGAAAAGAAAAAGGATATAAAATATGAGCAACGGATTATTACTTTGGATAGACGACGAGATAGAACTTCTCAAGGCACACATCATCTTTCTGGAAAAGAAAGGATACGAGGTGCAGACGGTAAGCAACGGCCCTGATGCCATTGAACTTTGCCGCCAGCAGACCTTCGACCTCATCCTGCTCGATGAGATGATGCCGGGACTCAGCGGACTGGAAACCCTGCTACGCATCAAGGACATCCAGCCTGCCACACCGGTAGTGATGTGCACCAAGAGCGAAGAAGAAAACATCATGGACCAGGCAATCGGTTCAAAGATAGCCGACTATCTGATCAAACCCGTAAACCCGAACCAGATTCTGCTCTCGCTCAAGAAGAACATCCACCGCAAAGACATCGTGGCGGAGGTGACGCAGAGCGGATACCAGCAGGACTACCAGCAGATAGCCATGCAGATGATGGAATGCAGAAGTGCGGAAGACTGGATGGAGATTTACAGGCGACTGGTAAGCTGGGAACTGAAGCTGAGCGATACGGCAAGTCCGATGGCAGAGATGCTGGGCATGCAGAAGGAAGAGGCTAACCAGGGGTTCGCCAAATACATAGCCAAGAACTATCTCGACTGGGTAAGTCCCGACAACAGAGACCGCCATCTGATGAGTCCCGACATCTTCAAGCGCAAGATATTCCCGCTGCTCGATGAGGGCAAGAAGGTGTTCCTGATAGTGATAGATAACTTCCGCTATGACCAGTGGCGCATGCTGGCAGAAGACATCGGCGACCTGTTCGACATCGACGAGCAGCTCTACATGAGCATTCTTCCTACCGCCACGCAATATGCGCGCAACGCCATCTTCAGCGGTCTGATGCCGAACAAGATAGCCGAAATGTTCCCTGACCTCTGGGTAGATGAGGACGAAGAGGAAGGCAAGAACCTCAACGAGGCGCCGCTGATACAGACCCAGATAGAGCGATTCAGAAAGCACTATACCTTCAGTTACCACAAGGTAAACGATTCGCAGGGTGCCGACCGCTTCCTGGAGCATTACAACGAGTGCCGCAACTACGATTTGAACGTGCTGGTGATTAACTTCATCGACATGCTCTCTCACGCGCGTACCGAATCTAAGATGGTGCGCGAGCTTGCCAACAACGAGAGTGCCTACCGCAGCATCACGCAGAGCTGGCTCCGCCATTCGGTTCTCTCAGAGCTCTTCAAGCTCCTTTCGCAGAGCGATTACCAGGTAGTGCTCACCACCGACCACGGCAGCATCAGGGCATCGAAACCTATCAAGATAGTAGGCGACCGCAATACGAACACCAACCTGCGCTACAAGCTGGGCAAGAATCTGGCTTACCAGAGCAAGGAAGTGTTCACCATCAAGGAGCCTCAGCGTGCCCAGTTGCCGGCACCTAACCTGAGTACCTCGTATGTATTTGCCACGGGCGACAGTTTCTTCGCCTATCCGAATAATTACAACTATTATGTGCAATACTACAAGGATACCTTCCAGCACGGCGGCATCTCGATGGAGGAAATGCTCATTCCGCTCATCACGCTGACACCGAGAAAAAGGTAATGATTGTCAGTTAATAGTTAATAGTTGATAGTTAACAGTTGATAGTTAATAGTTGATAGTTAATAGTTGATAGTTAACAGTTTATAGAAAACATATATGAAGATAAAAATTGACTCATTAGACACGATCCATGAAGCAGCCAAGGAATTTCTGCAGAACATGGGCGACGGCAAGGTCTTTGCCTTCTATGGCAAGATGGGAGCCGGAAAGACTACATTTGTTAAAGCCATTTGCGAAGAACTGGGCGTAGAAGATGTCATCACATCTCCTACCTTCGCCCTCGTAAACGAATATACAGCGGGCGACGGCTCACCTGTCTACCACTTCGATTTCTACCGCATCAAGAAACTCGATGAGGTTTACGATATGGGCTACGAAGATTATTTCTACAGCGGCAACCTCTGTTTCCTGGAGTGGCCGGAACTGATAGAAGACCTGCTGCCGGAAGACTGCACCAAAGTGACTATCACCGCCGAAGAAGACGGAACCAGAAGCGTAGAATGGTAAGTCTCCGACAGGCCCAAAAATGCGTCCCGACGTAGACTTTACTACGTCCCGACGCAGTTCTCATTACGTCCCGACGTAGCAAAGTCTGCGTCGGGACGTATTTTTATCCCCCTCGTGGCGCAGTTTGAAAGGCTGAAAAAAGAACAAAAAAAGCATCTGGCTGAGAATATGTTTTCTCAAGCCAGATGCTTTTATCATTTCCTATCCGGGCTGATTACAGGAGAGCCTGGAACTTCTCGGTAAGGGTTGCCTTAGAGGCTGCGCCAACAAACTTGTCTACCAGCTGGCCACCCTTGAAGAAGAGGATGGTAGGGATATTACGAACACCAAACTCCATAGCGATGTCGTCGTTCTCCTCTACATCACACTTGCCTACTACCAACTTGCCGTCAAACTCCTCAGCAAGTTCTGATACGATAGGAGCAATCTGGCGGCAAGGACCGCACCATGTTGCCCACAAATCTACTACCAATGGCAGTTCGCCATTCTTGTAGCTCTCGAAATTCTCGGTTGTAATTGTTACTTCCATTTTCCTAAATTTTTTATATATTAAAACTAAAATTATCTCTAATTGATCTGATAGCTCATCTTAGGATGCTGCTCGATATACTGGATGAGAGCATGGCCCACACCCACCGTATGCTCACGGGCACGCATCAGCAGATAGGTATTGCTGTCAACATCATGTATCTGGAAAAAGAGCTGCGCCTTGCCCTCGTCATTCTCCAGAATGGTCTGCAGGTCACTAACCATCGTTTCATCTATCGCATCGCTCTCCACATTGATGGTAAAGCGGTCGATGCGGTTCTCCTTGACCGTCTGCAGATACTCCACATTGCCTATCTGGAAATCGAGATAGTTGGCATTGCCGTAACGGGAAACGCACTTGGCGGTGATGTAGATGGTGCTGCCTTCAACCATGATACCGCGCCACTTGCCCCAGTCCTCGCCAAAGAGAGCCAGCTCGCCTGAGCCCTCAAAGTCTTCGAGCGTAACGAAACCGCACGGCTTGCCCGTCTTGGTAAACTTCGACTTCACACCCGTAATGATGCCGCCCAGCACCACATCCTCCTTCTTTGCCAGCTCCTGCTTGTCGCCCAGTTCTGAGCAATGAGTATTGCAGAGGGAGTTGAGGATGATGCTGTACTCATCGAGCGGATGGGCAGAAAGATAGATGCCCACAAGCTCGCGCTCACGGTTCAGACGTTCGATGGTACTCCAGCTCTCTACATCAGGAATAGGCGGCGTAGCTATCTCTATCGCCTCGGTATCGCCAAAGAGTGAGGTGGCAGCCTCGTGCTGTTCCTGCTGGAAGAGCTGACCGTAGCGCACCAGCGTATCGAGGAAGGTTTCGCCCTTGTTGTTCTTGCCGAAGAACTGTTCGCGACGGATGCCGAAGCTGTCGAAACCGCCACTCAGCGCCAAGGTTTCGAAAGCCTTGCGGTTCACGCTGGAGTAATCTACACGCTCGGCAAAATCGAAGATGCTCTTATAAAGTCCGTTCTTCAGTCGCTCTGCCACGATGGCATCAGCTGCCGGAGCACCCATACCCTTGATGGCTGAAAGACCGAAACGTATCTCTCCATGCTCGTTCACACCGAACACGCGGTAACTCTCGTTCACATCCGGACCCAAGGTCTTGATGCCCATCGACTGGCACTCCTCCATCAGCTTGGTGATTTCGGTAATCTGTGCAAAGCGTCGGGTCATCAGCGCCGCCATGTATTCGGCAGGATAGTGCGCCTTGAGATAGGCGGTCTGGTAGGCTACCCATGAATAACAGGTGGCATGCGACTTGTTGAAGGCGTAGGAAGCAAACTTCTCCCAGTCGCCCCATATCTTTTCCAGCACCTTCGGGTCGTGGCCGTTCTCCTGCCCCTGCTTGATAAACTTAGGCTTCATCGCATCTACGATAGCCTTTTTCTTCTTACCCATCGCCTTACGCAGGGCATCTGACTCGCCTCGGGTGAAGCTGGCAAGCTGACGGGAGAGAAGCATCACCTGCTCCTGATAGACCGTAATGCCGTAGGTATCCTTCAGATACTTCTCCATACACGGGATATCGTAGGTAATCGCCTGTTTGCCGTTCTTGCGGGCAATGAAATCAGGGATATAATCCATAGGTCCCGGACGGTAGAGGGCGTTCATGGCGATGAGGTCCTCGAACACCGTAGGCTTCAGCTCACGGAGATACTTCTGCATACCCGGCGACTCGAACTGGAAGGTTCCGATGGTCTGACCGCGCTGATAGAGCTGATAGGTCAGTTCGTCATCGATAGGGATGGTATCGAGGTCAACGACATCGCCCGTAGTCTGCTTGATAACCTTGCATGCCTCCTTCATCTCGGAGAGGGTCTTCAAGCCCAGGAAGTCCATTTTGATAAGACCGGTGGTCTCGATGACATGGCCGTCGTACTGTGTTACCGCCGTCTTCAGTCCCGGGAAATCAGGGTCATCGGCAGTAGATACAGGCACCCAGCTGCTGATAGGGTCGCGGCAGATGATGAATCCGCAGGCATGGATACCCGTGCCTCGGATGGTTCCCTCGAGCATCTTGGCATACTTGATGGTATTGCTTTCGCGCGGATCGTTGGAGAACTCAGCCTCGCGCAGCTCTGGGGTATATTTGATGGCATTGGTCAGGTTCATCTTGGCACCGTCAGGCAAACGGTCTGGGATAGCCTTGCAGAGTGCATTCGCCTTATCCAACGGCAGTTTCTCGACACGCGCCACATCCTTGATGGAGTTCTTCGTCGCCATGGAACCGTAAGTAATGATATGGGCACAGTTCTCATGACCGTACTTATCCATTACCCATCTCAGCACCTTGCCTCGGCCGTCATCATCAAAGTCGGTATCAATATCCGGAAGGTTCACACGGTCTGGGTTCAGGAAACGCTCAAACAGGAGGTCATATTTCAATGGGTCAATCTTGGTAATGCCCAAGCAGTAAGCCACCACCGAACCTGCCGCAGATCCACGTCCCGGGCCCACCATCACGCCGAGTTCCTCGCGCGCCGCCCTGATGAAGTCTGACACAATGAGGAAGTAGCCCGGGAAACCCATGGTCTTCATCACGTGGAGCTCGAAGTTTACGTGCTCGTCTACATTCTCGGGCAGCGGGTCGCCATAAAGCTTTTTGGCTCCCTCGTAGGCAAGGTGGCGCAGATATTCTGCCTCAAACTTGATACGGTATATCTTATCGTAACCGCCCAATCGGTCGATTACCTTCTGACCTTCCTCAGGTGGCAGCGGGTTCTTGCCGTTCTCATCAGAGGTAAACTCCTTGTAGAGATCTTCTTCTGATACCTTCTGTCGCAACTGCTCCTCGGTACCGAAGCTCTCCGGAATCGGGAAGAAAGGCATGATAGGACCATGGTCGATGCTGTAGATTTCTACCTTATCTAATACTTCGAGGGTATTGGAAAGTGCTTCGGGAATATCCGAGAACACCTCGTTCATCTCCTGGCGGGTCTTGAACCATTCCTGCTTGGAATAGCGCATACGGTTAGGGTCGTCGAGATCCTTGCCGGTAGCGATACAGAGCAGATGGTCGTGAGCCTCGGCAGTCTCCTTATCCTCGAAGTGGCAGTCGTTGGTGCACACCAGCTTGATGTTAAACTCCCTTGCCATCTTGATGAGTTCCTTGTTGGCACGCTGCTGCAACTCGTAAGCCTCGCGGTTGGCAAGCAGACTGGGATCATCAGGCACTTTATGTCGCTGGAGCTCGAGATAGTAATCATCGCCAAAGAGGTTGTGGTACCACTGGCAAGCCTCGCGGGCTCCTTCCAGGTCACCATGCAGAATCTTGGATGGCACCTCGCCTGCAATACATGCCGAGCAGACGATGAGGTCTTCGTGATACTTCTCCAGATCGGCACGGTCGGTTCGTGGGCGCATGTAGTAACCATCCACCCACGAATTGCTCACCAGCTTGATGAGGTTCTTGTATCCATTATAATTCTTGGCAAGTACAATGAGGTGATAACCGCTCATATCGCCCTTATCCTTCTCTCGGTCGGCCTTGGTTCGGTGTGCCACATACATCTCGCAGCCTATGATAGGCTTGAAAGGTTCGAGTCCCTCCTTCTTGCGGTCTTTATTAATCTTGCCGCAATAGTCGGTGAGTTCCTTGATGCCGAACATCACACCGTGGTCGGTTACCGCCATACCCTTCATGCCGTCCTTGATGGCCTTATCTACCAGATGTGGTATCTTCGACTGGCCGTCGAGGATGGAGTATTGGGTGTGTACATGCAAATGAACAAAATCTTCCATTATCTGTTTAAAATTCGAATTTTGACAACAAAGTTACGGCGAAATATTGAAAAAGCCAAAAGAAATATGCGAAAATATTGAAAAAGGTAAAAGAAACCCACAAAAAATTTGCAAAAGTGATAAAAATGCCGTACCTTTGCACCAATAAAAACTTAATCCTACTATATGGGACAGAAAATAAAGAAATTAAAAAAGATAAGATTGCACCGCGAAGGTACCGATCAGCTGGTAACCGGAGCGATAGCGTTAGTAGTCATTGCGGCTATATTGTGGACAACCTTAGACAACAAGATTCCGTTCTGGGCTTTTGTTGTTGTGTTCGGTACGGTATATGGTATCGTGCTCAACTTCTACCGTTGTCCTATCAGATACCTCAACGTAGAGGATACTTCGAAACTGGTAGTAGCACCAGCCGACGGAAAGATTGTGGTGATAGAAGAGGTGGAGAATGCTCCCTACTTCGGTGACCGCCGCCTGATGATTTCCATCTTCATGAGCCTCTGGAATGTTCATGCCAACTGGTTCCCGGTAGACGGAAAGGTAAAATTCGTGAAGCATGTGGACGGCAACTACCACAAGGCATGGCTGCCTAAGGCTAGCGAGGAAAACGAGCATGCCGACGTGATGATTACCACACCTGAGGGAGTGGATGTACTGTGCCGCCAGATTGCCGGTGCGGTGGCACGCCGCATCGTAACCTATGCCAAGGAAGGGGAAGAATGCTTCATCGACGAGCACCTGGGATTCATCAAGCTGGGTTCACGCGTGGATGTCTACCTGCCTGTAGGTACAGAAGTATGCGTAAAGATGGGACAGTCAACTACTGGCGACCAGACCATCATCGCTAAATTGAAATAACATATTGACAGATAGAGGGCAAGCCGGAACATACTTCCGGCTTTCACTCTATCATAATATACTGTAAAGAAATGAGTATCAAGAAACATATTCCAAACACGATAACCTGCTGCAACCTGGTTTCGGGCTGCATCGCAACATCGTTTGCCTTCGGCGGGAACCCAAAGATGGCATTGTTATGGATTATCATCGGAGCCGTATTCGACTTCTTTGACGGCATGAGCGCCCGCCTGCTGCACGTTTCATCGCCAATAGGCAAGGAGCTCGATTCGCTGGCAGATGACGTAACCTTCGGTGTGGCTCCTGCCACCATCGTATTCTCACAACTCTTTGTGATGGAATATCCGGGGTTTCTGGAGCCTTTGCGCCCATGGCTGCCTTACGTAGCCTTCATCATCGCAGCCTTCTCGGCATTGCGACTGGCTAAGTTTAATCTTGATGAGCGCCAAACTACCTCTTTCATCGGTGTTCCTACACCAGCCAACGCCCTGTTCTGGGGTTCGCTGATTGTGTTCAATCCAAGCTGGCTCGAAGGATATTCATGGTCGGTATTCATCATTCTGGCTCTGATTCTCATCACCAGCTATCTGCTGGTTTGCGAGATGCCTCTTTTCGCCTTGAAGTTCAAGCAGTGGGGTTTCAAGGGCAATGAGGTGAAATATGGCTTTGCCGCGCTCACCATCATCATTCTCGCTACTTCGGTAGCACTCGATGGTCTGATCGGCTTCCTCACCGGCTGGTGGCTTGTCATCGTGGCATACGTCATCATCTCGGCGATTATTTATCTGAAGAAGACGAAATAGAAGAAATCCCCTTTATTGGGATATTTAGGTATTTATGTAGATTATTAATTGAAAAATGCGGCTAGATGTGAATCCAGTCGCATTTGCTTTTTCTACCTGCTGAGAGAGGGTTAGTTGTGTACGAGCGTACCGATCTCCTCTCCATCCATCACCTTCTTGAGGTTACCTACAACATCCATATTGAACACGTAGATAGGAAGGTTGTTTTCCTTACACATGGTGGTAGCTGTCAAATCCATTACCTTCAAGCCCTTGGTATAAATCTCATCATAGGTGATGTCCTTGAACTTGGTAGCTGTAGGATCCTTCTCTGGGTCGGCGGTATAGATGCCGTCTACACGGGTACCCTTGAGCATCACGTCAGCCTCGATTTCGATACCGCGGAGAGAAGAACCGGTATCGGTAGTGAAGTATGGACTACCTGTACCTGCAGAGAAGATGCAGATATAGCCTGCCTCCATCGCCTCAATCGCCTTCCACTTGGTGTAGAATTCGCCGATAGGCTCCATGCGGATGGCAGTAAGCACCTTGTTCTTAACGCCCAAGGCTCCGAGTGCGCTGCTCAATGCCAGGGAATTGATAACGGTAGCACACATACCCATCTGGTCGCCCTTGACACGGTCGAAACCCTTCTGGCTTCCGCTCAAACCGCGGAAGATGTTACCACCACCTATCACAATGCCTATCTGAACGCCCATCTCATGGACCTCCTTAATCTGCTTAGCATAATCACTCAGGCGCTCTGGGTCGATGCCGAAGCTCTGCTTGCCCATCAGACTCTCGCCGCTCAATTTCAAAAGAATTCTTTTAAACTTTGCCATTTTATTTTAATTTACAATTTACAGTTAACAGTTTATAGGGCGTAGCCTCCTATAAACCATTAACTATTAACTATTATCTATAAACTATTAACCAGGAACTTGATTTCTCCGAACGCATACGAGCGTATTACTCCCTTCTTGTCATGAAGGATGAGATGACCATCGTCCTCCACCTCTACGAAGGCACCCTCGAACTTACCGTCCTTATCCTCATACCAGTGATAGCCCTTGCGACGGTAGAGAGAAAGATGATAAATGCCCGACACATCCATATAGTCGGCACGACGCAGAAGTTCGTAGTATCTGCAGAAAGCCTCAATCACCTTCTGCAGCACCTCTTCCCTATCCACCTCATGACCCAGAATCTGAGCCAGAGATACAGGGTTGGGCGCATCGCTGTGGAACTCAGTCTGATTGACATCAATACCGATACCGAAGATGCAGCGCTTGATGCCCTTAGAGTCGATGACGGTCTCTATCAGCGTGCCACTGATTTTCTTGTCATACCAGTACACATCATTCGGCCATTTCAGCGTAATGCCGTCCGTATAGGAATCAAGAGCATCCTTCACGGCGAGCGCACCAGCCTCGGAAAGGAGGAACTGCTGGCGCAAAGGAACCCACTTAGGACACATCATTATACTGAAGAGGAGGTTCTTGCCCGGCTCGCTCTCCCAGGTATGCACGCCCTGTCCCCTGCCTGCTGTCTGATAGTCAGCAATGGCAATGGTTAGCGCATCTTCATCATAAGTACCCAAATTCTTCAGGAAGGCATTCGTGGAATCCACTTCCTTTAATCGTATAATCTTCTTTTCCATGTCTATATAATAATGTATAGCGATACACAACGGGTTGTCAAATCAGCAACGGGTTGAAGGCATCCACAAGATGCTCGATGCGTTTCACCTGATGGCCTACCCCTACCACGGTAACAACATCAAAGCGCAGCTCCCTATCTACCTTCTGTTCCTTGACGTAAGTATTGGCGGCTATTGCCAGATTACGCATCTTCTTGGCATCTACGGCTTCCTCGGGCTGCTGGTATTCTTCACCCGAACGGGTCTTTACTTCTACCACAACCAGCGTCTTTCCATCCGGCGAAACGGCAAGGATATCCAAATCCCGCTTGCCGGCTCTCCAGTCTCTGTCGATAACGACATAGCCTTCATTCTCGAGATAGAGAGTAGCCTCGTCTTCTCCCCATTTTCCTAATTCATTATGCTCTGCCATAGTCTATTTCCTTTATTTTGCATCAAAAGATGCATTTACCTTGCAAAAATAACAAAAAAAGTCCACACTTCAAACTTTTTTATGTAATTTTGCACGAAAAACAATGGAAGATAATAAGAATAAAGACGAAGCATACATGCGCCGTGCCCTGATGGAGGCTCAGGCGGCATTCGATGAAGACGAGATTCCGGTAGGCGCCATCATCGTTTGTAAAGACCGGATCATATCGCGTGCCCACAATCTTACGGAGATGCTGACCGATGTTACGGCTCATGCCGAAATGCAGGCAATCACTTCGGGAGCCAACATGCTGGGAGGAAAATACCTGAAAGACTGTACCCTCTACGTTACGGTAGAACCCTGCGTGATGTGCGCCGGAGCGCTGGGATGGGCACAGATCAGCCGCGTGGTATATGGTGCCAGCGACGAGAAAAGGGGGTATACAAAATATGCGCCCGATGCACTGCATCCTAAGACGACAATTACATCGGGCGTATTGGAAGATGAGTGCCGCGCACTCATGCAGGATTTCTTTCAGAGAAAGAGATAATTACTTAACGAGCACTACAAGATACTTGCTGGTGCTCCAGAAAATCTGTGGATTGGTGATGCGGAGAGTATACTGCTTGTTAGCATCACGTACCAATGCATAAGAGCTGGATGGGTGGGTAGTGAGCAACTTAGCCGACTTTGACATCAACTTGATTTCAGAAATGTTGCGGATATCAACCTTGGTGAAATAACTCTTGTTGAAATTACCGGTCATTACCTTACCAGCTTCCATGATATGCTGCTCCTTCAACTCCTTCTTGGTACCGAATACGTACCAGGCAGTGTTGAGCTGCTTGTCCTGTGCATTGATTGTCTCTGTCTTCTGGCTGCTTTCAGTAGTAAGACGAGAGGTCTTGGTATTCAGATTGTTGATAGTCTCGTCGAGCGCTGCAATATGAATATCCTTCTTATCCAACTCCTCGCGAAGCGCCTGAAGTTCCTTATCCTTCTGTGCAATCTGCTCCTGAAGGTTTGCGATGGCCTTCTTCAACTGGTCAGCCTGCAAAGAGCTGTTAGCCATCTGCTTCTGCAGTTTAGCCAGGAGTTCGCGGTTCTGCTGCATACGGGTAGCGATGAACTGAACATCCTCCTTGAGCTGCTGTCTCTTGTTGGCACCCTCACCGTTCTTCAGAATAGTTACTCTGTGTTCAGCCTCACTAATCTGGTTCAAACCGTCCTGGATTTCATTCAATGTACCCATCATATCGTTAATTTCGCTATCTTTCTGAGCGATGATACTGTTTAGCGAATCATTCTGCTGATTTGCCAAATCCTGGGTGTTGTTCTTGCCGTTGTTGCAACTGGTCAAGCAAAAAGCAGCTAAACATGCCGCAAATAATAGCTTTTTCATAATCATTTTCCTTTTTAATGTTTGATTTAAAAAATTATCTTTTCGCGTAAAACGCGTCGCTTCCTATACTTTATTCATTACTTTCTTCATCCCTGCGAGCCCCGTTTTTCTTCTGCCGGCGCTCTTCACGCTTCTTTTCCTTCATCTCCTCCTTGAGCTGTTTAGGATCTTTTCCTGCCAATACGATGACAAATTCGCCTCTTGGTTCTGTCTCCTCAAAATGAGCGATGACCTCGGCAAGCGTACCCCTCACACTCTCCTCGTGGAGTTTGGATATTTCACGACAACAGCTCACCTGTCTGTCATCCCCGAAAACCTCGGCAAACTGCTGCAAGGTTTTCACCACACGATAAGGCGACTCATAGAAAATCATGGTGCGCACCTCATCCTTCAATGATTCAAGATAGGTCTGTCTGCCCTTTTTCTGCGGAATGAATCCTTCGAAACAGAAACGGTCGCATGGCAAGCCCGATGAAACGATGGCAGGAATGCATGCCGTAGGTCCAGGCAAAGTCTGCACCGTAATGCCTGCCTTGGCTGCCTCGCGGGCGAGGTAAAAACCAGGATCGCTGATACCCGGTGTTCCGGCATCGCTGATCAAGGCAATGGTTTCGCCACCCTTCAGTCGCTCTACGATGGCAGAAGAGGTGCCATGTTCGTTAAACTTATGGTGAGCCACTAATCGATTTCTGATATCGAAATGCTTCAGCAGGACACTCGATGTTCGAGTGTCCTCAGCGAGTACCAAATCCGCTTCTTTCAGTATGCGAATGGCTCGCATTGTCATGTCCTCCATGTTACCAACAGGAGTCGGAACGATGTATAATGTGCCCATACTGTCCGCAAATGTAGTTAATTAATCTTTCTTAGCAAAAAAAAAACGCATTTCTTTGCATTTTTTAAAACCTTATTATTAATTTTGCCCCCGAAATGACAGAAAATCTAATTGGGGAGGCACACCGTCCCGGAAGAATTGAAGTGGTGTGCGGATCGATGTTCTCCGGAAAAACAGAGGAATTGATCCGAAGAATGAAGCGTGCGAAGTTCGCCAAGCAGAAGGTGGAAATCTTTAAGCCGGCGCTTGACACTCGTTACTCCGAGGAAGATGTAGTGAGCCATGATCAGAACTCTATCCGGTCTACTCCTATTGAGTCCTCTGGATCGATACTGCTATTGGCTTCTGATATCGACGTGGTGGGTATCGATGAAGCCCAGTTCCTGGACAATGGGCTCGTGGAGGTTTGCAACGAACTTGCCAACCGTGGCGTGAGAGTTATCGTGGCAGGACTGGATATGGACTTCAAGGGAGTTCCCTTCGGTCCGATTCCTGCTCTCTGTGCCATCGCCGACGAGGTGACCAAGGTTCATGCCATCTGCGTAAAGTGCGGATCGGTTGCCTATGTGAGCCACCGGTTGGTCAATAACGACAAACGGGTGCTCCTGGGCGAGAAAGATGAATACGAGCCACTCTGCAGGGAATGCTACCAGAAGGCGATTCTTAACGAAAAATTATAACAAAAGGAACAGTTATGGGAAAGGAGATTACATTTGATAAATTTATAAGATGGGCGGGGGTTACCCTCATCGTACTGGCCGTGCTCTACATGACCAATTATCTGAGCAGCGTACTGCTGCCATTCTTCATTGCATGGTTTTTCGCTTACCTGCTCTATCCGGTCGTGAAGTTTATCGAAAACAAACTCCACGTCAGAATACGTGCGCTGTCTATCCTCATCGCCATGGGAACGGCTATCGCTGTTATAGGAGGCGTACTGTGGCTCATCATCCCTCCGATGATTGACCAGTTTGACAAACTCGGTGAGGTGTTGACACGATGGCTGCATCAGACGACTCATACCAACAACCTGACGGCGCTGATCAAAGACTGGCTGCAGGCCAACCAGGAACAGATAGAGCATTTTCTGAAAAGCAAGGACTTCAGCGATGCCATCAAGACTACCATGCCTAAGGTCTTCTCGGTAGTCAGCCAGACGGCAACGGTACTGATGAGTATCGTGGCATCGATGATTACCTTATTATATATGTTCTTCATCCTGCTCGATTATGAGACGCTGACAGCCAACTGGGTGAGAATCTTCCCTAAGAAGAACCGTCCGTTCTGGAGTGCGCTGATGAAGGATGTGGAGCGCGAGCTCAACAACTATATCCGTGGTCAGGGACTGGTAGCGCTCTGTATGGGCATCATGTTCTGCATCGGTTTTACCATCATCGGTTTCCCGATGGCGATAGGTCTGGGTATTCTCATCGGCATCATGGACCTGGTTCCGTATCTCCATACCTTCGCCCTCATCCCTACGGCATTCCTTGCCATGCTGAAGGCTGCCGACACAGGTCAGAACTTCTGGCTGGTATTCGGTCTGGCAGTTCTGGTGTTCTGTGTGGTGCAGGTCATCACCGACATGGTAGTTACCCCGAAGATCATGGGTAAGGCGATGGGATTGAATCCAGCCATTCTCCTCTTGAGTCTCTCGGTTTGGGGTGCACTTCTGGGCTTCCTGGGATTGATTGTAGCCCTTCCGCTCACAACGCTCATCATAGCCTACTGGCAGCGGTATGTAACGAAGGAGAAGCCGCAATATCATGAAGAAACGGGCGAAAATGTCCCGATTTCAGATAAAAATGAAGAAAATCAGTAAAAATATGGCAAAATATTTGGTTATTTCAGATTTTTGCCGTACCTTTGCACTCGCTTTTGAAACATAAAGCAGAAGATTGACTCGCTAGCTCAGCTGGTAGAGCACAACACTTTTAATGTTGGGGTCATGGGTTCGAGCCCCATGCGAGTCACAGATCTTCAAGAAAAGAGGGTGTGTCATAAGTCTGTGACGCACCCCTTTTTATTTTTTGCCTTTTCACAGATACGAAATCTTTAAAAAACATTTTTATTTACAACAAAGCCCAAACTTTCACAAGCTCGGGCTTTGCCTTTCCGCAAAAGATTTGTATCTTTGCAGAAAACTTCTTTAAGTATGGCAAAGATACAAATAAAATCTGAAACTCGGCACGAATTGAGCTTTTTTCCTAACTCTTTCGATGATTATGTGCCAAAAGACAGCAAAGTTCGTATGGTGGATCGTATTGTTCGCAGTATGGACATCAACCCTCTCATGGATACCTATGATGGGATTGGTGCTCCTCCTTACAGTCCGAAGATGCTTCTAAGTTTAGTTGTTTTTGCCTATATCAATGGCGTTTATTCCTGTCGTGGCATAGCGGACGCACTTAAATACGATGTTCGCTATATGTGGATTTGTGGAGGTAAGCAATTATCTTTCGCAACAATCAACCGCTTTAGATCCAATCATATGATTAAATGCATCGACTTTTATTTTGATGCAGTCGTCTCCATATTGGTTGAAAAGGGCGTGATTAGTCTGGAGGAACAATATGTTGATGGCACTAAGATAGAGTCGAAAGCAAACAAGTACACGTTTGTATGGAAGAAGACTGTGGAAAAGAACAGGGCTAAGCTCTTGGAAAAGACCTCTGCTGCATTGGCTCAGATAAAAGAACAAATTCGCCTGAATGGCGGGAGTGACATTAAGGAAGAAGACAGCGAGCCAGCCACTTCCGCCAAGGATGTAGAGAGAAGTGCACGTTTGTGTGAGAGGCAAGCTAAGAACCTTCCTAAGGCAAAGCTTACAGGAAGAGAGAAGCAAAAGCTAAATACTCAGATAGATCACTTGTTCAAAGCCTCGGACAAACTGTGCGAGTATGAAAAATCACTGGATATACTGGGCGAGAGAAACAGTTACTCCAAGACTGATCCCGATGCGACCTTCATGCGCCTCAAGGAAGATGCCATGAACAATGGGCAGACAAAGCCTGCCTATAACCTTCAAATTGCGACAGAGAATCAATATTGGACGAATTTCGCCCTTTATCCCAATCCAACAGACACCCTGACCTTCAAGCCTTTTTTGGATAAGTACAAGAAAAGATATGGAAAGCAATCCAAGAGCGTCACCGCAGACTCAGGGTATGGCTCGGAGGAGAACTACGAGTACCTAGAGATGGAAGAAATGATGGGTTATGTAAAGTACAACTGGTTTCACAAGGAACAGCATAAGCCTTTCAAGGAGGATGCCTTCAACCAAGCGAACTTCTACTACAACAGGGATGATGACTATTATGTCTGCCCCATGGGACAACACATGGAACCTTGTGGACAACGGCAAACGAAAAGTGACTCCGGCTATGTGTCTGTCATTACATTATATAGAGCACAACGATGTGATGGATGTCCGCTTGGAAGTCTCTGCAAGAAATCCAAAGGCAACAGAACCATATATGTCAACCATAAACTGAATGCATATAAAAAGGAAGCCTTCCTGCTACTAACGTCTGAAGAGGGCTTGAAACACAGAAGCCAGCGACCGATAGAGCCGGAAGCTGTATTTGGGCAGATGAAGGCAGATATGCATTATAAGCGATTCAGGCATTTTGGAATGGACAAGGTTTACATGGATCTAGGATTGTTCGGAATGGGATTCAATTTGAAGAAATATTTGGGTATAAAACGATAAAACTCAATTTTGGTTGTTTTATCGTCAGGGATAACTATGCCCTTTTGTGAGCTTTGGGGCTGTTTTGTTATCGATAAAACAAGAAAAGTAAAGTTTCTATACAATATAATAAGATTCCCTTTGTGAAGAAAGACTACGATTCAACTAGAATATATAGAAACACACACAAAAAAAGGGTGCGTCACAGACTTATGACACACCCTCTTTTTTGTTATATCCTATTACCGGATACTGCAGAAATTCCTTTTTAAAACATTTCAGCCTTAGCCTCTACCCTCTTCTCAACATCATCCGGAAGCTGAGGGAAGAAATCATAGCCGGTGATACGCTCCACTTCATCCACTGAATTTACGAATTCCGTCTTCTTTCTGCCTTTCTGCGACTGGTTACGGCAGATAAAGCCGATGGCTTGCGGATTCTTGCCCGTATGAAGAACCACCTTGAAGAAGGCATCAGGCACTACCACCTTGTTCTTACCCAACTTGCGATGCTCCTTATTCAGAAATATCGGTCCGCAGACAATATAAACCTTACCATACTGCTTCGCCCAGTTGCGGCACTGCTGCTCTATCGTGTTCCATACCCCCGCATTCAGACTGTGGTTCTGCGGACACATATTGGTCATCAGGAAACATTCATCCATCGCCTGCTGACTCCATTTGTTGTCACCAGCCGGACACATGTGTCCCCTGTCCAAACCACTGTTGTAATAATCCTCCAAAGTACCCACGGGTGCCGGCATCTCCTCATCATCAGCAAACTTACCGCGCGGCAACTTACCAGAAGCATGCTCCCCCGTCAGCGCCCAGGCTACCCAATTCGGCTGTCGCGTATCATGATTATAAGATACCGTATAAGCCAACCGATGCTTGATGGTTTCAGATACCTTTAACTTAGATGCCGGAATCTCCAGCCCCTGCGCCTCCAGATTCGCACCCTCTCCAGCAGTTTCCTGCTTATTCTCTGCAGACGGTTCATCGCCCGCAGCATCAGCAGCCTCCTGCTTGTTCTCCTTTACAACAAGTGCCTGATCTTCTGTTGCCAGCGAAGAAATCTTCGGCAAGACAGAAAACGCCACTACTGCGGCTATCGCCAACAGCCAAATCTTAAATGTACCTACTTTCTTTTTCATATCAGATTCATCATTAATTCATTTTCCATGAGACTCAGAGTCTACACGATTCATTCCGCTTTTAGGTGAATAATCCCTAAAATCTCCACAAAAGTAGTATTTTTATGCGAAAAAGAGAAAGAAAATCATAAATTTCTTGCGTATTTCAAAATAAAAAACTAACTTTGCATCGCTATGTAAGACAAACCTAGACTTAATACAGTAAAAAGCTCAAACAACTAAGAACTGAAAGTCAGAGGTTACGATACATTGGCAAAAGTGCTCTATGAAATGGACAAGTGAAGAGCATTAACAGAGATTAACTAAAAGTGATGCAAGTTTCCCGCCTTTTCTTGTTTTATACAAGAACTGAAGTGCCTCGGGCAACTATATCGGGGTGCATTTAGGCTGAGAAATATGAGAAAATAAGAATCAAAATATAATAGCAAAATGAAAAAAATCAAATTATTCTCAATTGTAGCTGCCTTCGTTGCAGCTTTCGCATTCACTTCTTGTAATACAGGCGATGATAACAACAGCTATTATCAGCCGCTCACACAAGCAGAAAAGCAGACCTGCTATCTCAAGACATCAGGTAGCCGCATGAGCAAACTCGCTTACGTGAGCGACGAGAATGTTACAGAAAAAGACGGCAAAAAGGAATATCACGACACCTTAGATGTCTCTACATCTATCCACGGAGATGGCAAAGATACTGTAATGACTGTTAACAACTTCCCTGTAAAGATCTTTGCCCGTTACATTCCAGAAAATGTTGACACGAAAGACCTGAAGGAAGTATTGAAGAAATATGAGATGCCGGTTAGCTTCAAGAGTGTTGTATATTACTATACAGTTACACCTTTTATCCAGTTCATGCTCTTCCCTGATGCTATTACTGTAAACCTGGAATATGGTGGTGCAACACATAAGGTTAAGTTCTATTGCTATTCTAGCGGAAACAGCCAATATACTTTCGGACAAGTTACCCAGGATAAAAGCAAGGTTGAAGCTTATTTGGTTGTTTATGGTTACGAAGTTGATCCAAAGGATGAGAAGAAACCAAATCCTACAGCATTCAACTTTAATATGGCAGGAACTCAGTTGGCAAATGGAACACAGATTAAGTTCTTCGAGCCATAAAGTTCAGAGCAAAAGAAATAAAGAAGTAAGAAACTTACACTTACAAATATATATATGTTAATACTCTCTTAAAAATTAAACAAAAAAAGAAAACTATTAGAGGCGCAGTCTTCGTGAGAAGGTTGCGCCTTGTTGCATTTATACAAAGAATGCTTTTATTACTCATGAAAGTTCAGTTGAAAATCTTGCGAAACACTTTATTATTTGTTTTTTTATTAATATTTTAAGAACTTTTTTCTTTTTCTGAAATTATTATTGTAATTTTGCAAGCGCATTCATTATAAATCAGACATATCCAGACTATAGTAATGACATCATTTCTGCCGAATGTGGTTTCTCTGCCCGCACCTATCTGTACCGCATTTTCAAGTTAAAGGAAGGTTGTACTCCTACCGAATGGCGGGAGAAAATGGCTGAAAATCATTCGTATTGAATAAAAAAGTACTGATTTTATTCAATACGATGGATAAAATGAATAAAAAACGACAAGGGTCTATATACCACGATGAACAGGTGGCGTATAGACCCTTGATTATATGGAGATATTCGTAATCAACATCTCAGCTATTATATTTTTTATGAATTGCTCAGATTCTTAATGATTTCCAAAGGTAGCTGGGTAGCTTTGGCAACCTGTTCGGCAGAAAGTCCCATTGCCAGCAAACGTTGTGCTGTTTCTGTATTGGCCTCATGCTTGCCTTCTGCTCTACCTTTCTCCATGCCTTTCTCCATGCCTTTTTCCATACCTTCTTCCATTCCTTTCTGGTACCTGTCATCCAGGAGGGTTCTTTCAACACTTACCGAATCCCAAAACTTGTCGTAGGCTCTGAGTTCGGCATCTGTAAAGCCGGAAACTTCAAGATCTTCTACGGCTTTTCCAATCTCTGGGTCATTGAGCAGGTCGGCAGGAATCTCCTTCGTGTTGGAATTGATTTCTGTCAGGAAACGGAGCCACAAGACCATCATGCGCTTATCGGCAATGGAATGAGGAGTGAACTTAGGGAGTTCTATGAAGGTGAAATGCAAGCCCTCGATGACCTTATTGCTATCCTTATCATGCACGATGCGGTAGTTGTGGATGAAATCCGGAGTATCATGCGCAAAGATATCATTCACAAGATTCAGGGAATATACTGGTTGAAGTTCGCTGTATTTGCCTCCCTTTTTTGCCTGGCTTACATAGAGTTTGGATGCATTGAACAGTACTCGCTGCTGGAAAGCATCAGACCATTCCATCTGCATTTCCACGCAGAACTTCCTGCCTCTGACATCTGTGCAGAGTACATCCACTATGGTGTTCTTGCCCCCTTCGAGCTGAGGCACAAGTTCTGTAGGCAGATACTTTATCTCGTGTATCTGCTCCTCTTCGCTGAGTGGCAGGAGGGCGTTCAGAAGACTGATCAGTCTTTTAGGATGATTGCTGAATATCTTCTTGAACGTAAGGTCTGCCTTAGGATCTAAGTACTTCATAACCATCTGTTTTAAAATTCTATAGCGCAAAGTTACGGTTTTATTTTCATATCTGCAAGAGTTTTCTGGGAAAAGTTTCTGAAAAAGTTAGAGAATGGTGAATGTTGAGAGGTAAATGATGAATGTTGAATGAAAGAAATATGCGACAAAGGGGAAGGGCGCATCCGGATTGGATGCGCCCTAACTTGTTAAATAAATTCAGAGGGTTTCTGCTCATGAAAATCCCTCTTAAAGGAAGAGTATCAGGAAGCATCCAGAAGGTACTGGAGCTTCGTGGCATCAAAACATGGACAGGCTTTCTGAACGCCAGGCAAATCGCGATGACCCAGGATGGTCCGGATGCTCGGAAAACGGTGGTGAAGATCCTGAATCAGATGCTTCATCGACTCCTTCTGCTTAGGAGTGCGGGTGTCGCTGATGCAGCCCGATGGCGAAAGACCACCCTCGTAACAGATACCTATGCTGTGCGCATTGTAACCGATGGCATGAGAGCCCATACGCTCTACCGGGCGACAGGCATGCACCACTCCATCCAGCGTGATGTAGAAATGGTAGCCGATGTCAGTCCAGCCGTTGTTATGCACATGGTCGTAGCGCAGCATCTTCATCGTATAACGGTGATTGCAGCGGCTACCGCTGCAATGCACCACTATCATATCGATATCTCTCATAGGCATCCTTCTAAAGTCCACCTGCCGAAACGCCCAACGCCCCGAGGAGAGCTGTCAGTACGGTTACTGCAAACTTGATAATCTCATTCCATTTCTGCTTGTTCTTTTCTGTCATAATCTATTCTGTTTTAAAAGGTTAATTATTCTAATCCGTCTCCAGTGTTGCCTGTTCCGCCACCCGTGGTTTCGCCGCCAGTAGTGCTGCCGCCTGAGGTGTTGCCACCCGTGGTATCGCCGCCTGAAGAAGCATTGTCCTTGGCAGGCTTTTTCTTAGCCTCCTCGATGTCGAGGGTCTTGGCACCCTCCTTCTCAGCCTTGAGGGCAGCCTTCTGTACGGCACGTGATGCAACCTGCTCAAACTCCATACCCGTAAAGATGTTGGCAAGATCGCTACCCGGTATAAACTGGATGTTAACACCCTTGATGTTGATGTCGCTCTTAAATTCGGCTGCGGTTGCCGCACCCTCACTGGTAAGCTGGAGGCGGAACTTGCCCAACTCGCCGAAATCAATCTGGTTGCCTCGCTGCAACTCGATGACCATGTTCTCCTGCAAACTGATCAGAACGGCTGTTACATCCGCATAGGATACAGTGGTCTGCATAGCGATCAACTTCGCAAACTTCTTGAGCGAAATAGACTCGTTCATCTGAGCACGTGCGTAGAACTTAGGAACTCCTGCTTTGTCACCAAATTTTGACGCAAGCTTTACTAAACTGTAATTAATTGCCATAATACATAAAATTTTAAAATTGTGAATAATCATGTTGTGCACCGGTCTCTTCCCGAATGCTGATACAAAGATACAACATCGGCGGCGCCCCACTTGTCCACTTTGGTACGATAAGTACCAGTTGTGCACTATTTGGCTCAATTATGTATACTTTTGCATGCAAGCGTATGCAACAGAATACTGATATGGTTCAGTCAGCTACTCCAGATGGTTCTGTCAGCGAGTCAAGACGTCTCGATAAATCGACGGATACGACTCCGTTAGCCTACGTTGTCGAATCCTTAACCCGATGCAGTCGAATCCTTAACCTTGTCCAGACGTCTGCGTAACCCAGTGCAGCCATATCCTTAACCCGACGCAACCGCTTCAGTTGGTAAACGGAAGAACATCATTTTTTCACCTCATTTTGGTGGGCAATGACTATCAGGGCAATTTAGTCTTTCAGAGGGTACCATGAGGGCCAATAATAGGTACCATGAGGGCCAATCATGTATTTTCTGATATGCCCGAATGACTATCTTGGCGAATCTTAAAAATGCAAGACGCTGAATATCAGATAGTTAAATACTAATTTTTCTTTCCTATACTATACCAAGTATATTATATATATACATTTACATCTTTTACACTATACGTAATACGGGAGGAAAAAGATTTTTTTTCAACAAATCAGCTATTAAAATGCATTTTTTCTCTTCAAAAAATTGCATAAGTCTGAAATAAATATTACTTTTGCATCATAAAAAATATAAAGCTTATGAATTATTCCCAACGTATGTACAGCAAGACCGAGCTGGGTCTGCTCTACTTTCCCGACACAACCGACGGGGCGACAGCGCGCCGTCATATCATGATATGGATTAAGCGTTGCGAAGCCGGGGGCATAAAGAAAGACCGCCAGGCGTTTCTTTCTACGCCTGGCGGTCTAGATATTTCACAGAATAAGAACTTAGTTTTTCTTCCAAAGTTTGGTCATATCCTCCAGCGTCTTACCCTTGGTCTCAGGAACGAGCTTCCATACAAAGATGGCAGCGAGGATACAGATAACACCATACAGGCCATAGGTGAACCAATAACCCAGACTGTTAGCCATCGGAACGAAAGAGGTAGAAACAATCCAGTTGAAAATCCACTGGAAGGCTACGGCAATCGCTACGGCAGCACCACGAATCGTATTAGGGAATACCTCGGCAATAAGTACCCAGCAGATTGGTCCCCAAGAGAACATGAATGATGCAGAGTAAACCATGATGGATACCATGCACAACAACTGCAGATTAGGATTACCGAAGGTGATGGCTACACCGATGGCACCCAATGCCATGCCCAGAGAACCGGTAATGAGCAAAGGCTTACGTCCCAACTTCTCTACCGTAAAGATGGCTACACAGGTGAAACCGAGGTTCACGATACCATTGAATACGGTCAATACCATCGGATTGTCAAAGCCCATAGCCTCATAGATACGAGGAGCATAATAGAGCACGGCATTGATACCTACAGCCTGCTGGAATACGGAAAGCATCACACCTACGAAGATACAGAGCACACCGTAAGTAAGCAGTTTCTCCTTCTTCTCAGTAACCGTATTCTTGATGTCATCCAAAATCTTCTTAGCCTCCTCAGCACCATTGATGCGAGCCAGGATACGCTCAGCCTTCGCATCCTGACCAACCATGGCAAGATAACGGGGAGTCTCAGGAACAAAGCAGATAAGCAGAGCAAACAAACCCGCAGGAACCATCTCAGAACCAAACATATAGCGCCATCCGGTTTCAATAGCCCAGGCAGCCTCGCCACCATTCAGAATCTGGTTCATACCATTGCCCACACTCTGAATAGCAGGAGCAATATGATCGCCAAGAATGAAGAAGTTGACGAAATAAACCACCAGCTGACCGAAGATGATGGCAAACTGGTTCCAGCTGACCAACATACCACGGATGTTACTAGGCGCAATCTCACCGATATACATCGGACATACAGCAGATGCCAGACCCACACCGATACCGCCAATCACACGATAGAGGTTGAACACGATGAGAAGCGTAAGATTAGGTTCGCCCTTTGGCAACACCAAAGACTCAGGACACATAGATCCCCATGCAGAGATGAAGAACATCACACCCGCAAAGATCAGCGAACGCTTACGGCCCCAGTTAGAAGCCAGCACACCCGAAAGCGCCGAACCGATGATACAACCAATCAGGGCACTGGAAGAAGTGAATCCATGCCAGAAATCGGTATAGGTGAAATCCTCAGCACCCATGAAGAATGCCTGCAAACCCTTCTCGGCTCCCGAGATTACCGCGGTATCATAACCGAAAAGCAAGCCGCCCAAAACGGCTACCATCACAATTGAAATAAGATAGGCTCTAGAGCCTGTTTGTTTTTGTTTCATTATTTTTTAGGTTTAAATTTTAATCACTTTTCTGTAGAATAGCGTAGCATTTACCGGCAGGAAATCTTCTTTTTTCATGTCAAAAATCAATCTCCACCTAATAATATACGTTTTTTCTTTATAAATATTACGTTCAACATGCGGTTTTCCCCTATTTTTTTTGTAAATTTGCACCAAAATAAGAAGAAACATAGAATTTAGGTAATATGAACATAGCAGATTTTCTACATCAGCAGGGCGATAAGCGAGGCTTTTCGTTCGAGGTTTTACCTCCGCTGAAAGGTAACGGAACAGCAGCACTCTTCCGTACCATCGATGCGCTGAGCGAGTTTGGTCCTCGCTTTATCAACATCACTACGCACCATAGCGAGTATGTATACAAGGAACTGGAAAACGGTCTCCTCACTCGCCAGCGTGTGCGCCGCCGCCCGGGCACCGTGGCCATCGCAGGCGCTATACAGAATAAGTACGACATACCTGTCATCCCTCATATTATCTGCAGCGGTGCTACGAAGGAAGACATCGAGTACGAACTGCTCGACCTCCAGTTTCTGGGCATCAGCAACATTCTCGTTCTGCGAGGAGACAAGGCGAAAGAAGACCGGCAGTTTACACCAACCGAGAACGGTCATACCCATGCCACCGACCTCCTGAAGCAGGTGAATCAGTTTAACGATGGTTTCTTCTTTGACGGCATACCCATCAAGCACCCGGGCGACAAGTTCTGCTGCGGTGTAGCCTGCTATCCGGAGAAACATGAAGAGGCGCCAAACCTCGAAATGGATATGCAGCATCTGCTGGAGAAACAACAGTTGGGCGCAGCGTATGCCGTTACCCAGCTCTTCTACGACAACGAGAAGTTCTATGCTTTCGTTGAAAAGGCTCGGCAGATAGGCGTAACCATCCCTATCATTCCTGCCATCAAGCCTTTCGCCAAGTTGAGCCAGCTCACAGTAGTGCCGAAAACCTTCCACTGCGATATTCCTGAAGAACTCGCACAGGAGGTATTGAAAT
This sequence comes from Segatella copri, assembly GCF_026015465.1. GTDB lineage: Bacteria > Bacteroidota > Bacteroidia > Bacteroidales > Bacteroidaceae > Prevotella > Prevotella copri_E. The sequence goes on from NZ_JAPDUQ010000001.1 coordinate 739,150, forward strand.
GTAAAACTGACGAAGATGCCAAGCAGCTCGGTATCGAGTGGACTACCGCTCAGGTGCAAGATCTCTTCGAACATGGTTACAACAATGTTCACTTCTTCACCGTATCGGCTGTAGACAGCGTCAAGCAAATAGCAAAAATTCTGTTTTAAATGCAAAGAAATGAAGTTATAGGTCAGCAAGAAGTATGGAACCGTCTCATGGAGATGGTTCAGGAGAACCGTTTGCCCCATGCGCTGATGTTCTGCGGCCCGCAGGGTTGCGGCAAACTGGCGATGGCACTGGCTTTTGCCAGCTATCTTCTGGGCGATTCACCGATGCTCAGGAAATGGGAACATCCGGATCTCCACTTCACCTTTCCTACCATCAAGACCGCCAATATGGGCAGCGAACACAAACCGGTGAGCCTCGACTTCATCAAGGAATGGAGAGAGCTGCTGCTTTCTAAAGGTCCCTACATCCAGATTAGCGACTGGATGCTGAAGATGGGCAAGACGGATGCCGACTATAACAAACAGGCTATCATCACTGCCGAAGAAACCGATGCCATCTCTCACGAACTGATGATGATGTCGAGTCAGGGCGGATATAAGATAAGTCTGATATGGCTCCCGGAACGTATGAACATACAGAGTGCCAACAAGATACTGAAACTGCTGGAAGAGCCGCCACGCCAGACGGTGTTCCTGCTGGTAAGCGAGAATCCGGAACTGCTGCTCGAAACCATCAGAAGCCGTACGCAGCGTATCGACTTCAAGAAGATAGAAACCGCTGAGATGGAAAAAGCGCTGATAGAACGGAGGGCGCTGGAGCCAGACATGGCACACCGCATAGCCCGTATCGCCAACGGCAACTGGAACCTCGCACTCGAAGAACTGGATGCAGGAAACGAAAACCGGCAGCATCTCGACATGTTCATCATGCTGATGCGACTGGCTTACATGCGCAAGATTGGTGACCTCAAGAAGTGGACCGATGTGATAGCAACCTTCGGAAGAGAAAAGCAGAAACGCATGCTCGACTACTTCATGCACATGCTCAGAGAAAGTTTCATGTACAACTTCCGGAATCCGGAACTGAGCTACATGACGCAGGATGAGGAGAACTTTGCCAAGAACTTTGCCCGCTTCATCAACGAGGCAAACATCATTGACATCTCCAACCTCTTCGAAGACAGCAAGCGCATGATTTCGCAAAATGCCAATGCCAAAATCGTTTTCTTCGATATGGCGCTCAAAATCATCGTACTCCTGCTAAGGAAGTGAAGAGTGAAGAACGAAGAGTGAAGAATTCAAATGAATAACGGGGCAGATGCCTGGTCATTATTCATTGTACATTATAAATTAGACATTATAAATTAGACGATCGTGGATTACAAAAATATGAAATTCAGGATGTGTAACGGCTGCGACCGTGGTCTGTGCGCTAAGGGTGTAGGAAGACAGAACAGACAGCTCAACACATACGACTGGCTTGCCGATGTACCCGGCAATGCTGAAAGTACTGACCTCGTGGAGGTACAGTTCAAGAATACCCGTAAGGGATATTATCACAATGTGAATAACCTCGACCTGAAGAAGGGCGATATAGTGGCGGTAGAGGCTAACCCGGGTCATGACATCGGTGTGGTTACGCTGACCGGAAGACTGGTAAAACTCCAGATTAAGAAGGCAAACCTCAAGTCGCAGGATGATATCAAGCGTATCTACCGTATCGCCAAGCAGGTGGATCTTGACAAATGCAAGGAGGCTAAGAGCCGTGAACACGGCACCATGATCCAGAGCCGCCAGATTGCCAAAGATCTCGGACTGAAGATGAAAATAGGTGATGTAGAATATCAGGGAGACGGCAACAAGGCTATCTTCTATTACATCGCTGACGAACGTGTGGACTTCCGCCAGCTCATCAAGGTTCTTGCCGATACCTTCCATGTGCGCATTGAGATGAAACAGATCGGTGCGCGACAGGAAGCAGGCCGCATCGGTGGAACGGGTCCTTGCGGCAGAGAACTCTGCTGCGCTACCTGGATGAAGAACTTCATCAGCGTTAGCACCAATGCAGCACGCTACCAGGACATCTCTCTGAATCCTCAGAAACTTGCTGGTATGTGCGCCAAACTGAAGTGCTGTCTCAACTACGAGGTAGACAGCTATGTAGAGGCTAGCAGAAAGTTGCCTCCTAAGGATGCCGTACTGCAGACTGCCGACGGTGATTTCCATCAGTTCAAGGTGGATATCCTGGCAGGTCTTATCACCTACTCTTCTGACAAGAACCTTGCTTCCAACCTCGAAACCATCAGCATCGAGCGTGCCAAGGCTATCATCGAAATGAACCGTCAGGGCGAGAAGCCATTGAGTCTGCTGGAAGACGGTAAGGCAAAACCTGTAGCCAAGCCAACCGACCTGCTTGCCGAAGCTGATTTGAGCCGCTTTGACAAGGCTAAGAAAAAGAAGAAGAAGAAGAACAATAAGAACAAGGGACCTCGCCAGCTGGAGGGAGACAACAAGCCGCAGAAGAACGAGAACCGCGCGCAGAATGGCGACAACAAACCTCAGAAGAATGAAGGCAAGTCAAACAACCAGCGCCGCGACAACCGTAATCAGGGCAATCATCCTAAGGGTGACAACCGCCAGCCAAGAAACGACAGACGACCTAACAAGGGAAACAAGCCACAGGGTGGAAACAAGCCGCAAGGTAACAACACCCCTCAGAATGGCAACGCCCCACAAGGCAATAACGCCCCACAAGAATAAAGAATAGGAGCTAGAAAAAGATGAAAAAGACTGTTTATTTCATCGTTTTGACAGCGATCGTTCACATTCTCTCTGCCTGCAGCGGTTCGACCGTATACGATGAGTATGCCCATACACCGATTGCAGGATGGGAGAAGAACGACACCCTATCATTCGAAGTTTCACCTCTACTCGAGCCCGGGCATTACAAACAAAGCCTAGGACTTCGCATTACAGGTGCCTACCCGTTCATGGGACTTACGCTCATCGTAGAACAGACGGTTTATCACCGAAACAGAAAGATACCTGGCGAATGCAAGATAGATACGGTCAACTGCCAGCTGATTGACAACAACGGCGTGAGCAAAGGACAGGGTATCAGCTACTATCAGTATAACTTCCCTATCAACATCTATCAGATGCATCAGGGCGATTCCATACACGTAGCCATCAGACATGATATGAAAAGAGAAATCCTGCCCGGTGTGAGTGACATCGGCATCAAGATTTCAAAGATACAATAAAAAAAGAGTGAACAGATTCATCAACAATCTGTTCACTCTTTTTTTAACTTCTCACTAAGTTCCTACCCGCATCAATTCTCAAGAAGATGAAAAGAAGGATGGTAAATCCCCATAACGAACTGCCACCATAACTGAAGAACGGCAGCGGAATACCGATAACCGGTGTTAAACCCAACACCATTCCCACATTAATAAACAGGTGGAAGAGGAATACCGACAGGACACAATAGCCGTAGATACGCCCGAATTTATAAGGTTGCCGCTCAGCCAGATGCATCAACCGCAATATCAAAGCCAGGAAAAGCAGCAGCACGCCTGCCGAACCGAGGAAACCTTCCTCCTCGCCTACCGTACAGAAGATAAAGTCTGTATCCTGCTCAGGCACGAACTTCAGTTTGGTCTGCGTTCCATTGAGGAAACCTTTGCCCTGAAGTCCGCCGGAACCAATGGCAATCTCACTCTGATGCACGTTATATCCCGCACCTGCCAAATCTTCATCCAGTCCCAGCAGTACGTTGATACGCACTCTCTGATGAGGTTCCATCACATGATTCAACACATAATCGGCAGAATAGAAGAAAGCGATACTTCCCAACGAAAAGATGGAGATGAGGAAGTAATTCCGGAACCGGGTTCTCAGTCCCTGATAAACCAGGAATCCGATGAGCATAGCACACAGGAAGAGTTGGATCCACACAATGTCGAACGGAATGACATAGGTAGAAAAGAGCACGAAGAGCAGCGTAATGCCTACCGAATAGGCAAGGATCATCAGTGCCTGTTTCCTATCGCCCGTATAGGAGTTCACCATGCCAGCCGTAAAAATCTGCACCAGTAGAAGCACTACAAACTTACCCACAGAAGTATAGGTATCCCACATCATCACGTTCTCATACTTCACACCCACTACGAAGTAAGCCACCATCGACACGCCGGTAAAGAGAATGGCACCCGGCATTCCTTCGCGGTAAAGCATGAGGAAGAATGAAAGATAAACCAGGGCAGAACCCGTTTCGCGCTGACCTACGATACAGAGCATCGGCAGAACGATAATGCCTACGGCTGCCATGAAATGCTTCAGGTTCTGCATACTGAAACCATAGCTTGACATAAACTTGGCTACCGCCAGAGCCGTAGCAAACTTACCAAACTCAGCCGGTTGCAGTCGGAGCGGTCCCAACACCAGCCAGGAGTGGGAACCCTTGATGCTATGCGGATTGAATATCGTAGCAAAGAGCAAGAGTATCAGGACGCCATAGATGACATACGAGAAGGTATCGTAAAACCGGTCATCAAGCAGCAGGATTACCAATCCCAGTGCTATGGATGTGCCAATCCATATAATCTGCATACCCGAGCGGGCACCCAGACTGAATATCTCGTTGTCACCATAGTTATAGCTGGCTCCACAGACGCTCACCCATCCGAAGATGAGGAGTACCAGATAAATACCTATCGTCCACCAGTCAAGTGAAGCAAGCACACTAGGTTGTTTATTATCGATCATAATCTATAAACTATTAACTGAAAACTATCTACTGCTTAATCCGTAGGCGATTCTACGGGCCTGCATCTCTGCAGCCCTATGCTCAGAATCAGGAGATAACTTACCCTTGAGATACTGTTCCATCATCAGACCACCGATAGGCACACCATAGTCAGCACCCCAACCACCATTCTCTACATACACGGCAATGGCAATCTTCGGGTTGTTCATCGGAGCAAAGCCCATGAATACAGAGTGGTCATGGCCACGGTTCTGTGCCGTACCCGTCTTGCCGCAAGGTTCGAAATCGTAGCGGCCGAGCATCTTACAGGTTCCCTTCAGCGCCGAACTTCTCATACCGGCTACCACATAGTCGTAAGCCCGGCGGGAAGCCTTGGTATAATGGCGTCGGGTATAGAGCGTATCAAGCGGTTCGCCCTTTACCTTTCTCACTACATGAGGCACATAATAGTATCCCCTGTTGGCAATGGTAGCACCCAGGTTAGCTATCTGCAACGGCGTGAGGTTAACCTCACCCTGACCGATAGAAATACTGATTACCGTCAGTCCGTTCCATGAACCATTATAAGCCTTATCATAGAACTGTGCATTCGGAATCAGACCGCGTTTCTCGCCAGGCAAGTCGATGCCCAACTTATATCCGAATCCCATGCTCACCATATAATTTTTCCATACGGTCATCGCATTCTGTACGCTGCCATACTTCTTGCGGTTACCTATCATATAGTAAAGACCCCAACAGAAGTAACCGTTACAAGAGGTACTGATGGCATCAACCAGCGAAATAGGCGACGGGTGACCATGACAGCCCACATGCAGACCCTTATAAGAGAAACCATGATTACATGGGAATGCTGTTCCCGGTGTGATGATACCTTCTGTAAGATAAGTCAGCGCCTGGCTGGTCTTAAAGGTAGAACCCGGAGGATACTGACCCTGAATACTACGGTTCAGGAGCGGTTTCCAAGGATTATGCGAGAGCCACTTGTGCATCTTACCGCGGTTTCTACCCACCAGACGTCTTGGATCGTAAGAAGGAGAAGAAACCATAGCCAGCACATCGCCCGTTCTAGGATCGATGGCAACGATACTGCCGATTTTACCCTGGAGCAGACGTTCGCCCAAGGCTTGCAACTTGACATCCAATCCCAGCGTCAAGTCCTTTCCAGCCACAGGTTTCTGGTCGAGTTTACCATTCTGATAGCTACCCTGTATTCTTCCGTGGGCATCTCTCAGCATGATCTTCACACCCTTCTCACCACGCAGCTGCTTCTCATAAAACTTCTCGATACCCAGTTTTCCGATATAGTCACCAGCCTGATAGTAGTCATCATCTTCAATATCGCTTTGCGAAACCTCACCCACATCACCCAGCACATGGGCTGCATAAGGGTAGGTATATTCTCTGACGGTACGTTTCTGGACATAGAAACCGGGGAATCGGAACATCTTCTCCTGGAACACACTGAAATCCCGGTCGCTCAGCTGTCCCATAAAAAGCTGCTGGGTATAGCGCGAATAGCCCGGGTTTTTAGAGCGGTCCTTGATATCGTTCATTCGCTTGATAAAAAACTCTTTCGTGATACCCAGCGAATTACAGAAATCCATCGTATCAAGCCTGCCGCTCTCCTCGTTCATGACCACCATCAGATCGTAAGACGGCTGATTATACACCAGCAGCTTACCATTACGGTCGTAAATGGCACCACGGGCGGGAAACTCAATATGCTTCAAGAAGGCATTACTGTCGGCATTCTTCTTGTAGTCGTCGCTCATAATCTGAAGTGTAAACAAACGAATCATGTAAATGACCACAATAGCTATGGCCACTCCACCGATAACGAATCTACGTTTTTCAAGATTGTAATCCAACATACCTTATTATATATAGCAAACTAAAAATCGTGTTCTATTCTCTCTCAGCACTTATCCGGAATCTTACTTTCTGAAACTTTCTGTCGCCATCACCAATATATAAGTGATAACCGTACTTCCGCCTATACATTCCAACCAGTGAACCCAATTAAAGAAATTGAATGTTTCGAGTGTAAAGAACAATAGATTATAAACGAGAATGATGAAGAATACGTACCAGCAATATGCACCTACGCCGATAGAACGCATGGACGGTTCCAGATCGTCGGCGCTGTCACGCGGTACGAAAAGTTCAAACAAATAAGGTTGTAGCAGTCCTACGGCAGTCATCGAAGCTGCTGCAACACCTGGCGTATTGGCAAATACGTCCACACAAAGCCCCATCATAAAGCACCACAATAACACCGTCCATTTAGGATGGTTGCGGCGGAAATGCAGTACCATAATGATATACAGCAAGGGGGTGGCACAATTGAATAGATGAATATGATTAAACACCAATCCCTGTACCAGCACGAGCACCACAAAGGTAGCTAGTCTTTTCACTAAATCTATACTCATTGCTTTATATATCCTCTTACTATACGTCATTATTGATTATTGTCTCCATTTGTTTCGATGCTATCCTGTGCTGCACGCATAATCTCCAACCGCTCTTTCATGGCGGCATCATCAATTACACATACATCACGCAGACGGGCAAAATCGGTAGAGAGGCGAAGTTGTACGCGATACGACAGTCCATCGGCGGAGTTGAACACGTGCAATATCCTGCCTACTCTCACTCCAGGAGGGAATACAGCAGAATAGCCACTCGTTACCACATAGTCACCCAATTTAAAGTGAGCATGACGTGGCACCTCTTCCAGATAGGCAAGGTCAGACACACCACCCTTCCAGCGCAGATAGCCAAAATAGCCTCTATTCTGAATCATACAACTGATGTTCGACTTCGTGTTCAATACCGGAATCACGATAGCGTAATGTTCTGCCACCAGATACACGATACCCACAACACCCGTACCGCTGATTACACCCATATCCTTGTGGATGCCATCTGCGCTACCCTTGTCAATTGTCATCAGGTTGCCGGGTTTATCGACACTATTCGCCACCACCTTAGCCGGAATCAGACGATAGTTTCTCAGCAATGCAAACTGGTCACGATGGTAGATGCTGCTATCCTTGGTCACGCTCACGAGACTGTCGGAAAGTTTCTGCACCTCCTGTTCGAGATACGCATTGCGCTGTGTCAGTTCCTGGTTCACCTTGGTAAGTGAGAAGAATGTTTCTACATTCGCATCCCATTCATACAACTTACCCGTTACGGCATTAGCCGAGGAGAACCAGGCACTGCCCTGATAGCTGTTATACAGAAACAACAGCACCATACTCACCACCTCAAGAATCAGGAAGACAAACCAATGGTTGTATTTCGCTAAAAACTCTAAAAGGTTGCGCATACTTTATTCTTACTATTAGAATAAGTTCTGATTATCTCATCAAGAATGAGAAACGGTCTACATTCTTCAACGCAATACCAGCACCCTTAGCAACACTGTGCAATGGATCTTCTGCGATGTGGAATGGGATATTGATCTTATCCTGCAAACGCTTGTCGAGACCGCGGAGCAAAGCACCACCACCAGAGAGCCAGATACCATTCTTCACGATATCGGCATAAAGCTCAGGAGGTGTGTTCTCCAATGCTGAGAGCACAGCGTTCTCAATCTTTGCCACGGTCTTATCCAGACAGTGAGCAATCTCCTGGTAGCATACAGGCACCTCCATAGGCAACGCTGTAATACGGTTAGGACCATGTACGATGAAATCTTCTGGAGCCTCATCACCCAGATCGGTCAGAGCTGAACCCACATGAATCTTGATACGCTCAGCCATACGCTCAGAAACCTTCACGTTGTGCTGACGGCTCATATATTCCTGGATATCGGCAGTAAGGTCGTCACCGGCTGTACGGATTGAGTTGTTCGATACGATACCACCCAATGAGATGACAGCGATTTCGGTAGAACCACCACCTATATCAACAATCATATTACCCTCTGGAGCCTCAACATCGATACCGATACCGATAGCGGCTGCCATTGGCTCAAAAATCAAATATACATCACGTCCGTCGGCATGCTCGGCAGAGTCGCGCACAGCACGAAGCTCAACCTCGGTAGAACCAGAAGGTACACCGATAACCATACGGAGTGAAGGAGAGAAGAGACGGCTACCAGTATGAACCATCTTAATCAATCCACGCATCATCTGCTCACAGGCAGTAAAGTCGGCAATCACGCCATCACGCAATGGTCTGATAGTACGGATATTATCATGAGTCTTCTCGTACATCATCTTAGCCTTCTCGCCCACAGCAATCATCTTGTCGGTGCGGCGGTCAAGGGCTACAACAGAAGGTTCATCCACTACAATCTTATCATCACTGATAATGATGGTATTGGCTGTACCCAAGTCCATTGCGATTTCCTGAATAAATGAAAAAAATCCCATTTCGTTTCTTAATTATTTTAAGCTTAAAATTTTCTTTTTATTTAAGGAGTTAAGGAGTTAAAGGAGCATAGAAGCCACGGCAACAGTCTGTCATATACCGGGGATAGAATCCCCGCAGACACTTGTCCTGACTTCTTCCACTTCTTAACTCCTTAACTACTTTATTTTTCCGAGAGTTTACTTAGCAAACCATGCATGGATTGCAGTATCGTAGTGAGAGCTTACACCGAATGCACGCTCTGCAAACATCTTGCGGTCTTCGATATCAGTCTCAGCACCCTTCTTCTTCAGGATATCAAGCAATACGCTGTATTCAGCCTTGCTAGGAACGATTACCACGTCCTTGAAGTTTTTGGCACCTGCACGAATCAAAGAGATACCGCCAATATCGATTTTCTCGATGATATCAGCATCGCTAGCACCGCTAGCTACAGTCTGCTCGAAAGGATACAAGTCTACGATGACGAGATCGATAGAAGGGATTTCGTATTCCTTCATCTGCTCCTGGTCACCCTCGTTGTCACGGCGAGCCAAGATACCTCCAAATATTTTAGGATGAAGAGTCTTTACGCGACCACCCAAGATAGATGGATAGGTAGTGACCTCCTCAACTTTCTCGCATTCATAACCCAAAGACTCGATAAACTTCTGGGTACCACCAGTACTCAGGAACTTTACACCCTCTTCATTCAACTTGGCGAGCAATTCGTCCAAGCCATCCTTGTGGAAGACAGACACCAACGCTGTCTTGATTTTCTTTGTTTCAGCCATTGAACTTATAAATTATAATTTATGATGGTGCAAAGGTACGAAGATTATTTTGATTACACAACATTTCCCCCCATAAAATAGCATTATTTAAAGGATATTTAAAAGATAATTGAGAGAAATCAAGAAATAAGCAATCTGAGCGAATTCTAATTCTATCATTTCTTCGCGTACTGAACTTTCGCCAGTAAGCCCTCACGCCCAGAAAGGAGCCTGGGCCTTCAGCCCGTACTCAAACCGTCGTCTTCTGTCATTCTGTCCGGAAATATCTCTTATTTCTATCTTTTATCTACCCAAAACAAGACAGATTGTCAGTAAACCACTGATTTTCAACGAATAGGCATAAGTTTCGCTAAAGGATGGGAGGAACGCATCGGGAGGTTTCCGAAGAGGAGATTCCGGCGCTCATCCAAATAACACAAATAAGAATATATAATATAAGAAAGGAGATATTAATATGACATTCGACAAATTTACAATCAAGGCGCAGGAGGCGGTACAGGAAGCCGTAAACATTGCGCAGCGAAATGGTCAGCAAACCATCGAACCGGTGCATCTGCTTAGCGGTATTCTTGAAAAGGCTACCGATGTGACCAACTACATCTTCCAGAAGTTGGGCATGAACGGACAGCAAATCGCCATGCTCTTGCGTCAGGAGATGCAACATCTGCCTCGTGTGCAGGGTGGCGGTCAGCCGTACCTCAGCAACGAGACTAACCAGATACTGATGAATGCCGAGGATACCGCCAAGAAAATGGGCGACGAGTTCGTTAGCTTAGAACCTATCCTGTTGGCTATCGTACAGGGCAACTCTACTGCTGCACGTATTCTGAAGGATGCTGGTGCAAATGCCAAAGATATGCTCGCTGCCATTCAGGCACTGAGACAGGGACAGAACGTAAAATCACAAAGCGCTGATGATAACTATCAGAGTTTGGAGAAATATGCGAAAAACATTGTTGAACAGGCTAGAAGCGGCAAGCTGGACCCAGTTATCGGACGTGATGAGGAAATAAGAAGAGTACTCCAGATTCTGTCACGAAGAACCAAGAACAACCCTATTCTGATAGGTGAGCCTGGTACAGGTAAGACTGCCATCGTAGAAGGTCTTGCCGAGCGTATCGTACGTGGCGATGTACCGGAGAATCTGAAGAACAAGCAACTCTATTCTCTCGATATGGGTGCGCTGGTAGCCGGTGCCAAATATAAGGGTGAGTTCGAGGAGCGTCTGAAGAGCGTCATCAAAGAGGTAACCAACGCCAACGGCCAGATTATCCTCTTCATCGATGAGATTCACACGCTGGTAGGTGCAGGCGGTGGTGAAGGCGCCATGGATGCAGCCAACATTCTGAAGCCAGCCCTGGCTCGTGGTGAACTGAGAGCCATCGGTGCTACTACCCTCAACGAGTATCAGAAGTACTTTGAGAAGGATAAGGCGCTGGAACGCCGTTTCCAGACCGTCATGGTCAATGAGCCTGACGAGGTAGACGCCATCAGTATCCTCCGTGGTATCAAGGAGCGCTACGAGAACCATCATAAGGTACGTATTCAGGATGATGCCTGCATCGCAGCCGTCAAGTTATCAGAGAGATACATCTCTGACAGATTCCTCCCTGATAAGGCTATCGACCTGATGGATGAGGCAGCAGCCAAACTGAGAATGGAGCGTGACTCTGTACCAGAAGAACTGGATGAGATTACCCGCCACTTAAAGCAGTTGGAGATTGAGCGTGAGGCCATCAAGCGCGAGAATGACCAGCCTAAGATTCAGCAGTTGGATAAGGAAATTGCAGAATTGAAGGATCAGGAGCATGACTTCCGTGCTAAATGGGAAGGCGAAAAAGCACTCGTCAACAAGATTCAGCAGGATAAGCAGGAGATAGAAAACCTGAAGTTTGAGGCTGAACGCATGGAGCGCGAAGGCAATTACGAACGTGTGGCTGAAATACGCTATTCTAAACTGAAGGCGCTCGAGGATGACATCAAGAAGATTCAGGAGCAGCTGAAGAGTACACAGGGTGGCGCAGCGATGGTCAGAGAGGAAGTTACTGCTGATGATATCGCTGAGGTTGTAAGCCGCTGGACCGGAATACCAGTAAGCCGTATGATGCAGAGCGAGCGTGAGAAACTGCTCCATCTGGAGGAAGAACTCCACAAGAGAGTCATCGGACAGGATGAGGCTATCACCGCTGTAAGTGATGCCGTTCGCCGCAGCCGTGCCGGTTTGCAGGATCCTAAGCGTCCTATCGCCAGCTTCATCTTCCTCGGTACTACAGGTGTAGGTAAGACGGAACTTGCCAAGGCGCTGGCTGAGTATCTGTTCAATGACGAGTCGATGATGACCCGAATTGATATGAGTGAATATCAGGAGAAGTTTAGCGTAACCCGTCTGATCGGTGCGCCTCCAGGGTATGTAGGCTACGATGAAGGTGGCCAGTTGACCGAGGCTGTACGCCGCAAACCATATAGTGTGGTTCTCTTCGATGAGATTGAGAAGGCGCATCCTGATGTATTCAATACCCTGTTGCAGGTATTGGACGATGGTCGTCTGACTGACAACAAGGGTCGTGTAGTCAACTTCAAGAACACCATCATCATCATGACTTCCAACGCAAGCCGTGAGATGTTGCGCAAGACCTTCCGTCCTGAGTTCCTGAACCGTATTGATGATATCATTACCTTCAAGCCGTTGACCCAGGAGCAGATTGCCGAGGTTGTAGAACTTCAGATGAAGCGAGTAAAGAAGATGTTGGAGCCTCAGGGCTTTGAACTTCGCTGGACTCCTGCAGCTATCCAGTATCTGGCAAAGGTAGGATACGACCCAGAGTTTGGTGCCCGTCCTGTAAAGCGCGCTATCCAGGATTATGTATTAAACGACTTGAGCAAGAAGATTCTTGCAGAAGAGGTTAGCAGAGAGAAACCAATTACCATCGATCATACAGATGCAGATGGATTGGTCTTCAAAAACCAATAATTCCAGCAGATAACCAATCCGCGGAAAAAACGGATTGAAACATAAAATAAAGAGGGAGGGTGTGTCATAAGTCTGTGACGCACCCTTTTTTTGTGTGTGTTTCTATATATTCTAGTTGAATCGTAGTCTTTCTTCACAAAGGGAATCTTATTATATTGTATAGAAACTTTACTTTTCTTGTTTTATCGATAACAAAACAGCCCCAAAGCCCACAAAAGGGCATAGTTATCCCTGACGATAAAACAACCAAAATTGAGTTTTATCGTTTTATACCCAAATATTTCTTCAAATTGAATCCCATTCCGAACAATCCTAGATCCATGTAAACCTTGTCCATTCCAAAATGCCTGAATCGCTTATAATGCATATCTGCCTTCATCTGCCCAAATACAGCTTCCGGCTCTATCGGTCGCTGGCTTCTGTGTTTCAAGCCCTCTTCAGACGTTAGTAGCAGGAAGGCTTCCTTTTTATATGCATTCAGTTTATGGTTGACATATATGGTTCTGTTGCCTTTGGATTTCTTGCAGAGACTTCCAAGCGGACATCCATCACATCGTTGTGCTCTATATAATGTAATGACAGACACATAGCCGGAGTCACTTTTCGTTTGCCGTTGTCCACAAGGTTCCATGTGTTGTCCCATGGGGCAGACATAATAGTCATCATCCCTGTTGTAGTAGAAGTTCGCTTGGTTGAAGGCATCCTCCTTGAAAGGCTTATGCTGTTCCTTGTGAAACCAGTTGTACTTTACATAACCCATCATTTCTTCCATCTCTAGGTACTCGTAGTTCTCCTCCGAGCCATACCCTGAGTCTGCGGTGACGCTCTTGGATTGCTTTCCATATCTTTTCTTGTACTTATCCAAAAAAGGCTTGAAGGTCAGGGTGTCTGTTGGATTGGGATAAAGGGCGAAATTCGTCCAATATTGATTCTCTGTCGCAATTTGAAGGTTATAGGCAGGCTTTGTCTGCCCATTGTTCATGGCATCTTCCTTGAGGCGCATGAAGGTCGCATCGGGATCAGTCTTGGAGTAACTGTTTCTCTCGCCCAGTATATCCAGTGATTTTTCATACTCGCACAGTTTGTCCGAGGCTTTGAACAAGTGATCTATCTGAGTATTTAGCTTTTGCTTCTCTCTTCCTGTAAGCTTTGCCTTAGGAAGGTTCTTAGCTTGCCTCTCACACAAACGTGCACTTCTCTCTACATCCTTGGCGGAAGTGGCTGGCTCGCTGTCTTCTTCCTTAATGTCACTCCCGCCATTCAGGCGAATTTGTTCTTTTATCTGAGCCAATGCAGCAGAGGTCTTTTCCAAGAGCTTAGCCCTGTTCTTTTCCACAGTCTTCTTCCATACAAACGTGTACTTGTTTGCTTTCGACTCTATCTTAGTGCCATCAACATATTGTTCCTCCAGACTAATCACGCCCTTTTCAACCAATATGGAGACGACTGCATCAAAATAAAAGTCGATGCATTTAATCATATGATTGGATCTAAAGCGGTTGATTGTTGCGAAAGATAATTGCTTACCTCCACAAATCCACATATAGCGAACATCGTATTTAAGTGCGTCCGCTATGCCACGACAGGAATAAACGCCATTGATATAGGCAAAAACAACTAAACTTAGAAGCATCTTCGGACTGTAAGGAGGAGCACCAATCCCATCATAGGTATCCATGAGAGGGTTGATGTCCATACTGCGAACAATACGATCCACCATACGAACTTTGCTGTCTTTTGGCACATAATCATCGAAAGAGTTAGGAAAAAAGCTCAATTCGTGCCGAGTTTCAGATTTTATTTGTATCTTTGCCATACTTAAAGAAGTTTTCTGCAAAGATACAAATCTTTTGCGGAAAGGCAAAGCCCGAGCTTGTGAAAGTTTGGGCTTTGTTGTAAATAAAAATGTTTTTTAAAGATTTCGTATCTGTGAAAAGGCAAAAAATAAAAAGGGGTGCGTCACAGACTTATGACACACCCTCTTTTTTATTTATTATACACTGTTTCCATCAACACACTCCACCTTGACCGCCAATCTGCCATCAGGTGATGTTACTTCATAATTGTTGGCTTGCACACAAACCGCGCCGAGCAACAAAATATCAGCAATACATTTTTTTTGCTTCATTTTCATTTTATTGTTAGGTTGAAATTATTATCTGTCTATGACGCAACAGCAGTATAGCCGACGTTCCAGCTCCTGTAACTGTAGCGTACAACAAAAATCGTTTCTGAATGAGAAGAAACCAAAAAGCCCCGACATCACGTCGAGGCCTTTGAAGTTTTTGAATGTTTCAGCAGTTTGTGTTTTTTATGTAGTTATGATTTGTTCGTTTTTGAAAATCAATTCTTTTTCTGGGTGCAAAATTAAGACAAATATTGATATAAATCAAATAAATCTCGATTTTTTATGCAAAAAACAACGTAAACGTTTACAATTTTTGCGCACCAAAAAGACCATTTGTGCGCTGTTGTGGCTAAAATACAGCTGTGCATTTTGTGTCTTTTGAATATTTTCTGCCACATTAATAAAAAAGTTAAAATATTGATGCTATATTTTGTTTTCTCTGTATTTTACACTATCTTTGCACTATCTTTTCACATTATTATATAGATAAAGAAAATAGATGAAAGAATTTGTAATATCAGAAGTCAAGGCGGAAACCGCTGTACTCGTGGGTCTGATTACCAAGACACAGGACGAAGCCAAGACAAAAGAATATCTCGACGAGTTGGAATTTCTTGCCGATACTGCGGGGGCTGTCACCGTAAAGCGATTCACGCAGAAGGTGGTTTCTCCTAACCAGACCACCTATGTGGGTAAGGGTAAACTCGAAGAAATCAAAGAATATATCAAAAACGAAGAAGAGGAAGATAGAGAAGTAGGTATGGTCATCTTTGATGATGAGCTTTCTGCCAAACAGATCCGTAACATCGAACAGGAACTGCAGGTGAAGATT
The DNA here is from genome assembly GCF_026015465.1 of Segatella copri. Taxonomy (GTDB): domain Bacteria; phylum Bacteroidota; class Bacteroidia; order Bacteroidales; family Bacteroidaceae; genus Prevotella; species Prevotella copri_E. The sequence goes on from NZ_JAPDUQ010000001.1 coordinate 755,004, forward strand.
CTGGACCGCACCTCTCTCATCCTCGATATCTTCGCCATGCGTGCGCAAACCGCTGCGGCTAAAACCCAGGTAGAGTTGGCGCAATACCGCTATATGCTCCCTCGTCTGCAAAGACTCTGGACTCACCTGGAACGCCAGGGTGGTGGTTCAGGATCGGGTGGCGGTAAGGGATCTGTTGGTCTGCGTGGACCGGGTGAGACCCAGCTCGAGATGGACCGCCGTATCATCCTCGGCAGAATGAGTCTCCTCAAAGAGCGACTGGCAGAAATCGACAAGCAGAAGACTACACAGCGAAAAAACAGAGGCAGAATGGTGCGCGTGGCACTGGTGGGCTATACCAACGTAGGTAAATCTACCATCATGAATCTGCTCAGCAAGAGCGAGGTGTTTGCAGAGAACAAACTCTTTGCCACCCTCGACACCACCGTACGCAAGGTGGTGGTAGACAACCTGCCGTTCCTCCTTGCCGATACCGTAGGATTCATCCGCAAATTGCCAACCGACCTGGTCGACTCATTCAAAAGTACCCTTGACGAGACACGCGAGGCCGACCTTCTTCTGCACGTAGTAGATATCTCACATCCCGACTTCGAAGAGCAGATCCAGGTAGTAGAGAATACGCTCAAGGAACTGGATTGCGCCGATAAGCCATCGATGATTATCTTCAACAAGATAGACAACTACTCATGGGTAGAAAAAGAGGAAGACGACCTCACACCGATGGAGAAAGAGAACATCCCGCTGGAAGACCTGAAGAAGACCTGGATGGCAAAACTCAATGAGGACTGCCTCTTCATCTCGGCAAAGAACAAGGAGAACATCGACGAATTCCGCGAGATACTCTACAAGAAAGTAAGAGAGTTGCACGTACAGAAGTATCCATACAACGACTTCCTGTACCAGGATTATGAGTAAGAACATAAATATCAATAACAAGTAAGTTATGAATGATTACAGACCTTTAACCACCGAGGAAATCGAGGTGCTTAAACATAACGACTGCTGGGCCGAAGACTGGACCTCAGTCAATGTATCAGAAGATTTCAAGCCCAACTTCATGCACCGCGTGATGCTCTATGGCGAAGTTAACATCGGTTCCTTCAACAAAAACGTGGAGGTGAGCCAGGGCTTCGTAAAGCATTCGGGCATCAACAATGCCACCTTGCGCAATGTAACCATAGGCGACGACTGTCTGATAGAAAACGTAGGCAATTTCATCAACAACTATACCATTGGCGATGATTGCTACATCTCAAACATCTCGACCATGGAAACCACCGAGGGAGCTACTTACGGCGAAGGAAATCTTGTGAGCGTACTCAACGAGGTGGGCGAAGGCAACATAATCCTCTTCAGCGATCTGAACAGCCAGCTTGCAGCCTTCATGGTGAAGCATTTCCCTGACAAGGAAATGAAGGAGAAGATCCGCCAGCTCATCAAGACCGACATCGACAACAAGATGCCGGATCGGGGCCAGATTGGCAATAATGTAAAGATCATCAATACCAAGGAGATTACCAACTGCGTAATCAATGATTACTGCGAAGTGAACGGAGCTTCCCGTCTGAGCGACTGTACGCTATTGGGCTCTGTTCATGGCAACGTATATATCGGCACAGGCGTTATTACAGAAAACAGCATCATCGCTGAAGGCGCCAGCGTCATCAACAGCGTAAAGATACAGGATTGCTTCGTAGGCGAAGCCTGCCAGCTGGCTAACGGCTTTACCGCTTCTGCCTCCGTATTCTTCGCCAACTCCTATATGAGCAATGGCGAGGCTTGTGCAGCCTTCTGCGGTCCTTTCACCGCTTCTCATCATAAGAGCAGTCTGCTTATCGGAGGCATGTTCTCCTTCTATAACGCCGGTTCTGCCACCAACTTCAGCAACCATGCCTACAAGATGGGACCTATGCACTGGGGCATTCTGGAGCGCGGTTCCAAGACAGCCAGCGGTGCTTATCTCCTGATGCCAGCCACTCTGGGTTCCTTCTCTGTATGCTTCGGCAAGCTGATGCATCACCCTAACACCCGCAACCTGCCTTTCGCCTACCTCATTGCCGATGGCGACAAGATGTTCCTCATCCCGGGTAGAAACATCACTACAGTAGGTCTGTACCGCGACATCAAGAAATGGCCTAAGCGTGATCTCCGTGCTATGGAGAACCGCAAGAGCATCGTCAACTTCGACTGGCTTTCACCTTATTCTGTTGGCGAGATTCTGAAGGGTAAGAAGATTCTTGAAAACCTGCGCGAGGTTACGGGCGATAATGTTTCGCAGTATCTCTATCACGAATATATCATACCGGCTTCATCGCTCCACAAGGGCATCAAATATTATGATATCGCCCTCCGCATCTACATGGGTGCCGTTTTGAAGCGTGTACTGAAGCGCGACCCAGCCATCACCCCTCCAGCCACCCATGTCGGCGTGGGCGATTGGGATGATCTTTCGGGACTCCTACTCCCTGTTTCTGAAGAAGAAGGCATCGTTAGGGACGTGAAGGAAGGAACTATCGGGAACATAGAACAGTTGCTCGACCGGTTTGAAGAAATCAATGCCAACTATCGCGACTACCAGTGGGCATGGACCTACCAGATGATCTGCGATTACTACGGCATCAGTGACATCACACTCGAAGATGCCAACCGCATACACGAAGATTATATCAAGGCACGCCGCTCATGGATAGCAGAAATCCGGAAGGATGCTGAGAAAGAATTTGCCATGGGCGATGTGGAGGAAGAGGTTTTCCGCAACTTCGTCGACAGCCTCGACCAGGAAATAGAATACGAGAATTAATTAGACTTGAATATTTCAACAGTTTAAAATAACAAAAAACATTATGGCAAAAACTCCAGATTTTAAGTATGCTCCAATGTTTCAGATTGGAGAGGACAAGACAGAGTATCGCCTTATCTCTAAGGAAGGCGTAAGTACAGCAGAGTTCGAGGGTAAGACTATCCTCAAGGTTTCTAAGGAAGCGCTTACTTTGCTGGCACAGCAGGGTTTCCACGACGTAGAGTTCAAACTCCGTCGTGAGCACAACCTCCAGGTGGCTAAGATTCTCAGCGACCCAGAGGCTTCAGAGAACGACAAGTACGTAGCTCTCCAGTTCCTCCGCAATGCAGAGACTGCCGTGAAGGGCATCCTCCCATTCTGCCAGGATACAGGTACTGCTATTATCCACGGTGAAAAGGGTCAGCGTGTATGGACCGACTTCGAGGATGAAGAGGCTTTGAGCCTGGGTGTATACAATACCTTTACACAGGACAACCTCCGTTATTCTCAGAACGCTCCTCTCAACATGTATGATGAGGTGAACACCCGTTGCAACCTTCCTGCTCAGATTGATATCGAGGCTACAGAGGGCGACGAGTACCGCTTCGTGATGGTAGCTAAGGGTGGTGGCTCTGCCAACAAGACCTACTTCTACCCTATGACCAAGGCTACTATCCAGAACGAGGGCACATTGCTCCCATTCCTCGTAGAGAAGATGAAGAGTCTGGGTACAGCAGCATGTCCTCCTTACCACATCGCCTTCGTTATCGGTGGTACTTCTGCTGAGAAGAACCTCCTCACCGTGAAGTTGGCTTCTATCAAGTACTACGATGAGTTGCCTACAACAGGTGATGAGACGGGTCGTGCCTTCCGTGACATCGACTTGGAGAACAAGCTCCTCGAAGAGGCTCACAAGATTGGTCTGGGTGCACAGTTCGGCGGTAAATATCTGGCTCACGATATCCGTGTAATCCGTTTGCCACGTCATGGTGCAAGCTGCCCTATCGGTATGGGCGTAAGCTGCTCTGCCGACCGCAACATCAAGGCTAAGATTAACAAGGACGGTATCTGGTTGGAGAAGATGGATGAGAATCCAACAGAGTTGATTCCTGAGGAGCTCCGTAACCCTGGTGAGGGTACCAAGGGTATCGAGATTGACCTCGACAAGGGTATCGACTCAGTTCGTGCTGAGTTGAGCAAGTATCCTGTAAGCACCCGTGTTAACTTGAAGGGTACCATCATCGTGGCTCGTGACATCGCTCACGCTAAGCTCAAGGCTCGTCTGGATGCAGGTGAGGAGATGCCTGAGTACTTCAAGAACCACCCTATCCTCTATGCAGGACCAGCCAAGACTCCAGAGGGTTATCCATGTGGCTCTATGGGACCTACCACAGCCAACCGTATGGACCCATACGTAGATGAGTTCCAGGATCATGGCGCTAGCCTTGTAATGATTGCCAAGGGTAACCGTGGCGATGTTGTTACAGAGGCTTGCAAGAAGCATGGTGGTTTCTACCTCGGTACTATCGGTGGTGTAGCTGCCGTTCTCTCTCAGAGTTCTATCAAGAGCATCGAGTGCGTAGAGTACCCAGAGCTCGGTATGGAGGCTATCTGGAAGATTACCGTAGAGGACTTCCCTGCATTCATCCTCGTAGATGATAAGGGCAATGACTTCTTCAAGCAGTTGAAGCCTTGGACTCCTTGCAAGGAATGCCAGAAGTAAATGATACAGAAATCATGATATGAAAAAAGAGGGTGTGTCATAAGTCTATGGCGCACCCTCCTTGTTTTTGTTTTTCAGGTTTACTTATCACATAAAGCAAATCCCCATCCGGCTTAAGAAAGCAGGATGGGGGTAATTCTTTTATCCCAATACAACGTTGGCAGGAACACCAAGGTTGTGGTATATGTTTCTTATATCATATACTGATATAGTTCAGTCGGCTACCCCAGATGGTTCTGTCAGCGAGTCAAGCCGTCTCGATAAATCGACGGATACGACTCCGTTAGCCTACGTTGTTGAATCCCTAACCCGATGCTGTCGAACCCTTAACCTTGTCCAGCCGTCTGCGTAACCCAGTGCAGCCATATCCTTAACCCAGCTCAGCCACATCAGTTGATAAACGAAAACACATCACGGAACTTTCGCATGTGGTTCAAGTACGGGCTGAAGGCCCAAAAGCTCCTAGCCCAGGGCAGCGCCCTGGGTAATGTTGGCAATCAGCAAGACGCCCTGAAAGGGCAAAAGCTTTATGTTTTGTCTGGAGTTTTAAAGCTTTTGCCCTTTCTATTATATTTGCACTTGGAAAAATAAAGAGGTGAAATTCTTTATATCTGCAAACTTTTGTTAACTTTGCAGAAAATTAGATAAGTACAATAAAAAAAGAAGAATACTCCATATCCAGCGTTACCCCTGTGCCCTTTCTAGTATAGTAAAGGCTTAGCCCTGTTTGGGGAACTGGATATTTTCTGAGCAGAAGCTTGAGAGTAAATTAGCCTGCTTGTGTAGAACAAGACAGGACTCGTAGTATAGTTGTAGCCGCTCAGAACGGAGCACCCTTCTTATTAAAAACTTCATTCAAAATGTAAATATACGGAATATATTTGGCAAAAAAGAAATTTGACGTAAGTTTTTTCGACTTGACATCAAAAAAGTATCAAACCAACCTTCACATAAGGTTGTAACGAACAATTTAAAGAGTATTGGAAAGTTTTTAAAAAGCCTTCCTAGCGATGCTGTATTGGTTGCTGAGCATACCGGAGTTTATGGTGATACCCTCTTGAAGTGCTGCAGGAGGCTGTGAAAATGGGCTATATGGAAATGAATCCGATGGGGCTGGTGCCGTCAACTTATCATATCAGACCCATAAGAAATGAAAGATATGCACTAACAGAAGAGGAACTGGCAATACTGCAAGCCTCACGATGCCATACACCGGAGCTGAAAGATGCCTTCATGTTCTGCTGTCTGACCGGTCTGAGAAAGAGCGACACCCTGAGTCTGCGACCAGCCGACATACAGGAATACGACGGCACCTATTATATACATAAGGTGATGAAGAAAACACAAACGCTGCTTCACATACCGCTATCGAAAGAAGCGCTGAAGATTCTGAAACAGGAATACGAAGATGGTGACTCTCCCTTCTCTCGCCCTATCACCTGAACCAACATCTGAAGACATGGCTCTCGGAAAACGGTATAGACAGCAAGCCCATCACCTTCCACATGAGAAGTCACAACAAAATCTTTGATTGATTGAATATCAACGAGTTAAGCCTCAAATCCGCAACCTATAGGGTTTAGTGGGATTTTGCTTGCAAAGCGACAAAATTCATTTTATCGTACATATTTCTTGCACAACAGAAATGTCGCAGACACAAAATCCCCTTACCCCATAAAGCGACTTGAGGTAATACGCTGGTTTAACCAGAAAAGCATGGTCTTTAACCAAAGTCTGTCTTGAACAGGTTGGCATAAGCATTGTTGTCTGAGTAAATGTTCAATACATGCCTACGTGATGTCTTAATCCATTTCGCAGGAACAGAGATGAACTTGAAAACAAAGGTCTTGATTCTGCTGGTGGCACGCAATCCAAATTCATGGGTTTTCAATCTCTGCATAATAGCTTTGTAGAAGTTTCTGATGAGAGCTGTCATAAGCAGGAATACAGTATTCTGTGCCATGAACGATTTTGGCAATCGATTCCAGCCAAAGCCATTGTTCATGTCATCGAAGATGCGTTCCTTGCCACCACGAAGATTGTAGAATTCCACGATGTCTCTTGCACTCGACTTGTAATCGTTAGTCAGTATACATCTGTAGGTATATTCGCCTTCCCAAATGTCAAGGTCTCCATCTATTCGCCTTTGTCTCTGTATGACAAGACGATACGGTTTTCCTTTCCATTTCTCAACAAGGATAGAATTCAACTCAAACTCAATACCGTTGATTTCAACAGTTTTCCATCCAGTTAAGGCAAACATGGAATCGTAGAAAGAAGAGCATCTGTTGGCACGAATATAAAAATACCTGCAATGAGCCTCTACCATATCTACGATTTCCTCCGAACATGAGCCGCAATCCATGCGGGCACGAGAAATATATATTTCCGAAGCCTCCAATCGCTTGAAGATTCTTTCCAAAGTTTCTTTTTGGTTGAAGCGCACGTTTGTGTTGCCGTCTCTATTTTCAATACCAACAATCATGTCGTTAATGACAGCTACACCTGGACTATAGCCCAAGAACTTCTTGTAGGTTGGTTTTGCATCATACTTCTCTGTTTCAATGAACTGATGGTCAAAGTCAAAATCATACTCTTGACCGGATTTCAATTGACCAGTAGCAAGCAGGGCATTGACCAGTAAGCAGTTCATCTTGTCTGCAGTATTGAAATCATAGGATTTGCCAGAAGCAGACTTATAGGTGATGCTCTTAAAAGTCAGTTCTTCGATAGCACGTAATATGGTGTCTGCGCTGCAAGTGCGAAGAGTTGGATGAAGAGACAAATGTTTCATCAGGTGAGTTGTAACATCCTCAATACATGAGCCACCACAAAGATATACGCACATCAGAGAGCGTAGAATCTCGCTATATTGATAACCAAACATAGTGCATCTCAATCCCAAGGTGGAATCTATGGTTTGAGCTAAAAGAGCATCAAATTGCTCCATAATCGAAAAAATTCCCCCAAAAGGAGTGAGTTTCTCAGATTTTATTTGTACTTTTGCCATGTCATTCAGAATTTTGTTTGTTTTTATTTTGCAACACTAAGATAAGTGAAATTTCTGACATGGCAAAATCCTGAGCAACTTTTTGTTGCTCAGGTGCTTATAAAAAATATTAAATTATAGTGTTGCGGAAATTAGAGGTATCTCTAACCTTTTTACTGGGTTCAGACGGTATGAACCGTCAAGCAAGGAACAGATTAGGGCATCCTTGTTAGCCAAGAGCCAAGGGAGCATTTGCTCACATGACATCTTGTCGATACCGCTACAGCCCCTGTTACGCTGCACTGCCTTGTAGGCTTTGAGCAGGTTATCAGGGCTGATGATGCGCTCCAATAGGTGTTCCTTGTCGAATGGTACTTCCACGATGTTGTCTTCACATATTCACATGAAGGTCTGCACTCCCACATATCCTTCGGATTCCGTCCTATCTTTCTGTGGGCAGCCCTTGACTTCTGCCAATGTTTTCTGCATTCTTTCCTCCATAAGGTACGTTTCAATTACTATCGTTTAATTTATAGGTTCTGCCCTTCATGGAGCGTTATCGAGAACTCCACTACTATGGCATCTGCTGACTTCTCACAGCAAGCTTTACTCCATGACTTTCGTAAAGACAACTAATCGCCATGTCCGTGAGACCTACTCGGATAAGAGCTTATTCTTTCCATATTATACCCACTTCATTTACGCCAACCATTCCGAATCGCTATAGGACTTTGATTTGTATGGCAATCTCATCCATGGTCAAATGCCTTATATGAAGTTTCTCTACGTTAGGTCAGATGTTTGCCGCCAGCTTCTTTTAGATTCCACCTCGCAGTGGACACCCTTGCTATTGGCTATACAATTCCCGCTATTAGGGCTTGTTAGGGACTTGCACCCATTAGAATAAGCTCATGCCGAGCATACCATAAAAGAGGGTGCGCCATAGACTTATGACACACCCTCATGACGACCGCATGGAAGTGTATTCCCCTGGTGGCATGTTTGATGGACGATTGATACAACAACTTAATCCTCTGACTGTGCCATCAAAACGTCGCAACCCTTTACTTGCAGACTTTTTCCATCGCTTGAAACTCATGGAGCGTAGAGGCAGTGGAATGAAAAAGATTATTGGTGAATACAAGCGTTTTGAGAACTTGGAAAATTATCACGCACCAGAGTTCAGTTCCAATGCGACGGAATTTCATGTTACTCTATGGAACCTCAATTATGGGGTGGATGTCGTAAAAGACAACCCTTATGTCATAAAAGAGGCAAACGATGTCGTAAAAGATGTCGTAAAAGAGACGGATGATGTCGTAAAAGGAAAAGCAAATGTCACAAAAGAATTTGCAAAAGTTCAACGACAAATCTATAAGTTGATTTCTCAGACACCTCAAATCAGTGCTGCCTAAATGTCGGAAAATATGGGGATTTCTTTAAGACAAGTACAGCGATACCTCAAACAACTTTCCGACCAAAACTTAATTGTAAGAGAAGGAGGTCGCAAAAATGGCGTTTGGAAAATCTTGGACGATGAATACGAAGGCTTCTTTAAAAGAATATAAACGATAAAGGCAGGTGGCTAAATCCATAAAAACACATCATCACAGCCGTATCTGCTCCTGGCATCTGTCTGCCACCTCCTTCCTATGCGTAACACAGATAATAGTCTTATCGGCATACGAAGTAAAGAGGCGGTCGAAAAGAAGCTTCTCGGTTTCGGCATCCAGCGATGAGCTAATTTCATCAAGCAACAGAATGTTACCTTCGCGCAAAAGACTGCGGGCTATAGCAATGCGCTGTGCCTGACCGCCACTCAAACGGGTGGCATGCTCTCCTATCTTCGTATCCATACCTGCCGGCAAACTGAAAACGAAATCGGCACAGGCTACATGAAGGGCTTCGGTAAGCTGCTCATCGGTAGCCACGGGATTGGCAAGAAGAAGATTATCGCGAATGGTTCCGCTCATCAGCGTATTACCCTGCTCTATATACACGATATGCGAACGCATGCCGGTTCCTTCTGTCTCTTTGCCCAGGGCATCATACAATACTATCCTTCCGCTATCGGGCTGGATGATACTCGACAAGAGACGCAGGATGGTGGTCTTGCCACAACCGGTTTCTCCTACTATCGCCACAGATGTGGCGGGACGGAAATCATAAGAGAAATGACTGACAACAACTTTCTTTCGCTCATCGGGATATGAATAACTCACATCCTGAAGACGGATGCCGCAAGCACGCTGCAAAGGTATAGAAGCATCTGCCTGCACCAGAGATTCCTCCTGCTCGGTATTTTCTATCTCTACCAACCGGTCTACACTCGCTGATGCATGAATCAGCTGGGGAATCATGCCCAAGAGCGACATGATAGGACTCTGTATCTGACCCACCAACTGCAGAAAGGCTGTCATCACACCAAAGGTTATCAACCCGTTCTTGAGTTGGATGGCACCATAGACAAAGGCTCCGAAATAGCCGTAACTGAAGGTGAAGGCAAGGAGCAGGCGGGATATCAACGTAAAACGGATTCTACGGCGGACCAGATGATGCAAACGCTGCTGCATGCTGCCTACCCTACCGGAAACCGTGCTCTCTGCCTGCAAGGTCTTGATGGTGAGTTCATGTTCTACCGTCTCCTGAATCATCATCTGTATGCTGCTCTCCTCCTCGCGTATCGCCAGCGTCATCTTCTTGAGTCGGCTGCCGAGATACTTGGCACAGACTGCAACCACCGGTGTCAGTACCAGAAGGCTCCATGCCAGAATGGAATCGATGGAACGCATCAGGAAGAAGGCACCGAAGAGCTGCACCAGGGTGACTACGATTGTGGGCAGGATATCCGTAACTACCGAAGAGGCTGATGAGAGATCGCGCTCCAAACGCTGGCTGATGTCGCCGGAAAGTATTTCAGAAGCAGGCTTTCCGGGACCAGCCTCAGCCTGATGCTTAACGGCATAGAGTTTCCTGCCCAGCACAAACCGGAAGAGGCGGCTACGCATATCATTCTGGAGGATAACCTCGGTGATGCCGGAAAGATAGAATACCAGCTGGCGAAGGGCTATCAATAGAGCGATGACAGAAAAAAGCACGATGGTTTCGCGCAGCACGTCGCCACGCCAGATTACCACATCGATGAACCGGCGACACAGCCAGACGAGCCATAAGCCTAAAGCTACCTGCAGGAGACCGGCGATGATGCGCAAGAGCAAACGTCCACGGACAGCAGACATCTGGCGGAAAAACCATAGTGCATACTTCCTCATACCAGTCCCTCTTTCTGCCACTGGGCAATAATCGCCTCGCAGTCTTTTTCTGCCTGAGCCATGACTACATCATACTCATCGCACAGAGCCTGAGCCAACGAAGCTATCGTAAATTCACCCTGTTTCTCAGCCGTCTTCCAGAGAAAGGCGGCAGTTTCGTTGAGACTGATCAACTTGGTAAAGTCTACAGCCTGCATACCTTCGGCTGTTACCACATACTCACCGCAAATTTCGCGGAGCTTGAAATCGTTCTTGATCTTCATTGTATCTTGTTTTTTAGTTTTTATATGATAAACGGATATAGAGCTTGATTATTTTAAGCAAGACCCTACGTACAGGCCTCAACCTCTGCCATCTGTGCCAGTTTCTGAGCGCTTTCTGCGAGATGAGACTCTTGCGGCTGCCGTCGGGACAGATGACTGCATGCGCCTTCGCAATGACATCCTTGCGCAGGCAATGCTCCTTAAAACCGAGATTTCCATCGCCCGTCAGCACGATACGGCAATCATCTGCAGAAAAAGATGCGGGGGAAGCTGCTCCTGCAACAGGCTTTATTCCGATGATGCGATGCACCACCGGATAGCCTTCTTCTACCCTCGCCATCACAATATCGCCCACCTTCAACTCGCCTTCTACCGGATAGAATTCTACGCAATCTCTATCACCTACGATAAAGGGAAGCATGCTGGTTCCTTTGACCGGAAACTTGACAGGACGACCTTCACGGATGAATTGCTCGAGTGCGGCTATTGCCTTATATTTTGAATCGGATGTATTCATCTTTCTATTGTACGATTGGTTTTACCAGATGGTTGGTTTTACAGACTGATGGTCTGACTACAAAGGAGGGCTGCACCGGCATCAGGCAGACAATCGAGCTGATAAAACCGGGTAGCCCCGATTAGCTTCTCTATCGTTTGATGCTGGCCATCTGCAATTTTCTTCTCCCATGCCTTGCCGGAGACAGAAGTCTTGATAGACACATAAGACTCTATGACGGTCTGTTTTCTGATTTTATTCTCTGGTGCCTGGCGCAATTGGACAATTGCCCCTATCGGATATTCCTCGTTCTTATAGCAAGGTGTCTTTCCGCTCCAAGGCGAGCCACTCACCATGGGCGTTCCTTCGCGCGATATATATACCACCGGGTTATCATCATTGAGCAGTCGGGTGCCCTCGATATGTTTGAGCCACAGTCCGGAATGCGTACTCTTGCCCGTTCCGCTCTTGCCCAGAAAGAGATAAGCCTTTCCATCCATTACTATGGTAGAAGAATGAAACAGGAGTGTATCTCCGGCAGCCGAACGCATGGCATAGAGGAGCATCAGCGAGGTGTCAACGGTTGCCTTGAGGGATCCGAAAGCCGACTTCTGGCTGAAGGTGCCAGCAGGAACCAGAAGACAGGAATGCTGATAATCATGACCTGTAACCAGTATCGATTTCATATCAGTCATTGCCATCAGGAAAGCCTTCTGCTTCTCTCCCAGACTACCACTGATAATGAGCTGTCCCTCCTCATCCTGTCTGCATTCCTCCTTGAAGCCGGCAGGTTTCCTCATCTCTTCCCCGCTTTCGTTCAAGATAAGAGAGAAGGAGGTCAGGGCAGCTGATGCGACCTGTTCATCGCATTCAAACGCCTGATAAGCCTCCAGTAAAACAGCCATCATCTCCTGAGAGGAATCTGGATAAGAAAGGCTGAACCCGATATGGGCTACCTGATAATGCTTTATAATAGATTCCATTATTCTGTAATTTCATTTATGCTCCCTATAAGGAACGGTTCAAGTTTTTCATTACTGCAACAAAGGCTCTGAGGCCTCATTGTCTGCAATTTCGCAACAAAAATACGATTTTTATCTGAGAAAGCCAAATCTTTCTCTATCTTTCTTCAAATTGGAGCATTTGAAGATGGAAATCTGCGCACAAAAAAAGAGATGAAGCATTATTGATTTTGCTCCATCTCTTTTTATATGATCTCATATTCAGTATCTTACTGCATATCGTAAACCACCTGCATGAGCTTCTTGCCCAGTTCATCAGCCTGCTCCATGGTAGAGGCCTCGCTATATACGCGGATGATAGGCTCGGTATTACTCTTGCGGAGGTGAACCCACTTGTCAGGGAAATCGAGCTTGACGCCATCGATATCTGTTACGGTGACATCCTTCTCCTTACCATACATCTCCTTAACCTTCACGAGGATAGCATCTACATCGGTAGATGGAGTCAGGTCGATGCGGTTCTTGGCAATGAAATAGTTAGGGAAGCTGGCACGGAGTTCGCTCACCTTGCAGCCCTTGTGAGCCAGACTGCTCAGGAAGAGGGCGATACCAACGAGGGCATCACGACCGTAATGGCTCTCCGGATAGATAACTCCACCATTGCCTTCACCACCGATAACAGCGTGAACATCCTTCATCTTGGTAGTTACATTCACCTCGCCTACAGCAGCTGCGGTGTACTTGCCACCATGCTTCTCTGTAACATCACGGAGGGCACGGGTAGATGAAAGGTTGCTGACGGTATTGCCTGGAGTCTTGCTCAACACGTAATCTGCCACACTTACCAAGGTATACTCTTCGCCAAACATCTTGCCATCTTCGCAGATGAAAGCCAGACGGTCAACATCAGGGTCTACAACGATACCCATATCGTAGCCACCCTTCTTCAACTCATCCATGATACCACCAAGGTTCTTCTCCAATGGCTCCGGATTATGAGCGAAGTCGCCTGTAGGCTCACCATTGAGGAAAGTATATGCTACACCGAGCGCATCGAGCAACTCTGGAAGAATAACGCCACCCACTGAGTTGATGGAATCTACACAAACCTTGAAGTGGGCATTCTTGATTGCTTCGACATCTATGAGTTTCAAAGCAAGTACTGAGTCGATATGGCGCTTGTTGAAAGTATTGTCTTCAGTATATTTTCCGAGATGATCCACATCCGCATAGTCGAAGTCTTCCTTCTCTGCGATACCCAGCACCTCGTTACCATTAGCTGCAGTGAGGAACTCACCCTTCTCGTTGAGGAGTTTGAGGGCATTCCACTGACGTGGGTTGTGAGAAGCAGTAATGATGATACCGCCGGCTGCACCACTCATAGTAACAGCAAGTTCGGTGGTAGGAGTAGTAGCCAGACCGATGTTCAGCACATCGTAGCCCATACCCATGAGGGTTCCACAAACCACATTCTTTACCATCTCGCCAGAGATGCGCGCATCACGGCCTACAACGATGGTATTACTCTCTGAAGCACCGCTACGGCGAATGAAGGTAGCATATGCTGAAGTGAACTTTACGATATCGAGCGGATTCAAAGTATCGCCCGCTGGACCGCCGATAGTACCGCGGATACCAGAAATTGACTTAATCAGTGTCATAAATATATCTCTTTTTATGTTTATCTTCCTTTCTGCAGGGTCATGTCGTAGACACATGCCTGCACACTGCCCGATGCCGATGTGGTACCGTAAGAGTGAGGTACGAGCAAACGGATATGAGCGATGCGTTCATCATCAGTCTTCGGTCTGCCTATCTTAATCCAGGTGAATGGTATGAGCCAGCCGCTAGGCACGGTAGAACTTACACTGCCATAACTGGATGAATTATATGTATTGGCCATCAGACTGGCTGAAGGATCAACGAAAGAACCGGTGAATGTACCGGAAGTATTGGTAACGCTTATCTTATCTACATAATAGGAATAAGCAGGAACTTTATTTGAAAGCGTGAGACACTTATCGCTCATTTCTGCAGCATACGAAAGGTTATACTCATCAAAGCGGACCAATACATCTACCGATGTACCTTTCTTGATATAGTCGCCACATCCCTGGTCAATCACCTGCATATAGATACCGTTACTGTTGAAAAGTACCCATTCGTTGTTGTTCTTTGCTGTATCCGTCAGTTTTTCATTATTTTTCCAACGTCTGTTGAACTCATCCTCAGAGATGACCTTAATATTTTCCTTACGCAAGAAAGAGCTGATAGAATCGAGCTCTCTGTCGCGCATGTCCTTATAAGTCTCACTATCATTGCATGCGGCAAATGAGAAAACAGCCGCGAAAGCAATCATTGCAAACAAAAATTTCTTCATTCTTCTTTTTAAAATCTGATTTATTGGGCAAAGGTACAAAAAAGATAAGACAACACCGAGAGGAATAGGTTGATTTTATTATTATTTATCACTTATTATCATCCTATTGCCTCAAAACGGGGTTGTTTCTGTCTTTTTCGTCATTTCTAAGGAAAAAATCGGCTACTTCAGCATATCGGCGTATGCCAGGATAGCCTTCAGTGCTATCTGCTCTGCCTCCTGTATGCTGCAAAGCAGTTTGCCGCCAGAAGCATTGCGATGACCGCCACCATTGAAGAACTCGGCTGCCATCTTATTGCATGGGAAATCGTCTACCGAACGGAGACTTACCAATATGCGATTGTCTATATCTGTATCTTCACGAAGAGAAATGGAGAGTTTGTGTCCCTTGATGGTAAGAGGTACGTTCACCAATCCTTCCAGATCGCCCTTGATAAAGTCATACTTCTTCAACTCTTTACGGGTCACTGTATAGAAACTGGCATGAAGGCCCTCTATAACCTGCAACTTTTCATTCATCAGATAGCCACGGAACCGGACTGCCGGAATGCGGGCATTATTGAAGACATTGCGGTAAATCTTATCCTTGTCGATGTTCTTGGTAAGCAGCAAGCAGATGATGTAATAGATATAAGGCTGGGTAGAATTATAGGTGAAACCGCCCGTATCCGTCATCATGCCGCAATAGATGCAGGTAGCCCAAGTCTGATCCATCTGTGGAAAACCTCCCAACTGCCAGACTACACGGAATACCAGGTCGCTGGCACTGCTGGCATGTGGCTGCGAAACCAGCAGCTTAGCCTCAAGATTAGGAGCCAGATGGTGGTCGATGATGACACGCTGAGTCTTGCAACCCAACAATACATGGTCCATCTCATCAAGACGTCCCTCACTGCTAAAGTCAACACAGCATACCAGGTCGGCTTCATCGAAAGCTCGCTGCACCAGTTCAGGCTGTCTGTCATATCGCAGGATACCGGCAGCTCCAGGCAACCAGGAAATAGAATCCGGTATCATATCCGGCACACAAATGTCAACTTTCTTGCCCAAAGAGCGAAGATAACCAGCCCATCCCAAAGAAGAGCCGATGGCATCACCATCTGGCGACTTATGTGCACAGACGACAATACGATGAGAAGCCGCTATCGTCTCTCGGAGAATAGCGGCTTCCTGATCTGTCAATATATTAATGTTTATATCCATCACATTAAATTAGAAGAGCTTGTTTGGATAAACACCCTCGTCGATAAGATGCTGAATCTTGTCAACAACACTCTGGCGGTCGGCAGCATAAGTTACACCAAACCACTTGCTGGTAGTATCGAGCACCTTAACGGTAGCTGTACCCTCATTGATGAGCTTGTTGACCATCAATGGGATGAAGAACTCAGCCTTCTTGTTTTCCATATTCTTTGGATCACTCAAGAACTCCTTGAAGTACTCCTCGCTGTGCTGGAAGTAATCAGGTGTGAAGCCCCAAACGTTCATGGAAACAGGAGTATTGTCGCCAACAGCAACCCACTCGCCCTGCTCATCCTTGTAAGATACCTTACCGTCGATACGCATGATCTCGGTACGCTCTACACAGGTAGTGAGGTTCTCATCTGCATCCTTAGAGCAGATACCGCGAGCTACGGTACCATTCTCGCTCAAGGTGTTACCTACACGGAAACCTACCATGGCATAACGGTTCTTGCTACCCTCTGGAAGTCCAGAGAGGAACTTGCCGATTACCATGAAGCAATCGCGGTTGTAGAAGTCATCGCAGTTGATTACGCAGAAAGGTTCCTTGATGATATCCTTTGCCATCAGAACAGCATGGTTTGTACCCCATGGTTTCTCACGACCTTCTGGTACAGAGAATCCCTCTGGGAGATCATCCAATGCCTGGAAGCAAAGTTCTGCAGGAATATGACCCTCATACTTTGAAAGAATCTTCTCACGGAACTGATCTTCGAAGTCCTTGCGGATAACGAATACGATCTTTCCGAAACCAGCCTGAATAGCATCATAGATGCTGTAGTCCATGATAGTCTCACCATTAGGACCCAGACCATCAAGCTGTTTCAAACCACCATAACGGCTACCCATACCGGCAGCCAAAAGCAATAACGTAGGTTTCATTTTGTCTATACTTTTATTTATTAATAGTTGATAGTTATTTATAAAATAACGATGCAAAAGTAACAAAAAAAATGCAGTTAGCCGCACGTTTTCCTACTTTTTTTTGATTAATATCAATTTTTGTCCTTTTATGCACTATCTGTAACACATATCAGACTTATTTCCGGACACATCTCCCAGGCTAAACCTAGAAAGGATAACCCACAGCGAAATGCAGACTCTGGGCATCCTTGAACCGACGGATGTTATAGAAGCCATTCTTGCCGGTATCGTAAGGAACATGCAGACCGATACCCCAGTCGACACGTATCACAAACATACCCATGTCATAACGCACACCGACACCGGTGCCTACCGCCAGTTGCCGGAAAAACTTGTCTACATCAAACTTGCCGAGCGGACTGTACTCATGGTTGCGTAAGGTCCACACATTACCTGCATCCAGGAAAAGGGCTCCATAGAGATCGCCCCATACCTTCTGACGGTATTCCAGATTCATCAGATACTTGATGTCGCCCGTCTGGTCGATATACGAATACTTGCTGTTGGTAGGCTGGTATCTGCCCGGTCCGATGCTTCTCACATTAAAGGCTCGCACACTGTTGGCACCACCGATATAGAACTGCTCATAATAAGGAGCATTCTCGGCATTGCCATAACTCCAGATAATGCCGGCATTGACATGTCCCACCAGCGTACCATCCTGGGTGATACGCCAATATTTCACGAAATCAGTCTCCAGTTTCAGGAACTGAGCAAACGGATTCTTGAACATCTTCTTGTCTTTCTCGTTCCATCCCTTTCCGGCCGCCATGTAACCGAGCGAAAGGATATTGGCTGCCTCGCTGATGGTGGTTGACCAGGTGATAGGATGGCGGTAACGGCGCGGACTGCGATAAGTATAGGTGTAACTCATCTTAGGCACAAACTGGTCGCGCATCGATATCTGAAGATAAGGATGCAGGGCGAGGATGCTATCGAAAGCGGCAGTGCGGCTGTTCATAAACTCATAAGAGAGAATCAGCGGACTGAAAGAATGCTGATGCTGGTAAGAGGTAGACCACGCATAGGTTAACTCGCCCGCTGCCACATGACGTCGGAAATAGCTGGCTCTGTTCAGCACATTCATCGAAGCCTTGATGGTAGTAGTTGGCACACCCCGATATTTGGTAGGCATATGCCCGGCACGGTATCTGCGCTCATTCTGCTCCATCGTTCTGAACATATTCCAAGGCGTGATGATGCGAGGGAACTCTACGGAAACATCCGATCCGTATTCATAGGAATTGATGCGGGTAGAACCTCCACCAGCCTGACTGACGGTTTGCCACTCATGCGAACCATGCAGGTTGACAGTAAGTTTCTCGCCTCCATGAAAAGCATTGCGCTTGGTAAGACCCACTACCAACTCCGGTCCTACTCTACCGGTCGTTTTGCCGCGGGCATTTGCCTCGACATAGAAATCGTATGGCTTGTCGAATACCAGGTCGATATTGGCATCCAAGGTATCACGATATACGACATTGCCCAGACTGTCGAGGGTTTGCACCGAACGGGGGGTAAACTGGATGCTGGAATAGCTGAAGAGTCCCATCTCCTGAAGTCCGGTCTTGGCACGTTCCTCGGTACGTACCCGATACAGTTCACGGGGACGCAGGCGCAGACTCTGCAAAACGATGCCCGGACGTATCGGCATCTTTCTTCCATTATAATGGAAACTCAGATAGCTGCGCACAAAGGAATCCTTCAACTCCTCCATATACTGCTTTCTGAAATTAACATGAATCTTTCCGATATACCACTGTCGGGTAGCCCTATCGTCCACGCTATCTGCCATCATCAGCCGCAACTGCACCTTGCCGGGCACATTCACGGTATCGGCAAGATAAGAAGCATAACTGTTCTGATAGAAATAATAGCCCCTGTTGCGGAACAGACGGGTGATACGCTGACGTTCCGATTCCATGTTGGCGACATTGAAAGGACTCCCCTTCCGTATGAGCGCCTTGTTCATGGAAGCATCTATAAACTGCTTGCTCTTGGCTGGGAAGTTGAGATAAGCCATAGAATCAAGCGTCCAGAGATGACCGAAGTCTACCTGATAGGCAACCTTCGCCTTCTTCGGGTTGCTCTGTGTCAGCACATCATAAGTCACCTTACCGTTAAAATACCCATATTTATCGAGCTGATGCTCGGCTACCTGGGCACGGAGCTGCGGATTCACATTCGCCATCAGCTTAGGTTTGGAACCGAATACCTTGGTTATCCACTTAGCCAGAGCTCCATCCGACTGAGAGAAAGCATTCCATATCCACAGACGCACAGGGAACGGTGTGCGGTAATAGCTGCTCCCGAACAAGGCACCGTTCGGAGCCGAAGCCAGGGCATACTCCATCTCGGTGATGGTAGAATCAGCATAAGTTCCCTTCTCGTAGTTCTTATACTCGATAGGTACCAGACCCGTAAACAGCTGCTCGTCTTCTTTCAGTGCACTGGTTGAAGAGCAACCCGTTATGAGCTGCCCCGACAACATCAGCAATGCTGCCACATATATAATAATGTATAACCTGTTCTGCTGTTTCATATCGCTCATTACTTTTCGTTAAGTTTCAATGGGTCAAAGTCCTTTGTTCTGGCTTTCTCCATCGTATCCTTCTTCTCATTCGTATGCTTCTTCACCGCAGGATCCTTCTCCATTGGGGCTGCAGGAATCTGCTGCTTATCAGTCTTGAAACGGAAGATGTCCTTGAAATGCTGCAACTTTCTCTGCCATTTGAAACCGACACCGTACTCACCTATCAAACCTTCGAGCCAATCGTAGGTATTGTTGTTGTAGAAGGCACGGATATACTGGCTTGCACCTTCGTTGAGCCGGTACTGCAATTCGATATTGTTGAAAAATACATCATCATTGTTGGCTGCATTCTCCATTTCTGCACCGGTAGAAACCTTGCCACCCACACTGAAACTCAAGCGGTTGTTGAAGAACCGCTTGGCAAACTTAAAGTTGTAATCGGTGTGCATGGCACCTGCTGCATTGGTGGAGTTATCTACCGACATACCGACATCCACACCCACAGAACGCATCGCTGAACCTGCAATATTATTGATCTCTGAGTTGAGGAATGAGGTCAAGGCACTGTTCATGGAGAACGAATTGGTATTTCCGTTGGCAAGATACATGCCCGAAGCCAGCATCGTAATGGCTATCTTACCTCGCTCTTCAATACTCATCGTGTTCAGTTCATCCTGCAAGGTGGCATCGTTTGGTGAGGAAACAATAAACTGGATGCCTGGCTTATTCAATGTCTGCGAGAGTTTTACGCCACAAATGAAATCCACCGAGCGGCCGGTTCCCTGTCCCTCGTTTACCGTTGTCCTGACATTCTCTGTTGCCGTGATGTTCAGGGTCGGGTTGAACGGATCGCCGTTAAACTCTATGTAGCTGCCGTCCTGGATATCAAACGTCTTGAGCGGAATGATAGGCAGCGAATATTTCATCTTGCCATTGTTCAGGGTATACTTGCCCGTGATGCCGATGCCATCAACCGAATTGTAAGCCATCGTCAGATTACCACCGCCCATCAGGTCGATGTAGTTGGTCTGGTCGGCATTCAAAGCACAGAGGATATGAGCCGACTCGTCTATCGACATGCCCAACATCATGTTCAATCCTTCCAGTGCCGGACGCTCGACAACGACAGGCTTGCCACTCTTGAAATTCGTAAACTTCACCAGCTCATCGAGCTGCGTATCAGTAGTCAGTTCCGATTCTTTCAGCACATACGTCATATCTGTATTGCCGAGGACATCCAGCTTACCCTGCATCTTCAGATTGCTTACCGGTCCGCGCATCGCACCATAGAAGTTGACATACGCCTTGCCGAAAGCCTCGGAACGGGCATTCTCCTTGGCATCAATCAGCAGGAAGTTCTGTGCTCTCATCCGGATATCGAGCATCATCTTCTCTATATTCGTAAAGTCGAGACTGCCCTGGATATTGAGCGGACTCTCATTGTTGGCATACATCATGAAGTTTTCGAAGAGCAACTTACTGCCGATGATACGGACCGGATCGTTGGCAAAACGCATCGTGATGCCATACGGCACACTGACGAGATAAGCCGAATCCAGATATACTTCGCCCTCTACATCCAACTGGCTCAAGGCTCCCTTCAAACTCAGTTTTCCTTCGCCATATCCCTTCAGACCCATAATCTGGTCAGGAACAAAACCGTTGACAAAATGCAGAGGCAACTTCTCCATACCCACTTCGGCATCGAGATAACCGTTTCCTTCCGACTTGTAAGTACCCTTTACGGTAGCTACTTCTTCACCCTCATAATTGAGGAAACCATCTACATAATGAGAACCGTCGCTCTTTGGCATGTAAACGAATTCAGTACCGACATCTCCCATCGGACACTTTTCGTAAACCATATTGTCGATGTTCAGATTAGAAGAAACCGAGAGTTCATCCTTGGTCTGGATAATATGGAAGTCGCCGTCAAGAATACCCGAGATATCCGGCATATAAGGAATCACGCTGAGCACTTTATCCAAATTAAACTGGCTCATGCTGACCGTAAGATCCTGCAGTGCTTCTTCGTTTTCATCATTGCTGTATATGCGGATACCCATGCCGTTGGCTGCCTTCAGACTCAGATTGGCAGAAACACGGTCGTCATTGCCCAACATCAGATAGTTGTCATCGTTGGCAGTAAACTTCTTGTAACCCAGGACAGGATGGGTATCGATGAGCGAAATCTTCACGCCGTTTTCCAGCAACAGCGCCTCCAGACCCACATCTACACCCAATCTGTTTTTGGCATCATAGATGCGGGCATCGATATTGGAACCCTTCTCCTGCAGTTCGCCCTCTACCTGTGCCCGGAACACATACTGAGGATTATGCTTGTTGTTCTGAACACGTGCTGCATAGCGGATGGTATCGCCCTCAGTCTTCACCAAGGCACGGATCGTATCCAACTGCATGCCACTCGCTACCAGTGAATCGATGTTGAGATAACCATTGACACCTGTTACAGGCGACATGGTCATCTTCATATCCACCGTCTTGAAATCATAACCGCAGTAAGCGATGAAACGGGAAATGAAATTGTCCTTTCCTGTGGTAAGATAAACATGACCGAAAGGGAACTGACTGCGAATCTTCACCTGGTCGATATGATGGTTCCTGAGCTGATGAGCCAATTCTTTCTGCAATCCGGCAAAACGGCTCATCAACTGCTTATAGCCTCCGTGTACATCCATGTTGAGATGGAAGTCGCCGCAATCGATGACTGCGTGCGTGGTATCTCTGCGGGTAAAGACATCGGCGTCAACACCCACCGGACGGTAATTTTTTTTTGCCGTACGAACCGTAATATCACTCATCGAAGCCATGATGTCGTGACTGTCCTTCAGGTCGGACCTGATATCCATGTGACCGCAGAGCGACAGGCGCATCGGTGCCTTCGTTACCTCTAACGAATAAAGATTCACATCGCGGACATCTGCCACCAGGGTAGCCTCCAGTTTCTTGGAATTCGTAAGTGCATCAAGGCTGACGAGTCCCGTAAGATACTGGTTCTTGCTGTCGATATCGGCATGCACCTTACCATTAGCAACGTGAGCCACTGCCAATACATGATCCAGTTTGTATTTGCCATACTGAATCTGGTTTACCTGTGCCTTAGCCTGTAATCGGGTACGAGGAGAGAGGAAATCGGTTCCCACACCCTTCGCCTCCAATGAGCCGGTGAAAGAATGCAAATCCTGTTTTGGCAGGAAATGCTTTGCCTGCATGTTGTGCGCCTGAATCTTAGCCTGATAAGCCAGACGGTTCATATCGATACTGCCGTCTTTCCGGGTCTTCGCATCTATCTTGGCATCTACCCTCATTCTGCCACGACCTTCGGTAATGGCGAGTCGGGTAGCATATCTGGAGCCGTCTGCCTGAATGTTACCACGGATTCCGATACCGCTAGGCACACGTATCTCCTGCATCAGAGAAGGGTCAAGCATGGCGGTAATGAAATCCAGATGATAGGTACGGGCGTTCAGATCTACATTTGCCTTCAGACGGTTCATATCCGTCAGGTTACCCAATTTTCCATCAGCACTCAGTTCGAAGGCTGTAGGCAGCGACAGTTTCAAGCCCGAGAAAGATGCCTGCTGCATATTTCCCTTGAACGATCCTTCTATCTTCATCGGATAGAAAGGCCATTTCATCTTCATGGCGCCTGGGAAGGCATCGCCTGCAAAGAGGAACAGGTCTGAACGGCCCAAAGCTCCCTTCAGCTGTGCCATCAACTTGCCAGGTTTCACCTCATCAAAGGCATTCATATCCATATCCACCGTTGCCTGCAATTGGGAGTATGGGGTACGGAGACAGATATCAGGCAACTGCAGTTTCACGGAATCCATCACGAATCTGCCATAGAGCTGGTCTACCTGCAAACCGCTTTTCTCCTTAAACTGAGCTTCACGAATCTTGACATCTATCTTCGAATCGCAATAATAGAAAGAGTCTGCCTTCAAAGTCATGGCCGACAGGGCGATATGGTTAAAGTCCATGCCCGATACCGGACGGATATAGTTCTGGTCATAGTTCACCTTGCCCTTCTTCCAGTCAAGATGACCTATCTGATAAAGTCCTTTATAAAGGTCGAGATAGGTAGTCTGCGCCACCGCATCTCCAAAATAAGCATTCACCTGGAGGGTATCTCCAGGCATGTGTAATACGAAATCAGTGTTCTTCAGTTTCAGTTTTTCGATATTCACCTTCCAGAAATTGGTACTAGGCGTAGTATCCGGCGGCACAGTATCGCTCAGTTCTACCGAGAGTCGGGCATCAGCCAACAGGGCATGATTCACCCTCATCTTCTCCTTACCGAGGTCAATACCATGAGCCTTCAGGCGCAGATTACCTACATTGCCCTTGATTCTGGCTTCGTGAATAAAATTCGTGGTATTCACCTTCATCTGGGTGAAATTGAGTTCATCCACCATGACTTGACTTTCGAAAAGAGGCAACAACTGTACGTCTACCACCATCTTCCGGATGTCGGCAACGGTATCTCTCTTATTTCTTAAAGCCAAGTTTGGGGAATTCTTGAGTGAGTCGATTGGCTGAAGTACCTTTACGTCTTCCACTCCCAGTTTCAGAGGGAAGACGAGGCGTACTTGCCTTACCGAAATATCCATACCCGTCGACTCTGAGGCATAAGCAGCCACTTGCTTTACCGCCCAATTCTGAACAGGAGGCAAATAAAGCAGAATGGATAACAACAAGATGAGCACCAATGGAGTCAACACCGTGATTCCTGCCCATTTCGCATACCTCTTCATAAGCATGGATTTTTTGAGTTAGGGTGCAATAGCCCGCCAAAGATTATCATCCGGCAGCGGAGCCTCTGCTACGATTGTTTCTTTAGACACAGGATGAACAAATTCTACTCTGTGTGAAAGGAGAGAAATACTGCCATCTGCATTGCTACGTGGAGAACCGTATTTCAGATCTCCCTTGATAGGACATCCCATCTTGGCAAGCTGGCATCTTATCTGATGATGACGACCCGTCATCAAGTTCACCTCCAGAAGTGTATAATGGTCTGTATGACCTATCACCTTATACTTCAATATCGCTTTCTTCGAGTTTTTCACCTCATGGTCGTAAGCATAGCTCTTATTCTGCTTTTCATTTCTTACTATCCAATGGGTGAGCGTAGCCTCAGGTTCCTTTGGCATGTTCTTCACGATTGCCCAATAGGTTTTGTGAACTTCGCCATCCCTGAACATATTGTTCAGACGGCTCAATGCCTTAGAAGTCTTGGCAAATACGACCAAACCCGAAACAGGACGGTCAAGGCGATGCACCACACCGAGAAATACATTTCCCGGCTTGTGATACTTCTCCTTGATGTACTGTTTCACAGTCTCCGAGAGAGGTTCGTCGCCGGTCTTGTCGCCCTGCACGATTTCGCCACTTCTCTTAGAGACTATGATTATATGGTTGTCTTCGTAAACTACCTGCATGTTTTATCAACAAAACGTTGCCGAGAGATTACATGTTCATACCACCGTCGATCTGAATAACCTGACCGCTTACATAGCTAGACAAGTCGGAAGCGAGGAAGAGGCAAACATTTGCGATATCCTCAGTCTGACCACCACGACGCAATGGAATCTTCTTCATCCAGTCCTTGCGGATTTCCTCAGGCAACTGTGCTGTCATTGCTGTCTCGATGAAACCAGGAGCTACAGCATTGGCACGTACGCCCTTAGGACCCAACTCCTGAGCGATAGACTTAGCCAAAGCAATCATACCAGCCTTAGAAGCTGCATAGTTGCACTGACCTGCATTACCATGAACACCTACTACAGAAGCCATGTTGATGATAGAACCACCACGCTGACGAAGCATGATTGGAGAGCAAGCATGAATGAAGTTGAAGGCTGACTTCAAGTTTACATTCAAAACAGCATCCCACTGAGCCTCGCTCATACGGAGCATCAAACCGTCCTTAGTGATACCTGCATTGTTAACCAGGATATCGATAGAACCGAAGTCCTCATGAATCTGCTTAACTGTCTTCTGTGTCTCCTCGAAATCTGCTGCATTACCAGCATAAGCACGACAGGTTACACCAAGAGCCTCAATCTCCTTACGAGTAGCTTCCAAACCGGCAGCCATATCGTCGTTGAGTACGAGGTCTGTAAATGCGATGTTAGCGCCCTCAGAGGCGAACTTCATAGCGACAGCCTTACCGATGCCGCGAGCAGCACCTGTTACAAGGGCTGTTTTACCACTTAATAATCCCATTTCTTTCTTATTTAATTAATTATCAATTAGTTACGTATTTACCATTTTCTTTTATCTAGAGTTTCAAGCCCGACTTTCCCAAGGCACCATAAACCACCTTGGCAACCAGAGGTTTGCTCGACTCCACATTCATGCCATGGCCCAAACGTCCATAGATAAATGGAACCTCGAGACCTTTGATACAATAGTGAGTAATATCGGCCACCAGATCGATGTTATCAATATCAAACTCACCATCTTCTCTTCCTTCGGCATAAATTCTTCTGAGAATCTCTATTTCGTCTTCATCGAAGTTTTTTCTCGCCTTCTCAACCATCCAGATGTTTCGGAAGAACTCAGCACGGAGGTTACCGTTTCTTACAACCGTTTCCTTGATCATACTGAGGTGAGTATAGATAAGCTCAATGATTTTATCCTGTGGACGCATCTTGCAATTAGCAACCTCGTCCAACTTGTCCGAAAGACGCTCCAACTCTGATTCTATCACCGCGTAATAGACATCCTCCTTCCTACTGAAATAAGTATAAAGCGTACGTCTTCCCTTACCAGAAGCTACAGCAATATCATTCATTGTAGTATTTGCTATACCATTCTTGGCAAAGAGTTGTCGTGCGACATCTACCAGTTTTTGTCTTGTTTTGGATACTGACATATTGAAGCCCTTCCTTTTTTATTAATTGCACATAAAAATATTATTGTGCAAAAGTAGCACTTTAATTCGAATTAAACAAATATTTAATGTTAAATTAATAAATTAGGGCACAAAAAAATCGGATAAGATGTTGTTGACCAACTTCTTACCCGATCATTGTTGCGGCGGCAGGACTCGAACATGCGACCTCCAGGTTATGAGCCTGGCGAGCTACCAACTGCTCCACACCGCGATATAATCAACTCATTTCTGAATTGCGAGTGCAAAGATACGACTTTTTTCCGACCCCGCCAAACATTTTGTCAGAAATCTGCATATATTTAACAGTTATTAAACAGAATAGCAACAAAACGTACATAAAATAGGCGAAAACGAGTAAAAAGCAAGCCCGATTGCTCTTTTTCAGAACAATCGGGCCTTATGGAAAAAGAATTACTTTTTCAAAAGTTTCATTACCTTCTCGAAATATCTCTGAGTACGCTTCTTACTGTAATGATTACCGCCATTCCATGAACGGATTGCGCGCTCGATACTATTAAGAGGATTGTAGACACTCTGAATCAATAGAAACATTTCTTTAGATTTAGCTACATTATATCTATCAGCCAAAGTGTAGCGCTTCTTCGATTTCTTGCGCTTCAGAATATTATTACATTCTGCTACTAAAATTGGAGTGATCTGCATCACACCTACAGAGTTACCGCTCTTAGCTTTCGGATCACCCTTACTCTCTACCTGAATGATAGCGTCCATCACTGGAGTCCAGTCCATCTCGCTAGTAGAGGATACATTTCCTGATGTTGCAGCCGACGCTGCATGAATTTCTAATGTCAGCATTAATATACTAACTAATACCATTGTTATTCTCTTCATATTAATTGTTTTATGGAACCTGAAAAGCTGAAATACAACATCAGAGATTTCGCGGTGGCAACTTGTGAGAAAAAGAAAGGCTGCTCACCTCAGTCCCGTTAGATACCTTAATGGATACCTTCTCACACAACAAAAAGCACAAGATACTGGTATCCTTATTCTTATCGTTTGCAAAGATACAAAAAAAAATCGAATTATGCAAGTAATCGGCTGATTATCAGCGCATTTTTACGTAATTAAACACTTAATAACACTTAGGTTTGATATAAATCAATATAAAGGTAAAAGGGTAAAAAGGTAAAAAAGGAAAAAGGAGCTGTGAGGAGCTGTGGGAAAAAAGCTGGGCGATAAGAAAGCAGAACTATGGGGAAAACAAAAAAGCCTCAGAAATCTTTCGAAATCTGAGGCTCTTGATAAAAGAAGGCGGCTACCTACTCTCCCGCATTGCATTGCAGTACCATCGGCGCAAGTGAGCTTAACTTCTCTGTTCGGAATGGGAAGAGGTGGGACCTCACCGCAATAACCACCTGATAATGGGTTATGACGTATTTGCACACAAGCAAAACAAGATAATGAACTGAAAATACAGTTGAAACTATGAACTTTCTAAAGAAAGTGTTCGGGCAATTAGTAATGCTCGGCTTTGACATCGCTGTCTTTACACCTGCATCCTATCAACGTCATCGTCTCTGACGACCCTCAATGGAGTTCTCATCTTGCGGCTGGCTTCGCACTTAGATGCTTTCAGCGCTTATCCAATCCAGACTCAGATACCCAGCGGTGCGCCTGGCGGCACAACTGGTAAACCGGAGGTCTGTCCATCACGGTCCTCTCGTACTAGTGACGGCACCACTCAAAACTCCCACGCCCACGATAGATAGAGACCGAACTGTCTCACGACGTTCTGAACCCAGCTCGCGTGCCACTTTAATGGGCGAACAGCCCAACCCTTGGGACCTTCTCCAGCCCCAGGATGTGACGAGCCGACATCGAGGTGCCAAACCACCCCGTCGATATGAGCTCTTGGGGGGGATCAGCCTGTTATCCCCGGAGTACCTTTTATCCTTTGAGCGACGGAGTTTCCATACACATCCGCCGGATCACTATGCCCCAGTTTCCTGCCTGCTCGGCATGTCTGCCTCCCAGTCAAGCGCCCTTATGCCATTGCACTCTTTGAGGTCGGTTACCAATCGACCCGAGGGCACCTTTGGAAGCCTCCGTTACGCTTTTGGAGGCGACCACCCCAGTCAAACTACCCACCAAGCAGTGTCCGCGCAACTGCGCGTTAGACCTCAGACAGCCAAAGGGCCGTATTTCAAGGATGGCTCCACGAAAGCTGGCGCTCCCGCTTCGAAGCCTCCGGCCTATCCTACACATCGGATGACCAAGGTCAATGCTAAGCTGTAGTAAAGGTTCACGGGGTCTTTTCGTCCCATCGCGGGTAATCGGCATCTTCACCGATACTACAATTTCACTGAGCTCATGGTTGAGACAGCGTCCGGATCATTACACCATTCGTGCAGGTCGGAACTTACCCGACAAGGAATTTCGCTACCTTAGGACCGTTATAGTTACGGCCGCCGTTTACCGGGGCTTCAATTCAATGCTTCCTCTTGCGAGTGACATCTCCTCTTAACCTTCCGGCACCGGGCAGGTGTCAGGCTGTATACGTCATCTTTCGAGTTTGCACAGCCCTGTGTTTTTGTTAAACAGTTGCCTGGACCTATTCTCTGCGCCTCGCTCATCACGAGGACCCTTTATCCCGAAGTTACAGGGTCAATTTGCCTAGTTCCTTAACCATGAATCTCTCAACGCCTTAGTATGTTCTACCCGACCACGTGTGTCCGTTTGCGGTACGGGTGCCGCATGGGTTAAGCTTAGCGGATTTTCTCGGGAGTATGATTACCCACACTATCAGATTCCTCCGAGGAGGACTCCGTACTGTCAGGTTCAGCTCGGATGGTGGATTTGCCTGCCATCCTCAACGCCTACACCCTTCAACGGGGACTTCCGTCGCCCCGCGGTGGTTTCACTGCTCCGTCTCCACGTCGCCCCATGCGGCAGTGACGGAATATTAACCGTCTCTGCCATCGCCATCGCCGTTCGGCTTAGACTTAGGACCCGACTGACCCCGGGCTGATTGGCATTGCCCGGGAAACCTTGGTCTTACAGCGGGAGGGAATCTAACCCTCCTTATCGTTACTTATTCCTACATTTGCTTTACTCACCGCTCCAGGATAACTTACGTACACCATTCGACGCTGTGAGTATGCTCCCCTACCGATACTTTTAAAATTGCTATCCCGCGCCTTCGGTGTCTGCCTTATACCCGATTATTATCCATGCCCGGACCCTCGACTAGTGAGCTGTTACGCACTCTTTGAATGAATGGCTGCTTCCAAGCCAACATCCTAGCTGTCATAGGGACCAGACTTCGTTAGACTAACTCAGGCAGAACTCCGGGACCTTAGACGGCGGTCTGGATTCTTCTCCTCTCGGGGACGGACCTTAGCACCCGCCCCCTTACTGCCGGACTGCAGACCGTGAGCATTCGGAGTTCGTCAGGACTCGATAGGCGGTGAAGCCCTCTTGTCCTATCGGTCGCTCTACCTCTCACGGTGACCATCCGACGCGGCACCTAAATGCCTTTCGGGGAGTACGAGCTATCTCCAAGTTTGATTGGCCTTTCACTCCTACACTCGGCTCATCCAGAAGCTTTTCAACGCTTATTGGTGCGGACCTCCATCCCGTGTTACCGGGACTTCATCCTGGCCAAGTGTAGATCACTTGGTTTCGCGTCTACCCCCACTGACTGTGCGCCCTCTTCAGGCTCGCTTTCACTGCGGCTACGTGTCTCATGACACTCAACCTCGCCAGTGACGGTAACTCGTAGGATCATTATGCAAAAGGCACGCCGTCACACATTGCTGTGCTCCGACCGCTTGTAGGCGTATGGTTTCAGGAACTATTTCACTCCCCTGCTCGGGGTTCTTTTCACCTTTCCTTCACAGTACTCGTTCGCTATCGGTCTCACGGGAGTATTTAGCCTTACCGGATGGTCCCGGCAGATTCGCGCAGGATTCCTCGTGTCCCGCGTTACTCAGGATACCGCTATGCCTGATCTGGCTTCGTGTACAGGATTATCACCTTCTGTGATGTAACTTTCCAGATACTTCCACTCACCATTTCAGTACAATGTCGCGGTCCTACAACCCCAGCCACGCCTTGCGACGCCACTGGTTTGGGCTGTTCCCCGTTCGCTCGCCACTACTGGGGGAATCATTCATTTATTTTCTCTTCCTGCAGGTACTAAGATGTTTCAGTTCCCTGCGTTAGCTCTCTTACACTGGTAAGAGTAACCGTCCTTCAGACGGCTAGGTTGTCCCATTCGGAAATCTCCGGATCAAGGGTTATTTGCACCTACCCGAAGCTTATCGCAGCTTATCACGTCCTTCATCGCCTCCGTGAGCCTAGGCATCCGCCATACGCCCTTTCTTACTTTCTTTACGACTGTATTCTTGTTACTCGTTTCCGAATAACGAATAAGTAGCTCATACTTTCAGCTGTATTCTAACAAAGTGAAATCTCATCTTGCGATTTGATTTACTTTAGTCTGAACTAAAGTTCATTACTTACAGTTTTGCTTGTGTCAATATGTCAAAGATCTTTTTAAGTGAAGAGTGAAGAACGAAGAGTGAAGAATTCACTTGTCTTACTCAACCTTAGAGTGGAGATTGTGGAGTTGAACCATTTTGCTTGAGCCATCCCTATATATATAATGTATAAGGAATCCCAGTCTCCTATTTAATTAAACAGATGGTGCGTACAAGAAGAGAAGCGAACTTTAATCAGTCACTATCTCAATAAATATAAGTGAAGGGATAATCAATAATAATTAATCACTAATCACTAAATATATTCGTCTCTCCAGAAAGGAGGTGTTCCAGCCGCACCTTCCGGTACGGCTACCTTGTTACGACTTAGCCCCAATTACCAGTTTCGCCCTAGGCCGCTCCTTACGGTCACGGACTTTAGGCGCCCCCGGCTTTCATGGCTTGACGGGCGGTGTGTACAAGGCCCGGGAACGTATTCACCGCGCCATGGCTGATGCGCGATTACTAGCGAATCCAGCTTCGTGGGGTCGGGTTGCAGACCCCAGTCCGAACTGAGACAGGCTTTAAGGATTTGATCCGTTTTGCAAGGGACCGTCTCTCTGTACCTGCCATTGTAACACGTGTGTAGCCCCGGACGTAAGGGCCGTGCTGATTTGACGTCATCCCCACCTTCCTCACACCTTACGGTGGCAGTGTCCCCAGAGTGCCCAGCTTAACCTGATGGCAACTAAGGAGAGGGGTTGCGCTCGTTATGGCACTTAAGCCGACACCTCACGGCACGAGCTGACGACAACCATGCAGCACCTTCACAGAGGCCCCGAAGGGCGTCATTGTCTCCAAATCCTTCCTCTGCAATTCAAGCCCGGGTAAGGTTCCTCGCGTATCATCGAATTAAACCACATGTTCCTCCGCTTGTGCGGGCCCCCGTCAATTCCTTTGAGTTTCACCGTTGCCGGCGTACTCCCCAGGTGGGATGCTTAATGCTTTCGCTTGGCCGCTGACCTGTTCAGACCAACAGCGGGCATCCATCGTTTACCGTGCGGACTACCAGGGTATCTAATCCTGTTCGATACCCGCACTTTCGAGCTTCAGCGTCAGTTGCGCTCCAGTGAGCTGCCTTCGCAATCGGAGTTCTTCGTGATATCTAAGCATTTCACCGCTACACCACGAATTCCGCCCACTTTGTGCGTACTCAAGGAAACCAGTTCGCGCTGCAGTGCAGACGTTGAGCGTCTACATTTCACAACACGCTTAATCTCCGGCCTACGCTCCCTTTAAACCCAATAAATCCGGATAACGCCCGGACCTTCCGTATTACCGCGGCTGCTGGCACGGAATTAGCCGGTCCTTATTCATAAGGTACATGCAAAAAGTCTCACGAGACTCACTTTATTCCCTTATAAAAGCAGTTTACAACCCATAGGGCCGTCTTCCTGCACGCTACTTGGCTGGTTCAGACTCTCGTCCATTGACCAATATTCCTCACTGCTGCCTCCCGTAGGAGTTTGGACCGTGTCTCAGTTCCAATGTGGGGGACCTTCCTCTCAGAACCCCTACTGATCGTCGCCTTGGTGGGCCGTTACCCCGCCAACAAGCTAATCAGACGCATCCCCATCCATCACCGATAAATCTTTAATCTCTTTCAGATGTCTTCTAGAGACGTCATTGGGTATTAGTCTTACTTTCGCAAGGTTATCCCCAAGTGGTGGGCAGGTTGGATACGCGTTACTCACCCGTGCGCCGGTCGACGCCTATCGGAAGCAAGCTTCCAATATCGTTTCCCCTCGACTTGCATGTGTTAAGCCTGTAGCTAGCGTTCATCCTGAGCCAGGATCAAACTCTCCATTGTAAAATATCATTTTTACTTCATTTCTTCCGAAGAAGAAAGTCGGTGTTTGTTGTCTGTACTTAGGACGAATATCCTTTTTCGTTTATTGAAGCTTAGTAAACCTGACTTGTCAATTTCTTGACGGTTCGTTTCTTTTACCCAGTCAACTTTCTTATTTCTAAGAAGTTAACCGCTTCTTGTACTACTTGTCTGTTTATGTAAAATCTTTCAAAGAACTCTTTCTTTATCGCTTTGAGTAATGCTTGATTTCTCAAAAGCGAATGCAAAAGTACTAACTATTTTTCATTCCACCAAATCTTTTCGCAAAAAAGTTTCATTTTAGCCAAACATTTAACAGTTATAAACATTTAAGCTATTTTTACACCTTATTATATATATAAATAGACTGAACTTTTGGCTATTCCAATATTTCTTCGTACTTTTGCCCTACCAATCAGTAAGGTTTAACAGAAAACGGAAATTGCATTATGAAAATTATTGTATCAGAAGAAATCGAATCGGTATGTCCCACCTTTGTGGGAGCATGCGTGGAAGCCAATGTGGTAAACACCCCTTATTGTCAGGAACTTTGGGATGAAATCAATGCCCTCGGTGAGAAATACAGACATACGCTGACCACGGAATCGCTGAAAGAGATGAGTGGAATTGCCGCCACCCGAAAGGTGTACCGTGCCTGCGGCAAGGATCCATCTCGCTACCGTCCTGCATCAGAAGCCCTTATCCGCAGAATGCTGCAGGGCAAGGAACTCTACCAGAGAGATACGCTGGTGGATCTGGTGAACCTGGCAAGTATCGCCTACGGCTACAGCATCGGCGGATTTGATGCAGACAAGTTTGAAGGCGACACCCTGACCCTGGGCGTAGGCAAAGCCGGCGAACCATACGAAGGCATCGGCAGAGGCATGATTAATATTGAAGGTCTGCCTGTTTACAGAGACAAGACAGGTGGTGTAGGAACCCCGACCAGCGACAACGAGCGAACCAAGATGAGTATTGACACCACCCATCTGGTGGTTCTCATCAACGGATATGACGGAGACGAACAGCACGTTCGCGAGAATGCCGAATACGTTATCGAGCTTCTGAAGAAATATTGTCAGAGTGATGGAGGCAGCTACTTCATCTACAACTAAAGAGGATGTGTCATAAGTTTATGATTCACCCTCTTCTTGTCGTTGGTAAATATGGGTTATGTTGCTGGAAGAGATAGGATATGTTGTTGGAAGAGATAGAATAAGTTGTTGGAAGAGATAGGATATGTTGTTGAGACAGTCAGTATCTTCGGTCGCACAACAGCTGTTGTGCGCTTGCATAACAGCTGATATGCGCATGCACAACACCTGTTGTGCATGCGGTAGCCAACTGTTATACACCAACTATTATCCAGACTTATGACACACCCTCATTAACCAAGAAATCTCTCTTATAAATTCAAAAAGGGGACTGACCACCGCCAGTCCCCAAGACGAGAGAGATATAAGTGTTGACTTGGTCAACAACGAGGCAAATCACTTTGCCTTATATCTTTATTCTACATATTTATTCTAAATCCTCATCCCAACCTGTATACTTAAAGCCTTTAGCCCTATAATGATAACCAGGCTGATCTGCACGAGAATAAACAATAGTAATTTCATCGGTAATAGTACCAGTCGCAGTCTTGTAAGTATTATGTCCACACTTACCAGACACAGTAATCTTACCTTTAGAAGTCGCAGAGTTTCCAATAAAATTATCCACATCTGTACCACTAAAAATATAATCACTCATATTGATAGACACCTTGGCATTTATTGCCCATTCAGTAGCTGTACTGTAATTACCAATGCGAATCCAAGCTTTATCCTTATCGTAATCTGTTGTATTACTCAAGAAACCAAAAACTCCATCGGAAACGTTGCATATCTCTTCAACATCGGAAGGGTTAGAGTCCCAATATTCCGCATCAGTCTTACTAGGATCGTAACCTTTCTCAATATTCAAAGCATACTGACCTCCTATTGGAGCTATCGGTGTATAATCAATGTCGAAATCCGTACCTTCGGAACAAGCCGAGAACATCATAACAACAAGAGCTAATAAAAAGAATATTTTTTTCATATTTCAGTCTATTTTATAAAAACTAGAATTTACTTTTCCCACCACAACTTCTTGGTGATATCGTTACCATTCTCCTTGATATACTTCATAGCAGCGGTATTATACAAAGAAGTCGAAGTAGGATAAATTAAGCGCATAGGATAAGCACCTGTCGCCAAGTTTGAAGCACCTGGATCTACCAAGTTACCTAGTTGATAACCATCAGACAAAGTACGCTCCATTGGCTTGTTACTAACTCGTACAGTAACAGCACCCTGAACTTCAGGATATCCTAAACGATTACGAGTAATCCAGCCATCATAAGAATTAGCGCCAGCATAAGTGAGCCAATATTGACGTGCTATACTCTTGAGCATATCTGTTTTATCAAATGCATATACACCATTTACAAAACTTGAGCCATCAAGTCCCCAACGGCTAAAACCAGCAAGAACACCTTTATTATAATACTCCTCTGCTTTATCTGTATTACCTAAACGAGCATAAGCCTCAGCAATCATCAATTCACATTCAGCCTCATTCATCAAGTATACAGGATCATCATAAGCCTGCTTAACACGTGAAGACTGAGAGATAGTAATTACAGACTGAGTACTAGGCTTTGTACCACAAGGAAGCCCCTCATAGCACTCATCCATATGTGCTATCAACAACTCTGGTGTATTATAGTCTGGATGCGCTTTTTTAGATGCAGCAGTCTGATTATAAAGATAAACTATGCGTGGATCTTTCTTTGCGAGAAGATACTCAACAAAAGTATGACAAGCACGCATATTCTCTGTGGTATTCAACTGACGGATATTAAATTCATACAATGGGTTAGACTTATTAGTAGCATCAACCCATGCAGTCCAAGCGCAATCCTCTTCCAGCAAATCGCCCTCAGCCAACAAGTTTTTAATATCCTCTTTATGAGCATCGAAATCCTTCAGATACATTTTCAGTTTCAAGCTCTTGGCAAAGCTGACCCATTTAGCCATACTTCCACCCAAGAAACAGTCTAAAGTACCACCTATAGGATAAGACTTCTCTGACTCTAATGCATCATTATATTTAGCAATAGCCTCATCAAGCATGTTAATAATACCAGGATACACAACAGTCTTACTATCCTCAAATATTGGATTTGGATTGTTATCAATATCCAAAGACTCGCTAAACGGAATGTCTCCATAAGAATCGGTCAACACCAAATAGTTATAGGCCAT
Organism: Segatella copri; assembly: GCF_026015465.1. Lineage (GTDB taxonomy): Bacteria > Bacteroidota > Bacteroidia > Bacteroidales > Bacteroidaceae > Prevotella > Prevotella copri_E. The sequence goes on from NZ_JAPDUQ010000001.1 coordinate 791,115, forward strand.
CAATATTTTGGAAACCATCCAATAATTCCATACCTTTGCACCTTCTGCTGAAGCTACAGACAATTTCAAATCCTTCAAAGCATTGGCATAAGTATTATCCCACAAAGCCTTAACTGGAGGATAAGAGCTGCTTGTCGTTACCGCATAGTTAGCCAATGTATTATACTGGTTTGTACTATTACCCTGTGTGGCATACTGACACCAGAAATTTCCAGTTAATTGTCCGTAAAGTCCTAAAACTGCAACTGTTGAAGCCTCTGCAGAAGGGAACAGCTGCTTATAAGTAGCTGTTGTTGGGTAATCAGGATTGTAGTTGATATCCAAATAACCGGAATCGCTACAAGAAGTAACAGTACCCATTGTCAAGAGGGCTCCCAGCAATGCTGCGCTTAAAAATTTATATCTTTTCATATAAGAAATCTCCTTTAATTAAAATACAACCTTCAAGTTAATACCATAGTTGCGAGTTGAAACAGAACCCATTGTCTCACCAAACTCAGAGCTGATATCATTACCAAAGTTAGAAGACTCAGGATCGATATAATTCTGATGCTTAGGAGTAATGAGCAACAAGTTGTGGCCAACGAGACTCAAAGACAACTTCTGCATCTTCAATGCGCTTGTGATTGTCTTAGGGAAATCGTATGTCAAAGCCAACTCACGGAGTTTGAAGTAAGAACGGCTTACAACGAAATCACGACGCACCTCCGGGTTGTAACTATAGTTACCCTGAGCATAATTCATCTTCTCTGAACTAACAGGGATATTATTCTCAACATACTGTCCACCAACAACCTTTACAGAATGAGGATAGATAAACGCATCACGCTCATTGAATACTGTCTCTGTAGAGTTACCATTGAAGTGAGTGATATAAGATGTCTCAGAATACATTAATCCACCCTTATGCCAGTCGCCAGTAGCTGCAAGGGTCAAGTTTTTCCACTTTAAGTGTGTGGTGAAGCCCATTACGAAATCAGGCTGAGAAGAACCGAGATAATCATATTCCGTAGAACTTGACTTTAAGAAACCATTGTTGTCTACCACCTTATAGCCATAATACTGACTATTCTTATCTGTCACCTTCTCTGTTGCAGGCAACTTGAAGATACCGATAGGCTCACCAACCTTCAATACGTAAGATACACCACGCATAGAAGAATACAAACCAGTACTTGTAGTACCTACAGGAATGGTATATTCATCAAGACCATCCCAAAGTTCCTTCACCTTACTCCAGTTCTTTGAGTATGTAGCCCCTACGCTCCATTCCCAATCCTTGGTACGGATAGGAGTAAAATTAACCATCGCCTCAATACCCTTGTTCTGAAGCTTACCCACATTACGGGTGTTCGTAGTATAACCTGTCTCAGGCGCCAAAGTAGCAGAGATAATCTGATTCTTGGTTGTACGATCATAGTAAGCCACATCGAAACTCAAACGGTTACCGAAGAATGTACCGCTCAAACCAAGTTCATACTCAGTTGTAATCTCTGGTTTCAAGTTTGTATTTGGCAAGCGGTTATACTCTGTCAGACCTAACACACCAGAAATTGGCAAATATGTATAATAAGACTGGAATGGACGGTAATATGAATTAGTCATATATACATAAGCATCATTACCAGTCTGACCTATAGCTGCACGAACCTTCAACAAGTCGATCTGCTTGGTATTCTTCAATGCAGGAATAGCCTGGTTCAGAAGTACAGATACATTGGCACCGCCATAGAAGAAACTGTTATTACCAACAGGAAGTGTAGAAGACCAGTCGTTACGGGCAGAAAGGTTCAGGAAGGCCCAATCCTTATAACCAAGCTCTACCTGTCCCAAAAGTCCAATCAATCTTCTTTTCCATGAGGTTGCATCAGTAAGAGAATTGGAAATGGTATTATCCAAGGAATTCCATCCAGGAATTTCCAACTGCTCATTATAACCACCTACAGTATCATAGTTTCTCTGGTTCAAGTTCCAACCCAAGGTTGCACCTACCGAAAAATCACCGAAAGTATGATTACCGGTCAATAAGAGGCTTGCATCAATCTGTCCACGCTGAGAACGATACTTAGAATAGTAACCCTGGTTACCTATAGTTGTACCATTACCATTTGCCTGATAAGAACCCTCGGTATAAAGAATACGTGGTTCGATGCGCTCGGTCTTATAATTGGTATAATCACCACCGAAACGGCCAATTACCTTGATATCCTTGGTAATATCGTATGACAACTCCAGCTTACCATAAATACGGTCGTCCTGATAAGTAGAATAGAAGTTATCTACCATATAATATGGGTTGGTAGCATACAATGTATAGTAGTTATCTACATTGTTACGCTCAAGGTTGTAATCCTTCATATCGGTGAAACGAACATCAGAAGCACCCTGAAGCAACTCCATATACATATCACGAGAACGGCGCATATCCTTGCGAACATAGTTCAGGGACATGTCCAGATGGAATCTGTCGATATTGGCGTAACCACGGAGTGAGAAGGTATTACGATAGTAAGTATCACCATTGTTAGGAGTAATACCATTAGAACTTACATTACCGTAAGATGCAACAATACCTACTTTCTCATCACCATAGCGGAGAGATACGTTGTTGTTCCACTCCTTACCCACCTGATAGAAGTCACGGATATTGTTCTTAGCATAAGAAAAAGGCTTGGTTAAAGTCTCGCCGTTAGAAAGACCGGTAGAACCATACCAATGCTCACGACCATCGAGGCGAGGTCCCCAAGAACCGTTCTCCTCATTAGACCAGGAACCCCAACCTTGACCAAAGAGATTCTGAGTCATTGGCACACGGAGCACATCAGTAAATGTCAAAGAACCATCGTAAGTGATAGAAGCCTTCTTGTTACCCTGTGGCTTCTTTGTAGTAATCATGATAACACCATTGGCTGCACGGGAGCCATAAAGAGCGGTAGCAGAAGCACCCTTCAATACAGTTACCGATTCAATATCCTCTGGGTTGATGTCGCCTGCGCCACTACCAAAGTCAACAGAATTATCACCCAAACGGTCATTGTTGATAGGCACACCATCAACAATATACAATGGGTTGTTGCTAGAAACAGAAGAAATACCACGAATTACGACTTTCTGAGAAGTACCTGTAACACCACCACCAGAAATCTGCACACCAGCCATCTTACCCTGAAGACCACTCATCAGGGAACCAGACTTAGCAACAGTCAACTCTGAAGCGTTGGCTGTACTGGCAGCATAACCCAAAGTTTTCTCTGAACGTTTCATACCCAAGGCAGTAACAACTACCTCGTCAAGATTTCTTGCATCAGAAGCCAAAATGATCTTCATCTTAGCAGATGCTTTCATTGTTTTAGTCTGCATGCCGAGGTAACTGATTTCCAAGACAGCATCCTTGCTGGCATTAGGAAGCGTAAAATTACCATCGACATCAGTCGCTGTTCCAGTTTTAGTTCCTACAATTCTTACAGATGCGCCAATCACCGGCTCACCGTCTTCCTGAGAAACAACCTTACCTGTAACAGTAGTTTGAGCGAGAGCCATTCCTGTTGAAAGAACGAGCCCCCCATGAGCATGGTCAATCTTTTTACCATAATTCTCTCTCTTAAAAATTAAACAACTTACAAATATCGGGTGCAAAGATACATACTTTTTGTAAATTAAACAAATTTTTAGCAAACAATTTGATATAAAATAACAACTTTATGGTACTTTATGTATATTTTTCGCATATTTTATTACTTTTCGTAAGCGTTTTTGATGTTTATCCCCACAAAAAGTAAATAACGAGAAGAAACTAGGCATAAAAGAGAAGTTTTAAAAACAGAAAGGCAAACACGCCATTTATCACAATAAATAACATGTTTGCCTTTTTATTTTATTAAAATGAAACTCGCCTATCAAAAAGGCTTCATCAGGATTACACCTTATTATATATAGGGAGTTATGAAAAAAAAGTCAATAACGCCGGGAACTTAAATCACACCAAAATGGAGGAGCGCATTCTTAACACCATCTTCATCCACATGAGTCGTAATGTAATCGGCTACCTGCTTGAGATTATCTCCCGCATTGCCCATTGCAACACCGGTGCCTGCCTCCCGGACGATGGAAATATCATTGCCGCCATCGCCGAAAGCCATGGTTTCTTCTATGTTCAAACCCAGATAATCAGCCATTGCATGCAAGCCCTTTCCCTTATCCGCATCGGCTGCCGTAATATCCGTAAAGGCAGGATGCCATCTGCCCGAGGTGCAGTTGCGGAGCGTAGGCATCAGGAGCGCCTCCTGCTCTACCGAACAGAAAGGAGTAACCTGCAGAACCTGCTCATCTCCCAGTTCATTCACATCGGTCAGGAAGATTTCACAATCCACTCCCAGTCCCTTGGCAAAGATTTCATAAACCTCGTCAGTATAATGATGGATAGCGAGATGATGCTCTCCTACGACGATTGCCGGATAACCATCACGGTCGGCAGCCTCGATAATCCTCTTTACATCTTCAGGAAGGATGGCGTGCTGGCTCACCACCTTATCGCCTACAAAACAGCGGGCTCCATTGGTGGTGATGTAACCGTCGATAAGATGTTCTATCTGACCGAGGTTGTTGATGATGAGTTGCGGACGACCGGTAGAAATATACACCTCTACCCCATTCTTCTTAGCCTGCTCCAAAGCATCTACCGTGCTCTGCGGAATCTTGTGGGTCTTGAAACTCACCAGGGTGCCGTCAATATCAAAAAACAATGCTTTTATCTTCTTATCCATACCAATATCTTCTATACCTAATTATATATATAATGCAAAATCGGCTCTGTAAGTACAGAAAAACCGATGCAAAATTACGAAAAAACAGATAAATGACAAAAAATATAAAGATTTATTAGATTTTACTTGCATCGAAAGGAGAAAAAACGTATATTTGCCACATCTTTATGCCCGAGGAAACTCCGAGATAACGCATAGAGCAACTAGTAAATAAGAACGGTTATGAGTAAGAAGCCCTATCGGTTACTGGCATCCCTGTTGCTGATGCTCGTAGCGACGCTTACTTCATGCGAGAAGTTTTCGATTGACGAAACAACCGGAAAATCACGTGAGGCAAACGCCAATGTAACTATCCATGTGCAGAAAATAGAAGGCACAAGTCTGCTAACAACTAAAGCTGCCGACAAGCAGATGGCGCTGGGCGATGTGTGCTCCAGACTGACACTTGCCATCTTTGACGGAGAAGACAAACTGGAGTCAATCAACCAGCAATCTACCGACAACGGTTTCGGAACAGCCTATGTAAGTCTGGACGAAGGAGAATACCGACTGGTGGTGATTGCCCACAACGGAAAGGGAAACTGCTCTGTCAGCGCACCCGAGAAAGTAAAGTTTGCGAGCAACAAGCTTACCGACACCTTCTATTATTACGGCAGGTTGAGCGTAACGGCAGACGGAGCCACCTCCGACATCAACCTGAGGCGAGCAGTTGGCGCCTTCAAGTTACATATTAACGACGAAACTATTCCCGAAGAAATCAGAAGCATCAAGTTCTATTATACCGGCGGCAGCAGCACCCTGGATGCAACCACCGGATTCGGCTGCGTGAACAGCCGTCAGACCGAGATTTTCAGTATGAAAGATGGCGGCAGAGACTTTACCGTCTACACCTTCCCACATGAAGAAGAGAAGAACATCAAGATGAGTATCAGCTTTCTGGATGCCGATGCAAAGGTGGTAAAGAGTTTTGAAAAAGCCGATTTGAAAATCCATCAGAACCAAACAACCTATACCGAGATTTCCATTGCTGACGGATTCGGTGGCGGAGACGACAGTACGGGTGGTGGAATAGGCATTACCGTAGACCCTACCTGGGGCGAGACAGAATGGGTGAATTTCTAAGAAACAGACGATTAAGGGATTACGGAAAACCAGAAGATATGTTCTATTTTTCCACAATGCAATATATTTTTTGATTCTTAAAGATTTGATAAACAAAATTTCTTTGTCATTTAAGAATAATTCCATAATTTTGCATCCAATATTATATAATATTATAAACAAAGGATGAAAAAATATATAACTCTTATCATGCTGATGGGAGCATTGATTCCTGCTGGGGCTCAGGCACAAACGCTGAGCCTTGACAGTTGTCGTGCCATGGCGCTGCGCAACAACAAGCAGCTCAATGCCTCGAAGCTCAAGAAAGACGTGGCGTACAACATGAAGAAATCGGCACGTACCAAATATCTTCCTAAAGTAGATGCTTTAGGCGGTTACGAATGGTTCAGCAGGGAGATTTCGCTGCTGAACGACGGTCAGAAATCAGCATTCAGCAATATCGGCTCTACCGTTACCGGAGGAATATCGGGAGGAGCCAGCAATCTGATGAGCCAACTTGTAAGTCAGGGAATGATTACCCCGGAGATAGCGCAGCAGATAGGCGGACTGCTGAATGAGAAACTGGGACCCCTGCAGCAGCAAGGCAATGCGCTGGGAGAGAAACTGGTAGATGCTTTCCGCACCGACACCCGCAATATCTGGGCTGGAAGCGTGATGGTTCGCCAACCTATCTATATGGGTGGAGCCATCATTGCAGCCAACAAGATTGCCGACATCGGAGAGCAGATTGCAGAGAATGATCTCGACCAGCAGACCCAGAGCACGCTCTACAGCATTGACCAGGCTTACTGGCTCGCCGTTTCGCTGAAGCAGAAGCAGAAACTCGCCATCAGTTACCGCGACCTCGTAAAGAAACTGAACGAGGATGTTCATAAGATGATTCAGCAGGGAGTAGCCACCAAGGCAGACGGACTGAAGGTAGACGTGAAAGTGAACGAGGCTGAGATGCAGATTACTCAGGCAGAAGACGGACTCGCGCTGTCGAAGATGCTGCTCTGCCAGCTCTGCGGCATTCCGATGAACCAGGAAATCACACTTGCCGATGAAGATAAGGAAACCCTGGCTTTATCAGGAACTCCTGTTGACACCGAGCAGCAGAAAGTGGCAGCACAGGATTCGGCGCTGAACACCCGGCCGGAACTCCGCATGCTGCAGAATGCGCTCGACATCTCTAAAGAAGCTACCAAAATGGTTCGCGCCATCAATCTGCCTCACGTCATGCTGACAGGCGGCTACATGATTTCGAACCCGAACGTATTCAATGGTTTCCAGAAGAAGTTTACCGGAGTCTGGAACGTAGGCGTGATGGTTCATGTTCCGGTATGGAACTGGTTCGACGGCGCCTACAAGGTGAGAGCCGCCAAGGCTGCCAGCAATATCGCCCAGATGAACCTGGATGATACGAGAGAGAAGATTCATCTGCAGATTACTCAAAGCCAGTTTAAGGTAAAGGAAGCCCAGAAGAAGCTCAACATGGCAATGAAGAACATCGCCAGTGCAGATGAGAACCTGAGATGCGCCAACCTCGGTTTCAAGGAAGGCGTGATGGAGGTTACCGACGTGATGGCTGCACAGACTGCCTGGCAGAAAGCACAGAGCCAGAAGATTGATGCAGAAATCGACGTGAAGCTGACTCAGGTTGGGCTGAACAAGGCGCTCGGTATCCTGCAGTAATAATAATAACAAATTTAAATTCAGATTAAGCAAATGTCTAAGAAATCACAGCATAACAACATATTGCTCGCTGTAATCGGTTTTACAGCAGTAGTCATTCTCGTAGGCGTCATCGGTTTCTTCACCCTGGAACAGAAGGATAACACCATTCAGGGCGAGGTAGAAGTATCAGAATACAGAGTGTCCTGCAAACTGCCGGGACGCGTAGTAGAACTCCGCGTTCAGGAAGGCGATTACGTTCATGTGGGCGATACGCTCGCCATCCTCGAAGTGCCGGAAATGAAATCGCAGGAACAGATGCTCCAGGCTACCAACGCTGCAGCCGAGGCGATGAAGGACCTGACGGATGCAGGTGCACGCAAGGAGCAGATCCAGGGCGCTTACCAGTTGGTTCAGCAGGCTGAAGCTGCCGCAACCATCGCCAAGAAGACCTACGACCGCATGCAGAACCTCTTCAACGAGGGTGTAATCAGCGGCCAGAAACGCGATGAGGCTTACGCAGCCTACAAGGCTACAGAGGCTCAGGTGGCTGCTGCCAGAAGTCAGTACGATATGGCGAAGAATGGCGCCCGCGAACAGGAAAAGCGCATGGCTGCCAACAACACCCAGGCTTCGAAGAGCGCTGTGGATGTAGTGAAGAATCTTCTGAAAGAGACCGTTCAGATTGCCCAGTGCGAGGGCGAGGTTAGCAATGTCTATCCTAAGGTAGGCGAGCTGGTAGGCCTCGGCTCTCCTATCATGAGCATCTCTATCATGAGCGATATGTGGGGAACCTTCAATGTTCGCGAAGACCATCTCAAGGGTCTGAACAAGGGCGATGAGTTCACCGCTTACGTTCCTGCCTTCAACAAGGACATCAAGATGAAGGTTTACTACCTGAAAGACCAGGGCTCTTACGCTACCTGGAAGGCAACCAAGGATAATGGCGACTACGACCGCAAGACATTCGAGGTGAAGGCCCGTCCTATCACAAAGATTGAGGGATTGCGCCCGGGAATGTCTTTGGTAATTAAGTGAAGAACGAAGAGTGAAGAGTGAAGAATTCATTTGTTTTCAAACAAAAAACTTTATTTTTCATGATGTTCAAAGTTCAATCTTTAAAGTTCTATGTTTAAGAAATTATATCATATAGCCCTCAGAGAATGCGGCATCATGTGGAAGAACCCCATTTATCTCTTCTGCATGGTCATCTTCCCCATCGTGGTGGTAATTTTCTTCACCACGCTGATGAAGGGAGGAGTGCCTACCGACATGCCTGTGGGCATAGTAGATCAGGACAACTCCGCCACATCGCGCCAGCTGGTACATAAGCTCGATGCCTTCCAGACCACCAAGGTAGTGGCTCATTACGAGAACATGGCAGAGGCAAGACATGCTATCCAAAAGAACGAAATCTACGCCTTCCTGCTGATTCCTGACGGAACAGAGGCAGGCCTGATGGCCCAGAAGCAGCCTAAGATTTCATTCTATTACAGCAGCGTATCGCTGGCAGCCGGCTCCCTGCTCTTCCGCGATCTGAAAACCATCTCTACCCTGGGAGGTGCGGCGGCAGGAATGGCGAAACTTTCGGCGCTGGGAAAGACGAACGATGAAATCATGACCTTCCTACAGCCTATCGCCGTAGATCTGCACATGATAGGCAACCCATACGCCAACTACAACTATTATCTTTCGAGCGTAATGGTGCCGGGACTCATCATGCTGTTCATCTTCCTGATTACACCTTATTCTATAGGTACGGAACTGAAGTTCAACCGAGCAAGAGACTGGATGCGGATGGCAGGCAACAATCCTTATCTCGCCATTGCGGGTAAGATGCTGCCACAGACACTCATCTTCCTGAGTATCTTCCTGCTATTCGAATTCTACATCTATTATGTATTGCAGTTTCCACATCCGGGCGGCGCGCTTCCTATCATCCTGTTAGGCATTCTGAGCGTACTCTCCTGCCAGTGTTTCGGCATCTTTGCCTTCGGACTGATGCCTTCATTGCGCATGTCGATGAGTATCTGTTCGTTGTGGGGCGTGGTGAGTTTCTCCATCTGCGGAGCCACCTATCCGCTCTTCTCGATGGATTCTCCGATCCAGTCTATCGGCCAGCTTTTCCCGATGCGCCACTATTACATGATTTACCAGATGAACATCTTCAATGGTTTCCCTATGAGCGATGCTGTGCTCCACTGGGGCGCAATGGTGCTGTTCTGCGCCCTGCCGATGCTCACTGTCTGGAACATCAAGAAGGCAATGCTGGTATATAAATACTTACCGTAATGAAGAAAAGTAGTTTATTATATAAGATTATCAATGGCATCTGGGACATGTGCTACATCTGGAAGACGGAAATGCGCAATGTTTTCCGCGATGAGGGTGTGCTCATTTTCTGCATTCTGGTGCCGCTGGGTTATCCGCTGCTCTACTCTTGGATCTACAACAACGAGGTGGTGAGAGAAGTGGATACGGCGATTGTGGACCTGAGCCACAGTCACAGTTCACGCGAGTTTATCCGCGATTATGATGCTTCACCAGACGCCAAGGCTACCTATTACTGCAACAGTCTGGACGAGGCGAAGGAACTGGTGCGCAGGCAGGCAGTTCACGGAATCCTTTACTTCCCTGCCGACTTCGATACAAAGCTGAACCGGGGCGAACAGGCGCATGTGGGAGTTTACTGCGATATGAGTCTGATGCTGACCTATAAAGCGATTTATCAGACCTCGCAGGCCGTAGCCAGCCACATCAACTCGAGCATCCAGATAACACAGGCTGGAGGATTTACAGATAGAGACGATGAGATTACCACCGAGCCGCTCGCCTTTGATGAGGTTCCGATATTCAACACGACAGGAGGTTACGGAAATGCCATTCTGCCGGCTGTGCTGGTTCTTATCCTGCAGCAGACGATGCTTCTGGGCATAGGAATGGCAGCGGGAACATCAAGAGAACTCAACAGAAACCGCGAACTCATACCGGTAAGCGAGCATTATGGCGGTATTTTCCGCATTGTTTTCGGCAAGGCATTGGTTTATTTCATGGTTTATGCCGTGATGGGAATGTATCTTACGCTGGTAGTTCCCAAGCTGTTCAGTTTTGTAAGTATGGTAACGTGGACCACCATTCTCGGTTTCCTCCTTCCTTACATTCTTTCGTGCGTTTTCTTCGGTCTGATGCTGTCGTGTCTGGTAAGATATCGTGAAAATGTGATGCTTCTGGTGGTATTTACCTCCGTTCCGTTGCTTTTTATGACGGGAGTTTCATGGCCATTGAGCAATATTCCGGGCTTTTGGCAAGGATTTTCGTGGGTTTTCCCATCCACTTTCGGCATCCGCGGGTTCCTCAGAATCAGCAGTATGGGTGCTTCGCTTTCAGATATTCTGCCGGAATTCAGAGCACTCTGGATACAAACGGGTGTCTATTTTCTGGCTACCTGCCTGGTTTTCAGGCAGCAACTGAGATCGGCAAGACTCAAGGCAGACCTTACTGCCGAAGTAGCAGAAGAAGAGGATGAGGCGGAAGAAATCGTGGAGAATGGATAATGTACAATGCATAATTTCGGGGGTGACCATGCAAAAAACAGCTGTTAACTGTTAACCTGTTAACTCCTCTGATAAAAAAAGCTAGGACTGCTTGAGGGCAATCCTAGCTTTTTTTTTATACCCTTATCAAATAGGATATTTACTACTTGTGTGTACTAACAATCTTGGTTGGAGCCTTCTCAGCATTTCTGCGGTTCACCACCGTTACTACGCTTTGGGCAAGGCTGAGGAATGCCTGACCGGTAATGGAATCAACCTTGGTAGCAGCAGGCGCACCATCATCACCACCCTCGCAGATGCTCTGAACGATAGGAATCTGGGCGAGCAGAGGCACATTCATTTCCTTGGCGAGGTTCTTGCAACCCTCCTTACCAAAGATATAATACTTGTTCTCAGGCAGCTCGGCAGGCGTAAAGTAAGCCATATTCTCGATTAGTCCGAGGATAGGCACATTCACCTTATCATTCTGATACATGTCAATACCCTTTCTCGCATCGGCAAGCGCCACCTGCTGAGGAGTACTTACGATAACTGCACCCGTAATGGCGAGTGTCTGGAGCAGCGTAAGATGAATATCGCTTGTGCCAGGAGGCGTATCGAGGATAAAGTAATCCAACTCACCCCAGTCAGCATCAGCAATCAGCTGCTTCAGGGCAGAACAAGCCATTCCGCCGCGCCACAGAGTAGCCGTAGTAGGACTTACGAAGAAACCGATACTCAGGAGCTTCACGCCATATTTCTCGACAGGTTCGATGAGGTCTCTGCCGTCCTTGTGAACAGAATAAGGACGCTCCTCCTCCACACCGAACATCTTAGGCATGGAAGGACCGAAGATATCAGTATCGAGCAAACCCACCTTGTAGCCCAACTTAGCCAAGGCGATAGCGAGATTGGCAGAAACGGTGCTCTTGCCTACTCCACCCTTACCAGAGCTTACAGCAATGACGTTCTTCACCTGTGGCAGCATCTTGCCCACCTCAGGACGAGGAGCCGACTTGAACTCAGTAACGATTTCCACCTCCACATCTTTCGAAATATGATAATGGATGGCAGCCTCAGCCGCCTTTACCGTACTCTTGAGGAAAGGATCCGTATCACGAGGGAAGAGAAGAACCACCTTCACCTTCATACCATTGATGCTAGGCGTATCTGCCAGCATCTCGCTCTCTATGAGGTTCTTCTTGGTGCCTGGATAAATCACCGTAGCAAGCGCCTCTTCAATCAATTTTGGATATAATGTCATCATTTCTTTTTATTTATTTGGTGCAAAAGTAACAATAAATAATGTAATAAGCAAATAAAAACTAAATAATTTCAGATATTAAACACTTTTATGTATCTTTGCAAAATGCAGAAATGTGTAGTTTCAGCAAAAGCGAATCTACAACCGAACAGACAAAAACATAAGAAAAATGAAATATAAAAAGATTATATTAGGCGTTGCCTTGGCTCTGGCCTGCTTCTCTAGCCTGAATGCCAACGCGCTGACCGAAACCAAAGTGAAGAAGACGGAAACTCAGGCCGCAGCACCCAACGTTTATTGGACCGACGGCTACGGCAGAGTATCTTATACCACCAACTCTATCATTTCGCCGGTAGTAAAAATTGCCCTCAAGGAGTTTGCGGGCGATATGAAAGCCGTAACCGGATTCGATGCGAAAGAAAAATCAGGTGCTCCGATACAGATTTACCAGCTCGACCAGCTCACCAACAAGGAGTTTTCGGCAGTAGAAAAACTCGGTGCGCCGCTGCATCTTATTATCACCGCAAAGGATGCTTTCTACATCGGTACGAGGAAAGGGAAACTCATCGTTATCGGAAGCAACGCCCGCGGAACGGCTTACGCCATCATGAAACTCTCTGAGCTGGCTGGCGTTTCGCCTCTGGCGGCATGGAACGACCTGCAGCCGGCGCAGCGCAAGAGCCTCTATACACCCGTAGACCAGCAGTGGATTGAGGTTCCGAGAATAGAATTCAGAGGACTTGCCCTGAACAACAGCCAGTGGATGAAACCGCAGAACTACAGCCGCATCGCCCGATTGATGCTGCGCCTGAGAGCCAATACGCTGTGGCAGGTAGACGGCAGGCACGAGGCTGCTTACAACAAGGCTGTGGTAGACAGTTTCGATATCTGCGTGGCGGTAAACTACAAGGTGACGGAGTTCGTGGGCAAGAAGCACAAAAAGAAACACCGCAAAACCATCGAGAATGTGAAGCTGGTATGCTCGGATGCACAGATGGAGATGAGCAATCTCTCGCCGGGCCTGCTGCTCGAAATGCTCAACAGCAAGGATTATCTGGAGAGCAAGAATGCCCAGCACGGCAAATCGCACCGCTCTGAGGCTCACTACAACGAAGACTGTGCCTGGATAGCCAACATTACCAATCCGAAGCAGTCAACCTTCCAGCTAGCCATGATGATGAACCTGGCGTGGAATAAAAACGCCCTGAAAGCAGGTTGCAAGACGTATATCCAGAACACGCTCAACGCATTCTTTGGCGCCATTACGGGCAAGAAAATCATGCCTCTGATGGAAGAATATTACCGCCTTACCAGCATCCGCCATTCCGCTTATATGGCGATGCCTTACGGCGATACTGAGTTTCATTCAGGCGAATTCGGCAACGAACTGGAGCGTTTTCTCTACCGCTACGACCTGTTGAAGGCGAAGACTGAATCCATCGAACGCATGCTGCCTCAGAACCAGAAAGACGGTTTCTTCGAGGTTGTGAAATATCCGATATTCCTGGCTGCCTTAGTAGCCGAAAAGGAGCTGGAGGCACAGGAAGCAAGACACATCGCCCGTCCGGGACTGTTTAATAAAGACGATGAGGCGAAGGCTGCAGCGGCTGTGAGCATCGATGCTTACAACAAACTGAAGCAGCTCAATGCCTACTACAGTCGCATCAGAAACGGCAAATGGAAGGATTTCATCCTTAACAACGGTACAGAGATGCAGGCTCCGCAGATTCCGGGCACACTGCCTGCTGCCGATATCAAGCGGCTGAAAGCTGATGCCTTCGACCGCAGCAACGATCTCAAGCCACTCTCTGTAGTTACCGGCGACATCATTGCCAAGAATGCCTACGAATGGAGCAAGGCTACTGAATCGCCGCTTGCCCAGGCTGCCGTTAGAGGAGCCGAGAAGATTACCGTCCGTCCGCTGTTAGGTCACAGCAGCAAGGCTGTGAAATTGCCGAAGGGAGCCAGTCTGAGCTATGATTTCTACTGCGACAAGAGCGGTGATGCGCGTTTTACCATCGCCGCAATTCCTTGCTTCCTCAACGCTGTAAAGAACATGAGGGTGAGTGTGAGCATAGACCATGGCGAACCGGTAATCTGCCAGTTGAAGGAGGTTTACAACTCAAAGGACTGGAAGTTTGACCTGTGGCGCGGCCAGACGTTGAAGAGTTTCTACGTTACGCTGCCTGGCGGCAGTCACAACGTAACCATCAAGGCTTTAGATGACAATGTGATGATTGACCAGTGGGTTCTGGATTACGATGTAGACAGAGAATATTACGTGTTCCCAGTAGCAAAATAAGAGGCTTTTCTTCAGTTTTTCAGGCTTAAATGAAGACCAGGCTGAGGCTTAAATAATGCCGGGGCAGAGGCTTAAATGAGGGCTGTCATGAGGTTTTTACGTAGCTTTTCATGAGGCTTTTATGATGCTGAAATGTGTTAAGAATCCTAACTCATAGCTTCTTCCCCCTCAACTCTATGACTTATGCCCCGCAAAGCACAGAGACGGGGAAAAAAGAGCGAGGGGTTAACAGGTTAACAGTTAACACCCCAAAAATGCATGGTTCCCCCCACACACATATAAAAATAAGTATATATATATTATATTATAATAAGGTACGCGCGAGGGGGAGTATCGAAAAAACAGCTGTTAACTGTTAACTCTGTTAACCTCCAGGCATAAAAAGGCAGAAAGCCTCCCAGCAAAACGATGCTGAGAGGCTTCTGTATTTTTATTTGAGACTCTATAAAACTTCCATTTCATTTCTCTTCATAATAAGAGGATAACGCTCAGGATGCTTTAAACTCTCTATTTCTAAATCTACATCCAGTTTAGGCCACTCTATGGCATTCCTTCCACTCATCTGCACATCAAGAGCATCAGAAATACATGCATTCTTCATCCAAGGAATCCGATTATAAGATATGAAATAATCGTTTCCTTTCACAGAAAGCATAATGCCTTTATCATTTATCATCAAGACGCTTACCTGTGTGTCTTGCGAATTTGATTTTAAAATCGTCTCCATAATCTTTAAGTATTTTTTCTATAAAACTTAATTCTTTTGTATTGAATCCGAAATTTTCTGCTAGTTCAATATTGGGTTCAAGCCAATACTTAGCTTCATTTTCGGCCTTAACGACATGAATATGCATTCTCTTTTCCTCATTGGAATAGATCTTGAACACAAAGCCATTTATTTCTTTAAATTTAGGACTCATATCCTCTTTATTTAAGAAGTTATATTTCTGCGGGCAAAGTTACGATATTTTTATGAAACTTCCAAGAAAAAAGACATAAAAAAAGCACTCCAAGGAGCGTGAACTCCTCAAAGTGCCCTGATCATAATTATATTTCTAATATTGGTTTTTACGCAATAAAGAAGTCATTGATTACTCAATAACTACGGTTGTCCAACCGTGCTTGTCCTCTACAGTACCATACTGGATTCCGCGGAGCGTATCATACAGGTGCTTAGAGATAGGACCTGGCTTCTCACCGAAGTTGTAGCGCTTGCCTGTATCCAAGTCATCAATGTAGCTGATAGGACTGATAACGGCAGCAGTACCGCAAGCACCAGCCTCCTCGAAAGTATCCAGCTCATCCTCAGGAATCTGACGGCGCTCCACCTTCAAACCGAGATCCTCAGCCAACTGCATCAGACTCTTGTTGGTGATAGAAGGGAGGATAGATGTACTCTTAGGAGTAACGTATGTATTATTCTTGATTCCGAAGAAGTTGGCAGCACCACACTCATCCATGTATTTCTTCTCCTTGGCGTCGAGATAGAACTCGCATGCATAACCCTTCTCGTGAGCGATATGGTTGGCTCTGAGAGAAGCAGCGTAGTTACCGCCCACCTTATAGATACCTGTTCCGAGAGGAGCAGAGCGGTCGAAATCACGGATGATGACGTATGGGTTGGTAGAGAATCCACCCTTGAAGTATGGACCCACTGGAGTTACGAAGATAAGGAAGCAATACTCCTTAGAAGGATGAACACCCACCTGAGCACTTGTACCGATGAGCAGCGGACGGATATAGAGCGTAGCACCACTCTCGTAGGTAGGAATCCACTCCTGGTTCAGGCGGACCACCTTCTTCACCATTTCCTCGAACATTTCTGTAGGCACCTCTGGCATCATGATACCACGACATGTGCTCTGCAAGCGGGCAGCGTTCTCGTCCATACGGAACACGCGCACCTTACCGTCTGGGCAACGATAAGCCTTCAAGCCCTCGAATGCCTCCTGACCATAGTGCAGACAGGTTGCAGCCATGTGCAATTTCAAATACTCATCAGAGCAAACTTCTATTTCGCCCCATTTGCCGTCGCGATAGTAACAGCGAACATTGTAGTCAGTCTGGCGATAACCAAATGACAAATTAGACCAATCTAAGTCTTTCATAACATCTATATTTTTAATGTTCTACTAATATTTTAGATGCAAAAGTACAAAATAATCTATTAATCTGCAACTCTTTTATAATATTTTTAATGAAAACGTTATCTTTTTATTCATTTCTGCCATTTTGGGGCATCATTTTACCATTTTAGGGGGTTCTTTTATTGTAATTGAGAGATTGTATTTCTGAAAAAGAAAAAAGCTGCACCCATTCTTCGCAAACAGGATGCAGCTTACTAACTAACATTAACTATATATCAACTATTCTTTAAACCTATCATCTTATATTGCTATATAACCAATAGGGGAAGCGGAGTTAACGGGTGTATTCCTCAGGAATCTGAGGCATCGCTCCATTCTGGGTACAAACGTAGGCACTCACCTTAACGGCAAGTTCGTGAGCCTCCTGAATGCTCTTGCCCTTCAGGATGCTGGCACAGAATGTACCGGTAAAGCTGTCGCCTGCACCGACAGTATCAGCCACCTCAACCTTTGGAGTCTCCTGGAATGACTTCACACCCGGAGCAAAGACATAGCTGCCGTTTACACCGCAGGTCAGCACGAGCATATCGAGATTATACTTGCCGAGAATCAGCCAGCACTTGTTCTCGATATCCAAACCTGGATAACCGAAGAGACGTCCGATGGTAATCAACTCCTCATCGTTAATCTTCAACACATTGCAGCGCTTCAAGCTCTCGGTAATCACCTCTGGAGTATAGAAGTTCTGACGGAGATTGATGTCGAAAATCTTCAGACAATCCTCTGGAGTATGGTCGAGGAACTGATAGATGGTCTTGCGGCTAACCTCACTGCGCTGAGCCAGAGAGCCCCAGCATACGGCTCCAGCATTGGCAGCAATTTCCTTGATATCATCGGTGAATGGGATATTATCCCAAGCCACACCCTGCTTGATATCGTAAGTAGGAACGCCCTCCTTATCAAGCTGCACCTGAACAGTACCGGTAGGATAATCTACCTCAGGCATTACATACTTCAACTTCTTCTCATCGAGCAGGCGGAGAGCTGTATCGCCCAGGGCATCCTTGCCCACAGCACTGACTGCTACAGAATGCAAACCATGCTGACCTGCGTGGTAAGCGAAGTTGGCAGGAGCACCGCCGAGTTGAGAACCACTAGGGAGAACATCAAAGAGGATTTCGCCCAAACCTACACAATATTTTGTATTTAAATTCTTTGTTTCCATAATTACACCTTATTATATACGATATAAACGATTGCGGATGATTTATATTATAACTTGCGGATATAAGTGAAGAGATAAGCGACTCCCACAGCCATGACAGCCACAGCACCAGCCTGACCGATAGCATCACTGGCAAAGCCCATAATCAAAGGGAAGACGGTACCACCGAAGAGTCCCATGATCATCAGTCCACTCACCTCGTTCTTCTTATCAGGCATAGCTAGAAGTGCCTGAGAGAAAATCATGGAGAACACGTTAGAGTTGCCATATCCCACCAGGGCGATGGCGATATAAAGCATCATCTTGCTCTCGCCTACCCACATGCCTATCATACTCAGAGCCATCATCACTACGCTGATAACGAAGAAAGTGCGGGTCTTCATCATGCGGAGGAAAACGGTACCGGTGAAACATCCGATGGTACGGAAGATGAAGTAGAGCGATGTAGCGAAGGCAGCCTCGTTCAGCGTCCATCCCAGACGCTCCATCAGAATTTTAGGAGCTGTGGTATTGGTACCTACATCAATGCCTACATGACACATGATACCGATGAAGGAAAGCAGCACGATAGGTTTGCCGAGCAACTTGAAGCACTCACCAAAACCAGACGCCTTACCTTCGTTCTTCTCCTCCTCGATAGGTGTACCAGCCAAGAAGAAGGTAGCTGCGATTCCGATAACCATATAGATTGGGAAGAGGATTCTCCAGCCCAAACCGAAGGTTGGAATGCTTGCCATGGCGCCCCACATAGCGATGTATGGAGCCAGGAAGGAAGCTATCGCCTTGACAAACTGACCGAAGGTCAATGTGGATGCCAGGTTCTGACCTGATGTCACCACCGAAACCAGTGGGTTCAGGGAGGTCTGCATCAAGGCATTTCCGATGCCGAGCAATGAGAACGACACGAGCATCAGCTCAAAGTTTTCGCCAAAGATGGGCAAAAGGAGTGAGATAACGGTAACGAGCAAAGACAGGAGTACTGTCTTCTTTCTACCTATCTTATTCATCAGGATTCCCGTAGGAACCGAGAAGATGAGAAACCAGAAGAATACCAGCGATGGGAACAGATTGGCTGTTGCATCATTGAGGTTGAGATCTTCCTTTACGTAGTTGGAGGCTATACCTACCAAATCTACAAATCCCATGGCGAAGAAACAGAGCATCACCGGGATGATTGATAACTTTGATGATTTATTCATAATTGTTAGCGTTATTGTTTCTATTTTGCTGGTGCAAAGGTAGCGATAAACGATACAATATATCATAAAATATCGTTCATCGGCTACCATTTTTGTTGCATTGTTACATCAGTAACACTCTTAGAAACAATAGTGTTATAGATTCAGTTCTTAACAGATGAGGTTACTTGATGTCGTAAACCTGATACTTACCCTTTCCCTTTACAGTAACCTTGTTGTAAGGCTTGCTTGGGAACACGAGATTGGTCATGGACATCTTGCCGTCAGCATCCAGTGCCTCGATGCTGCTCTTGTCAATGAAGATGCGCAGCTGGCTGATCTTGCCATAGGTTGGAGCCTTGGTGACTGCAGCGAAGTCCTTGCTGAAATCCATCTTACCGCTCTTGGTTCTATCCATTGAGAAGTTTTCTGCCTTGGCATCGTAGTTCATCACTACCTTCTCGCCCTTGTCGTTGCTCAAAGTGATAGTAGCATTTCCCTTCAGATTCACTACCATCTCGCAAGATGCTGTAAGTTTCTTGCCTGCCTTCTTGCTTCTTGCTGCTGTCATCTCTGGAGATGGAACCACGCTGCAATAAGTTTCACCCTTATACTCGAAGAGACCTAAGTCGCGAGGAATAGAGTTGCCTGAACGGTACTGCTGGGTAGGAACCTGAGTAGCATACTGCCAGTTGCTCATCCAGGCGATAGCCACATGGCGACCTTCTGGTGCGTTATCAAAAGTAACTGTAGCATAATGATCCTTTCCGTAATCCATCCACTTGGTTACCTCAGGCTTGCTCTCGCAAGTAAACTTGTGTCCATCGAAATCGCCTACGAAATACTGGGTTGCTGAACCACCGAACGGACCACCAGGATTGATGTTGCAGATGAGCATCCACTTCTCCTTATCGGTGCCACGAACCTTCAGCTTCATCAGGTCTGGGCATTCCCAAACACCGCCATGGTTGCCATACTTCTCACCGAAAGAGCTTTCAAGTTTCCAGTCCTTCAAATTATCAGAAGTATAGATTTCCATGTGCTGACCGGCAGCCAGAATCATATTCCACTTCTTGATGTCCTCGTTCCAGAACATGTGAGGGTCACGGAAGTCTGGCACAGTACTGGTGATAATAGGATTTCCTGCATATTTTGTAAAGGTCTTGCCGTTATCTGTACTGTAAGCCATGCTCTGGGTCTGGTTTTCTGCAGCAGAAGTATAAAGTGCAACCACAGCATCCTTTCCGAAACCCGAGGTATTGTTCTTGTCAACCACGGCAGAACCACTGAAGATAGTACCTACAGCATCAGGCTGTATAGGAGTACCCTGGAACTTCCAGTGAACCAAGTCGGTGGAAGTAGAATGTCCCCAGGTCATATTCTCCCACTGTGATCCGTAAGGATTATGCTGGAAATAGAGATTCCATACACCATCCTTATAGAACAAACCGTTAGGGTCGTTCATCCATCCGTAAGCAGGAGTGTGATGGAAATCCGGACGATACTGCTCGCGATTCTTCATATCGAAAGCATCAGAGAACTTCATCTCCTTCCAGCAAGTGAGGGCATTCAGTCCTTCCTTGCTATAATCACCATTGACATGGATATCGAGAGCCAGGCCTTTCAAGCCAGCAAACTCATCCATATAGAGAGGTACGAAATAATCTACGTGGTCTTTAGCCAACTTCACATTGAGGGCTTTCACCTGCTTGTTGTCAGCTATCACCTTGATATTTGCCATCTCAGCATCCTCCTGTACAGGAAGCAAGAGACACTTCTGGTTCTGACTCTCCTGGCTGATGCGATAGAGACAGTGATTATTGCTCAAGAAGGAAGCCTGCTGGGCATAACTGGCGGTGAAACCGCAAAGAGCGACAAGCGCTGAAACAAAAATCTTCTTCATATTATAAGATTGTATATAATTAATTGTTTACTCTACTTAATTTTATATAGGATGCCTTCAGCAACTATCTTATATATGATGCCTCCAGCACGTTTTACTTTTTATATGTATCCTGAAAAACAATCCTCTTACCCGTCAAGTAATTAATTCCTACTGTATCCTTAAATTCTAACTAACCTAAAAACTAAACCCTTTTATCAACAAATACTAAAATCCTAATTATATCAACTAAACCAATCAACTATCAATGGATTAAACTGTTTTTATTTGCATGACTAAACGATTCAAGAATAACCTCTTCTCGTTTTCTGCTGCAAAATTAGTAGTTTTGCTGAAAAAGGATTCACCTAATCGTTCATACCCTAATAAATATGTAACATGAACACATTTTTAATAAGCAATGAACACTTTTTCCTCATTATCAGGCCAAATCCTATGATTCCAAAGCTATCTTCGTGGAATAAACCAAAGTATTATGGGCATCCAAGACCTTCACGATGAATATCCCGCTGCCTATTTGAGCTATGGAACCAGACTTTTCCAAAGCAGAGAGAGATTTCAGAAGTCTGCCGGCAACATCAAAAACCTTCAAGGTATAGCCTTCCTCAACAAACTGATAATTCAATCTGCCATCTGCAACATGAAACTGTACAGCGGAAGAGGAATTCTGGACATGCAGAATGCCCGAAGATACCTTGTTGGCATCGAGCTTATAAGCCTGCAAAGACTTAACGAGTGTTGTTCCCTCGCTGAAAACCGTAGCCTTGACTGCATCCACATTCTGAGGGAAGATTCTTACTGATGCTGCATAGGTATCATTCACAAAGATATCAACAATGGAATGATCCACATAAGCAGTAAGTTTTACTTCCTCACCAGCCGCAACAGGTTTTGCCAATGTTGACTGATAGATTCCCTTAAAGACATCATCCTGCACGATACGGTTGATACCGCTGGCATCCAACTTCACTACTCCACTTACAGGAGAGTAAGTAAGCCGAACCTGCTTGTTGCCATCGCCAAAGAAGGTAAAGCCGAAATCGCTGCTGCCAGCAACAAAGGTACCATTCAGTTCCAGACTTCTTCCTTCTACAGGCGAAAGATTCTGCTCGCCATGCAAGGTAAGGTTGTTCTGAACATAAGATACCTCTGAACGCATAGCCTTCAGACCCTCGAACGGTTTCTGAACCAAATTGCCCTGGGCATCGAGGCTGATTTCGCGTGGCAAACCATAAGTGTGAGCATATCCCAGGCGATAATTTTCTGCACCAGGCAACTTATCAGGTACGATACCCAACATCAGGGTTTTGCCATCTTTCTGGAAAATGGTTGGCGACAGGAAGCCATAGCCATCCTTTGAGAAACCCGGAAGTTCCAGGGTCTTGGGAGCCTCACTATCAGGAGCAAAAGTACCGTCGCTGTTGATACAGCCGGTCCAATACAAGGTATGAACACCCAGCTTTGTGTTTAACGGAGTAACCATAAACACCCATTTGTTGCCAAACTTGGTAACGGAAGGCAGCTCCCAGAACGTTCCATCCTGTGCCTTACTGGTTCCTCGGAAGAAGATGTTGCCATCGTTGCTCCACTTACCGGTGAGCTTATCGTAACGATGTAAGGTTGTGGCACCTATACCATCTTTTGAGGTACCGGCAATCATGTAGAGCTTATCACCATCACGGAAAAGGAAACAATCGCGGAAGTCATCGCTCAATCCATCAGGACGACCATTCACTATCGGATTGTTCTCCAACTTCTGCCAGCCTAACAGGTCTTCATCCTTTGGCTTAGCCTGTGAGAACATAGCCTTGGCATAATCTACACCCGTATAGAAGATATTTGGCTTGCCACCCGTCAGTTCATCATCGGTAAAGACACAACCCGACCAGCAACCTTTCTTGTCGTACCACTCTTCAGGACTGACAGCCACAGGAAGTTCCTCCCATTTATAGAGATTATCGCTTACGATATGTCCCCAGTTCAAGCGGGTCATATAAGGTCCGTTAGGATTCTTCTGGAAGAACACATGATATTTCCCGTTATAGAAAACAGCTCCATGCGTTTCGTTGGTCCATGCTCCCGAAGGCATACCATGGAAAGCCGGACGCAGGATATCAGAAGCATAACGTTCCGGAGAATAACTCAAGACAGGGGCGTTCTGAGCCTTCTCATTAATCACTTCGCTGTTGATACCCTTGAAGATTTCAAAATCATCAATCAAGCCATTATAAGTATTCAGGCAGAAAAGACCGTCCACCTTATCATCCTGGAAAGACTTTCCAATCATGAAATCTGCTGCACCACCATTCATGCCACCTTTCTGACACTTGGCTGTAGCCACCTGTACACCATTGTTGTACATTACCACCTGCTTGTTTTCGGCATCAACGGTTACCACCAGATGATTCCACTTGTAACGCGCCAACTTGTCACTGGCTTTGAGTATCACTTTCCAGCCCTTTACATGACAGATGAACATGTAGGTGCCACGGGAACCCAGACGGAAAGCAAATCCTTTATCACCACTCTCCACCACATTCAAGTCGGAAGCCTTTAGGTTTCCGACCATCGTAGTAAACCACTCGCCATCCTCATCCAGCCTCATCACCGGATAAGACTCAGGTGCTACCCAAAGAGAGAATGTCATCTGGCTTTGCCCATCAACAAGAGTTGGGTCTATCTTAGCCTGAAGACAGGAAGAATAGCCATCCAGTCGCCACGCATTTCCCTGGGCACCTGCCACAGAAACCGGAGCCAAGGCTCCCTGAGCCTGAAACTTCTGATTGCTGACTGATTCTATGGTAGTAGCATCAGCCGACATCTCCATAGGGAACTTCACTACCTGGGCTTTGGCATTGCCACAAGCCATCAAGGCAAATGAAAGAAAAAGTGCTTTATTGAGTTTTTTCATGTCTCACTTGTTTGGTTATTGAATTTAAAACTTAGAAAGGGAAGACCCTCTTTGCGCACACAACAAAGAATGATACTTGTTAGTTTTCGCAAAGACAGCCTTCCTTTTTCTATTTAATTTAATTTTTTATTCTGCAAGATAGTCGATGCAGTTCTTGGTCAAACGCTCTGTGTTTGCCTGGAACTTGTTGCCACCTTCCTGATTCTGATTCAACTCGTATGAGCTCAAACCGATACAGAGAACTGTACCCTTGAATTCTGCTGTAGGCTTGAATTCTACGATACCCGCACAGCAATAATCGGTTACATGCCCCCAGGTAGCGAGTACTGTAGAGTTGGTCAACTGCTGGAACGCATCTACTACATTCTTTCCTGCAGGAACCTTAGATGGCAAGTCGTAGGCATTGAGATCCCACATACAGTTATGATCTTCGCGGTGACCAGGACCCTCCAGAGGATAAGACTCATGGTCGTAATTGTCAACAGGATCATTAGCAGGAAGTACCTCCAAACCTGCAAATGCTGCATGTGAACGATGATCGTACTTAGGATTCTGATTGCTGCCGATTACGGCATTGGTAGTCCAATAATCAGTACCGGAACCACCTTCGCCAGAACTGAAGATGCCAGGAGCCAGCGAGTTGTCAACACGACCGATGGCAGCAGAAAGCTGAGTGGCATGCTTGGTGAGGAACAGGTTACCACCAGACTGAGCGAAAGCCTTCAACTTGGCAACAACATCGTTATCAACGATTTCTGCAGGCAACTTCTGCCAGCCGTATTCCAAACCTACACGGTCTATCTGAATCCAGATCATGCTATACTGACCACGGTCAATTTTATTCATTGCCTTGATATCAGAAGGTGTGAGTACAGCTCCCTTGTCACCATAGGTTTTCTTGAACCAATCCAAGGCTTCGCTCTCATCATCATCAAGAGTAGAAGCATCATTTGAAGGAAGCAGGATGGCAACCTTAGAAGGCTCGGCATTGATGGTAACACTTGTTGAAACGCCATCAGAAACACGACCATCGTCATACTTCATCTTCACTGTATAGAGAAGCGTAGATTTACCTGGCTGCAACTCCAACACCGCAGAGTTGACCAATCCCAAACTCTCCAGGAGAGCATTGTTGCGATAAATATCCACACCCGACTTGTTTTCGTCTGTTGGCAAAGTCCAGTTCAATGTCACGGTTCTACCATCTACCTGCGAGGTCAGATTCTCTGCCTTTGGAGCCTTAACACCCTCAGGAATATCTACATCAGAGCAGGATGTAATGGCAAAGAGAGCCATGCAAGCTACTATGAAACTATATATATACTTTTTCATAATTGTCTATTCTTTAAAAATTCGTACCCGATTACTTGTAAAGTCCATTTGAATTGTTCACCTCATCATAAGGTGTAGGCAAGAAGATTTCATCCTTTGAGATAGATGCACCCTCGTAATAAGAGTGATATCTCTTTTCAGACTGCATGTACTTATTAACAGTATCAACCACATTGTCCCATCTTACAAGGTCGAACCAGCGGTTACCCTCCAGGGCAAGCTCCAAACGGCGTTCCATGCGGACAGCCTTGCGGGCATAGTCCTGAGTCCATTTGCTATCATCCGGATAAAGTCCTACCTCGTAATTGGCCTTTGTTGGGTCGAGATCCACTGGGCTATAGTCTGCATCTACACTACGCTGTGCCTTCTGGCGAACAGAGTTAATCAGATTGCGAGCCTCAGCCAAATCCTTGTTCTGCTCAATGAGAGCCTCAGCCTTCAAGAGAACGATATCTGCATAACGAATCAGGCAGAAGTTCAAGCCAGAAGCACCCCAAGGGAATCCCTGTACCATATCAGGTGAACTTGGATCAATCATGCACTTCTTATTAGAATACTCACCATAGATTTCGTAAGCACGGCACCAGTTCATATTGTAAGTATGACCACGGAAAGGCATACCCAAACGACCTACAGTGAAGTCGAGACGTGGATCTACATTGCCCTGATAATCATTAGCACCATCTACAGAGGTCTTTACGTAATGCTCAGAACCATCCAGATAAGGAAGACCATTCTCGTCTGTAGCGAATGCATCAACCAAGTTTTGGCTGCCGAGGAAGAAATCATCACCATTACCAAAGAGATTGCCCTCAGACATGGTAGTGTTCAGAAGATTGCTCCAGTTGATGTGCATATTGTTGTTACCAGTAGAGAACTGAATAGCCATCACAGACTCATTCTTATTGTTGAATGCAATCTTAGACATATCGCCATAATTGTTGTAGAGCGAATACTTGTTACTCTTGATAACAACATCACTCCACTTCTCCACCTCAGCATAATTGCCTGTAAAGGCATCCACCTTAGCCAGGATAGCGGCAGCAACATACTTATTGAATCTACCTACCTGGCTCTGAGACTCAGGCAACACGTTGTAAGCTGACTCCAGATCCTGCTTGATAAAGCCGAAAATCTGATCACGAGTATATTCATCAATGCGCTTACCGTTAGGATCCTCATTCTCTGTGAAGTAAGGAATGCGGTCGAAGATGCGCATCAGGTCGAAGTAGAAGTAAGCACGAAGCGTCTTCAACTCGCCAAGCAAAACCTCCTTGTTGTTCACGTTATCAGCCATATCAATCGCATTCATCGCCTTGTGAACACGAGAGATTGCATAGAAATCGTTTCTCCACTTGAAGAGCGCTGTGGCATTATCGCTGGTGATATTTGAAATCTCCAACTGGTGGATATTCTGCTCCATAGAGATTCCACCACCACCCTTGAGTGCATCGTCAGAGCGAACATCAAACACCCAGTTTGTGATAGGACCGGCGAAAGACTCGTTGTTTCCGAAGAAGTGAGCCTCCAAGCCTGCGTATGCCGCAGACATCAATCCCTCAACAGAACTATCATCCAACTGTGCCTCGGTAAAAGCACCCTGTGGCTTGAGGTCTAAGAAGTCGTTACAAGACTGGAATGTGATAGAAGACCCCATAAGAGCAGCAGCCACTGCCATATATTTAATATTAACTGAGAATTTCATATCTATAATATAATTAATGTGTAACACTTAGAATTGCAAATTAACACCTACGGTAAAGGTACGAGAGCGTGGGTAAGGACCATTATCCAAACGTGCGCCATAAGCGCCCATTGGGAGTTCTGGGTCGAGACCTGAATAATCAGTAATGGTGAATACATTCTCCATCTGACCATACACACTGAGAGCAGAAGCACCGATGCACTTGAGCCAATGGCTAGGCAACTCATACTGCAATTTGATGAACTTCATCTTCAAGTAAGAACCATCCTCAACATAATAAGTTGACATGCGAGCCTCATTGTTGTTGTCATCGAGTGACAAGGCTGGGATAGAAGCACTTGTATTGGTTGGTGACCATGCGTTCAACACATCCTTGCTACGGTTTGTACTAGTACCGCCATAACTCATGAGTGTAAGCTGACGCTTGGTTGTATTATAGATATCAAATCCGAATTCACCTGTAAGGAAGGTGCTCAGGGTGAGACGCTTCCAGGTTACGCTCAGGTTGAGACCCAAGCTAAGGTCTGGATTAGGATCACCGATTACACACTGGTCTTTGTCTGTGATAACATTATCGCCATCCAAATCACGATAGATCAAACGGCCTACGCCCTTGCCTTGCTGGGCTGAATGGTTAGCCACCTGCTCCTCGTTCTGGAAGATGCCGTCGCAAACATAACCATAGTAAACACCCATTGGCTGACCTTGCATCAAGCGGACATCACCACCGATGGTATTCACAAAATCGTTAAGCTTCACTACCTCATTCTTATAATGAGAGATATTGAAGTTACCATTCCAAGACCAGTCGCCATACTGAGGACTGTTATAACCGAGTGTCAACTCCCATCCGGTATTCTTCATATCACCCGTGTTCATCCACTTGCCAGCATTCTCACCAGCTACAGAAAGTGTTGGAGGAACGGTCAACATATCCTTGGTCTTCTTCCAGAAGTAATCGAAAGATGCACTCAAGCTGCTATTGAACATATAGAGGTCGAAACCGAGGTTGGTCTGGGTTGTTGTCTCCCACTTCAAATCCTTGTTACCTGTTGCCGACAACTTGATACCACTAACGTAACTGTTGTTTGTTCCCTCCAAATCATAGGCACCATTTCCATTATCAAAGATGTAAGTAGAGTAAGCAGCATAATTGCTAACTACCTGAGAGTTACCATTCTGTCCCCAAGCTACACGCACCTTGGCATCATTAACGATATTGTTCTTTGGATAGAACTTCTCCTGAGAAACGCGCCATGCACCAGAGAAAGCAGGGAACACACCAGAGTTCTTCTTGTTATACAAGCGAGAAGTAGCATCACGACGCAAGGTAGCAGAGAAGAGGTAACGGTCGGCATAATTGTAATCCAACTTACCAAACAAAGAGAACAAAGCCCACTGTGACTTGCCACCACCATTGGTCTGAGTGCCTTCACCCGTACCAATCTGCATATAGTCATCATCCTCGAAAGCATAATGATTTCTCCAGGCACTGATATCCTCGAAGGTATATTTGATAGCCTCAGAACCTACCAACACATTGAAATGGTGATCCTTGCAAATATCGAAGACATAGTTACCAGTATTGGTCCATGTATAAGTATCACCCTGACCATAAGCACGGCTCAAGGCATTGACATCAGCTGCAAGAGTCTTGCGGGTAAGTACCTTGTTGAAATACTGTGAGTGATCGATACCAACATTGGTCTTCAAAGACAAGCCTTTGATAGGAGTCAACTCCAGATAGGCATTGCCGAAAATACGCCAGCTGTCGTTGGAATCATCGCGACCATTATAAAGCTGCTGAACAGGGTTAGCATAATCAGATTTCAACTCTGTCATAGGGTTAGTGAAGCTACCATCGGCATTACGAACGGTAAGTCCTGGGTGCTGGCGCATTGCCAAGAAAGGAATACCACGCTCATTGCCTGTAGAAGCACCATGATCCTGGAACTTAGCTACCATCAGGTTCTCACCTACCTTTACATAATCAGAGATATTGTAATTAGAGTTCAAACGGGCAGAGTAACGACGATAGAAAGTATAGTCAATCAAACCATTCTGATTAATATAGTTGGCAGAGAACATCACACTACCCTTCTTAGAGCTGTTAGATACACTGGCAGATAGATTGTGAGTCCATGCGGAACGATACACCTGATCCTGCCAATCTGTATTTGCCAAGCCTGCGATAGGCTGAGGAGTATCACCACTACCATAATAAGGATGAGAAGGAGCGATGTTTGAATTCTTTGCGGCAGCCCAATAAGCCTGGCCCCATTCTGTAGAATTCAGCATATCGTAAGTCTTTCCCACTGTCTGCAAGCTGGCAGCATAGTTAACATTTACGGTTAGCTTTTCGCCCTTGCCCTGCTTGGTAGTGATAATGATAACACCATTGGCAGCACGAGAACCATAGATTGATGCAGAAGAAGCATCCTTCAGAACCTGGATACTTTCGATGTCGGCAGGGTTGATAGAGTTCATGTTCTCTGATGTAGCAATACCATCAACAATGAGAAGAGGGCTACCACCATTGATAGAACTCATACCACGAACTACGATAGAAGAACCGCCACCACCAGGAGCAGCATCAGTTACAATCTGTACACCAGCAAGCTTACCCTGCATAGAGTTGAGCATGTTAGGATCAGAAGCACTGACAGGTTCCTTCATATTCATAACGGATACAGCACCGGTCAAATCGGCCTTTCGCTGAGTGGTATAACCTGTTACAACTACTTCCTGCAAGTCGTTGGCATCTTCCTGAAGTGTTACCTCCATATTTTCTGAAGCCTTTACTTCTTGCGTCTTATATCCAATATATGATATAACAAGTGTGGAACCAGGAGCACATTCTACATGAAAGTTACCATCAAAATCAGTAACAGTACCAGTCTTTGTGCCTTTCACCATGACAGATGCACCAATGACTGTCTCACCAGCAGCATCTTTCACAATGCCATTTACATTTACCTGTTGTGCACTAGCTACGGTGCAAACAGCACAGAGCGCAGAGCTCATTAGTAATTTTGAAAGATTGTTCATACTATTTCTAACGTTTTAAGTTTCAAAATTGTTTTTAATTTCTGCTGCAAAATTAGGCAAAGAATGGTAACATAAATAAAAAAAATCGTTCCTGCAACAGTAATTATGTTACATGAAACGATTTTCGAATCTTACGCCACGATTTTAAAATACTTATTTTAAAGGAGTTAGAAAACTATTTCTTTTTAGATGCCTGTTCATTTCTAAAATCGGTAGGAAGAACTCCAAACTGCTTCTTGAAACAGGAAGAGAAATAGCCCGGTAATGCAAAGCCTACTTCTGCCGAGACTTCAGCTATAGTCTTATCAGTCTGCTGCAGGAGCGTATAGGCTCTCTGCAGGCGCATCTCTTTCAGGAGCTCGGCAGGCGTTTTCCCCGTCATCGCCTTCACCTTGCGATAGAGCTGCACCTTGCTCAACAGCATCTGGGCTCCCAAATCATCCATCTTCATATCAGCATTGCCCATATTCTCAAGGATCTTCTTCTTGAAACGGTCCATGAAGTAACGATCACTCTCATCCAGATGATTCAGTTCAGCAGCCCAGCCCTCTTTGTTCTCGATGAATCCACGAGCCACGGCTTTCTGTTTCTGCAGCTTCTTTCTATATACCTTATATATATAGTAGATGACAAAGAACAGAATCAGAACTACAATAAAGGCGACCACAAGCATCCATTTCTGGATACGGGAAACCTTTGAATAAGAATCAAGACTGTCAGAAATCTGATCCAGATTCTTCATCTTGGCTTCCAAATCCTGATATTGCAGGGCGATGGCATCACAATTCTCCGGGGTAGCAAGAAATGATTTCATCACATTATTCTTCTTATAGGGTTTACCCTGAAGGATATTCATCGCCAATTCCATAATCTTTTCGCCCTGGGTAGGATAGACATAAGAAGCTGCAAACTGTCCTCTCTTCACTCTATCCACTCCTTCCCATTCTCCAGGCAATCCATCAATGCCTACTATCAGTATCTGCTTATCAATGCCTCGTCTCTCTGCTTCCAGAAAGGCTCCTATGGCATCCAAGTCGCTATGTCCGAACACGCCATCCGCATGTCCGCCCTTATCCAGATATTGCTTCATTAACTCCTGGGCACGCTCCATCTTCCAGTTGCTTTCCAGGGTAACCACCTTGATTCCCGGATAATTCTTCATCACCTCGTGGAAACCACGATGGCGCTCAATGACAGGGGAAGCATCCTTCAAGCCCGTAATCTCAACAACGGTACCTTTTCCATCCAGTTTACTGGCAAGAAAGCGTGCTACTTCCCTACCCGCTTCTACATTATCGCCACCGATGGAAGCTGTATAATGGGGTGTCTTTACCTTTCTGTCGAAGAGGATAACCGGGATATGCGCACGATAAGCTCGCTCGATGGCAGGAGTTACATCATTCACGTTATCAGGGGCCACCACGATTAAATCTACCTTCCTGGCTATCATACTGTCTATCTGACGAGCCTGGCGTTGCCCGTCATTCTCTGCAGTAGTAAACAGCAAATCCACATTCTTATATTGATACTGCGCCAGTCGCATCTCATTATTCACCTTCTCGCGCCAAACTCCACCGCAACATTGCGACACACCAATCACCACATTCTTCTGGGTGCAAGAACCTAGAAGAAGAATCATACAAAATAGTATAGTTAAGTTTTTATAAAGTCTTTCCATCAATAGTTGTATTTATTATGAGCACAAAAATACTAATTCTTTTTTGAAACGCCATCATTTTTTATCAAAAAAAGAGTCGCAACCCAAAATATTTTCAAGTTGCGACTCCTTACTATTAACATAAACTATTCTATCATACAAAAGATTTTACAAGCCGAGCTTATGAACCTTCAGATTCTTGAATTCAGCCTTGCCACCCTGGGTATAAAGCTTCAGATTCTCGTATGGAGCTACAGGGAAGACGAGGTTGGTCATGGCGATGTGGCCGCCATCTACGAAGAGTTCTACAGATGACTTATCTACGAAAATATCAACATGATAGGTCTTCTTGCCATCCTCGCAAAGACTCAATGGAGCCCAGGTTGCCAGGGCGAAATCGTTCTTGTAGTTGATGGAGTTAGTGATGCGGGCAGGCTCCTTGCCTTCTGCTGCACGCTGCTTATCCCAAGCCAACTCGATATCGTGAGGAACTGCCTGCTTGCCGAAATCGGTCAAACCGCTCTCTGTTCTATCCATAACCACCTTGCCCTGCTTCATATCGAAATAAATCAGGGTGCGCTCACGCTTGTTGTTTGAAATCTCAATACCGGCAATGCCGTTGGCATCTGGAGTTACATCGGCCTCGATTTCGAAAGCACCCTCCATATTGGCAGCAACACCAGCAAGCATCTTTTCGCCAGCAACAGAAGCATCTACTACATTCTTGGTGTCCTTACGCAATGCATAAACCTCAGGAGCTACATCTTCTGAAATATAATACTTGCCATTCTTCTCGTAAAGCTTCAACTCTCGAGGCAAACCATTGGCACCACGGTTCTGCTTGAACGGAGTAAGGTTGGCATACTGCCAGTTGCTCATCCAGGTGATACCCAATACTCGGTCGCCTGTGTTTGAGAAGGTAACGGTAGCATAGTGATCCTTACCCCAATCGAGCCACTTTACTTCGTCTGCATCAGGACAAGTGAACTTCTTGCCATCGAAATCACCTACAAAATACTCGGTAGCGCTGCCACCAAACCAGCAGCCAGGGTTGATATTCATGGTCATCACCCACTTCATCTTCTTCTTATCACCATTTACAGGCAACTGGAAGAAGTCTGGGCACTCATACTGACATGGCTGCTGACCCAAGCCCTTACCAAAGGCACTCACGTAAGTCCATTTCTTGAGATTCTTTGACTTGTAGAAGCGGGTCTCTTTATCAGCAGAAACAATCATATACCAGCATTTTCCCTTCTCATACCAGAACACCTTAGGGTCACGGAAGTCCTTCAAGCCATCGAATGGAGTCAACACTGGGTTGCCCTCATACTTGGTAAAGGTACGACCATTGTCGTTGCTGTAGGCGATGCACTGCACCTCACCGTGGTTTACACTGTGGTTGGTATAGATGGCGATGATGGCATTCTTGCCGAAACCTGCCGTATTCTTCTTATCCACAACCGAACTGCCAGAGAAGATATGACCTACAGGGTCGCGAGCGATGGCTGGGTCGAGGTGCTCCCAGTGAACCAGGTCCTTGCTTACGGCATGTCCCCAGTGCATGTTGCCCCACTTACTTCCGTATGGGTTATACTGGAAATAGAGATGATACTCTCCATCCTTATATACCATACCGTTAGGGTCGTTCATCCAACCATAGAGCGGAGTGAAGTGATAAGATGGGCGATAGTAATCGGTATTGGTGGTGTCGAATGTATCGCTGAGCTTGAGCAAGTTGAGTGCCAAAGCATCCTTCTTCAGACCAAGAATCTTGACTGTAGCAGTCTTACCCTTGCCCAAAGCAAAAGGCACATAGTAATCAGAACCATTCTGAGCCAGGCGAACGTCCATCCAGGTATCATCCTTAGAACCTGTATCGAGCAAAACCTGGGCCTCATCCTTCTCTTCCTGGATAGGGAGAAGAAGATACTTGGTAGGATTCTCCACCTTGATGATAGTAGTATCACCCTTGTGTTCGATATTCATCTTCTGTGCAAAGGCAGAAGTTGTAGCTGATGCCATCAATATGAGGCAGGCAGCCTTCATCATATTGTTTGTTCTCATTGTACTATTATTGTTAATTGTTATTGTTTATATCTATAACGTATTATTGTTTGTCTTATTACCGACAGCCCTATACATTATATTATATATAGAAGCTGTCGATGATGTTTATTGATATTTATATCGCTTAGAACTTCAGCGAAGCTGTGAATTCAACAGTGAATGGACGAAGATAGCTACCCGTCATAATCTGATTCTTGATCCCCTTAGCCTCATCCTTGGTAATCAGCTCGGCACCTGCGATACTACCCTTGGCACCAGTCTGATTGAGGAAGTTGACTACGGTGCAGCCGAGAGCCAGACGCTTGGTTGCCTGCCAGTTCAAACCTCCGAAAGTCTCCCAGTGACCGTTGAAGTAATATGCCTCGTTGATGTTGGCGTAGGTCTTGCTGAAGTAACGGAAACTGGTCCAGAGCTTGATGTCTTTGGTAATCATGTAGCTTGGATCCAACTCGATGAGAATCTGAGGAATCTCGGCTACGATATTACCTGTGGCATTGATGTTGCCAACATAGCCATCGCTGAAGGTGATGCTGGTTTCATACTTCTTGTAAGTTGGCTTCTGATAAGTGAAGAGGAAGTGGAAATCGAATCCCTTGAATGGATGAGCCACAGCGTCGGTTGTCCATCCCCATGTCTGGATATCGTAAGTCAAAGGAGCTGCCTTGATCTCACTGCCATGCTGCAAATTCAGAGTTGAGTTGTTGTTGGTCTTTGAGATGTAAGAGAACAACGATGTCAAACTCAACCATGAGTTATTGTAGTAGATACCTGCACGACCGAGTGGCACAGAAATCTTATCCGTATTCGGCAATGTAGCTGGGGCAAAAGCCTCGAACTTAGGATGCTGAACGATGTAAGTGAAATCGCCAGTGAAGCCGAAGTTATCGGTCAACTTATAAGTTGCTGCTACAGAGAAATCGTAGTTCAACCAGTTGTAACTCAAGTCTGCCGGAGCAATCTTAGTTCCATCTGCTGCCGTAGCACCGAGATAATAATCGGCAAAACGACCTACGAAATCACCGTTTGCATTCTTCACTGCTGCGTTTTCACCCTTCAGCTTCTGCCACTCCAGACGAGCACCATAGTAGAGGTTCAACTTATTGGTGACATCCCAATCGTGAGTGAAGTAGAGAGCCAGCTTGTTTTCGCTTCCCTTATAATACTCAGAGGCGTTCTTGTTGAAATCATAGAAATAGCCGGTGCGCTGGTTGGCATCCCAAACTCGCAAGGCATAATTGCCATCTGCAGGAACACTCTGGTCATACATGGTTGTATTTGAGCAATAATCGATATGGTAGAACCACTCATTCACGCCAAGACGGAAGGTGGAAGTACTGAATTTCTTGCTGAGTTCGGTGGTAAAGAGAGCCTCATCAATCTTACCGGCATTGAGACAAGACATACGGGTCTGAACATACTGACCATTATAAGCCTTGGTCTGTCCGTTGATGTCGCGATACATATAATTATATGCGCCCTGATTGGCAGCGCTCTTCAAATCGATGATAGACATTGGAGACTGGTAAACCATCGCACCACGTGAGTGATCGTACTTCAAGGTAGCCTTCCAGTTTAAACCGTTGTCAAAACGATAGTTGTTCATCAGGGTTACCTCGCTTGTCTTGTTCAGACAGGCATCATAGAGAGAAGTCTGCTTCAACTCACCAGTACGCATATCACGATAGGTCATATCATTATCTACAGGAAGATAAGAAGTAGTTCCGAGCTTGAAATCTCCATACTCCTTCACGCTTCCATCGCCTACATAAATAAATGGAGCACTCTGGGTAGCATAGCTATACACGTTATGGCTATTGGCATACTTATACATGGCAGTGAACTCACCACGATTGCCGTTATACTTCTTGGTGAGGAGAGCCTTGTAAATCTGAGTACGGTCCTGATAAGGAGTTGACTTGATCTTGAAGGTTCCCGGATCGAAATCCTGATACATATTAAAGCTGTAGTACCAGTCCTTACCCAAATCACCATTCATATTCAGAGAGAATTCCTGCAATCCGAAATGATTGCTCTTATAGTTCAGTGTACCATTGAATCCTTTCTGTCCCTTCTGGGTGAAAGAGTTCACGGCATAACCGATATTACCGGTAGTGATGGCAGTCTCGGCAATCTTGAGCAAACCCTGATGGCTCAAACTTGCATCACCACGCCAGATAGTATTGACAGAATGAGGATTGGTAGCGTAAGTAACAGGCAAACCATTCTCCAAAACGTTGACATCGGCAGAAGGCAAGCCTATCTGAATCTCACGAGGACCATTCGCACTGGCTGCATTGAGCATCACATTACGATTACCCTCTTCCTTAGCACTTGAATTATCATCCTGTGCAAAAGCTGCTGTAACATTTACCAATGAAAGTGCAAGCATCATAGCTGCGCTCTTTCCATTTAAAAAGTTGTTCATACTTTAAATGTTTAATTTGTTAGCGTTAATGTTTTGATTTCTGCTGCAAAAATACATAAAGGTCTGAACAGCGGCTTAAAAAATCATTTCATCGAATAAAAAATTCCGTTCATTGTAACATAATTGCTATTACATGAACGGAATTTCACACTTTTCTGCTACTTTCTACGTCTTAACTAACTCTTTTCTATTTCAGACAAAGGGAGTCATATAGATCACTACAGACAATTAAGAGCGTGTTATGATATACTTGATTTAATGAGTTCAAGTGCTTGAATCAGTGAGGTCAAGTGCTTGAGTCTGTGAGGTCAAGTGTTTGGTTCAGCTTACTCAAGTGGTTCCGTAAGCTATCGGAGACGACTTGTTAAATTAACGGAGACGACTCAATAAGCTATCTGAGACGACTCAACAAGCTATCGATGACGACTCCGGAAGCTATCGGAGACGACTCCGGAAGCAGACGCAGATAGCTTCGTTGACTAACGCAAGTACTTGAGTTGGCTAACGCAAGTACTTGCGATGCTCAACGCAGCCTGTTTCGATGGACCATGTAGGCTAATACCCGGAAACGTTAACGAACAATAAAAAACAGCTTAGATTTTGTGGAAACGCATCTTTTTTGTACTTTTGGAAAAAATAAGGCAGGAATGACTGAGCGAAAGATCATACATATCGACATGGATGCCTTCTTTGCTGCGGTAGAGCAAAGAGACAATCCGGAACTTCGGGGCAAACCGGTAGCGGTTGGCTTCGACGGACCTCGTGGTGTGGTTTCTACAGCCAGCTATGAGGCAAGGAAGTATGGCGTTCACTCGGCGCAATCCATCGCTCAAGCCAAGCAGCGCTGCCCTAATCTCATCATCGTGCCCTGCCGGCATGATTATTACGTTAAAATATCCCATCAGATACATCAGATATTCCAGGAATATACCGACCTCATCGAACCCATCTCCACAGATGAAGCCTTTCTTGATGTAACACAGAATAAGAAAGGGATAGAACTGGCGGTGGATATTGCCAAAGATATCAAAACCCGTATCAAGGAGGCAACCGGGCTCACCGCCTCGGCTGGCATCAGCTACTGCAAGTTTCTCGCCAAAGTGGCTTCTGATTACCGCAAGCCCGACGGCATCTGCACCATTCATCCCGACAAGGCGCTCGATTTCATCGCCCAGCTGCCTGTAGAGGATTTCTGGGGTGTGGGCAAGAAAACCTTGCAAAAGATGCATTTCATGGGTATCTTCAACGGAGCTGACCTGAGGAAAGTATCCGAAGAACATCTGGTAGAAGTGTTCGGAAAAGCCGGACACATCTTCTATGATTTCGCAAGGGGGATAGATGAACGCCCTGTCATCACCTACCGGGAACGGAAATCGGTAGGCTGCGAACAGACTTTCCTGGAAGATATCTATCTAAAAACGGCTGTGATTATCGAACTGTACCATACTGTACTCGAACTGCTGGAGCGCATCGCCAAAAGCGGTTTCGAAGGAAGAACCCTGACGCTGAAGGTGAAGTTTGCCGATTTTACCCAGATAACACGAAGCATCTCGCAAGAAAAGGTTCTGAAAAAGAAGGATGATATTCTGCCTCTTGCCAAACGGCTACTGAAACAGGTAGATTACTCCTCGGCGCATCCCATCCGCCTGCTTGGTCTGTCCGTAAGCAACGCCTCATCAGAAGAAGCCAGGAAGCAAGATAAGGAGAACAGCAGTTTCAAACCCGAATACAAAGAACTGGAACTGGAATTCGAAGATTGGGAGACATAAAAGGAAAGCAGCTGACGACATTTTGCCCCAGCTGCTTTCTCTCATTACTAGTTATTTCCCAAAACATTACCTACATCACCAGGTAACATACCATACTCATCCTTGAAACATTTTGTGAAGTAAGACGGCGCTGAGAAGCCCACTTCATAGGCTACTTCAGAGACACTCATGCTACGGGTTTCGAGCAAACGCCTAGCCTTGGCAAGGCGAGCCTTACGGAGTAAATCTACAACAGAAGAGCCAGTCATCGCCTTCACCTTGCGATAGAGCTGCACACGACTTAAACCAATCTGCTGTCCCATATCCTCAACTCCAAACTCGCTATCAGAAAGATTCTTCTGGATAATGGCTTGAAGCTGCTTGAGGAACTGCTTGTCACGGTCTTCCAAATGAGACTCAGAAATCTCCTTTTCAGCCTCTTGAGCCCCCTGATAAAGATGTTTCAGAAGCTGACGCTGCCGCAGGAGATTCTCGATACGGGCGAGAAGCACCTTGCTGTGGAATGGTTTGGTAATATAGGAATCAGCTCCATGCTCATAACCCTCGGCGCGATGCTCCTCCAGGTTCTTCGCCGTGAGCATAATAACAGGGATATAAGAGGTAGCCGTATTCGTCTTCAACTGTTTAGTAAACTCCAATCCGTCCATAACAGGCATCATCACATCGCAGATCACCAGGTCAGGCACCTCTTTTATGGCAACGGATAATCCCTCTTTACCATCGGCGGCCTCAAGAACAATATACTCATCCTGCAAAAGAGTACGCTCATACTGACGGATATCAGTATTATCATCAATAACCAGAACAGTAGGACGATTGGTATTCTCGCTTACCAACTGCTGAACTTTTCCACGACTTCTGTCTCCATCGTCAATATATTGCAAAACTGATTCATCTACCACATTCTTACTATCTGACGCAGAAGCCTTTACAGAGTTATCCACAATATCCGCATCATTGTGGATAACTTGTGAATCACCCTCCTGCTTACGAGGAATTACAACGATAAAATCAGAACCCTTTCCCGGTTCACTTTCTACCCTAGCCTCACCATGATGCAACTCTACAAAAGATTTCACCAGAGCCAGACCGATACCCGTACCGCTGGCAGCACCCTTGGCCTGGAAGAAGCGTTCAAAGATCTTATCAGCCTCATCCTGCGAAATACCCTTGCCCGTATCTTTCACATCAAGACGGAGATTGGCACCTTCATCTTTCAGCGAAACAAAGATTTCGCCGCCAGCAGGCGTATATTTCAAGGCATTGCTCAACAGATTGAACACAATACGGGAAATCTTCTCCTGATCGGCAATCATTTCATGGCTGCCTTTCAAGTCATCAACATCCAGATGCAGTCTGATCTGCTTGCGCTCGGCAGTAAGTTGGAAGTCGCCCACCCACATCGTCAAGGTCTTCACAATGTCGAAGCGATAGAGTTTCAGTTCCATCTTGCCATTCTGAATCTTACGGAAATCAAGAATGTTACTTACCAACTGTTGGAGAGCAAGGGCGTTACGCTGCACCATTTTCAAGAGTTCGCGGCTCTTGCCCTTGATGCCGGTATCTTCGAGCAGCATCTCTACCGGGTCGGCTATCAGGGTTAAAGGCGTGCGAAGTTCATGACTGATATTGGTAAAGAATACCAGACGGGAATGAGTGAGTTCCAAGACCTCCTCATTCAATCGTTTCAATTCTTCATTCTTTTCACCCAATTCTACATTCAGTCGCTTCAGTTCGCCATTTGTCTTAGCCAATTTTTCGTTCAGTCTCACTTTTATCATATAACCTCTGAAGATCAAAGCAGCTGCTGCGAGGCAAACAAAGAGGAACAGACCCAGGCCTATGAGCATGACTTTCTGTGAGTTATAATCAGACAGATACTGATCTACCTGCTTATGCAAAGTCTTCA
The DNA here is from genome assembly GCF_026015465.1 of Segatella copri. GTDB lineage: Bacteria > Bacteroidota > Bacteroidia > Bacteroidales > Bacteroidaceae > Prevotella > Prevotella copri_E. The sequence continues at coordinate 830,971 of NZ_JAPDUQ010000001.1, forward strand.
GATTTCGCATCTGACGCTCGGCATCTCTAGCCTCCATCAATGTAAGGGCAGCATTTGCCTGGGTTATGATAGAAGTGCTCAGATAATTGTCGCGTTCATAAGGCTGATGCTTCAATATCTTCATGGCAAGCGCTATGACCTCGTCACCCTTGGTAGGATAAAGATAAGAGGCTTCGAAAATACCATCGCGCACAAGTTCCAAACCACCACCTTCGGTAGCCATGCCGTCTACTCCGGTATACTTATAGTTACGCTTTACCCTCATCTGGCGGGCAGCCACATAAGCACCCCAGGCAAGACGGTCATTATGGGCAAAGACATAATCAAAGTCCTGTGTCTGTTTCAATATGCGTTTCATCGCCTGGATTCCACCCTCTTCTTTCCAGTTTCCTCCTTCGGAGGCTACAACCTGTAACCCAGGATAAGGCTTGATAGCATCCATAAAACCACGATGACGCTCCAAAGCAGGCGAAGAGCCCTCCAAACCGCTGATTTCAACGATGCGGCCCATTCCCTGAAGCTGCTGGGCGATAAAAGTTCCCATCGATTTACCTATCGTATAGTTATCGCAGCCGATAAATGCCGTATACTTATCAGAATTAGTCTTCCTGTCATAGAGAATCACAGGAATACCTTTATCGTAAGCACGCTCTACCGACTTGGATATAGCACTCAGCTGATTAGGAGATACGATAAGCAGATCTACGCCCTCATCGACAAACTGGTTAACCTGCTTATTCTGCAACACATTATCATCGTTGGAAGAAGCCAGTTTCACGATAAGCGAATCGTTGAGATACTCGCCCATCTTCAGTTCATCATTCAGTTTATCGCGCCAGATATCTTCCGAACACTGGGATACGCCAATGACAAACTTCCTAGGCTTCTGAGCACAACCGGTCAGCAACACGATGATCGCTACATATATAATAAGGTGTAATTTTCGTTTCATACAGCTTATACAATTTCTTTGTTTATAAAGAAGAGGCATTCAACAAATTCCTAAAAATAAAACTTTACCGCTGCAAATATACAACTTTTTTTTGTATTTTAGCCCCATTGGTCAGTTTTTTACAAATATTTTATTCTGAGAACACCAAGAAAAACATAGGAAAATCTTTCATATTTATCTTTTCCACCCAGTTACCAACAGGAAAAACATCTGATAACCATCGGAATAACATAGTTATCAACACATATGTGGATAACTTATCTATGAGAAGTGAATAAGTGTGGAAAAGTTTAGAGCATAAAAAGACATCAACTAAAAAGTTGATGTCTCTCATCTTGTAGCGGGAGGGGGCCACGATCCCTCGACCTCCGGATTATGAATCCGACGCTCTAACCAGCTGAGCTATCCCGCCATCCAAGCAATTGATTTCTCATTTGCGGGTGCAAAGGTAATACATTTATTTGAATTGAACAAATTTTTCGGCAGAAATTTTCAAAAAAAGTTTCATTTTCTCATTTTTCTCACATTCCAGCCCCACTTTCACCTAATTATATATATAAAAAAAACGAAAAATAAAGGTTTTCTTATTTTTTTATATTACCTTTGCACGCTGAATAACAGACCTGCTATTATTTTAAATAAAGAAAAGGTCTGAAACAACAGAATATTGAAATGCTTAGAATTAAGAAATTAGACATATTTATTGCCAAGCAGTTTGGTCTCCTTTTCATGGGAACTTTCTTCATCTGCCAGTTTGTGCTGATGATGCAGTTCTTATGGAGATATATTGATGAACTCATCGGCAAGGGACTCACGATGGACGTGATGGCTCAATTTTTCTGGTACATGGGTCTGATGCTCGTACCACAGGCCCTGCCTTTGGCTATTCTCCTGTCTTCACTCATGACGTTCGGTAATCTCGGCGAGAGTTCAGAACTTACAGCCATCAAGGCTGCAGGCATTTCACTGATGCAAGCTTTCCGCTCACTCATCGTCATCACCATCATCATCATGTTTGGCTCATTCTATTTCCAGAACAATGTGGGACCTAAGTCGAACATGAAACTGGCACAACTTCTGATTTCCATGAAACAGAAAAGCCCGGAACTGGAAATTCCGGAAGGAATCTTCTATGATGGTATTCCAAACTGCAACCTTTATGTGCAGAAGAAGGATTTGAAAACCGGAAAACTTTACGGCATCATGATTTACCGCATGACCGACAGCTATGAAGATGCCGCCATCATATTGGCAGATTCTGGCATGCTCCAGAGTACAGCAGAAAAGAAGCATCTTGTTCTGAGCCTCTACAGTGGAGAATGGTTTGAGAACATGCAAAGCAGTGCACTTGCCAATACTGCTGCCGTACCATACAGACGAGAGACTTTCGTTTCCAAGAAAATCATTCTCGACTTTGATGGAGACTTCAGTATGACCGACGCAGCTTCGCTTTCAGGAAATGCGAAGGGTAAAAGTCTGGAGAAAATCAACCACGACATCGATTCGCTCAACCAATTATATGATTCAATCGGAAGAATCTACCTGAACGAAGCCAACGTGAGATTCTATGGAGGTGCACAGCGCATCAACAAGAAGGACTCTCTCAAAGAAATCAAGAAGGGCGAAAAACTCATTTTCGACACCTTATATAATAATTTGCCACAGGACAAGAAACTCATGGTGGTAAACCAGGCACAGTCTACCGTACAACAGGAGCTTTCTGACCTTGATTTCAAATCGATGTCAACGAGCGATGCAGACTACATGATAAGACAGCACAAGATTGAGGCTATCAACAAGTTCACTCTAGCCCTTTCGTGTCTCATATTCTTCTTTATCGGAGCGCCATTAGGAGCCATCATCCGAAAAGGAGGACTGGGTTTCCCTGTCGTCATCTCCGTACTTGTGTTCATCGTCTTCTTTATCCTCGACAATACAGGATACAGAATGTCAAGAAGTGGCATGTGGGCCATCTGGTTCGGTAAAGGTCTTGCACCGGCAGTATTGACGCCTTTGGCTATCTTCGTAACCTACAAGGCAACCAATGACTCTTCCGTATTCAATATGGATGTTTACAAAGAGTTCTTCATGAAACTGCTCGGTTTACGACAGAAACGCCATTACTTCGGCAAGGAAGTCATCATCACCGACCCGGACTATCAGGCGGATGCAGAGAAACTGGAAAGAATCAACCAAGACATCACCTTATATAATAAGGAACACAAACTGGTTCATCTTCCAAACGTCATCAATGTATTCTTCAAATACGAGCCTGATCATGAGATAGAAAGAATCAATGCAGAATTGGAAGAGGTAATAGAAGATTTGACCAACACCGCCAACAAGTATATCCTGCACGACATGAACCAATATCCGGTTCTTTCTGTCAAGGCACATACACGCCCATTCGAGCGGAAATGGCTCAACATCATTGCAGCCATCATTTTCCCAGTGGGCACACTGCTATATTTGAGAATGTGGCGATTCCGACTGCGCTTGTTCCGTGACCTCAAGGTCATCAGTCAGACCAATACGGACATCATCCAGCGGATTAGAGAACAGAAAAAGTAAAATGTAACTATATAATAAGGTATCAAACATGTCAGAAATCAAATTAAATAGCATCGAAGATGCAGTAAAAGACTTCAAGGAAGGAAAGTTCGTCATTGTTGTTGATGACGAAGACCGCGAAAACGAAGGCGACCTCATCATTGCCGCAGAGAAGATAGACGCAGAAAAAGTAAACTTCATGCTGAAACACGCAAGAGGTGTACTCTGTGCCCCTATCACCCTGAGCCGGTGCGATGAGCTCGACTTGCCTCATCAGGTTTCAGAGAACACCTCAGTATTGGGTACACCATTCACCATAACAGTAGATAAACTGGAAGGCTGCTCTACCGGTGTTTCTGCACACGACCGTGCCGAAACCATCAAAGCACTTGCCGACCCGAATTCTACCCCACAGACTTTCGGCAGACCGGGCCACATCAATCCGCTCTACGCACAGGATAACGGAGTATTAAGAAGAAGCGGACACACAGAAGCAGCCATCGATCTTTGTAAAATGGCAGGCCTCTATCCAGCAGGCGCACTTATGGAAATCATGAATGAAGACGGCACCATGGCACGTCTGCCAGAACTGATGAAGATGGCACAGGAATGGAACCTCAAGGTTATTTCTATTAAAGACATGATAGAATACCGACTCAAGAAAGAATCACTCATCGAAGTGGGCGAAGAGGTTGACATGCCTACAGAATACGGCCACTTCCGCCTCATTCCGTTCCGCCAGTCTAGCAATGGTCTGGAACACATGGCACTCATCAAGGGAGAATGGAAAGAAGACGAACCTATCCTGGTCCGTGTTCACTCTTCTTGCGCTACTGGCGACATCCTGGGCAGCAAGCGTTGCGACTGCGGCCAGCAGCTCCACAAAGCCATGCAGATGATAGACGAGGCTGGAAAGGGAGTTGTTGTCTACATGCAGCAGGAAGGACGCGGCATCGGTCTGATGAACAAGATTGCAGCCTACAAACTCCAGGAAGAAGGCTATGATACTGTTGACGCCAATACTCATCTCGGTTTCAAGCCAGACGAGCGCGACTATGGTTGCGGTGCACAGATGCTCCGTCATCTCGGTGTACACAAAATGCGTCTGCTCACCAACAATCCGGTAAAGCGCGTAGGTCTCGAAGCATACGATTTGGAAATCGTAGAAAATGTACCTATCGAAGTTGTGCCAAACAAGTACAATGAGCGTTATCTCAAGACCAAGAGAGACCGCATGGGGCATACTTTGCACCTCGGATAATAAAATTATGTTATTATTTCAATACAAAACGTGAAATAATGCTCAATTTTCTTCCGGAAAAGAAATAATTTGCTTACTTTTGCACACGATAAACAAATATAAGAATAAAATTATGGCACAATTATCTGATCGTTTAAACAGATTGGCACCTTCAGCAACGCTGGCGATGTCACAGAAGAGTAGTGAAATGAAAGCTCAAGGTATTGATGTAATCAACATGAGCGTAGGTGAACCAGACTTCAACACTCCTGACAATATTAAACAGGCAGCAAAGAAGGCTATTGACGAGAACTATTCCCGTTATTCACCAGTACCAGGTTATCCTGACTTGCGAAAAGCAATTGTAGCCAAATTAAAGAACGAGAATGGTTTGGAGTACACTACCAATGAAGTAATCGTTGGTACTGGTGGTAAGCAGTGCGTCTGCAACGCAGTATTGGCACTCGTAAATCCAGGCGACGAGGTTATCATTCCTGCACCATATTGGGTAAGTTATCCACAGATGGTGAAGTTGGCTGGAGGTACTCCGGTCATTGTGAATGCCGGTTTCGACCAGGACTTTAAGATGACAGCAGAGCAGTTGGAGAATGCCATCACAGAGAAGACCAAGATGCTCATTCTCTGTTCTCCAAGCAACCCTACCGGTAGCGTATACTCTAAGGAAGAACTGGCTGCACTGGCAGAAGTACTCAAGAAGCATCCTGAAGTATTTGTGTTGGCAGATGAAATCTACGAACACATCAATTATATCGGCAAGCACCACAGCATTGCTCAGGAACCAGGCATGAAGGAGCAGGTTATCATTGCCAATGGTGTATCTAAGGCTTACGCTATGACAGGATGGAGAATCGGTTTCCTGGCTGGTCCGGAATGGATCATCAAGGGCTGCAATAAGCTCCAGGGACAGTATACCAGCGGTACATGTTCTGTCAGCCAGAAGGCTGCAGAAGCAGCCTACACACTCGACCAGAGTGCAGTAGAGGAAATGCGCGTAGCTTTCGAGCGCCGACGCAACCTGATTGTAAAGTTGGCTAAAGAGGTTCCAGGCCTTGAGGTAAACATGCCACAGGGTGCCTTCTATCTCTTCCCTAAGTGCAACAGCTACTTTGGCAAGAGCAATGGTGAGAAGACCATCAACAATTCAACCGACTTTGCCATGTACCTTCTCGAGGAAGCACATGTAGCCACCGTAGGTGGTGACGCATTCGGTGATCCAGACTGTTTCCGCATGAGCTATGCAACAAGCGACGAAAACATCGTTGAAGCCATCAAGCGCATCAAGGAAGCTTTGGGCAAGTTGAAATAAAAAAATGGCTTAAACACCATTTTCAAGGGCAAAAATGTAAGGAAAATGCGAGATATTGGTATAAAATAAGCCAATATCTCGTTAAAACTTCTTAATTAGGCTGATAGTAAACTTTAATTTATTATCTTTGCCAATGCAAAATAGATAACCCAACTGTGTTTATTGACAAACGACACATTCAAGGTCTACGAAGCGAGAAAGAAAAAAAGAAAATATTAATAATTTATTAACTAATAATTTAAAAAAAAGTAAAATTATGGCAACTACAAAACAAGCAGCCCCAGCTAAGAAGTCTGAGGGCTTTCAGGGAGTAAGAGGCGCATTCTGGATCATCGTGGTATGTGCTATCATCGCATTCACATTGTTCTTCACATGGTTCGGAAACGACATGCACTTCCAGGATCCAGGTGTACAGGATCACCCAGCAGACATTTGGGGTACTATCTACAAAGGTGGTGTAATCGTACCAGTTATCCACACATTGTTGCTCACAGTGTTGGCAATGACTATCGAGCGTTGGTTGGCTCTTAAGACCGCTACAGGTACAGGTGCTCTTCCTAAGTTCGTTGCAAACATCAAGGCAGCTTTGAACGCAAATGATTTCGCTAAGGCTGAGCAGCTCTGCAACAAGCAGCGCGGTACAGTAGCTAACGTTGTTATGGCTTCTTTGAACGCTTACAAGTCTATGGAGTCTGGTGCTAACGCATCTTTGAAGAAGGCTCAGAAGGTAGCTAAGATCCAGCAGGCTCACGAGGAGGCAACTCAGTTGGAGATGCCAACTTTGACAATGAACTTGCCTATCATCGCTACAATCGTAACACTTGGTACTTTGACAGGTCTTCTCGGTACTGTAACCGGTATGATCAAGTCATTCCAGGCCATGGGTGAAGGTGGTGGCGCTGACTCAGCAGCACTTTCTGTAGGTATTTCTGAGGCGTTGATCAACACCGCATTCGGTATCTTGACATCATGGTGTGCCGTTGTATCTTACAACACATTCACCAACAAGGTAGATAAGTTGACATACGCACTCGACGAGGTAGGTTACTCAATTGCTCAGACATACGAAGCTAACCACGCAGAAGAGGCTTAATTTTTGCTAACCCTTTAAAATTTTATCGCTATGGGTAAAGTAAAAATTAAGAAGAGTGACATCTGGATCGACATGACGCCTATGTCAGACGTTATGACCCTGCTGCTTACCTTCTTCATGCTCACCTCTACTTTCGTAAAGAATGAGCCAGTTAAGGTAAATACACCAGGTTCTGTGTCTGAGATTAAGGTGCCAGAGAACGGTGTCTTGACCATCTTGGTTAGTCCTGAAAAGGACAAGGCTGGTAATCCTACCGGCGAGGGCCAAGTATTTATGAGTATTGATAATACTGATCAGTTGGGAGCTACACTGAGCACAATGACAGGAGCATTCGGCGTGTCATTGAACCCAAAACAGATTGAGACATTCAAGAGCGAGGGTTTGTTCGGCGTACCTATGGGCGACTTGAGTACTTATCTGACAATGAACGCTTCTAAGCGTCCACAGTATCTCCAGACTAAAGGTATTCCTCTCGACAGTATTAAGGGCGGTATGAGCGAGTTCCAGCAGTGGGTTGACGCAGCTCGTAACGTAAACGAAGACATCAAGATTGCCCTGAAGGCAGATGCTTCTACACCTTACAAGACCGTTAAGAGAGTGATGAACGAACTCCAGGATATGGACGAGAGTCATTACTATATGATTACACAGTTAAAACAACAGGGGGACGAATAAATGGCAAAGAAAGAAAGCAAACAAAAGAAAATGAATGTCCGCGTAGACTTTACGCCTATGGTGGATATGCTCATGCTGCTTATCACGTTCTTCATGCTGTGTACATCTTTGAGCAAACCTCAGACTATGGAGCTGACTATGCCAAGTAATGATGAGAATACTCAAGAAGATCAGAAGAACGAAGCTAAGGCTTCTGAAACTGTGACACTCTACGTAACAGCAGATAACAAGATTTATTATGGTGCTGGTATTCCTAAGTACGATGATCCAACATGGATCAAGGAGACTACATGGGGAAGCCAGGGCGTCCGTAAGGTCTTGAGAGAGCACGCTACAGAAAACGGCACACGCCCTGTAGAAAGAATCGCACTTGCTGTCAAGGAGTTGAACATGGACCGTCAGAAGAATCCTAAGCAGTATCCTGATAGCATCTATCAGAAGAAGTTGAGCGATTTGAAGGCTGGTAACTTGAAGGACGGAAAGATTCCTACTCTTACTATCGTCATCAAGCCTACAGATAATGCTTCATATAAGAATATGGTTGATGCACTCGATGAAATGCAGATTTTGAACATTGGTACGTATGTCATCGATAAGATTAACGGAGACGATGAGAAGCTTCTCAAGTCTAGAAACGTTAAGATGTAAGATGTGTACTAACAATTAAAACAAGAAAGAAATGGCAAAAATTGATCTTTACGATCCTAAATGGGTCGATATGGTTTTCGCCGGAAAGAACAAGGAGTATGGTGCATACCAGCTCCGTAAGGGTACTTCTGGCCGAAATATCAAGGCTCTGCTTATCTTGGTCATTGCTGCAGCTCTCGTGGGTGGTTTTTTAGCTTGGAAGGTTATTGAACAGAAACAGGCTGAAGAGCAGCAAGCATATATGGAAGCTATGGAGTTGGCTAAACTCCAGCAGCAGGCTAAGAAGGAAGAAAAGAAGAAGGAGCCAGTGAAGCCTAAGGTTGAAATGAAAAAGGAGATTCCTGTGGCTCGCGAAACTCAGAAGTTTACCGCACCTGTCATTAAGAAGGATGAACTCGTAAAAGAGGAAAACCAGGTTAAGCAGATGGATAAACTGGATGACAAAGTTGCAGTCGGTACTGAAAACAAGGAAGGTGTGAAGGACCGTACAGTTGAAGCTGTAAGAAATGATATTGCAGTGGCAGCTCCACCTCCACCACCAGCACCAAAACCTGAGGTTGCTACTAAGGTCTTCGACGTCGTAGAGGAGATGCCTTCATTCCCTGGTGGACAAGGCGCCCTGATGTCTTATCTTGCAAGCAACATCAAGTATCCTGTCGTTGCACAGGAGAATGGTGTACAGGGTCGTGTTATCGTATCATTCGTGGTAGAACGTGATGGTTCTATCTCAGATGTTAGGGTAGCTCGTTCCGTAGACCCTTCACTTGACCGTGAAGCACAGCGTGTCGTTAAGAGCATGCCTAGGTGGAAACCAGGCAAGCAAAACGGTTCTGCTGTACGTGTTAAGTATACTGTACCAGTTGTATTTAGATTGCAGTAATAGAATGAAAAGAACATCTTATATTTTTTTAGGTATAGGATTAACAGTACTATCAATGGCTTTCTTCTCGTCATGTGGCGAGAAGAAAGCCAAAGATGGTAGAACTGATACTCCTACTTCAGGCACAATTGAATTTGTGGCTGACGAGAGTTTGAGGCCTATCATTGACGAAGAAAGAAGTCAGTTTGAGTATGAGTTCCCGAAAGCTAAACTCAAGCCGAAGTATACAGATGAAGTCACCGGACTTCAGATGATTAAAGATTTCAAAACAGCGCTCTTGTTCACTACACGTAATTTGAAAGATAGTGAAATCGCCTACTTGAAATCTAAAAGCAATGTAATTCCTTCTGTTTTCCCTATCGGTTACGATGGATTGGCATTTATTGTAAACAAGCAAAACAATGATACTTGTATTACGGTAAAAGATATCAAACGTATCCTTACAGGTAAGGCAACAAAATGGAGTGATATTGTGAAAGGTTCTAAGAGAGGTGACATCGAAGTTATTTTCGATAATACCCGCTCTGCAACAACCAATTATGTAGTAGATTCTGTACTGCACGGAGCTAAAATGGGTGCAAAAATCATGGCCGCAAAAACTAGTAAAGAGGTTATCGATTATGTGGATCAGAACCCAGGCTCAATCGGTGTAATTGGATCTAACTGGCTCAACGACCGCCGTGATTCAACCAACACTACATTTAAGAAGAATATTCATGTCATGCGAGTATCTATCAAAGATGTGGCAACACCATATAACAGCTGGCAACCATATCAGGCATACTTGCTGGATGGAAGATATCCGTTCGTCAGAACATTATATGCTATTGTAGTTGACCCTCACAGGGCATTGCCTTGGAGCTTCGCAAACTACATTTCAGGCCCAAGAGGTCAGCTCATACTGTTCAAAACCGGATTACTTCCATACAGAGGTGACATCACTATAAAGACCGTTAATGTAAAACGCTAAGAAAGAGACGCATATAAAAAAGTAGAATTATGAAAGCAATTAAATATTTAGTAGCAGGTTTGCTCGTCATGGGTTTGGCAGCACCTGCAATGGCACAGGATGTCAACTATAAGGACATGCTGAAACCTATAGAGACTACATTAAAGGCTGGTAACGCTGATCCTAAGGCTTTTGCCAAGGAAATCAAGGGATACCAGAAGGAATTCAAAAAGGATCCTAAGGCATTGGTTGCTTTGGGTAACCTTCTTGCAATGAACAAGAACTATGATCAGGCTAACGCTGTTGCTGATGCTGTCATCGCTAAGTTCAAGAACTATGGTGACGCCTACATTCTGAAAGGCGACATCTATGCAATGCAGGACAATGGTGGTGAGGCTGCTACATGGTATGGTCAGTGTATGACAATGGATCCTAAGAATCCTCAGGGATATATCAGCTATTCTAACGTTTACCGTAAAATTGACCCACAGGCTAGTGCGGAAGCTTTGAACAAGCTGAGAGAAATCAACCCTAACTATCCTATCGAGGCAGAAGCTGGTCACAACTTCTTCAGCGCTGGCAACTACGAGAAGGCTTATGAGTATTTCTCAAAGGCTAAGCCAAACACACTTGAAGAGTATACTCAGTACGAATATGCTTTCACTGCTTATATCGTTGGAAAGAAGGAAGAAAGTTTGAGCCTTTGCGAAAGTGGTATCCAGAAGTTCCCTAAGGATGCAGCTATGCAGGTTTTGGCTATGCGCGCTGCTGTTGACGTAAAGAACTTTGAATCTGCTCTCAAGCATGCAAACATCGTAATGAACACCGATTCTATCAAGAAGAATGCTAGTATCATTTCTTATTACGGTTTGGCTTTGGCTGGCAACAAACAGTATAATGAGGCTATTGCTCAGTACCAGAAGGCATTGGAGATGAAGGCTGACGACCCTAAGCCATTGCAGTATATCTCTGAGGCTTACAAGGAGTTGGGCGATGAAGACAAGGCATTGGAGTACAACCAGCAGTACATGGATAAGAATCCAAATGCTGCTCCTACAGACTTCATGAAGCTTGCTGAAATCTATGTAAACAAGGCTAAGAAAGATCCAGCTAAGAAGGTTGAGAATATCGACAAGGCTATCGGCGTATACGCTAAGTTGGCAGAGAAATATCCTACATTGAAGCCATTTGCAAAACTTCAAGAGGGTAACACAGCTTTCCAGAATGAGTTGGACGACAAGGCTATTGCTGCTTATACAGAAGTAATCAATGAGCTGGAAGCAAAGCAGTGTGATGAAGATGAGCTCAGCTACCTGAAGACATCTTACCAGTATATGGGCTTCATCTATACCTACGACAAGCAGGACTTCGATACAGCTAAGCCATACTGGGATAAGCTTCTGAAGCTTGATCCACAGAACAAGTTGGCTAACGATGCTTACGAGAAGGCAGGTCTCAAGCCAGGTGAATAAGCATAACATTAACTACAACATATTGGGGATTGCATCAGTTATTGATGCAATCCCCTTTTCGTTTCTATGATTTATACTATGAGTTAAAAAGATAGAAAGGTAAACAAATCTATAAACAACGGAAAACGAAAAGAGCGATTTCCAAGGAAACCGCTCTCAATGTTTTATGTAACTAAAAGTATCTACCTTATAGATTAAGGAAGACTGATTGCCTCGTTAGGGCAAACATCAGCACAAGTGCCACACTCTGTGCAGAGGTCTGGGTTGATTGAATACTTATCGCCCTCAGAGATTGCACCTGATGGACACTCATCAATACATGTACCGCAAGCGATACAATCGTCACCAATTACGTATGCCATAATTATTAATGTTTAAATGTTTATAATGTTTTTGTATAATATGCTTTTAATTTGTCTTACTTCATAACATCAGGTATATTACCTAATAATTATGGTGCAAAGATAATAATAATTTCTGAAATACCTACAATTAGGTATAAGAATTTTCAAGAATTAGATTAATTTATACATAATCGAAATAAAACGGAAAGCAATATGAAGAGGAATATTCCGTTATAAATATATGAAACAGAAACTATTGACATTCATCATAAGCCTTGCCATCACAATCCAGGCTGGCGCACAGGAAAGAACGGTAGAAAACCGTCCTTATACCGATTTGCGCCCATTCCACTTCGGTGTATTAGTAGGCACCCACTTCCAGGATATAGAATTCCAGAATGCAGGACCGGTGACTTATCTTGATGCTGACGGCATTGAGCAGCAAAGCTGTGTAACAGTAGACCAGGACAGATGGGATACTGGATTTACAGTAGGTGTACTAGGAGAATTCCGTCTCAACACCTACTTCCAGCTACGCATAGCACCAGCCATGTATTTCGGTACCCGACATCTCTCCTTCTACAACATGCTGGAAAAAGATGGAGCCGGTAATCCGATCCAACAGAAACAGGAGATGAAGACGGCTTACATTTCCAGTGCCCTCGATCTGATATTTGCAGCACAGAGATTCAACAATCACCGCCCATACATCATGGCAGGAATCAACCCGATGATGAATCTGAACAGCAAGAACGAAGATTATATCAAACTGAAGAAAACAGATCTGTTTCTGGAGTTGGGATTGGGGTGTGATTTCTATCTGCCTTATTTCAAACTTCGCCCTGAATTGAAATTCATGTATGGAATAACAGATACATACGATAAGAATCACATCAAAAACATAAAAGACAAGAGTACACTCCCATATACACTATCAGCCAAGTCAGCACATAGCAAAATAATAGCACTTACATTCTATTTCGAATAATCGAACAATATCACATAAGAAAAAGAGGCAGACTCCCCACAGCGAGAGTCTGCCTCTTCTAATTTATAAAGAACAGATATCTTTACTCAACAACTTCCCAACCGAAAACACACCCGTTCTTCATTCCGGCGTCAGTTCCCTGGAAATCTGCAGAATAAGGGCTTCCATCTATTGGATTTTTACCTACATAACGCTGAGTCTTCAGAGAAAGCAGCATGCAGCGGTTATAAAGCATATCCTGCCATACAAACTCCTCTGCCTTGGAAGAGTCGGAAGTCAGACGAACATCACCAGATAAACCAGCACCAGCAATATAAACATATCGTCCGTCAGCCGTCTTCAAAGCAATCTTTCCCTTACCTCTATCCTCCACAACAAACTTCACCTGATTTCTCATGTCGTTTCGGTTACTAGAATTATGCACTACCCCATGTCCGGTAGCATCCATTAAACTTCCATCAGCGAGATTAGAGAATCTTATGGTCTTGCCTATAGGCAGATTGGCAGTTCTGTCTGCCATCGGCTCTTCCACCTTGAAATCATCAAAATCAGCCACACCGCCATTCACATTTTTCTTATTGAAGGCATAAAGTGCCACACGTACACCCTGGAAGGTCTTCAACTGATAAGGTGAAAGCATCTGCTCACCGATATTCTCCCAGTTCATACCATCCAGAGAATAGGAATATTGCAACTGGCTCTTGTCATAATCACCCCAAAGGCGAAGCCAAACTACCTTTTTATCCAATGGTTTAACCACCTCCTTGCTGGTATTCTGGTCATAGCATCTCAATACCAAGCCCTTATCCGTCTTTACGACTCCCAAGGAAGCGTATGGCGTATTGATGGCTCCTAGTCCAGCCTCATCACCTACCTTCAAGCGGGAAGCATCCAACTTTACAGATGTATAGGAAACAGGTCCGATGGCACGCTGGGTAAGCGAGTTCTTTGCCCAAAGCAGTTGCTTTGCAGACATGGAATGCAGACGAAGCCAGCCCTTTCGCTCCTTATTCAGCGACCACATCTTGTCATTCGGATTATGATTCCATTGCCAAACCGGTTTAAAAGTTTTACCCGAGAAATCATCACATCTGTCGTATGGAGCCTGTGGTGTCTTTACCATATCATTCGGTTTGAACCAGGTACGAGGAGAGCGTCCCAGGTTCTTCTCCAATCCGAAGTAAGGCCAGCCGTCAACCCAAGTGATAGGGGACAGGCACACCGTTCTTCCCACGGCATTGAAGTCCTGCATCGAAACGCCCCACCATTTTCCGTCAGGAGCCTGCACGATGCCACCCTGATGAATGGTAGCACATCCCAGGTTCAGACCATTAGGCTTGTTGTTCTGGAATTTGAAACCATCTTCCGGCAAAGGCCGACCGATTCCCATGTTACCTACGCTCCATCCAGCAGCATAACCATACGATTCACGCTCGCTAATTACGCAGGTTTCATAAGGTCCCCAGATACTCTTACTTCGGGCACACTGCATACGGCCCATCGGTGAATAATCTGCAGAGAGGATATAGTACATACCATTGATTTTATAAATATGATGTCCCTCACCCATCGCATTGCCTTCCGGAATCACCACCTTGCTGCTGCCCTCTACCGGACCGCTCAAATCAGGCTTCAACTCCGTAACGGTCACGTTGCCATACTTGTGCACGGCATAAATCTTGCCATCCTCATCGAAGAGCACAGAGAGGTCGTAGATATCGCCATTAACTTTATGATGCGTCCAAGGCCCCTTGGCACTGTCCGAGATATACACCTGCAATCCATGTCCGTTGATATTAGAGAAGATATAGAACTTTCCGTTGTGATAGCGGATGGCAGGTGCCCAGATACCCTGTCCGTAAGCCTCCTTGCCATTGCGGAGATTAAAATCATCAGAATCATCAAAGCGGTCGAAGCAATAGGAAGAGAACTCCCAATTTACGAGATCCTTGGAATGGAGAACCACCAGTCCCGGCACACTGTGCATCGTGGTACCCGCCAGATAGTAATCCTCCCCTACTCTGATAATATCAGGGTCAGAAAACTCATCATAAAACAAAGGGTTTGTAAAGGTACCATTACCATTATCTGCCGACCAAGACTTCCCTTTCAAAGTCTGTGTCAGAACATTCTTGGCTGCAGATTTTTTCTGCGCCGCAGCTCCCAAAGAACCGTTCAAAAAAGCGATGCAGCAGGTTGCAAATAATAATTTCTTCATTCTCATTTATAGGTCTAAAAGATTATTATAAAAAATATTGCCACAAAAGTACGAATAATTATCCAACCAGAGGTGGACAAAATGATACTTTTATGGCAACAAATGTAATTTTAGGACATTATTTAATCAGATAAGTCCTTCCTGGTTCTGTTTCCAAGTCATATTCATATACGTCAGGAATAGGAACCTTCACTCCTTCTGCTATCCGATGCTGTTCCACTACAGGTTTCACTTCTGCAGATGCAAAAAGAATATTTGGACATTTTCCTTCTGCCTTCTTCAGCTTTTTCGCCTTCAGCGGTACGTATGAGCGAAGACGCAGGATGCCTCCGATGGTGGAACGAATCTTCGCCTTCATCAGTCTGCCATTCTTCCAGTCCATATCCACCACAAAGCCGCCACGGGCACGAAGTCCCTTTACGCTTCCTTCTTTCCAGGCATCAGGCAAGGCTGGCAAGAGATGCACGGCTCCATCATGACTCTGCAGGAGCATTTCGGCGATACCGGCTGTTACTCCGAAGTTGCCGTCAATCTGGAATGGTGGATGGGCATCGAAGAGATTCGGATAGGTTCTGCCATCAGGATATTCCTTTGCCTGCGCATCAGATGGCAACAGACGAAGCATATTGCTGATGATTCTGAAAGCATGATTACCATCGAGCATGCGTGCCCAGAAATTCGTCTTCCAACCCAGACTCCAGCCCGTAGCCTGGTCGCCACGATGCTTCAGAGTGGTGGCGGCGGCATGGAACAGTTCCGGATGAGAGAAAGGAGAAATCTGATTGGATGGATACAATCCATAGAGATGCGAGATATGGCGATGCTCATTCTTCGGATCATCCGCATCCACGAGCCACTCCTGCAACTGTCCGTACTTTCCTATCTGCATCGGCGGAATCTGCGAAACCAGCTGCTGCATCTCCTTGCGCTCAGCCTCATCAACACCTAATATTTCAGAAGCCTTCACGGCACTGGTCAAGGCATCGAAGGCTATCTGGTTATCCATCGTGCAACCAGCCGTTACGGCAGTTTTCTTTCCTTTAGGTCCTTGTTCCGGACTCACCGACGGCACGGTTACCTTCCATTCTGTGCCTGGCAACTTCTGCATATAGTCGAGATAGAACTCAGCAGCACCCTTTATCACCGGATACCACTGCTTGAGGAAAGCCTTGTCGCCCGTATAGAGATAATGCTGCCAGAGATGGGTAGTGAGCCAGGCTCCGCCATTCGGAAACATGCCCCACTGCGCACCGTCCACCGGACCTGCTATGCGCCAGATATCGGTGTTATGATGTGCCATCCAGCCACGACAACCATACATTTCCCTAGCCGTCTGTGCTCCCGTTACGCTCAAATCCTTAATCAGCGAATACAGAGGTTCCGTGGTGTTACCGAGATTCGTTACCTCAGCAGGCCAGTAGTTCATCTCCGTATTGATGTTGATGGTATATTTACTGTCCCAAGGTGCATTTTTGCTGTCGTTCCAAACGCCCTGCAGGTTTGCCGCCTGTCCACCAGGCTGGGAAGAGGAGATGAGCAGATAGCGACCATAGTTATACATCAGCGCTACCATCGCCATATCCTTGCTGCCCGCAAATTTCTCCAGGCGTTGGTTGGTAGGCAACGAAGCATTGATATCGGTTGGCAAAATCAGAGAAGAAGTAGCGAACTGCTTCTGGTAAGCCTCCACATGGCGTTTCTCCAACTGTGCATAACTCATCAGTTTCACCTTATTTATATAGTCGGCATTGCGCTGGGCTGCATTGCCCGACACATCGTGATAGTTCACAAAATTAGTGGCAGCACTCACGATGATGGTTGCCTCGGTGCCATCCGTCCTTACATCAGCCACACATTCGGCAGTGAGAGCCGCCTTGATGCCTTCCTGGTCTTGTCCCTTCACCTTCAGCATAACCCCTGAAGGCGTTTTCTGAGTCTGATGTTCAAAAGGCGAATCCAGGGTAACATCGATATTCAGGGCACCCTTTCTACTCGCCTTGATGTGGCAAACAATGACGCCATCAGCCAGCGAAGCAAAGGTAGTACGAGTATATCTTACGCCATCCATCACGAAAGAAGTCGTGGCAATCGCCCTCTTCAAATCCAAGTCGCGCACAAACTGCTCAGCCTTTCCCAGATTATTCATGGCGATATGCAGATTTGCCATCGGCAGGAAGCGCATGCCATGAGGTCCAGGGATGAAAGTCTGGTTGATGAGAGCAGCCGCCCCCTCTTCCCTGCCATTGAAGATGAGTTCCCTCACCTTTGGCAGATTCTCCAGGGATTTCTTACTATTGTTGTTATAAGGACCGCCACTCCAGAAAGTCTCCTCATTCAACTGGATATTCTCATCCGTGGTTCCGCCATACACCATACCTCCCAGATGAGAGTTTCCGATAGGCAGAGCCTCCAGCCACTGCTGGGCAGGGGCATTATACCAAAGTCGAGTACTATTGTCTGTGCAACTTGCCTTAGCCATCATCTCTACCGGAAACAATAGTCCCAAGACCCAAGCCCCCAAAATCATCTTATTTCTGTTCATAAAATCAGCATTGATTAGTAATTAAAAACGGCACAAAGATAAGAAAACTTTTTGATTTTCCATCACTTTGTGCCGTTAAAATTAAAAATATCTCAAACTTTAAACCTATTTTCTTTTAGAATACTCAAAAGAATCTACATCTATATATCCTCCGGTAGCCTTTGTTGCATAGTTATAGATGGCGATACGGGTTCCCATAAAGAAGCGGCGATAATCATACTGCATCTTGAAATCCTTGATGGCAGGAATCCAGGTCTTGCCGTCTATACTATATAATAAGGTGGCGAGATCCTGATGAAGATGGAAATCGCAACTCATCTTCAGATAGATGATGCTTGATTTCGTTGCCTTATCCTGCTTCAGATTCAAAGGCTGGCGATACACCTCCTCACGCTTCACACCGGTCACCGCCTTTTCCTTTTCAGTCAAAGCTACACTCTCCTTGGTTCCCACCACAAAGAGTTTCTTGCCTTCCTTTACGATAGAAAGCAGGGCCGCATCACCCTGGAAGGCTGACAGACCAGCCACATCGCCATCTTTCATCTTGCTCACATCCATCTTGATGATTCCCTCGCAGGTTGGTCCTTCGGTACGAGTACTGATGGTATTTGGAGCCAGGAAGATGTTAGGAACAATACGGGATGTCTTCAGGCGGAGCCAGCCCTTGCGCTCTGTGAGCGACCAGGCATTATCCACAGGATTGTGGTTCCACTGCCACTGCAGTTCCAGTTTATCCTTCGAGAAATCGTCGCTATACACGAGTCCCTTGCCACCGTAGCCCAGCACAGGCTTCTGCATTTCGGCAGGAATATTTCCCTTCTCATCGGTCAGCATAGGCCATCCGTCCTTCCAGGTACATGGCTCCAGCGTGAGCACTCTGCCCACACCACCACGGTCTTGGAATACGATGCCATACCAGTTGCCATCCTTATCATCTACAATCGTACCTTGTCCTACGCCATTGAATCCGGCAAACTCCGTTTCCAGAATCACCTTCTTTTCGTAAGGGCCCTGAATGTGATCTGCACGATAACAAACCTCACGACGAGGATGTCCCTGTGGCCACGAAATCATCAGGAGATAATACTTGCCGTTGTGCTTGATCATGCGGGAGCCTTCGAGCAAACCCGTTTCATCAGCATCACGCTCAAAGAGTTTACGATGGCTGCCCGGCACCACTTCCGTCAGGTCGGCATTCAGCTGCACCATCTCTCCCGTTCCATAAACCACGTATGCTTTATCGTCGTCATCGAAGAAGAGAGCGGCATCATGGAAATGCTGCAAACGGCTGTGGATAGTCCATTTGCCTTCGATATCATCGGCTGTACAGATATAAGTCTCTCCACCGGGATTATCATTCGGAGCAAAGAGCGCATAGAACTTGCCACGATGATACTGCAGCGAAGTAGCCCACTGACCACGACCATACACCGTACCCTCCTTCATGTCATACTTAGGCGAATCGGTAAGTTTAGGGAAGATATAGTTCACGGTTTCCCAGTTCACCAGATCCTTCGATTTCATGATAGGCGCACCCGGCATCAGATGCATGGTGGTGCTCACCATATAGAAGCTGTCGCCCACACGGATTACATCCACATCAGGCACATCAGCCCAAACCACAGGATTGGCGAAATTCTTCTCAAACTTCCACCAGTCGAAATTGAAGAGTTTACTTCCCTTCAATCCCTTGAACACGAAGTATATATCATGCTTTCCTGTCACTTTCTTTAGCATTTGCGCAGAGAAAGTCTTCCACTTTTCCCAGCCACCCGTCTTGGTAACATCAAGTTTTGCCACCAGTTCGCCATCTTCCTTATCGAGATGAACCTCCAGCGAACCTCCAAGCGAAGAGCACGCTGCAGAGATGGCAAATGCATCCGGACTCTCATTTCCGAAATCCACCTCACGTACCTTGATATAATCACCTGTATGGATTTCTGAGATATAAACACCCGTATCATCGGTCTGCTCCGACTTCACTCCCTTAGAGAAAGCGATGGTTTCAGCCTCCTGACGCTTGTAAGGATTGAGGGTTGCGATAGGAGCTACTCCTTCCTCAGTATGGTGGATAATTGGGAATGTGCCGTCGGCATTATATTTGAATTCTTCCACAGCCACACTGCGTCCGAATCCGCCACCCAGTTTACCCGTATGATAGAAGAAATAAGACTTGCCCTTGAAGTCGCTCACACCGCAATGGTTAGTAAAGGAACCCGTATCTTCCAATGGCATGATTTCGCCCATATACTTCCATGGTCCGAAAGGCTTCTTACTCATGGAATAAGCAATGTGCTCAGGCACTCCACCTGCAGCATAAAGCATATAATAGTTCTTGCCACGCTTCATGAACCAAGGTCCCTCTGTGTAGCAATCTTTATATTTTCGGGTAGAATCACGCTTCTCCACGTCAGGCGAGCCGAATCCCTCCTCAGTCATCACGATTCTGCCCACTTCACGCTTTTCATCAACAGCTGCCTTAGCATCTATACCACCCTTGAAGCTGATCATATCTTTATTCAGTTTGGCATAGTAAAGATGTGGATTACCCCAATAGAGATAAGCCTGACCATCCTCGTCCATCCAAACCGTTGGGTCGATATTGTCCCAACTTCCATTATCGAAAAGCGGTTTTCCCAGCGCATCCTTGAACGGACCGGTAGGAGAATCAGCCACAGCTACGCCGATAGCCATTCCGCCCGTCAGTTTAGAGTGCGCACAGATATACCAGTAATACTTACCATTACGTTCGATGGTCTGTGCTGCCCAGGCACGGTCGTCTGCCCAGGAAAAAGAACTGAGGTCGAGCGGAGAACCATGGTCTGTCCAGTTCACCATATCCTTGGTGGAATACACACGCCATTCGTTCATCCAGAAAAAGTCAGCCTTATCTTCATCATGACCGGTATATACATAGAGACGGTCTCCGACAACCAGAGGTGCTGGGTCGGTAGTTAACTGTGTTTGCACGATTGGGTTCTGTGCATAGGTAGCACCCTGCATGGCAAGCAGCCATGCGCTTATCAGTAACGGCTTTCTGAGAGCCAAGTTTTTCGTTGTATTCATCATTATGATTGTTTATTCGTTTAACGCTGCAAAATTACGAAAAAACAATCATAATGACTTTATCGAATGTTTCAAAAACTTTATTAAGTTTATCTTACTACACAAACTCTATTGGTGATTGATGCACTTGTCTCATTCTTGAGTAGAATATATGCTAACATATACTTTTCTACAATTAATGCTTCACAAGTCTCACACCATAAATCTGTCCAACTTGCTTGCCCTTATGAGCCACAAACTTCACTCTTATTTCCTTCTTGCCCTTAACAAACTCTGAAGGAATGGCATAATCAACGGTCTTAAACTGTGTGGTGCGCCAGCGATGACTGTTGTTCACGCTGCAAAGCAACTTGTCGTTGACATAAATATCAAACTCACTTGTACGCCATTCATCCTGTCCCCAGAACTTGAGCTGAAGGCTAAGATTAGTCTCTCCCTTGGTCTGCATCAGATAGCTGAAATAATGGCCATCCTTTGCATCACGGAAGAAGATACCCTCTGTATTACCCTTGTTCGAATCATCTGTCTCCATACGATGGTCGGTCTCTGGCTGCTGTTCTCCAGGGTTCACCTTATCCACGGTTCTAGCCTCCAAAGCCTGACGGGCTTTTTCCTCATCAGCCAACTTCTGCATATAAGCCTTGTAATCATTCTCGCCTAGTGCCAACCAATACATCATATATCGAGAATCATGAATCTCGAAGAAAGGCTGTAGTTCACCATCGATGGTATTCTCCATGTGGGTGGCAAGTTTAAAGTGCAATGGCTTGGCAGGAACTGGCTTCAGGTTTTTGGCAATGTCGTCGAGATGTTTCGGCAACAGAATAGGAGCCTCGTCAAGAGCCAGTTTCTTTCCACCGGCATACTGTCCGAAACGGCTGTCATCGGCAATGAGTCCACGCATATCCTCCGTTCCCGTCTTCATGCCTAGCAGGATAGGACCATACATGATTGCCACATACTGAGACACATTGATCATCGGTTTGATGTAAGCGTGCATAGGCATAGAAATCTTTACCTGGTCACCCTTCTTCCATTTGCGCTTCATACAGACAAATCCATTCTCCTCATAGCTATCGGCATCAAAACCAACACCCTTCACTTTGAAGTTTTCACACCAGGATGGCTTACGGACTTTCAGGATGAAAGTTCCCTTACCCTTGGCTACTTCTACGACAGATGTTTCAGCATACGGGAAAGCGGTCTGCTGACGAATCACCATCTTTCTATCCTTCCAATTCAACTCGGAAGCCACGAAGAGATTCACATAGAGCGCATCATCCTCCGCCTTCACACCCTTATCGTGCGTCCAGACAAACTGTCCATACTTTCCGTGGTCTTCCATACCTGTTCCCACGCAGCACCACATCGCCTCATTAGGAGCAGAATAGTTGCGATAATGGCGAGGACGGGCGGAAGTGAAATAGACATAGCCTCCATGTTGAGGATGCTGGGCAGAGAGGATATGGTTGAACATCGCAGTCTCGTAAAAGTCGCCATACATGCCATCAGGCTTCACTCGGTTCAAATTCTCAGTAAGCTTCAGCATATTATACGTATTGCAAGACTCCGGTCCATCGATGTCGTTGATATAGTCGATGCAATTTTCCTTAGTCGGGAAGTGTTCACGCCTGCTGTTACCTCCAAAAGCCAGCGAACGCTGACGTGTCACAATTTCCCAGAAATACTCGCTGGCATTGTGATATTGCACATCATGAGCCAACTCAGCGATGCGCTGATAGCCGATAACCTTTGGAATCTGCGTATTGGCATGCATATTGTCAAGGCAGTCCTTGCCGTTTTCCAGAGGAACGAGCAACATTCTGTGGGAGAAGCGGCGGGCACAATCCAGATATTTCTGCTCTCCGGTAATAGCGTATGCATCAGCAAGCACCTCGTTCATGCCTCCATGCTCGTTACCGAGCATTTTCTCCATCTGTCCGTCGTTCAGATCACGCGTAATGTCCACAGCCCAATCACAGAACTTCAGAAACAGATTCTTTGCCTGTTCATTGCCGCAATAGAGCCATGCATCACGAAGACCTGCATACATCTTATGAATGTTATAGAAAGGTGCCCATATTCCGAAATAAGGTCCGAAATCTCCTTTACTGAAAGCCGTCCACATCTTGGCACTGTTCGGAACACCACCGATATAGTTATGGCACCAGGCTTCATGGCGCTGATTGTTGGCATCAAGCACCAGCTGGAGTTCGGATATCATATATTCCATGCGCTTGCGGCATTCCTCATTGCCTGTGGCTGCATTGATGGCAAGAGCCGACAGATAATGTCCACCCACATGTCCGTCCAGTCCATCCCAGTTGGGATAAGAAGGTTTGCGAGGCTGCAAGCCAGCCTCCTTGCGATAAGGGGCCAGCATACGGTCGCAATCATATTTCAGGAGCACCTGCACGTTCAAGTCGCGAGCATGCTTCAATGGTCCGTCAAGAAGGGTGATGTCGCCCAGCGGGAACTCATCCTTATAAAGTTTATCTTGCGCCACAACACCCAAGGCAGGCGCAATGCTCAGCAGAGCAATCATTAGTTGTTTCTTCATAATTTGATATTATTTTAAATTCTTAATAAAAGTGTATATGCGGACAATTACATTTAGCTTATAACTTTCAATGAAAAAACACTTCTTTTAATGTTTCTTCTTACTCACTAAACTTCCACCAATCCAGGAAGAAGAGGTTCTGCTTCTGGATGTCGCCTCCCTTGAAAACGAAGTAGAGGTCGTGAACACCCTTTACCTTCTTCACCCGGGTAGAGAATGTTTTGTATTCGTCCTTGGTGTTGCTGATATCCACCTTGCCGATGCACTGGCCGTTTACCCCATCAAGACGGATTTCGATGCTGCCGCCCAACATGTGGCAAGAGGCAGAAACCTCAAACTTACCTGCACCCTTCCTGAAGTCAACACCCTTCACGAGGATATACTTTCCCTCATCAACATTCGTAACCACCTGGTTCCATCTGTCCTTCTGCGCCCATTCGTTCTTAGGCTGCGTCTTCAATCCATAGCCCCAAGCCATCGTCTCAGCCTCAACCTGGCGATAAGGGTTGAACCATTCTATCTGCTCCAACTTGCAATCCTGGAAGTATGGCAACTCCTGGATGGTTCCGTCAGGATTGTATGTCATCTCGGCCGCAGAAACAGAACGCTGCTCGGCATGACGCCCCGTCTTCAAACGGAAGATGTCATAATTCAAGCCGAAGCAATAGCTCTTGCCTTTATAGTCGATGATGCCCGGATGATTGCCACGAGTACGAGGCGTATGGTTCATGATATGTCCCTTATATTCCCACGGTCCGAGCGGATTCTTGCTCATCGCATAACCGATGCCCTCAGGACAGCAGGTAGAAGCATAAGCCAGATAATAATTGCCATTGCGCTTCCAGAACCAAGGACCTTCCTGATAATCCTGAATCTTCTGGAAGTGCATGATGGAATCAGAATAAGAAATCATGTCTTCGTTCAGTTTCACTGCCTTCAACTCCGGGTTGCCCCAATACATGTAAGCCTGGTTATCATCATCAATCCATACAGTAGGGTCGATGTCGAACCAGTCGCCCTCCCATGCCAGAGGTTTTCCGATAGGATCCTTAAACGGTCCGTATGGATTATCAGCTACCAGCACTCCGATGCCATGACCATGGATAGGACAATACATATACCATTTGCCATTGCGCTCGATGACCTGCTCTGCCCAGGCACCATTCTCGCCCTTGAACCACTTGAAGTCTTTCAATGAAGCCACGGCACCGCGGTCTTGCCAGTTTACCATATCCGTTGAGGTGTAGAGCAGCCAGTCTTTCATCAGGAAGCCCTCAGCCCCATCCTCATCGTGGGTGGTATAGAGATAAACCGTATCGTTGTGCACATAAGGTGCAGGATCGGCTGTGTACTTGGTCTGGATGATTGGCAAGTTGATGTTCTGTGCTGTTGCAGCAGTTCCCATGCCAGCCAAAAGCAGGGATAAAATCATTCTGTATCTAGTCATTTTATGATTTAAATTAATTATTAGTTGATTAAATTGTTATTTATGGATGCAAAGGTAAGCAAAAAAGCAGAATTCTACTTTATCATAATTACCAAATACTTTATTTTATGTAACACTTACATCTGTACCTTTACTGCCTTTCCGACATATTCCACCCTCTTGCTTGCCAGCATTGGCTGATAGCCTTCACTGCTATCAGTACTCAACAAGAAAAAAAACACACGGACAAATTGAATTTGTCCGGATTGCCTGTCCGGACGCTCATAACCGACCAATAATCAACGTATTACAAGCCACCGGACAAATTGTCCGGACAAATTCAATTTGTCCGTGTTATTTTTTTTGCATGAAATCATAAAGAAATACAAGGATTTCCATCCTGTCAATGAGTTCCCAAATAGAAAACGCTGACTTCAGACCCAAGAAACGGTGAGTTTTAGAGGAGAAAGCTATGAGTTAGGATTTTTAACATAAAGCACTAAAGCAGTAACTACTCAGCACCCCTATAGAAAACTTCTCGTTAATAAAGCATAAACTTGATTTTGCTTATTTTCATCATCATTACAAACTCTTTAATGATTGAGTCGGTGAGGACGTAGGTTGTTTAAAACAGCTCATTTTGCGAGTTCTTTTTCGGTGATGCTGCCAGCAAGTCTCCTTTGGCTATTATCGCCCTTCAACAATTTATCTGGCAGGAGATACGTTTTTGCATTTTCCACAAGTCAAAAGTCTGCGTTAAGGGATGTAAATCGTGATTTTGCCATGTGGATAAAAATGCTTATCTTTGCACCAAAAACAATGGCAAACGACTGTACTGACATAGATATTGTTTTGCGCCAGATAAACCAGCGTCTGCGCAAGCTTGAGAAGTCCGACTCCGAGAAGACAGCGGAGATCGGACGCCTCAACCGTGTCATTAACCAGAAGGACGTAGAGATACATAATCTAAAGACAGAACTTGCCGTTGCTAAAGAGCGCATCAAGGAACTCGAGGAAGCTGCTGACGATACGTCAAGTACACCAGGGAAGCCCGAGAAAAACAGCAGCAACAGTAGTATCCCTCCATCCCAAGAAAGTATCGCTTCCCGTGAGCAGCGCAGGACAAAGTCTCTTCGCAAGCCAAGCGGAAAGCCGAGCGGTGGACAGCCTGGCCACAAGGGGCACACACTACAGACTGTTGCAGAACCAGACGTAATTGTAAAGCACGAACCAGTCTATTGTAAATGCTGTGGTCGGCTCTTGATTGATATACCATGCCAGAAGATCCGTAAGACACAGATTGTTGATATCAAGGTGGTCGTAGAGACCTGTGAGGAACAGTATTACGAGAAGGTCTGTGAATGCGGTTGCGTAAACAACTGCGAAGCTCCCAACTGTCGTATCAAGTATGGTGACAACCTCCGTGCACTGGTGACATACCTCAATGTAGTGCAGTGTATTCCGTTCAAAAGGATTGCAGAACTTATATCCGACCTGTCCGGCCAGAATATAAGTGAGGGAACAGTGCAGAACATACTCAAAGAGAATAGCGGCAAGGCAGATAGTGCATACGAGGAAATACGCAAGAGGCTGGAAACAGCGTCTGTCGTAGGAGCCGATGAAACAGGTGCTGCGGTAGGAAAGCATCTGCATTGGAACTGGATATTCCAGAACGACCTGCTTACATACGTGTTCCAGTCAGAATCGCGAGGTCAGAAGGCCATAGATTCCAAGTTTCCAAAGGGACTTCCCTATTCGACACTTGTGACAGACAGACACCAGAGCTACTTCAAGATGAATGTTAAGGATCATCAGGTCTGTCTGGCTCATCTCCTTAGGAATGCAGAGTATCTGAACGAATTGGATTCAAACCAGGACTGGGCACGGAGATTCATCCAACTGATAGAACACTCTATAAATCTCAGAAGAGAGGGCAACATTACCTCTAGAAAGATAAAAGTACTGAAGACTAAGATGAAGAACCTCTTGGGTGAAAGCCTCACGCATTTAGATAACGAGTTTGAGAAATTCAAGAGAGGTATCCTTAAGGTCAAAGACTACCTGTTCACCTTTCTCTCCAATCCAAGTGTGCCATACGATAACAATGCCAGTGAGCGGGGAGTTAGGAAAATCAAGATAAAACAGAAAGTCAGTGGTTGCTTCCGAACAGACGGCGGTGCCGATGATTTTGCCAAGCTGCACTCCATCGCTGAAACTGCTATGAAGAACGGAAATTCGAAATTCAATGCAATTCTTGCTGTAGTACAACAGTAAGACGATTACTCATGCCCATAGGGGGTGCTGAGTAGTTACCTAAAGCAGCCGCATAAGAGAAAATCAAATTTGCTTCTCTAAGTATTTTATCGCTACAACCTTATATACATTCGCAAATTGCACTGAGTAGAGTGCAATTTACGTTAAAAATTGCACTCTACTCAGTGCAATTTCGTATTTAATTTGTATATTTGCACCCATAAAGAGCAATATAACAGGCATAATATGGAACAATTACAAGCAACATTCGACAAATTGCTGAGAGAAACGAGTACTACGTTTCATCGCTATATGTATAATCGCATCAATTGGGATGCTCGTATGATAGGATTAATGGGACCAAGAGGTGTCGGTAAAACAACTTTGGTGCTTCAACACATCAAAGAACAACTACCAAGAAAAGACTCTCTCTATGTACAGGCAGAAGATTTTTATTTTGCCAGTCACAGACTCACCGAACTGGCAGATTCATTTGCAAAGATGGGAGGAAAGTATCTTTTCATTGATGAAATCCATAAATACAAGGATTGGGCAAGGGAGCTGAAATTGATATATGATTATCATTCTGAACTCCATATAATGTTTACAGGGTCATCTGTTCTCGACATAGCAAAGGGGGCATTTGACCTGAGCCGTCGTGCACTTATGTACGAGATTCAAGGACTCTCGTATCGCGAATATCTGGAACTCTTTCATGGAATCCATTTTCCTGTATGTACGTTAGACCAGCTCATGCAACAGGAAGTCGATATACCAAATGGTTTCTTGCCTCTAGAACATTTCGCTGACTATCTGCAACGAGGATATTATCCTTTTTCTAATGGCGACATCAGAATGTATATTCAGCAAGTTGTCAATGCAACGATAGAAACCGATATTCCGCAATATGCAGACCTTACGGTTTCAACAGCAAGAAAGCTCAAAAGACTACTTGCCATCATCGCTCAAAGTGCGCCATTCAAACCTAACATGAGCCAGATAGGAGGTCAACTTGAAGTTTCAAGAAACAATATAGCCGACCTTTGCGCCTACTTGGAGAAAGCAGGACTTATTAGGCAACTCCGTACTTCAACAGGTGGCATTCAAGGTCTAGGCAAAGTGGATAAGATCTATCTGGATAATCCAACACTCATTTATACCCTTGCTGGAAAGAGTGTGGAGATAGGAACAGTTAGAGAAACTTTCTTCTTCAATCAGACACGCTCTCTCATGCCTGTCACAGTATCCCCTATATCAGATTTTCTGATTAACGGGAAATATACATTCGAGGTTGGCGGAAAGAAGAAAAAGCAAAATCAGCTACAGAACATAGAGAATGGATATGTGGTAAAGGATGATATAGAAACGGGCTATGGCAACATCATTCCGTTATGGATGTTTGGCATGCTCTATTGATAGATAATCCTTTATTATAGAAAAGATGACCTCGCGTTTTGCGAGGCCATCTTTTCTGTTGCTACTCCCCAGACTTCCACCAATCCAGGAAGAAGAGGTTCTGCTACCAAGGGAACTATTTTACCCAATCCAATACGATCGTCTTATCTTCATCAATCATAAAGTTCATACCAATCTTTTCCACGGTTTTGTCTCTTAGGGCAAAAGCATCAGCATAATGCTTGTTGTTAATTTGGTCAAGAGCCTCTTGTGCCGACTTATTAAATTTCAGTTCTATCACATAGATGGTATCCTTTGTTTCCATCGTAATGTCTGTTCTTCCCCGGAAAGTATGCTGTTCCACCAATATACGGAAATTCGTAAGCAGGGCAAAGATGATATACATTGTCTGCTGATAATGCCCCTCATAATCGGTATTATCGCAATAAGGTACCGTCTCCCAGAACGTTTTCAATAGCTGAAGAGCACCATCCATATTACCCTTATTGATAAGAGCCGACATCTTGGCCACGGTCGTATTGCACATTGCAGACTTTGCCGCCAAATAAAGCGGCAACATACTGCGGTACAAACCTATCCTCACCTCTTTGTTAGGCAGAGCCAAGGTATAGAGTTCCGTTTCCGGATCATAATTCTTGATTGTGATATAACCACTCTGATAAAGCAAAGGCATGATAGTAGTCATCGTCTCAGTGGCTGCATCGAAATCATCCTTTGATGCATCCATCTGTTCACCCAGGTCAATCGGTGTAAAGTCATATTTCCGCATCATATTAAGGAGATAGGTAGGAGTGCCTGAGCCAAACCAATAGGAATCAACCTTTCGCTTTGAAAAGCAAGTGAGCAAGCTGTATGGATTGAATATGTCAGAAGAAGGCCAGGCGAAATGATAGCCATCATAATTTTCCTTCAACTTTTCCAAAGTTTTATCATACGACAAGCCCAACACATCTGCCATCTGCTGAATATCTTCATGCATTTCTGTCACAAGTTCCTCCTTGGTAATGCCGCAAATGCCAGCATATTCTGTATCCATACTCACATTAGTAATATTATTGAGTTCACTGAATATACTAAGTTGCGAGAACTTGGTGATGCCTGTCAAGAAGACGAAACGCAGCATACGGTCGCTATCCTTTAGGGGACTATAGAAATTGCGCATCACCTCTCTCAATATATCCAAGCTAGTATCCTCATGTACCACATCGAGCAAAGGAGCATCGTATTCATCGATGAGCACAACGACCTTCTGCCCAGTCTGCTCATATACCGTTTTTATTAAATTAAGCATACGAACATTCGGGTCAGGAGAATCATTGACGATGCCAAATTTTTCTTCATTTACATTCAATATATACAAGAGATAGCGCACCAATTGGTCCTTCTCCATGTGCTTTCCACCTGCCAAACTAAAATGAAGCACAGGATATTTCGTCCACTCCTTCTCCAGTTTTTCAATAGCAAGTCCCTTAAAGAGTTCCTTCTTTCCCTCGAAGTAACTCTCAAAAGTCGAAACCAAAAGAGATTTGCCAAAACGACGTGGACGACTCAAGAAGAAATACTTTCCACTCGTATGAGTCATACGATAGATGTACTCCGTCTTATCTACATAGAGAAAGTCCTCCTCTCGAATCTCAGAGAAGGTCTGCATGCCTATTGGATATAACTTCGTTGCCATATTATCAACAATTTACTATTTACGTTGGCAAAGATAAGCAAAAATCCCGAAACCGCCAAGCGATTTCGGGATTTATTATGTATTCAACTGTGCACCCAATACCTTGAAGGGGATTTTATCAGTATTCTTACTATCTGTTCAGTTCCTTGATGATTTTCTCCAGATTGTCAAGCTGGCGGGCATCCACTTTCACATCTACCAGATTTCCTTCCTTGTCGAAGAGGCGATAGGATGGGAAGGAGCGAATGTTGAGATAGTTCTCGATGGCACTCTGCTGAGCCGCTGGCAAATTGTAGTGGGCGATATTGTCGCCAACCAGATTATTCAGTTTGATGAGATTTTTCCATGACTCTTCAGGACTGTTGCTTGCCATGTAAAGATATACCACATCGTATGGCGCCAGGCGTTCGAACTCTTCCTTCGAATGGGCTAGAGCCTCCTTGCAAGGGGCACACCAGGTTCCCCAGACATCCAGCAATACAAGCTTTCCCTTATAAGGCTCCAATATATGGCGAAGAAGCTTCTCACCATCGCTCATACCCTGAGGAGCTGTCTTGAGACTGGCAGTAATGTCCCTATTCTGCAAAGACAGGTACTTACGGTGTTCTGCCAATACTTTCTCCCTGAGAACTTCAGAACTGATGCTGTGTTCTGCCAGGTCAAGACCATAACTATTGAGTGGTATGGCTTCTCTTTCCAACATCTCAAGTAAGGCTTTGGAGATGATGACATCTTTCTGCTGCTGGCTGCATCCCATGCTATCAGCTATATGCTGGGCATAATATACTTCGAGGAGAGGAGACTCATCCTTAAGCATCTTGGCTATGTCTTCTCTTCCAATGATAGCCGTAGCACGCTTGGCAAGGACTGAGTTGGAAAAAGCATTTACTATTTTCTCCTGCTCCTTGGCATCTGTCGTCTGATATTGCTTGATAGTCATGCTATCCAGATTCTTAGCCCATTGTTCCACCGTAGCAATTTCAGAATTTGTTATCGCAATATCCCCCTGAGCCTTGTGCTTTTTCAACAGTTCCGGATAATAATTGGTGAACAAGAATCCATAGGTCTTCCCCATGAGTGTACTGTACTTTAACCTTGCTTCCTGGTCGATGAGATTTTTAGTCAGCATGTTATAGTCACGAAACTGAGTATAAGGCTGCGGAATCTCCTTCCATATTTTTTCCACTTGGCTTACATATTCCTGAGGGAAAATATGGTCTTTTACACGATATGCTCCTTGCAAGATATCCGAAGCATAAGTGCAGAGAAGGTATTGAGCCGCATACTCCTGATAACATTTGGAAATAGATGCCGATTTTTCTATCTGTTTCCGTAAGTTCCCTTCAGCCTCCTTATATCTGGATTCAAGAATCTGCATCATCTCCTGGGCTGGAACCTTATTCTCATTACCTGCATAGTCTGCGTTAATCATTGGGATAGGATGCGCTAGCAGTTCGTTTTGCAAGCGACAGTTCTTACCCATGAAGATGGAATGTCCAGACTTGAAGTCATAGAGCAGATAATAGGTCTCACCTGGCTCCAACACCGTGTTGATATAAGTATGTTTCCAGTCCATGAAAACCTCGGTAGAGTTAATGAGGGGTACTTTGATCTCAAATCTGCCAAGAGAATCGAGCTTGCTACAATTGCTCACTTCCTTGAATGTGGAAAAGAGATCATAATACTGCACACTATACTCCTGCCCTCTATCCCAAAGTTCCTTAGGCATATTTCTGAGCCATCCCACAACAATAGCCGTATCGGGCTTGTTATGAGTATCCTTCAGACTTGTGGTCTCATCTTTCTGCGGATAATCCGGAAGGGTGGAAGTGGTAATGAGCGAATATTCGGCTTTCTTGCCGTTGATGCTCATCGTGCGCTTGCCATGTTGAGGTTTGTCGATGTTGACAGCCAGGTCGCTCTTGCCATCTGTAAGGATGAAAGAATACTTGTCGCCCTTCTGATTCTTCTGCTTGTATTGCCAGTAACGGCAGTCGTAGATGGCGAAATCATCATAGAATCCTATCTCCCAATCGCCGGTCGCATCGTTTCGCCAAAGCGAGGAGAAGAGCTGTTTGATGCGGGTATCGATATTCTCGATGCCAAATATCTTGAAGTTCTTTTTGCCGTCACCTTCCAGGAAGTCAAACTTTCGGGTCTTCTTGGGGAGCGGTGCGAAATGGAAGACCACATCCTCCTTGCCTGAGCTAGGCATATAGTGTTCTTCGTCAAGTTTCAGTCCATCACAGCTCTTGACGAGATATTTCTTGCCATCAGCAAGGAGATAGGTTTCCTTCACAAACTTTATCCAATAGTGTGGGGGAAAAGTGATGTGCATGAACACTCGTGTTTCATCATCTGCGAATTCCACACGATAGATGTTGAGTTGAGATTGAAAAGGATCATAAAATAGCTGGTTCGATTCAGCTATCGGCTGTTCCCAGACAATAGGTTTCTTGCCATTCCCAGCCCAGCAAGTACAGAGACATAGGACTGCAATAAGTACACAAAGGATTCTTTTCATAATTCGATTATTTTATTGGATTGATACTATTGAAAGCAGTATATATTAAAGTATACCGTTACTTAATATTCAATAGAAACATCCAGTTTCTTCAAATCCTTATCAGCCGAACTGCTGCCGTAATAAACCTCATACTTTCCTGCCTTGGCACGGACGGTATTGGTTGCAGCATCGAAGAGTTCGAAGTTTCTGCTATCCAGCGTAATGACAGCCTCAGCAGTCTTTCCTGCCTTCACCTCCACTCTCTCGAAAGCCTTCAAGCTCTTCAATGGTCCTTCGGTATCGGCAGGATCCTTCACATATACCTGCACAATCTCGGTTCCATCCTTCTTTCCTACATTGCTTACAGGTACCTTCAGCGTAATCTTCTCACCCTTCTTCAGGATAGAGTTGGAAAGTGTAGCATCGCCAATACGGAAAGAAGTGTAGCTTAAACCATAACCGAATGGGAAGAGCGCATCGTTCATATAACGATAGGTTCTGCCCTTCATGCTGTAATCCTTGAAATCAGGCAACTGCTCAGAATTCTTATAGAACGTAATAGGCAACTTGCCGGCAGGATTGTACTCTCCGAAGAGTACACGAGCCACTGCCTCACCACCTTCCTGACCAGGATACCAGGCTTGGAGAATAGCATCGCAACTCTCTGTCTCTGGAGTCAAGGCGATAGCCGAACCAGAACAGTTGACAAAGACAACCTTTTTGCCCGCCTCCTTCAAAGCCTTCAGGAAATTGCGCTGAACCTTAGGCAATTCGATGTTGGTGCGGTCACCACCCTTGAAGCCAGAAATCTCGATAGGCATTTCCTCACCTTCCAACTGTGGAGAGATGCCACCTACGAAGACTACTGTCTCGCAATCCTTCAACTTCTTGAGCGAAGCCTGATAGTCGATAGGATTCTCATGCCCGATATTGAACTTCATGTCCGCATTATAGTTAGGCATCTCGTGATAGCGAATCTCTATCTTATACTCCTTGCCCTTCTCGGCTTGGAACTCGATACGACTCTCGGTAGTGCGCCAGATAGAATGCTCTGCCTTCTTCTCACCATTCAGATAAACCTCGTAGTGACCGCAACCAGCCACGTCGAGCAACACCTTGTCTGTCTGCTTAGGACGGAACACGGTTTCATATTTTGCAGAGAAGCCCACCAGCTTCACATTAGGAGCGAAGGAGTGCTGACCATAGGTCGTTACCTGCACAGGATTCTTTTCCTGAGTGATGGTAACAGGCTTACCTTCCATTTCACGATTGTTCCAGAAAGTGCCCTTAAAGCCCATCTTGCCATCCATGCTGCACTGGTCGAAGTAAGAATCCAAAGTCTGGTCGTTCACCAGGTCGCACCCTTTAAAGGTGACGACCTGGTTTTTCTTCAAACGACTCTTGATACCATCCAGGATGGTAATTGTCTGTCGTGGAGTACCATTATAGTTTCCCCACATCATCGGTTCGTTATCCACATTTGGTCCGATGAAAGCAATCTTCTTTAGCTTTTTATCGAGAGGTAATACCTCATTATTGTTTTGGAGCAGCGTCATGGTCTGCAGAGCCATATCGAGCGAGAGCTGGCGATGTGCCTTGCTGCAAAGCACAGATACAGGAATCTTCGACCATGATACTATCTTGTTGTCATCCATCTCACCCAAGTCGAAACGACCTTCGAGCAGACGAATCACATGCTTATCAACTTCTTCTTCAGTCAGGGCACCATACTTCACAGCCTCAGGCACTGATTTATATACATAATTAAATCCACATTCTACATCGGTTCCAGCCAATACACCCTTAGCTGCTGCATTTCTGGCATTGCTCGAAACCTTATGGTTCTCCCAGAAATCAGTAACAGCGCCACAGTCGGAAACTACCAGGTACTTGAATCCCCACTCATCCCTGAGAATCTGCTGCAAAAGGCGGGTGTTGCCGCAGCATGGTTCATCATCCCAACGCTGATAGGCACACATCACCTCACGCACCTTGGCATCCTGCACAAGTGATTTGAAGGCGGGCATATAAGTTTCCCAAAGGTCGCGCGGTGTAACATCGGTAATATTGTCTGTATGGCGAGCCCATTCTGGTCCGCTATGAATTGCATAGTGCTTGGCACAAGCCCAGAGTTTGCGGTATTTCGTATCTTCAGGTCCCTGCAATCCGCGCACCACGGCACATCCCATCCTACTGGTAAGATAAGGATCCTCACCATAGGTTTCCTGTCCACGTCCCCAGCGAGGATCACGGAAGATATTCACGTTTGGAGTCCAGACAGATAAAGCATGGAAACGGGTTACATCTCCTCCCTTCTGCTGCAGTTCATTCCATTTGGCACGCATCTCATCAGATGTTGCATCAAAGACTCTATACACCATTCTGTCGTTAAACGAAGCTGCCATTCCGATAGGTTCCGGAAAGACGGTTACATCTCCCATGTTCGCCACACCATGCAGTGCCTCGCTCCACCACTGGAATCTCTTGATTCCCAATCGTGGGATAGCCGGCGAATCATCCAGCATCAGAGAAGCTTTCTCTTCCAAAGTGAGACGACCACATAAATCTACCGCTCTCTCATGAGCCGAGAGGGCTGGATTCTGATAAGGAAACTGCTGTGCAGAAACATTGCCGGAGGACATAGTTACCACAAACATCAAAGCTGCGTATATAACATTCTTGTTCATTGTAATTACTATTAAGCTATTAGTATATTAAATTGTTATTTGTGCTGCAAAGATAAACAAAAAAGCAGAATACTACTTTATTACAAGTATCAAATACTTTATATAATGTAACACTTACAGCTGTATCTTTACAGCTTTTCCGTCATATTCCACACTCTTGCTTGCCTGCATAGGCTGATCGCCCGCACCACTATTGGTATCCACCAGTACGATATGGAATCTGCGATGCTGGAGCATTCCCTTATAGCTGCCCTTGCGTGGAGCGATGCTCAGAGTTCTGTCAGCTTCATTCCAAACAAACTGGATTTCCGAGAATTTACCCTTCTCATAGTTGTAGTTGTCGCCCTCATCCTCATAGAGCGTAAATTTACCATCAGCACCAGGATAGACACGAATTTCCAGCTCATCCCAAGGTTTCTCTGAACTATACAGCACTTCAGGACCGAATGGCAGGATGGTACCAGCCTTGATGAACACAGGCATGATGTCGATAGGACAAAGGCGTTGGATATCCTGACCGCCCTCATACTGGGTGTTTCTCCAGAAATCATACCATTTATTACCCTTTGGCAAGTAAACATTCACAGGCGCAGCTGCCTTCCTTACATCAGGATAGATGGTATGTCCCTTCTTCTCCTTATCCTTCCAGGTGTATAAAGGATCGGTTACCGGCTTCACCAGGATGTTGCGGCCGAAGAGATACTCATCGTTCAGACGGGAAGCCTTCTTGTCTGCCGCATAATCCATTACCAAAGCACGCATCATGCTTCCGCTATTCTGTACACAGTCGCCAGCCGTACTGTAGATATAAGGCAAAAGGCGATAGCGCAGCTTGATGGCCTTAATCATAGCATCATAAGCCCAGTCGCCCTGCTTTCCGAATTCATACAGTTCGCTTACCATCGGCGAAGAACAGTGGTTGCGCATCAATGGCATGAAGGTTCCCCACTGCATCCAGCGGGTCTGCAATTCCTGAATGGCTGGATTCTTTGGATTCTGTTCAAACTCCCAGTAGAAGAAACCACCCAGGTCGGTGTTCCAGAATGGGATACCGCAGAGCGAGAAGTTCAAGCCCGATGGAATCTGATTCTTCATCTCGTCCCAGGAAGCCACCACATCACCGCTCCAGCAGATGGTGCCATAATGCTGAATACCGAGACTGCCGCTTCGAGTCATCTGGAGCGAACGCTTTGTGTTGCCCTTCATCGCTCTCTGGTGCTCGTAGATGCTCTTGTTGTGCAACAATGGGAAGGCGTTCTTCACGCCCAACCATGAACCATCGAAGGTCTGATAGTTCTCATCGCCCGGCTTCTCAAAATGGTCTGGCTCCGTAGAATCGGTCCACCAGGCATCAAAGCCCATCTGGTAGAGATGAGTAAGATACTTCCAGTAGAGGTTGCGAGCCTTCGGATTGAAGACATCGTATGGCATCACGCCACTGTTTCTTGGCCACGTTTCAAAAGGAAGGAGGGCATTCATCTTCTTCAGTTCACGATACTGCTCTGTCCAAGGACCGAAACTTGCCCAGATGGAAATCATCAGATGGGCATCGTTCTTATGAACATACTTCACCATCTCTTCCGGACTCTTCAGGCGGGGTTCTCCCTGTACCTTCATCTGCTTCATATCGGTAGGAAGATACTTGGCATAGGCTGGGTCGCCCACCTTATTTATATAGTATGGGTTCTGGAACTTCATCGCATTCCAGTTGGAGTCGCATCCCCAATACTGCCAGTCCTGTACGATGGCATCAGTAGGAATCTTCAGTTCGCGATACTTGTCCAACACGCCAGCCAGTTCATCACTGGTCTTATAGCGCTCACGGCATTGCCAGAAGCCCATCGCCCATTTCGGGAACATGGTAGCCTGTCCGGTGAGTTCACGGATGCTGGCGATGACTCCATCTTGCATACCATCCTTATACATGAAATAGTAGTCGGCGCAGGTTCCCACTTCACTGGTAAAGGAAGTGCATGATGGCTGGTTGCCATTATTCTTGGATGCTACGATATCATTGAAATAGGTTTTTCCTGCATTGTCCCAGTAAAGACCATAGCCCTTCTCACTGGTGAAATAAGGGATGGCGATATAAGTATTATTGTTCCAGAGTACGATATTCTGTCTACCACGCTGATTCATGTAAACATCGCGCAACTGTCCCAGACCATAGATGGCCTCGTCATCAGCAAGACGGAAGTCCTGCTCTATACGGTACTTGCCCTTGTTGGCTTCATCCTTGCGAGCTTCCAGACGGGTCTTCGTATCAGTAAGCAGCAGCTTTCCATCCTTCGAAAGGAAGCGGATTTCGCCAGTCTGCTGATTCAGTTCAACGGAAATAAAACTAGAATTGATTTTTACAATATCACCGTTTTCCTGTATTTGAACGCCCTTCATCTGCTGAGGTTTCAAGATGACAGAATAGCTTTTCTTCTGAACAGGAGCACCAAGTCCGGCATCAGATTTCAAGATGCGGACGATGGATGGAGAATAGAATTCGATGGTTACATTCTGCTGAGCCACCTGACGGGTGATAGACTTGGCAGCCGCACCTTTCTGGGTGCCTGCCACCTTTACATTCTTGGCGCTGAGTTCACTTGGAAGGCCAACGACAGCGATGCCCAAAAGGGCAATGAAAGATAAATTCTTTAGCATACTTCTGTTTATTTTATTAGAGGGTTTATGATTGGGACGCTTCTCGATTGTCAAATCATCATGAATTTATTGTTGTCTGAAATTCCATTTAGAATTATCGCTATTGAAATCGAAAGGAGCCAAGCCTGGGGTACAATCGCCGAGTGAAACCAATGCCAGTTTCTCTTCAGTGCCTGGCACTGCCTTAGGCATGATGCGATAGGTACCATCGGTGAGCTGTTCGATACGCCAAAGCTGGGCATCTTCACCCGTAAACTCAGGTTTGGCAATGACATCATGCAGAGCGGTTGCGGTAAGATAGCGAGTAGTGCCTTCTATGCAGATTTTATAATAAGGACCACCCAGATAACCACCCTTTCCGGCAGGCATGATACTCCACTTCTGATGAGGACGGAACATATAATCGTTCATTCTTACCTTTACCTCGCCCTTAGGCCATTCTGTCTCTACCTCCTTCAAGGTCTGAGGCTCAATATTCTTCAGAGGCTTGGTCGGCTTAATCCAGAAAGGTTCGATATCCCGCTGCATTCTCACGAAATCTACGGCAATCTCCAGGGCATAGCCTCTTCGTTCCGATTCTATCTCGTAGGTTCCGGCATGAAATTCATCACCAGCCACAGGCCAGTCGTTCTTCCACAACAAAGGACGGATGGCCAACACGCTTCGTCCTCCCTGTCTGAAATCAGACTCATAGTGGAACGACATCTTTTCTACACCCTCTTCCTCAATATAGCGGCCGAAGTGACCGGGACCCGTCTTCAGATTGTTGGCAGCAATCACCATTTTTCCACCGCCCTGCAACATCTCTCTGCCCACATTATCTACGTATGGACCGGTTATCTTTCGCGAACGTCCCACAACGATATTGTAGGTAGAATTAGGACCATCGCAACAGGTGCCATGGGTGCCGAGAAGATAATACCAGCCGTTGCGGTAAATCAAATCAGTAGCCTCGCAGTCGATGGCGATATTGACGGGTTCGTTGCCTTCCATCCGCTTACCAGTCTTCGGATCAAGTTCTACCAGACGGATAAATCCGAAATAGGTACCATAGCTGAGCCAGAGTCTGCCGGTAGTAGGGTCGAGCAACAAGCCCGCATCAATGGCATCACAGTCTTCATCATCCAATGAAGAAGCTACCACCACCGGTTCAGTATATTTGAAATCAGGCGATTTCGGATCAAGCGTTTTGTTCCACATCGTCAGGACATCACCGCGATGACTGCCTCCCAATCCACCGCCCGTAGCACTGTAGGCTACAAGATAACGGTCGCCAATCTTCAACACATCAGGAGCCGCTCCTCTGCCGGGACGAACAGCACCACCCTGCCAGGTCCAGCCATCCTCCGACCAGATTCCACCTTCACCCGTTCCAAAGGTATAATACTTTCCATCACACAGGGCAATGGTAGAAGGGTCATGAATGAAAGGTTCGCCCACCTGGGCTTCTGCCTCGTAAGCAGAAGAAGACAACAAGGCAACCAAAGCAGCGGCATAAAGTTTCTGCTGAGCAGCAACCGGGCTAAAATATCTGAAAAATATATTGTTCTGTTTCATAACTTTCTTTATTGATTGCACTACTTCACGTGAATAGACAGGTTTCTGACAGGCTTGCCCTGTCCGTCGATGAATCGGACACAGAAGTCGCTCATACCAGGACCATTGATTACTGCACCACGAAGAATATTCCTACCTTTCTTCAAGGTAAGCTTCTTGGAAACCACATCATCGCGAACCATTCTTCGGTCGCCTTCGAGCATCACCGCCTCCTCGCCATTGAGCCACCACATGGAAGCACCATTCGAGCCAACAGACAAGCGGACGTCTTTCATCTCCTCAGGGCAATCGATAATGGTAACCGCCCAGAACAAGACACCATACTTGGGCTTCTTAAACGAAGTAGCAAAACGGAAGAGCTTCACATTAAACAGTTTACTGTCCAGCGCATGCCATTTCAGTTTTTCCTTGCCCACCTTCACGACGGCTCTATCCTTAGGAACTGTTTCCATCTGTTTAGGGAAATACTGCGTATGGAATATCTCCTTCAGATAAGAATCTGTAAAAACGACATTGCTCTTGACCGGCATAGAGATTGGCTCCAGGAGCAACCATCTCTGAATAAATCCAGCCGCATTAGGCATGGCAGCCTGCTTGCCGACTGGTCCGAAATAAGGATTGATGTCTTCAGGTAAATTCCTATTTTGGGCATCCGCAGAGGAATGTCCAAAAAGGAATATACATAAACAAAACAATCTAACTATTTTATTGAAAATATTGTACATAGACTATTCATTATTATTGAGGTTCGATAATCTGATAACGGCCACTCAGATGCATGAAGGCGAAGAGACGCAACAGTCCGTCGTAATAGCCATCGAAGAAACCTTCCTTGTCTGGCTCATGCTTGGCATTCCAGAAATGACTGACGAATTCCCTGCCCTTCACATGATTGCTGACCAATGAAGCCGCAGCCGCTGTAGCAACAAAACCGATAGAATGGCGGAGTGCCTTAGGAGCTGTACCTGCCGGCAGAATATCTTCTACCATCGTTCCATCTACATTATACTGGTCCAGGAAAGAATCAATGCCCTTACTATACAGGAAGTTCTGCAGCGTATTGGCATATTCCTGCTGCCACTCCTTATCCTTGCAAGCCCAGGAATAATCGAGCGCTATGTTCATTGGCACTCGCCATGAGTCATAACGGAATGCATCACCCAACAACCGACCGGTCTTCATCAGACTGCCATCATAGTTGCAATAGTCCGGGTTCAAGCCCGTCTTCTCATTGATACACTTATGCAGGAACTCACGGCTTTTCTCTGCACACTCCTTCCAGAACTGGGAACGTCCGTCGTTAGCCCATTTCGCCCAAACCTCGTAAAAGGCAGGGAGATGGTAAGAAGGGTCGGTAAACTTCCCGCCCCAATGATCGGGCGTAAAGGTGATGAGCTGATGTTCAAGATTGATGAGCGGAGCTGTGCGGTCCATTCCCGCCTTCTGCATGCTGCAATCCAGAATATGCTGCGCTTCCTTCAGATAGTTGATGCCCGTATCATTGCCCCATCGGTTGGATGCAAAGATGAGCGAAGTTACGAAATAGAGTTCACCATCCGATGCGGCTCCCTGCGCATTTCTCGTTCCATCAGTCTTGCAGCTCCATGCGAAATAGCCCTTATAAGGTCCTTCCTGATGCTGCATGTATTTCTTGCTCCATCGCCAGAGGCGGTCGAAGATGTCCTTCTTGTCAAACTGCACGGCAGCCATCATTCCATACGACATGCCTTCGGTTCTCACATCATTGTTCTTTATATCGCTGACATATCCCATGGAATCGCCCACCTCGAAATAAACCTTGTTCT
Source organism: Segatella copri (assembly GCF_026015465.1). Lineage (GTDB taxonomy): Bacteria > Bacteroidota > Bacteroidia > Bacteroidales > Bacteroidaceae > Prevotella > Prevotella copri_E. Next base: position 872,455 of record NZ_JAPDUQ010000001.1, read on the forward strand.
TACCGTAGAATACATCATTGAACACTTCGTTCACCTTCCTGTCAATATCAGCCTGCTTATAGCCCATCTCGGCAAAGAGATTACGATACTGGTGAGTTTCAAAAGCTCCCTTTTCCCAAGGCAACGCATCGAAGCCCAGCCAGTCTACCTCTACGTCGGCACCACTCTGCAAGGATACGTGGAGAGCATGAACGCCCTGAGGAGCATGAAGCACCTGGGCACGGATATTCTTCCAGACAGCCGACTTTGGAATCTTCACCTTAGCGATGATATTACCCTTCTTGCCATCGGCTCTGACTACGAGCACACCGCCCTTTGAAGACTTGGCACGAACGGTGATTTCTTCCACCTTCTCATTACCGAAATCCACCTTATTATATATAAGGGCAGTATTCGATTTAGAAAAGAGAGTCTTCCAGCCGGCAAAGCAGTTGTTCTTATCCAGATATTCAATACCAATACCCTTGCCTTGCAGCGCAGAATAGCGGTCAATCTGAATATGCGAACGAGCGTTCGTCAATCCCACACCTCTTAGCGTAGGTATCACCTTCTGTATCGTTCCATCGGGATTGAAGTTCAGAGAGTCGATTCGCACCGAGCGGTTCTTGTCAAACTTAGGCGAATAATCATTATGATGATAGAAGAGATACCACTGTCCCTGATATTCCACGATGCTATGATGATTGGTCCAGCACTTCGTAGGTGACTCATCCATGATGATACCCTTGAATGTGAAAGGTCCCATCGGATGGTCAGCCATGGCATAAGCCAGCGTTTCGGTTCCATCCTTTTCACGTACCCAAGGGAAGGTGAAATAATACTTGCCGTTACGCTCGAAGGCAAATGGTCCTTCCTTGAATCCCTCAGGCAATCCCTCTACCAGTTTGGGTTCCGAGGCAAGTTCCGTCATGTTTGGTTTCAGCTTAGCCATGTGCAATCCTGCTCCAGCCCAGTAGATATAAGCCTGTCCGTCCTTATCTATCAGCACACAAGGATCTATGCCGTGCACACCCTCTATGGGTTTCCACATCGGCATAAACGGTCCTTCAGGCTGGTCGGCAACCGCCACACCTATTCCGAATCCCTTCTCCTCCCCTTTCGGAGCGGCAGGGAAATAGAAGTAATATTTTCCGTCTTTCTCTACACAGTCAGGAGCCCACATCGTATAACTGTCGTCCTGTACCCAAGGTACTTTATCCTGCGAAACGATGACTCCATGATCCTGCCACTCCGTAAGATTAGTGGAAGAGAAAACGTGATAATCTGCCATGCAGAACCATTCCTTCAGTTTCTCAATAGGACTCGGAATATCATGAGAAGGATAAAGATATACCTTCCCGTTGAATACGCGAGCCGTAGGATCAGCAGAATACTGTCCGCTGATAATCGGGTTCTGAGCCGAAGCTCCTGTCGATAACGCCAGCATCAAGGCACACATCCATGTTTTCATACGTAAATTCCTTTAAAGAAGAAAAAAGGGAGTGCTTTTTTTCAAAACACCCCCTAATTGTCAAACAATCTATAGTTCTTTAAACTTAAAACACTATATTAACAAAACAACTTCATGATTACCAACCAGGATTCTGCTTTAGGTTAGGATTCTTATCCATCACGGTCTGTGGATAAGGGAAGAACTCATGCTTGCCCTTCTTGAAACCTACCTTGAAATTAGTCTCAGGAGTGTTGGTCGTATAGAAACGGCTGTTTGCTTCTGTTCCATGCTCCCAAGTTACATTCTGGTCGTCTGCCTTTGGAGCTCTGAAAACCTTATCAAACAAATGTGGCACGACTGTACCAGCCTTAGTCAAACGCTCAATGGCCTTTGTATCATTCCATCGCATGATATCGAACCAACGACAGCCTTCAAGCCAAAGCTCATATGACTTTTCTTTCTTCAACACATCCATATCAACAGTTTCACTGATTGTCTTGGAACCAGCACGTTTCTGAATCATGTTGATATATTTCTTAGCTTCAGCCTGATCGCCTGTCTGAAGACAAGCCTCTGCATAATTGAGTAAAACCTCAGCGTAACGCATGACAAGATAATTATTCAAGCGAATGTTATCACCATATTTCTTGCCTTCAGTATCAGAAGCTCTCATTATTTGCTTGAACGCCAACCAGGTAGAGTTGCCGTAGAGTCCCTGAACAGGGTCATTGATGCCAATCTTGTTACTGGTTTTCTTCTGCTCGTCAGTCATATTATCGATTTCATCCTTGCCGTAAGACATATGATAAACCGCATCATCAATATGCTTTAAAGTAGCCTTCAAGCGATAAGAGTCACCATCATTTTTATAGAACTCGTCACCAAACCACTGAGGCACGCCAAGGCCACCCCAGCCATCAACACCGCCACAATAAACCTTGTTAGGAGAAACAACAAAGTGATCAGCACGCCAATCCCAATAGTTGGTTTCCATCCAGCTAGAACGCTGAATCATACCACCCCAATCGGTCTTACCTGCATTATACTCGAAGTTGACTTCAAATACCTTCTCCTCGTTGGCATCACCCTCGATATGGAAGTTGTCAGCATATTTCTCACCAGGAACAAGATCATACTTGCCCGAGTCTATAACCTTTTTAAGGGCAGTTTTAGCCTTGTCATACTGACCGGCAAACAAATAAGTCTTTCCGGCAAGAGCATATGCAAAGCCCTTGGTTACCTTCACTGCTCCATCCTTGTCATCCTTACTTTTACGCTCATCCAAATCGTTGGCAGCATTCTCACATTCCTGCGCAATCCACTCTATCAACTGTTTGTGATCCATAGGATGCTCAGGATCCTTATCACAATTAAAAGGCAGTGCAGAAGCATCCAGAACATGAGTTACCAATGGTGGAGTACCCCAGAGATTAGCCAACAGGAAATAATCATAAGCACGAAGCACACGAGCCTCTGCGGCACAACGTTTCTGCACAGCGGTAGTAGCATCGGCAAAGTGATCGAGTACAAGGTTACAGGCATATACAGAGTGATAGAGGCCTGTGTACATAAACTTTGGCACCTCAGCCTCAGCATCATAATAGAACTGATTGAGCATGATACCAAACGTATTATCACCAGAGTTGGCACCTGCTGCCAACACATCGTCTCCACACTCATTGACTATCAGTTTCAATGGAGTATAAATACCTGGGCCACCACCATCGTGGTTACGTCCCATCACATTACACATAAAGCTTTCGTATGCAGCAACGAGGGCTGACTCTGCATCAGCATCGGTCTTATAGAAGCTCTCGGTAGGTATTACACCCTTCTGCTCAATGTCAAGCTGATCCTCACAAGATGTAGTGAGCGTCATTGTTCCTGTGGCAGCAAGAGCCAATATTGTTGAAAATAATATTTTCTTCATTGTTTTTGAATATTAAAGGTTAGAATGTTACATTGATACCAAATACCACCTTCTTGGAAGTTGGATAAGTACCATTATCAAAACCACGAGAGGCGCCACTGTTGATAGAAGCGGTCTCCGGATCAGCACCAGGATACTTGGTGATGGTGAAGAAATCATCCAGTGAGCAATATACACGAAGATTGCTGATACCTGCCACGCTAGTGATAGCCTTTGGCAATGTATAGCCCAACTGAATCTGCTTGATCTTGAAATACGAGCCACTGAACACTGCTGCATCAGAACTGAAGAACTTCCAGTCTGTAGAAACCTTTTTCATATCAGGATACTTAGCATTGGTGCGGTCTGCTCTCCAAGAATCCTTCCAGTAGGTATCAATTCCATTGATCAACGGACGGTCTGCAGAAACCATCAAGTTGTAAATCTTGTTGCCAGCAGAGCCTGTTCCAAATACGGTGAGGTCAAAGCCCTTATATTCTGCATTAAGAGTAATACCATAAGTAAACTTAGGAATACCTGAGCCCAAATCCTGCTTATCTTCATCGGTTGGAGCTGAAGTTGTTTCGCCATTCTTATTATAATAGAGAGCGCTACCATCTTCGGCTACACCTGCATACTTGTAACCACGGAAATACCATACCTGATGGCCAGCCTCGAATGTAGGCTTAAGCTGGTTATTGAATCCATCAATACCTATTTCGGTCAAACGGCTTACAAGGTTAGAAACCTCCTTCACCTCATTCTTCAGAGTTGAACCATTTACGGTCACACTATACTTAAAGTCCTTGATGTGATCTCTCCAACCCAACTCGAAATCAAGACCAGAGTTAAGTACCTTACCTGTATTAACAACTCTCTTGTTTACACCAATCTCTGGAAGAGGAGCGATTTCAATCAAGAGGTCCTTGGTTGTCTTACGATACCAGTCTAAGCCCAAAGTCAAGCGGTCGTTAAGGAATCGCGCATCAAGTCCAAGGTCAATCTGCTCTGAAGTTTCCCACTTCAAGTCTGGGTTAGCAAGTCCAGAAGGCTTAGAACCAAAAGTCAGCTTACCATCTCCAATAGAAGGATTATACTGATAGAAACTCTGATTAAGAGCTAAGGTAGAAGCATAACGATAATTGTTCAAGATATTGACGTTACCATTCTGACCCCAAGAACCACGAAGTTTCAAGAAAGAAATGGCATCACGACTTATATTGTCCTTGAAGAACTTCTCATTGCTGATAGCCCATCCTGCTGAAACTGATGGGAAATTACCCCAACGTGCCTTCTTTGAAAGTTTTGATGTATCGAAAGCATCACGACGGAAGTTAACCTGCATGAAGTAACGGTTGTCATAGCTGTAAGATACACGACCAAAGTAAGATAACTCTGTAGCATCTGAAGGAGCGTTACCTACATTCTTGGTTGCATTAGCCAACAAGTAGTCGATGTAATGGAAGTTTGGCTCATAAGATGTGAGTATGTTACCTCCTGTAGAACTGATGGAACTATTGTCCCAATGATTCTTGGTAAACGACATACCTGCCATGGCACCAATAGTGTGCTTGCCGATTGTTGTCAAATAGTTGGCAAAGTTCTCCCACTGATAGTACAAGCCATTATTGGTTTTCGCTTCAATGGTATAGTTTTCACTATGTGCCATAGATGATAACCAATATGGAGTCTCGTAGTTATGATAGTTACTCTGAGTGATACGATAACCTAAGCGAGAAGTAAATGTAAAGCCCTTGAATGGCTTGATATTGGCAGCAACGGTACCACGTACATTGATACCAGAAGTCCATGTGTCATGACGGTCGCGCTGATAGAGAGGGTTACCAGTAGCATCATCTACATATTTAGAAGTACCATAGTAGTCATTGTTATGGCTTGGATCTCTTGGAACTGGGCCACCGGCTTCTACCTGGGCCTTCATGCCAGGAGCCAAATCCTCCACATTACTGATATAAGCTGGAGTCAAAGGATCGATAGAAACCACAGAGTTCAGCAATGAACCATAACCTTTAGTTACACCTTTGGTCTTCCACTTTTCAAAAGATGTATTAGTAGTCACGTTCAACCACTTATAGATATCATAGTCGGCATTGATCTGACCAGTGAAACGCTTATAAGTATCCTTGCTACCTTTAACGATACCATCATTGTTCAGGATATTCAAGCTGGCGAGGAAACGGCCCTTGCCATTGCTTGCCTGCACGGTGAGGCTATGCTGATGAGCCAGACTGTTCTCAAATACCTCGTCATACCAGTTGGTGTTCTGACCATTATAGTTGTTCTTCTTCAGAAGTTCATCGGTCAAGTCGCCCAAATACTTGTGATACTCGATATACTCAGGAGCATCAAAGATTTCAGCCTTCTTTCCCAACGACTGGATGGTGAACTTGCTGCTGTAAGAAATCTGTGCCTTACCGCCATTGGCAGCACCCGTCTTGGTTGTGATGATAACGACACCATTACCCGCCTGCGCACCATAGATGGCAGCAGAAGCGGCATCCTTCAATACCTCCATGCTCTCGATCATAGATGGATCCAGGTACTGGATGTTATCCACCTTCAGACCATCGACAATGAGCAACGGACCGATATTACCACTATTGGAAGAATAACCACGGATACGGATATCGGCAGCCTCACCCGGACCACCCGAGTTGATAATCTGCACACCGGCAGCCTTACCCTGGAGGGCAGCACCGGCATCGGTAGCTGACAAACCCTTGATGTCATCGCTCTTGATAGATGCAACTGCACCAGTCAGGTCGCTCTTCTTCTGAACGCCATAACCGATGACAACGACATCATTAAGAACTTTTGAATCGTCCTTCAAGGTAATGGAAAGTGTTTTACCAGCCTCAGCTTTCACGGTCTTAGGCTCCATACCCACATAGGTAATTGTCAATGTTGCATCAGGTGCAGCATCAATGCTAAACTTACCGTCCAAGTCGGTAACAACACCCAGTTTGCTACCATCTACTTTAACAGTAGCACCAATCACAGGTTCTCCACTTGGATCAGTCACTATACCTTTTACTATGCTCTGAGCCGAAACTCCCAAAGGAAGCAAACAGAGCAGGAATAGCAATACAAACGGCTTTTCAATCATTCCTTAATTCCGCAACACTATAGTTTAACATTATTTATAAGTGCCTGAGCAACAAAAAGTTGCCCAGGATTTTGCCATGTCAGAATTTTCACTTACCTTAGTGTTGCGAAAAGAAGACAAGCAAAACTCTAATATGACATGGCAAAGATACAAATAAAATCTGAGAAACTCACTCCTTTTGGAGGAATTTTTTCTATTATGGAGCAATTTGATGCTCTTTTAGCTCAAACCATAGATTCCACCTTGGGATTGAGATGCACTATGTTTGGTTATCAATATAGCGAAATTCTACGCTCTCTGATGTGCGTATATCTTTGTGGCGGCTCATGTATTGAGGATGTTACAACTCACTTGATGAAACATTTGTCTCTTCATCCAACTCTTCGCACTTGCAGCGCAGACACCATATTGCGTACTATCGAAGAACTGACTTGTAAGAACATCACCTATAAATCTGCTTCTGGCAACTCCTATGATTTCAATACTGCAGACAAGATGAACTGCTTATTGATCAAAGCCCTGCTTGCTACTGGTCAATTGAAATCCGGTCAAGAGTATGATTTTGACTTTGACCATCAGTTCATTGAAACAGAGAAGCATGATGCAAAACCAACCTACAAGAAGTTCCTGGGCTATAGTCCAGGTGTGGCAGTCATTAACGACATGATTGTCGGTATTGAAAATAGAGACGGCAACACAAACGTGCGCTTCAACCAAAGAGAGACTTTGGAAAGAATCTTCAAGCGACTGGAGGCATCAGAAGTATATATATCCCGTGCCCGCATGGATTGCGGCTCATGCTCGGAGGAAATCGTAGATATGGTAGAGGCTCATTGCAGGCATTTTTATATTCGTGCCAACAGATGCTCTTCCTTCTACGATTCCATGTTTGCCTTGACTGGATGGAAAACTGTTGAAATCAACGGTATTGAATTTGAGCTGAATTCCATCCTTGTTGAGAAATGGAAAGGAAAACCGTATCGTCTTGTCATACAGAGACAAAGGCGAATAGATGGAGACCTTGACATTTGGGAAGGCGAATATACCTACAGATGTATACTGACTAACGATTACAAGTCGAGTGCAAGAGACATCGTGGAATTCTACAATCTTCGTGGTGGCAAGGAACGCATCTTCGATGACATGAACAATGGCTTTGGCTGGAATCGATTGCCAAAATCGTTCATGGCACAGAATACTGTATTCCTGCTTATGACAGCTCTCATCAGAAACTTCTACAAAGCTATTATGCAGAGATTGAAAACCCATGAATTTGGATTGCGTGCCACCAGCAGAATCAAGACCTTTGTGTTCAAGTTCATCTCTGTTCCTGCAAAATGGATTAAGACGTCACGTAGGCATGTATTGAACATTTATTCAGACAACTATGCTTATGCCAACCTGTTCAAGACAGACTTTGGTTAAAGGCCATGCTTTTCTGGTTAAACCGGCGTATTACCTCAAGTCGCTTTATGGGGTAAGGGAATTTTGTGTCTGCGACATTTCTGTTGTGCAAGAAATATGTACAATAAAATGAATTTTGTCGCTTTGCAAGCAAAATCCCACTAAACCCTATAGGTTGCGGATTTGAGGTCATTTTAAAATTTATCATCTTAAAAATAGATTAATAGTTATACTTACTTGTCAGTTGCTAAATACTACATTATTATATTCTACATCCTAAATTCTCAAAAATTTCATTAAAGATGCTGAAACACGTCGCAAAAATAGATAAAAACATTAAAACGCATTTTACCTCAAGTAACAAATACTTTATCAAACATAACATCTACCCCAAAAGAAACAAAATGAAACATATTCTGAGACCTGAGAAAAAAGAATCACCTTATTATATAACAAAGGGAAAAGTTATTGATATATGAGACAAAGCACGTATGGAAATCTTTTCATAACTTTGCAAACAGAACAGAAGATGAAAATCAATCTAATAATTTAATTAAATATAAACTATGAAGAGATTATCAATCTTAGCATCGATGCTCGCGATGGCGTGCCTACCTATGATGGCACAGAAAACGGGCAGTAAGATTCAGGAAAAGCCTGATCCTAATTTTCAGATTTATCTCTGCTTCGGACAGTCGAACATGGAAGGAAATGCGGCTATCGAAGACATCGACCGAACCGGCGTGAACCCGAGATTCCAGGCTATGTATGCCGTGGATGATAAAAAGGCGGGATGGAAGAAGGGACAATGGCACACCGCCGTGCCGCCACAGGCAAGACCCTCTACAGGACTGACTCCTGTTGACTATTTCGGAAGAAAGATGGTGGATAACCTGCCAGACAGCATCAAGGTGGGAACCATCACCGTGGCCGTGGGCGGAGCCAGCATCGACCTCTTCGATAAGCGTACCTATAAGGCTTATCTCAAGAAACAACCCGACTGGATGAAAAACTTTGCATCCCAGTACAACGGAAATCCATACGCCCGACTGATAGAACTGGCAAAAATAGCCAAGAAGCAGGGTGTTATCAAGGGCATCCTCCTGCATCAGGGCGAAACCAACAACGGCGATGCCAACTGGCCTAACCGTGTAAAGACTGTTTATAACGACATCTTGAAGGATTTGAATCTGAAGGCAGAAGACGTACCTCTGCTCGTAGGCGAAACCGTACAGAAGGATATGGGCGGAAAATGCTGGGCACATATCGCCATCGTTGATGATATTGCCAAGACCATTCCTACAGCCCACGTCATTTCTTCAAAGGGCTGTCCACAACGTGGCGACGGTCTCCACTTCATCGCAGAAAGCTACCGCACCATGGGCAAGCGCTATGCAAACATGATGCTCGCCCTGCAGGGAATCATTCCAGACAGCAACTATCCGCGTGTAGATAAGGACCGCAGAGCTTATGTAAAGCTCCATGCTCCTGAGGCAAAGAAAGTAATCTTCGACATCTGCGGCAAGCAATATGAGATGAAAAAGGATTTGGATGGCGACTGGTACGGCGTGAGCGATCCGCTGGTAGTAGGATTCCACTACTATTTTCTGAATGTAGATGGCGTGCAGGTAGTTGACCCTGCCAGCGAAACCTACTTCGGCTGCTGCCGTGAAGCAGGCGGTCTGGAAGTTCCAGAAGGAGCAGAAGGCAACTACTACCGTCCTCAGCAGGGCGTAGCCCACGGTCAGGTTCGCTCAGTATCTTACTATGCAGCCTCTCAGAAACAGTTCCGCCGCGCCATGGTTTACACCCCTGCCGAATATGAAACCAACACCACCAAGCGCTATCCTGTGCTCTATCTGCAGCATGGCATGGGCGAAGACGAAACGGGCTGGAGCAAGCAGGGAATGATGCAGCACATCATGGACAACCTGATAGCAGAAGGCAAGGCTGAGCCTATGATTGTGGTCATGGAGAGTGGCGATGTAAAGAAGCCTTTTGTTGCCCGTCCAGGCAAGAATGTAGATGAAGAGCGCAGCCACTATGGAGCTTCTTTCTATGATGTGATTATCAAGGATCTGATTCCGATGGTTGACAAGACATTCCGCACTTATACCGACCGCGAGCATCGTGCGATGGCAGGATTGTCATGGGGCGGTTGCCAGACATTCAACACGGTATTGCCTCACATGGATAAGTTCTCTGCCCTTGGCACCTTTAGCGGTGCACTCTTTGGCGTGGATGTAAAGACCTGTTTCAATGGAGTTTTTGCCGATGCAGAGAAATACAACAAGAACATTCATTATATGTTTATGGGCTGCGGTTCGGAAGAGAACTTCGGTACCGAGAAGATGGCACAGCAGTTGAAGGAGCTGGGCATCAAGCTCGATGTTTATGTATCACCAGGCACTCATCATGAGTGGCTCACCTGGCGCCGCTGCTTCAAGGAATTTGTTCCTCACCTCTTTAAATGGTAAACAAACTATCAGACACAATAAATCCCAGAACTGCTTGGAAGAGCGATTCTGGGATTATTTATATACTTCTTGCCATTGAATTCCCGCACTGAAATTACGTCACGACGTATCTTTTACTACGTCCGGACGTAACTTTTGCTGCGTCGGGACGTAGCAAATCCCTCAAAAACACCGTTATTTTGCTGATTTTATGCCAAAAGTGGTAATAGGTGGCAATAAGGTGACAATAAAAACACCCCTTATTGCCACACGTTATCCTCTAATAATCAAAGAGTTAAGTATAAGTGTGACAAATGTGGCATTAAATTAGAAAAAAATACACATGTAATACTACAGGATACTGATATAGCTCAGTCAGCTAACTCAAGTAGTTCAATCAGCTAACCCAAGTAGTTCAGTAAGCTAACTCAAGTAGTTCAATCAGCTAACTCAAGTGACTCAATCAGCTGACGCAGATATCTCGACAAGCCGAAGGATACGTCTCCGTTAGCCTACGGAGTCGTATCCGTAACCCAACGGAGTCATATTCTTAACCCAATGCAGTCATATTCTTAACCCCACGCAGCCATATCTGTAGGCAAACGGAAGCACATCATGGCAAACTATCAGACATAATAAATCCCAGAACTGCTTGGAAGAGCGATTCTGGGATTTTTTATACCATTTGTTTAATATTTATATTATATAGATTAATTCGTTACTGAAGTTTCGCATGTAAGCCCCACACGCCCTTTCAGGGCGTGTGGGTAATTTCAACCGTACAGGTCGAAAAGTTTTAGAAAAAGTTATCAGATAGTATTGGGGATAGCAAAATCTTTACTTTTTTACCTTTTTACTTTTTTACCTTTAAAAATCCCAGAAATCTCTTGCAGATATGAAAATAAAGTCGTAACTTTGCGGCATGGATTTTTAATACAGATGATTATGAAGCAGGTAGAAGAAAGATACATCAGCTTGCTGACCGACTTCGGTTTCAAGCGAATTTTTGGAACAGCAATGAACAAGGATTTGCTCATTTGCTTCCTCAACAGCTTGTTTAATGGCAGACAGGTTGTGAAGGACGTGAAGTATCTGAACCCAGAGCACGTAGGAGATGTCTATACTGACCGCAGAGCCATCTTTGATGTATATTGCGAGGGCGAAAACGGTGAGAAGTTCATTGTAGAAATGCAGAATGCGTACCAGACGTATTTCAAGGATCGCGCCCTCTTCTACTCCACCTTCCCTATCCGAGAACAGGCGCCCAAGGGGAATGAGTGGGATTTCAAGCTCAATCATATCTATACCGTTGCCCTGCTCAACTTCAGCATGAACGAGGATGCATTCGACAAGGAGAAAATCCGCCATCATGTGCAGTTGTGCGACACTGCTACCCACAAAGTATTTTACGACAAGCTCGAATATATCTATGTAGAGATTTCCAAGTTCAACAAATCCCTGGAACAACTGGATACGCTCTACGAGAAGTGGCTCTATGCACTGAAGAACCTCTATAAACTTACCCAGCGCCCTAAAGAACTGTGCGACAAGGTCTTCGACCGCCTCTTCGAGGAAGCCGAAATAGCCAAGTTTACTCCGCAGGAAATGAGGGAGTATGAGACCAGCAAGATGGCATATCGCGACATCAAGAATTCCGTAGACACTGCTAAGCGTGAAGGCAAACAAGAAGGTCTTGCGGAGGGTATAGAAATAGGCAGGGAAAAGGGCATGAAGGAAGGTATGGAAAAAGGTATGGCGAAAGGCATGGAGAAAGGTATGGAAAAAGGTAGAGCAGAAGGCAAGCATGAGGCCTACACAGAAACAGCACAACGATTGCTGGCAATGGGACTTTCTGCCGAACAGGTTTCCAAAGCTACCCAGCTACCTTTGGAAATCATTAAGAATCTGAGCAATACATAAAAAATATAATAGCGGAGATATTGATGACAAATATCACCATAATAAATCCCAGAACCGCATGGAAGAGCGATTCTGGGATTTTTTATACCATTTGTTTAATATTTATATTATATAGATTCTACATCATCGTACACATTATTATATATAGTACGATGCGAGCATTGTAAAACGTCTCATCTATTACTTGATAACCATCTTTTTACCATTCTTGATGACAACGCCCTTATAGTTCTTACCTACCTGCTGACCAGCGAGGTTGAAGCACTTGCCATCCTTAGCTACCTCAAGATTCTCTACCTTAGAAATACCGGTAGGTGTATCAACCAACCAGGCACCGAGCACAGAAACCTTTGCTGGATTATTTTCTTGGTCGGTATACTGGATACCCACGTTCTTGATGACAGCACCTTCCTTGGTGGTGAAAGTAACCTCATCGCTGCCTCCGAATGAAGGCCACTCATGACTATCATCCTCGTAATCTACACACATCTGAACATTTGGGGTTGGCTCAGCCAATTTCACCTTGACTGTAACATTACTCTTGCCAGCCAAGCCATTGATAGCAAGCTGCTGCCACAATTTATCGAAAGAAACTATACCCTTATACTTATAAGCAACTGTGTTATCAGTACCAGCCCAATCGGTGAAGGAGGCATAAACCTGCTTTTCAGAATCGTCGGCACCCACCAGAGTCAGCTTCTTCACCTTCAGGTTCACCTCCTCTTCATCGGTATGCTGCACGCTTACACCTACGATGTAAGGATGCTCCTGGTCGAAAGAAAGCTCAAACTTCTTGGTAGTTCCATCGCCCACAGCACGACCATAAGCAGGAGTAGCCTCACCTTCAGCATCAGCAGAAGCCTTCCAAGTATAGTTTACTTGGCAGTTGGCAGGAAGCGGATCTTCGAACTCGAGGATATACTTAGGATAATCTGCAGAGTTGACATTGCAAGCAAACTCTGCTGCTCCATACATCTTGGAGATAGTGAAATCATAAACATCAGCATCGTAGGCAAAACCTGCATTCCAGCCACCACCCAAAACAAGAGGAGTCTCTGTCTGAGCATTCACACTTACAGCCATGAAAGCTGCTACAATCAAAGTAAATAACTTTTTCATAAGCTTTACAATTTGTTATTAAGTTAATAAATCCAGTTATAAAATTGAGAAGTTTCTCAAATCTGATGGCAAAAGTAACAGAAAAGGCTGAAAAAGACTTTGCGGGGTGTAACAATTACTTTGTGAGAAATACCAAATAGGTTTGATAGCCAACATTATAACGAAAATGATACACCATCAAACCTATTTGAAGAGGAAATCAGGAAAAGTCAAAGATACCAAATATTCCAGATTCCCCAAATGTTTTTGCCCAAAATGTTCCAGATTCCCCAAATGTTTTTACCCAAAATATTCCAGATTCCCCAAATGTTTGGTCAAAACAGAGGAAAAATATACAGATTTATCAACATCATTACGTTTGAGCAGCGTTTACATAATTTATGGAATATTCCCTCATAAAAGTATAGTAAGAAACGAGAAAAACAACAAACAAACGTTAAAAACAACATTTAAACGTGCGGAATGTGTTTTTTTAATCACCTTCCGCACGTTGTAAGCAATATTTTTAGTAATTTTGCAGCGAATTCCCTCATAAAAATGTATGGACAGCAAGCTGATTCCCTCATAAAAATGTAGGAAAAGCAACAATATTCCCTCATAAAAATGTAAACAGCATGAAAAGAGAAATATATAACAAACTAAAAGAGTGGCAGTTATCTAGCAATAGAAAACCACTCATTATGTACGGAGCAAGACAAGTAGGCAAGACGTACATCATCATAACCCTGTAGCCACAAGGCAAATACAACAGAACATCTTGGCTGCATACGAAGCCGACATCAGCAAACATACTGCAGAGCAAACTCAAAGAGTGAGAATGGTCTGGGAATCCATACCTGCTCAGTTGGCAAAGGAGAACAAAAAGTTCATCTATGGCGCAGTGAGAAAGGGAGCAAGAGCCAAAGACTTTGAGATAGCGATACAATGGCTCATAGACGCAGGGCTCGTACACAAGGTAGAGCGAACTAGAGATGTCAAAGTGCCTTTGAAATTCTATGCCGACATAGACGCATTCAAGCTATATTTGCTAGATATAGGTCTCTTAGGAGCACTTACACAGACCCCATCCGACCAGATTCTCATAGGCGACAACGTATTCAGCGAATACAAGGGAGCATTCACCGAGAACTTTGTCCTCCAACAACTGAAAACACTGGTCAATCTACCTATATATTATTATAGCAAGGACAATTCCACCCAAGAAGTAGACTTCATAGCCCAGGCTGGCAGCAAAATATTGCCAATAGAGGCAAAGGCAGAAGATAATGTAAAAGCCAAGTCATTGGCAGCATTCATAACCCACGATTTCGCTTCCTATCACCTGAAAGGCATCCGCTTCTCCATGTTAGGCTTCAGAGAGCAAGACTGGATGGAAAACGTTCCCCTCTATGCAGCCAGAGCCTATGTGAAAGATTTTGGCACGAAAACGCACTTTTTCTCGAAAAAAAAGTGAGAAAAAGTGCGTTCTCGTGCCATTTTAAGCAAAAAGGTTGACCGTGTCATCACAACACAGCCAACCTTAACGACTAACATCTTTTTTCGGTTAATCTTTGTATGATAAACCTAAAACTAATGTCTTTTAGAGTAATTACTTGGCGTTGTTCCAATATTCAGGAGCACCAAGACCTGCTGCAAAGCCACCATAGGTGTGCTTGCGATAATAATCCAAATCCCAGAGACCTACTGGCAAACCAGCACGCCAACCACTATTGGCAGGACTGTCAGTAGCACACCACTGGCAGATACCCCACTGCTGATTCTCAGGAACAATCTCAAGATACTTCTTGACGATAAACTCGTAGTAAGCACGCATTTTCTCGTGCTGTTCCTCGGTCATATCAGTAGTATTTACAAGGTTGCCGTCCTTATCCTCTAAGCCCATATCCAACTCAGAGATACGAACCAACTTATGTGAATCAACCATCAGGTGGAGCATGTTCACGTAAGCTTCCTCATTTTTCTTCTGCTTAGCAGGATCCATGTTGTAAGTAACGTGCATCTGACTGCCAATACCATCAATCTTGGTAACGCCGTCCTTCTCCCACTCCTCAATCCAGTGAATCAAGCTCTTGAGCTTCTTATTCTGGTCGTAAGCAGTTTCGAGGTTATAATCATTGATGAAGAGCTTCAACTCATCAGGATTTCCACCAGCATCAGCAAAGCCCTTGCGAGCTGCAGCTACAGCAGTGCGAACATAATCAAGGTCACCCAGGTAATCCTGCCAGTAGAAATTGTTCTTGGCATCATCGGCAGAAACTGTACCACGTGTGGCAGACTGGAGAGGGTAGAATTCGCTACCATCTTTACCAGAGATAGCCTCGTTCACAACATCCCAAGCCTTCACCTTGCCCTCGGTAGCTTCCATCATGCCGTAAATCCAATTCTGCAAAACAGGAGTAAGTGCTTCCTTCTTTTCCTCATCTGTAAGAGGAATGGTATTTGAAGACTTCGTGTAGTAAACTTCAAAATCATCAATATAGAGGGTACCCGCATATTTACCGATATTCAGCAGCAGGCGCAAGGCATTGTCACCATTACATGTGGTAGTCACATCAACTTCCTTCCAATCAGTTGTAACGTTGATGGTAGGGAAGTCACCACAGCCTTGGTATCCTTCAGGATTCTGGAATACAGCACCAAATTCACCAGCTACAGAACCCTTGATTTTCATCTTCAAGTGATAGGCTTTACCATTCTCAAAAGCGAAACCTGGTTCATAGTTAACTTGTGAATCCCAAGGATTCGCCTTGGCTGCGTTGTTACCAACCTCATAAACACCATTTACAATCTTTGGCGCATTATCCATACCCCATCCACCAAGGTTCTTACCATCATCAAAGGTAAGATGCCCAACACTTACAGGGATTTCAACCACTTGACTTTCGGCCACTTCTTTAATTTCTGTAGTTACCGTATGCCAGGAATAAGGTTTATTACAAGGAACTTCGTCCCCTTTTATGTCACCATTTACGATCAAATTATTGGTAGAACCTTCTTCACAAAGACTTAAAGACTTGATGTCCAGTTCACCGCCCAGTTTACCTGCAGCAAAAACAAAGTTCTCATAATTGGCTGCCGGAGTAAAGTTAACGGTATATTCATTCCATTTAGTACCTACTGAAATCGAGCCTAAATCTGCATCACCTGGGGCTGCCCATAGAATTAAGTCAAAAGGAGCAGTAGCTTTTGCATTCATTTTAAAGACATACTTTTTCCCTTTAGATAACTGAGCAGGGAAATATAATTGAGCATCCCAATGATTACCAGCCTCTGCATTCTTAATGACCAAGCAACGTGTGACATTAGAAGAAGGAGGTAACTCCTTATCTGCAATCAGTTGATTGAGATACTTGTTAGGCTGCTGAGCATGCCAAGCCAAGGTATGGCCATAAACCGAAAGGCCTGCATCGGTAGCATTCTTAACATATTCACTTACTTTATCAAAATTCATGCTACCATCATCAGCAACACAAGAAGACATCTTCATGGCGTTGCCGGCTACAGTCTCGTTAAAGTTGCTGTTGGTCAAAGCATACACCAGTTCCTTCTTGTTATATTCATCTACAGCAGTTCCGATTCCGAGGTGGAAGTTTGGACGGTCCTTGATGTATTCCTTCAAGGCATCATACTGCTCCAGATAACCATACTGCGCTTCCTTATCAGGACGTACGGTCTCGAAATTCTGGTCGAAGTGGTCTGCACAAGAGGCCAAAAGCATGGCCCCGAGTGCAGATACTAATATTTGTTTATTCATAACTTATGCGATCATTAATTATTATAGGTATAAGAGAACTCCTCTAAAGTTACTCCACTACGCCACCAGACGAGTTTCTCGTTCAAACTCTTCTTTACACCACCAGCGAAGGTGATTTCGGCGTTGAGTTCCATCAGGTCACGATCCTTGTTATTCCACGAATGGATACCATCGTCAGCCCAAGAGCCTGAGCCTGTAGCCGTAACACCATCGGTGAGCGAAGTGATGGTACACTTTTCGTTGGCATCGAAGGTGAGCAGGAGGTCTGCCTTGTAGATGGTACTGCCCTCCTGGAACTCTACTGAATAAACAGAGCTGTTCAGGGTGCGGGTAGTAATCTGAACCTGTGAAGCCTTCTCGATGTTGTCGGTGCTTGTATTGTGATTTGTCAACCACCAGCCACTATACTTGTTCTGATACTTCACGCAGTACATCACGTAATCCTTAGGAGCTGTTTCCCAGATGGATGCATTGGTACGAGAGCCTGTAGCACCTTCTTTCAGAGTACCGGCAGAGATTCTGTCGAAGCCCTGCTGATCGGTCATCACCAGAGGAATCACGTAGGTATTCTTCACGGCATCAGGGTCGTTGAAGAAAGCATCAGTCAGCTGCACTACTGTCTCACCCGTCATTCCACCCTTGAAATCGAGTTTGTTGGTAGAAAGAGAGTAATATTCTGCAGGCATTGCCTTTACAGGAGTACCATCGGCAAAAGTAAGATGATCGCACAGACTGTTATCCACAGCTACGTTCACATAACCTTTTCTTCCATTGTAAGAGCCGGCAAAAGTTGCCTTGATTTTGCATTTATGCTCCTTATCGAGAGAGGTATCGTATTCATCATCGCCCAAGACGATGGTACGAACCGGACTCTGATAAACGAACATGGCAGTGGTTCCACCCTCGTAATCATCGAAAGCCTGGTCTCCATTCTCACATGCCGTGAAAGAAGCCATCAGTGTCAGAAGGGCTGCCACCATTTTGATATATCGTTTCATAATCATTAGTCTTTATTTATAATATTAGCCGTTTATTATTTCCAACCATCGTTCTGCTTGAGGTTGCTGTATTTCAGAATCTCAGAGTATGGGATAGGACCATAGTACATATAGTCTGAATAGTTGCGTACCTCAGCGTCGAAAGTCTTGTAGATGTATTTGCCTGTTGTGGCATCTGTCGTGATGTTGATACCCTTGGCAGCCTCATTGAGATTAGCGAGATTAACCTTCCAGCGGCGCAAATCCCAGAAACGATGGTTCTCGAAGCAAAGCTCCAGGCGGCGCTCGTTGCGGATCAGCTCACGCATCTTGTCCTTGTTCTGTGCGCACTCCTCCAAGTATGGATCCTCGCCAAACTCGCCAAGTCCGGCACGCTCACGGATTGCCTTGATTACATCATAGGCAGAATAGTTGGCACCGCCCACATTTGCCTTAGGACCCTGAGCCTCATTGGCAGCCTCAGCATAGTCGAGCAAGATTTCCGTAGTACGGATACGAGCTGGCAGATGCTTCTGCTTGGTTGCAGAGCTTGGGTTGAGGTTCACATCAGGACGGAGCAACTTGCGGAGATAATAACCAGTCTTGGTTGATTTTCCATTCTCCTTGTTCAAGCCATCCAGAGTCTTGGAATCGGCAGCTGTATTTACCACTCCATCAGTAGCACCGATTTTATCGCCATTTACAAGAATGTAGGCAGCGAGACGTGGGTCACGGTTCTGATATGGATTCTTGGCATCGTATTCTGCATTGGCATCAGTAATAGGATAACCGTTTGCCATAGGGAACGCATCCACCAGGTTCTGGGTTGGATTGATCTTACCGCTACCATAGAGCGAAGGAGGATAGTTATCTGTCTCCAGAGTGTTGCTTTCATCAACGTTTCCACGCCAGATAATCTCCTTAGGATTCTCGGATGTAGCACCCAAACCGTCTATGAGCGACTTATTGCAGAACCACTTCCATCCGTCAAGATCCACTGCATCCAAACCACCAAACTCGCTCAGGCAGTTGGCAGCATATTTGGCAGCATCCTCATAAGAGGCTACTTCGGCAGATTTATAAGCAGGAGAAGCGGCGAGGATGGCGAGCTGAGCCTTGAAAGCCGAGATGATGCGACCGTCAATCTTGCCACGATGGTTGGTACCGAAGGCACGATTGTACTCTGCATTGGTAGCACCCTTCTGGGCATACTTGGCAGGAACCTTATCCTCATCCACATCGGCATACTGCTCAGGCAAATACTTCAGAGCCTCATCAAAATCAGACATAATCTGATCGTAGCACTCCTTGAAGGAGTTACGTGGAAGATTGAAATCAGACTTTGAATCTTCTGAAGAAAGATGGATAGGCACACCCATCAACTGACCATCTACCATTCCGGCATGAGCACGGAGCAGGTACATCATGTGTAAGCCACGCAAAGCATAGGCATTACCCTTGTAGTTGTCGCAATACATCTGATTGAGAATCTCACTTGAGTAAGACCACTCAACCTTATCGCAGTTTTCCAACATCAAGTTGCAGTACTGGATGGCATGATAACGTCCATCCCACTGTGAAACTGGGTTCATATTGGCAGCCCAAGAACCTGTAGCCATCTTCTTATGGTTGAAATAGTCGCCTGAGTTTTCGTTGGTGACAGCATCATCTGTAGCCACATCAGTATATGGAGAGGTGCTATATGGCAGAGCCAGGTAAGCATTGTCAAGAATACCACGGGCAAACGTAGGATCCTTATACATCTCGCTGATATCTTGGTTATTTTCCAAGGCAGGCTCAAACAGGTCGTCACAAGAAGTGAGCGATACTAAGACTGCACTTATCAATAATAATCTTGATAATTTCATAATTTTAATTCTTTAATTAATTCTAGAATGAAACCTTAGCACCGATGCTATAGAAGCGGTTCAATGGTGCCGAGCCTGAATTGTTAACATTCATCTCCATGAGCTTGCGCTCCTTGGCTATGGTGAGCAGACTGTTGCCGTTGACAAAGAGCTGAAGTCCGCGTACGAAACTCTTCATGAACATCGCCTTAGGGAAGTCGTAGCTCAACTGCACCTTCTGAAGGTCGATGCGGTCGGTAGAGTACATCCAGAAGTCTGATGTCTGATAGTTATTCGTACCTGCCTCTGTGGTCAGACGTGGGAAGGTGGCTGTGGCTGCAGTCTCCTTGGTCCATCTGCCTCGCATCTCTGCTGTATATTTGGCACTACCGCCTACCCAGAAGTAGGTGGAATTCTTCACGGCATGAGCACCGAAGTTTCCTGTGCCGAGCATGAAGAGGGTGAAGCCCTTATATTTCAGAGTGAGGTTCATACCGATAGTGGTAGGAGTTCCATACCAGCCACCCTTGCCCAGGTAAACCTGGTCCTTGCTATCGATAACGTTGTCGCCGTTCTGGTCCTTGTACTTCAGGTCACCCGGACGGATGGTTCCGCCGATAATCTGAGTTGGAGAGTTCTTAATATCATTCTCATCCTGGAAGAAGCCCAGGCACTCATAACCCCAGATAGCATCGAGTGGCTGACCCTGGCGATACTGATAGGTATCAGCATACTGCGAATCATCTCGCTTGGTTGCCTCGGTGGTGTAGTAAGTTACGTTGGCTCCTACTCCGAAACCGAAATCACCAAACTGCTTCTTGTAGTTCACAGCAAAGTCGAAACCGCTGCGCTTGTCCTCATTAAAATTAATGTAAGGAACGAAAGAAGACTCAGGATAGTAGCTGAACAGATAGCTAGGCACCTGATTGCGAGCCTCCAGAATTCCGTTGGTCCACTTAGAGAGGAAGTAAGATGCATCGAAACTCAAAGCCTTGTTGAGCACCTCTGCATGAACCGTGGCAGAAATTTCCTTGCGGTGCAGGTAGCTGAGTTCGTCATTGCTACCACGCTTAGACTGCATAGCTGAGTGACCGGAACCACCATTCCAATCCCACCAGCCACCGCTCTGATAGGTTCCGAGATACATGTAGTAATCGTCGATACCCAAATCGGTCTTCATATCGGTGTAGCTTGCGCTGAGGGTCAGATCATCGAAGAATGAATTCTCCATAAACTTCTCCTTAGAGAGGCGCCAGCCCAGAGTGACAGATGGAGATACACCCAATCGCTTGGCTGATGGCAACTTGGCAGACCAAGGTGTAGCCAGAGCGAAATCGGCATAATACTTATGATCATAGTTATAAGAGAGCTGCAAGCCCAGGTTGGCGTTGCTCACCTTATGATACTCTGCAGACTTACTCTGCTGATAACCGTTGGCCACCAGCATGGCACTTACGTTGTGCACATCGTTGAAGGTGCGGTTGTAATCGAAGTGCGCATTGAATGCGATGGTCTGGTTATCGGTAGAACCAGAGATATTCTGAGCACCCGATTTCTTGTCCACCGTACCATTGTTGTTCAAACCTACAATAACATCCTTGCCGTTGTAGTTAGCCCATGTAGGCTGGAAGGTGGCGTAGGAATTGTTGAACGATGTTGTGTATGCCGTAGCATAGTCGATGGCTACCATGGTGTGGAAACTCAAGCCCTTGAGTACAGAAGAGAGGTCGAAGTTCAAACCTGCATCAAACTGGAACTGACGGCTGTGATAGACATTGGTACCCGAAGCATAAATATCGCCGAACACATTGGTGAGGTCGGCAGAAGAACCACCCAGGAAGTACTTGCCATCAATGATGTTGCTGGTAGCCCCAATCATAGTCAGCGCCGACTTGGCATTAGGGTCAATCATTTCCACAGGAATCAGCGGAGCCACACGGTTAGGGCGGAAGGTGCGAGCCTGCTCCCAGTAGCTGCTATTGTTAGTGTTAGCCGACTTAGCCCCGTAGAAGGTAGCATTCGCATTTACGTAGGCATTGATGGTGCTGCTCAAGGCGAAATCCACATTACCTCTTACATTGAATCGGTCGGTATAGTTCTTCTTAGCCTCGCCGAAGTTCAAGTTGTCACCGTTGCGATAGTAACTCACGTTGGCATAGAAGCGCGCCTTCTGGTTGCCACCTTCTATTTCGGCAGAAACCTCCGAGCGGTTGAACGCCTTCTTGATGTAATCAGAAGAATAGAAGTCTACGCTAGGATAGCGATATGGATTCTTTCCGGATGCATAGTTGTAGATGGTCTCTGCAGAATATGGCAGGTTGTTTACATCACCGCCATCATTGAGGAAAGCCTCGTTGTAGAGAGTCATGTACTCAGCCGAACCGAGATACTCAGGGAAAGCCTTGGCTACGTTCCAGCCCGTATTGGCATTCACCTTTACCGACAAGCCATCGTTAACCTTACCACGCTTGGTGGTAATGAGAACCACGCCATTGGCAGCCTTGCTGCCATAGAGTACTGTAGCCTGGGCTCCCTTCAGAAAAGAGATATCCTCAATCTCGTCGGGGCGAACATTACTGGCTTCACGTGGCACACCGTCGATGAGAACGAGTGCATCGGAATAACCCCACATACCACTGCCATTATAACCGGATACATAACCCTGCATGTTGTCAAGGCTGTAGGTATTATAGTTTTTCTCTGTCAATTCTCTGACGTTGACGGTGCTCACGCCACCGAGCACATCGCTCTGGTACGCCTTCTTGAACGCCACGTTAACCATTGCGCTATCAGCAGATTCCTGAGCCGAAGCAGGCAACTGTGCCAGAAGTGCAGTAACCACTGTCAGAGCAGAGTATATTGTTTTCTTATTATTTTTCATATATAATATGATTATTTCTAAGTTTATGCTTTTTATATATCACATCTCCGGGTGATTACCATCCAGGATTCTGACCAAACTCAGGATACAGATAAACATCGCTTTCCTTGAGTGGCAAGAGATAGTGTTTCTCTGAGAAGTCGCGGGTCACGATGGTCTTCTCGCTCCATCCTGTCACCTCGGCATCACGTGGATCGTTCTTGGTATAATCGAAATTACCTACACGTTTGAATTCCTGTGAAGTCTTGATATTATAAGGATATTCTGTGAGAAGCAACCAGCGCTGCAGGTCGTTCCAGCGGAAGCCCTCAAAGGCAAGCTCTACGGCACGCTCGCGGCGAACTTCGTCCATAAACTTCTTCTGGTCGTTCATAAACTTATCTGCCACATGACCAGCTCCTACTCTATCGCGAAGCACATTGATTGCTTCAGCAGCGGTGAGGTTGAGCTTTGAGCTCTTGTAGTTGGCTCCCTGAACGGCAGCACCAGCCTCAGCATACATCAGATAGAGGTCGGCAAGACGCATGTAAGGAAGGTCGCACTGCAAGGCACCACCCCATTCGTACATGCCATCATACTTATTTGCCTGGTGAGGAACCAGCTTCTGAGTATAGTAACCAGTGCGGCATCCCTGACTTGAAGAATTTCGCAATTCACTACCAGAATACATTGGCATATACTGCAATGCTGCAACCTTTGGTTCCTTTACTGCATCAATGGTTGTATTGATATACTTAAAACCATCGAAGACGATGTCATGATAGAAACGTGGATCACGATCCTTGAATGGATGCTTTGGATCGAATCCGGAATCAGGATCATTCAAAGGCAGACCATTAGCCATACCATAATAGTTTACATAGTTGGCTGTCGGCTGGTGAATCACAGCATCGTGTTGTACGATATCTTCCATCTTAGGTCCCCAAAGTTTGGTGAAGTTCCAGTTTGATGAATTCTCGCCAATATATGGACCGCGCATGATTGCCTCTGTAGAACCTGGTTGTTTCCAATTCTTACCTGTAGTACGGAAGATATCAGAAAAGTTGTTTGTAGAACCAGACTTTGCTACATGATTATAAATATCAGAGTAGTCATAGGTACACAATGCATATGGAGTTTTGCCTGAATTTACCTGAGCAATAGCCTCTGCCAAAGCATCAGCAGCCTTTGTGGCAAGCTCTGTATTATACTTATAGGTATCGCCATTCTTGGAAGCCCCCATCTCTGCACCGATATTATTCAATGGAGAAGAAGCCCAAAGCAACACTTTACCTAAGTAGCCCAAAGCGCAAACTTTTGTAATACGAAGTTCATTCTTGCCCAAAGTTTTCTTACCTATAGTTGTCTTGTCCCAATCATTAGGAAGTAACTCTGCAGCAGCCTTAAAATCTTCGGCACATTTCAATGCGCACTCCTGATAAGAAAGACGAGGCAAAGTCAAAGCTGATGCACCATCCAATACGGTGTCTACGTATGGCATACCGCCAAAGAAAGCTATCAACTCCTCGTGCCACCATGCACGGAAGAACAACAACTGTCCCTTGATGAAGTTCTTCTCTTCCTGGGTACAGTCGGTCATCAGGTCAAGGTTAGCAAGACCCAAATTACACTTGCGGATGCAATACCAGGCATGCTCCAAAGAATGAGCAAATTTATTGGTTGAAGTCGGATCAAGGAACTCACCAGGATTTCCATAAGTTGGTCTGTGCAAGAAACTTTGATTATTGTCATACCAGTTACGGTAGTCGCCTAAATCAAAATGAGCAGTCACATGATCATCTCCCAAGCCAGTATTCATGATTTCATCTTCACCCCAGTTGAATGAGGTACAATACATATTCGACTCCTTACTTGGAATACAGTTGTAAATTTGCTCCACATATCCCTGGAAATTGGTGAAGTTCTTGAACGCTTGTTCTGCACTCACGTCTGTATCAGGGCTCTTATCTAAGTAATCTGTACAAGAAGCAAATCCGCAAGTGAGGCTCAGCGCACAAAATATTTTTACTAAATTATTTTTCATTTGTTATGCATGTTTAAAGATTAAACTTGACACCGAAGTTCACACGCTTCATTGTAGGGTAAGCTCCATAAGCTCCACCGTTACTAGAGAAGTTTGACTCTCGGTCGTCTGGCATTCGGGTCCAGAGCCAGAGGTTGTTACCACTTACGTAAACCTTGAGGTTGTTCAAACCGAGTTTCTTGATCCAACCGCCGTTCCAGGTATAGGCTATCTCTATGTTCTTCAAGCGAATGTAAGAACCATCGCAAAGATATTGAGTGCCATAGTAAGCCGCATTCGACATTGGCTTAGAGTTGAAACGTGGAGTGATGACATCGCAGTTGTTGTGATTGTCGCTCCACCAGGTTCCCTGGTCATAAACATTGGCAAGCATTGGGTCAACCAAACTAATCATGGTTACGTCACGGGTTACGTTGGTTACACCATAGAACT
This sequence comes from Segatella copri, assembly GCF_026015465.1. GTDB lineage: Bacteria > Bacteroidota > Bacteroidia > Bacteroidales > Bacteroidaceae > Prevotella > Prevotella copri_E. The sequence continues at coordinate 897,736 of NZ_JAPDUQ010000001.1, forward strand.
GAGCGAAACAGCTGAAGCCCTTGTACTCATAACCGATTGTTGCATTGTAGGAGTTCTGTGGAGTACCGGTATAACCGTAAGGAACTCTATCGTTCACATTATCCACCTTACCGTCGCCATTGAAATCTACGATGTAGTAGTCACCTGGAAGACGCTGGCCATCGTTGGAATCCATCTTCGGAGAACCATATATATCATCATAGTTCTGGAGAATACCCTTATCAAGGAAGGTGTAAGTCTGGTTGATAGCATGACCTGCAGCCTTGCGGTAAGATGGGAGCAACGCCGCATCATCCTTGATTTTTACCTCATTTACAGCATGGGTCATATTGAAATTTGCCCAGAGACGCATCTTGTTGGCAAAAACCTTGTTGAACTTCACTTCCAACTCATAACCGCTGGTAGTTACTTTACCCAAGTTGGCTGTAGGAGCAGTCTGACCGAAGTAAGAAGGAACGGAACGATCTGAACCACTAACCAGAATGTCTGAACGAGTATCATGGAAGAAATCCACAGCACCAGTAATCAAACCACCCAAAAATCCATAGTCAATACCGAAGTTTACCTTCTTCACTTTCTCCCAATGTACGTTAGGGTTACCTACTGCTGACTCACGATACCATGTATAAATAGACTCCTTATCACTGGAAGTCGTACCCAACTGAGTCTTGCCGCCATATGCCCACTGAGTCATATAGAGGAAGCGGTCTCCTACATTATCATCACCGATTTCACCATAAGATGCACGGAGTTTCATCATATCCACTATTTTATGCTCTCGCAAATATTTCATGAAAGGCTCCTCCGATATCATCCATCCTAGAGCTCCAGAGCTAAAGAAGGCAAAACGGTTATCTGGAGAGAACTTCTCTGAACCGTTGTAAGCACCATTATACTCGAAGAAGTAACGGGAATTCCAATCATAAGTGGTACGGAACACCCAGTCTTCACGATAAGAAGGAATCATGTAACCTGTTGCATATTCCTGGCGACCGAAAAGTCCCATGGCGCTTACGCTGTGCTTGCCAAAACTGCGAGCCCAGTTGAGCTGAGCCTGATAGTTCAGGTTGCGCTGTGTAAGTTTATTGTCAACCTCACCACCATTCACGGTCCACTGGTTTCCCATAGCATAATCGAACTTATCGTATGCTTCGTATGGCTTCTTGTAAGAAACGGCTCCTGTATGAGGATCTATCCACTTCAGCTGAGGATCATGGTTCATATCATTAATACCACGATTCTTCTCTACAAAAGTATTGTCCCACGAAATCATACCTCGTGCAGAAAGTCCCTTGGTAATGAAATCAAGTTTCTGTTCCAACACGAAATCAGTAGTGATGCGAGTAGTGGTAGAAGTCATGGTACCACCCAAAGAAACCTGCTGGGCAGAGTTGGTTACATTAGTAGATCCTGGCAAATATCCCCAAGAGCCATCGCTATACTTAGGCAAGAAAGCATCTGGAGAAATATTATATGCACCAGCCCATTGCTGGCTGACCTGCCAATCGCTATAACCATCAGAACTATTTACCCAAGGAGCCTTGCGCTGACCGTTGGAACCGGCAAGATTCATCTTGAACACGGTGGTCTTTGTGATGTTGAAGTCGAGATTAGAACGAACATTCACACGATTGTAGTCATAACCTGAACTATAGTTACGACCATTGCCGAAATCCTTATAAAGGTCACCCTCGCTCACGAAATCCACACCTGCAAAGTACTTCACAACCTTGGTACCACCCGATACATTCACATTGGCATTGTATGACATGGTGTAATCCTTGAAGAGTACATCCTGCCAATCTACGTTCGGATAACGCTCACGCTGCTCCAGTGTAGTCTGGTTGCGATAGTTCTCGATGAAACTCATCGGTTCCATCTTGTCGAAACTGCCTGGAGAAATGTTCAACTCATGTTCGATAGCCTTGTTGCGGGCAATAAGCGCATCGTAAGAATCATATTTATCAGGCAACTTTGAAGGAATCTTCATTACAGCATTGGCAGTAACGCTAATCTGAGCCTTGCCTTCAGAACCACGCTTGGTGGTAATCAGGATGACACCATTCGCACCCTTCACACCATAAACGGCGGTGGCAGAAGCATCCTTCAATACAGAGATGGTAGCCACAGACTGCATATCAACACTTGACATTGGTCGTTCAATACCATCCACCAAAACGAGAGGAGAAGAGTTGTTCCAAGAAGAAGCACCACGAATCTGAATCTGAGGTTCCTCTTCACCCGGCATACCACTGGATGCAGTGGTAACAACGCCAGGAAGGTTACCTGTCAGAGCTGCTCCGATATCACTGATACCCGCAGCACGCTCCAGCGTTTTTCCTGTGGTCTGGGTGATGGCACCCACGACAGAAGCCTTCTTCTGCTGACCATAACCAACGACTACAACTTCGCCGATGGCGTTGTCGTCTTCAAGAGTAAGTTTGAACTCTCTCTTCGTACCAATCTTTACTTCCTTGGTCTTCATACCTACGTATGTAAATACGAGGATAGAATTCTCAGAAGGAACACTGATGCTGAAATTACCATCTAAGTCGGTGACCGCACCGACGCTGGCATTACCTTTCACTTTTACAGTGGCACCTATCAGAGGCTCACCTGTACCGTCAACAAGATTACCCTTGACCTGGATATTCTGTGCCTGAGCATTCAGGCTGCAGAAAGCTCCCACCAAGCATAAGGCTGCTGTCCGTTTCATTGTTAACACTTGTTCAATCATGTTCTATTCATTTTTGATTTATGCTTTAAAAATTTAGGCGTGCACAAAAACTGTTTATTCACGGCGGCAAAGGTATGGATTTCTTTCGAAACATACTTTGCGTGGTGTAACAGAAAGTTTATCATTTCAGAAAAACCTTGCGAGAACGTATTTTTCCATTACTTAACAGTTGTTTTATTATATAAACACCTGCAGTTGGCTTTTCAACTTCTTTTCCTTCTATATTATAATATAAGGTGGAAACCACGTCTGCTTGAGTTTCTGTTTGTTTAATTCCTGTTGTATTTTGTTTCAAATACCATTCCTTGTACCATTTAAAGCAAGCTTCGCCGCAAGCCTCGTCTACTCCCTTGAACGCAGGCTCCACAACCTTGTCCTTGAGATAAGTGTCGATGTCGAAGTAGAGTCCTGAGCCTTGAAGCGTCATGCTGATATTGCCCAGTTTGTCGTGGATATACTTCCATCCTTCACCAAAACCTGATGTGGTAGCGGTGCCCCAAGTGCCATAGTTGCTCTCCACCCAGTTGCCCTGCTCGTCCTTGTGACCTGAGCCTGGCTTGTATGGGCTCCAGTCTATCTCGGTCACGATGATAGGATTGGTCTTCGCCACTGGCACAGCATCCAGGAATGCATTGTAGAATTTCTCCTTGTTGGTATTGTCATTGTTGCCCGAGCCTGAGCTATACCAGCCTGGATAGCAGTGAACGGCATAACCCAGATTGTTTTGCGAGTCTACTATCGGATGCTTTACATAGTCACGATAGTTTTGCTGCCAAGTGGTGCCCGGCACCCAGATGATGCCATTGAATCCATCGCGGCGAATCCTGGTCACGACAGGCTGGAAGAATTCCTTCATAGCTCCATTGTCAGAACTGCCATTCCACGTGATGGAGATTGGCTCGTTGGCTAGCTCAATGGAAATCTGTCCGGAATGTTCCTGGATATATGGATCGGAAGCAAACTCATGCCATATATTGAGAAGATAATACAGATAGCACTTCCTCTTGGTGGCGGAATTGTTATATTCCTCTACTGTGAGCTTTGGAGGGCAAACCCCAGGAGGGCGAACCACTACATAAAGTCCGTGTGCCAAAGCCTGCTTGATGAGCGGAATATAGAGTGACTGGAGATACTTCCTATAATAAGGTAAGTAAAACTTGGTGATATTTGCCTCGCCAGTAGTCTCGTGACCATTATTTTCATAATAGCTCATATAGCCAGAGTTCAGGCTCTCGGTACCCGCAACCCAGCAAGGATCCATGTGCAGACGGAACACATCACAGTAAGCGCCCTGTGAATGATCGGTGATGGCAGTAAAGATCTTCTCGAAATAATCGAGACAAGGCTTCACATCAGCATCCGTATAGTCAGCCTTCCACGCCTGCCATCTCCAATTGTTGAAGTAACGGTTTGGTGTATCCATCACACCATGCAAGACAACGGTCTTACCATTGGCATCCATCAGGTTCTTACCCTGCACACGGAGTGCCGGCAGATTATCTGCAGCCAGCCCCGCCATTGACAGCATAACCATAGCGAGTGATATTAACAATTTCTTTCTGTTCATTGTTACAATTATTTTTAGATTTATCATTTATTGTCAGTCACCTTATTATATTATGAAGAATTGCCAGGTTCTAGTTTACAGAAAAGGATGCTGGTCTTTTAAAATAGAATGGCGCGTAATCACTACGCACCAATCCCGAAACCAATTAATCATGATTCTATATAAAAACCATAATATCAAAATCTTTTAGAAATTCTAAACCTATTCTACAAACTATTATGTATAAACCTAACTAACCTAAATATACTAAATATATACAACTTAAAAACCGATGCAAAGATACTTCTAATCTATCATATATACTTTATAATAAGTAACCAATAGTTTTTCTCTCGTACCACATGTAACATTATCTTTACCCTACGTAACATTTTAACATCTTTTTTAATATATTCTCGTAAAAAACATACCTTATCATGCATTATTCTCCCATTAATTTTGTATTTTTGCAAACGAATATAAAAAAGCCAAAAAAGACAATGAAACCAAGAATCATGATGATTTCCATGAAATCAAATCTCAGAACAATGAGATACATCGGTCTTTTACTGATGTTTATCTTCTGTCTCACTGCGCAGAACATGATGGCGCAGCGAGGAAAACTTTTCAATTCAGACAACCAGCTTTCGAGCAACCTTGCCACTCAGGTGTTCCAGGATTCAAATGGTTTTATTTGGATTGCCACCCGTAACGGCTTGAATATCTATGATGGCTATAACTTTATGGTCATCAGAAAAGCCTACAACAACAGTAACGGGCTCAACAGCAACTATATCAACTGTATAACACAGGATGAAAAGGGGCGTATTGTGCTGGGAACAAACAAATCGCTACTTATACTTAATGGTAAAAGGTTCTGCAACGTACCTATGCTCGATTCAAGAAATAAGCCTATAAACACTTACGTTACCCAGGTAAGCCGTTTGCACAATGGCGATATTGCTGTCGTTACCTCCGGTTACGGCATCATGACCAAGAAAACAGATGCAAACGCCTGTTACACCATGAAAGGAGAAGTGGAGAACCTGAAATACATACATAAGATTCTGGAAGACAAACAAGAAAGGCTCTGGATTATCCTGGAAAACGGAAAGCTGTTACGGAAAGAAAAGAACGGCAAGCTTGTTTCACGCATCATGGGAACAGAGCAACTTAACACACAAGATATCAGGCAAGACGACAAGGGCAACATTTATCTTGCTACCAAGAATGAAGGTGTTTACCTTCTCAAGGCTGGTTCAACCGCCTTCACCAAGATAGCCGGCATTGGCAATCTTCCTATTGACAACATCTATATCAGCCGCGACCAGCGCTTGTTTATCGGTTGCGATGGTATGGGTATCTTCGTGTATAATCCTGTAACAGGATTCTTGCAAAATAATCCTCTGTTCTGCCATGAAGTAAATCTTGCCAAGAGCAAGATTACCAGCATTATAGAAGATTCTACGGGAAACATCTGGGTGAGTATGCTCCAGAAGGGCGTATTCATGCAGTCGCAGGCTCAATGCGATTTCAACTATATGGGCTACCGTTTGGACAGCCGCAACGTAATAGGCGAAAACAGCATCACAAGTCTGTGTGCCAATCAGGGCGATCAAGTCTGGGTGGGCACCGACAAGGATGGTCTTTACCTCTTTGACATAAAAACCGGTAGCATCAAGAGCCATTTATTAAACAACACCACGGTACTGGCACTCTGCAAAGACAAGAAAGGCAGAACATGGGCAGGAACCTATACTGACGGCATCGGATTGATAGATGCGGGGGGATCTTTCCATCCATTCAGCCTAGGCATTGGCAACCAGGCGGGCATCTTTGATATCAAGGAAGACCCGCAGGGCAATGTATGGTTTGCTACCATGGGCAAAGGACTTTTCCGCCTTTCTCCAGATGGAAGCATCAAGCATTGGAAAACACAAGATGATGCCGACAACAACCTGAAAAAAAACAGTATTCCTAATGATTACCTCATAAATCTTAGCATCTCAAAAGATGGTAAGCGGGTTTTCGTAGCCACTTCTGTGGGTCTGGCTTGCTATGACCAGCAAAAAAACAGCTGGACTTCCACTTTCGGTGGCGTCAACTGTCTGAGCAAGGGCAGTTTCTCTCATTGCGTTTATTCTGACAGCAAGAACCGCGTATGGTTTGGCACTGAAGACGGCGCAATCTGCTATGATCCGAAGAAGGGATATGCGCATCCGAAGATTTATAACACTGAACTTGGACTTTCTGACAACAGCGTAACCAGCATCATAGAAGATTACAAGGGCAGAATCTGGATAGGAACTACCTGTGGTTTAAACCAGATAGATACAGAAAAAGGTACCATCAACAAGTACTACTCAGACAATGGCTTGCAGAGCAATGAGTTCAGCGATGCAGCAGCCTGCACGCTCTGGGGAGGAAAGATGCTGGTGATGGGCGGAACCGGCGGTATCAACTGGTTTGATACGGACAAGGTGAAACAGCATCCTTGGCAGGCAAAAGTTACCATATCAGGACTTTTTTTGGGCAACGAACCTATATACCAGGATATGGAATCGGGCATCTATACTATCACCGACAAAAGTGCCTACAACAGCGACAAGTTCTCCTTATCTCATGAAGACAACACCTTCACCATCCACCTGTCTACTCTTACATATAATAATGTAGAGCAGATCAGTTACGCCTACAGCATCAATGGTGAGGATTGGCGAACCATACAGTCTGGCATGAACGAGCTGTCATTCTCACACATGCCAGCAGGTACCTATAAGTTCCGTGTCAAGGCTATCTGCAACGGATACGAAACACCTGTCAAGGAGTTCTCCATCATCGTTCACCCAGCCTGGTACGCCAGCATCTGGGCAAGAATCTGCTATCTGCTTGCCTTCCTGGGGCTCTGTCTGCTCTATGTCAAGCACCGCAAACGCAAGATGGAAGACCAGCTCATATTGCAGCAGCATATCCATGCGGAAGAGATGGGCGAAGCAAAACTGAAGTTCTTCATGAACATCAGCCACGAAATCCGTACCCCATTGACCCTTATCCTCACTCCGCTGTTCACGCTGATTAAGGAAGACAAAGACGCTCACCGTCAGGGCATCTACGATATGATGCGCAAGAACTCGGAACGAATCCTGCACCTGATTAACCAGATGATGGACCTGAGAAAGATTGACAAGGGACAGATGGTGATGCACATGAGCGAAACCGATATGGTTGCCTTTATTGGCGATGAATACAAACTCTTCTGCCAGCAGGCGATAGCCAAGAGCATCCACTTCACCTTTGAGCACGAAGATGAAACTCTCCCGGTATGGATAGACCGCGACAACTTTGACAAGGTATTGATGAATGTCCTGTCAAACGCCTTCAAGTTTACTCCTGCAGGCGGCAGAATCCGTATCACCCTCTCCCACTCGCCTCATCATGTCCGCATCGCCATCAAGGACAGCGGCAAGGGCATTCAGGAGGAAAAGCTCGAAACGATTTTCCAGCGCTTCTATCAGAGTACCACCGCTTCCAATGACCGGAATGTAGGTACGGGAATCGGTCTCGACCTGACCCGCTCGCTCGTGGAACTGCACTACGGAACCATTACAGCCGCCAACAACAAGACACTTGATGAAGCCGACTGGAAGGAAGGAAGCCAGTTCCTCATCACGCTGCCTCTGGGCAACGAGCATCTGAAACCGGAAGAAATGATAGATGCACCGGAGCCACAGACTGCTGAAGACATCAAGGAACTGGAAGAAAACATGGAGGAAGGAAACGAAGAGAATGCTGCCGATACAGCCAATGACGCCGAAGAAGATTTCAAGAGCAAGGTAAAGAGCACCATCGCTGTGGTAGAAGACGATGAGGCAATACGTAATTTCCTGAAGACCCAACTACAGGAAACCTACAATATCCTTACCTTCTGCAACGGAAAGGAGGCGCTGCCGGAGATTATCAAGCAGAAGCCAAGCCTCGTTATCTCAGACATCATGATGCCAGAAATGGACGGCAATACGCTCTGTACCAAGATCAAGAACAATGTGAACACCAACCACATTCCAGTGATTCTGCTTACAGCGATGAGCAGAGAGGAAGACCAGCTGACCGGTTTGCAGTCGGGTGCCGATGCCTATGTGGTGAAGCCGTTCAATATGGACATTCTGCGCCGCACCATCATCAACCTGCTCAACGTGCGCCGTACTTTGAAAAACAAGTTTATGGGCAACGAGAGACAGAGCGACAGGCAGCTCGCGATAGAAAAAGACCTGTCGCCAAAAGACCAGCTGATGGAACAGGTGATGAAGGTAATCAATGATAACATGGGCAATGAGGACCTGAGTGTGGATATGATTGCCCGCGAAGTAGGACTGAGCCGTGTGCATCTGCACCGCCGAATGAAGGAACTGACCAACCAGACGCCACATGCCTTCATCCGCAATACCCGTCTGCAATATGCCGAAAAGTTGCTGAGTCACTCTAATAAGACGATAACAGACATCATGTATGCCTGTGGTTTCTCCAACCCAGCCAGCTTCAGCACCATGTTCAAGAACTTTTATGGCTCTTCGCCTCGCGATTATATGCAGGCACACCGGAAAATCTAGCCTTTTCACTGCTAAAAGGCCAGATGTTTCCCAAAATAAAGTATTTGTTACAAATAGAGATGTTTATGATACGCCTCGCAAAGTGTTGGTAACATTCTGTGGGGGTATATTTAAAAGGAAAGCGGTAACTTTGCAGCAGAATTCTGAATACATGTTTCAGCCATGAGTTCAGATACTCATTCTGTAATTTTAAACCCAATAATAAAATGAAGAAAATTGCAATCTTATCGCTTTCCCTGACGCTTGCAGCCGCTGCACAGGCGCAGACAGCTGAGTTTGACTATTTCAAGTATGCGGGCAATGACGCTCGCTTCAATGTTGAAATCGACAAGACTCACCAGTATTACAACCCAGTACTGGCTGGTTTCTATCCAGACCCATCACTCTGTCGCGTAGGCGACACCTACTATCTGGTAAACTCTTCGTTTACCTTCTTCCCAGGTGTACCTCTCTCAACCAGTAAAGACCTGGTCAACTGGCAGCCTGCCGGTCATGTGCTCACCCGCCAATCACAGGTTCCATTGAAGGGCCAGCACGTATCAGGCGGTATCTTCGCACCAGCTATCAGCTATAACAAGAAGAACAAGACTTTTTATATGATTACCACCAATGTGGGAGCCGGCAACTTCTTTGTAAAATCAAAAGATCCTTCCAAAGGCTGGAGCGAGCCTATCTATCTGAAGAAGATTGACGGCATCGACCCTAGCTTCTTCTTCGATGACAACGGCAAGGGATATATCGTGCACAACGGTCCGGTAGTTGGCGGTGCCGATTACGAGGGTCAGCGCTCTATCCGCTGTTTCGAATTCGATGTGAAGGGCGACAGTATCAAGGGTGACTTCAAGGAGATTCTGCGTGGCGGAACCCATGTAGAGGCGCGTCCTATCTGGATTGAGGGTCCTCACCTCTTCAAGAAGGGCAAGTTCTATTATCTGATGTGCGCCGAAGGTGGTACAGGCGGATGGCACAGCGAGGTTATCCTGCGTGCCAAGAATCCGATGGGACCATGGGAGGAATGCCCTAACAACCCTATTCTTACCCAGCGTACCGGTCTCGACCCTAACCGCAAGGACCCAGTATCAAGTGCTGGTCATGCCGACATCGTAGAAGATGGCAAGGGTAACTGGTGGGCTGTATTCCTGGCTTGCCGTCCTTATGAAGAGGATATGTACAACACAGGTCGCGATACTTATCTCCTGCCGGTAACCTGGAAGAATGGATGGCCAGAGATTCTTGCCAAGAATACACCTATCTCTAGCGTTGGAGAGAAGGCTGGCTTGAAACCTGCAGAAAAGAATGAGTTCTCAGGCAACTTCTCTTATGTGGATAACTTCGATGCAGATAACAATAAGGTAGGTCTGAAAGAGTTGAATCCACGCTGGATGTTCCTCCGTGACTTCGTTGACTGTTACAAGGTAGAAAACGGCAAACTGAAGTTCAATCTCCTGCCAGGCAATATCTACAAGCGTGAGCCGATGTCTGCCATCTGGGCACATCAGCAGCACGGAACATTCACAGCAGAGACTGAAATCAACTTTACTCCTCGCAACGACAAGGATATCGCAGGCTTGGCACTTCTCCAGAAGGAAGACCACAACTTCGTATTGGGTAAGACCATGAAGAATGGCAAGCTGATGATTACCCTGACCCGTGCCGAGAAGAACAACGTTACTATCGCCTCTGCTCCTATCAAGGGAGGTAAGCTGAAGCTGAAGGTAGAAGGTCATGACAGATATTATGATTTCTATTATGCCGAAGAAGGCGGCAACTGGCAGCTTCTTGCCAAGGGTGTAGATGCATCTAACCTGAGCACCCAGAAGAGCGGCGGCTTCCTCGGTGCCTGCATCGGTCTCTATGCTTCTTCCAACAAGGAATAAGGATTTGAGAAAAGATTAACGTTTTAGGAATAGATAATTAAAGAAAAGGTTGATACCTCGCGTTTTGCCTGGTATCAACCTTCTTCTTTTATTTATTCTTCACAATATCCAATGTCATTTTTCCTACCCAGATGGCGCTCTTGCCGTTCTGGTCGACTGGCACCGGTTTGCCATCGAGATTATTCAGATACTCCAACTGCTTGAAGTAGGTATGGCTATGACCGCCCAGTATCAGGTCGATGTCACGGGTGGCTGGGGCTACCTCGGAATCGTCGATGCCATCAATCTTCCAGCCCAGGTGGGAGATACAGATGATGACATCACACTTCTCTTTCTTCTTCAATATCTCTGTCATTTCCTTTGCCTTGGCGATAGGATCGAGATACTTGATGCAGCCATAGTTGGCTTCGATTACCAAGCCGGCAAGTTCCGGACACAAGCCGAAAACGCCAATCTTCAGTCCCTTGCGCTTGATAATGGTATAAGGCTTTACGACATTTGCCAGTTCGGTACCGGTGAAATCATAGTTGGAGCAGACGATAGGAAACTTCGCCATCTTGAAGATGCGCACCATGTTGTCTATTCCGAAATCGAACTCATGGTTGCCGATAGTAGCAGCATCATATTTCATCTCGTTCATCAGTCCTACTTCCACATCTCCCTTGAAGAGAGAGTAATAAGGTGAACCCTGTGAGAAATCGCCACTGTCAAAGAGCAGCAAGTCGGGATTCGCCTTACGCTCCTGACTGATCATCGCCACCCTACGCAGGAAACCGCCACGATTGGCTGTTGCCGTATCTGCGAGATTCGGATTGATGGGCATTACGCATGAATGCGTATCGTTGGTATGGAGCACTACGAGCTGCTTTACCACCTTTGCCTCTTTCTTAGCTTTAGCCTGAACGGCTGCCGGCTGCATCATGAAGGCTGCCAGAGCCAGACCTATATATAATAATGTATGTTTCATCAGAATTATCAACTATAAACTATTAACTATTCTACCACGCAGCGGCCTTCAATCTTAGATTCCACCACCTTGCCCTGTGCCTGCATCTCACGGAAATAATTCATGATGATGTAGCGCACATTGTTCTCTTTCTGCTTAGGAGCAAAGACATCGGTTCCGCTCTTGAAGGCTACGAGCTGGTCATTACCTTCGGCAAGATAATCGAGGGTTGCAACGCGGTAACTCTTTTCCGGATCAACAGGTTCACCGTTCAGCGTAACGCTCTTCAGCTTGCCCTCCTTGGTGATAACCATTCTTACGGCATGGCTCAAGCCTTCGCCGCCACGATGAGCTATCTGCTGGAAAAGCTCCAGAACCTTATCGCCCTTCAGGGTCAGGAAACAGATCTTGTTCTCGAAAGGAGCCATATCGTTCACATCGCCTACAGTAACCTTGCCCTTGGCAAGATTGGAACGGATGCCACCCATATTGTAAACAGCGAAAACAGGCTGTTCTTCAAACTGCTTGCCACCCCATACCAGGATGTCACAGAGCAAGTTACTGAGTTCGCTCTCCGGACGGTGGCGGGGCATATCATGAGCAATATGACCTACAACAGGCCCCATGATACTGTCTACCTTACTCTTATAAGGAGCGATAAACCTGGCAGCCTCAGCATCAGGCTGTGCATCCCATTTCTGATCAACCAATATTCGGGTTCTCTCCACCTTCGCCACCTTGTATTTCTGGGCGAAAGCCGGACTTGCCATCAGCAGCATGACTGCCGAAGCAAGGTAAATCTTGATACTATTTTTTTTCTTCATACTTAATACAGTAAATACTTGTAGACCGCAAAGATACAAAATAAATCGGCGAATTCGGCAAAATCGGCAAGAAAATTCCATTGCAGAAGTAAAGAAATCAAAAAAACAAAGGGAAAAAGTGAAGAAAGTGACTGAAAATTTGCGAGATACAAGAAAAAGTAGTAACTTTGCACCCGCTTTTCGGCGTAACCGCTGTTGTCTGGGCAGAAGTGTTGTCCAAGTCCATGTTGCGTTGGAACGACAAACAATTTTTAATTTTATACAAAAAATGGATTTGATTAAAGTTGCTGAAGAAGCATTTGCAACCGGCAAGAAGTTCCCTGAGTTTAAGGCAGGTGATACTATCACAGTCGCTTACAAAATCGTCGAGGGTACTAAGGAGCGTATCCAGCTCTATCGTGGTGTTGTTATCAAGATCTCTGGTCATGGTGACAAGAAGCGTTTTACAGTTCGCAAGATGTCTGGTACTGTAGGTGTTGAGCGTATCTTCCCTATCGAGTCACCAGCTATCGATTCTATCGAGGTGAACAAGCATGGTAAGGTTCGTCGCGCTAAGTTGTATTACTTGCGTAAGCTTACTGGTAAGAAGGCTCGTATCGCTGAGAAGAAGACTGTAACTAAGGGTGCAGAATAATTTTTCTTAGGAGACCTAATCAGAAAAAAATAAAGGGAATCTTGTCTCACGACAGGGTTCCCTTTTTATATCTACAATTTTAACAAAAAACGTCAAACCAATCATGGTTGACAGCTAAACCAACCATGTTCTATTCTTTTATTTTTCGCCCGCATCATAATTCACGAGCCCATCCTCCGTGCCGTGCAAAGCACCTTGGAAATCATCCCAACTCTGGAATCCGGCGAGCAGCGCCAACTTGTCCAAAGTCTGGCGGGAAGGCTTCTCCTTCCCTTTCAATACATCCCACATTTTGTGGAAAACATGTGCCTTGCCAACCTTCTTTTCTATGTGTTCAGCAAGGACTTTCAAATCCTGTTTCATAACAATCCTCTCATATTTACTAACTGGGAGCAAAAGTACAGAAAAAGAATGAAACAGAGTTCATTTTTCCCGACTTTTTTATGTTTTGGGATAAAAAAAATGCTTTATATCATAAAAATGCTGTTTTTTAGGGCTTTTTACGAAACAGAAGTCCAATATCTCAATCATTTTTTGTAACTTTGCGCCAAATTCCAAAATACATTTCTTAGAAGATGAAAGAATTAGCACTTAAGTACGGATGTAATCCAAATCAGAAACCTTCTCGCATCTATATGGATGACGGAAGGGAACTTCCTATCGAAGTGATCAACGGCCGTCCTGGCTACATCAACTTCCTGGATGCCTTCAATTCCTGGCAATTGGTCAAGGAACTCAAGGCTGCTACAGGAATGCCTGCTGCCGCTAGTTTCAAACACGTTTCTCCTGCCGGTGCAGCTATCGGCTTGCCTCTGAGCGACACATTGAAGAAGATTTACTTCGTTGATGATGTCAACTTTGAGCTTTCTCCATTGGCTTGTGCCTATGCTCGTGCCCGTGGTGCTGACCGCATGTGCTCTTATGGCGACTTTGTTGCGCTGAGCGATGTATGCGACGAGGCTACAGCCCTCCTCATCAAACGTGAGGTAAGCGATGGTGTCATTGCTCCAGGCTATACCCCTGAAGCTATCGAGGTTCTGAAGGAGAAGCGCAAGGGTACCTACTGCGTTATCAAGATTGATCCTGACTATGTGCCAGCTCCTATCGAGCGCAAGCAGGTGTTCGGTGTTACCTTCGAACAGGGACGCAACGAGGTGAAGCTTGATGATCCTGCTCTCTTCGAGGATGTTCCTACCAAGAACAAGACTTTCACTCCTGAGGCTAAGCGCGATCTGATTATCTCGCTCATCACTTTGAAGTATACTCAGAGTAACTCTGTATGCTACGTAAAGGATGGTCAGGCTATCGGTATCGGTGCCGGTCAGCAAAGCCGTATCCACTGTACCCGTCTGGCTGGTTCTAAGGCTGACGAGTGGTGGTTGCGCCAGTGTCCTAAGGTGATGAACCTGCCTTTCAAGGAGAAGATCCGTCGTGCCGACCGCGACAATACCATCAATGTCTATATCTCTGATGAGTGGGAAGATGTATTGCAGGACGGCGTTTGGGAGCAGTTCTTTACAGAGAAGCCTGAGCCATTGACCCGCGAGGAGAAGAAGGCTTGGATTGCACAGAACAAGGGTGTATCTGTAGGTAGTGATGCTTTCTTCCCATTCGGCGACAATATTGAGCGTGCTCATAAGAGTGGTGTTGAATACATAGCAGAAGCAGGCGGTAGTATCCGTGACGATCATGTTATTGATACCTGCGACAAGTACGGCATCGCTATGGCGTTTACTCACGTTCGCCTCTTCCATCACTAATTTAAGTGAAGAGTGAAGAACGAAGAGTGAAGAATTCAACGGCTTTACTTATCATAAAGTTCAAAGTTCAAAATTCAAAGTTCAAAGTATATGAGTGACATTGACGATATTATCATGGGCGGTATGGTCTTCAAAGGCGGTGGTGGTCCTAAGAAGGATGACGACGACAAGGTGAAGACCAAAGCCAAGAAGAAAAAGTACATAACGGGTGCTCACGGTAGTGGCTCTGCCCGTCAGAAGGCAAAGTATCGCCAGCAGAGAGCCAATCGTAAATCCCAGAAGAAGAAATAATACTTCTCTATCATAAATACATGTTTCGCCCGTGTGCTGTATGATAACAGCGCACGGGCGAACTGTTTTCTGATAGCGGGAGCCATGAATAGAGTACTGGCAAGCGAAAGACAGCATACTGGTATAAGTAAGACAGCCCACTAGCAAGCGTATTGCCAGTGGGCTGTTCTTCTTAAACAGTCATCAAATTCCAAAGGAAAAGCGGTAGAAGTAACGGACATCGAAAAACTCTTCACTCTTCACCTTTTCTTCGGGAACCCCTGTGTTTATCGGGGTTTCGAGGGGTGAAGAGTTACTTCTTACTCTTCACCCACTCTTCACCACTCTTCACCCGGACAGCCTCAAGAGAGTTTGCGTTTCTTGCACTGGTCCTTTTAGCGGATTACAAATCCGCCGAAACAGAAACAGATTGGAGCCGAAACGGCTAGGGTGAAGAGTGGTGAAGAGTGGGTGAAGAGTGTTCAAACACTCTTCACCCCTCGAAATGCCGATAAACACTAGGGTTTCCGGCCGAAAGGTGAAGAGTGAAGAGTAAAACGGCTATCGGTTCTTTACACTCTTAACGCCCCTGCCCTTCGTTAGATGAAGGGTTACAGGCTTCAATTGATGCTTGCCGTGGTCATAAATGATGGCTGGGTCCAGTCGTCTACCGCCAAAGCTAACCTCGAAATGGAGGTGCTCTGTGGTAGCCCTACCGGTGCGACCCGTCAAACCGATTACCTGACCAGCCTTTACCTTATCCCCCTTCTTCACCTTGTTTTTGCTCTGATGACTGTAGAGCGTCTCGAAACCATAAGCATGCCTGATACGGATGCAGTTGCCGTAACCATAGAAGGGTCCTGATGCAACGACCGTACCGTCAAATGCTGCCACAATCTCATCATTCGGGCGCGTCTTGAGATCCACACCCGAATGGCGGCGCTTGCCACCATAAGGACTGATTACCTTGGCACCCGGCAAAGGATAAGCCCAGGCTGTCTTTTCTATCTTTTCCAAATCAAGTTCGAAAGTATTGGTAATGGTAAACGGATCATGAACCTCATCAGGGTCGAGCGTCATTCCATCTCCTATTCCACCCTTTTTCTTGCCAGATGCCTCCTTGCCAGCCTCAGCATTTCTTCCTACAGAAGAATCCTTGCCGCCGATAACCGAAACGATGACACGGGCACCCTGCTTGCGGAACTGCACCGTCTGGCGGCGCAACTTATGCGATTTCAGTTCTACGAAAGTTTCCGGATTCAACCTACCGCCATTCACCATAATAGAGAAGTCACAATAAGTTTCACCCTCCTTAGAGCCTACAATGGCAATCGTCTGTCCGGCATCCACATGCTGTCCCACCTTAACCAGGTTCTCAGCATTGTTGGCATAAACGGTTTCCAGACCGCAATCGTGGCGCACCACGATGACATTACCCAACGATTCCGACTTTCTGGAAAGTCGCACATAACCTTCGAGCATCGCCTTGACAGCATCGCCTTTAGAGGTAGAGATACGCAACACATTATTGTTCAGAAGGGTTGCTTTGCCCACAGGAAGCGGGAAGGAATATTCCTTAGCACGGAATATCTCAAAGTCTACATTAAATGCCTGACTCTGGGCAAAGAGACCGGGTGTTGCAATACTCACCTGCTGCTGTTCGGCTGCCGTGAATACATTTTTAGCGGGCATAAAGCTGCTCAGCGAGAACACCATGAGTCCTGCCACAGCCAATAGCCGCAATCCTTTTTTCATTCTTTTCATTATTTACTTTTTCTTTCTGATTTTCAAAATATTCTATAAACTATAAACTATTAACTGAAAAACATCCATTTCTCCCTCTCCGTTCTTACAGAAAAGGAAAAATGGATGTTATCTTGAAAACTATCTGATACTTACCTGCTACCAGGCTTTTACTTCAACAAGATGCCTGTATAGATTCTGCCACTCTCGATACCCAGCTTTCTGGCAGAGAAGTACTCATCGCTGTGGGCAAAGGTACAGATGCCACAATCCTGGATATTCTCTTCGGCCACTCCACAATGCAGAAGAATCTGTTTGTTGCAGAGCGGAAGATTGAGATGCCATTTCAGCGGCTGCACGATATTACCCTCAGCAGCCAGGCGCTCACGCTCAACAGGATCAACCGAGAAGGCGGCATTAGGACGCTGCTCGGCAATCTCTTCCATAGGGAAAGCTGCCTGCTCGAATGCCTCGTAAACTTCATCGCCCACCTCGAAATGGTCGAGCGAAATGCCCGGACCTATCACCGCCTTCAACTTCTTCGGGTCGGTAAGATAGGTAAACGCCATCTCCTGAATGGTTTTATGCACGATGCGAGCCAGCGTACCACGCCAGCCGGCATGGATGGCAGCCACAGCATGATGCTCCTCATCATAAAGAAGCACAGGGATACAATCGGCAGTAGAAACACCGATACATACACCTTTCTGGTCAGTCATCACGGCATCTACACCTTCGAGCACCATCTTGCGGATATTCTCAGGCATGGTGAGAAACTCGCCGGCAATATTGCGCACCTCTACTCCATGCACCTGATGGGGCATGATGATATGGTCGGTAGTGACACCGAGCTCAGCAGCCAGACGCTTGCGGTTCTCTGCAACATGCTCGGCAAAATCGCCGCAATATTCGTTGATATTAAATTCACCATAGTTGCCCTGGCTTACTCCTCCCTTGCGGGTAGTAGAGAAAGCCATGACACCAGCGGCTATATTATATTCCTTTATCATTTAATGTTAAGTGTTAAATTAAGCTTACGCTCACGAAACAAATGAATTTTTCACTCTTCGTTCTTCACTCTTCACTTAAATCTACTCATATTCGAAATCATCGAGGTCGTCAACATCCTCGATTTCATCCTCATCAATATATTCTACTACATCCTCGCCCTCTGCAGCCAGTTCCTGCTGGAAGCGAGACATATCCTTGTCACGGTGAACAAGCGTATCTTCGGCAGTAATCTCCTGAAGCTTGTTGCTCTCAGAATTGAGTTCCTTCCAGAGCACGTCCTTCAGTTCCTGAATCCCCTGTCCGGTAACAGAGGAGATGAAGACCACCGGAAGATCGGTAGGCAAAGTTTCCTTGAGCATTTCAATCAGTTCTTCGTCGAGCAGATCACACTTGGTGATAGCCAGCACGCGATGCTTGTCGAGCATCTCAGGATTAAAGTTCTTCAGTTCACCCAGCAATACTTCATATTCTTTCTTGATGTCGTCAGTATCGCCAGGAACCATGAAGAGCAGCAGAGAGTTGCGCTCAATATGGCGGAGGAATCGCAAGCCCAAACCTTTTCCTTCGCTCGCGCCCTCGATGATGCCAGGAATATCAGCCATGACAAAACTCTGGTGATCGCGATAATCTACGATACCCAGCGATGGTTCGAGCGTAGTAAACGGATAGTTTGCAATCTTAGGACGGGCACTTGATACGGCACTCAGCAAAGTTGACTTACCGGCATTAGGGAAACCTACCAGACCTACATCGGCAAGGAGCTTGAGCTCCATGATGATGGTCATCTCCTGCATAGGTTCGCCCGGCTGTGCATAGCGAGGAGCCTGGTTGGTAGAAGTGCGGAACTGGAAGTTGCCCAATCCGCCACGACCGCCCTTGAGGAGCAGAACTTCCTGCCCGTCATAAGCCACATCGCATACAAACTTGCCTGTTTCGGCATTATATACCACGGTACCACAAGGCACATCGATATAAATATCCTTGCCATCGGTTCCATGACACTTATCACGGCCACCATTTCCACCATGCTCGGCAAAGAAGTGGCGCTGATACTTGAGGTGCAGCAACGTCCAGTAGTTATGGTTGCCGCGGAGATAGATGCTTCCTCCACGTCCGCCGTCGCCACCGTCAGGACCGCCGTTAGGCTGGTACTTTACGTGGCGCAGGTGCATGGAGCCCTTGCCACCCTTACCAGAGCGGCATTGTATCTTTACGTAGTCTACGAAATTGGATTCAGCCATTTTTATATTGTAATGTTAAATGTTAAATGTTAAGTGTTAAATTATCCCGAAAGGAATATTCCGTGTCAACATCAGGCTAGGTTTTCCCCGAAAGGCGTACGCCCAACTTAACATTTAACACTTAACATTATATCAATTAGAGATTGTCGATTACATTGCAAACACGTGCGAAGATCTCATCTACAGTACCGAGACCCTCAATGTGGTGATGAATGCCTTCCTTCTCATACCAGTCGATGAGCGGAGCAGTCTGTGTATGATAAACATTAAGACGCTTCTTGATAGTCTCCTCGTTATCATCAGAACGGCCGCTTTCCTTACCGCGGTTAATCAGGCGAGCCATCAGCTCATCCTCAGGAACAGCCAACTCAATCATCGCAGCAATCTTATGACCACGCTCAGAAAGCATCTTCTTCAGAGCCTCAGCCTGTGGAGTGGTACGTGGGAAACCGTCGAAGATTACACCAGCGTGATCCTTACCGAAGCTATCGTATACACTTGCGAGGATGTCAATCATCAACTCGTCTGGAATCAACTGACCATTGTCGATATAACCCTTAGCTGTCTTACCAAGTTCTGTACCGTTCTTGATTTCGTTACGAAGTACATCACCTGTAGAAATGTGACCGAGACCATACTTCTCGATCATCTTGTCGCTCTGTGTGCCTTTACCTGCACCTGGAGCGCCGAAAATTACGATATTTTTCATTTTTACCTTAATATATATATAAAATATTTATGTTGTGTCAGAAACCTAGTTTATACTGTTAAACCATTGCTTTCCTTTGGGAGTCATAACAAATAACAAGAATACTATAGCAGGGATTCCTACCATAGCCAAAATAATGTATGTACCCAAAAAAGGAATATCTAAAAGGCAATTAAATGCCATCAAACTTAAATTTTCCATTATTTTTTCTTTTTATCGTTATCTTTTTTATTCTTCCTAATATAAATACCTGCTATAAACAATATAATTGCTATTAATCCGCTGATAACATACAACATCCAACGAACATCATTGAGATCCTGCATCATCGAAGTAACAAATACAGCAGTCAAGAAGTACTTGGAGACATCCAAGCAATAATCACTAATTTTCTCCCACATGCTTCACCCCCTATTCTTCTACAATGGTGTAGATGTCGCGGAGGTTTCTGCCTTCTTGGTCATAATCCAATCCATATCCCACGATGAAATCGTTAGGGATTTCCATGACGGTATAGTTGATATCCAGGTCAACCTTCAGATTGCCCGGTTTTACGAGGAGCGAACAAATTTCGATGCTGGCAGGATTTTTATTCTTCAGTTCATCTATCATGTGAACCATGGTGAAGCCTGAGTCTACGATGTCTTCTATGATAATCACATCGCGGCCTTCCAAATCCTGGTTGATACCCATAAGAGTCTTCATACTGCCTGTAGAGCTTGTACCTTCGTAAGAAGCATACTTCACAAAAGATATTTCGCTAGGTATCGTAATCATTCGCATCAAATCGGCGGCGAAGATAAACGCACCATTCAACACTGCCAGAAAGACAGGTTTCTTGCCTGCATAATCCTGGTTGATACGATCGGCCACGACCTGTACTTTCTTCAGAATCTCAGCCTCAGGAATCGATGTCTTGAAGCTCTTATCCTTGATCTTTACTATGCTCATAGTCTGTTCTATAATAATATTTTCTGCAAAATTACGAAAAAAACATGAAACTTCGTGCTTTCATCAACTATTTTTTGTACTTTTGCATGAAAATAACCGTTTATCTGCATGAGTTGACAAATTATCACGACAGTTCGCGCAGATAATACTAAGATTATCAGATAATATGAAGATTTTCACAAGCGCTCAGATTCATGAGTTGGATAAATACACCATTGAGCACGAACCTATCAGTTCGCTCAACCTGATGGAACGTGCAGCCAAAGCGCTGACACGCGCCATAGAAGAGGAATGGTCTAACCGCACTCCAGTGGTTGTTTTCGCCGGTCCGGGAAATAACGGCGGCGATGCGCTTGCTGTGGCGAGAATGCTCAGCGAGGATGGATATGATGTAAGTGTATACCTCTTTAATGTACAGAACAAACTGTCGGCAGACTGTCTTGCCAACAAGAAGCGTCTGCTGGATGCAAAGAGAGTGAAATTTACTGAGATTATCACTAACCTGGACCCTCCTAAGCTCAATGCAGAAACGCTGGTGGTAGACGGACTCTTTGGTAGCGGACTCAACAAACCATTGGCTGGCGGATTCGCCGCGATGGTGAAATATATCAACCAGAGTCCTGCCAAGGTAGTAAGCATCGATATCCCTTCGGGACTGATGACCGAGGACAATTCCTATAATATCCATGCCAACATCATCCGTGCCAGTCTGACCCTTACCCTGCAGCAGAAGAAACTGTCGATGCTGATGGCGGATAACCAGCAGTACCTGGGCAGACTGCGCGTGCTCGACATCCGACTTTCCCAGGAATTCATCCAGAACACGGAGTGCCGGTGCCGCATACTCGAAGAGAACGACATCCGTCCGCTCCTGAAATCGCGCAGCGACTTTGCCCATAAAGGCAGCATGGGTAATGCGCTGCTCATAGCGGGAAGTTACGGCATGAGCGGCGCTTCGGTATTAGCCACCAAGGCTTGTCTGAGAACCGGTGCGGGCAAGGTAACAGCCCATACCCCAAAGCGGAATTATGAAATCATGCAGATTTCGGTACCTGAAGCGGTAGTGCAGATGGATGCAGAAGAAACCATATTCAGCGAACCGGTAGATACAGAGATGTTCGATGCGCTAGGCGTAGGTCCAGGATTGGGACAGAACGAGACAACAGCCATCGCCCTCATCGCCCAACTGCGCCGTGCTACCTGTCCGCTCGTCATTGATGCCGATGCGCTCAATATTCTTTCCAGCCACAGGGCGTGGATGCAGCAGTTGCCAAAGAATATCATCATGACACCTCATCCGAAGGAGTTCGACCGGCTTGCCGGCAATGCGAGCAGCAGCTGTACCGAAAGACTGATGAAGGCAAGCGAACTGGCTGAACGCCTCCAGGCATACATTATATTAAAGGGACATTATTCTGCACTCTGCCACCCCGACGGAAAGATTGACTTCTGCAGTACGGGCAACAGCGGTATGGCTACAGCAGGCAGCGGTGATGTGCTGACAGGTATCATCACCGGTCTTCTGGCAAGAGGATACAAACAGGAAGATGCCTGTCGCCTGGGTATGCATCTTCATGGTCTGGCTGGCGATCTTGCTGCCAAAGATCTGGGCAAAGAGAGCCTCATCGCCAGCGACATTATCCAGTATCTTCCGAAAGCATTTCTCAGATTGGAAGAATAATTATCAAGAAATAAGAATATCCATAAAAGTCAGGAGTTCTCGGCTTCTGACTTTTTTACTTGTTTCTGCGCATCATAGAACCTTACTTCCAAGGTTCTCCTCAAATCATCGCGACGGTCCATATTCAACTTTTTGCGAATATGGCAACGCTGGCTGGTGATATTTGATTCACTCTTATTGAGTTTTGCACAAATTTCCTTTAAAGTACGCCCCTGAAGAATCAGCTTGCATATTTCCTTTTCGCTGAATGTAAGCCCATCACAAACCTGATCCCATGCCATTCTATTCAATTCTTCATTAAACAGATGTTTAGAAGCATGGGTAATAATCTTCTGCCGGACATCAGGAGTCAGACGCTTCATCAGGCTTTCTGCTGCTTCCGGTTCATTATCCTTCAAATCGGCAAGCATATTCAACGCCTTGTTTTCAACCCGAGCCATCCGTTTCGGCTGGCGCAATCCCTTGGTTACAATACTCATATTATATACTGCCACATAAACCAGCATCATGAAACCCAGGAAAACAGTCTTCAGACTGAACAGAGCTGGCATAAGCGGAATGCTGAACAGGTATATCAGCAATATCGGTATCATACCCACCGTAATGATGGTACAAGTCTTATACAAAGCTTGGCTTAACGCTGTAATAGCCAGGATAAAGACGACAAACAGGTTGCAGACAACGCTCAAATTATCATCAGCCAAACCGAAATTGATGCAAAATACGCTATCAAGAGCCAGTTTGGCGAACATCAGAAAGTAAAGAGAAGAGATACCCTTCACGAAAGCTATCTTCCGTTTCCAAATCAGGAACTGCAGGATGCAGAACACGAATGTATGCAAACAGCAAAGGCTTAAGCCATAAGATTCTTTCATCACCAGAAAGAGCATAATATGATAAGGTATGATGATCAGCTCGCTTATCGTCAGAAGTAGAAAGGCGATAATGCGTCGGCGGTCTACCACACCACAATATAGAGGGCATAAATGATGCTCTACCCTCACAATCAGGTTTACCATGTCATTCTTCAGTTTCATTTCGTTTTGGTAATTTTCTTAAATCTTACTTATACTTTCGTAAGTCAAACGGCTCTTTTTCTAGGAAATTGCCATTTTTTAGGGACTTATTGATTTCGGCTGCAAAATTACAAATTATATCAGAAAAACTTGTTCAAATATCAGAAAATCGTACAACTTTAACGATTTTAAGCATAAATCAGCGTACTATTTTTATATTAAAAACCTTGCCACTTTCAATTTAATTTTGTAATTTTGCACCTGTTAGTAATATCATTAATTCCAATATAAAGATGATGGCAAGATTCATATTCCTCAGTTTCTTCATGCTGGTTGGAGCCTTAGTCCCAACCAAGGCTCAGAACAGTTTCCCATACCCTGCTCTGCCAGACAGCCTGCGAAGCGTAGAGCAACGTGCTGCATACCTGAGCGAGCACTATTGGGACAACTTCAACTTTTCCGACACCCTGGAACTGGCAAACAAGGAGATGGCAGAACAGGGCTTTGTCAACTTCATCGATATTCTGGCACGTTTCGACCAGGAAATAGCCCAGAAGGGGATTACAGCCTTTACAGCCAAAGCTTACCAGCAGAAAACATCCAAAGAGAAGTTTGAAAGCCTCATCGAGCATTATTATGAGAACCCTGAGTCGCCCATGCGCAACGACAGGGTATATGCCCTATTTCTGGAAGACATGGCTAAATCGCCATACTTCGATGAAACCGAGAAAGAAAGAATAGAATTTAATCTGAAACAGGCAAGAAAAAACTTGCCTGGCACACAGGCTATCAATATCAGTTTTATGCTGGAAGACAGCAAGCCTCATCAGTTGAGCGATTACCGGGAAAAGAAGGTTATCTTATATTTCTACGATCCTGACTGCGAGAACTGCCACAAGATATCAGCATGGCTCGACAAACAGACAATACCAGCCGGCATCAGTCTGCTCCGCATCGTTGCAGATAACCGATTGAGCACGATTTACGGGTTCAAAGCCATGCCAACCATTTACCTGTTGGATAAAGAGAATAAGGTGATATTAAAAGACTGTACACCTGAACAGCTCATGGAAACGCTAAGGGGAAATGAAAACAACAGATAGTATAATCGCGAAAAAAAGATAAAACAAAAGCGGGAACCCTTTCGGATTCCCGCTCATATCTTGTGTTGTAAAATCTCGAAGATTAGTCGAGGTTAGCCAACTTGTTGTCAGAATGAAGAACATCCTTGATCTTGTGGCTATAGAGGTCAACCATGTACTCACGAGCCTTACCGCAGTACTGACGTGGGTCGAAGTACTCTGGGTGAAGAGCCAATGTCTCACGAACACCTGCTGTGAAAGCAAGACGAGAGTCAGAGTCGATGTTGATCTTGCAAACAGCGCTCTCAGAAGCCTTAGTCAACTGCTCCTCTGGGATACCAACTGCATCTGGCAACTTACCACCGAACTTGTTGATGATATCAACATACTCCTGAGGAACTGAAGAAGAACCGTGGAGAACGATAGGGAAACCAGGAAGCTGCTCCTCAACTGCTGCCAATACGTCGAATGCCAATGGAGGAGGAACGAGGTGACCAGTCTTAGGGTCACGTGTGCACTGCTCTGGCTTGAACTTGTAAGCACCGTGAGAAGTACCGATAGAGATAGCCAATGAATCAACACCTGTACGTGTAGCGAAATCAACAACCTCCTCAGGCTTTGTATAGTGAGACTCCTCAGCTACTACGTCATCCTCAACACCAGCGAGGACACCGAGCTCACCCTCTACAGTTACACCGAACTGATGAGCGTAATCAACAACCTTCTTTGTCAATGCAATGTTCTCCTCGTATGGAAGTGCAGAACCATCGATCATTACAGAAGAGAAACCGAAATCTACACAGTCTTTACATGTCTCGAAGCTATCACCGTGATCGAGGTGAAGAACGATCTCAGGATGGTTGCAACCCAACTCCTTTGCATACTCTACAGCACCCTCTGCCATGTAGCGGAGCAATGTAGGGTTAGCATACTTACGAGCACCCTTAGATACCTGAAGGATAACTGGTGACTTCAAGTTTGAAGAAGCCTGGATGATAGCCTGGAGCTGCTCCAAGTTATTGAAGTTGAAAGCAGGAACGGCCCAACCGCCCTTGATAGCTCTTGCGAACATGTCCTTAGTGTTCACAAGACCGATTTTCTTGTAATCTACTGCCATAATTTTACTTAATTTATTGTTTAATGAAACATTCTTTTTTTTCTTATATATAATAAGGTGTAGAACTTATGAGGCTCTTTCCTTACCGAGTGCAAATTTACCTTTTTCTTTTGAGACAACAAAATGATAATTCGATTTTTCGTGTTGCAATCGAGTTAAAAAAGTTAATTCCGCACCAATACCCTACAAAACACAAAGCTTTTGCTAAACGCAGTTAGCAATTTAACATCTTTATATTTACATCTTTCTGTCCAACCGCCAGTTACTTCTTGGCAAGTTTATATTCACGAGCCGCATAAGCCAGAACGATGACAAATCCTATGAGCGGTACCAGGAAAGGAAGTGTGAAATGAGTACGGTCGGCGATGAGTCCCATCAACAGAAAACCGCAACCTCCTATTGGCGTCATCATCAGAAGTGAAGAGGCAGTCTTGGTAAGGTTGCCCAAACCCGTGAGGGCGATACTGAAGATGGTAGGGAACATGATGGCCTCGAACATATAGTTGCAAAGCAGGGCTACCAGCGATAGCTTACCCAGATTTGACAGGACTAAAAGTATACAGACAACACACCCCACAGCGCAGATCAGCAACATCGTTGTTGCCTTGATTCGGCGCATAATCCAGGAACCGAGGAATCTGCCTACCATAAAGAATGCCAGCGCACAAGTCAGGGCTACGGAAGCCGTGCGGTCGTCCATCCATTTCATGCCCGTAACGAAATTGATGAAGTAGGAATTGATTGAAATCTCTGCCACTTCATAGCTCAGCAAAGCCAGAAGTCCAAACACGAACATCTTGTGATGAGAAAAGAGTTTGCTGATATTAGAACCGGCTGCCTCATCTTCTGCTGTTGCCACATGACTGATTTCCGGTAAATCTACACGTGAGAAGACCAGAGCTATCACTAGCACCAGAATACCCAAAATGGTATAAGGCACCACCACATTGCCGCCCTCTTCGGTATGGTTGAAAAGGAACTGACCGATGCAAAGTGTGGCGAAAATGCCACCCAGTCCATTAAACGACTGCGATAAGTTCAGTCGGCTGGTAGCTGTTTCCTTGGCACCCAGTTCGGTAACATAGGGATTGGCGGCTGTTTCCAGAAACACCAAACCGCACCCGATAATGAAAAGGCAGAGCAGGAATGCAGAGAAACTGCCCACCGCAGCACCCGGGATAAAGAGCAAAGCGCCAATACCAAAAAGGAGCAGACCGAAGACTACGCCACGGCGATAACCATACCGGTTGATAAAGAAGCCAGCAGGTATTGCCATCAGGAAATAACCCAGATAGGTAGTAACCTGAATAAGGGCGGAATGAGTAATACTGATGTGCAGAGCATTCTGGAAGTGCTTGTTGAGCACATCCAGAATGGCACGAGCGAAGCCCCACAAAAAGAAGAGCGACGTAATGAGAATGAATGGGACAAGATATCTCCTGTCGGTTGTCTGATTTGTATCTGTCTGTTGTTCTGTTAACATATTCATAAGGCATTCATTTTAGCTGGGAACAAAGGTAAGGCTTTTCGATGGAAATTCCAAACTTTCCCAGGATTATTTGTTGTTTATATCAAATAAAATTGTCTTTACTATCAGATGAAATCTCCGTTCATAGACGCTGAACGGCGGTTCAACGTCGATGAATGGCGGTTCAACGTCGCTGAACGGACATTCAACGTCGATGAACGAAGATTTTATTCTACTGTAAATACATCTTTAACTAGAAATAGAACGTTTCTGATGGCTATTCAGAAACAACTCTTCCCGTCATTCCTTCGGAATCAAGACGGCTCCTTCCTGCTTCTTACCATCCATCAGAATTCTCATCGGGTGCTCAAAGCGCACATGGCGGACATATTGCGTCTCCTCTACAGCCGGCATGGCATCCAGGATTTCCTTATTTACAAAGCCGCCTTCACCTGTATTTGTATCTACCGTAAAGTATCCCACGCCAAAAGAGGTGAGGTTCTGGAAGAAGTGAGTACCCTGACTAGGATCGATATTGTAATTCTTCAGAGCCACCTCTACGATAACCCGGGCTGCGCTGATATGCGGCCACTTCACAGGTACACCCAGATAATGGTCGCTGGAACCCCAACGGCCAGGACCTATCAGCACATAGTTCTTGCCGTCAGCAAGGAACTTGCGGTTGATTCGTTCTATATCATCGGCTACATAAAAATTATTCATCGCAGAGAAGTGGTCATCATACTTCACATAAACTACATCAACCACATCTTCGCTGATGCCATGACCCAGCGAATTGTGCGAACGCAACAGGCAGTCGGAATCAGGGATAGCCTTCACATCTTCATCAAGCATCTCCTTGGCATCGACGATAGGACGAATCTGAAGAAGATAGAATTCGCAGCTCCTGTCATTATTGATATTGCAGGCAAACTCTATCTCCACAGGTCTGCGCATAGCCCCTGCTCCATACTTCATCGACATCTGCAGTATCTCTGGCAAAGGCACTACTCCATGCTGGAGCACACTTGAGAAAGTTATCAGTTTGCGGCCATTCTCATAGACTCCATCATTGATGACCTGATCGTACGGATCGAAAGTAGATGCGATATAGGTAAGGCTCTGGTCTTCTACGGCATCCTTCACCCGGAGTTTAAGAATATTAAAGCCATCATCCACCTTGAAATCATTGCCCACATGCTTCATATCCAGCGCATAGAACTGGGTCTGGGTGTCGCGCAGAGCCAGCTCGGTTTCCGATGTCTGGAGCACCTGATTCGGATGGTAAGGACAAACACGAAGGGTCTGACCTCCATCTACGATATATTTACCCAAGCCCAAGGCTAGACTGGCTATACCCTCTTCAGCCTCTTCATCACCTATCGGATAATAATTGAGCGAACGGAGCACACCGCTCATGGTAGGATAAAACCTTGTACCATAGTCTTTGCCCACAACCTGCTGCAAGATAACAGCCATCTTTTCCTGATCGATGACATTGCTCGTTGCGGTCATGTAAGCCTTCGAGTCGCGATAGAACACAGAAGCATAGACACCCTTGATGGCACAGGCCAGCATCTGCAGCATCTGATACTTATCTTCCAGATACGGAATCATATAGGTAGAATAGATACCGGCAAACGGCTGATAGTGGGCATCTTCGAGCAGCGAACTTGAACGGATTGCGATAGGACTCCTGGTTGCCTCAAAGAAGGTGAAGAAGTCGGCTATCAGCGAATCGGGCAGCTGGGCATGCAGGAAGTGCTTCAGAATCTCATCGTCGCTAGCATCACTCAAAGCTATCGGATAGAGATTGTTGCTCATCATGAACTCGTCGAAGATATCGGTACAGAGCACCACGGTCTTCGGAATCTGCACGGTGGCATTCTCATACTGGTTGAACTCAGGGTGACGCTTGATGACATTGTCCAGGAATGCAAGACCTCTACCCTTTCCGCCCAGGGAGCCTTCTCCGATACGGGCAAAGTGGGCATACTTGTCAAACTTCATGCGGTCGAAAACAGCCACTACACCGATGTTTTTCATGTGACGATACTGCACGATGGCATCGAAGATAATCTGTCGGTGAGCATCTACATCCTGTAATTTTTCCCAGGTAACATGCTTCAGGAAAGCTGATACAGGGAAGATGGCACGAGCACAAAGCCAACGGCTCATATGGTTGCGGCTGATATGATAGAGCATGGAATCGTTAGGAATATTGAAGATGTTATCCTGCAATTCCTTCAAACTATGAATGCGCATAATCTCCTCATGAGTCTTAGGATCACGGAATATGAAATCGCCAAAGCCCATGTGCTCTTCCATCAGACGGCGAAGATCTACGCTCATCTTCTTCGAGTTCTTGTCAACAAAGCGGAAACCTTCTGCCTCTGCCTTCGCACGGTTCTCACTTTCAGAACTTTCTATGATAAGCGGAACGAAAGGATCGTTCTCCCTGATATAACGGAAGAGTTGCAAACCTGCATCTGGGTACTTCTCGCGACCGAAAGTATCCGTACGATGCTTAGGCTTCTCTTCAGGCAGCACTTCATTACCAAAAGCTTTGGCAGCACTCTTTAACGGGAAACGTGCATCGCTGATTACACCCAACGTGTTATCAGAATACTTATCATACAGTTTCTGGGCTTCCTCGTAAGTACGAGCCAAGACCACCTTAGGACGGCCACGCATACGCATGGTAGCCGCATGCCGGTTCAGAGCCTCCTGAGAAAAATTCTTGCTCTGCTCCAATATATAATTATAAAGATTAGGCAATATAGAACTATAGAAACGGATAGAATCTTCTACCAGCAGAATCATCTGCACGCCTGCTTCCTGTATGTCATGTTCAAGATTCATCTTATCCTCTATCAGCTTGATGATAGAAAGAATAAGATTGGTGTTGCCAAGCCAGCAGAAGACATAATCGAAGATACTCAAGTCTTCATTCTGCATACGCTTGGTAATACCATGAGAGAAAGGCGTAAGAACAACACAATGGATATTGGGAAACTTACCCTTGATGTCGCGCGCTACGTCGAAGGCATCATTATCAGCATTGCCAGGCATGCAAATCACCAGATCAATGACGGTAGAACGCAGCACAGCAGCAGCCTCTTCGGTAGTAGAAACCTGAGTAAAGGTTGGCGGATAGCGGAGCCCCAGCTCCATATATTCATTATATATCTTCTCTTCGATACGTCCATCATCTTCAAGCATGAACGCATCGTAAGGATTGGCTACAATCAGTACATTGTAGATACGGCGCATCATCAGATTCACAAACGATACGTCTTTCAAGTAGAATTTATTCCACTCCTGAGGTATATTATTTTCCATAAATGAAGTTAAAGTTTGTGCAAAGATACTGATTTTCTGAGATTTACTTGCATCTTTCAACATTTTTTTTTATATTTGTGCCATAAAATATGAAGATATGGTTACAAAATCTTTCATCACAGCCATCTTGGCTATATTCAGCCTGGTTCCATGCTACGGACAAAAGCACCAGCACGGCAAGGCATCATATTACTCTAAAAGAGCAACAGGTGCCCGTTCTGCAAGCGGCCAGAGAATACATCATGACAGTTTAACATGCGCACATCGGTTTTATCCCTTCGGAACGCACCTCAAGGTTACAAACCTTAGCAATGGCAAGAGTACTATCGTAAAAGTCATCGACAGAGGGCCGTTTGGAAGAGGTAGAATCATTGACCTATCATGGAAGGCTGCAAAAGAAATTGGTATGATTGCACAAGGCGTAGCTTCTGTAAAAGTTGAAATGGTGGAAAACCCGATTCCTTACAAGCCAGAGGACACAAAATTGCCTAAGGTTGATTTCGAAGTGGCTGAAACTGTATATGAATTTCCAAACAAGTGGGGAACCACTGACAGGAATAAGGAAAATCATCACAGCAGTAAAAAAGAAACAAATAAAATTACTTCAAAGGTAATAAATAAAACAGAGCACCATAAAAGCAAAGAGGTAACCAAGGCTGAATTTAAAAAGCACAATACAGATAAAGCAAAAGGTAAAGAGGGTGTGTCATAAGTTTATGATTCACCCTCTTCTTGTTGTTGGATGAGATAGGATATGTTGTTGGAAGAGATAGGATATGTTATTGAGACAGTCAGTATCTTCGGCCGCACAACAGCTGTTGTGCGCTTGCATAACAGCTGATATGCGCATGCATAACAGCTGATGTGCATGCGTTGGTCAACTGTTATGCGCCAACTATTATCCAGACTTATGACACACCCTCTTTACCTTTTTATATATAACAGAATCCTAAAATGAGATACTATCACACATTTCATTTTCATACCGGAATGTTATCTGGATTTTGTCGGAATATCAAACTGATTAACCTTAGAAATCGTCTTACCGCCTTGTATAACTGAAACACAGAAACAAGCTGTACCATTCTTCAAACGGTTATCAGTCTTGACCATTGCTGTATATCGAATCACATGGCCAGGAGCAATACTTTCTACATGAACACTTGGAGATATGAAAATATGCTTATTGCCGGTAGTCTCAATAACGGTAGGAACTACATCAAATAAAGTGTGAGGTCCGTTATTTCGGATTTCAAAAATAACCTTGGCTGTTTCATTCCGATTCAAAGTATTGTCCTCATTTGAATCAACAAAACGAGCATTCATTATTTCCAAAGATGAGGAATAAGCATAATTCTGACCAAGTTTTTCCAGTGTAGAACTAGGAATAGTGGCAACAGGCTGCTGAGCACTATAACTTCCGGTATAATCCCTATCATTGAAATCATAAATCCTATCATCACCAGAATTAGTTGAATCAAAGATTTCGTCATTGGAATAAACAGGTGAAGATTGCTGATAAACTCCATCCTGATAAGAGTGATTATCACGGTGTGATCTATCTCGATAAACAGATTCTCTTTGCTGCTGGGACTTCTGGTCAGCCTGACTACCTACTGCCGCTCCAACGGCAGCACCGCCAGCCATGCCAATAATAGTACCCATATCAGACCCCCTAGGACCACCAGACAAGCCACCAATAGCAGAACCAAGAATAGAACCAAATGTGGCACCAGCATAAGCACCACTTCCCGTATAAGTATCGCAGCTACTCAACAGCAAAGAAGAGCAAGCTACAAAAAACATAATCTTTTTCATCTTCATTAAGCTTGAAATTTCTGGTGCAAAGATACAAAGAACTTAAAGAATAAAAACAAAAAAATCCCTAATAATGATTAGGAAAAACCCTAAAAGAGCAAAAAGTTTTGATTAGAGACAAAAAAAGCGCCCTTGTCAAGACAAGGACGCTAAATTTATCTGAGATGATTGAAAATTATTCAGCCTTTGGAGCCTCCTCAGTTGCAGGAGCCTCAGTCTCAGCTACAGGAGCCTCTTCAGCCTTTGTTGCCTTACGACTACGACGAGTTTTCTTAGCAGCAGCCTTCTGAGTCTTAGCCATATTCTCATCAAAGTCAACGAGCTCGATGAAAGCAATCTCAGCTGCATCACCCTGACGGGTACCCAACTTGATTACGCGAGTGTAACCACCTGGACGGTTAGCTACCTTCTCAGCTACCTCACCGAAGAGAGCCTTAACAGCATACTTATTCTGAAGATAACGGAAAACTACACGACGTGAAGTTGTAGTATCGTTCTTAGAACGAGTAATCAATGGCTCAACATACTTCTTAAGAGCCTTTGCCTTTGCGAGGGTCGTAGTGATTCTTTTGTGCTCGCTCATGATAAGTGATGAAGCCATGTTAGCCAACATCGCGTTACGATGAGAAGCAGTACGACCTAAATGGTTGAATTTCTTATTATGTCTCATTTTTTGTTTTTACTTTTTGGACTACGAACCTTTAAGATTCCTTGTCTAATTTATACTTTGAAATATCAGTTCCAAAAGACAGATTCAGACTCTCGAGCAAATCATCAAGCTCTGAGAGCGATTTCTTACCAAAGTTGCGGAACTTCAAGAGGTCAGTCTTGTTAAACTGAACCAAATCACCAAGAGTCTCAACATCAGCTGCCTTCAAGCAGTTGAGAGCACGAACACTAAGATTCATGTCTACGAGACGAGTCTTAAGCAACTGGCGCATATGAAGAACCTCTTCATCAAACTCCTGATTACTCTCCTGATCCTGTGTCTCAAGAGTAATCTTCTCATCAGAGAAGAGCATGAAGTGATAAATAAGAATCTTCGCAGCCTCTTTCAGTGCATCCTTTGGACTAATGGAACCATCAGTTGTAACTTCAAGTACGAGCTTATCATAGTCGGTCTTTTGCTCAACACGATATGGTTCAACAGCGTACTTTACGTTACGAATAGGGGTGTAGATGGAATCGATTGGGAGAACGTTAACGTCAGTGCAGAATTGACGATTCTCATCAGCAGGAACATAACCGCGTCCCTTATTAATAGTCAAATCGATCTGCATCGAAGCTTTGGCATCTAAATGACAAATCACCAAATCAGGGTTTAACACTTCAAATCCAGTCAGATACTTACCGATATCACCTGCTTTGAATTCTGTAGAATTCTCAACGGTGATACTAACTTTCTCATTCTCGAATTCTTCTACTACTTGCTTGAATCGAACTTGTTTGAGATTCAAGATAATGTTAGTAACATCTTCCTTTACACCAGGAACTGAAGAGAACTCATGCTCAACACCCGCAATGCGGATAGTGTTAACAGCATAACCCTCCAATGATGAAAGGAGAATGCGGCGCAAGGCGTTACCAATGGTAACACCGAAGCCAGGCTCCAAAGGACGGAATTCAAACTTTCCGAACTGGTTATCAGCCTCTAACATTACTACTTTATCAGGTTTTTGAAATGCTAATATCGCCATTAATGTAATGATTTATTTAGAGTACAACTCAACGATTAACTGCTCCTTAATATTCTCTGGGATGTCGGCACGCTCTGGCTTGTGTAAGAACTTACCGCTCTTTGAATTATCGTCCCACTCAATCCATGGGTACTTGCTATGATTGAAACCTGCAAGAGCTGCTTCGATAACCTCGAGAGACTTAGACTTCTCACGAACACCAACAACCATACCAGGCTTAACTGCGAATGAAGGGATATTAACTACCTTACCATCAACAACGATGTGCTTGTGACCAACCAACTGACGCGCAGCAGCACGTGTTGGAGCGATACCAAGACGGAATACAACGTTATCAAGACGGCACTCGAGATTCTGAAGAAGAACCTCACCAGTAATACCATCAGCCTTAGCAGCCTTATCAAACATATTACGGAACTGACGCTCTAATACACCATAAGTGTACTTAGCTTTCTGCTTCTCTGCCAACATGACACCGTACTCAGACATCTTACGACGACGGTTGTTGCCATGCTGTCCAGGAGGGAAGTTTCTCTTGGACAAAACTTTGTCAGCGCCGAAGATTGGCTCACCAAAACGACGCGCAATTTTAGATTTCGGACCTATATATCTAGCCATAATATTATATAAATGCTATATTGTTTGTATCTTAATTAATAATGCTAACCTCAAGCGTTATACACGACGACGCTTTGGAGGACGGCAACCATTGTGTGGTAATGGAGTTACGTCAACGATTTCAGTAACCTCGATACCTGCACCGTGAATAGCACGGATAGCAGACTCACGACCATTACCTGGACCCTTAACATAAGCCTTAACCTTACGAAGACCAAGATCAAAAGCGACCTTTGCACAATCCTCAGCAGCCATCTGAGCAGCATAAGGAGTGTTCTTCTTAGAACCACGGAAACCCATCTTACCAGCAGAAGACCAAGAAATGATCTGACCCTCATTGTTAGCAAGAGATACAATAATGTTATTGAATGAGCTATGAACGTGAAGCTGACCGATAGCGTCAACGCGTACATTTCTCTTCTTAGATGTTGCTTTTTGCTTTGCCATAATTAATTTCCTCCTTCAGAATTACTTAGTAGCCTTCTTCTTATTAGCAACAGTCTTCTTCTTACCCTTACGTGTACGAGCATTATTCTTTGTGCTCTGACCGCGAACTGGAAGACCATTACGATGTCTAACTCCACGATAGCAACCAATATCCATCAGTCGCTTAATGTTCATCTGGATCTCTGAACGGAGATCACCTTCAACTTTGAACTCAGCGCCGATAATTTCACGGATCTTAGCTGCCTGATCATCAGACCACTCGCTAACCTTCAGGTCACGGTTTACACCGGCCTTATCCAATATCTTTGCTGAACTACTTCGACCAATACCGTAGATATAGGTCAATGCGATTTCGCCACGCTTATTCTGGGGCAAATCTACTCCAACAATTCTTATTGCCATTGTTTAAATAAATAATTAAAAAATTAATACCTTTCGTTTAAAGCGGTGCAAAAGTACAACTATTTTTTGAAATAACGGCACTTTTACAATACTTTAACATTAGCCCTGACGTAATTTCATCTTAGGGTTCTTCTTGTTGATAACGAACAGACGACCTTTACGACGAACGATCTTACAGTCAGCTGAACGCTTCTTTAATGATGCTCTTGTCTTCATAACCTTATATATGATTATTATTTGTATCTAAAAACAATTCTACCTTTGGTAAGGTCATATGGACTCATCTCCACCTTTACCTTATCACCAGGTAAAATCTTGATGTAATGCATTCTCATCTTACCAGAGATATGAGCTGTGATGTCAACTCCATTCTCTAATTCTACTCGGAACATCGCATTTGACAATGCTTCAACAATTGTTCCATCTTGCTCAATAGCGGCTTGTTTTGCCATAATATAAATATTTGTCCTTCTTAATGTTAAACTTCTACGAATGAAGATAAAATTGTGCTTTATCTTTTCGAGCAACTTTGTGCCATCACTATCAGATAAAAATCATAATTAGATGACATATTAGCGGGAAAAGGCTCTCCAAGTGGATGAGGAATTACCTATCCAAATGGAGAGTCGTCTCACATAATATAGTAAATTCAAGTCAGCTTTACTTTAAGATGAAGTAAAACTGCACTCTGAATAATTTCATCTTCTGTCTTCAGAAATTTCTCATTTCAAAAGAAAAAGATTAATATGCAGCAACACCACCCTGACGCGTATGGCCTGAATTCAAAAGACCATCATAGTGGCGCATAAGCAAATGACTCTCGATTTGTTGTAATGTGTCAATGACAACACCAACCAAAATCAATAGAGATGTACCTCCAAAGAATTGAGAGAAAGCTTGCTGTACATCGAGAAGTCCTGCTAATGCAGGCATGATTGCAATAAACGCAATAAATAACGAACCTGGTAAAGTAATACGAGACATTACGGTATCAATGTACTCAGCTGTATCCTTTCCTGGTTTTACGCCAGGAATGAAACCATTGTTACGTTTCATATCCTCAGCCATCTGAGTAGGATTCAATGTAATAGCTGTATAGAAATAAGTAAATGCAATAACCAAGATTACATAAACAACATTATATAGCAAGCTACGATTATCCATCAACTGCTGAACAACACTACTAGCATTTTCAGACTGATAGCGAACTATTGCCAATGGAATAAACATTAAAGCCTGTGCAAAGATGATAGGCATTACGTTAGCTGCAAAAAGCTTCAAAGGAATGTACTGACGCGCACCACCATATTGCTTATTTCCAACCAAGCGTTTAGCATACTGAACAGGAATCTTACGTGTACCTTGTACCAAAAGTATTGAAGCACAAACTACAGCATAAAGGATAAGAATCTCTACAATGAACATGATAAGACCACCACCTGAAATTGCCTGCAAACGAGAAGTTACCTCCTGAACGAAAGCCTGTGGCAAACGGGCGATAATACCAATCATAATAATAAGAGAGATACCATTACCTACTCCCTTGTCTGTGATACGCTCACCTAACCAAAGGATAAACATACTACCTGCAGCCAAGATAATTGTTGCCGGTATCATGAATACCGTCCAACTAATACCTGTGGCTAGAGCATTGGCAGCCTGCATTTTCAAATTCAAAAGGTAACTAGGAGCCTGAAAGACCAAAATGGCCACAGTCAGGACTCTAGTATACCATTGTATTTTTTTGCGGCCGCTCTCGCCCTCGCGCTGCATCTTCTGGAAATAAGGTACAGCAATAGCAAGAAGCTGCATAACGATTGAAGCTGAGATATAAGGCATAATTCCTAGTGCAAAGATAGATGCATTGGAAAATGCACCACCAGAGAACATGTCCAATAGCGACATAAGACCGCCAGAGGTCTGCGACTGAAGTTTTTCCAACATGCCCGGATTGATACCTGGAAGTACCACAAACGAGCCAAAACGGTAAATAGCCGTAAACAGAAGAGTAATGAGGAGTCTCTGGCGGAGATCCTCTATCTTCCAACAGTTCTTTAGTGTCTCAATAAACTTTTTCATTTACTTAGATTATAGTTGCGTTACCACCTACTGCCTTGATTGCTTCTTCGGCAGTTTTTGAGAAAGCATTAGCTTCAACTTCCAATTTTGCTTTAAGTTCACCGTTACCGAGAACCTTTACAAGCTCCTTGCCGTTTGTGAGGCCAGCAGCCTTAAGTTCCTCAATACCGATTTTAGTAAGGTTCTTTGCTTCAGCAAGAGCCTGAAGAGTTGAAAGGTTTACTGCGAAGTACTCCTTATGGTTGATATTCTTAAAACCAGCCTTTGGAACACGACGCTGCAATGGCATCTGACCACCTTCAAAACCAATCTTTCTCTTATAACCAGAACGAGCCTTGGCACCCTTATGACCACGTGTTGAAGTACCACCGAGACCAGAACCTGGACCACGACCAATACGACGACGTGAATGGGTAGAACCTGCAGCAGGTTTCAAATTATTTAATTTCATAATCGTTCCTAATTTAAAAAGATTAATTAATCAACTACACTTACGAGGTGATGAACCTTACGGATCATACCACGGTTGCTAGGAGTATCCTCTACCTCAACAACCTGAGAAATCTTGTGGAGACCAAGACAAGCGAGAGTACGCTTCTGATCTACTGGAGCACCGATTTTACTCTTAATCTGCTTGATTTTAATTGTTGCCATATTCGATTTTTCCTAATTAACCGTTAAATACTTTATCCATACTGATACCACGCTCACCTGCTACAGTATAAGCATCACGCATCTCTGCAAGAGCTGCGATAGTAGCCTTCACAAGGTTATGGGCATTTGAAGAACCCTTAGACTTAGCGATGACATCCTTGATACCTACGCTCTCAAGTACTGCACGCATAGCACCACCGGCCTTCAAACCAGTACCGGCTGCAGCTGGCTTAATAAGAACCTTAGCACCACCAAATGAAGTTTCAACCTCATGAGGTACAGTACCCTTGAGTACAGGAACCTTTACCAAGTTCTTCTTAGCAGCTTCAGTACCCTTTGCGATAGCAGCAGTAACCTCACCTGCCTTACCAAGGCCGTAGCCGATTACGCCATTACCGTCACCTACAACGACGATAGCAGCGAATGTGAAAGTACGACCACCCTTTGTAACCTTAGTTACACGGTTGATAGCAACCAAGCGATCCTTAAGTACTTCTTCGTTATTTACTTTTACTTTATCCATTGCCATAATCGTTTAAAATTTAAGACCACCATTACGAGCACCTTCAGCCAACTGCTTTACACGACCATGGTAAAGGTAACCATTACGGTCGAAAACTACTGCCTCAACGCCAGCAGCCTTAGCCTTCTCAGCAATGAGCTCGCCAACCTTAGTTGCCTGCTCCTGCTTAGGCATCTTCTCCAAACCGAGTGAAGAAGCTGATGCAAGTGTAGTGCCTGTCAAATCGTTAATAACCTGAGCGTAAATCTGCTTGTTAGAGCGGAATACACTAAGACGTGGACGCTCAGCTGTACCGTTCACACTCTTGCGAATGCGGAACTTTATCTTAATTCGTCTTTCTACTTTCTTTGTTGTCATAATCGTAAATAATTAAAATTACTTAGCTGAAGCACTCTTACCAGACTTTCTGCGAATAACTTCACCCTTAAAGAGAATACCCTTACCTTTATAAGGCTCAGGCTTGCGGAAAGAACGAATTTTTGCACAAACGAGTCCCAACAACTGCTTGTCGCAAGACTCCAATGTCAAGATTGGGTTCTGGTTTCTTTCAGACTTAGTCTCAACCTTAATCTCCTTAGGCAACTGGATGAAAATAGGGTGAGTGTAACCCAAAGCAAACTCAATGATATTACCCTGGTTAGAAACACGATAACCAACACCTACCAATTCCAAAACCTTTGTATAACCAGCGCTTACACCAACAACCATGTTGTTAACGAGAGAGCGATACAAACCGTGGAAAGCCTGCTTCTGCTTAATATTTACAGGACTATTTTCATCGATTTCAAAGCTAATCTGACCATCTGCATTATTAAACTTGATAGATGGATCAATCCACTGAGAAAGTTCACCCTTAGGGCCCTTTACTGTACAAACATGAGAAGTCTCATCATAGTTTACAGTAACACCTGCAGGGATACTAATTGGCAATTTTCCTATTCTAGACATATAAAAGCCTCCAATTAATAAATATAGCAAAGAACCTCGCCACCGATCTTAAGATCAGAAGCTTCTTTGTCTGTCATTACACCTTTGGATGTAGATAAGATTGCAATACCTAATCCGTTAATAACTCTTGGCATGTCCTTGTAACCGGTATACTTACGCAAACCTGGAGTTGACACGCGCTTCAAACACTTGATAGCGTTTTGCTTTGTAGTTGGGTTGTACTTCAAGGCAACCTTAATTGAGCCCTGAGGACCATCCTCTACAAACTTGTAATTGAGGATGTAACCTTTCTCGAAGAGGATCTTAGTGATCTCTTTCTTCAAGTTAGACGCAGGAACTTCTACAACACGGTGATGAGCCATGATTGCATTTCTGAGTCTTGTCAGATAATCTGCTATTGGATCTGTCATAAAATATAAATGTTTAATTAATCGGGACTACCCCGACAATATTAAATAAAAAAATATTCTTACCTTTGAAAGGATTACCAGCTAGCCTTCTTTACACCTGGAATCAAACCAGCAGAAGCCATCTCACGGAACTGGATACGAGAAATACCGAACTGACGGATATAACCCTTTGGACGACCAGTAATCTTGCAACGATTGTGAAGACGGATTGGGTTTGCATTCTTAGGGATAGCCTGAAGCTTACGAGCTGCCTCGTATGCTTCGGCTGGATCATTAGAAGTTGCAATAATCTTTTTCAGTGCTTCGCGCTTTTCAGCGTAACGAGCTACAAGCTTTGCACGCTTAACCTCGCGAGCTTTCATTGATTCTTTTGCCATATCTCTTAATCTTTATTTGCGTTCTTGAATGGAAGACCAAAAGCCTTCAAAAGAGCAAAACCTTCTTCATCAGTCTTAGCTGTTGTTACGAAGGTAATATTCATACCCTGAATACGATCGATCTCATCGATATTAATCTCAGGGAAGATAATCTGCTCTGTGATACCTAATGTATAGTTACCACGACCATCAAACTTGCTCTCAATACCCTTGAAGTCGCGAATACGAGGAAGAGAAACACGAACGAGCTTCTCTAAGAACTCGTACATACGCTCACGACGCAATGTTACCATAACACCGATAGGCATCTTCTTACGAAGCTTGAAGTTTGCAATATCCTTTTTAGAATATGTAGCAACAGCCTTCTGACCGGTGATAGCAGTAATCTCATTGATTGCTACATCAACAATTTTCTTGTCCTGAGTAGCATCACCAAGACCCTGATTGATGACAATCTTCTTCAATACTGGAATCTCCATAGAAGAAGAGTAGTTGAACTGCTTCTGAAGAGCAGGAGCGATTGTCTCCTTATATACTTTCTTTAACTGTGCTGTATCCATTACTTGATTTCCTCCCCTGACTTTTTAGCGATGCGAACAACGTTTTTACCCTCATGCTTGATAGCAACACGAGTAGCCTTGCCACTCTTAGGATCAATCAAACTCAAATTTGAGATATGAATAGGAGCCTCCTGCTTAACAATACCTCCCTGAGGATTCTTAGCAGATGGCTTAGTGCTCTTAGAAACCATGTGCACACCTTCTACGATAGCACGGTTCTCCTCAACGAGGACCTTAAGCACCTTACCAGTCTTGCCCTTATCTGCACCGGCAATAACGATAACGGTATCGTCTTTCTTAATATGTAACTTACTCATTACTTCTTACTTTTTAAATATTAAAGAACCTCAGGTGCTAAAGAAACGACTTTCATATTTACTGCACGAAGCTCACGAGCAACAGGACCGAAGATACGGCTACCACGAAGCTCACCTGCATTGTTAAGCAATACACAAGCGTTGTCATCGAAACGGATGTAAGAACCATCTGCACGACGAATTTCCTTCTTTGTGCGAACAATCAAAGCCTTTGATACTGCACCCTTCTTCAAATCACTTGATGGGATAACGTTCTTGACTGCAACAACAATAACGTCACCAACGCTAGCGTAACGACGGCCTGTACCACCGAGAACTCGAATGCAAAGAGCCTCACGAGCACCGCTGTTATCACATACTGTAAGTCTTGATTCAGTCTGTATCATAATTACTTAGCTTTTTCAACAATTTGTACTAATCTCCATCTCTTTGTCTTAGACAGAGGACGAGTCTCCATGATCATAACTGTATCACCTACGTTAGCCTCATTATTCTCGTCATGTGCATGGTACTTCTTTGTCTTCTGGACAAATTTACCATAAATAGGGTGCATCTCCTTGAACTTAGCTGCAATAACAATGGTTTTATCCATCTTGTTGCTAATAACAACACCCTGTCTTA
Source organism: Segatella copri (assembly GCF_026015465.1). GTDB lineage: Bacteria > Bacteroidota > Bacteroidia > Bacteroidales > Bacteroidaceae > Prevotella > Prevotella copri_E. The sequence continues at coordinate 939,769 of NZ_JAPDUQ010000001.1, forward strand.
CTTTTCTTAAATTTCTTGTTTCCATCTGGACCATTATTATTTGTTAAGTTCTCTCTGACGAAGTTCAGTTTTCATACGTGCAATATCACGACGAGCAACCTTAATCTCTGATGGATTCTCAAGTGGAGTTACATTATGATTGATCTTCTTCTTGTTCAAAGCATCAACAGCTGCCTCCAACTTCTCAACCAATTCTTTGGTCTCGATATTTTTAATTTCTGCAATCTTCATAATTAAGCGTTTTTATCGTAATCACGTCTAACAATAAACTTAGTCTTAACAGGAAGTTTCTGAGCGCAAAGGCGAAGACCTTCTTTTGCAATATCGAAACTAACTCCTTCAACTTCGAAGAGAATTCTACCTGGTGTAACAGGTGCAACCCATCCTGCTGGATCACCCTTACCTTTACCCATACGGACATCAGCAGGCTTGCGAGTGATTGGCTTATCAGGGAAAATTCTAATCCAGACCTGACCTTGACGGTTCATATAGCGGTTCAATGCTACACGAGCTGCCTCAATCTGACGACTATCGATCCACTTTGATTCAAGAGTTTTGATACCAAAAGAACCGAAAGCCAATTGTGTACCTCTGTGAGCGTTGCCTTTGTTGCCACGACCATCTTGAGGTCTTCTATATTTAACTCTTTTTGGCTGTAACATGATAGCTTTCTAAAATTTAACGGTTATTGTTTCTTTTACGATTACCACCACGGTTGTTAGAGCGACCGTTACCACGGTTGTTGCTCTTATTGTCCTGTGAGAAGTTTGGAGTAAGATCAGCCTTACCATAAACCTCACCACGGCAAATCCAAACCTTAATACCAAGCAAACCTACCTTTGTAAGTGCCTCGCACTGGCAGTAGTCGATGTCTGCGCGGAATGTATGAAGAGGAGTACGACCCTCTTTGTACATTTCTTTACGTGCCATTTCAGCACCATTCAGACGACCTGTAATCTGTACCTTGATACCCTCAGCACCAGCACGCATGGTGTTAGCAACTGCCATCTTGATAGCGCGACGATAAGCAATCATGTGCTCAATCTGAGTCGCAATATTCTTACCAACGATAGTAGCATCAAGTTCAGGCTTTTTAACCTCGAAGATGTTGATCTGAATATCTTTCTTATAAAGCTTCTTCAGCTCTTCCTTCAACTTATCTACATCCTGACCACCTTTACCAATGACAATACCTGGACGGGCTGTACAAATAGTAATGGTAACAAGTTTCAATGTACGTTCGATAATAATACGAGAAATGCTTGCTTTAGCAAGACGCTCGTTAAGATACTTACGGATTTTCTGATCCTCAACGAGGTTATCACCGAAGTTCTTACCACCGAACCAATTTGAATCCCAACCACGGATAACACCAAGTCGGTTACTAATCGGATTAACTTTCTGTCCCATTCTACTTAATTATTTTTCGTCATTAGTTTTTGCATCAACAAAAAGAGTTACATGGTTAGAACGCTTACGAATTCTATAACCACGACCCTGTGGTGCAGGTCTCATACGTTTCATTGTAACGCCTTCGTCAACGAAGACCTTACTGATATAAAGCTCACCGTCTTCAGCCTTGCGATTATTCTTAGCTTCCCAGTTAGCGATAGCTGAACGAAGTAATTTCTCTACATCAGCTGATGCCTGCTTCTTAGAGAAGCGAAGTACTCCGAGTGCACGGTTAACCTCCATACCACGAATCATGTCTACTACATAGCGCATCTTACGTGGAGAAGAAGGAACGCCTACCAACTTTGCGAAGTACAAGTTTTTACGGGCTTCTTTCAATTTCTCAGCCGCAATATGTTTTCTTGCTCCCATTATTTACTTAAATTTTAAATGGTTTAACCCTTAGCTTACTTTCTGTTACCAGAGTGACCGCCAAAGCGACGTGTTGGAGCAAACTCTCCAAGCTTGTGGCCAACCATATTCTCTGTAACATAAACAGGGATAAATTTGTTACCGTTATGAACTGCAACAGTATGTCCTACGAAATCAGGAGATATCATTGAAGCTCTAGCCCATGTCTTAACAACATTCTTCTTGCCACTCTCGTTCATAGCGAGAATCTTCTTCTCGAGAGAAACGTTGATGTATGGACCTTTTTTAAGTGAACGACTCATAATTTACTCTTTATTTTTTGTTAGCTCTTTCGATAATATACTTGTTAGAAAGCTTCTTAGGTGCGCGAGTCTTAAGACCCTTAGCGTACAAGCCCTTACGTGAACGTGGGTGACCACCACTCTGGCGACCTTCACCACCACCCATTGGGTGATCAACAGGGTTCATAACAACACCACGGTTGTGTGGACGACGACCCAACCAGCGAGAACGTCCAGCCTTACCAGACTGTTCAAGAGCGTGGTCAGAGTTACCAACACTACCAACTGTAGCTTTACAAGCACTCAAAATCTGGCGTGTTTCACCAGAAGGGAGCTTAATTACACAATAACTGCCCTCACGAGAAGTCAACTGAGCAAAATTACCAGCCGAACGAACCAACAAAGCACCCTGACCAGGACGCAACTCGATGTTGTGGATCACTGTACCTACAGGGATGTTTGCCAAAGGAAGACAGTTACCAATCTCAGGAGCAGCATCTGCACCTGACATCAAAGTAGCGCCTACCTGAAGTCCGTTAGGAGCAATAATGTAACGTTTTTCACCATCAGCATAGTAAAGCAATGCGATACGAGCCGAACGGTTTGGATCGTACTCGATTGTCTTAACAACTGCTGGAACACCATCTTTCTCACGTTTGAAGTCGATTAAACGATACTTCTGCTTGTGACCACCGCCAATGTAGCGAACGGTCATCTTACCGGTGTTGTTTCGACCACCGGTAGAACGTTTACCGTAAACGAGAGACTTCTCTGGCACGGATGCAGTAATATCCTCGAACGTGCCAATAACTTTGTGTCTTTGACCCGGAGTAACCGGTTTTAATTTACGTACTGCCATTTTTTATTTTAAATATTGCTGTAAAAATCAATTGTATCGCCCTCCTTAAGAGTAACGATTGCCTTCTTGAACGCATTCTTCTGACCCTTAACAAGACCAGCCTTTGTATAACGGGCAGAGCGCTTGCCAGCGTAACGAATAGTGTTCACGTCAACTACTGTAACATTATACAGACTCTCAACTTCCTTCTTAATCTCGAGCTTATTAGCCTCAGGACGAACAACGAAGCCATAGCGGTTAGGCTGCTTGTCTGTAATCTTGGTCATCTTCTCAGTAACCAATGGTTTGATAATAAATGCCATATTCTAATATCTCCTTTTTACTTTGTTAAGATTTGGTCGATAGTCTCGAGCGACTTTTCTGTAATCACTACAACATCAGCATTCAAAACTTTATACGAATTGACGTTTGATGCGAGGATAACTTCAGCACGCTGCAAGTTACGAGCAGACAAATATACGTTTTTATTTGATTCTGGCAAAACAAAGAGCACTTTTTTGCCCTCAATTTTGAGATTCTTAATAATACTTAAGAATTCTTTAGTCTTTGGAGCCTCAAATGTAAAGTCTTCCAACATTACAATTGCGCTTTCCTGTGCCTTATAAGACAGAGCAGACTTACGAGCAAGAATCTTTACTTTTTTGTTGAGCTTGAAGCGGTAATCACGTGGTTTAGGACCAAAAACGCGAGCACCACCTACGAGTACAGGTGAGTTAATATCACCACGGCGAGCACCGCCGCCGCCCTTCTGACGACCAAGCTTACGAGTAGAACCGCTCATCTCGCTTCTCTCCTTAGACTTAGCTGTACCCTGACGCTGGTTAGCGAGATACTGCTTTACGTCAAGATAGAGAACGTGATCGTTAGGCTCAATGCCGAAGACTGCATCATTAAGAGCTACCTTGCGGCCGGTCTCCTGACCTTTGATATCTAATACGCTAACTTCCATTATTTCTCAATTAAAACAGTTGAACCTTTGCATCCAGCGAAAGAACCCTTAACAATAAGAAGATTCTGCTCTGGAATTACCTTTAACACCTGAAGGTTCTGAGTTGTAACTCTGTCACCTCCCATTTGGCCGCCCATGCGCATACCCTTGAATACCTTTGCAGGGTAAGAACAAGCACCAATAGATCCCGGCTTACGAGCGCGGTCATCCTGACCGTGAGTAGACTGACCTACACCACCGAATCCGTGACGCTTAACAACGCCCTGGAAGCCTTTACCCTTTGATGTACCAATTACATCAACGAACTTGCAATCGTTGAAGATTTCAACTGTAATTGTGTCACCGAGGTTGTACTCCTCATCAAACTTGAACTCGGCCAAGTGCTTCTTAGGTGTTGTGCCTGCCTTCTTGAAGATTCCCATCATAGGCTGAGAAGTACGCTTCTCCTTTGCCTCTTCGAAACCTAACTGATAAGCCTTGTAACCATCCTTTTCTACAGTTTTCACCTGGGTTACAACACAAGGACCTACTTCGATAACAGTGCACGGAATATTCTTACCGTCGGCACTGAAAACGGATGTCATTCCGATTTTCTTTCCAATTAATCCTGGCATTTCAATTTAATTTAAATAATTAGACTTTGATTTCTACTTCTACACCACTTGGCAATTCAAGCTTCATCAAGGCATCAACTGTCTTAGCTGTTGAGCTGTAGATGTCAATGAGACGCTTGAAATCTGAGAGCTGGAACTGCTCGCGAGACTTCTTGTTAACGAAAGTACTGCGGTTTACAGTAAAAATACGCTTGTGTGTTGGCAATGGAATAGGACCACTAACGATAGCGCCTGTTGCCTTTACAGCCTTCACAATCTTCTCAGCTGACTTGTCAACCAACTGGTGGTCGTAAGACTTCAGCTTAATTCTGATTTTCTGACTCATTTTTAAAATTAAGTTATTATTATATGAATTATTTAGTCTAATGGAAGAAGAGGTACGCTGCTTAAGAGTCATTCGCTAAGCAGCGCCTCATCTTACCGTTATTCTTTGTTATTAAAGAAGTTCTGCGTGACCCTTAACCTCCTCCAACACAGCCTTAGCAATTGTTGAAGAAAGAGGTGCATGATGATCGTACTCCATAGAACTTGTTGCACGACCTGAAGTGATAGTACGCAAAGCTGTTACATAACCGAACATCTCAGCCAATGGAACCATTGCCTTTACGATGCGAGCACCGCTACGACCTTCTTCCATACCCTGAACGAGACCACGGCGCTTGTTCAAGTCACCGATTACGTCACCCATGTTCTCTTCTGGAGTAACAACCTCTACCTTCATGATAGGCTCCATCAAAACTGGACCAGCCTTAGGGCAAAGTACCTTGAATGCCTGATGTGCTACCAACTCGAATGACAACTGGTCAGAGTCAACTGGGTGGAAGCTACCATCGGTCAAAGTGACCTTCAAACCTGTCATTGGGAAGCCACCGAGTACACCATTTGACAAGCAATCAGCGAAGCCCTTCTGTACAGATGGGATGAATTCCTTAGGAACGTTACCACCCTTAACCTCGTTGATGAACTGCAAGTCGCCTTCCTTGTAATCCTCGTCCTTAGGACCGATGGTTACATCGATACAAGCGAACTTACCACGACCACCAGACTGCTTCTTATAAGTTTCACGGCTCTGAGCTGTCTTAGTGATAGCCTCCTTGTAGTTAACCTGAGGCTTACCCTGATTACACTCAACCTTGAACTCACGCTTCAAACGGTCGATGATGATATCCAAGTGGAGCTCACCCATACCAGAGATAATTGTCTGACCGCTCTGCTCGTCTGTACGAACTGTGAAGGTTGGATCCTCCTCAGCCAACTTAGCGAGACCATTATCCATCTTAGCGATGTCTGCCTGGCTCTTTGGCTCTACTGCGATAGAAATCACAGTATCAGGGAATGTCATAGACTCCAATACGATTGGGTGTTCCTCGTCACAGAGTGTATCACCTGTACGGATATCCTTGAAGCCTACACCTGCACCGATATCACCAGCATCGATAGACTCCATTGGGATTTCCTGCTTAGAGTTCATCTGGAACAGACGGCTGATACGCTCGCGCTTGCCAGAACGTGGGTTGTAAACATAAGAACCAGCAACGACCTTACCTGAGTAAACGCGGAAGAATACCAAGCGGCCCATGAATGGGTCAGTAGCAATCTTAAATGCGAGAGCAGATGTTGGTTCATCCTCAGATGGTTTGCGATCCTCTTCCTCCTCTGTATCAGGGTTAGTACCGATGATATTTGGAGTATCCATTGGTGAAGGCAAGAATGCACATACATAGTCGAGCAATGGCTGAACACCCTTGTTCTTGTATGAAGAACCGAGCAACATTGGGCAGCACTCCATAGCACAGCAACCCTTACGGATTGCAGCAAGAAGCTTTTCTTCTGGAATATCCTTACCATCGAGATAAAGTTCCATAACCTCATCATCGAAGTTTGCAGCACCCTCAAGGAGCTTATCACGCCACTCAGCAGCCTCGTCAGCCAAGTCTGCAGGGATATCCTCTACATCATACTCAGCACCCATAGTTTCATCGTGCCAAAGGATAGCCTTCATCTTGATGAGGTCAACTACACCTTTGAAGTTCTCCTCTGCACCAATAGGAATCTGAACAGCAATTGGATTAGCACCCAAGATATCCTTCATCTGCTGAACTGTCTCGAAGAAGTTAGCACCAGAACGGTCCATCTTGTTTACATAACCGATACGAGGTACATTATACTTATCAGCCTGACGCCATACTGTCTCAGACTGTGGCTGAACACCATCAGCTGCAGAATATGTAGCAACAGCACCATCAAGTACACGGAGAGAACGCTCAACCTCAGCAGTGAAGTCTACGTGTCCCGGAGTATCGATCAAGTTGATTTTATAAGACTTACCGAGATAGTTCCAGTTGCAAGTTGTAGCCGCAGAAGTGATAGTAATACCACGCTCCTGCTCCTGAGCCATCCAGTCCATTGTAGCAGCACCATCGTGTACCTCACCAATCTTATGAGTCTTACCTGTATAGAACAAAATACGCTCAGAAGTTGTAGTCTTACCAGCATCGATATGCGCCATGATACCGATGTTACGAGTCAAATGTAAATCGCGATTTGCCATTTTCTTTTAACTATATTATATATTAAATTAGAATCTAAAGTGAGCGAACGCACGGTTAGCCTCAGCCATACGATGCATATCCTCCTTACGCTTAAAAGCACCACCCTGATTATTAAAAGCATCCATAATCTCTGCAGCAAGCTTATCAGCCATAGTCTTACCACCGCGCTTACGTGCAAAAAGAATAAGATTCTTCATAGAAATACTTTCCTTACGATCAGGACGAATCTCTGTAGGAACCTGGAAGGTTGCACCACCGATACGACGGCTCTTAACCTCTACCAGAGGAGTAATATTATCAAGTGCCTGCTTCCAGATTTCAAGAGCAGACTTTTCCTCGTTAGACATCTTAGCCTTTACAATGTCAAGTGCATTGTAGAAAATCTCATAAGATGTATTCTTCTTTCCATCATACATCAAATGATTTACGAACTTTGAGACCTTCTGGTCATTGAAGACAGGATCTGGAAGAATCACTCTCTTCTTTGGTTTTGCTTTTCTCATTTTAAATAAAACTTTTTTTCAATTCTGCATGGGGCTGTATAATGTTCTTCAACGCCCGCACCCGAGCATTTACTCAACCTGATTACTTCTCCAGCAAAACTTATATTAAATATTTTACCCCAACTCCCGACCTTCTCCGACCGTGAGTCTGCGGTTTTGTCTAAAATTTAAGAAGCTATATTACTTCTTTGCCTTAGGACGCTTAGCTCCGTACTTAGAACGACGCTGTGTACGATTCGCAACACCTGCAGTATCAAGTGTACCACGGACAATGTGATAACGTACACCAGGAAGGTCCTTTACACGACCACCGCGAACCAAAACAATTGAGTGCTCCTGCAAGTTGTGACCCTCTCCTGGAATATAAGAGTTTACTTCCTTTGAGTTTGTCAAACGTACACGTGCAACTTTACGCATTGCTGAATTAGGCTTCTTAGGAGTTGTTGTATAAACACGAACACAAACACCACGACGCTGAGGACAAGAATCCAAAGCTGGTGACTTGCTCTTGTCTACAAGAACTCGTCTGCCTTTTCTTACTAACTGTGAAATAGTAGGCATAATTTTACTTTTAAATTTATATATTTATTTTTATTTATTGTCTTATTTCGATGTAAGCCACTACTTTATAGAGCCTTTTCGGGGTGCAAAGGTACGATTTTTTCGGCAAACCACCTAAATATTAAGGAGACTTTTAAAAAAGGAGGGTTGGTTTTAACTTTATATAACTATTAAAAACGAATATTATAAAGAAAAAGCGGAATTTAGCAGAGAATTTAGTCTTAGTATGTATGCTGTAGTACATTATGCCTCACCTTTTGGTGTGCCGAATGGAGCGATTGTACGTTCTTGCTCATCAGACAACTCAATTTTACCGAAGGACTGCTCGTAGTTATAAATATTACTCTGCAATGCCTGGAGCAATCGCTTAGCATGCTCAGGTGCCATGATAACACGACTCTTGATCTGAGGTGCAGGCATGCCAGGAAGTGCACATGCGAAATCCAAGATGAAGTCTGAACTAGAATGTGTAATCAGTGCCAAGTTAGAGTATGTACCCTCTGCAACTTCAGGGCTGATGCCCATCTGGAACTGATTCTGCTGCTGTTGATTATTCTTATTTTCTTCCATAATTTTACTAAGTTAATAGGATTAAACTTTAAATGATAGTGCAAATTTACACATAATATCTGAAAAAGACGAATAATTTGCCACATATTTTTCAAAAAAAAAACATCATAAGACAACAGAAGGGGGAAATCCTTATTATTTTCTTTTTTCATCTGTTACAGATAATAAAAGGGTGCGCCATAAACTTATGACGCACCCTCATTATACCTATTTATATATAGTACTCTATTCTACGATTATTCTCCTATTGGAGAATCAGCATAGTCGAGCACATTTTTCTTATTAGCCTGCATACGCTCATATTCTTCTTTAGAGCCTACGATGAGCTTATCCCACTGACGAAGACCAGTACCTGCAGGAATCAAGTGACCACAGATTACATTCTCCTTCATACCCTCAAGGTAATCAACCTTACCACGGATAGCAGCCTCATTCAAAACCTTAGTAGTTTCCTGGAATGATGCAGCACTCATAAAGCTCTTAGTACCAAGAGCAGCACGAGTAATACCCTGAAGGATCTGTGTAGAAGTTGCAGATACGGCATCACGAACCTGTACAAGTTTCAAGTCGCGACGCTTCAATGCAGAATTCTCATCACGCAATCTACGAGCCGTTATGATCTGACCAGGTTTGAGACTTTCACTATCACCACCGTCAGTAACAACCTTCTTACCCCAGATACGATCATTCTCTTCTGCAAAGTCAAGTTTATCAACCAACTCTTGCTCCAAGAAGGTAGTATCACCTGGATCGTCAATACGAACCTTACGCATCATCTGACGTACCACAACCTCAAAATGCTTATCATTAATAGCCACACCCTGAAGACGGTAAACGTCCTGAATCTGGTTAACAATATACTCCTGAACAGCGGTAGGACCCATGATGGCGAGAATATCGCCAGGAGTTACACTACCATCAGAAAGAGGAGTACCAGCACGTACAGCATCATGTTCCTGTACCAAGATCTGCTTAGAAAGAGATACAAGATACTTCTTCTGATCGCCAGTCTTAGATGTTACGATGATCTCACGGTTACCACGCTTTACCTTACCCATAGTTACCTCACCATCGATTTCAGATACAACAGCAGGGTTAGAAGGGTTGCGAGCCTCAAGAAGCTCAGTTACACGAGGGAGACCACCAGTGATATCACCTGCACCACCTACAGCACGAGGAATCTTAACCAAAACCTCACCGGTATTAATTGTCTGTCCATCCTCAACAGCCAAGTGACCACCTACAGGGAAGTTGTATGTACCAAGGATTTCACCATTAGCATCGATAACATCACAAGATGGAACCATTGCCTTATTCTTGGAATCGGTGATAATTTTCTCCTCCAAACCTGTAGTCTCATCGACCTCAGCACGATAAGTCTGATCCTTCTGAACGTCATTGAACTTCAATGTTCCGGCATACTGGCTGACGATAACGGCGTTGAATGGATCCCAACGGGCGATAACGGTATCCTTCTCTACGATTTCACCCTCCTTGTGATACAATGAAGAACCATAAGGAACATTCAAAGTTGCAAGAACGATGTTTGTATTAGGATCCACGAAACGAATTTCAGCCAAGTGGCTTACTACCTTTTCGCATTTGATATCGTTTCCTTCCTCATCTTCCTCTACGAATGGTACTGTACTCAACTCATCAAACTCGATACGAGACTTATTCTTCGCAGCAATCTTAGCATTGGCAGCAGCATTAGATGCAATACCACCGGCGTGGAATGTACGGAGAGTCAACTGTGTACCAGGCTCACCAATAGCTTGAGCAGCGATGACACCAACGGCTTCACCCAACTGTACCATACGGGCCGTTGCCAAGTTACGGCCATAGCACTTCATGCAGACACCCTTTTTGCTCTCACAGGTGAGAACCGAACGAATTTCAACACTCTCGATAGGAGATTCATCAATAGCCTTTGCCTTAGCCTCGGTGATTTCTTCACCAGATTTGACAATCAGTTCACCAGTTGTTGGATGAATAACATCATGCACAGAAACACGACCCAAAATACGCTCATAAAGAGATGAAATAATCTCATCACCATTCTTTAAAGCTGTACAAACCAAGCCACGCAATGTACCACAATCCTCTTCGGTGATAATAACATCGTGAGAAACGTCTACAAGACGACGAGTCAAATAACCAGCATCGGCAGTCTTCATAGCTGTATCAGCAAGACCCTTACGGGCACCGTGAGAAGCGATAAAGTATTCCAATACAGACATACCCTCCTTAAAGTTAGAAAGGATAGGGTTCTCGATGATCTGCGCGCCCTCTGCACCAGCCTTCTGAGGTTTAGCCATCAAACCACGCATACCAGACAACTGCTTAATCTGATCCTTAGAACCACGGGCTCCGGAATCAAGCATCATGTATACGGCGTTGAATCCCTGGTCAGCTTCGGTCATCTCCTTCATCAAGATATTACCCAAATCTGTATTTACGTGAGTCCACGCATCAATAACCTGGTTGTATCGTTCCTTGTTGGTGATGAAACCCATATTATAGTTATTGGTAATTTCCTCAACCTCCTTGCGACCGCGCTCAACAATAGCTTCCTTCTCTGGTGGAATAATAATATCACCAAGGTTGAATGACAATCCTGCGACATAAGCCATACGATAACCTAAGTTCTTGATTCCATCAAGGAATTCACAAGCCTTAGCCATACCAACAGCCTTGATAACATTAGAAATCAAACCACGGAGGGTTTTCTTGGAAATCACATCATTGAAGAAGCCAACTTCATCAGGAATGATACCATTAACGATAACACGTCCAACAGAAGTTTCTACCATTCGTTTCTGGATTGTACCATCAACCAAGTCGTCAACTACAACCTTAATCAAAGCATGAAGATCACATCGGCCCTCGTTACGAGCAATCAATGCCTCTTCAGGACCATAGAATGTCAAGCCCTCACCCTTTGCACCTGGACGAATCTTAGTAATATAGTAAAGACCAAGCACCATATCCTGAGAAGGAACGGTGATAGGCGCACCATTAGCTGGGTTGAGAATGTTATGACTCTGGAGCATCAGGATTTGAGCCTCCAAAACAGCCTCATTGCTCAATGGAAGGTGAACAGCCATCTGGTCACCATCGAAGTCGGCGTTGAACGCTGTACATGCCAATGGATGCAACTGAATAGCCTTACCCTCAATCATCTTAGGCTGGAATGCCTGGATACCGAGTCGGTGAAGCGTAGGGGCACGGTTCAACATAACCGGATGACCCTTCATTACATTCTCAAGAATATCCCAGATAACTGGCTCGCGACGATCAACAATCTTCTTGGCACTTTTTACAGTCTTTACGATACCACGCTCTATCAACTTACGGATGATAAATGGTTTGTAAAGCTCTGCAGCCATCAGTTTTGGAAGACCACACTCACCCATCTTCAACTCTGGACCTACAACGATTACAGAACGGGCAGAATAGTCAACACGCTTACCCAGCAAGTTCTGACGGAAACGCCCCTGCTTACCCTTTAAAGAGTCAGAGAGTGACTTCAAAGGACGATTGCTCTCACTCTTAACAGCAGAACTCTTGCGTGAGTTGTCGAACAAGCTGTCAACAGCCTCCTGCAACATACGCTTCTCGTTACGGAGAATAACCTCAGGAGCCTTGATCTCAACCAATCTCTTCAAACGGTTGTTACGGATAATCACACGACGATAGAGGTCATTCAAGTCTGATGTTGCAAAACGACCACCATCCAATGGTACCAACGGACGAAGCTCAGGTGGAGTTACAGGAATAATCTTCATGATCATCCATTCTGGCTTGTTAATACCTTTACTAGCACGGAAACCTTCTACAACTTGCAGACGCTTCAGAGCCTCAGTTTTACGCTGCTGACTTGAATCGTTATTTGCGCGATCGCGGAGTTCGTATGACAAAGAGTCAAGGTCTACATTCTGGAGCAACTGATAAATTGCTTCAGCACCCATTTTTGCGATAAACTTATTAGGGTCCGTATCGTCCAAAAGTTCATTGTCACCATTAGGATCATACTGGTCAAGAAGAGCCATATATTCATCTTCTGACAAGAGATCAAGTTTGTGAGAACCGTTCAATTCAAGACCATCAGCATCAGTCTTTCCCTCAAGAATACCAGGCTGGATAACTACATACTTCTCGTAGTAAATGACAGCATCAAGTTTCTTGGTCGGCATACCTAAAAGGTAACCAATCTTATTTGGAAGAGAACGGAAATACCAAATATGAGCAACAGGTACGACAAGCTCAATGTGACCAGAGCGTTCACGACGAACTTTCTTCTCTGTAACCTCTACACCGCATCGGTCGCAGACGATTCCCTTATAACGGATACGCTTGTACTTGCCGCAGGCGCATTCATAGTCCTTAGTAGGACCAAAAATACGCTCGCAGAACAAGCCATCACGCTCCGGCTTATATGTACGATAATTAATGGTTTCCGGTTTAGTAACCTCACCATACGAATTTTCCAAGATCTCCTCTGGCGAAGCGAGACCGATGGTAATCTTCGTAAAATTATTCTTTACCTTTGTATCTTTTTTGAAAGCCATGTTTCTATATATAAATTAGGGGTTCTCAAAATTAATCAAGTTTGATGCTCAAACCAAGGCCACGAAGCTCATGGAGCAATACGTTAAGTGACTCAGGAATACCAGGAGTTGGCATTGGATCGCCCTTTACGATTGCTTCGTATGCCTTGCTACGTCCTACAACATCATCTGACTTAACAGTCAGGATCTCCTGCAAAACGTGGCTTGCACCGAATGCCTCGATAGCCCAGACCTCCATCTCTCCGAATCGCTGACCACCAAACTGTGCTTTACCACCAAGTGGCTGTTGTGTAATCAAAGAGTATGGACCGATAGAACGAGCGTGCATCTTATCCTCAACCATATGACCTAACTTCAAGAAGTAAGTCATACCAACAGTAGCTGGCTGGTCAAACTGCTCTCCAGTCTCACCATCATAAAGGTAAGTTGAGCAGAAACGTGGCAAGCCTGCCTTATCTGTCCATTCAGAGAGATCATCCAATTTAGCACCATCAAAGATAGGAGTAGCAAACTTTACACCCAACTTTTTACCTGCAGCACCCAAGATACACTCGAATATCTGACCAAGGTTCATACGTGAAGGCACACCCAATGGATTCAATACCATATCAACAGGACGACCGTCAGCCATAAATGGCATATCCTCCAAACGAACTACCTTAGACACAATACCCTTATTACCATGACGACCGGCAAGTTTATCACCAACCTGGATCTTACGCTTCTTAGCAATATATACCTTAGCCAGCTGAAGAATACCTGATGGAAGTTCATCACCAATAGTGATTGCAAACTTACGACGCTTTAATTCAGCATCAAGTTGCTTATACTTGCGGATATAGTTCATAATAAGTCTCTGAATCAAGCCATTGGTATGCTCATCCTTAGTCCACTTATTAGACTGAACACCATCATACTCCAAATTCTTCAAGGCTGTAGCAGTAAAGGTACTGCCCTTGGTGATAATCTCAGCACCTGTATAATCCTTTACACCCTCAGAAGTCATACCTTCTGTAAGCGTAAGTAACTTGTCTACGAGGATATCCTTCAAGTCATCACCCTTTGCCTCATACTCCTCATCAATCTTAGCAAGAATAATCTTATCCTGCTTCTTTGACTCACGGGTCTTGATAGCACGAGAGAACAACTTCTTGTCAATAACAACACCGCTCAATGATGGATTTGCCTTCAATGAAGAATCCTTCACATCACCAGCCTTATCACCAAAGATAGCGCGAAGCAACTTCTCTTCTGGTGAAGGATCACTTTCACCCTTAGGCGAAATCTTACCAATCATGATATCACCTGGTTCAATTCTTGCACCAACACGCACGATACCATTATCATCAAGATCCTTTGTAGCTTCCTCGCTGACATTAGGGATATCAGATGTGAATTCCTCTACTCCACGCTTAGTTTCACGGACATCAAGAGAGTATTCGTCAACATGTACAGATGTCAATACGTCATCACGAACCATACGTTCAGAAATAACAACAGCATCCTCATAGTTATAACCCTTCCAAGGAATATAAGCTACAAGCAAATTACGGCCCAAAGCCAACTCACCGTTTTCTGTCGCATAACCCTCAGTCAGGATATCACCCTTCTTTACACGCTGTCCCTTATTACAGATAGGACGCAAGTCGATAGTCATATTCTGGTTGGTACGACGGAACTTAGGAATACGATACTCCTTCAAAGCTGGTTCGAAGCTTACAAACTCATCGTCTTCTGTGCGATCGTAAAGGATACGGATAGTTGTAGCATCAACATATTCGATAACGCCCTCACCTTCAGCAGTAACCATAGTACGTGAATCCTCACAAACTTGCTTCTCAAGACCAGTACCAACTATTGGTGCATCATTATGAAGCAATGGTACAGCCTGACGCATCATGTTACATCCCATCAACGCACGGTGACCATCATCATGCTCCAAGAATGGAATCAAACCTGCGGATACAGAAGCAATCTGCTGTGGAGAGACGTCAACATAATCAACTTGATCCGGACCTACAACAGGATAATCAGCATCCTGACGACACTTTACTACATCACGAATGAAAGAACCATCAACAGTCAAAGGCGCATTACCCTGACCGATAATCTTAGACTCTTCATCCTCAGCAGTCAAGTATACAACATCCTCATTAGCCATATCGACCTTGCTATCATTCACCTTACGGTAAGGAGTAACAATAAAACCAAGATCATTAATCTTTGCATACATACAGAGAGAAGAAATCAAACCGATGTTTGGACCTTCAGGACTCTCAATAGGACAAAGACGACCATAGTGTGTATAATGTACGTCACGAACCTCGAAACCGGCACGCTCACGAGACAAACCACCAGGACCTAAGGCAGAAAGACGACGCTTATGAGTTACCTCAGCCAGAGGGTTAGTCTGATCCATGAACTGTGACAATGGATTAGTTCCAAAGAAAGAATTGATAACACTAGAAATTGTCTTAGCATTAATCAAATCTGTTGGAGTAAACACCTCATTGTCGCGAACATTCATACGTTCACGGATAGTACGGGTCATACGTGCCAAACCAATAGAGAACTGGTTAGCCAACTGCTCACCTACAGTACGAACACGACGATTAGACAAGTGGTCGATATCGTCAACTGTTGCACTAGAGTTGATCAGCTGAATAAGATATTTAATGATCTCAATAATATCTTCCTTAGTCAAGACACGAACATCAATGTCAGTATCAAGATTCAATTTCTTATTGATACGATAACGACCTACCTCACCCAGATCATAACGCTTATCGGAGAAGAACAGGTTTTGGAAAACCTCACGTGCACTTGCGTCATCTGCAGGATCAGCATTACGCAACTGACGATAGATATAGTTAACAGCTTCTTTCTCTGAGTTACTTGGATCCTTTGCCAAAGTATTGAAGATAATAGTAAACTTGTTGGCAGCTTCCTCATCCTTATGAAGCAGAACAGTCTGCGCTCCACTCTCAACAATCTCCTCAATATTATCAGCAGTAAGTTCAGTCTCACGCTCCATGATTACTTCATTACGCTCGATAGATACTACTTCACCAGTATCCTCATCAACGAAGTCCTCATTCCAACTCTTCAAAACACGAGCAGCAAGCTTACGACCAATAGCAGCCTTCATATTCTTCTTGTTAACCTTCACCTCCTCGGCGAGATCAAAAATCTGAAGAATATCCTTATCCTGTTCATAACCAATAGCACGCAACAATGTGGTTACAGGCAATTTCTTCTTACGATCGATATATGCATACATTACATTGTTAATGTCAGTTGCAAATTCAATCCAGCTTCCCTTGAAAGGAATGATACGAGCAGAATAAAGCATGGTACCATTTGCATGAACACCCTGGCTAAAGAACACACCAGGAGAGCGATGAAGCTGAGAAACAACAACACGCTCAGCACCATTAATCACGAAAGTACCATTATCGGTCATATATGGGATAGTCCCAAGGAACACATCCTGAATAAATGTACCGAAATCCTCATGATCAGGATCAGTACAATACAGTTTCATCTTAGCCTTCAAAGGTACACTATATGTAAGACCACGCTCCAAACACTCATCAATAGAATAGCGAGGAGGGTCGATATAGTAATCCAAGAACTCAAGAACGAAATTGTTACGTGTATCGGTAATAGGGAAGTTCTCAGAGAACACCTTATACAAACCGTCATTCTTGCGTTCCTCAGGCGGAGTATCCAACTGTAAGAAGTCCTTGAAAGACTTTAACTGCACATCGAGGAAATCCGGATATGGATACGGATTATGCACGCTGGCAAAATTTACTCTGTTATCAACAATTTTTGTAGCCATTAGAAGTTATTAAATGGGTTTTATTAATAATATAATAAAAGACACAAAAAGGTTAGGACTCACCTACTTGGAGAATCCTAACCATTTATATAAAAAATGTATTACTCTAATTACTTGAGCTCTACCTTAGCACCGGCCTCTTCGATAGCCTTCTTAAGGTTCTCAGCCTCGTCCTTAGCTACACCTTCCTTGATTGTAGAAGGAGCACCGTCTACGAGATCCTTAGCCTCTTTCAAACCGAGACCACAAGCCTCCTTAACAGCCTTTACAACCTGGAGCTTAGCGCCACCAACCTCAGCGAGGACTACGTCGAATGTAGACTTCTCCTCAGCTGCAGCTGCACCACCAGCAGCAGGACCAGCAGCTACAGCTACAGCTGCAGCAGCAGGCTCAATACCATACTCGTCCTTGAGGACTGTTGCCAACTCATTAACTTCCTTAACAGTAAGATTTACTAACTCTTCTGCAATAGCTTTGATATCTGCCATTTTATTCTAAATTTTATTTTTGTTTATACTATAATTAATGATAACATTGTGATTGATTACTCAGGACGCTCGCCCAATGTCTTAAGCACACCATGAATAGTGTTGCTTCCTGATTGAAGAGCTGAAACAACGTTCTTTGCAGGTGACTGGAGCAAAGCAACAATCTCTGCGATAACTTCGTTCTTGCTCTTGAGAGCTGAAAGTTCTGCAAGTTTGTCTGCGCCAACGTAGAAGCTTTCCTCTGCATAAGCAGCCTTCAGTGTTGGAACACCTTCCTTGTCATATTCCTTCAACAACTTAGCTGGTACATTAGCTGTATTGGCAAACATTACAGCAGTAGTACCCTTCAAGCAGCCATAGAGCTCAGAGAAATCGATATCTGAAGCCTCGAACGCCTTGTGAAGCAAGGAATTCTTAACAACAACCATCTTAATCTCGCTCTGGAAGCACTTACGACGGAGTGCGCTTGTCTTCTCAGCATTCAATCCTGTAACATCTACAAGATAGAAATGAGGAAACTCCTGCAACTTCTGTCCAAGTTCAGCGATAATAGTATCTTTAACTTCTTTCTTCATTTTACAAAACTTTTAGAGTTATTCAACTGATTTAGGATCAATCTTGATACCCTTACTCATAGTGCTAGAAATAAAGATACTCTTGATATATGTACCTTTAGCAGCAGCAGGCTTCAGCTTGATAACTGTGTTGATGAATTCCTTAGCATTTCCATAGATCTGCTCAGGAGTCATGCTAACCTTACCGATTGAAGTATGGATAATACCAGCCTTATCAACCTTAAAGTCAATCTTACCTTGCTTAACTTCCTTTACTGCCTTAGCAACATCCATAGTTACAGTGCCACTCTTAGGGTTAGGCATCAAACCACGAGGACCGAGTACACGACCCAAAGGACCAATCTTACCCATACAAGAAGGCATTGTGATGATGACATCAATATCTGTCCAACCACCCTTAATCTTCTCAACGTATTCGTCAAGACCTACATAATCAGCGCCTGCTTCCTTAGCAGCAGCTTCCTGATCAGGAGTACAGAGTGCGAGCACACGAGTAACCTTACCTGTTCCGTTTGGCAATGAAACAACGCCACGAACCATCTGGTTAGCCTTACGTGGATCAACACCTAAGCGTACATCAATATCAAGAGATGCATCAAACTTGGTAGTGGTAATTTCCTTTACCAACTCTGAAGCCTCCTTCAATGTGTATGCC
The DNA here is from genome assembly GCF_026015465.1 of Segatella copri. Classification (GTDB taxonomy): domain Bacteria; phylum Bacteroidota; class Bacteroidia; order Bacteroidales; family Bacteroidaceae; genus Prevotella; species Prevotella copri_E. The sequence continues at coordinate 958,615 of NZ_JAPDUQ010000001.1, forward strand.
TTCCCTGCTTCAACCTTATCAGCTACTGATTTTTGATTTTTTGTCAGTTTACTCATTTTTCTAATTGAAGTTTTAAATTATTTACCAGGGAAGTCCCCTTTTACAGTAATACCCATACTTCTTGCAGTACCAGCGATGAGCTTCATAGCTGATTCTACAGTAAAGCAGTTCAAGTCCTTCATCTTATCCTCAGCGATTACCTTTACCTGATCCCAAGTAAGAGAAGCAACCTTCTGACGATTAGGCTGAGCAGAACCTGACTTGATTTTGGCAGCCTCTTTCAATTGAACTGCAGCAGGTGGAGTCTTGATAATAAAATCAAAAGACTTGTCAGTATAATAAGTAATAACTACTGGCAACACTTTACCTGCTTTGTCCTGGGTACGGGCGTTGAATTCCTTGCAGAATCCCATAATATTAATACCCTTAGAACCCAATGCAGGTCCTACTGGAGGTGAAGGATTCGCAGCGCCACCTTTAATCTGTAATTTGATTAATCCAGCAACTTCTTTAGCCATTTCTTTGTTAATATTTAAAATTGAAACTTATAAGGAATAACAATCTCGTAACAGAATCCTATTCCTTTTCTACTTGCATAAAACCTAATTCCAACGGAGTTTTACGTCCGAAGATCTTAACCGTAACTTTCAGCTTATGTTTTTCAGCATTAACCTCTTCAACGATTCCGCTGAAACCACTGAATGGACCTTCCATAACCTTAACGGTATCATTAACCAAGTAAGGACAATCAAGATTCTCCTCAAACTCAGTCTCCTCTGCAGAACCCAGCATACGATTGATATCGCGCTGTGGAACTGGTGTTGGTTCATCCAAACCTCCAAGGAAACCCAAAACATTAGGGAGGAAACGCAACGTATGCGCTACATCACCCTTCAGTTTGGCCTCCACAAAAACATAACCTGGAAGAGAGACCTTTTCTTTAACTACTCTCTTTCCATTACGCACAGTTGCATGCTTCTCAACTGGAATCAACACCTGAGAAACATTTGCTGCTAGTAAGTCATTGTGCTTCATTTCAGCTTCGATGTATTCTTTCACCTTAGCTTCTTTACCACTAACGGCTTTAAGCACATACCATTTATTTCCTGCGTCTGCCATTTCCTTAAAAAATTAACCTGGATAAACTACACCCATAAAGGCTTTGAAAATAGAATCCATCGCGAACACAACAAGTGCAATGACTAGGGAAGCAGATAATACAACCATTGCACTATGAGTAAGTTCGGCACGTGATGGCCAAGTAGTCTTATGCGCAAGTTCATCGTAACATGCCTTGCAATAATTTACTATTTTATTCATATTATCTTCTATTTAGCACGGGTTGAAGGGCTCGAACCCTCGACACCTGGTTTTGGAGACCAGTGCTCTACCAACTGAGCTAAACCCGTAGATAGACCCCCTCTCCCGTAGGAGGGGGAGTCTGTTATATATAGCAAATTAGATAAATCTAAATTACTTGATATCGTCGAGAATTGTTGTAATCTGACCAGAACCTACTGTACGACCACCCTCACGGATAGCGAAACGAAGACCCTCGTTCAAAGCAACCTTGTAGATCAACTCTACCTCAATCTCTACGTTATCACCAGGCATTACCATCTCAACTCCCTCTGGAAGCTTGATCTCACCTGTACAGTCCATAGTACGGAGATAGAACTGAGGACGATACTTGTTACCGAATGGAGTGTGACGGCCACCCTCTTCCTTCTTCAATACATAGATAGAAGCCTTGAAGTGATCGTGAGGAGTAATAGCACCTGGGTGTACAACTACCATACCACGCTTAACCTCAGCCTTATCGATACCACGGAGAAGCAAACCTACGTTATCACCAGCTTCACCCTCAGCAAGAATCTTACGGAACATCTCAACACCAGTAATAACTGACTTCTTGTCCTCACCAAGACCGAGCAACTGAACTTCGTCACCTACCTTGCAACGACCTGTCTCAATACGACCTGTAGCAACAGTACCACGACCTGTAATTGAGAATACATCCTCGATAGGCATCAAGAATGGCTTATCAATCTCGCGCTCTGGCTCCTGAATCCACTCATCAACTGTATCCATCAAAGCCTCAACAGACTTAACCCACTTCTCAACACCATTCAAAGCACCGAGAGCAGAACCACGTACAATTGGAGTATCCTCCTCGTAACCATACTGCTCGAGGATCTCACGAAGCTCCATCTCAACGAGCTCAAGCATCTCCTCATCGTCAACCATATCGCACTTGTTCAAGAAAACAACCAAACGAGGTACGTTTACCTGACGTGCAAGAAGTACGTGCTCACGTGTCTGTGGCATAGGACCATCTGTAGCAGCACAAACCAAGATAGCACCATCCATCTGAGCAGCACCAGTAACCATGTTCTTTACATAGTCAGCGTGTCCAGGACAGTCAACGTGTGCATAGTGACGCTTTTCTGTTTCATACTCAATGTGAGCTGAGTTGATAGTGATACCACGCTCTTTCTCCTCAGGAGCATTATCAATCTGATCGAATGACTTAACTGCCTCAGATGTACCGAGCTTCTCGTTCAATACCTTAGAGATAGCAGCGGTCAGAGTAGTCTTACCATGGTCAACATGACCAATTGTACCAATGTTAACATGCGGTTTGGTACGCACGAATTCTTCTTTAGCCATAGCTTTTCTTTTTATTTATATAAATGAATAATCTGTTCCTCTACCATCCTAAGCATCTAGAACGATAGAGCTGTAACTGAGAGTTGAACTCAGGACCTCTTCCTTACCAAGGAAGTGCTCTACCACTGAGCTATTACAGCAAGTTAATAAATTGAGCGGAAAACGGGGCTCAAACCCGCGACCCCCAGCTTGGAAGGCTAGTGCTCTATCAACTGAGCTATTTCCGCTTATCAAAGAAAGTGGGTAGTGATGGATTCGAACCACCGAAGGCATAGCCAGCAGATTTACAGTCTGCCCCATTTGGCCACTCTGGTAACTACCCAAACTTTTCTTTTTTCTGAGCCTCTTGTCGGATTCGAACCAACGACCCCGAGATTACAAATCACGTGCTCTGGCCAACTGAGCTAAAGAGGCAATCTTTACAGCCGCAATACGGCTAAATTTCCATCTACCGGAAAACGGCTGCAAAGATACAACTATTTTTTGAATCAACAAAATTTTTTCGAGTTTTTTTTATCGATTCCTTGATTTTTCTTTAAATTTGGTCAATTGAACCTTCATTGAGTCCACTGCCTGGTCAATTCCTTCCTCAAAAGTGTCACATGTCTTTTCTACGAACAACTTGGTTCCAGGAACAGCAACTTCCAGATGAACTTCCTTATTCAAGGCAGTAGCAGGCTTCACGACCTTTAATTGCACCTCTACTTTCTGTATATCTTCAAAAGTTTTTTCTAACTTGGCGACTTTCTTTTCGATAAACGCCTGTAACTTCTCGGTAGCGTCGAAGTGAATCGACTGAATCTTAATTTCCATAGTTACCTCCATTTTTAAAAGGTTACGCCCGAGGATGGGCTTCAATATAAACTCGTTTCAACTGCTCAAACGTTGTATGCGTATAAATCTCGGTCGTCGAGAGTTTCGCATGTCCTAACAGCCTTTTCAAACTTTCTATTCCAGCACCATGATTCAACATTGCAGTAGCAAACGTATGTCTCAACACGTGCGGACTTTTCTTTTTCAACGAGCAAACCCTTGCGAGGTTCTCCTTCACGATTTCTCTGACTTGAGCCGGACTCATCCGTCCGCCCTTATCCGCAAGCAAAAGAGCTCCAGACCTAACCATCACTCTTTGTGCTCTTAGAGCCAAATATTCCGAAAGAGCATTTTTAAGCTCGTCACCAAAAGGAACTATACGTTGTTTGTTTCCCTTACCCGTAATCTTTATCTCTTTTTTGATAAAGTTCACATCGTCAACATCAAGTCCTATCAACTCTGACAATCGCATCCCCGTCTCATAGAACAATATTATAATAGTACGTGCGCGTACATTATTATAATCATCGCCCCACATTTTCCTGTCAAGCAACTCATCCATCTCATTTTCTTTCAAGAATTGAGGTAGCGGTTTACTCTCCTTAGGTCCTTTGAGGCTATGAGCGGGATCCGACTCCACATAATGTCTAACTAAAGCAAACCGATAGAACATTTTCAAAGCACTCAACCGGCGATTAACCGAGGTTGCCTTATTTCCTGCATCTATCATATGCTCCATCCAGTTGCGAATCATATCAGAATCAACAGATTCCCAAGTGAAGGATTCAGACAAGTTCCTAGCATACTGCTCAAAGAGTTTCAAATCTTCGCGATAGTTTTCTACCGTCCTCTGCGACCTGTTCAGTTCAGAGCGCAAATATTCCAAGAACTTATCTATACTCAACATAACGTCGTACCTTTTTCATTTCGGCAACGAAGTTACGAAAATTATTTTAAACTACCAAATTTTTTGAGGATTTTTTACTTTTATTCCTCGTTTGCACGCAACTGCTGTACGTAGATGGCGTGTTCCATCTTGAGACGCTTCAAAACAGAAGGCTTATCATACTGCTGACGAGCACGAAGCTCCTTAACAACACCTGTCTTTTCGAATTTTCTCTTAAACTTCTTGAGAGCTCTCTCGATGTTCTCACCGTCTTTAACTGGTACAATAATCATTTTTTTGCTTTTAATTTATTATGTTAAACTTATGTTATTCAATGCGAAATATGGCAATGCCACAATTTGCGGGTGCAAAATTACATCTATTTTATCAAACTACCAAGTTTTTCTTCAACTTTTTACTCTAAAATGTTCATTTTATGGGTTTTGTAGCATTTTCAAGCCATATTTTCTCCTCTTCATCAAGGAAAGGAGACAATTTTTCATAAACCGAATGATGATAAGCATTGAGCCAGTCAATCTCTTCAGGCAACAACATATCAACATCTATAGGAGTGGTATCTATAGGACAAAGAGTAAGAGGCTCTATCTGCAGGAATTTGCCGAACTCAGTAGACATGTAGTCTGAAATCAGCACCGTATTTTCTATTCTTACGCCGAACTTACCAGCCAGATACAAACCAGGCTCATCAGTCAAGGTCATTCCAGCTCTCAAAGGTGTAGGCATCCACTCCATTCTTATTTGATGAGGGCCTTCGTGCACACAGAGATACGAACCTACTCCATGGCCTGTACCATGCAAGAAATTATATCCTTCACGCCACATACACTCTCTTCCCACAGCATCCAACTGTGTTCCTGATGCACCATCGGGGAATTTAACCAATTCCAACTGAATATGCGCTTTCAGAACCAAGGTATAAATATGCTTCATCTCTTCAGATACAGGTCCCAAAGCAATGGTACGGGTAATATCAGTAGTACCATCCTGGTATTGAGCGCCAGAGTCTATCAGGATCAAGCCTTCCGGTTTCAGAACGACATCTGTTTCAGGAGTTGCCTCATAATGGACAATTGCTCCATGCTGCGCATAGCCGGCAATCGTATCAAAAGAAATATCTCTGAACAGTTTCTGTTCGGCACGTAGCGATGTTAATTTCTCATCAATGGAAATTTCTGTTTGTCCGCCAGCCTCAATAGCAGGTTTCAGCCACTTCAAGAACTTAACCATAGCAACACCATCTTTAAGCATCGCACTACGGTAGCCCTCTATTTCTGCTTCATTTTTCACAGCCTTCATAGCCGGAATAGGAGAAGCTGCAGCAACAATTTCCTGGCATTTTACAGTTTTCCACAGATAATAGCTCGTTTCATCTCCATCTAACAGGATATTATATTCCGAATATGATTCAAGGCATTTTTCCACCTTATTATAATTATAGAGAGAAACCTGATTGTCTTGAAGATACAGTTTTACTTCAGGAGATAATTTATTATCATCCACGAAAAGAGAAACTTTATCGCTCTCAATCAACAAATAACTTACAAATACAGGATTGCAATGAACATCTGTACCTCGAAGATTCAAAGTCCAAGCAATATCATCCAAAGCAGAAACGAGCATACCATCTGCATGAAGTTCTCTCAAAGACTTACGGATACGGACCACTTTAGAGGCTAGCGTCTCTCCAGCATATTCCAACGGTTGAATTTCTACAGGATTAGCAGGAAGCGAAGGACGATTCTCCCAAATCTGTTCCAAAGGGTCCAAATTAGTTCTAAGCGTAATTCCACCGAGTTTACGGAGAGAATAGCTTAAATCTTTAACATAATTATAAGAGTTGACCATGCCATCAAGTCCAACCTCAGGAGATTGTACATCCTGCAATTCTTTTCCCAACCATTCTGCAATAGTAGGCGTACCTTCCATTTTCAGCCTCATCAGCTGATATTCAGTATCTTCCAACTGTTCTTCCGCAGCCAAGAAGTAGCGGGAATCAGTCCATAAAGCAGCCGATTTCATTGTAACGACAGCAGTACCAGCCGACCCGTTAAAACCAGAGATCCACTCTCTACCTCGCCAATGGTCGGCAACATACTCGCTCTGATGAGCATCTGTACTAGGGAAGATGAAAGCAGAAAGATGTTCACGCTTCATCAACTCCCTCAATCTAGCTAAGCGTAATTCGATTTCATTCATAATTCTTATGCAATTTAATGTTTAACTTAACTCAAAATAATGCATTTTGCTAATTAGAGATTACAAAGATAACATTTTTAAGAATTAACAACAAATTTAAGCGCAAAAATATGCACGATTTACATTACTTTTTATTAATTTTGCGGTCGGAAAGTAAAAAGAAGGAGTTTTACAAACTTTATTCCAGATACATTCCGCTATTTTTCAGGAGAAAAAGATTATAAACATTTAAATAAGAATTGTAGTTATGAATTTTTTAACAAATGACAAACTCGTTATCGTCGGTGCAGGCGGTATGATCGGTTCTAACATGGTACAGAGCGCTTTGATGCTCGGTCTTACTCCAAACATCTGTCTTTATGATATCTTCGAGCCAGGTGTACATGGTGTTTTCGATGAGATTCAGCAGTGCGCATTCCCAGGTGTTAACGTAACTTATACAGTTAACCCAGAGGAGGCTTTCACTGGTGCTAAATATATTATTTCTTCTGGTGGTGCTCCTCGTAAGGAGGGTATGACTCGTGAGGATCTTCTTAAGGGTAACTGCAAGATTGCTGCAGAATTTGGTGACAACATCAAGAAGTACTGCCCAGAGGTTGAGCACGTAGTTGTTATCTTCAACCCAGCTGACGTTACAGCTCTTACAGCACTTATCCACTCAGGTTTGAAGCCAAACCAGTTGACATCACTCGCAGCTCTCGATTCTACTCGTCTGCAGCAGGCTTTGGCCCTCGAGTTCGGTGTACAGCAGGATAAGGTTACTGGCGCTCACACTTATGGTGGTCACGGCGAGCAGATGGCTGTATTTGCTTCTCAGGTTAAGGTTGACGGCAAGCCATTGGCAGAGATGGGTCTTTCTGACGAGCGTTGGGAAGAGATCAAGCACCACACAGTACAGGGTGGTTCTAACATCATCAAGCTCCGTGGCCGTTCTTCATTCCAGAGCCCAGCTTACAACGCAGTCAAGATGATCGAGGCTGCTATGGGTGGTGAGAAGTTCACTTTGCCAGCAGGTTGCTATGTAAACTGCGACAAGTGCGGTTTCAAGAACGTAATGATGGCTATGCCTACTACTATCGACAAGACTGGTGTTCACTTCACAGAGCCTACAGGTACTGAGGAAGAACTCGCTAGCCTCGCTAAATCTTACGAGCACCTTTGCAAGATGCGCGATGAGATCGTAGAGCTTGGCATCGTTCCTCCAGTAGCTGAGTGGAAAGAGATGAACCCTAACTTGTAATTCTCCGCTTCGGATTTTTAGAAGTTAACTCGATAAGGGCTGAATCGTGAAAATGCTTCATGATTCAGCCTTTTTTCATTTATTTTTCCCCTATAGCGACCATTTATCACCAAATACGCCATATCGTTACATTTTTCAGTAAATCAGGTTATACGAGTTTGGCATTATTTTTGTAATTTTGCACACAGAAATAACAAATTAAAAAGGATAATAGAAAATATGGAACTGATAAAGAACAAATCATTCGGAGGCGAGCGCCCTCTTTTTGGTGCTCACGATGTGCGTTTAGAAGATATTACGATTACAGACGGCGAATCGGGCATCAAATGCTGCCAAAACATAGAATGCCACCATTCCAAGTTTTATGGCAAATACCCTTGGTGGCATGTGGACGGTTCTCTTATCACAGACTGCTACTTCGCCCCAGAAAGCCGTTCGGCCATCTGGTATAGTGATAATATGGTGATGAAAGACTGCACCATCGATGGGCCTAAGTTCTTCCGCGAAATGAAGAATCTGGATTTGGAGAACGTAAACATCACAGATGCTGATGAGACTTTCTGGAAGGTAGATGGCTTGAAACTGAAGAACGTAAAACTCCACGATGGAACTTATCCATTCATGTTCTCCAAGAATATCTATGTAGACGGACTTGAGAGCGACTCTAAATATGTATTCCAATACTGCAGAAATGTGGAGATTCACAACGCAAAGATTACAACCAAGGACAGTTTCTGGGAATGCGAGAATGTAACCGTCTATGATTCGGAACTGAATGGTGAGTATCTGGCCTGGCACAGCAAGAACATCAAGTTCGTACGTTGCCACATCAGCGGCGAGCAGCCTCTCTGCTACATGGACCATGTAACTCTGGAGGATTGCACCTTTGATAAGGAATGCGACCGTGCCTTCGAGGATTGCACCAACATCGATGCGCAGATTAAGGGAAGTATCACCAATATCAAGAACCCTATCTCCGGAAGAATCGAGGCAGACGAAGTGGGAAGCGTAACATATACTGAGTTTGCCAAAGCGCCAAAGGGTGTATGTGAAATCACAGATAAATCGAAATAGTTTAAGAGGTAATTACAGAAATGACAACAATCAAGTAAATTACTTATTGTTTCCATAACTAATTATTCTTACACTTAACTGAAATCTCCGTTCATAGACACTGAACGGCCGTTCAAAAGCTTTGAATGTACGTTCAATGTCTTTGAACGGAGATTCAAAGTCTATGAACGAAGATTTCAATTAGGAGAAAAAGAGAATCATCCTATATAAATAAGAGAATTATCCTATATAGATAGAAGAAACAACATAGATAGAAAACAAATATGAAATACAATTTTGATGAAATCATCGAACGTCGTGGAACCAACTCATACAAATGGGATTTGGTGAAGGAAGACGGCGTTATTCCGATGTGGGTAGCAGATATGGACTTCCAGACAGCTCCCTGCATCATCGAAGCCCTGCAGAAGCGCGTAGCTCATGGCATCTTCGGCTATACCCTCGTACCTGATTCTTATTACGAGGCTATCATCAGCTGGTTCTCCCGCCGCCACCAGTGGAAGATAGAGAAAGACTGGATTCTCTATACTCCAGGCGTTGTACCAGCCATTTCTTGCTGTCTGAAAGCCATCTGCATGCCTGGCGAAAAGGTATTGGTACAGACACCTGTCTACAACTGCTTCTTCTCCTGCATTACAAACAGCGGCTGCGAAGTAGTAGAAAACGAACTGAAACGTGTGGGCAACTGCACTTATGAGATAGATTTCGAAGACTTCGAGCGCAAATGTGCTGATGAGAAGACCACAGCCTTCATCCTCTGCAATCCTCACAATCCAGCCGGAAGAGTATGGAAGAAAGAGGAACTTGAGCGAATGAACGACATCTGTCTCAAGCACGGGGTAAAGGTCATCGCAGATGAAATTCATTGCGAGCTCATCATGCCAGGCTATCAGTATACTCCATTTGCCAGCATCAGCGAAGCTTGCCGTGACAACTGCGTGGTATTGAATTCCCCTTCAAAGTCATTCAATATTGCAGGACTTCAGATAGCCAACATTATCTGTCCGGATGCAACATTGCGCCGCCGCATCAACCGTGCCATCAACATCAACGAGGTTTGTGACGTAAACCCATTCGGCGTTATCGCTCTCCAGGCAGCTTACAATGAGGGAGAAGAATGGTTGGATGAATTGAACCAATATCTCTATGAGAACTATCAGGCAGTAAAGGAATTCTTCAATACCGAATTGCCACAAGTTCGCGTTACCCGCCTTGAAGGCACCTACCTGGTATGGCTCGATATCCTGCCATTCGAACTGTCAAGCGACGAGGCTTATGAAAAGCTGATGAACGATGGTAAGGTATTCGTCAACAGTGGTACGATGTATGGCAGAAAGGCTGGTCAGGGCTACCTGCGCCTCAACATCGCCTGTCCTCGCAAGACCCTGATGCAGGGCCTGATTCGCATTGCTCGGGTTCTCAGCCAGTATATGGATGAAGAGGATTTAAGCGGATGTCCTGCATAAAAGGCGAAGAAAGAGAAAATATTTCTAAATAAAATGTTTAAAACAAGATAAGATGGAAAATGAAGTTTTGAAAGCCATTAAGGAGAGAAGAAGTATTCGTCGCTTCAAGGCAGATCAGATTACCGACGAAGAGTTGAAGACGGTATTGGAAGCCGGCACATGGGCAGCAACAGGTCATGGCACACAGGAGCCTTTCATCATCGCCGTTCAGACCCCTGAGATTTGCGCCCAGCTTCGCAAGATGAACGCAGAAATCATGGGTGTAGAAAGCGACCCTTACTATGGAGCGCCAACCATCGTTATCGTTCTAGCACCAGAAAGCAACGTTAACGGTGTGAAAGATGGCAGCCTCATCCTAGGCAATATGATGCTTGCTGCCCACTCTATCGGCCTTGCATCTTGCTGGATTAACCGTGAAGACGGCATGTTTGCATCAGAAGAAGGCAAGAAGTTGATGAAAGACTGGAATCTTCCAGAAGGTTTGATGGGAGTAGGAGCCTTAGCCTTGGGTTATGCTTCTGCGCATCCTCATACCGTAAAACCAAGAAAAGAGGATTACTACCGCATTATCAAATAAAGGCAGGATGCCTGGTTTACGGCACATACATATACAAGAAAAGGTCTCATGAAAAAAAATATTCATGAGACCTTTTCTTGTATAGGATACTATAAATTACAACTTTACACTTGCCAAGACCTTATCTGTAGCGCCAGCCAAATGAGCTACGAAGGTGCCAGCCTTATCGCCAGCCTGTTTCAGGAAGGTCTCATCATTCATCAGAGAACTCATCAAACCTGAGAAATCCTCATAGGTATTGATTTCAAAACCTCCACCCGATTTCAGCAAGCCCTGAGCCTCCTGAAACTTTTTATTGTTCGGACCAAAGATAACCGGCATATTCCATACGGCAGCCTCCAAGGTGTTATGAATACCTACACCAAAGCCACCACCGATATAAGCCACATCACCATAGTTGTACATACTGCTCAACAATCCGAAACAATCGATGATCAAGACATCAGCCTCCGCAGCTTCTTCAGGAGTAGTTTGCGTATAGCGCACCACCTTCTTGTCCTTTATCAGAGAAAGAATCAACTTCAGATGCTCTTCAGCGATGACATGAGGAGCAATCAGCAGGCGCCAATCCTTATGCTCATTAAAGAAAGGTATAAAGACATTCTCATCTGGTGGCCAAGAGCTACCGGCAACAAATACCTTGAAATCATGATGAGGTACATCCGCAGACTGAGATGAAGCCACTCCTGTTCTGAAAGCCTCGCAAATCGGCAAATGCTTGGCAGCCTCCTTTATCTGGAGAACACGGTCGAAACGGGTATCTCCTACCACATCCACAGCCGTGATGCCGATACCTTTGAGCAATTGCTTACTCTCTTCGTTCTGTACGAAGAAACGGGTAAAGCACTTCAGCACTCCAGCATAGCTTCTGCCGTACCATTTGAAGAACACCTGATCCTCGCGGAAGATACTGCTCACGCTATAAGTAGGAATGTTGCGATGTTTCAGAATATGAAGGAAATTAGACCAGAACTCATACTTGATGAAGAAAGCCATCACAGGACGTACCAGTCTAAGGAAACGGATGGCGTTCAACCGAGTATCCACCGGCATATAACAGATGATGTCAGCTCCCTCATAGTTCTTGCGCACCTCATAACCTGAAGGAGAATAGAAGGTAAGCAGAATCTTATACTGAGGATAGTCCTTGCGGATACGTTCCATCAAAGGTCGTCCCTGTTCAAACTCACCGAGCGATGCAGCATGAAACCAAATGTACTTACCGTTAGGATCCACCTTCTGCTTCAATATTTTGAAAGCCTCACGCTCACCACGCCACATCTTGCGCACCTTTTCATTAAACAGACTTGCAATGGCTATGCCCCAAAGGACAAAATATATTACGATATTATAGATCATGATATTTCTTTATATTGGTTACTATCTATAAATACGTGAACTCTCTGAATAGCCTTCAGCAATATGCTGCAGAAAGCCATTCAGAGAGAAATTATTGTGAATTAACCCAAAACTTCGATTGCCTTGCGAAGACGGCGCAGAGTTTCCTCCTTGCCAAGGAAGGCAGAGATATCGAACATACCCGGGCCCTTACCCTCACCTACGAGAGTCAGACGGAATGCGTTCATCACATCACCCAGCTTATAGCCCTTATCCTCTACCCATTTCATCACGACAGGTTCCTGACCTTCGATAGAGAAATCCTCAATACCTTCAAGCACATCAGCAAGTTCTGTCATCTGCTGTGCAGAATATTCCTTCCAGCGCTTCTTGGCTGTCTTAGCATCATACTCTGTAGGAGCAATGAAGAAGAAAGAACACAATGGCCACAATTCATAGACAAAGTTCACACGATCCTTCATCATGTGTACCACCTGCTTTACGCGGTCCAGAGTTTCCTCTACACCATTGTTGGCAACAATAGGGGCAAAGAGGTTAGCTATTTCATCATCGCTCTTCATCAGAATGTATTCGTGGTTGAACCAGATTCCCTTCTTGAAGTCGAACTTGGCACCAGCCTTAGAGCAACGTGAAATATCAAAAGCCTTCACCAGTTCATCAAGAGAGAAGATTTCCTGTTCTGTACCAGGATTCCAGCCGAGGAGCGCCAGGAAGTTGACTACAGCCTCTGGGAAGTAGCCACTCTCACGATAACCGGAAGAAACCTCGCCAGTCTTAGGATCATGCCACTCAAGCGGGAATACCGGGAAACCGAGGCGGTCGCCATCACGCTTACTCAGCTTACCTTTACCTTCAGGCTTAAGAAGCAAAGGAAGATGCGCAAAACGAGGCATGGTATCTTCCCAACCGAAAGCCTTATAAAGAAGTACGTGCAAAGGCGCACTAGGCAACCACTCCTCACCGCGGATTACATGAGAGATTTCCATCAGGCGGTCGTCTACGATATTTGCCAGGTGATAAGTTGGCAATTCATCAGCACTCTTATAAAGTACCTTATCATCCAGGATATCGCTCATTACCTTCACGTCACCACGAATCATATCGTTCACGTGAATTTCCTGTCCCGGTTCAATCTTGAAACGTACAGTATACTGCTTTCCGTCAGCAATCAGTTTATCAACCTCTTCCTTAGAAAGAGTCAGAGAGTTGCGCATCTGCATACGAGTATGAGCATCATACTGGAAATTCTGGATTTCGGCACGTTTCGCTTCCAACTCCTCAGGAGTATCAAAAGCAATATACGCCTTATCATTATCCAGGAGCTGCTGAACATACTGCTTATAGATATCACGACGTTCACTCTGGCGATAAGGTCCATGCTCCCCACCGAAACTTACACCCTCGTCAAACTGGATACCCAGCCACTTGAAAGATTCCAGGATATATTCTTCGGCTCCAGGCACGAAACGATGAGAATCTGTATCCTCAATACGGAACACCAGCTCACCTCCATGTTGGCGAGCAAACAAATAATTATACAGAGCGGTACGAACACCGCCAATGTGCAATGCACCCGTTGGACTAGGGGCAAAACGCACCCTTACTTTTCTATCTGCCATGTCTTTTTATAGCTATTTTCAAATTTTTCTGCAAATTTACATCTTTTTTTGCGATTTTAGCCGTTTTTTTTCGTATTTTCGCACTGTAAAACGAAATAAGTAAGAAAAAAGTAGGAAAATGAGCATATTTAACAACCCAGAAGAGAACTATTGGCGCAATTTCGCCACAAAAACGGTTTTGATATTAATTACCGTTGCTATCATTGTTTGGTTCCTTCCTCGCAACGAAGGAAGGATGTTCCGGTACGATGTTGGAAAGCCATGGATGTATGGTTCCGTCATCGCAAAATTTGACTTTCCGATCTATAAGACCGATGAAGCCATCAAGCGTGAACAGGATTCGCTGATGAAGCAATTCCAACCTTATTATTCTGTCAATGAATCCATCGGCAGCGAACAGGTGAGCCGTTTCCTGCACGACTTCAGCCAAGGTGTACCAGGTTTGCCAAAAGAATATGTGGGACTCATAGCCCACCAGCTTCAGCGCCTTTATCAGACCGGCATCATCGCTACCACGGAATATAATCGTATCTACAAAGATTCTACCAGTATGATACGAATTATCAACGGAAAGAATGTGAAGAGCGTACCTATCGGTTCGTTCTACTCTACTATTGCCGCTTACGAACGCATCTTCTACGATGAGAAACTGGCAACCCAGCGACAGCTTTTATCCCGTTGCAACCTCAATAATTATGTTGAAGCTAACGTCATATACGATAAGGAAAGAAGCGAGGCAGAGAAAGCCGACATGATGAGCAGCATTCCACTGGCAAGCGGAATGGTGATGAGCGGTCAGAAGATTGTGGATCGTGGTGAAGTGATTACAAACAATACCTATCGGGTGCTCAATTCATTCGATAAGGAGATGAAGCGCCGCAGCTCTACTCAGGAAGAACTGACAACCACTATCATCGGACAGGTACTGTTTATCTTCATTCTTGTCATGCTGTTTACCTCTTATCTCTCACTTTTCAGAAAAGACTATTTTGATAAGCCGCGCAGCATTACCATGCTTTATGCGATGATTACGCTGTTCCCTATCTTTGTGTCACTCATGATGAAACACAATTTCTTCAGTGTCTATATCATCCCATTTGCCATGGCGCCTATCTTCGTACGTGTGTTTATGGACTCGCGTACTGCCTTTATCAGCCACGTTACGATGATCCTCATTTGTGCAGCAGCAGTAAAGTACCAGTACGAGTTTATCATCGTACAGCTGGTAGCTGGCCTTGTTGCTATTTACAGTTTGCGTGAACTCAGCAAGCGTTCGCAGATATTCATCACAGCCCTGTTGGTAACTATAGCCAGCGGTGTAGTATATCTTGCCCTTCAGTTGATGCAGGACAACCAGGTGTTCAACGTAGATGCCAGCATGTATACCTACTTTACCGTAAACGGCATCTTCCTGCTACTCTCATATCCGCTCATGTACATTATAGAAAAGATGTTTGGATTTACATCTAATGTTACACTTTTCGAGTTGTCAAATACCAACAAGGGATTACTTCGCAACCTGAGTGAGATTGCTCCAGGCACCTTCCAGCATTCTATCACCGTAGGTAACCTGGCAGCAGAGATTGCCAACCGCATCAGAGCCAACAGTCTCCTGGTACGTACCGGAGCACTATATCATGATATCGGTAAGATGACTAACCCTGTTTTCTTCACAGAGAATCAGGCGGGCGTTAATCCTCACGACCAATTAAGCGACCTTGAGAGCGCACAGATTATCATAAGCCATGTTTCAGAAGGTCTGAAGATGGCAGAGAAGGTTGGTCTGCCAGGCATCATAAAGGATTTTATCACTACTCATCATGGAACGGGCATCACCAAGTATTTCTATATTAATTACTGTAATGCTCACCCTACAGAGGTGATTGACAAGTCACAGTTCCAATATCCTGGTCCGAACCCATTTACCCGCGAACAGGCCATCCTGATGATGGCAGATACGGTTGAAGCGGCTTCGCGCTCTCTGAACGAATATACAGAAGAAAGCATCAGTAACCTCGTCAATAAGCTCATCGACGGACAGGTGGCAGATGGTTTCTTCAAGGAGTGCCCTATCACGTTCCGAGACATCGCTCTCGCTAAACAGGTACTCATCGAACGACTCAAGGCTATTTACCATACCCGTATTTCGTATCCTCACTTGAACGTAAGACAGAATGCCGGCAAAAAGACGAGTCAGGAGTCTAAAGAACAAGAGTAAAGATACACTTCGTAAAGTTCTTATGCCGTAAAGCGTATAAGCGGATATACAAAAAGGTAAAACATAACCAATAAAAGCTCTTTTTCTTGCACAGTTTTTAAAATCTGTGCAAGAGAAAGGGCTTTTTGCGTTAATATGTTTTAAATATTTAATAAAACCAATAGCGAAATAGAACATTATAATTACCTTTGCGGACGTTTTAATTTAATATTATTAAGATGAAGAAACTAAAATTAGTTAGTTTAGCCATTGCGATGGCTTGTGCAACCCCATCTTTTGCAGGCGGTTTGCTCACTAACACCAATCAGCATGTTGCATTCAACAGAATGATGAGCCGTGAGGCTTCAATTGGTATCGACGGCGTTTATTACAATCCAGCCGGAGTTGTATTCATGGGTGAAGGTCACCATCTCGCCATCAACTGGCAGTTGGCTTACCAGACACGTAGCATTGAAAATGATTATGCTCTGTTCACAAACAATGTGAACAATCCAATTACTCCTCGTACATTCAAGGGTGAGGCTTTTGCGCCTGTCATCCCTTCATTCCAGTATGCTTATAATAAAGGTAGATGGTCACTCCAGGCTAGTTTCGCCCTCACAGGTGGCGGTGGCAAGTGTACCTTCGATAATGGTCTTGGCTCTTTCGAGAAGATCGTAGCTGAGACAGCAATGGCTGCTTGCGGTTTGGCAAGAACTGTTGACAATGTATTGGGCAATACACTTGGACAGCCAGGAATGCAAATGTTTACAACCGACCAAGCTTTCGGTCAGAAAGGCGAATATAGTTACAATAGCTATATGCATGGCCGTCAGTACTATTACGGTCTCTCTGTAGGTGCTGCATATAAATTCAGCGACAACTTCAGCGCATTTGCAGGCGTGCGTGGCGTTTATGCTTCAACAAACTACTATGGATATGTTGAAAACATCAAGGTAGGCAACATGCCTCTTTACAAGGTACTCGATCCTAACAAGGAAAATGCAGCCAACATTGAATTGAGCTGTGATCAGAGCGGCATCGGCTTTACTCCTATCATCGGTGTGGACTTCAAGACTGGCAGGTGGAACTTCTCTGCAAAATATGAGTTCAAGACTCGTATACGTTTGAAGAACAAGTCTGTAAATCAGGCTCCTAGTATCAGTGCTCTCCCAGACAACTTGTCCAGACAGATGGTTGGAACATTGACTCAGGTGTTCACAAATAAGGGTATGACTCCAGAGAAAGCTCAAGCTGTAGCTACAAATACTACTCAAGCAGTTTTGACTAACGGTGATGTACTAAAGACAATGGCTGGCTTGAAGACTCAGTTCGATACAGAGCTCGAAGAGGCTATCGGTGAATATGAGGATGGCAAGAAGATTGCTGGTGATATTCCTGCTTATCTGGCACTCGGTGTTGGCTACAGCCCTGTAAATGCAGTACGCGTAAACGTAGGTTTCCACTGGTTCGATGACAAGCACGCTACATCTTACAACAACCGACAGGAAAAGTTAAAGCGTGGTACATTGGAGTACAACGCAGGTGTCGAGGTAGATGTAAACAAGAAGATTACCTTGAGTACAGGTTGGCAGAATACCAACTATGGCTTGAGCGATGAATATATGGATGACAAGTCATTCGTTGTTGGTTCCAACTCTGCAGCTATTGGTGGTGTTTATCACATCAATAAGAAGATGGATTTGAACGTGGCTTACTTCCACACCTTCTATCAGCACAAGAAGACTTCAGAGAATGTAAAACTAATAGGAAAGACCTACAGTACAGACTACACACGTAACAACAACGTATTCGCAGTAGGTCTTGACATCAACTTCTAAACATAACTACAATTATCATAATTAAAAGGCTACCCGTTCTTGCAACAAGTAACGGATAGCCTTTTTCATTTTATTTACCAATCTTATTTTCTTCCATTCTGCCAGAGAAAAGCATGGACAGGGACTACAATGGGTCTACATCATAATAAATCTGCAGAGCTCCATATCTCGGATCCTTTCCCATCTGTTGCTGAGCAAACTTCAGATATTCTCTCACCTTCTGCTGATCAATACCATTTTCCAGTTTGATAACAATCTTTCGAATGTTCATCGTCTTAACCCTTGCCACAGCAGGTTTATCGGGTCCCAATACACGCCCGCCAAACCAGCTTCTCAGCGTTTTGCTGAGCTCATGGCTAGCCTGTTCGCATACCTTATCATATTTATGTTTTACATAGACATTAATCAGGTGGAAGAAAGGTGGATAATGAAAAGTTCTTCTCTCCTCCAGAATACCCTGATACAAGCCTTCATAATCATTATGCACCACCTGTCCGATTACAGGCAAGGTAGGATTCTTGGTCTGTAGAATCACCAAGCCACGCTTACCTTTTCTTCCAGCTCTACCACTCACCTGTGCCATCATCATGAAAGCATGTTCGTAGGCTCGGAAATCAGGATAGTTGAGCATCGAATCAGCATTCAAGATACCTACTACACTCACCTTATCGAAATCAAGACCCTTAGAAACCATTTGCGTGCCTATGAGAAGATTCGTCCTGCCTTCAGAGAAGTCTGCGATAAGACGTTCGTAGGCATTTCGTGTACGTGTTGTATCCAAATCCATTCTGGCAATCTTGGCTTCCGGAAAGATTTCCGCTATCTGGTCTTCTATCTTCTCGGTACCAAAACCACGTCCCATGATTTCCGTACTGCCACAGTTAGGACATTCCGTAGGAACCGGATAAGTGTAACCACAATAATGGCAAGTCAGCAGGTTAATGCTTTTGTGTAACGTAAGCGAGACATCACAGTTCTTACATTTCGGCACCCAACCACATACCTTACATTCAACCATCGGCGCAAAACCACGACGATTCTGAAAGAGAATTGCCTGTTGCCCATTCTTCAAAGCCTCTCTTACTGCAGCCAAAAGTTGTGGAGAGAAAGGACCGCTCATCATCTTACGGCGGCGCAAGTCTTTTACATCTACCACCTGAATTTCCGGCAGCTGAACACCTTTGTATCTTGTTTTCAGTTCTACCAGTCCATACTTGCCTTGCTGCGCATTATAATAACTCTCCATCGAAGGCGTAGCCGTACCCAATAATGTCTTTGCCCCATACATCTTGGCAAGCACTATGGCAGCACTTCTGGCATGGTAGCGCGGAGCAGGATCCTGTTGTTTAAAGGAAGTCTCGTGCTCTTCGTCTATGATGACGAGTCCCAAATTCTTAAAAGGCAGGAAGACGGCACTTCTTGCACCCAGGATTACATCATAGGGATGATCAGAGAGTTGTTTCTGCCAGATTTCTACACGCTCAGCATCACTATATTTAGAATGGTAGATGCCCAGCCGGTCGCCGAAAACTCTATGAAGGCGCTCCATGATTTGTACGGTCAGAGCGATTTCCGGCAGAAGATAGAGCACCTGCTTGTGTTCCTCGATGGCTTTTTTGATGAGATGGATGTAGATTTCCGTCTTTCCGCTGGATGTCACACCATGAAGCAATACAACATCCTTTTTCATCATTTGCATCAGGATACCATTATAGGCATCTTGCTGAGCCAAGGAGAGAGGTTTAATCAAGTCAAGATGAGATTCTCCATTCGTATTCAATCGTCCTATTTCCAATTCGTAAGTAAAGAGGATTCCTCTATCAATAAGCGCCTTGACAACAGCAGCTGTACAATGGCTCTCATTCATCAGTTCTTCCTTGGTCACTTTTTTTATACCTTCCCTAGGCGTATCTCCATCAAGACTGTCCCAATGCGAGAGACTCAGAAAGGTGGTTAAAGTTTTGGCTTGCTTCAAGGCTCTTTGCACCAAGTTGAGCGCTACATGAAGTGCCTGCTCACTACGGTACGTACTGGCAAGTTCTACATAGAGTTCCATCTTGGGCTTGAATTTCTCTGTAGATTTCAGTCCACCAGGCATGGCAGCATTATAGACATCGCCTAAAGGAGCCATATAATAATAGCCAATCCATTGCCACAATCTCATCTGCTGAGGCAACAGCGAAGGCGTATTGTCAAGTACCGCCTCGACAGGTTTGCAGGAGAATGCAGGCTTATCATTATGCAGCCGGGTAGCCATTGCGATATATTTCTTACTTTTACCAAGAGGAACCAGCAAGCGTACCCCAGGCACAACTTTCCCTTCCATCCCATCAGGGACAGAATAAGTAAAGGTTCCGTCGAGCGGAAGGGGTAATATCACATCTACATACTTCATTTCTAATATTCTTTAACCTTGAAATATCCACCATTCAGACTTTCGACTTGCAAAGTTAGCAAAAAAAAAGCAGATACCCATCATCGGATACCTGCTTTTATATATTTTAAGATGTACTAGGCGAGACCATACGATGTTCTCACCCATAATCTGGCCTGTTCTTTTGCAAGATTAGAACCAATAACCCAAAGCAATCTGCCAACTGTTATTCTTACTGTTACCTTTAATAATATTGTTGCTTACATCTGTCCAGGTTGCATCAGCAGTCTTACCGCAAGCGATGTTATAGTTTGCAGAAAGCTGGAGATGGCTCATCAGGGTAACACCCAGACCTACGTTTACACTGAAGTTAGATTTCTTCAGAGAATAACAGCCTGATTTATCCCACTTGAAGTTCTTGTCGCCAACGTTGATACCCCACTGTGGACCAGCGAAAACGAAAACATTAGCCAAGCTACTCAAACCGAAGCCATAACGTACGTTTACAGGAATATTAAGAGATTTCTGAGTCATTGTTGTCTCTACATTCTCAGCAGAAACCTTAGCTTCCTTCTGATCGTACAAGGCTGCAGCATCAAAGCTCAAGCCAACAATAGGTATAGTAACCTTTACCATTGGACCTACAAAGAAACCAGTCTTGTTAGATGCATCGAATACATCGTTACTCAAAGACATGTTAGTAACATCCAAACCGCCCTTCAAACCAAACTTAATCTGGGCATTAGCATTTGTAGCAAACATCATGGCTACTACAACCATTAATACTGATAAAACTTTCTTCATTCTATATTTACTTTAATTCTTATATAATTTAATGACGTTCTCTACGAACCGTTACCCTAGCCGAGCCACCAGTAGAAACGTTACTTCCTCCTGATCTGCGTTTTTTAACAGTAGAAGTCTTAGCTGGTTTAGATGCAGAACCACTTCTTCTGTTACGGCTTTTCTTCAGAGTCTTGGCATCCATATTCTTTTCTGCCTTGGCAATACTGTCAAGAGAATCCTTCCGAGCCTGATTACCCCAGATATTCTTCTCAAAGGCTTCCAACTCAGCTTCTATGCGTTTCTGTTCCTTCGCCATAGCCGTATCCGAAGGACAGTATTGTGCCAGGGTATTGCCCTGCATATTATTGGTCTTGTAGATTTTACCCTGATACAGATTCTTGGTAAAATAATCTTCTGCACTCATCACAGCAGCATTGTTCACATTACTGGTCATCAGCTGCTGCTTAGCCAGGAAAGGAGCCAGATCATCATACTTCACCCAGAAGAGCGGATACTTGTTTCCTACATCGCCAAAGTCATCATTACGGGTCATGATAGGGCACAAAGCCAATACCTTGGTATGGAAAGAAGCTGTTTTCTGGTCATAATAAGAAGTCTCCTTCACATAGTACGCCTTCACTTCTGCTGACGGAATATCGCTGTCATCAATATGCACCTTTCCGTTATCAGTCTTCTCGTAGTAGATATGATAATTATCTACGAATGCTTTCGGAGTAAGACGGTTGGCGGCAGAAAAATCTTCATTACCATCCATACGATACTGATAAACAGGTACTCTACCCGTAAACATCAGTTTAAAGATATAGGTAAAGAGATTCATCTTACCATCTGTTGGCTCTACAGGATAATACAAGGCTGCATTGGCATCATCTGTGAGATTGAGTTCACGATAGATGTCTCTTCTCCAAACCACGTCCTCATCCATCGGAATGGCTGTAGGGAAATAGAGTCTGGCACGCAAGGTCATATTGTCAGCATTCGACTGTTGTGCCTTTTGCTGAGCCTGCTTTCTGCGAGCCGCTGGCTGTGCCATGATGCTCTGCACCATTCCCAAAAGCATGAATATGAATAATATCTTTTTCATTACATTGAACTTTGAACATTGAACTTTATGATTAGCAAAGCCGTTGAATTCTTCACTCTTCGTTTTTCACTCTTCACTTACTTCACTTACCTAACGATAACTTCCATTGCTGCCGGCAGATTTCGGGTAATTCCATCAGGACCTACAGCCTTGATATGCGAGATATAGAAGCGTCGGTTTCTTGACAGTTTTCTGAACTCTTCGCGCTGTCGTTCTGAGAATTTGGAACCCGCCGAAGCCAAAGGTATGGCATTTCCCATATTATCGAAGAACACGGTTTCGAAGCCCAGCACCTTAAACGGAATATCAAGGAGTCCGTCATCTATGGCTGCATGAATGCCAGGAGCACCCATCAGAGCACCTTTTGATAGGGCACCACCTCTAAATCTGTCTGTACCCATCGCAATATAAGCTGTTGGGTCAGGAAGTTTTCTTACATGGAATACGAATGGAGGCAGACTTCTCACCTGTCCCTTATCGCGGGCTGTCACATGGATGGTAACATCCTTACCCACCGCTGAAGGTGTAGCCACGAAATGACCATTGCCCTTAGCTACGAAAGAACCGCCTGTCATGGAAGCAGAGATAGCATTTGCCGGAACACCAGGAACGCTGATGCTGATAGGATTGGCATAGCCTGCATAGAGCACATTCATCAGGTCGGCAGCAACGGTAGCTGTATTAGGAACAGGCAATACGGTGTATTTCTGAACGAAATTGCGTCGCATCATCTCGCCATTCTTGCCTCTCATCAGAATGTAACCGCCAAACTGATGCTCACCTACGCCACCTGCCACAAAACTGTATCTGCCATTCTCGGCATTCAGCCTACTACCATTCACATAGATTTCCGGGCGCTGTGTACTGTCTATTGCAGCCATCACCACATGCGAATTGAAACGTTCACCGGCATAGAGGGTTGTTTTCTCTGGAATAACGAATGCATCGAGTTCATTCACATTCAGTTCTACCAGATCTATATTTTTCTTCTCCTCATCCGATTTCTTCCCATCATCGGCAAGACTTTTCTTGATTTTCTCGACAATAGACTTGCCTTTGACACCGAATTCCTCATCTGTAGGAGTATTCAGCGCCAACATAGCCATCAGGATGACATACATCAGGTTAATCATCTTCTGGCGAGGCGAAACCGGTCTTTTCTTGATTGCCATGGATATAAATTTGCTTGATTCTATTTATTTTCTTCGTCTTTACTCTTCACTTGTTACATGAGGAGCCGCCACACGCATATTGATGGTCATGGCATCAATCATACGGGTATAAATCTTGTTCAACTGTTCTATCTGCTTTGCCATCATCTTGGTCTGCTCATTGATCTGGTCAATGGTACCAATCTGCTGGCTGGCACTTTTCAGCTGCATCTCGTATACCCTGCTGATACCTGTCAAGGTACGGTTCAGATTCTCCATCTCCTCGCTGTCACGAGTCAGTCGGCTACTCTGTTCGTTTACCTTACTCAAGGTTTCTACCAGGCTCTTCAACTGTTCTACGTAGCTGTTCTGAACTTCCACCACTTCAGGATTAAGTGGAGTCAGTTCTGGCGCAGCAGTCATTACAGGAGAGACAGGAGAAGAAACCTGAGGTTGAATGGTTTCAGAACGATTCTTGGCAGTCATCATTTCTTCAGCCGACACCTTTCCTTCCAAATACTCCTCTGTAGCATGGGTAGGCAAGTCTCTACCTTCGGCAGTCTTGTCGAAAGGACGGTCGAAAGCAGAAAGGAAGAACACGAGAATCTCGGTTCCCATACCTAAGAAAAGCATGAGATTGGCACCAGGAAGATGGGTCAACTTAAAGAGGGTACCAGCGATTACGATAGAGGCACCCCAGCTGTAAGCATAGTTAAGGAATGTCTGACCCGGCACACTATCCATCCACTTCTGCAAGCGGTATACGATATTGAATTTGCTATAATAGCTCATATTATTTATCTCCTATTCTTATTCTTCAATGGTTTCTGTTTTCCGCTTGCCGTAGTAGCAAGACTTCTCACACAACGGAATCCGATGTATGAGCGAGGCTGATTCTGGTACTCGAAAGTGCGCCATGCCGAACGGATAAACGACTCTGGGTCTTTCCAGGAACCACCTCTTACACTCTTCTTCTTCAAACGGTAAGGATCTTCTATGGCAGCATTATACTGTAAAGTTGGGTTAAAATCGCTCATTGCGTCAACACCCGCCTCTGTATAAACGGTACTTGTCCACTCTGCCACATTACCAGCCATATCGTAAAGTCCATTAGAATTTGGCGAATAGATAGCCACCTTGCTGGTTATCAGGTTGCCGTCTTTGGTATAGTTGCCCCTGTCTGGTTTGAAATTGGCGTAAAAACAGCCATCCCCATTCTTCACATCCGCATTGTCCCAAGGAAATTCATTCTGGTTCTTGCCTCTTGCAGCATATTCCCATTCTGCCTCGGTTGGCAGACGGTAACGCTGCACATATCTAGCTTCAGGACCTAAACCCTTCAACAGATAGTCTGTTCTCCAGGCGCAGAAGGCATTTGCCTGTTCCCAGGTAACACCTACTACCGGATAGTCATTATACGCAGGATTGCTGAAATAACTTCTCAGATAGGTTTCATTCTCTGCATTTCTGAAGTCGTTTACCCAACAGGTAGTGTCAGGATAAACATTCACGATATAGGTATTCAGGAAATCCCATGGTCCTGAAAGCGGACGGTTGATAGTCTCACGCACCACTCTACCCTCATCATCGTAATAAGCAGTATCTTTCGAAATCATCACCACCTCGTCCGGATTTATCTTCACATCGGTGTTGAAGGTACGTTCCTGTGGATTCAGGCGGAACTTACGCTGAGCCGCAGCTGTATAATCATAGATTTCGTATTTATAGTTGAGCTGGCGCCAGTCGATGAGTTTTTCTCCTGTAACCGGATTGGTTTCATACAAACTTTCAAAAGCTCTCTGCTCATCCTCATTAGGTTTCTTAGGCAGCGCTTTCTTCCAGTTTACATGAGGTGTAACCGGATCGCCATTCTTATCTTCAGTAATCATGTAAGTCTCGTCGCCTCCATAAGCAGGATCAGCCAGACGGGTACGAAGAATAGAATCGCGCACATAAGCCACAAACTGCTTATATTCTGAATTGGTGATTTCGGTATCATCCATCCAGAATCCATCCACCGACACATCCTTGCGTGGTGTTTTCATTCCCCAGAGTGAGTCTTGGGTCTCCATTCCCATTTTCAGGAAGCCACGGTTTATCTTTACCATACCATAAGGGGCTGGCTCTACAAAGCTTCTACCGCTCACGCCAACCACCTCGCCACCTCTGCCTGCAACAGAAGCTTGCTTGGCACCGAAGCAGCCGCTCAAGGTGAGCAATATAGCGAATGCACTAAGGAGCAATATACTTTTCTTCATTGTTTTATGATTCTACTATGTTCTTATTTCTATTTACATTATAATATTCTGACGCTCTGATGACGGTTTCTGCCTTTCTTGGTCAGGTTGATATCGGTCTGATACCCTACAAAGAGTTCATGACTGCCATTTCCGGCACTGAGTTTAGAGGTGTATGCCTCGTAACTGTAACCAAGCACTACCCCATGGAAACTACCGCCTACCAGCACGGTTACCGATCTGTCCGGACTATAGGTTACTCCACCATACAACATCCGTTTTTCATATTGGTAAACCAATCTTCCTGTCAGGTCGCCTCGCCATGTGGTACCATCTGTTGTAACAAGAACAGACGGCTTTATTGTTAAGAACGGATTTCTCAGTCGAATATTGTATCCACCTGTCAAATAATATGTGGCATCTATTTTCAATTCGTTGGTCTCACCTAGATTTATCGTAGGCGATGTAAGATGCTGGGCAGAAAGTCCTACGTACCAAGCCTTATGCTGGTAATACAGACCCAGGCTCAAATCCATTCCGCTTCCATTTACGTCTGAAGTAGAAAAGGCAGGGTCACCACTTTCTCCCAAATCCACCTTGCTTCCATCAAACTTCTCACTCAGCATGCCTCCTTGCACACCCACACTCAGCGTTCCACCCAGGAGTTTATTCTGCAAAGCATACTGTAAAGCCAGTCGCTGATGAGTAAAAAGACCAATCTGGTCATTCAGTAGCGACAAACCTACTCCATGCCGGTGATTGAGCAAGAAGAAAGGCATGTCAGCCGCCACCTGAAAGGTACGGGGGTTATGTTCGAATCCAGCCATATCAAGTGCGTAGGCCGCCGCAACATTAAGTTTCGACTGCTTACCCACAGCAGCAGGATTGAATGATGGTTCCATGTCAAAATAATGACTGAAGGAAGGATCATACTGTGCCCTCATTTCGAGCACCCCCACTAGCAGAATCCATATAATGATAAATCTTTTCAACACAATAAGATAACGGAATTTCTTACACATTATTATATATAAGCAAGAAACAAAAGATGAAAAAGGCTACCCTCTTATAAGAGAGCAGCCCTATCATCGAGATTAATACTCGTCATCATTCCAGAGGAATATTAGGGCTGAATACCAAACACTTATAGCCTTCTAACTTTTTTATTGAACATTTTATTAAGGAGTAAAAGTCGCTAAAAGGCTTTTCTAAACCTATCTTGCAACTCCTTGATTCGCTCTAAAAGTTTTTCGAAAGATAAAGTCTGACCATAGATAAAGTGGTTACACATCTCTGCATAATCACCCTCCCAATCCTTCATCAACTCTTGCCTAGGAACGAAATCAATCTCACTCGGCATCAACTTAGAATAATCTACATAACCTACAGCATAGTATATGGAACGATGCTTAACAATACGCTCATACAAGTCCATATCCTGCAGGGCTTGTTTGCCAAATTCTGTATCCATCAAGCGTTCTAAATCATAAAGATGCCTAGACATTCGGACATGACGAGGAGACTGTTTCTGAAACTCCTCACATAGCAAGAATGCCTTCTCCAGGAATGTTCGTGTAGGCACAACTGTTCTGACCGTAGCTGTAGCCGCCGCATCTTCTCCAGGGAAAGTCTGCTCAATATATGATGAAATCAAACGGTCTTCCGTAGGTTCATTCATAGACAAGCAACTAATCTCTATCTTAACTCTTGGCGGAATATACTCTATCGTATGACCAAGCATAGACTCATAATGAACGAGAATGACAGATGGATCCTTATCACTTGCAACGGGACTTGCCTTACCATCCTCATCAATTTCCTCTACTACATTTTCTATATGGTATCCTTCCACACCAAGTTTCTTTAGATTTTCATCCAACTCTGCTGAAACTGTATCAAGAAAATACCTACGTGCCTTCTTGCGAAGTTTTTCACGCTGATTCTTTGTCGTCTTCTCTATACCGAAGAATTCATGGCTTACAGATAAGTCTATATCCTCACTGAATCTTTCTATCAAATTCCATCCTTTACTGAGACTTGTACCTCCCTTAAAGATGAGTTGATCTGCACATGAACATTTGAAAAGAGCGTTGAGCACCACAGTTACCCACCAGTCCTTTTCAATTGCAACCTGATTAATACGAAACTTCTCTTCTGCACGTTGCAACATTGCTATTCGTTCATCTATTGTGTGATTTAACCAAAGTGTCATAATGCTCGTTTTTATCTATTATATCAGTTATCAGCTTTCTCATCCATACTGGCATGAGAGTAAGATCTTGTACAAACAAGTCTTTATGTTCCTCTTCATTGACCAATTTTCTAATGGTAGAGAGTTCTTGATTACCTACATTCTTTTGTCCTAATGTTCTAAGAGCTTGAACAAGAAGCGCTGCCAACACTGTCTGAAAAGCAAAGTTCTTAGGAACACTTCTTTTCAACACTATAGTTCGATTACCAAGAGTCAAGACTCTTCCACTTCCCGAGGTCAGATAAGTATATTTGGTAGGCACCTGTGTTGAGAGTCCAAGTTTGTTGAGCGCTGTAACTCCTGAAGGTTGTATTTGTACCTTATCTCGCTGGGCTATAGCCATCACCATTTCATCTATAGATGGATAGACTATCCCAAATCGGGTATTCTTAGGGCGAAGATAAACCCCATTAGCTAATCGAACTATATTTCCCTTTTTTTCTTCTACAGAAAGTGCACGACTTACCACCTTCTCATTATCATTGATGTCAGAGAAGTCTGAGATGAAGAGAATCTGCCCTTCACTTGTCTCGTATATACGGTTTGCTATTTCTGCCATATCGTTTTCTTTCTTTAATGGTGCAAAAATACAAAAAATCAGCGATATGTGTAACACCCCGCCAATTTAATTAACTTTTTTTATGTAGAAAACTTTGCAAATATTTTCCACAATCACTTATTTTTATTCACTCTTAGCTGTCTGTGGTACTCACGGCTCTTGCATTGTAGTTCTTCCTTATGACTGGCATAATATCGACGTTGATACTCTTTTTTCGTGGCAGTTTTTCACTCTTTAAGAGACATACAGGCAAATTCTCCGAATGAATCTGGATACTGCTTGATTATTGCAGTAAAGACTGCGGACAAGACCTGCACGACAATGGAGTTTCCGGCTCGCCAATATAGAGAATAGTCAGAAGTCTTACGATGACGACCATTTATAAACATAAGTTTCGCTATTTGTTCTTTTGTGTAACCTTCTTTACCTCAAATCCGCAACCTATAGGGTTTAGTGGGATTTTGCTTGCAAAGCGACAAAATTCATTTTATTGTACATATTTCTTGCACAACAGAAATGTCGCAGACACAAAATCCCCTTACCCCATAAAGCGACTTGAGGTAATACGCTGGTTTAACCAGAAAAGCATGGTCTTTAACCAAAGTCTGTCTTGAACAGGTTGGCATAAGCATTGTTGTCTGAGTAAATGTTCAATACATGCCTACGTGATGTCTTAATCCATTTCGCAGGAACAGAGATGAACTTGAAAACAAAGGTCTTGATTCTGCTGGTGGCACGCAATCCAAATTCATGGGTTTTCAATCTCTGCATAATAGCTTTGTAGAAGTTTCTGATGAGAGCTGTCATAAGCAGGAATACAGTATTCTGTGCCATGAACGATTTTGGCAATCGATTCCAGCCAAAGCCATTGTTCATGTCATCGAAGATGCGTTCCTTGCCACCACGAAGATTGTAGAATTCCACGATGTCTCTTGCACTCGACTTGTAATCGTTAGTCAGTATACATCTGTAGGTATATTCGCCTTCCCAAATGTCAAGGTCTCCATCTATTCGCCTTTGTCTCTGTATGACAAGACGATACGGTTTTCCTTTCCATTTCTCAACAAGGATGGAATTCAGCTCAAATTCAATACCGTTGATTTCAACAGTTTTCCATCCAGTCAAGGCAAACATGGAATCGTAGAAGGAAGAGCATCTGTTGGCACGAATATAAAAATGCCTGCAATGAGCCTCTACCATATCTACGATTTCCTCCGAGCATGAGCCGCAATCCATGCGGGCACGGGATATATATACTTCTGATGCCTCCAGTCGCTTGAAGATTCTTTCCAAAGTCTCTCTTTGGTTGAAGCGCACGTTTGTGTTGCCGTCTCTATTTTCAATACCGACAATCATGTCGTTAATGACTGCCACACCTGGACTATAGCCCAGGAACTTCTTGTAGGTTGGTTTTGCATCATGCTTCTCTGTTTCAATGAACTGATGGTCAAAGTCAAAATCATACTCTTGACCGGATTTCAATTGACCAGTAGCAAGCAGGGCTTTGATCAATAAGCAGTTCATCTTGTCTGCAGTATTGAAATCATAGGAGTTGCCAGAAGCAGATTTATAGGTGATGTTCTTACAAGTCAGTTCTTCGATAGTACGCAATATGGTGTCTGCGCTGCAAGTGCGAAGAGTTGGATGAAGAGACAAATGTTTCATCAAGTGAGTTGTAACATCCTCAATACATGAGCCGCCACAAAGATATACGCACATCAGAGAGCGTAGAATTTCGCTATATTGATAACCAAACATAGTGCATCTCAATCCCAAGGTGGAATCTATGGTTTGAGCTAAAAGAGCATCAAATTGCTCCATAATAGAAAAAATTCCTCCAAAAGGAGTGAGTTTCTCAGATTTTATTTGTATCTTTGCCATGTCATATTAGAGTTTTGCTTGTCTTCTTTTCGCAACACTAAGGTAAGTGAAAATTCTGACATGGCAAAATCCTGGGCAACTTTTTGTTGCTCAGGCACTTATAAATAATGTTAAACTATAGTGTTGCGGAATTAAGGAACATGAAAAAAAACAGAAAAAAGCAAATCGTAGTTTTGTGTATAGCTTTAGTTTGCATCTTCATCTTGGTGTTCTCATTGTCCCATAAATCAGCTACAAAAGGTAGCGCGAATCCTCCATTAACAGATGTTTTGACTGATAGCATTTCTCAGATTGTCTCGGCTTGTCCTGGTGAAATTGGTGTGGCGGTTATTATTAATAACACAGATACGGTTAGTGTTAATAATAAAAGCATTTATCCTATGATGAGTGTATTTAAGGTTCATCAGGCATTAGCTCTTTGCAATGATTTTGACAAAAAAGGCCTTTCCCTTGATACCTTGGTAAAGATAAATAGGGAAAAACTTGATCCAAAGACATGGAGCCCTATGATGAAAGATTATTCAGCACCAGTTATATCGTTGACAGTAAGAGATCTGTTGCGCTATACTCTTTCCCAGAGCGACAATAATGCAAGCAATATCATGTTTAAGAATATGCTCAATACTGCACAAACAGACAGTTTTATAGCGAAACTCATACCACGTTCGAGTTTTCAGATAGCTTATACAGAAGAGGAAATGTCCGCTGACCATGACAAAGCTTACTCTAATTACACATCTCCTCTTGGTGCTGCAATGTTGATGAATCGTTTGTTTACAGAAAGTCTTATCAGTAATGAGAAACAAGATTTCATTAAGAATGCATTGAAAGAATGTAAAACAGGTATAGATAGGATAGTAGCTCCACTTCTTGATAAAGAAGGGGTTGTAATAGCACATAAGACAGGTTCTGGTGATGTCAATGAAAATGGTATTCTTGCAGCTCAGAATGATGTAGCCTATATATGTCTGCCTAATAAGGTCTGCTATACCTTAGCTGTATTTGTTAAGGATTTCAAGGGAAATGAATCACAAGCGTCACAATTTGTTGCGCATATATCAGCGGTAGTATATTCTTTATTAATCAATACTGCGTTAAATTAATATTTAATCGTCTGTAAATCAATAACTTATATTAAGAAATGCTTATGAAAACTTAACTGTAAAAAGTTGGTCAAGTCGCTGATTTTCAGTAACTTTGTAGATCACGACAAATACAATATTACATGAATACAGGACTTGACCAATATATGGATATCTTTAAAGATGCAGTTGAAGATTCAGCTGCAAAGATAACAAAAAGTTTCGAGAAAATACTCATCGAGGTGATAATTTTGTTCATGGTAATACCAAGAAAGATAAATTTCACCCAAATGGGGAGGTATGGCTTGCATGTTGAGCAAACCTATCGCAACGCATTCGGCTTGAAAAAGTCGAAGTGCATTGATTGGCTCAAACTTAATGTCTCACTTGCCAAGCGCTTCTTGGGTAAACAGGGAAGATGGGCTATTGCCATTGATCCCAGCTACATCAGTAAAGCTGGCAAGAAAACACCACATATCGGTCGTTTTTGGTCAGGATGTGCTCAGTCTGTTAAACATGGTCTCGAAATCATGGGTATTGGACTCATTGATATTGATACCAAAGACTGCATGATGTTAAGAGCCCACCAGTCGCTAAATAATAAAGAACTGAGTCTTAGAAACAAGACTATGGTAGATTTCTATATCAGCGTCATTAAGCGTTACCGCAAGGAACTTCTTAAACTCTCAACCCTCATAGTTGCAGATACTTACTTCTCTACAAGTACATTTGTTAATGGGATAAAGAAAGAAGGTTTCTCTTTGATAAGCCGCTTTCGTGACAATGCTTGTCTCTTTTATGTCTATGCTGGTCCACGTACAGGAAAACGTGGTCGTCCAAAGACCAAGGATGGCAAGATTGATATGAAGAATCTTGACCTCACTCGAATGGAGAAGATGGAGATGAAAGATATAGAAGGAACAGCTTATACTTTGATAGCCTATTCCAAGGCACTCAAGTGTAAAGTTAGACTTGTCATCTGGCAGATGCCGAATGGCAAGAAGAAACTATTCTTCTCTACAGACACCTCACTTTCGGGTGAAGAGATACTTCTTTATTATAGAACCAGGTTCCAGATCGAATTTTGCTTTCGTGACGCCAAAGGCTATACTGGTCTTATGGACTGCCAGGCTCGCGATAAGTGGAAACTCGATTTTGCTTTCAATGCTTCGTTCACATCACTAAATGTTGCCAAGGTAACTATGAAGGAGATGGGAATGGAATATTCTATGTCTTCATTCAAGTCACTGATGACCAACACTTATCTGGTGAGACGAATTATTAAAGCATGTGGGTACAACCCGAACCGAACTTTAATTAGCAAGATTTTCAAAGATCTCTCGTGCTTACAGCGTATAGCTGCTTAGCACATTATTGAATTATTAACGAACTATTGTTATATGAATCATATATATTTATCTATAAAAGTCATGACTGCAGAAGGCTCTTACAACGCTTGACCGTATTTACAGACACACCGGTAGCTTTACTGATGTCTCGAAGACTAACCCCTTTGCCCAACAAACGAAACACATCTTTATATTGAGTTCGAAAGTCCTCATCACTTTTACGGTATCCGGTCTTGCGTCCTACCTTACCTCCATTGGCACGGAAGTTGTTATAACCGCTCGCCATTCTTTCTTTGATGGTTCTACGTTCCATACGTGCGACTTCAGCCAACAAAGTAATCATGAATTGACTCATTGGATTCACCTTGCCATCAGGTGTAAGAGTCTCTATATTATAGTTCATTATATACAACGAGACCTTTGCCTTATTAAGCATATCAATAGCAGCTAACACCTGGAGGGTATCACGACCCAAACGAGAAAGTTCCGTGACAAGCACCCTATTAATATAATGTACGCGCGCGTATGAGAGAAGAGAAGTAAGTTCTTTACGTTCATCATTCTTCTTGGCGCCACTTATCTTTTCAGTGAAAGTCTCTGCTATCTCCCATTGATGCTTCTTGGCAAACTGAGTTAAGTCTGATACTTGACGCTCGTAGTCTTGAACTTGGGTTGAGACTCTACAATACAAAACGACTTTTTCCATATCTTTACCTATGCTTATTTATCATTATAGCACGAAGATACACAATAAATGGGAATTAAGAAAGAATGGAGCACCTAACTGCATCAAAATAATCTTTTAGATTGAATCTATACGAAAAAGTAAGCTAAAACGAGCTCCTTTAAAGATTAAATTGATACGATTATCATTTTGATGCATTCGCGCTTGTTGCGGATAGTCTTTTCTTCTACCGATAGGCATAATTGTACAGACTGTGTTTCTTCACCTATATGTCATGACTACAGGCATAGTTATAGTTCCATGATACCGATTCTTTCTGATTATACCAGGTAGAAATTGAAGGTTTGTTACTGCCTGCCTGATTCTATACAGGTGCATTAGACTTTATCTGATAGCAGCATGGTTCTATGTATATTGTGGTAGATGTACTCCAGCATGAATTTATCATAAGATGGGATGAATACTTCTTTTAGTATTTATCTTCCCATAAAAAGACGGAACACTTTTACGTTTTAGATAGCAAGTATCCAGAGAACTAAAATCAAGATAACAATAATCCAGAGCTTTAATTCTTTAATATAGTATATGAATCAGAAGAAGTAACTTTTTATAGATGTCAGGGTGAGCGCAAAGCGCTCACAAGGGGGCTTCGCCCCTCTTATCCTAAAACCCTAAAACATAGAGACATAGTTTGTAAAACATAACATGTTGTTACATATATCTATAGTTTATGTTATATTACAGTGTATTCATTTATGTTGTATAATTGTATTGAATAGTTCATGTTGTTATTATATATACATGATATGAATATGTTGTATAGTAACATCTTACTTAGCTTTGTACGACATAGCATTGACTTGTTTTTGACTCATTAGTCTGACCTGTTTTTGACTCATTGCTTAATACTTTCAAATCATTTTTGATTCAAACATAATTTTTTCTCTAAAACAGGTCATTTTTCCAAAATACAGAGATAAATAAATAAAAAAAGATTATATGAAAATAAAAGAAATATTATTCGACTACACAAATCCGATTGACATTCCTACCAAAAATTTGGCAGATGACGCAAACACCATTCTCGATAATTTCAAGAAAGCATTGCATGACAATGTAGGTAGTCCTTATAACACAGAAAAAAGATACCGAGAGTATTTCAAGTCTATCAATAGCTGTTTCAAACATTGTATTTTACACAACAAGAAATCAAAAACTGGTATTTTCGTTAATCAATACAAGAACTATTCTATTGACACTGCAGCAAAAGAGTATTATGACTTTACGGTATCCCGCAACAATCTACTGATGGACTATACTTTTCAAAAACTATACGAAATGACACTCGTCGAAGTATCCATCCTACTTTTTACATATGAAAAGATCTATGACTTCCAAATTAAGTATGCCATCATACATTTACTTCGTAATCGATTCAAATATTACTCTGTAGATTGGGAGGAAAACTATACTATCCTACCATTCCAATATGATGGGGACGAGATAGAACGCGCCTATAATTGGATACTTAATACAGAAACTACAGACCTTCCAAAGATAGCCAATGAACAAGTCACAAAATTCCATAGGCAAAAAGCAGAGATACTTACACCCAAAAGTATCATGGAGCCTAGAAATAAAGATGATCTCGAATTCCTTATAAAAGATTGTACTTCACAAACCGAGAGAAAACAGATTATTGCAAACCATTTCGATATAAGCATATCCACAGCTCAAAGAATGATGAAGAAGTTCGGACTATTAAACAAATCATTCAAAGAGGTACATGAGGAAAGAAGCGCAAGGGAGCATGAGGAAATCAAAACTTTTATCACTAACCAACACGCAGAGACCAATGAGGTTATCAGTGAACAAGCACAGACTATCATTGATACACTTACTCAACAATTGAAAGCTATGTCTAAACAAGTAGATAAACTAAGTGATGAACTCGAAAGTCTCAGAGATGAGAACTTCAAGCTAAAAACATCTCAGAGTATGTTTCCAAACAACCAAAACAAAGACTGGTTTGATGATACAGACTTTCTCAACAAAACTACACCTATTATAAGATAATGTTTTTGAGATGAAGACGGTCTTTCTGTAGCAAATAATTATAAAAATACACTTTTTATGCGACCAAACATAAACTTTTTCGGTTTATGTTTGGTCATTTCAATTAAATTCATTATTTTTGTGCCGCAACTTCGTACCTTTACGTGCGATGATGCTAATAGCCCTACGCCGAAGTCACTTGAAAGAGTGTCGGTAGGTTGAGGGTAAACTTTAGAAAAGCGTTATTGGCGCTTGGTTTTCTGGCATCTTGAAACTTCGAACACTTCATGGTCAGCTAAGAAACCTCGCAACGGTGATGCCTATGGGTATGTAATATACGTACCTTTCATAAGTCAGCTCCCCAAAAGAGCTGGCTCTATGAGAGTGTATCTATACATATCGGCGTGGGGTCTCGTTGCTCGTTTCGGCTGACGGGTAAGTTCGAAGACCTCAAGATGTGAAGCGAGCGACAATGGGCTTCACGCTTTTTTGTGCTTCGACTAGCACTTAACTATTAACAATAACAGTCCGAATGGAGCCATAGGACATAAACTTGATGTCTGGCTCTATGGGCAACAAAATAAGACATAACAGCAAAGCTTTTACGACGTGCGAGCAAAATCGTGCAGTCGTAAAAGCTTTGTTGTTTTTTTATTTTGTCGAAATATGACCAGCCTGATAAAGATAAAAGACTTAATATGAGAAAGACTAACAACAACAATATCTGCAAAGTCATAGAAGAGTACATCAGCAGTTCACCAATACGCCCAGTACTTATATGGTTTCATTCAAATCCAGATATTGACAACGCAAGACATGCTATCAGCGAGATGAATGGTTGTGCAACCTGCGGACAAGCACTTTACGTAGATAAGGCTGGGGCAATCCAAACGCTCACTCCGTCTGGAGATGATGAACAGTTCATCATTCCTGGAACATACAACGAGAGCACTAAGTTCTTCTTGTTCCACCGCTATGAGGAACAGTTAAGAGGAGAATATCTTAAATATGCTCTAGACTTAATGTATGAGACCAAGCTTCCTGTGGTATATCTCGCCAACGACTATTCTAAGGAGGAAGAGCCACAGACTAATGTCTCAGCGTTTGAACAATGGGAGTATTCACAAGAATAACAATCATTAGAGATAAAGGTCATGGAAAAAGAAAAGGACTATGCTTCTGTCACTAATGATGAATTTCTGTTGCAGAAAGAAAAGAAGACTCTTGAAGCGATAGAGTCGAAGTTCACCGCCGTTGTGTGTTACCCGCATTTTATGATAGGAATAACTCCAAAGGGAATATACCTCATCAAGAAAAAGAACGAGGAGTATTACATTGAGAAGGAAATTCCTCATGATTGGGAAGTGGCATTTGGCAATCCTGTCATGTTGAATGGAGAATTGTATCTGTGGACACATGGAACCAGCTATGCTTTGGTAAATACCAGCAATACAGGGCTTCTCTCAAATCCTAAGGCAAGGCTGTCCAAGCCATTATGGACTCTGAGAAATCGCGAAACTTTGTCTGACTACGACATAGAAGAGATGCGAGACTGGCATTGGCATGAGATTGATGCCGATGACTTCTTGTTCGGCTATCTCGGGGCGTCAGGTCGTAGCGACCTTAACACAAGAGTCACAGACAGAGAGTCAAGAGCGCGCAACCGAGAGTATGCATTGGAAGAATTGTGTTCCAAAGACTGGGCAAGAAATGTAGAAGTCAGAGAGAATCAGGCATGGTCTATACAACAGGAAATCCTTAAAATAGACAAAAAACTCAACTCTATCAAATGGGAACGTGAGAAGAAGGTTCGTGAAGAGAAGAAGAATGCGGAACGTGAAGAAATCGGTGCAAAGAAGAACCATATCATTGCAGCATTGCTTGCCATCTTTTTGGGTGGTATTGGTGCTCACAAGTTCTATATGGGCAAGATTACTCATGGTGTGATTTACCTCATTTGCTGTTGGACATGGATACCAGCACTCCTTGGTGTGCTCTCTGGCTTAAAATGGTTGGTAAAAGGCAAAGATTGCTTCATTGATGACATTATAGAAGACGATATACTGTCTTTTTAAAGCTGTAGTATAAAATCATAATAACGACTAATATGGGATTATTTGGAAAGAAAAACAACTGTAAGTTTAAAGACATGTGCAACATTGCAGGTGTCGACGGAACATGTCGCTTTTGTGCGACAGAAAACTATCAAGACTGCGACTTGTATCAAGACTGGTCGGGCGGTGGCATTAACGAGAATAACCAATGTCCCCATAAGGACAAGTGTCCTCATTTTCCTGTCACATGCTTGTGGGGAAACGACCCTGAAAGTTGTTTTCATTACGATCAATTTGAACCTACAAGCTATGACAACTCAGATTCGTCTTGTGTAAGCAATTATGACTGCTATGATTCTGAAAAGAACGAGTATGAACAGGCATTGCAGCGTGAAGTGGAAGTTGATGAGTCTGTAAAAGCAGCAAGGGCTAAAGCTGAAGTAGAACGCATCAAACTTCAACAGCAGATTGATGCAGCAGAACAAAGAGCGAAACTTGCAGAACTTGAAAGAGAGCGCAAGAACGAAGAAGAATGGCAAGAAAGACAGGACAAGAAGAAAGCAGCTATTGCCAAACACCGAGAAGAACTGGAAAATAGCAAAGACTATCGTATTGCCGCAGTACTTGCAATACTTCTTGGATGGATTGGTGCACATAAGTTTTATATTGGCAAGTATACATCAGGTGTTGTCTATGCCATCTTCTGTTGGGCATGGATACCAGGCATCCTCGGAATCATTACTGGACTCAAATGGTTATCTAAAGGGCAAGACAAGTTTATAGATGAGTTAATAGACGATTGGGATTGTTAAATTCTAAAAGGTTTAAACATATGTCAAAATTAAGAATCACTTATTATGCGGAAGGACATCGCAACGGATGTAAGGTAACGCTTCACGATGTGTGCGGTATGGTTTATGACGACTTCATCATTGATGCAAATCGTTGGAATTTATGTGGTGGAGCGAGCGGACAAGAAGCTATCATCTTGGCAACAGCACGCATCAGATACCCGGAAGTAAATTGGGAGAGTGCGCACTATACTGAGATTCATAACGCATAGTAAAGAACATCAAAGAGAAAACCGAAACGCTTTGAAGGAAGTAGGCAATAGAGAAAGTCGAACCGCTCGATAGGAAGTAGACATGAACGAATAAAATTATTAACTTATGCCACGATTAAGAATCAAAGGTCGTGCAAATTATGATGGAATAGTTGGCAAAAGCTTTGATGTTGTTGTTGAAGTTTCTGACACCGTAGGAAGTTCAAAGAAAATTGAAGCTATTCGTGCCCAGCATCCTAATTGGACAGCTATCATCTGTGATAGTTGGACAGAAGTATAATTTGCATGTAGGTCATTAGTAAATATCCTAATGGCTAAGAGGGTGTACCAATCAGGTACACCCTCATTAACCTTTAGATATTGAGATTTTTAGACAGTAATAAAGATAGAAACGATATAGCTATTATAAGAAAATGGCAACAGAAAACTTAACCGAACAGGACATAAAAGACCTGATTATCAAATTCAACCTTGACGAGTCGATTAATGACTTGAAAAGGTATTATTCCACGCCCACGACATGGGAAATCATCAACCAGTCAAGAAAGGAGACAAGACACACCCAATTCTTGGCTTGGTTCTTCGGCAACAAGGATTTTAATGCCGACCCCAATGCTGGACCTATCAAGAAACTGATAGTTCTGTTGTTGAAATGGGCAAACATGCAAGAGAATGCAGCTTTTGATGAAGAACTGGAAAACAGTATTTATTCACAAAGTCTGTCCATCTTGTCATACAATGTCATTGCAGAATATCCCATCTTTATAGAGCGAACATCGAAAGGTAAGCCTGCATACGAAGAAGGGGATATTGACATTGTAGTCAGGTGTGTAGCGAGAGTCTACAATATGGTGAGAAATATCAATATTGCCATAGAGAACAAAATCGGTGCACCCGAAACGACCAAGTGCTTTGACAAGGACGGCATTAGACAAAGCAAGCCCAATAAAAAAAACACAGAAACAATTCTGTATCAAACGGAAGCATACTATCAGTATATTACAGAGAAATACAAGGATGACATCAACCTCTTTGTATTTCTGAAACCAACTGACTGCAACTTGGAAGATATTGAGCGAGCAGAGTGTAAGTGCGACAAATACATTCAGATAAACTATCAGGAAATTCTTGACAATATCCTTCAGCCTGTCAGTGATCAAAAGGACATCTCGGTAGAGAATATGTACAGACTGAAAGACTACATCAAGACTTTGAGCAAGCCTGCCGAAACAGATGACGATACTAATAATAAAAACATAATAATTATGGCAATTACACAGAAAGAAAGAGAATTGTTGACAACATTCTTCAAGAACAATGAGGATCTTATCCGTGCGGCAATCAACGCCCTTGGTGATGAGGAACTCTCAAAGAGCATGGCAAATGTGGAGCGCAAAAGCCGTTCAAAGAACACATATAGCATCAATGGTAAGGGTTGTTACTCTATGTATGAAGTTCTGGAGAAATTTGTGGAATTCCGACTCGCTGACACTTCTGTTAGTGTTCAGGACATTGACAAGGAGATTGCCAAGTTTATCAGCAGTAAACGTGTGAATGTGAGTGACACTCAAGGATACCTGGTTTTTCAAGAAGGTAAGAAGTCTCATGGCACATTCACTTTCAATGGTCGTGAAATCAGATATACTAAGCAATGGAGTGACGGTGGTAGCAATCCTACATTCACCAGATTCCGTGAGGGGGTCAGCGGCAAATATACCAAAGACTTTCAGATAGATGTCATAGGTATAGCGTAGTTTAACTTATTTCCTGTTTTTCCGACACCTCATTCCGCTTTTTCCGAATACGGTATGCAGAGTAAGATGAAGAAAAAGCTGTACCTTTGCACCCGAATTAATAACTTAACGATTTTCTACAATGGAGAAATATCATATAGGACAAGAAATTCTGAAAGAGGTAAAGGCTAAGTTTCCTTCGGTGGCAGCCTTTGCCAGAGAACTGTGCAAGTCGAACTCTGCCACATACGAGATATTCGGAAAGACGAGTCTCGACACCGACCTGTTGCTGAAAGTCTCAAAGCTTCTCGACAGAGACTTCTTCCGCGAGTTCTCGGAGAAATGTCTGAACGGAGAAGTTGCGGTAGTAGACAAGCAGACGGCAGAAAACAACATCTCGCTACTATTGCCAGAAGATAAACTACATACAGTATTGCCAAGCCAAACAATGGATGTGGTGGAAGAGTTTTTTCTGATACCTCGCAAAAAACCGCTCGTAGTGTTCTTCAGTGAGGCACGCAACCGCAACCTGCCCCGTCTTGTATGCAAAAAGGGCGAGGAGATATATGGCAAAGGTATGGTAAGAAGGATTGTGCTCGAACCAGCAGAACTGATGCATTTTGAGCTTGGCGTGATGTCGCTTGCCAAAATGCCGCAGAAGGTGGTCGTGATAAAATGCACTATGGCAAGAGACTATAACTCCCATGTACTCATTGCCGAAAGACTGTCCCAGGAGTCGGGAAAGCACGTCGTGCTGCTATGTCTTGACCCTATTCATATTCCCACACTGCCAAATGGACAAGTGGTGCTGAAGTCGCTCGCCTTATCTACTTTCAACTCTTGGAACCAACGTGCACATATATTCATAGCCGATGATATTGAGAAGCGTTTCGCTTACCTCATTGAACTATTCCATGCCATCAAAGGAAAGGGATATATGGACAGAATATACGATAGCATAGAGGGCAACGAGAATTGGGCAGACACCTTGACAGACTTGCTAGCAGAGGCAAAGCAGAATCTCACCACTTACGAAGACATAGTGTTGGAAGAAAGCAACGATGAGGACAATCGTCAGGTGGAATATCATCAGGTGAGCACCATTCAGCCTACTGTTAACGACTTGAATCGTCCAGAGGGGATTTCACATATCCGCACCCATCTGCGTTATCGTATGATTAAGGAGACTGGTGAGATATTAGAGTATGAACCAATGAGTTTCGACAAAGTGAAGGTAATGAATAATACAGAAGATATGTAAGTTCAAGACTCACTGTTCTATTATTGATTCAACTAAAAAATACAATAAGATATGAATACAAGATTGACAAAAGAAGATCAGGCAATGATCAAGGAAGCCAAAGGCAACAAGGTTTCCGGACCAATCTACAGCGAGGACGGACTTCGCTTGTTGAAA
Organism: Segatella copri; assembly: GCF_026015465.1. GTDB lineage: Bacteria > Bacteroidota > Bacteroidia > Bacteroidales > Bacteroidaceae > Prevotella > Prevotella copri_E. Next base: position 1,000,356 of record NZ_JAPDUQ010000001.1, read on the forward strand.
GTACTCGGTAATCCAGAATTCCTTGAAGTGAAAGACGGTGTGAAGGCAATCTGTGACGAGGCATTCCAAGGACTTGACAATCTTCAAGATGTGGTATTGCCAGCATCAGTTACCGACTTGGGCACAAGAGCTTTCGCAAGCTGCATAAAGCTCTTCAAGATAACAATGCCTGGAGTAGATTTCATCGGAACAGAGAGTTTCGCACATTGTGAAAATCTGAAGGAAATTGCCTTGCCTGAGACTTTAGGTAAAATTTGGGAAGGTGCCTTTGCTGACTGCAAAGCTTTGGAAGAGATAAATATTCCAAGCCACATGAAGATTATCGACAAGTCTGCGTTCAGAAATTCCGGACTGAAAAGTCTCAACATTGAGATAAGTGATGGAGGCAAATGTCTTGTTTATGACAAAGCCTTTGCAAGTTGCAAGCATCTGGAGTCTGTATATCTAAACAAGAATGTAAAGATTCTGGAGCGAATGGCGTTTGCCGACTGCACTTCACTAAAGACGATTGAGTTTGAGCAGCCGTCATTGACATGCTGTGCTGGTGAAATAAACGCAACGATGCTCATTGGCTGCACATCTCTCGAAAAGATTATCGTGCCGAAAAACAAGTACAACAAATACCCAGACTTCAACATCCAAGCCTATGAGTCTGCTCAGTTTGAGACTCGCGACTTCAATAGTCTTGTGACTCCGAAGGAATAACCTATGAGATTATGCCTCGTGTGCGCTACAAAAGAAAGTCACATTTAAAATAGAATCATGCTTTATGGAGTATTTGACCACAGTATACTATCGCATTGAAGGCAAACCAAATGACCTTCAAGAGATATATGACCAGTATAGGACGCTTCTAAACAAGAAACTGCTTGAAGAGGGTAAAGACAAGTCTGTATCTTACGCAAGTATGGTGTATAGTCTCGGAGTAGATACCAAAGAACAATATCTTCGGGGCAACATTATAAAATGTGAGTTCGTAGATAATTCATTGAGTATTGAAACCGAGGAAGATTGGGTGACGGCAGACTTCCGACATCCGCTTGAAAGCCACTATGAAGGTATGACCATATACTATATGGTGGAAAGTTATTGCGATGAGACTTATGCAACAAATGATGCAGAGGGGAAATATTTCCCGACACGCGTCAGTGTGGACATTCATTTGAAAGAGCCGGTTTTGTGTGGTTACGAACGGTTCAACAGTATGGATGAGGCATTAGCCTATTTCGCACATGTCTTGAAACGTGACACTCTTACTGTTGATGACATCCACAAGTGGAACTGTGAGCATTGGAAGGACGGCTTCATCTATTTCAATGAGTATGAGGTTGATTTACGATGATGCAGTTGTCGAGATAATAACAGAGACTGCCGAAACGCTTTAAAGGGAGTAGGCAAAACTTTTAAAAAAACGTGAGACATGTTTCTCTTTATATGCGGATTCATAAAAGAGAGCAACAACTAATAATCAATTTAATTTTTAAATAATATGGCAAACAAAGCAGAAAAGCTAAGTCCACGTATATTCATTGACGAAATGGACGCTATCAACACAAAAGCTCAGAAAGCAGCTATTGACTTATTAAGCCAACAAGGCGACAACAGATACATTGTCGTTATGGACAGGGAAGAGGAATACGTAGAATACTACACTGATGATAAAGCCATATCTTTATCAGTATTTGGTGTAGGATTGAACGAAGACAACAACCTTTGCATCGTTGCCACTGTTGACAACCAAGGATATGGCTGCAGTGAAGATGATTTCGAACAAGATTGGGTAGAGACATCTGATTTGGACATACCCAACTATGCCAACCTCTATAGATTCGTTGCAGATAATATAGACAAGGCTACGACGAAAAAAGAAGCCGATAGACTGACAAAAAAATACTGGGATGGAGATGATTACGGCAAGTATGACAGCCAAAATTTTTTCCAATGTGGTTTTGCTATGGTTAAACTTGACGGAAAGACTGGATTCATTAATGAAGATGGAGAAGAAATCGTGCCTTGTAAATATGATGATGCTTCGAATTTCTGGGAAGGATTTGCAAGTGTTAAAACTAAAGGTTTATGGGGATTTGTCAACGAAAATGGTGAAGAGTCAATACCATGCAAATACAAGGTGGTATATGATTTTTCCGGAGGATTAGCTAGAGTAAAAACTAAAGAAGGATGGGGATTTGTCAATAAAGACGGCGAAGAAATCGTGCCTTGTAAATATGATAATGCTCTGGATTTCTATGAAGGATTGGCAAAAGTAAAGTCTAAAGAAGGTTGGGGCTTAGTCAATGAAAATGGAGAAGAAATAATCCCTTGCAAATATGAAGATGCTGATGCTTTTTCAGGCGGATTAGCACGAGTAAAATCTGCAGAAGGTTGGGGCTTTGTCAATAAAGACGGCGAAGAAATAACCCCTTGCAAATACAAGGAGGCAGTTCCAGATTTCTCCGAAGGGTTAGCTAGAGTAAAAACTAAAGAAGGATGGGGATTTGTCAACAAAAATGGTGAAGAAATAATCCCTTGCAAATACAAGGAGGCATACGGTTTTTCCGAAGGGTTAGCTGGAGTAAAAACCCAAAAAGGATGGGGCTTCGTTAATAAAGATGGTGAAGAAATCATCCCTTGTAAATATAAAGAAGTGAGTCTCTTTACAATGCCAGGCGGATTAGCATTGGTAAGATCTAAAGAAGGTTATGGCTTCATCAATAAAGATGGCGAAGAAATAATCCCTTGTAAGTACAAAGATTATAATATTTTATGGTCCGGACCAAACTTAGCAGAGGTCAAACTGAATGGTGAATGGATTACCATTGACAAAACAGGCAAACAGGTAACAGAATAACAAGTGACAACAGAGACTGCCGAAACGCTGCAAAGGGAGTAGGCAAAACTTTTTAAATGATGTGAGACATGCTTTTATTTCTATTTGGGTTTTTGATAGTCGTATTAGGCGGTTACATACTGATAAGTCTCATACAACTCGCCTTTATGATTCTTGGCTGGATTATCCAAGCCATATTCAGTATGTTTGAATAAGTCTGCATATAAAGAAACTTTCATCGTATGTTAAGGAGGCATTACCCAACCCCATCTGATATTCAACAAAAATTCAGAAGTTTTATGATTTCTTTGCTGCCTTTATTTTCTTTTCTCAGAAAAAAGGGATACTATTCGCGCGACAGACAACATCTAAAAATATTAAAAGTATGGCAAACAACAACACTACAACAAACAAGGTAAAGAAGCCTATCATCAACAACGAAGAGGCTCTACGTATAATAACCCTTATCCAGCAGGGAGACTCCCATGCGGAGAACGAGTTGGCAGAACTCGGTTCTGTCTTTGTCAAGGCAGTAGCAAAGCAGTATGTGGGCAAGGGACTGTCTGACGAAGAGCTGATTGCTGCCAGTCGTTACGGAATGTTACGTGCCAGCCACAAGTTCGACAAGTCGCGCGGCTTCAAGTTTGCCTCTTATGCCGTATGGTGGATGCGCGAAGCTATTCTGCAAGCTATTCACAAAAAGAAAATAACTAAAGAAGAAAGAATATGATATACAAAGATTTAGGCGACATCCGTGCGCTAACACTCATCAGAGTGGTTCTTGAACGGACTGAGGACGAAGAGTTAAGAAATCAACTGGAGGAGTATCTTCAGAACAACGAAGAGCTATGGGACGATGCTCACATAGCAGACTTCTATACGTTTGCTACCACACTCGCTAAAGAGTGGCTGGCAAGTAATCAATCATAAAGTAACAAAACAATATAAAAAACAATGAAAGAGATTAATGCAGAAATATATTTAAATGGGAATAATGATGGTACTACCGTCAAGCTCTCTGACAGGGAAGCAGAAAAGTTGCTTGCGCTATGGAGAGAAGCCCAAGATACAATTCTGAAAGACATGGAGGAAGAGGATTATTGGGAAAAGTTCGACCCTTGGCTAAAGGAAAAGAGTCCTAATCTGCATGAGAAGATAATGGATGCCTATTACCAGGAAACCAGCGAGCGATTGAGCGTAGGAGATTGGGCTGAGAGTGATGAATTCATGTCTGTATGTCATGACATAGACGGGGCGTATCTTGGAGACGACAATGAAGTTGTCATCAATCAGATTTTTCCTCCTTCAGAATAAAACTATAAAGAGTACACTATGAAGATATATCTAAGAATACACAAGGACCTAGGACAGTACGTTGCCCACCTTTGGAGCAAACATATCAAGGAACAAATCATAGAAACTGTAAACGCTATGTGTGACTATAGTGAGGGCTATATCGGTTATGGCGATTACTTCCCTACATTCTGGCAAGAGGACATCCATGCCCGTTGCATCAATGTAGGTCGTCTTTCCAGCAGAAAAGGATGGCTCGTTTCTTCCATGTATGTGCTCAGCTTCGTATGGGAGAAAGCCGACTTTGACTTTGAGGATGACTACTATCAGCTGTGCGATGAGGCAAAGTTGCCGTATGACTTCACCTATCAGCCGAGAATCAACGAATTCTACACCGACGACGTATATATCGGTTCGTACGTCAAAGGGCAGGAAGAACCGCTTACCCTCCCCGGACTCCTCTTTGACCCGGAATATGCTGAGGATGGTGAAGTGTTGGCTGACAGTATGTTTGTAGAACTAAAAAAGAACAGAGGATGAAAACTGTTGTTGCTGTTATTGTCGCTTTTCTCATGCTTCTCGCATCATGTCAGCATAAGTCACAGAACACAAGTCTCGATAAGAGTACAGATAAGTCTGACTCTATCGAGACTTACCACTCTATCGTCTCTGATGACAGTCTCGTGACTGCCATCTGGCATGATACTGGCGAAGGGGGAACGGCACCAGACATCGATTGTGTGGTTAAGTTCAAGTCCGAAGATGGTAAGCTACATGAAGAGCATCGCCCATTGTTGCAGCTCGCCCATCCAAAGGATGACTACAGTCACCATGAAGTACAGAAAATTATAAGTCTTGATGATGAATATGGACCGCGTTCATACATATTCTTCCTATCTGCCAAGGTGGGAAGCAACGAGTATGCTCACGACATCGTAGCTTTCGAAATAAGTGGTGACAGTCTCAGATATTTGTATAACTATAAGATTGACTGACGAAATATGGAGAAAGAGTTAGAAGATTTCATAGCATCACAAATGCATAATATAAAAGTACGCTACCACATTGTGGGAAAACAAGAAGAGTTGCAAGAGATATATGACCTCTATCAGACTTTCATACAGAAAGAACGCCCTGCTATGGAAGAAGACGAGGCCGATGATTGGGAAGGAAACATCATCTTAGCTCTTGGTGTGGACTATGGGACTTGCAATCTCTGTGGTAATATCAAGAAATGCGAACTTTCAGAAGGCTTTCTCTATATAGAAGCGGAAGAACTCGCATTGATTACTGACTTCCGCGTTCTTCTCAAAAATCGTTTCAAGGATTTGGAAATCTATTTCGCTACAGAAGATCCAGAAAACGAAACATATGTGACTAATGATGCAGATGGCAAGTATTTTCACGACCTGCCTGATGATCATTTCATAGCTCCATTAGATTATTGACGTATGGGACCAAAAACATTTCTAGCAGCTCTAATGTGCCTAATCATCGTAGCCCTCATGTGCTCACCCATTTTCCTCGTATGGCACGGTTTTACTATGGGCGGTTCAGTAATAGTCAGAATAGCATTTATCGTGATAGGGCTCATTCTATTGCGTTTATTCAAGCCAATTTCTAATCTTACTGGCAAGGACTACAAGATATTCTGATAGTTTCGACTATAAATGCTACAAATTTGATCGAAGGTGGTATCACTCTGTTTAGCGTGATACCACCTTCTTTTGTTTGGCATTCATATCAGGAATGAAGCAGAAGCCAAGTTTGCTTACTACAGTCGCAAGGTTGTCTGGCAAGAATTCTGCATAAACTCGCTCTGTGACGCCTGTTGAAGCGTGACCTAACAATCTGCTTATCTCACTGATTTCAGCTCCGTGTGCAAGCGCTAAAACTGCCCAAGTGTGTCTTGATACATGGAAAGTCAAGTCTTGATTCCATTTTAAATCATGAGATATACAGCGAAGCGAAGTATTGATGGTATTATTCCAGGAATTTCTACGACGGTATATCGCCTCATGGTCATTTATATAGAAGTTCTCTGGCAATAGATCAAAAACAAAGACTTTGTTTCTACCCTTCCATTTTTCAAGAATACGAATGAGTGGTTCACTCAAAGGTATGGTGTTTCGGTTTCTCGTCTTGACTTGTATTTTACTGATGAAATTCTTGTTGAAATCAATGTCTTTCCATCGGAGCGTCATCACATCAACCATTCGCATACCGCAAGCATGGAAGGCAAACAGCCACATCTCCAAAAACTCTTTTCGTCGAGGTTGTTCGATGGTATTATAAACGGAAACTAACTCAGCAAGTCTCTCTTCAGTGAGATACTTGATATTCCTCTCTTCTTCATCAAGCCGGTCCTCTTCTTTCATATACAAGTCCTGGAGAGAAGCATTAAGCTGATGAGAGATATAACCTAACTGACAAGCATATTCACACGCCTGAAGAATCGGACATAGAGTCTTGTTGACTGTTGTTGCTTTCTTTTTTGCCAAGAGTCGATACTTACGGAAGTCAAGCAATAAGTCTTCACTAATATCTGAGACATAAATGAATTCCTTATGCTCACCATGTGTACCTTTGTGTTCAAGCAACAGGTATTCCTCAAACTGATTGAGATATGAAATACCATTCTTGCAAGTACTGAAACCTATCTTACCTTTCTCATAACGTTTTTCCATCAACTCTTTAGCAAACTCTATGAAGTCTTTTCCTTCATCAGGTCGCAAAGCATTATCATTGTCTTCGAGAAAAGATCGAATCACATCACAAGTAATATGTTGATGCATTTCATAATACTTATGTATCTTCACATCTATGTCTTCGATACGCTTATGAAGAGCATGATTATAATACTTATAGTCAATATCAGTCGTGGCACGTATTTCACCAATACCGCAATAGCCTTTCTCATTCCATTCCTTTACTGACACACTTATACCAGTTGATTTACGAATAGAATTAGCATGCCAATTGTATTCTATATACAATGGATACTTTTTACCAGACTGCACCATCTTTGGTATACGCAGTCTCAATCGTCCTTTCGGATAAAGTCTTGAAATTCTTCCCATATTAAAATACCTTTTTATTAATTATGGCACTATGTACGCAAAGATAGTAGAAAAGTTTATCATATCACTCCTTTTTTATAAACTTCAGATGATTTTAGTATGAAGTAAGGAGAATAATAAGAGAAGAAAAGATGAAATTAACCGATCAGAAAAGAAAGAATTTCAGGATATACCGATTATTGATCATTTAATTATGTAAAATAAGGCCATTAGAACGGTAAAATTGGCGGTAAAAGACGGCAAAAAGCCATATAGGAATTTCCGAAGAAATCACCTATATGGCTCATTTCCATTATCTTATACTGATAATCGTAATCGATGAACGATTAATACTCGTCATCATTCCACAAGAAGTCATCCTTTGAAGGATAATCAGGCCAGATGTCTTCGATGCTTTCGTAAACATCGCCTTCGTCTTCTATCTCCTGCAAATTCTCTAGAACTTCTAGAGGCGCACCAGAGCGAGTTGCATAGTCAATCAACTCTTCTTTAGTTGCAGGCCATGGTGCATCTTCAAGCTTTGAAGCCAATTCAAGTGTCCAATACATAGCTCTATAATTTAACGTTTCTATTATTTTGGCTGCAAAAGTAATACTTTTATTTTAAATTCCAAATATTTATGGAACAAATTTACGCACAAATCAATAATTTACATTAAAATTCTGCTTATATTTGGTTTTATCGAAGAAAACTATACCGCAATCAACCAAATTAAAGGTCAAAATCGTACGATTATCTGTTACAAGTCGGAGCCATACTTTCCCATATTCTGCATCAAGATTGATGTCTGTAACTACTAAAACCGTATCATCAGACACATTCCAGAGAAACTGCTGGAAATCCTCTCTCTTTAGCAGGGAAGATGCAGAGAGTTCTACTACATTAGGATAAACAGTTCTGATGCGGAAGAGAAGACGTTTCTGTTTGGAGGCATCTTGGGGATAGGAGGAGGAGATTTCAGAATGAGTCTGACAATAGATTCTGAGAAATCCCTTTTCGTTAACCACCTTGCGCAGGAAAGAATAGGCTGTAGGTGATTGTACTCCGAATCCTCGGGTACGAGGCATCCGTAGCATACGCTGACCTAAACTAGCAAACTTCTTTTTAATTCTTTTCCTATTCATGCTGCAAAGATAATAAAAATCTGCGAAATTCCAGACCGAACAGGTCTAAAATCTGTGAGCATCTGTGAAATCTGTGGGAAAACAAAAAAGCCTCAGAAATCTTTCGAAATCTGAGGCTCTTGATAAAAGGAGGCGGCTACCTACTCTCCCGCATTGCATTGCAGTACCATCGGCGCAAGTGAGCTTAACTTCTCTGTTCGGAATGGGAAGAGGTGGGACCTCACCGCAATAACCACCTGATAATGGGTTATGACGTATTTGCACACAAGCAAACTGTTTATCAAGTAAAGAACCACCGTCCCTCTCGATTTTATCGAGAGTCAACAGCTGAAACTATGAACTTTCCTAAAGAAAGTGTTCGGGCAATTAGTAATGCTCGGCTTTGACATCGCTGTCTTTACACCTGCATCCTATCAACGTCATCGTCTCTGACGACCCTCAATGGAGTTCTCATCTTGCGGCTGGCTTCGCACTTAGATGCTTTCAGCGCTTATCCAATCCAGACTCAGATACCCAGCGGTGCGCCTGGCGGCACAACTGGTAAACCGGAGGTCTGTCCATCACGGTCCTCTCGTACTAGTGACGGCACCACTCAAAACTCCCACGCCCACGATAGATAGAGACCGAACTGTCTCACGACGTTCTGAACCCAGCTCGCGTGCCACTTTAATGGGCGAACAGCCCAACCCTTGGGACCTTCTCCAGCCCCAGGATGTGACGAGCCGACATCGAGGTGCCAAACCACCCCGTCGATATGAGCTCTTGGGGGGGATCAGCCTGTTATCCCCGGAGTACCTTTTATCCTTTGAGCGACGGAGTTTCCATACACATCCGCCGGATCACTATGCCCCAGTTTCCTGCCTGCTCGGCATGTCTGCCTCCCAGTCAAGCGCCCTTATGCCATTGCACTCTTTGAGGTCGGTTACCAATCGACCCGAGGGCACCTTTGGAAGCCTCCGTTACGCTTTTGGAGGCGACCACCCCAGTCAAACTACCCACCAAGCAGTGTCCGCGCAACTGCGCGTTAGACCTCAGACAGCCAAAGGGCCGTATTTCAAGGATGGCTCCACGAAAGCTGGCGCTCCCGCTTCGAAGCCTCCGGCCTATCCTACACATCGGATGACCAAGGTCAATGCTAAGCTGTAGTAAAGGTTCACGGGGTCTTTTCGTCCCATCGCGGGTAATCGGCATCTTCACCGATACTACAATTTCACTGAGCTCATGGTTGAGACAGCGTCCGGATCATTACACCATTCGTGCAGGTCGGAACTTACCCGACAAGGAATTTCGCTACCTTAGGACCGTTATAGTTACGGCCGCCGTTTACCGGGGCTTCAATTCAATGCTTCCTCTTGCGAGTGACATCTCCTCTTAACCTTCCGGCACCGGGCAGGTGTCAGGCTGTATACGTCATCTTTCGAGTTTGCACAGCCCTGTGTTTTTGTTAAACAGTTGCCTGGACCTATTCTCTGCGCCTCGCTCATCACGAGGACCCTTTATCCCGAAGTTACAGGGTCAATTTGCCTAGTTCCTTAACCATGAATCTCTCAACGCCTTAGTATGTTCTACCCGACCACGTGTGTCCGTTTGCGGTACGGGTGCCGCATGGGTTAAGCTTAGCGGATTTTCTCGGGAGTATGATTACCCACACTATCAGATTCCTCCGAGGAGGACTCCGTACTGTCAGGTTCAGCTCGGATGGTGGATTTGCCTGCCATCCTCAACGCCTACACCCTTCAACGGGGACTTCCGTCGCCCCGCGGTGGTTTCACTGCTCCGTCTCCACGTCGCCCCATGCGGCAGTGACGGAATATTAACCGTCTCTGCCATCGCCATCGCCGTTCGGCTTAGACTTAGGACCCGACTGACCCCGGGCTGATTGGCATTGCCCGGGAAACCTTGGTCTTACAGCGGGAGGGAATCTAACCCTCCTTATCGTTACTTATTCCTACATTTGCTTTACTCACCGCTCCAGGATAACTTACGTACACCATTCGACGCTGTGAGTATGCTCCCCTACCGATACTTTTAAAATTGCTATCCCGCGCCTTCGGTGTCTGCCTTATACCCGATTATTATCCATGCCCGGACCCTCGACTAGTGAGCTGTTACGCACTCTTTGAATGAATGGCTGCTTCCAAGCCAACATCCTAGCTGTCATAGGGACCAGACTTCGTTAGACTAACTCAGGCAGAACTCCGGGACCTTAGACGGCGGTCTGGATTCTTCTCCTCTCGGGGACGGACCTTAGCACCCGCCCCCTTACTGCCGGACTGCAGACCGTGAGCATTCGGAGTTCGTCAGGACTCGATAGGCGGTGAAGCCCTCTTGTCCTATCGGTCGCTCTACCTCTCACGGTGACCATCCGACGCGGCACCTAAATGCCTTTCGGGGAGTACGAGCTATCTCCAAGTTTGATTGGCCTTTCACTCCTACACTCGGCTCATCCAGAAGCTTTTCAACGCTTATTGGTGCGGACCTCCATCCCGTGTTACCGGGACTTCATCCTGGCCAAGTGTAGATCACTTGGTTTCGCGTCTACCCCCACTGACTGTGCGCCCTCTTCAGGCTCGCTTTCACTGCGGCTACGTGTCTCATGACACTCAACCTCGCCAGTGACGGTAACTCGTAGGATCATTATGCAAAAGGCACGCCGTCACACATTGCTGTGCTCCGACCGCTTGTAGGCGTATGGTTTCAGGAACTATTTCACTCCCCTGCTCGGGGTTCTTTTCACCTTTCCTTCACAGTACTCGTTCGCTATCGGTCTCACGGGAGTATTTAGCCTTACCGGATGGTCCCGGCAGATTCGCGCAGGATTCCTCGTGTCCCGCGTTACTCAGGATACCGCTATGCCTGATCTGGCTTCGTGTACAGGATTATCACCTTCTGTGATGTAACTTTCCAGATACTTCCACTCACCATTTCAGTACAATGTCGCGGTCCTACAACCCCAGCCACGCCTTGCGACGCCACTGGTTTGGGCTGTTCCCCGTTCGCTCGCCACTACTGGGGGAATCATTCATTTATTTTCTCTTCCTGCAGGTACTAAGATGTTTCAGTTCCCTGCGTTAGCTCTCTTACACTGGTAAGAGTAACCGTCCTTCAGACGGCTAGGTTGTCCCATTCGGAAATCTCCGGATCAAGGGTTATTTGCACCTACCCGAAGCTTATCGCAGCTTATCACGTCCTTCATCGCCTCCGTGAGCCTAGGCATCCGCCATACGCCCTTTCTTACTTTCTTTACGACTGTATTCTTGTTACTCGTTTCCGAATAACGAATAAGTAGCTCATACTTTCAGCTGTATTCTAACAAAGTGAAATCTCATCTTGCGATTTGATTTACTTTAGTCTGAACTAAAGTTCATTACTTACAGTTTTGCTTGTGTCAATATGTCAAAGATCTTTTTAAGTGAAGAGTGAAGAATTCACTTGTCTTACTCAACCTTAGAGTGGAGATTGTGGAGTTGAACCATTTTGCTTGAGCCATCCCTATATATATAATGTATAAGGAATCCCAGTCTCCTATTTAATTAAACAGATGGTGCGTACAAGAAGAGAAGCGAACTTTAATCAGTCACTATCTCAATAAATATAAGTGAAGGGATAATCAATAATAATTAATCACTAATCACTAAATATATTCGTCTCTCCAGAAAGGAGGTGTTCCAGCCGCACCTTCCGGTACGGCTACCTTGTTACGACTTAGCCCCAATTACCAGTTTCGCCCTAGGCCGCTCCTTACGGTCACGGACTTTAGGCGCCCCCGGCTTTCATGGCTTGACGGGCGGTGTGTACAAGGCCCGGGAACGTATTCACCGCGCCATGGCTGATGCGCGATTACTAGCGAATCCAGCTTCGTGGGGTCGGGTTGCAGACCCCAGTCCGAACTGAGACAGGCTTTAAGGATTTGATCCGTTTTGCAAGGGACCGTCTCTCTGTACCTGCCATTGTAACACGTGTGTAGCCCCGGACGTAAGGGCCGTGCTGATTTGACGTCATCCCCACCTTCCTCACACCTTACGGTGGCAGTGTCCCCAGAGTGCCCAGCTTAACCTGATGGCAACTAAGGAGAGGGGTTGCGCTCGTTATGGCACTTAAGCCGACACCTCACGGCACGAGCTGACGACAACCATGCAGCACCTTCACAGAGGCCCCGAAGGGCGTCATTGTCTCCAAATCCTTCCTCTGCAATTCAAGCCCGGGTAAGGTTCCTCGCGTATCATCGAATTAAACCACATGTTCCTCCGCTTGTGCGGGCCCCCGTCAATTCCTTTGAGTTTCACCGTTGCCGGCGTACTCCCCAGGTGGGATGCTTAATGCTTTCGCTTGGCCGCTGACCTATTCAGGCCAACAGCGGGCATCCATCGTTTACCGTGCGGACTACCAGGGTATCTAATCCTGTTCGATACCCGCACTTTCGAGCTTCAGCGTCAGTTGCGCTCCAGTGAGCTGCCTTCGCAATCGGAGTTCTTCGTGATATCTAAGCATTTCACCGCTACACCACGAATTCCGCCCACTTTGTGCGTACTCAAGGAAACCAGTTCGCGCTGCAGTGCAGACGTTGAGCGTCTACATTTCACAACACGCTTAATCTCCGGCCTACGCTCCCTTTAAACCCAATAAATCCGGATAACGCCCGGACCTTCCGTATTACCGCGGCTGCTGGCACGGAATTAGCCGGTCCTTATTCATAAGGTACATGCAAAAAGTCTCACGAGACTCACTTTATTCCCTTATAAAAGCAGTTTACAACCCATAGGGCCGTCTTCCTGCACGCTACTTGGCTGGTTCAGACTCTCGTCCATTGACCAATATTCCTCACTGCTGCCTCCCGTAGGAGTTTGGACCGTGTCTCAGTTCCAATGTGGGGGACCTTCCTCTCAGAACCCCTACTGATCGTCGCCTTGGTGGGCCGTTACCCCGCCAACAAGCTAATCAGACGCATCCCCATCCATCACCGATAAATCTTTAATCTCTTTCAGATGTCTTCTAGAGACGTCATTGGGTATTAGTCTTACTTTCGCAAGGTTATCCCCAAGTGATGGGCAGGTTGGATACGCGTTACTCACCCGTGCGCCGGTCGACGCCTATCGGAAGCAAGCTTCCAATATCGTTTCCCCTCGACTTGCATGTGTTAAGCCTGTAGCTAGCGTTCATCCTGAGCCAGGATCAAACTCTCCATTGTAAAATATCATTTTTACTTCATTTCTTCCGAAGAAGAAAGTCGGTGTTTGTTGTCTGTACTTAGGACGAATATCCTTTTTCGTTTATTGAAGCTTAGTAAACCTGACTTGTCAATTGCTTGACGGTTCGTTTCTTTTACCCAGTCAACTTTCTTATTTCTAAGAAGTTAACCGCTTCTTGTACTACTTGTCTGTTTATGTAAAATCTTTCAAAGAACTCTTTCTTTTGTTGCTAAGAGAAAGTGTATTTCTCAAAAGCGAGTGCAAAAGTACTAACTATTTTTCATTCCACCAAATCTTTTCGCAAAAAAGTTGCTTTTTCAGTTAGTTTTTAACATCTATAAAGACTTTATACAAGAGATTTTAGCTGCTTACATTATTGTATATATGCGCTTGCCTATGCACACACTTAGGCGTATACGCAAGCGTATACTATAATAATTGTTAATGATTGAACATTCGCAAGTTTGCACCACACGCTCTGAAAGGGCGTGTGGGACGAAACTTGAAGAAAAATTGCTAATGATTTCACATTAATTCACGTTTAGAAGTTTACGCTTACCCATAGCCATTAACTTTATTTCGCTGATAATATTTTAACGGATTATACATCAGGGATACCGATTAGGCTGGGATTTTAGGAGTTTCTGCAGAAAGAAATCATAAAAAAAAGAGGACTCTCTAAAAAAGATACCCATTTCGGAATCGAAAATAAACGCTTAAAATATGTAAAAACGGAGTGGATTCTTAAAATATGTTTATAAAAAAGCAAGAAACACCCTTCACCACCCTTCACCTATAACTATTTGACACATAAAACGTTAAATAAAAAGGTGAAGGGTGAAGGTTTGAAAACTCTTTTTTATATATACGCGCGGCAAGGGAAAATTAAAGGGGTACCCTAGGGTCAAAAATCGGAAAAACCCTAAAAAAGAATATAATATAAGATTTAAAATATACCCTTCACCCTTCACCTCGTTGCCACAACCCAGTTTCAATATCTTCGTCATCGGAGTACCTACATTTGTCATCTTGGTTTATCCTTCGGAGATATTCTGCTATCTTTCGGAGATATTTTCTTATCCTTCGGAGATATTTTGCTATCTTTCGGAGTTATGTTCTTATCCTTCGGAGATATTCTGCCGAATGATTCCATGATTTTTTCGCACTTTATTTCCCGAATCCACGCAAATCGCACAAATCGCATAGGTAGAAAACGGAAAAGACGTATCTTTGCATTCGAAATAAAACGAATAGCGTATGAGACTGGTAGAAGAAAGAGAAGATAAGAGATTAAGATGGCAATGGCAGATCAATTTCAACCGCAAGGAGACTGACATGAAGTCAGACATCACCATCATTCCTAGCGGCAACTATCATATCCTGATAAAGGGTCTGGAACAGAACGACATCATCAGAATATACGGAGCCTCAGGTGTCCTGGCGCTTCAGAAACAGGCAAAATCTGATACAGAACAGCTTCGCACACCAATAAATGGGACTGTAGCCGTAGAGGTAACACGAGGCGGAAAACAGATAGCCGTAAAGAAGATAGCCCTTAAACAAAGGAATGAATGACGTAAAATTACGGAATAAATGTTAATAAAGCGCAGAGATTATCGTTCGTTTCAATAATTGGCATTATCTTTGCGCTTATTATATTATTCAATAGACCATAAATAACAAAAGAAAATAGAATTATGACAGAAAAGGAAATGTACAATCTGATAAATAGTCAGAACAACCAGCAGAGCAATGGCTTTGCTGTTAATGAGAAAGAGCGAGGTATAAGCGGTGTTTTCTCTGCTTTGATGCGCAAAGTGTATACATGGATGACCTTAGCTCTCCTGATTACGGGCGTTACTGCCTATGGTGTGGCTAGCAGTCCTACCCTGCTGATGACCTTGATGACAAGCCGCGGCTTGCTCTTTGGCCTGATTATCGCAGAGCTCGCCCTGGTATTCATCATTACCGGTGCCCTACAGAGACTCTCCCTGACTACGGCCACCCTACTCTTCATCGTCTACTCGGTTTTGAATGGTGCCATGCTTTCATCCGTATTCGTAGTTTATACGATGACCAGTATTGCCAAGGTATTTTTTATTACAGCCGGCACATTCGGAGCGATGGCTTTCTATGGTTACACTACCAAGAAGGACTTGACCTCTTTAGGAAAAATACTCTTCATGGCGCTGATAGGCCTGATTATCGCTACCATAGTAAACATGTTCCTGAAGAGTTCGGGATTTGATTACATTTTGAGTTACGCAGGTGTAGCCATCTTCGTTGGCTTGACCGCTTGGGACAGTCAGAAAATCAAGCAGATGCTCCAGACACAATACGACATGAGCGAAGGCGCACAGAAACTGGCACTCATCGGAGCCTTGACTCTGTATCTCGACTTTATCAATCTCTTCCTCTACTTGCTCCGCATCTTCGGAGGCAGTAACAAGGAATAATGAAAACGAGAACCGGGAATAAAGTAAAAAACAAAAAGAATAACATACATAACGAGAAAGGTTGGCTTGCCCTCAACGGGTTGGCCAACCTTTATTTTTTATTCCTAGAAAAAGTAAATGCTAGAGTTATATTCTCTTCAAAAAGTTCTATGGTGCAAAGATAGAAAAAAAATTGAGAACCATGGTTTCAAAATAGCAAAAATTAGTTTCAAATGGACAAAAAGTGTCTTTTGACATTTTTCAGTGTAACACTGACTTTTCAGAACAACCTACACATCAACAACTTACACATTTGTCCTATATTTATTAGGAGAGCAACCAAAAGAGGCAAAAAATACTCTTCTGAACGTAGAAATAGAATTAAATCCCGATTTGATGGCGATTTCCGGCAAAGGATAGTTCGTTGACTTCAACAAATTCTCAGCATACTGTATACGATAAGTATTCACATAATCATAAAACGTCTGCCCATTCTGCCGGTTAAAATAGCGACTCAGATAAGTACGGTTCGTACCTACAGCCAGTGCCACATCAGACAATTTCAGTTTCGGATTGAGATAGATTTTATCTTCCTCGAACAACCGCTGCACCTCAGCAGCCATCCCCGAAACATCTACTTCGTTCTGCTCTAACGGTACAATTTCAACATCGCTCAACTCTTCTATCACTGACTCATGCCTATAAACAAAATAATCTATCAGCATCCAGAGTATCAGAGAACTTACCATATAGATATTGTCGTAATCCACATTAATAACGAAACAGCTCAGCGTCCATAAAAACAGAATCAGGAAGAAGGTATTGAGAATGGCAAGAAGCCAATTCAGATTAATATTTTCCTGATAAGAAAAGCGCTCTTTCAGCTGGCGATGATACCTCCGAATCATAAAGATAAGCAATATAAAGGTAGAGCATCCATAAATGGCTCCCCAGACAGAAAGCACATAAAACCAGATGATATTATGGGTAAAAATATAGAACACCGGCAACAAGAGGAAAGGCAATTCCAGCATCAAAGCTTTCACCCATCTGAACCAGCCCGGCTTCACCAGTTCCATCAACACAAAGCTGTAGAACGGAATAATCATCATATCCAACGAAGACGTAAGATACCACGCATGCTCATTGTCAAAACCATAAATCAGAAAGAAAACCATGTCCTTTAACAACTGTAGGTCGACCACAATCATGAGCCACATAATCATCCGAAAGAGCATCTCCTTTCCTTTTCTCCAAAACAGGAAAGCCATCATGGAGAAGAACATCATGCTCATACCATAAATAAAACTCGTTACCGAATCCATGTCTACTTTCTATATAAATAAACAAAAAGGCACACCTATGGAGAGATATTCTAACATTCCAAAGGTGTGCCATGATATAAATTAATGCCTTATATATAATAAGGTGTAATATTAAATGAAATAACCTAATTAGTCGATTTCCTCATCGGCTTCGTAACCACCCATCTCACGGATAGCATTCTTCAGCATCGTATACTGCTGGTAGAGATGGTTTACAGGCTCTTCACCCTTAGTATAATCGTGCATAGGTGCCTTGAGGAAGAAACTCAAGAAACGCTGGATTCCGAAACGGCCTGCACGAGCAGCAAGATCGCTCAACAATGTAAGGTCGAGCAGCAATGGAGCAGCAAGGATAGAGTCGCGGCAGAGGAAGTTTATCTTAATCTGCATTGGGTAACCCATCCAGCCGAAGATATCGATATTATCCCAACCCTCCTTGTTATCGTTGCGAGGTGGATAATAGTTGATACGTACCTTGTGATAGTACTGAGTATCTTCGTCGTTACCATGACCATAGAGATCTGGCTGAGCTTCTGGTTTCAGGATTGTCTCAAGAGTAGAGAGTTTACTTACCTCCTTGGTATGGAAATTAGCTGGTTCATCGAGAACGAGACCATCACGGTTGCCGAGAATATTGGTAGAGAACCAGCCATTCAAGCCGAGACAACGGGTACCGATGATAGGAGCGAAACCACTCTTGACAAGAGTCTGACCTGTCTTGAAGTCCTTACCGGCGATAGGCATCTTGGTCTTCTCTGCGAGTTCCCACATAGCAGGAATATCAACAGTTGTATTAGGAGCACCCATGATGAAAGGAGCACCCTCTGTCAAAGCAGCATAAGCGTAGCACATGGATGGAGCTACATGCTGGCGGTCGTCAGCCTTCATTGCAGCCTCAAGTGCTGCCAATGCACCATGAATCTCCATATCTACAGGAACGTAGATTTCAGTAGATGCTGCCCAGATAACAACGATACGGGCACAACCGTTCTTCTCCTTGAAGTCGCGGATATCCTGACGAAGAGCCTCTACCATCTCCCAGCGGGTCTTGCAATCCTTCACATTGCCGCCATCAAGACGCTTTGCATAGTTCTTGTCGAATGCAGCCTTCATTGGTACTACCTTCTCCAACTCCTCGCGTACAGGGTTGATATCTTTTTCCTTCAATACCTCAGCATACATAGCTGCCTGATAAGCATTCTGCGGATAAACATCCCAAGTACCGAATACGATATCATTAAGGTCAGCAAGTGGAACGATGTCCTTATAGTGCAAATATTTCTTGTCTGCACCCTTGCCAACACGAATTTTGTCGTACTGAGTCATTGAACCTACTGGCTTCGCAAGTCCCTTACGAGTCATGAAAACACCGGTCATGAAGGTAGTAGCTACTGCGCCACAACCAACAACCAAGATTCCCAGCTTACCTTCTGCTGGTTTAACATTCATTTTTTCCATCTTCTAAAGGTTTATTTTTATCAAGTTGATTATAATCAAAGAATTGTGTCTGCAAAGATAACAAAAACTAATTGAACCGATGCGGTTTTCGTAGTCTTTCTTTCAATAATTTACAATAATTAGCTTAAAATAGACAAAAAAGGCTTTTTTGCATCAAAAGCCTTGTGTAGAAAATCTGTATAAAATAACTGAATGTATGCATATTTATTCTATATTCATACATAACAAAAGACAAAATAATGTTATTTTACGCATTTTTCTTTCATTTTATTTGGCTATTTGCAAAATATATTGTAATTTTGCAGCCGTTAAACGAATAAAAATACAGCATATGAAGGCAAAGAATAGCAGATTGGAAACTTTGAAGATGCTTATATCAAGTCAAGAGTTGAGTTCGCAAGACCAACTTTTGGAGGCTCTTCACAAAGAAGGCTTTAAGATTACGCAAGCCACATTGAGCCGTGACTTAAAACTGCTCAAGGTGGCAAAGGCAGCATCTTCGAGTGGAAAATATGCGTATGTTCTGCCCAACGATACATTATATAAGAGAGTATCAAACCATATTCCAGTGAGCAAGATGATGGTGAATACCGGATTCCAGTCTATCAACTTCTCTGGAAACATGGTCGTGATCAAAACCCGTCCGGGATATGCAAGCAGCATTGCCTATAATATAGATAATAGTGATATTCCTCAAATTCTGGGAACCATCGCTGGCGATGACACGATCTTTCTGGTTAAGAAGAAAGGGACAACAGAAGAGGAAATCATCAATGCACTAGCAGAGGTAATTCCAGACGTTCACCATAAATATGTATAAGGTAGTTGCATTTTAATGCAAAACATACACCTTATTATATATAAAGAAAGAATATTAAAACAAAAACATTTTAAGATAGAAGAGAAAAAAATGGAAGAAGCAGAAGTTAAAGTAATGGTGGCTGACGAAAGTCACATCAAGTACATCGACACCATTCTGACTACAATTGCAGAAGCTGCAAAGAAACGTGGTTCTGGTATCGCCAAGCGTTCACCAGAGTATGTTGCCACCAAGATGCGCGAAGCCAAGGCGGTCATCGCTCTCCAGGGAGAGAAGTTCGCAGGTTTCAGCTACATCGAAACATGGGGCAACAAGCACTATGTCACCACATCAGGTTTGATCGTTCACCCAGACTTCCGTGGTTTGGGATTGGCAAAGCGCATCAAGAACCTGACCTTTACGCTCGCCCGACAGCGATGGCCTCATGCCAAGATTTTCTCTTTGACTTCCGGTTCGGCTGTCATGAAGATGAACACCCAGTTGGGTTATCTTCCAGTTACTTTCGCCGACCTGACCGATGACGAGTCTTTCTGGCGTGGTTGCGAGGGTTGCATCAACGTAGATGTGCTCCATCGCACCAACCGCAAATACTGCATCTGCACCGCCATGCTCTTCGACCCAGAAGAACATCTGCCTATCAAGCTTCCTCAGGAGGTAATTGAAAGAATCCGTAAGATTGACGGTCCATCTGCAGAAATTTAAATCCTTATATATAAAAGGTGTTGGCAAGAATGCCAATTTAACACTTAACATTTCACACTTAACATTAATCATAAGGTTATGGCAAATAAAAAAGTAGTAGTCGCTTTCAGCGGCGGTCTCGATACATCATACACAGTAATGAAGTTGACCCAGGATGGCTGGGATGTTTATGCAGCATGCGCTAACACAGGTGGTTTCTCTGCCGAGCAGTTGAAGACCAACGAGGAGAACGCATATAAATTGGGTGCCAAGGCATACGTCACTCTCGACGTTACCCATGAGTATTACGAGAAATCATTGAAATACATGATTTTCGGTAATGTGCTCCGCAACAACTGCTACCCTATCTCTGTATCTTCTGAGCGTATCTTCCAGGCTATCGCCATCGCTCGTTACGCCAAGGAGATTGGTGCTGACGCCATCGCTCACGGAAGTACAGGTGCCGGCAACGACCAGATTCGTTTCGACATGACATTCCTGGTGATGGCTCCTGGTGTAGAGATCATCACCTTGACACGTGACAAGGCGCTTTCTCGTAAGGAGGAGGTTGATTACCTGAACGAGCACGGCTTCTTTGCAGACTTCACCAAATTGAAGTATTCTTATAACGTAGGTATCTGGGGAACCAGTATCTGCGGCGGTGAGATTCTCGACCCAACCCAGGGTCTCCCAGAGGAGGCTTACCTGAAGCACGTTACTGCCAAGGAAGAAGAGGCTGAGTTGAAGATTACCTTCGAGAAGGGTGAGATTGTGGCTGTCAACGGCGAGAAGTTTGATGATAAGATTGCAGCCATCCAGAAGATTGAGGAGATTGGTGCATCTTACGCTATCGGTCGCGACTGCAACGTGGGTGACACCATCATCGGTATCAAGGGTCGTGTAGGTTTCGAGGCTGCGGCTCCTAAGCTCATCATCGAGGCTCACCGCCTGTTGGAAAAGAGCACATTGAGCAAGTGGCAGCAGTATTGGAAGGATCAGGTAGGCAACTGGTACGGAATGTTCCTCCACGAGAGTCAGTACCTGGAGCCTGTAATGCCGGATATCGAGGCAATGCTGACTTCTTCTCAGCGCAACGTAAACGGTACAGCCATCCTGAAGCTCCGTCCATACAATTTCCAGACTGTAGGTATCGATTCACCAGACGATTTGACCAAGTCTAAGCTCGGTGAGTATGGTGAGATGCAGCACGGTTGGACAGCAGAGGATGCGAAGGGCTTCATCAAGGTAAGCTCTACCCCACTCCGTGTTTATTATGGTATGCACCCTAACGAGGAAAGATAAATTAAGTGAAGAACGAAGAGTGAAGAGTGAAAAATTCAAATGCTTTTGTGATGGGAACAAAAAATATCAACGAGTATAATAGAGAGAATTCTCCTTTACATACCAAGAGTTATCTCTTTGCAGTGAGAATTGTAAAAATGGTCAAACATATCAATTCTTGCAAAAAGGAGTTTACCATTACAAATCAAATTCTTCGCTCAGGAACTGCCGTAGGAGCTTTAGTAAGAGAAGCAGAATTTGCCCAGAGTCCACTAGACTTTGCTAACAAATTATCTATTGCCCTCAAAGAAGCAAATGAGACATCCTATTGGTTAAACCTTCTTCATGATACAGATTATATTGATGAAAATGCATTCAAAAGCATAATCATTGACTGTAATGAATTAATAGCACTCCTCGTTTCATCCATAAAAACTATAAAACAAAGAAATAATAAATAACAAGAAGGACAAGAGAATTCTTCACTCTTCGTTCTTCACTCTTCACTTAAATTATGATTAGAGTAGGTATTTTAGGAGCAGCTGGTTATACAGGAGGTGAGTTGATTCGCCTCCTTATCAACCATCCTGAGGCAGAGATTGTATTCGCCAACAGCGAGAGTAACGCCGGCAACCTGGTGGCTGAGGTTCACGAGGGATTGTATGGCGAGACTGATTTGAAGTTTACCGCCGAGATGCCTTTCGACCAGGTGGATGTTATCTTCTTCTGCTTCGGTCACGGCAAGAGCGAGGCGTTCCTGAAGGAGCACAATGTTCCGGAGAACGTGAAGATTATCGATTTGGCACAGGACTTCCGTCTTGCCCCAGAGACAGTGGTTGCTACCCAGCAGCCAACCCCAGCAGCTCACGATTTTGTATATGGTCTTCCAGAAATAAATGAATCAAAAATAGCCGTAGCTCAGCACGTGGCAAACCCAGGTTGTTTTGCAACTTGCATTCAACTTGGTTTGTTGCCTGCTGCCAAGATGGGCCTCATCAACAGCGATGTATCTGTCAACGCCATTACCGGCAGCACCGGCGCAGGTCAGAAGCCAGGCACCACTACCCATTTCTCATGGCGCAACAACAACATGAGCATCTACAAGGCATTCAACCATCAGCACGTGCCAGAGATTCGTCAGAGTCTGAAGCAGACACAGGGTTATCTCGATGCAGCCATCGACTTCATCCCTTACCGTGGCGACTTCGCCCGTGGCATCTTCGCTACAGAAGTGGTAAAGACCGACAAGCCTATCGAGGAAATCGTGGCAGGTTACAAGGAGTTCTACAAGAATGCCAAGTTCACCCACTATGTGGATAAGGCAATCGACTTGAAGCAGGTTGTGAATACCAACAAGTGCTTGGTTCATGTGGATAAGTATGGCGATAAGCTACTGATTACTTCCTGCATCGACAATCTTCTGAAGGGTGCCGTAGGTCAGGCTGTTCAGAACATGAACATCATGTTTGGTCTCGACCAGACAGCAGGTCTCAGGCTAAAGCCATCGGCTTTCTAAGTGAAGAACGAAGAGTGAAGAGTGAAGAATTCAAATGCTTTTCCGGATGAGTCACGCTTTACTCTTACACTATACTTCACTACATAATAATATCAGTTTAACAATAGAAGAACAAAGACTAAGACCATCTCAAAGCAAGAGAATTCTTCACTCTTCGTTCTTCACTATTCACTTAAATTATGATTTTATACGACGTATATCCTCTTTTCGATATTAATATTGTAAAAGGACAAGGCTGCAAGGTATGGGACGACAAGGGTCAGGAATACCTCGACCTCTATGGCGGTCATGCCGTTATCAGCATCGGTCATTGCCATCCTCACTATGTAGAGATGCTCACCAACCAGTTGAACAATCTGGGGTTCTATTCCAACTCTGTCATCAACAAGTTGCAGGTGAAACTCGCAGAGCGTCTGGGCAAGATAAGCGGTTATGAAGATTATCAGTTCTTCCTCATCAACTCAGGTGCCGAGGCAAACGAGAACGCCTTGAAGCTGGCTTCTTTCACCAACGGAAGAACCCGCGTGCTTTCTATAGAAAAGGCTTTCCACGGCAGAACATCCCTTGCCGTAGAGGTAACAAATAATCCTAAGATTATCGCTCCTATCAATGATAATGGTCACGTAACCTATCTTCCTATCAATGATTTGGAGGCTTGGGAGAAGGAACTTGCCAAGGGCGATGTATGTGCTTGTATCATCGAAGCTATTCAGGGCGTAGGTGGTTGCAACATGGTAACTCCTGAGTTTGCCCAGGGTTTGCAGGCAGCCTGCAAGAAATACGGTACTTTCCTGATTTGCGATGAAATCCAGTGTGGTTATGGCAGAAGCGGTAAGTTCTTCGCACACCAGTGGTTGGGCATCAAGCCAGATCTCATCACCGTTGCCAAGGGTATCGGTAATGGTTTTCCTATGGGTGGCGTGTTGATTTCTCCAGAGTTTACTCCTGTATATGGTCAGCTGGGTACTACTTTCGGTGGCAACCACCTGGCATGTACAGCAGCTCTCGCCGTTCTCGATGTATTCGAAAAAGAGAATCTGGTAGAGAATGCGCATGAGGTTGGTGAATATCTCATCGCCCAGCTGAAGGAGTTGCAGAAGCGCAACAGTCACATCACAGAGGTTCGTGGCCGTGGTTTAATGGTAGGAGCCGTACTCGATATTCCTCACAAGGAAGTTCGCAGCAAGCTCATCCACGAGCAGCATTGCTTCACCGGTTGCGCCGGCACCAACATCCTCCGTATCCTCCCTCCATTGGTATTGACCAAGGAAAATGTAGATGACTTCATCGAAAGATTGGAAATCGTATTAAAGGAAGTATAAACCCATTGAGATAAGGGTATAAAGAAAACTCAACCCATAAAAGAAATAGGAATCACTCCTATCGTGAGCAGCAAGCCCTTTGCGGTTTGCTGCTTTTTTGTTCCCCTTATAGGAAATCATCTTAAATGTCTCTACTTTCGAATAAAAGTAATAAAAAATATTTATAGTCGATTCAGCTCTGCATTACCGGCACCAGTTCCCTTGTACTTGCTACGTGTGGTATTGAACTTATAGCGAAGGGTGAATTGCAGGTCTCTCGTACCTCGCTTAGATACTTGCAGGAGTTCCATCTTTTGGTTATAGAGCAAGTCGGCATCCCAACATTTATAAAGCAGGTCGTTGCCTTTTAATTACGAGTTTGGTGGCTACCATCTTATTGCTCACACGATTCTTGGAGTTGATGTTACGAGAATCGTGCTCCTGGCTCTGTTCATCGCTATAGGCATAAGCCCTGTTTGTACTGAAATAGAGGTCGGTATTCAGGTCAATAGTGGTCTTGCCCCAAATGCCGTTGTAGTAGGCATTCAATTGATGGCTAGGGTTGTTCTTGTCGACCGTCAGACCATCGGTTTTGATATAGTCGTAAAACTTACCGTCGGCAGTTACCTGACTATCGAAAAAATCTTTTGAGCGAGAATAGCCTGGCGAGGTCAAGGTGTATCTCGCACCAATGGAATGATTAGCATTGAAATCATAGCTAAAACCACTGATAAGACGGTGCGATTCTATACGACCTGTTACTTCGTTGTTGTTATGCTGTTGCCAAAGCGTATCTACATGTACAGTCTGATTGTAGGTGGCCTTTTGCATCCATGTTGCATCAGAGAACTTATAAGTGGCAAAGAGATTCAGTCCATTATGACGATAGTTCATGTTAACCTGTTGGATGGTATTGTCGTGCTTATTGTACCAATACACAGAGCGAGTATCAAAGCCGAAACCTTCGCCTTTCTTCTTGATGGTCTTGATTTTGATTACCGCATTTACCGAAGCATCGTAGGTCGCTCCTGGATTCTGGATGACTTCCACACTCTTGATGTCGGAAGATTTGATGTTATCCAACTCACTGATGTCTTGCATCTTCCTGCCGTTGATATATATAATAGGTGTACCCTTGCCGACCACCTCATATCCATCTTTCTTCTTCACGATACTCGGCACATGCTTCAATACATCTTCTGCCGTACCCATCTTGCTAAGCACGGTTCCTGCCACGTTGGTCAGCAGTCCTTCGTGTGTCTTCTTATATTGAGGAAGATGAGCTTTCACCACCACTTCGCCAAGTTCTTTGGAGAACTTATCAAATAGGGTCGTGTCGGAAATCTGTTCGCCGTTGATGTTCTGTGCCATCATCTGTGTTATAGTAATGCCACAGAAGGATGCTACTAACGCAAGTCTTTTCATTTTCTTACTATTCTTTATGTTGTTACTATTCTTATTTGTTGCAAAATAGCAAGGCAACGGCTATGCCAAAAACATAAACGACTGATTATCAGAATATATAGAAAGAAAGTCCATAAAAGGACCTGTCTAAATACTTGACACTGCTGTCTAGATATTAGACAGAAAACCCATCAAAAAGGTTACGATGCGACACCATCTCCTTAATATATTCATGGTATTTTCACTTATTTTCCTACATTTCGCAAGCAATTTGTCGCATAACTCAGAAATTTTCCATCCCTTGGCCTACGCTCATGCCGAAGGAACTCCTTCAGGCGCATTGCCAGAACAACCGAGCCGTGATATAACTTTACAGATTAAGATATAGCGAAAATATCTCTTAAGGGAAAATTTTCAATCTCTTCTTTCCCCATTATATAGGTGTTTCTTCTTGATTGTCTATTTCTAGAATATCATTTTACATAGTTTCATCTCCATCATCTATAAGATAGGTAAGTACAAGGAGAAGAGAACCAAGGACGTGGATACTTCCAGAATGGGAGTAAACTAGCGAATTTCTTAAAAAATCGTCAGTAAACAAGCGTACTTTCTTAAAAAATCGTCTACAAAATGCTCTTTTTTCTGATAAAAGTAGTATCTTTGCACCGTAATTGCATTTTAACTATAAGACGACAATGAAAATAACAATTATCGGAGCAGGTGCTATGGGCGGTGCCATGGCTGAAGGACTCTTGCAGAGCGAGAAGTTCACTCCATCAGATATTACGGTATCTGACCATAACCAACCAGTATTGGATCACTTCGCAAGCGAAGGAGCCTGCGTAACCCTCGACAACCAGTTGGCTTGCCACGGCGCAGACATCATTTGCGTAGTAGTAAAACCTTGGTGCGTGGAGAAGACATTAAAGGGAATCAAGGATGCACTCAACTACAAGAGTCAGAAACTCGTCGTGGTAGCAGCCGGTGTGCCATCAGCCAACATCAAGGAGTGGTTAGACAAGGATGGCATCACCCCAACCTTCTTCCTCGTGATGCCAAACATCGCCATCGCCTACAAGCAGTCGATGACCTTCATCACTCCTGTAGATGCATCTGCTACAGAAATCCAGCAGATTACAGAAATCTTCGATGAATTGGGCGAAAGCCTCATCATGGAAGAACGTCTCTTCCCTGCTGCCACAGCCATGTCGTGTGCCATCGCTTACGCCATGCGCTATGTAAGAGCCAATGTGGAAGGCGGCGTAGAAATGGGATTCAAGGCAAAGGATGCCCAGAAGATTGTGCTCCAGACCGTAAAGGGAGCCGTAGAGCTTCTCCAAGCTACAGGCGAGCATCCAGAGGCTGCCATTGACAAGGTTACCACTCCAGGCGGCTGTACCATCAAGGGCTTGAACACCATGGAACAGGGCGGTTTCACCAGTGCAGTGATTAATGGTTTGCTGGCAGGAAAAAGATAAAAGACTTCTCTTAAAAAATGACGAAACAAGAAGACTTCTCTCTGATGAAAATCTGGGAAGAAACCGAAGGGGATGCTGCACAAATTTAATTATTTGTGCGGCATTTTCTTTTTATTGTATTTCTATATTAGAAAAAAATGGCATGAATGTGTGAGATTCAGAATATTTTTCGTACCTTTGCGCCAACATGTCAACTTCTACTTTTCGTAGCAGTTTGACAAATTAGACAAACAATAAAAAAGAGATTTTTATGGATGAAGCAATTAAGCAAATCGGTGAAAGACTGAAAGGTCTACGCGAGGTTCTCAACATTCCAGCAGAGGAGGTGGCTGAACTTTGCGAAATCAGTCTTGACCATTATCTCAAGATTGAATCAGGAGAAGCAGATCCTTCTGTGTATCGACTTTCAAAGATTTCCAAGCGATACGGCATCGATCTCGACGTATTGCTCTTCGGCGAAGAACCTCGCATGAAGGGATATTACGTAACCCGCAAGGGACAGGGACCGGAGATAGACCGCAACAACCAGTATAAATACCAGAGCCTTGCCGTAGGGTTCAAGGACAGAAAGGTAAATCCGTTCATGGTACAGGTGGATCCGTTGCCAGGCGACAAGAAGCCAAACAAAAACGGACACGATGGACAGGAATATGATTATGTGATAGAGGGACAGCTCGAAGTTACCATCGAAGAGAAAGTGATGGTGCTGAACCCGGGCGACAGCATCTACTTTGACAGTAGAAAATCGCATTGCTTCCGCTCACTCAACAATGAGCCAGCCAAGTTCCTTTGCATCATCATTTAAGTTTCCTTATATCATTATTTAGAAGAGTAACTATGATTGAGAGATTTCTTAAACAGACAAAATTCACTTCAGAACAAGACTTCAAGGAGCATCTGGAGTTTATCATACCAGAAGATTTCAACTTTGCCTACGACGTGATGGACGAATGGGCAAAGATCAAACCAGACCACGTGGCGCTGCTTTGGGCAAGCGAACGAGGTGAAGAAATCCGTTTTACATACAAGGACTTGAAGGAGCAGAGCGATAAGGCTGCCGTTTACTTCCAGAGTCTCGGTATCGGTCACGATGATAAGGTGATGCTCATTCTGAAGCGTCACTATCAGTGGTGGCTTGCCATGCTCGGTCTCCACAAGTTGGGCGCCGTAGCCATCCCTGCCACCCACATGCTTACCAAGCACGACATCGTTTACCGCAACAATGCGGCAAGCGTGAAGGCCATCATCTGCTGCGGCGATGATTACGTGGTGGAGCAAATTAAAGAGGCAATGCCAGAGAGTCCTTCTGTAAAGACTTTGATTAGTATCGGTCCGGATATTCCGGAAGGTTTCCACGACTGGATGAAGGAATGGAACGAATGCGCTCCTTTCGTTCGCCCTGAACATGTAAACTCTAACGAAGATACCCTGCTGATGTACTTCACATCGGGAACCACAGGCGAGCCAAAGATGGTGGCACACGATTACCTCTATGCCCTCGGCCATCTGACCACAGGTGTATATTGGCACAATCTACACGAGAACTCCATCCATCTCACCGTAGCCGATACCGGTTGGGGCAAGGCTGTATGGGGCAAGCTCTACGGACAATGGTTTGCCGGAGCAACCGTCTTCGTTTTCGACCACGAGAAGTTTACGGCAGATAAGATTATGCGACAGATTGAGAAGTATCACATCACCTCTTTCTGTGCCCCTCCTACCATCTATCGCTTCATGATTCAGGAGGATTTCTCTAAGTATGACCTCAGCAGTCTTGAATACTGCACCACAGCGGGCGAAGCTATGAACCCATCTGTGGCAGAAACCTTCCAGAAGCTGACGGGCGTTCAGATTTACGAGGGTTTCGGACAGACCGAGACCACCATGACATTGGGAACCTTCCCTTGGATCAAGCCAAAGCCAGGCAGCATGGGCAAGCCAAATCCACAATATGATGTTCACATCCTCCGCCCAGACATGACTGAATGCGAGGATGGTGAAAAGGGTGAGATTTGCATCCGCATCGGCGATGACAAGCCTATCGGTCTCTTCAAATATTACTATCGCGATGAAAAGCAGACCCAATCGGTTTGGCATGATGGTTACTATCACACGGGCGATATGGCCTGGCGTGATGAGGAAGGCTACTTCTGGTTTGAGGGAAGAATCGACGACGTGATCAAGAGTTCGGGTTACCGCATCGGTCCTTTCGAGGTAGAGAATGCCCTGATGACTCACCCTGCCGTAGTAGAGTGCGCCATCACCGGTGTGCCAGACCCAATCCGCGGCATGGTTGTCAAGGCTACCGTCGTACTGAAGGATGAATACAAGAGTATGGCAGGTCCAGACCTCATCAAGAAGTTGCAGGATCATGTGAAGCACGAGACTGCCCCTTATAAATATCCTCGCATCATCGAATTCGTAGATGAACTGCCAAAGACCATCTCCGGCAAGATTCGAAGAGTAGAGATTCGAGAAAAAGACAATAAAAAGAAATAATGATTGAAGGGGCAAGGAATTTTAAACAACAGATTCCTTGCTCCAAATAAATATCGGCATAAAATGGGAAAAAGAATCGTAGTAAAGGTGGGCAGCAACGTGCTGACCCGAGAAGACGGAAAACTGGATGTAACGAGAATGTCGGCGATTGTTGATCAGATTGTCTGGCTCAGAAAGCACGACTATGAGGTGATTCTGGTTTCTTCTGGAGCCGTGGCTGCCGGAAGAGCCGAACTGCATGTTGACCATCATTTGGACAGCGTGGAGCAACGCCAGCTGTTCTCTGCCATCGGACAGGTGAAACTCGTAGGTCTCTATTACAACCTTTTCCGTGAATATAAAATAAAAATAGGTCAGGTATTGACCATGAAGGAGAATTTCGGTGCCGAAGAGCAGTATAAGAACCAGGAGGCCTGCATGCAGGTGATGCTGGAAAACAACGTACTCCCTATCGTCAACGAGAACGATACCGTGTGCATCACCGAGCTGATGTTTACGGATAACGATGAGTTGTCTGGCTTGATTGCCAAGATGATGAATGCCGACACATTGATTCTATTAAGTAATGTGGATGGCATCTACAATGGTGACCCAAGCGAGCCTACCACCCGCATCATCCCATCGGTTTATTACGACCGTGACATCAGTGAGTACATCCTTGCCAGCAAGAGCCGTCACGGCAGAGGCGGTATGACTTCTAAAGTAAAGACCGCCCACGATGTAGCCAATGCCGGCATCAAGGTAATCATCGCCAACGGCAATACGCCAAACATCCTCATCAATCTGAAGGAGCATCCGATGGAGACCCTTCATACTGAGTTTGTGGCAAGACCGCTAAACAAGTAAAATCATTAGGGAAAAAAGATACAGATACCTAAAAAAAAGCAGCAAGCCTATTATAGACTTTGCTGCTTTTCGTTTTTATTATGAATAGTTGATACGTTATTCTAATACCAATACATGGCTGGTTCCATCGGTCTGGCTGAATACATTCAAGCCGACTTTCATCAGATAGTCACCGCTGTACTGCTTGCCATTGCACTCCAAATCAGATTCCTTGCCAGGCATCAGATTGGTCTCCTTTACGGTATAAACCTTATCGGCATCCAATCCCTGCATCTTCACATTCATCACAGGCTCCTTGTAGCGTGGATGCAAGTCGTATGCAAAGAGAACGGCACGCTGCTTGTCCTTACTTACATAGTTAATGGCACAATGGTTGCCTTCGTAAGGAGAAACCAGGCGATACTGGTCGCCCTCGAGAATCATAGGCTTCATGCTATCGTAGTTCTTGACAGCATTCTGCACAAACTTGTAGTCATCACCTGAAAGTGACTTGAGGTCGATATCAAAGCCCAACTTACATGAACTGCAAACATCGGTGCGGAACTTCACACTGGTATTCTTGTTCCAATTGGTTACATGCGAGCCCATGGTCTTGGCTGGGAAGAACTTCGACAGGCTCCACTGGATGTAGAGGCGCTCGTATGGATCCGTATCGTCTGAACACCAGAATTCAGTGAAATACTTAAGCATCTCGTAATCCATTCTGCCACCACCACCAGAGCAAAGCATCATCGGCAACTTAGGATACTTGTTATGAATACGGGTAAGCACCTTGTAGATACCACGGACATGATCGATATAGAAATTACCCTGATTCTCCTTATGATATGGAGAATAGATATTGGTTATCACACTGTTGCAGTCCCACTTGAAGTAAGCCACATCCGGATTCTCCGTCATGATACGATCCACGATACCGAACACATAATCCTGTACCTTAGGATTACTGATATCAAGTACCAGCTGGTTGCGGTAATAATAGGTATCACGCTTTGGCTGCATAATCACCCAGTCGGGATGCTTCTCAAAGAGTTCACTCTTAGGATTCACCATCTCAGGCTCAATCCAAATACCAAACTTTACACCAGCCTTTTTGGCATCTCTAACCAATCCTGGTATTCCATCAGGCAGCTTGCTCTTGGTAGCCTCCCAGTCGCCGAGACCTGCATGGTCGTCCTTGCGAGGATACTTGTTGGCAAACCAACCATCATCAAGCAAGAACATATCTACACCCAGGTCCTTGGCATCCTTCATCAACTCAGCAAGACTCTGCTGGTTGAAGTCGAATCCGGTATTCTCCCAGTTGTTCAAGAGCGTAAGGCGATCTTCCATACCCATGTTTACCTGATACTGGCGAGCCCAATTGTGCAAATTACGGGAAGCCTCACCGATACCATTATCGCTCATGGCAAAGATAAACTCAGGGGTAGTGAACGTCTCACCAGCCTTCAGTTTATAGTTAGAGGCGTATGGATTGATGGCAGGGATAACACGAAGGGCTCCCACGTTATCTACCTCGAAGGTAAAGCGGAAGTTGCCAGGCCATCCGATGGTTCCAAGCATCACCTTGCCCTCATTCTCCTTGGCAGGCTCATCGAATCCCAGTTCAAAGAAAGGCTCCTCCTGCATGGCTGCACGGGTACCCAACTTGGTATCAACAATCTTCTTACCAGCAGTCAACTGGCAAGTCTCTGGCTGTCCTTCCTTAGCCCAGTCGCTATGATAATTGGTTACGAAATACTTGTTTGCCTTGAAATAAAGCATTGTAGAGCTATATCTCCAAAGCGTAACCGGAGCTTTCTCCTTATGAGAGATTTCGCTCCATGCCTTGATGACGTTCTCCTTAGGATAAGCTGCATAGTGGAGCTTCACGGTCAGCGGATACACCTTGTCCTTAAGAGTGATGATGGTCTCAACACCTCCACTGATAGCCTTTTCTTCAGAAGACTGATAATACAAATAGGTGGTCATGTTACCATCGGCATGGGTCACTGCCACTGCCGGCTCGAAGAAATCTTCAGCACCAGAGGTTGCATAAACCTCATGACCTCGCTGGCAGACGGAACCATCAGAGGCTGCATATACATCCCACTTCAGATGATTGTAATCTGAAGGATTCTTCAACTTGTCACCCAGATACACTTGGTAGAGGCGACCCTTAGGAGAAACCTGCATCACGAGGTCGGTCTTGTCGGTTGACACTCGGATGGTCTTTTGAGCAGATGCCATGATAGATGTCATGCACATCGCTGCGATAATCATAAATACCTTTTTCATCGTTCTTTGGTTTTTATGTGATTGCTTTGTTATAATTAAACGCTATAATTCTTTCGTTATTATCTTAGAATTTGATTCCTGCAGAGAATTCCACCGTGAACGGACGGAGATAGCTGCCACTCATGTACTTGCCGTCATATTTGCCAGCTTCCTGCTTGGTAATCAGTTCAGAGCCGCTAATGGTACCCTTGGCACCCTTCTCGTTGAAGATATTGATGACACTCACGCCAAGGCTCAGTTTCTTGTTCACATTCCAGTTGATTCCGCCGAAAGTCTCCCAGTGACCATTGAAATAGAGTGCCTCCTGAAGGTTGGCATAGGTCTTACCGAAGTAACGGAAGCTCAACCAGGCATTCAGATTCTTGGTGATATCATACTTAGGGTCCAACTCGATAAGAACCTGAGGTATCTCCTTGACAATCATATTGTTGGCATTCACACCCATAGACTGACCGTCATTGAACGTTACGCTCGCATTATAGTTCTTATACACCGGCTTCTGATAAGTGAAGAGTGCATGCATGTGGAAGTTCTTGAACGGATTGATTTCTGCCGAGGTTGTCCAACCCAAAGTCTGGATATTATAGATGAGCAACACGGTCTTGCCCTCTGTAGTGCCAGGCTTGGTAAGATTCTGCTGGTCGATATTGTTCGACTTTGATATGTAGGTCACCATTGAAGAAAGGTCAATCCAATCGTTCTTGTAGAAAATACCACCACGAATCAATGGAATGGTTACTCGCTTATACTGCTCCTCGGTAGGTCCTGTTCCTGCATACTCGCTGATGCGTGGGAAACGGGTGGCGATGGTAGCATCGGCAGTCAAACCAAACTGGCGGGTAAGGTTATACGTCAACTGTAAGGTGGCTGCATAATTCAATTTATCCTTGGTTACGTTCTTTGCTTCGATGCTGTGCTCGGTAGCAACAACAGAACCATCAGCAGCAGTGGCGTATGTATTATAGTTACCCATGTGGAATCCTGAGAAACGTGGAGTAGAAATCTGCTCGGCAGACATGCGGTAGTACTCCAATCTACCACCATAGAACACCTTGAACTTAGGACTTACCTTCCATTCGTCGGTAAAGTAGAGTGCCAACTTGTTCTCTGATCCCTTGGTGTATTCTGGACTCAACTCATTATAACCGAAAGTCTCAGAACGATGAGCTGTCTGCGTAGGATCAAGGGGATTGACATACATCTGGCTCAATGTGCGTGGATAAGCTTCTACGGTGCCTGCCCACTGGAACGAAGACGAATAGTAATTGAGATGGTAATACCACTCGTTCAAACCAATCATTAACTTATGGTTGTTCAACTGCTTGGAGATTTCGGTAGTCAAAAGCGCATTGCTTACCTTACCAACATGCAACCAGGTGCGACGGCCTTCTATATAGCCACTGTAGGCAGACCCATCAGAAAGCTGATAGCCATCAGCCTCGCTCACCTGAGAGATGGTACTTCCTCCGAAATCCACAAAATTGGCACGTGGAGCATTCATATACTTGGCGTTGAATTTCCACAACCATCCATTATCAAACTGATACTGGCTGATGAGGGCAATCTCGTTGGCATGATTCTCACTGCCATCGCTCATATTCCATGTCTCCATCTTTCCTGACTTAGTATTCAAGTATTGGAAAGAACCTTGACGCTGCACGTATGAGTCCATACCTGGGTCAAAGCCATCAATCTTCTTGATGCTGCCATCGCCAGAATAGATAAATGGGGCTGCATTGGCAAAATTGCCAGGGTTTTTGCTGTTGGAATACTTATATAATAAGGAGACACGTCCCTTTCCATCATTCAAGATACGAGTGATACCGAAATGATAAAGTTGGGTACGGTCGGCATAATCAGTAAAGCGAAGCTTGAAACTACCTGGATCGAAATTCTGATACATACTGGCAGTATAAAGCCAATTGTCACCGATTCCACCAGACAGGTTGAGGTCTACATTCTGCATACCAAAATGGTTTGCCTTATAGTTGAGCTTGCCTTTGAACTCTTTCTGTCCCAACTCGCTGAAAGAAGAAACTGCGTATGCAATATTACCTGTAGCAATGGCAGACTCAGATGGAGTCATCAAGTCGGTACCTTTCAGTGAGGCATCGCTACGCCAATGGGCAGACAGTCTGTGTACGGAAGAAGAGTAAACGGCTGGAAGACCGTTTTCATATACGGTTACATCCTCGCTTGGCAATCCTATCTGGATTTCACGAGGCTTGTTGGCATCAGATGCGTTGAGCATCACATTACGCTCTTCCTTTTTCTCCTTGTTTTCAGATTCGTCAGAAGGAAGTGCATACACTTGGCTTGCAGCAGACATCGCTACCAAAGCCATAGAAAATGTACGGATTCTTAAGTTCATAATCTTACAGTTGTTTATTCTTAGTTTTACATGATTTCACTTGCCACCGAATGCGATTCGATTGCGGTTGCAAAGTTAAGGAGATTTTTCAGACATTGGCATCATATGTAGGTTATGAGTAGATAAATATTAGGTTTATTAAGTCTATAACCTTCTAATAATCAAGCTATCAAAGATATTAATACTTTTTAATAGAGTAGATGGTAAAAAGAGGAATAAATGTAGTATCTTTGCAGAAAAATACAATTATAAGGCACTCTAATAGTCTATCAGATAGTAACAATAACAATTAAAAAGATAGTTATGAAAGTAGTATTGTGGTTCTTAATGATGTTTATGCCATTAATGGCAAATGCTTCTTCCGTAAACGAGGAACAGCTGTTCCATCGTTTAGACAGTTACATCGCTCAGCGAAGCAAGTTTACCCAAAGAAAAGAAGCGAAACTGCTAAGACTCAAAAAGCAACTATACATGACTTCCGACAAGCACAACCAGCTTAGGCTCTATAACCAGATCTACAGAGAGTATTATACCTACCGTTACGACTCTGCCATGACATACGCCAAGAAGGGCTACCAGCTGGCAGTACAACTTCAGGATGATTATTTCATCAACCTGAATAAAATCAATCGTGCGGCAGTGCTGTCAACAGGCGGTTTCTACAGCCAGGCAGAAGACTTAATGCTAGCAATGGATGTGGAGAAAATGTCACCTAAGTTATTGCAATACTATTATTATACCTTGACTTGGGTATATAACTACTGGGAAAATTTCTGCAACAAGTCGGAGTTTCAAGAAGGATTGGCAGCCAAGAAACGTTTTTATTTAGGCAAGACTCTTGAGCATATCGGCAACAAGGAATCCGCTCTTTATTACTATCTGTCAGGAGAGGTTGAATATCTTAAGCAGCGTACAAGCAAAAAAACACTTCAGTTCTACATGAAGGCGCTTTCTGCCTGTCCCCTGAACAGCCGTGTGTATGCCTCATCGGCTTATTGCATAGCCCGCTATTATTATGATACCGACCAAAAGGATTTATACGAAAAGTATATTGTAGAAGCAGCCATCTCAGACCAGATATGTCCCCTGAAGGAGAATCTGGCCCTTCAGGAGTTTTCCACCTATCTATATAATAAGGATGCCTCCTATGCAAAGAGGGCTTCCAAATACATCTATTGCTCCATGGAGGATGCCCAATTCTACAACAACCGTCTCCGTATGGTTGAGATTTCCCGCATACTTCCCCTTATCACAGAAACAAACCATCAGGCAGAAGTACGCAAGAACCGCATCGTAACAGCATCCCTCGTCATCGTGAGCATCCTGTCGCTAGGATTCCTTGCCATGGCTTTCTTTGCATTCAAGATGAACAAGCGTCTGGCCAAGAGCCGTAGGGAGATAAAAAGCCAAAATACACTCTTGGACGAACTGAACCAGAAGCTGCTCAACACCAATAAGCGAAGAGAGACCTATATGCATTTATTTATGGACATCAGTGCCGTATATATCAAGAAGCTGGATGATTATCGCAAATTGGTAAGCCGCAAAATCAAGGCAAAACAAACTGCCGATCTTCTGACTGCCATCAACAGCTACAAGCTGGCAGAAGAAGAGGCAGCCAACTTCTATATTCGCTTCGACAAGGCATTCATTGACTTATATCCGAATTTCGTGGAAGAATTCAACCAACTGCTGTTGCCAGAAAAACAGATAGTTCTCCCTGCCCCTAACAGTCTCACCAAGGAACTGCGTATCTATGCACTGATGCGACTGGGAATTACGGATGGTCAGGAACTGGCCACCCTCCTGTTCTATTCTACCCAAACCATCTATAATTACAAGGCAGCCATCAGAAAGCGAGCCAAAGAGCTCACCTCTTTTGATGCAGCCATCAACCGACTATGCAATGTGATAGGCTAATCAGAACATATCCTGCTTCGCATCAACCATCATTCCAGTTTTCTTATTGATTTTGAAAACTTGAATCACATGAATGTCACGACACGCCACAAGCATGAACTGTCCGTTAGGCGTGATGGCGAGGATGATATACTTTAAACGTGCGGAATGTACTTAAAAAAGACACATTCCGCACGTTTAAAGCACATTTTCTTAGATATCGCATCATTTTTGGGCTATTCTACATACTCTTTTCTTTACTTTTTATAGCAACAAACGTTAAAAAAACGCTTTAAACGTGCGGAATGTACTTAAAAAAAGATAGATTCCGCACGTTATCTCACTATTTTTTCGTATATTTGCCCCAGAAATATAACTATTTGAACTATGTTAATAGGTAGAAAAGAAGAACTGAAGACACTTCATCAAGCATTGATTGCTGATGAGTCGAAGTTTGTTGCCATATATGGGCGCAGACGAGTGGGAAAGACTTTCCTGGTAAGGGAGGCCTTCAACAATGACTTTGCCTTTTATCATACAGGATTGGCAAATGAGACCAATTGCATACAATTGGCAGAGTTCAACCGTTCACTCACATCATATAGCAAACAGAAACAGTCGAAGTTAAAAGATTGGTATGATGCTTTTGACAGGTTGGAGCAACTGTTGGCACAATCTACTATCCCCAAGAAAGTAGTGTTCATCGACGAGATGCCATGGATGGATTCTCCACGCTCCAATTTTCTTTCGGCTTTGGAACATTTCTGGAATGGATGGGCTTCCGCCCGCAAGGATATTCTCCTCATCGTTTGCGGCAGTGCTACCTCATGGATTATCAATAAGGTGATTAAAAATCATGGTGGATTGCACAACCGAGTGTCTGTCCGTATTCATCTGAAACCGTTTTGCTTAAGGGAATGCGAACTCTATTCCGAAGAAATGGGACTGCGCTTTAATCGCCGACAGGTTTTGGAAGGCTATATGATCATGGGAGGTGTTCCGTTTTATTGGTCTCAACTGAAACCGGGAATGAGTCTGGCACAGAACATCAACCAGTTATTTTTCTCAGAAGATGGCAATCTTCGTCACGAGTTTGATGACTTATACGACTCTTTGTTCAAACAGCCTAAGCCTTATCTCTCGATAGTAGATGCTTTGGCAACCAAGAAAGTCGGAATGACCAGAACAGAAATCTTACAAGCAACCAAGTTGACCGACAATGGCAAGTTGACGGAATACTTAGAGAACTTGGAATACTGCGGATTTATCCGAAAATATAATTGCATCGGAATGAAAGCTAAGAATGCCTTGTTCCAGTTAATGGACAATTACACCTTGTTTTATTATAAGTTTATCAAGGACAGCTATATCAATGACGCACAATATTGGACCAAGATTACCGGCAAACCCGAGTACAACACGTGGTGCGGTTTGGCTTTTGAACGAGTATGCCTACAGCATGTGGAGCAAATCAAGACAAAGCTAGGCATTCAAGGAGTTATCACCACGGTTTATTCTTGGAGTGTAGCTGGGAGCAAGGATAAGCCGGGAGCACAGATTGACTTGCTGATAGACAGGAGCGATGATGTCATCAATCTCTGTGAAATCAAATACTCCAAGGCTCCATTTCAGATAACTAATACGATAGATGCGAGTTTACAAAACAAGCGAGAGCGTTTCATCCAAGAAACTGGCACCGAAAAAGCCGTGCATCTTACAATGATTACGACCATGGGATTATCCGACAATCCTTATGCCTGGGATGTTCAGTCGGTAGTAACAATGGACGACTTGTTTGTTCTCTAAACGTCCTAACTATATTAAGTTGGAGGAG
This sequence comes from Segatella copri, assembly GCF_026015465.1. Classification (GTDB taxonomy): domain Bacteria; phylum Bacteroidota; class Bacteroidia; order Bacteroidales; family Bacteroidaceae; genus Prevotella; species Prevotella copri_E. The sequence continues at coordinate 1,039,294 of NZ_JAPDUQ010000001.1, forward strand.
ATGGCAACGTCTTTGCGTGAATTAAACGATGCTTGGGAATATCTCCACAACTATACGATGGATATGTAGATACAGCCATAGTTTCTCGAAGTTTGTCACTAGGTTCAGCTGCTCTTCTGAGCCTAGTGACAAATCCAAGCTAGAAGATTTCTACTTATAAATTCAGTAGATTCCATCTGCAGATTGCAATTCCATGACCACATCATCAACAATATACAAATTGCCAACAAAGTGCATATTCTGCCTATCTTCATCCAAAGCTGTGAATCTCTTAACATGACTTTACCTCCTTTCTTGCTAAATCATTTAACGGCTCCGCAGATATTATCATCGGCAATTCCACTATTCGAGTTGTACCATGAAAAACCGTACGCATAGTATTAATTATTTGCTGTTTCCAGACGACGAAGGGCAGTTTGTAAAGCTGCTACAACATAATCTTTACTCTGTGTATGAAGGGCATCAAGCCTTGTGGTAAGACTATGTATCAGTCCAACCTTTTTCATCCGCAAGTACATTTCCTATCTACTGCATCCTTCTGCCTTTGCAGTAAGATCGACACACATCGCTGCAAAAGCCAATGCCTGTTGAGTTTCTGCTGTACCCATAATATTTGTGTTTTATATTAAACGATGATGCAAAGATACTACTTTCTTTTGGAAATACAATTTTTATCTGCAACTTTTTAAACGAAAAAACGAACTTTCTTTGATATCCTGATTTAGAACTCACTATCCTTATGAAAGTTTTGAAACAAGTCACGACTCACATTTCACTACACACAAATACAGCATATCCCCAAATCCCAATTCTAAAAAGAAAACGGTCAGACAACGCCTGACCATTTTCTTTTTAGTTCACACTCTCTATTTTTTTGTGCGAACGTAGCTTGCTACTTCAACAAAACCTTTTTGCCATTAACTATATTTACCCCTTTCGTTACATGATTCAAACGATTTCCTTTTAAGTCATAAATCGTCTTATATTTCGTGTCCATAGTTACATTAGGAGCATCTATAGCAGTAACTATTTCTAGAAGTTTTACAACTTTTCCATTTCCATCGGTCTCATAAGACCAATATCTCTTTTTACAATCACAATCCAAGTTTATAAGTACTTTTTTTGCCCAATCAGTATCGGGAAGATTCACATACTCCACTGCATTACAGCTTTTGAACCCGTAAGTAGAAACATAATTATAATCTTCTGACAGAATATCAATTTCTTTCAGCTCTCGATTACCATAAAATGCATGCATCCCTATTTCTGACACACTATTTCCAAGTACCAAAGACTTCAGTTCTGTACAGCCAGCAAATGCTTGACGTCCTATAGTTGTCACACTGTTCGGAATAACCAATGATGTCATTTCCCAGCCATTAAAAGCTTCATCCCCTATTTCTACCAAACCGTCAGGAAGCCTTAAATCATTCATTTTCCGGCAATACCTAAAGGCACTTTTCCCTATACTTGTCACTGTAGATGGTATATTTACTTTCTCCAACTTATAACCATACTCAAACAAGCCTGGAGATATTGCTGTTAGTTTTTCTGGAAGATGTGCTTCCTTTAAGTTATAGCAACGTGAGAATGCACTTTCACCAACAAATTCCACACTATTTGGAACATCTGCCTTTGCAAGCTTTTCACACAAAAAGAAAGCATAGTCATCTATAGAAAGAAGTTTGTCATGAAAAATTACTTCATTCAACTGATTGCACTCAAAAGCGAGCTCTCCTATTTTCTCGACCTTTTCAGGTATAGAAAAGCTCTCCACCTGCTTCTTCGCAGGGAAATGTAACAGTTCTGTCTTATCCTTGTTGAACATTATGCCATCTTCAGAAGAATACACAGGATTATCAGGGCTAACCTCATAGGCACTCATACCTCCTTCAGAGAAAGCTTTCGCACTTAAATCGGTTAAAGATGCCGGAATATAAATGTTTGACAAAGACAGACTCTTCCAAAAAGCATACGAACCAACACTTTTTAATGTTGCTGGGAGTTTTACACTTCTCAAATAACGACAGTAATAGAATGCACCCATCTTTATATCCAAGACTCCATCCTCTATTGTCACACTTTGTAACTTATCATTTTTCCAAAATGCTTTTTCCCCGATAGACACTACCGTATACGACTTACCAGCTACAGTAATTGCAGACGGAATTGTCACATAGGAAGACGACTGGTCATACCCTATTGCCTCGGCAGTTTTCTTTTCTTCATCTATAGAATAAGAAATACCATTCTGCACGACCTCATTTCCAAACAAGAAAGAGGGCAAAAGCACAAATAATAACATTAAAATATTTTTTCTCATAGAGCCTCATTTTTTAATATTTCAACAAATTCACGTAACTGTTCCAATGTACCTTCAAAAGACTTTACCTGCCAACCGTCAACTACACTATCAATTACTCGATAAACATTTTTAGCTTTCTCTTCAAAGATGCTTCCAAACCAAACCGAACATTTTTCCAAAGAAATAGTCTTAGGTTCTGGTGTAGATATAGAGAAACATGAGCAGTCTCGTATGGTCAAAGAACCAAAATATCCTCCATCAGCGCAAGAAAAACTTAGTTGTCTATCACTTCCCTTCGTGTCAAGAACTATATTATTGATTTTTGCTCCTACAGTATATAATTCGCTTCCCCAAATTTTTTCTACTCCCCCTACAGTTACAGAATGAAGTAGAGCATCTTCGATAACGACATTATCGATTTCACAATCTGACCCAAAATTTACATGTATGCTTTGCGAATTACTTATTGTGAGAGAGGAACACTTAACCAAGTGCATTTGAAAATCTTCAGACAGCACATTATCCTTCAAAGATATTTCATTAACGTTCAGTTTTCTATAAATTTCATATTTATCAAGATTCCCTCCGATCCTGTCATATCCTCTGACACCTGGAAAATTTGCACATTTTTCTACATGGATGGTATTTACTTTGTCTGAGTTAAATTCTATAGCATCTCCATGTTCTTCAAAAGTACAATCGCTAAAGGAGGCATCAGATATTGTACAGCCTGTAGTATGAAAATTTAGCCCCAAAGTAGGAAGAATCTTGACATGATTCATAAAGATGTTCATACCACCCCTTGCCTTATTGTTTTCTATAGTAAATCTACCACCCCAAGGAGCAATACTTCCACCTTCAATTTTAAACGATTGTAAAGTATTATCACTCAGGTCTATATTGTAAATATTATCAATATTCTTCAATATAGCATCACCGACCAAATTGTTATCGTTCAGTTTTAGGGATAATTCCGAATTATACATATTTACCCCATACCAATAATCCAAAGGTTTAGTATTATCCAGCCATCCTCCATTTTGCTTCCAATTTGCTCCACCAGTTGACTCATAAAAAAGAGCAAGACCTTCTTTAAGAGAAGTTTCGTCCTTTTCTTTCTTCAATGTCGTAAATGACAATGTATCAGCATATACTATTTCCCCATCAAGTTCTGCTTTAGCCACATATAAGTATTCCGTTTCATCTTTCAAGCCAGAAAGAGTTTGCTCAAAGACACGACTTGGACTTCCATTTACTGTTCCACATGATACATAAGTAGCGTGACCTTGCATGAAAGCATCTTTCGTGCCATAAACCAGCCCCACCTTAGGATTTTCCGTATTCTTGTCATAGCCAATGAGCCCGCCCGAAATCTTAGCAGAAGATTCGGTCACATCAGTTGCCTCATAAGTACTTAATGTCAATGTCTTTTCCACATCAACAGAAGGATAAGCCTTCAGCTCATGCCCAAAGAGCTTGATGACAGGACTTAACTCATAATCTTTTACCGTGCTCATATTTTCCAATGCTACGGAATAATCAGAGAATGAGGAGTTTTCATTCGCAAACTTTTTGCTATAATACTTAGAAGCTACCTTGTTTCCATTAGAATCAAATGCCCCAAAGCCAACCTCAACAGGCATCAAGCAATCCCCTTCCACATCAGCCTTTGCAGTAATGGTAGAGAAATCACCATGCTCACGATAAGCATTGGGGCTTGTTATTGTTGGAGCCAAACACTTGTCAAATAAAGGTTCACCTATATGACCCTCCCATTCTATTTCTTGACCAAAATTCAAATTAATAATAGGCAAGTCTAACTGATAACCTATTGCTGCGCCCCAATAGAAGTTTGACCAAATGCCACTATTTCTCAAAGTCTCATAAGCCTCTGTATTCTTGATACCTTCTTTCAGAAACTTACTGTTGACCTCAAGATCTCCTCCCACATGAATACCAACCTCGCCCCTTGCATAGAGCTTGGCAATGTCATTTTTACAAAATCCAATATCATTGACAGCAATACCTATTTCTGTATATACGCCAGCATTCAATTCTCCCTTTACGCTACCACCAACATCAAAATTTGTCTCTTGAATTTTAAACGTAAGAGGCTGGTTCCTCAAATTTTCTCTTCTCTTGGTACTCATATTGAGTAGAAAAGCAGAAGATACCTTTTGATTAACAGTTGCATCTACACTTGCAGACAACGAAGCATCCACAAACACGCCAGGGTCTACAAATGCCACTAACAATGGACAATTAGGTATGCATGCTTGCCATCTTTTTTCCCCTGTAAACCTCCAAACTTTATCTACTTTTAAAGAACCATTCAAAGAAAAATTACTCGTTACATCGAAAGTTCCATTACTGGATACACAAACATAAGTACCTTCTTCTGGGGTTACGATCAAAGTTCCACGAAGGGAAACTTTTGGTGAGAGACTAATGGAAGCATCATTATCAACGCTAAAGGCATCGTCATCGTCACTTTCTTCTGAAATAAATGGTAAAAGTTCATCTGTTAATGGATAAGTCAAATCTTTTGCCTCCCATATTGCCTCACCGTGACCATATATAGGATTTATCGCACGAGTTTGTACATTATCATTACTCGTACTATAATATCTCACAAAAATATCACTTAAACTCGCAAGGGTGCAATCGACCTTATAACCACTATTCTCTTTTACAACTTCGACGACCTCACCCGCAAAGCCTGCTGGGAACAAATCCGTTTGTCGCAAGTAAACCAATTTATCCTTTTTTCTCGGCAATAAGTCACTTGGAGTATCAGTCCTAAAAATGATAGTTAGCGAATCTTGTGATACCACATAATTCTCCAACCCATCCTCCAACTTTACCACCCCAGGCTGATAAATTGTCGATGGCGTTACAAAACTAACACTGTCAATATCTGCCAGTGCATAATTAAATACCGTGTCATTCATCCACACTTGCTGTGTGACAAAATCATCATGCTCTATACCGTCGAGGTCAACTTTTGATACAGTCATACTATCTACCATATCGGTATAAAACACTTGTATTCCTTTATCATGGAAATGAAAATAATATGCATTCTGAGCTTTTGACACGAAACAAGCCATCAGCATACAACTACATATTATCACTTTATAAAATATCTGTCTCATCATTTTGCAAACTTATAAGAAAACGAACCTATTTTAATCACATATACACCACTTTCGTAGCCATCAAGAGAGAACGACACCCTACCATCAACTCCAACTCGATGTGTATTAACCTCATAACCCTCAGCCTTATACACATGAACTTCTGAGTTTTCAGGAGCATTAGATATCATAATTTTTCCGCTATTTATAGAAACAAACAACTTATTTTGGGTTAATTTACCCACTATCCCGGTTGAAGTATTTGCAAAATAATATTTTCGGATATTTGAAAATAAAAGACGCACATTCATCTGCTCATTTGTAGTAATGACAACTTCATTATCAGCAAAAGAAATTCTTGGTTCTTCATTCAACACATAGTTAACCTGTTGTCCATCCAACATTTCAAACACTAATGTTCGACTACTCTTATCATTTGCCAATGATGATAACGGTAGTAGTGATGAAAGCAAAAAGAGTGTAATACTCCTAACTTTGTTCTTAGATTTTAGAATACTTATCATAATTATCACAAGCAACCACAGGCTTCTATTGGCCGATTTTTAGTTAAAGACTTACATATAAAAAAAGCGTGAAGCCTATCAGTCGCCCGTTCCACGTGTTGAGGCCTTCGCATTGCCCTATTAGTCGAAACGAGCAACGCTGAAAGCCCCACGCAAAAGTGAATATATAGTACACCATCTTGCGCCATGCACTTTAGTACATAGCGACAATTAGGATATATATAATACACCCCCTGGGGCGTCCCCGCTGCTTTGTTTTTGACTAATAGTTTGAAGTTGCGAAGTTCCAACACGTCAAACACAAAGCGTTCAGTACGCCTTTATGTATATGTATCAATCCCTTAGCTTCCACCCTTAGGGCTTCCAGCTTGGATATGACACCGCAAATTTATGAAATATTTTCGAAACCTCCAAACTTTTATCGAAAAAAGTGAAGAGAAAGATTGCTTTTTCGATATAAAATCGTATCTTTGCACTTTGAACAGCTAAAATCAGTAGCATCATGAAAGAACCCGAAAAGAAATATAACGATGAAGACAACATGCTCGTCAACGACTTGCGCTCCATCGTCAGCAAGGCTCGCAGCAAAGCATTTGCTGGCGTCAATTATTCTCTGGTGGAAAGAAACTGGAGAATTGGACAACGTATGTGGAACAGGAACAGAACGGAGCATCACGTGCTGAATACGGAAAGCATGTAATAGAAGTCGCTTCGGCTGCTCTTACAGAGGAATTCGGAAAAGGATTCTCGGAGACAAACATCATGAATTTCAAGAAGTTCTACCTGAAATTCAAAGAGTTAGCAATTCCTCAGACAGTGTCTGAGGAATTCAAAAAGCAAAAACATCAGACACTGTCTGATGAATCTTCTTTGCTACCCCAAAAAGGTCAGACACAGCCTGCCCAATCCGAGTTACGCCTTCTTCCTTGGTCTCATTACGAGCGTCTTATACGAGTAGAAGACAAGAAGGCTCGTGAATGGTATGCAAAGGAGGCATTCGAGCAAGGTTGGAGTTTCAGAACCTTGAACCGCAATATCAACACCCTATATTATGAACGTCTTCTTATGTCAAAGAAGAAGCAACCTGTCGTTGACGAGATGCAAGACAAGACAAAGGCTTATCAGCAAGACAAACTCGAATACATCAAATCACCAGTTGTCTTGGAATTTCTTGGATTGCCGGAAGACACATCCCTCGCTGAATCAAAATTAGAGACTGCCGTCATCAACAACCTAGAGAAATTCTTGATGGAAATGGGAAAGGGATATGCGCTTGTGGCTCGCCAGCAACATATCCGAACCGAGGAGAATGACTACTATATCGACTTGGTATTCTATAATTATCTTATCAAGAGTTTTATCCTTGTAGATTTAAAGGTCAACCGCATCACCTATCAGGATGTCGGTCAAATGGACATGTACCTACAAATGTATGACAAGATGAAGAAAGGTCCAGACGACAACCCAACTATAGGTATCATCCTCTGCACCGAAACTGACTCTGATGTTGCCAGATACTCCACCCTTGCCAAGAACGACCAGATGTTTGCTGCCAAATACAAGCTCTACCTGCCAAACGAGGAAGACCTCAGAAGAGAGATAGAGCGACAAAAGGAGTTGTACCTCATGGCGCATCCTGACAAATAAGATATAAAATCGCCAAGGGAATATCAGACAAACATAGAGAAGTTTATATCATTTCTTAGCCCAGTATATACTTTCTGGGCTTTTTATTTGTTCTATTCAGAAAAAGCCGTATCTTTGCCATTACAAAAAAGTTGTAACATAAAAAATGTAATGGCGTATGAAACTAGGCAACAGGAAATTAGTGCTTAAACTAGCCAGAGAATATGGTTGCTTAAGTAAGAGAATATGATTGTTTAAGCTTACGGACACTGAATCTCGGGTTAACGGAGATAGTTTCTTGAGTTAGCGGAGACAATTTCTTGGGTAAGAGAATACTGCTTCTCGGAGTTTGCCACTAGGCTCAGCAGCTCTGCTGAGCCTAGTCAGCAGGTCTGCCGACTGCAGTCAGCACATCTGCTGACTATAGTGACAACACCTTATAGTTGTACAATAACACACCTTATAGTTGTACAACCTTATACACTATAGTTGTACAACTACAAACTCTGATACAGAGATACTACTTTCTTTTGGAAATACAATTATTATCTGCAACTTTTTATCGAAAAAAGTGAAGAGAAAGATTGCTTTTTCGATATAAAATCGTATCTTTTAAGAAGTTCTACCTGAAATTCAAAGAGTTAACAATTCTTCAGACACGTGTCTGAAGAATTCAAAATCGGGTAGGAGGTAAATGCTAATCATAAAAGGCATTTGCCTCCTATTTTCACATTTACCGACCTCCCACACCACCGTACGTGCGGTTCCGCATACGGCGGTTTCGTGCTTTCTCATCTTGCGATGTGTGGCAAGTTGATTTCAGTTATCCCTATGAGTAGCGTCACTTCTATCCTATTGTCGGATTCCGTCCTATCGTCTTGGATAGAGAGTTCCTTTCGGACATCTGACGAGGAGTCTCACAAGGTAACATTCAATTACTATTGCACTGCACGATTCAGTCCTTCCCTATAAGCACACGTGCCTTGGGTACTATGACCTCTGCTGACTTCTCACGGCAAGCTTTACTCCGTCATGGTACATCGAATGATTCATCTTCACCCATGCGTCCGTGAGACCTCCTCGGATAAGGGCTTATTCTTTCCATATTATACCCACTTCATTTACACCAACCTTTCCGAATAGCTATGGGACTTTGATTTGTCTTGCAATCTCATCCATGGTCATATGCCTTGTATGAAGTTTCTGTACGTTAGGTCAGATGTTTGCCGCCAGCTTCTTTCAGATTCCACCTCGCGGTGGACACCCTTGCTATTGGCTATACGATTCCCGCTATTAGGGCTCATTAGGGACTTGCACCCATTAGAATAAGCTCATGCCGAGCATACAAGAAAAAACAGCAGACACTGTCTGCTGAATTTTCTTTGCTACACCAAAAAGGTCAGGCGCTGCCTGACCTTTTTAAATCTCATTTTCCGTATAACTATCCATTTATCTATAAAATCATTACTTTTTCTTGCATAAAGTTTGCAATTTCCGATATTTATGCTTACCTTTGCCGTTGTTAAGAGGGAACTCGTAACACATTACAAAATATCTTATCATAAAAATAAGAAAGGAAATAGCGAATGGAACAGAAAGAGACTTTCCAAAAAGTGAAGGCAGCTAGCAAAACACTTGGTTTGCTAACTGATGAACAACGTAATGAAATCCTGCAGGCGGTGGCAGATACCATCATCGCAGAAACTCCTGCGCTTCTCAAAGCGAATGCAGAAGACTTGGCGAAGATGGACAAGGCGAACCCGCTCTACGACCGATTGCAACTCACAGAGCAGCGACTCCAGGATATTGCTTCGGATATGCGACACGTCAGTACCCTGCCCTCACCGCTCGGAAGAGTTCTCAAAGACAAAACACTCGAAAATGGTTTGCATCTGCAGCGAGTTGCCGTTCCATTCGGAGTTATCGGCATGATTTACGAGGCTCGTCCTAACGTAACCTACGATGTTTTCTCACTCTGTTTCAAGAGCGGAAATGCGTGCGTACTGAAAGGTGGAAAGGATGCAAACGCCTCAAACTCAGCGGGTGTCGAACTTATCCACAGGGTGTTGATAACTTTTGGTATTGATCCGAATGTTGTTACACTGCTCCCTGCTACCCATGAGGCTACCGGCGAAATGCTGAATGCCGTGGGCTATATTGACCTCTGCATTCCTCGTGGAGGAAAGAAGCTTATCAACTTCGTTCGAGATACAGCCAAAGTTCCGGTTATCGAAACCGGAGCCGGTGTGGTACATTGTTACTTCGACAAGGATGGCGACCTGGAGATGGGCAAGCGCATCATCACCAATGCAAAATGCCGAAGAGTGAGCGTATGCAATGCGCTCGACTGTCTGCTGATTCACGAAAGCAGATTAAGCGACCTCCCTGTCCTCTGTGAAGGACTCGCCGAGAAGCAAACCAAGATTCATGCTGATGCTAAGGCTTACGAAGCTTTAAAGGGTCACTATCCTGACACCTTATTATATAAGGCAGAGGAAAGCGAAGCGAAGATGAAGGAAACAGATACTAACGTGAAGAGCATCTGGAACACCGAATGGCTCAGCATGCAGATGGGCATCAAAACCGTTGTTTCAGAAGATGAGGCACTCGAACACATCGCTACCTACGGCAGTGGGCACAGCGAGAGCATCGTTTCCAACAATGAAACTGCCCAGAAGAAGTTCCAGGCAATGGTAGATGCAGCCTGCGTTTATGTAAACGCTCCTACCAGCTTTACCGATGGCGCACAGTTCGGATTGGGCGCAGAGATTGGCATCAGTACCCAGAAGCTCGGAGCCCGCGGACCAATGGCACTCGAAGAGATTACCACCTACAAGTGGTTGATTACAGGAAATGGACAAACAAGGAAGTGAAGAACGAAAAGTGAAGAGTGAAGAATTCAATAGCTTTATATCAGAAATAACAAACAAAAAACGAAATAACAATGAAGACATTCTTTAATGTTGAAGACCTTGACGACCTGAAAGCAGCGCTCGCCGAGGCACAGGAAGTAAAAGCAAACCGTTTCGGTTATCAGGAGTTGGGCAAGAACAAAACCTTGCTGATGATATTCTTCAATAACAGTCTCCGTACCCGTTTGAGTACACAGAAGGCTGCGATGAACCTGGGCATGAATGTTATCGTACTCGATGTGAATGCCGGTGCATGGAAACTGGAGACAGAGCGTGGCGTTATCATGGATGGCGACAAGAGCGAGCACCTGCTGGAGGCTATCCCAGTGATGGGTAGCTTCTGCGACCTTATCGGTGTGCGTAGCTTTGCCGGTCTGAAAGACCGTGACTACGATTATGCCGAGACCATCGTCAACCAGTTCGTAAAGTACAGCGGCCGCCCAGTCTTCGCTATGGAGACAGCTACCGTTCACCCTCTCCAGGCATTTGCCGACCTCATCACCATCGAGGAGCATAAGAAGGTGGCTCGTCCTAAGGTAGTTCTGACTTGGGCTCCTCATTGCCGTGCCCTGCCTCAGGCTGTGCCAAACTCATTCGCCCAGTGGATGAACGCAGCCGATGTAGATTTCGTGGTTACTCACCCAGAAGGCTACGAACTCGATCCTAAGTTCGTAGGCAACGCCAAGGTGGAGTACGACCAGAAGAAGGCGCTGGAAGGTGCAGACTTCGTTTACGCCAAGAACTGGAGCTGTCCGGGCGTGAAAGACCCAGCACAGTATGGCGAAATCCTGAGCAAGGATATGAGCTGGACCATCGACGAGGAGCACATGAGCTGGACCAACGATGGTTGCTTCATGCACTGTCTGCCAGTTCGCCGTGGCTTGATTGTAACCGATGATGTCATTGAAAGCAAGAACAGTCTGGTGATTCCAGAGGCAGCAAACCGTGAGATTTCAGCCGAGGTTGTCATCAAGCGTATGCTCGAATCACTCTAAAGTAGGAAATAAGAAAAAGATAGGGGGAAGTAAAGGAAAACAAGCCTTTATTTCCCTCGTTTCCGTTCTATCCAGCCTGTTCCTCTCCCCATATCTCGGTATTTTTATCTTTTCATCCTGTCTATATTCTTATATCTCAGATATTATCCGTACCTTTGCTGCCGAAAAAAAAGAAAAACAAGATGGACAAATACATAATACTTTCACCAGAAGCTAAGGGTTCATTCAATGATCGCCTTAACTTTCTGTATCTAAAACTAGGTAACTTTCTCGATACAGAGAAACTGGAAAACCGTACCTTGCAATATTGTAAGGTATTCCTCAGCGACGCCCAGAACCAGATAAGAGAGTTCGAAGAATCTCTCCTTTATCAGGAGTTTCTGAAAGGCGCAAACCTCACTATCGTGGAACAGACTCCACTGAATGGCAGCAAGGTGAGTCTGCTGATCAAGACAACGGACTCCCAGACTTCCATTCTCTTCCACAGTCTTCGCCTTACAGAGGAGGAGGCTAAGGGAAAGGATTCGTACGAACAGACCCGTCTTCTCTTCAATAAATACCTGAAGACTATCGAAGGTACGGATATGACAATGGAACGCAACCTGATTCGCACCTGGATATACGTCACCAACATCGATGTAAACTATCAAAGCGTAGTAGAAGCCCGTAATGACATCTTCGATAAAGAGGGATTGACAGCCGACACCCACTACATCGCCAGCACAGGTATCGGTGGCGCCACTCCGGTACGCCATGCAGCTGTAGCCATCGACTTCCTCACCATCCCCCATATCAAGGAAGAGGACAAGAAGTATCTTCAGGCACTCGAACATCTGAATCCTGCCCATGAATATGGAGTAGCCTTCGAACGAGGAACCCGGCTTACGCTACCTACCCATACTCTCCATCCAGAAGGAAGCCAGCAGTTCAAGCAACAATACTTCATCTCCGGTACAGCCAGTATCGACAAGCATGGAGATGTGGTCTATGAAGGAGACATCGTGCGCCAGACCGGCAGACTGCTTGAGAACATCGGCGCCCTGCTGAAAGATGGCGATGCCACGATGAATGATATCCAATACTTCATCATCTATCTGCGCGACATCTCCGACTATCATACGGTTGACAGACTGATGCAGCAGTTTTATCCACAAATCCCCCGCATCATCGTGGAGGCAAAAGTATGCCGCCCCGGCTGGCTGATAGAAATGGAATGCATTGCAGAAAAACAAGAACAGAAATAAATGCTGATAAATGCAGGAATTTACAGCCAAAAGCTCTTCACTCTTCACCTTACGCCCTGAAACGCCCATAAACAGGGCGTTTCAAGGGGTGAAGAGTTATCAGCGACTCTTCACCCACTCTTCACCACTCTTCACCTAGGCACGAGGCATCGAGGCATAAGAAGAAACGCAAATCCGCCGAAGCAAAAAGGTGAAGAGAGGTGAAGAGTAGGTGAAGAGTATCCGAATACTCTTCACCTCTCGGAATGCCGATAAACACAGGGGATTCCGAGCGAAAGGTGAAGAGTGAAGAGTATTTCTTCGTAAGCCTTGTATAAAAACGAAACAAAGGCATTGGGGATGGCTGTTTTAGGCGAACAGTCCACTAGCGGCTATAGCGCCAGTAGGCTGTCTGTGGTTTGCCTGTTAACTGTCTGTCGTAAACAGCTTATGAATTACCAATTAGGAGTCTGATTAAAACAGGCAGATAATAACAGTTTCCAACATCATCAAACAGAAAAAGTATTACCTTGCCGCTATTGAGCAGCAAGGTAATTACGTACAGGATTGGCATACATCTCGAGAATTCTCTCTCTCAAGTAAGCTTCATCCTTGTTTGGAAGGTCTATTTTCGCAAGCTGACCAGCCATATATTTTTCAAATTTTGCCTTATCTTCGGCAGTATATTCAGCCTGATGAGCAGTTGAGTTTTCAAGCAAATCAAGAGCCACATAGTTGCCCGGATAGAGGCGGTAGTTCTTGAATATCTGCTCATCCATATAGGCGGCTACCTTATTATATATATCCTGCTTAGGCATATCAGGATCAAGACTGTCCAGATAATCATCAAGACATGGAGCTGCATGATAATGCACATGACCCTTATAACCGAAGATACCGGTCTGCATGCTTACCAGGTCATCCATTGGTCCCTTCTTCCAGTCGGCATTATCGCGCTTCTGCTGGAACTCCTTTGCCTTCAGGAAATCGCATGGATCATATTCGTAACTGATAGAGAGCGGTACAAGATGAAGCTGTTTCAGGCGGTCGATAATGCTGCCCTCACCGCCCATCGACATCATCTGCAGAATACTCTTCTGGGTGCGGTCATTACTGTCCTTGGCTCTACCCTCGCGCTGGGCTATCCAGATGTTCTCGTTCTTCTCCTTGATGGCAAAATGCATATAGTCAGAGAGGCGCTTGCTCGACATCAGCATCTGTCGCATGCTCAGGGCACGCTCTACGATAAACGCCTTGTTGACACGTACCAGGTCCTTGACCCAAGGAAGAGAAAGGAGATTATCACCGATGGCAATCTCACAGGTGGTCTTAAACCCGTTATCGATAAGAAGGACATCGAGAATGGCTGAATCGAGCACGATATCACGGTGATTGCTGATGAAAGTATAATTACGGGTATTATCGAGCGATGTGCAATCCATCTCGCAGCCTGTTGCTGCCTTCTTCAGAATGCCATGAACAAAATCGTAAGCAAAAGCCAACTGGAAATCCAGATTGGTCTTACATGCCTTCAACTTCTGGGCAATCATCTCGAAAGGTACTTGTGGATAGAGATAGGCAAGCACTTGTTTAAACTGATCGTTTGAAAGCAAACGGTCGAATACCTCTGGGAGATCTTCAGGCTCCCAAGGACGGATGGTATCAAATTCTTGAGGGATATTCATAATACATACCTATTAATATATATATATGGCTCTGCGAAAAAATCGCAGAACCATATATGAGTTTGTTATTCTAGAACTGATTCTCCACGATTTCGCTGAGCACATCCTTGATATCAAGACCTGCTGCACGAACCTGCTGAGGAATGAAACTGGTAACGGTCATACCTGGAGTGGTATTGATTTCCAGCATGTTCACCTTGTCTTTACCATCCTTATCCTTAGAGATGATATAGTCGATACGGATGATACCGTTGGCATGAAGAATGTCGTAGATGCGTGATGTGGTCTTGGCTACCTCTTCTGCAGTCTCTGGAGAGAGACGGGCTGGAGTGATTTCCTGTACCTGACCGTTATACTTGGCATCGTAATCGAAGAACTCGTTGGTGGTCACCACTTCGGTAGCCGGCAACACAACGGTCTTCTCGGCTGTCTTGTAGATACCCTGTGAAATCTCTGTTCCATCAAGAAATCCCTCGATCATTACCTCATTACTCTCCATGAAAGCCACACGGAGGGCTGGAGCCAGCTGGTCAGCATTCTTCACCTTGCTCACACCAAAGCTACTGCCGTCAGCAGCAGGCTTTACGAAACAAGGCATACCGATGCGCTTGGCAATCTCTTCTTCATCATAAGCTTCACCGCGACGGAGCAAGATACTGTCTGCTACGTTTATACCGAAACCGCGCAGATAATTATTGAGCACATACTTATCAAAAGTCATTGCCTCTACCAGAACACCGCTTGTAGAGTATGGCAGATGGATGAGGTCGAAATAGCCCTGCATCACACCATTCTCACCAGGCTGTCCGTGGATGGTGATATAAGCATAATCGAAATAGACATGCTTGCCGTTCATAACGAAAGAAAAATCGTTCTTGTCAATCTCGATAGTCTCACCATTATCCAAAGCGACATGCCAGTCGGTACCCTTCACATCGACGAGATAAATATTGTAGCGCTCTTTATCAAAGAAAGAGTACAAAC
Organism: Segatella copri; assembly: GCF_026015465.1. Classification (GTDB taxonomy): domain Bacteria; phylum Bacteroidota; class Bacteroidia; order Bacteroidales; family Bacteroidaceae; genus Prevotella; species Prevotella copri_E. The sequence goes on from NZ_JAPDUQ010000001.1 coordinate 1,054,685, forward strand.
CCTGTCCTGAGCGCAATGATACGTCGTGCTCAGAAGAATCACCACCACATACGATGGCTATCGTTCTCTTGCTATTTTCCATAATTACTAAATATTTTTGAATGTATCTTGTGTGGTGCCAGCGATGAAGCCGCGCCACTTTTCTATTAATTGTCTAAAATCTTCCGGCCACTCACTGTCAAAATCCATCTGCTGCTTGGTTGTAGGATGCACGAAGCCGAGTGTCTTGGCATGGAGAGCCTGACGCGGACAAAGTTTGAAGCAGTTCTGGATAAATGCCTTGTAGCTGCTACTGCGCTGACCTCTCAGAATCTCTGTTCCGCCATACGTTTCGTCCATAAAGAGCGGATGACCGATATGCTTCATGTGAGCACGAATCTGATGGGTACGGCCTGTTTCAAGCACACACTGCACCAAGGTGGTATAACCGAAACGCTCCAACACCTTGTAATGCGTAACTGCCGTCTTGCCTATTCCGCTGTCCGGATCGAAGACCTTCATACGGAGGCGGTTCTTCGGATCACGGCCGATATTGCCTTCTATGCGACCTTCATCTTCTACAATGTTGCCCCAAACGAGCGCATTGTAACTGCGATGGGTAGTCTTGTTGAAGAACTGCTTACCCAGTGCGGTCTTTGCCGTAGGAGTCTTTGCCACAACGAGCAATCCGCTGGTATCTTTATCGATGCGATGCACCAAGCCCACTTCCGGATCATTTGCATCAAACTCTGGCATATCTCTTAAATGCCAGGCTACGGCCTGAATCAAGGTTCCATGAAAGTTGCCCGCACCTGGATGCACCACCATACCGGCTTCCTTGTTAACCAACATCAGCTGGTCGTCTTCATAAACCACATTGATAGCGATTTCTTCAGGTTTGATACTCGTTTCATGACGAGGACGGTCGAGCATCAGAGTAACCAGATCATTAGGGCGCACCTTATAGTTGCTCTTTACCGGTTTACCATTGACATGGATGAATCCGGCATCAGCAGCCTGCTGAATACGGTTACGGCTCTGATAGGCCATCTTATCAGCCAGGTATTTATCGATGCGGACCGGATCCTGGTTGGCATCCACCTGCACCTTCCAGTGCTCATAGAGTTCATCTCCTCCTTCACCAGCAGCAGCGTTTCCTTCCTCCATCCGGAGTTCATCATCCAGTTCGTCCATATCTCCTGCATCATCAAACCCGAAATCATCCTCTACAGGAGCATATACCTTATTATATATATAATCTAAAAATATCATTCGTATTACTATTGAATTCTTCACTCTTCACTTTTCATTTCTCCTACTCCACCACTTCCTTCTGATGGTGTTCATGCGAAGGAGCAGGCTCTGTGGTTTCCGTTCCAGGAACCACCTCGAAGTTGTCTTCATGAGTTTCTCCGCTCATGTCACCTTCGCCTTCCATCACATCTTCTTCGCCGTGATAAACCGGATCTACCACATCGATGGAATCATCAACACTCCGTTTACCATTGCCAACCTGTATGACAAGCACATCATCGATAGAAACTTTATCACCAGCCACAACATGCTTACCCTTTACGAGGATACCATAAACCCAATCCTCTTCACCAGGAATATATTCAGGTGTACCCAGTTTGAATCCCATAGCAGTAAGTTTAGCCATTGCCTCTCGCAACGAACTGTTGTCAATGACATCAGGAATGGTGATACGTGGAGAATGATCAGAATTGATGGTAACATAGATTACATGTCCCGACTTTACCACTTCTCCGAAAACCGGAGTCTGCTCCAGAATGACATCAGGCGGCAAAGAGCGGACATATCCCGTATCCGTTACAACAATTTCCAATCCCGCATCGTCGAGGATATGTGTAGCATCATCGATATTCTTATATCGAATATCCGGCACACGGATGGCCTCACCATGATGGGTATAGATATCAATGCCGTACTTGACACCGGCACAGAGCAACACCAGCACCAGAATCATGGCACCGATATTCCCCCAAAGGAACTTACTCTTAAACTTATTTATAAACTCTGATGAAGTCATATATTATTTTTTGGTGCAAAGATACAAGTATTTGGGGGAAGAACAAAATAAAAAGGAAAGTTTTTGCACTCTCACCACCTAATTTTATGATATAAAAACAAAACATCTTTGTTCCCAAAAGAGCAATCTCAGAAAAGGAAGGGGCGTTATAAACAACAAAAAGCAGCAAAGAATACATCCTTGCTGCTTTTAATGTCATCGTCAACAGACGAATCTTTCCTCGGAATTACTTTCCGTGGTGCTCGTCAGATACAGTTAACTTCTTACGGCCATGAGCACGGCGAGAAGCCAATACGCGACGACCATTCTTAGTTGCCATACGCTCACGGAAACCATGCTTGTTTACGCGACGACGATTGTGAGGCTGAAATGTTCTTTTCATTTTTCTTATTTATTTTTTAATTAATATTCTTCACAAAAGTGCAAAACACGCCCTTTTTGGGCTGCAAAATTACGCATATTTTCTGAAATAACCAAGAAAACTACCAAATTTAGCTTAAATATTTATGTTTTTTTCGATATTTCCTTTGATTTTTCATGTTTTTGCCGTAACTTTGCACTCGATTTTGAGATTATTGTAATAACATTCAAGATAAACAAGAAATGATTAATTCACAGGAAATTAAGATTGGTACTTGCATCCGCATGGATGGCAAAGTATGGGTTTGCATCGACTTTCAGCACAGAAAGCCAGGTAAAGGTAACACCGTAATGAACACAAAATTGAAGAATGTTGCCGACGGTCGTGTATTGGAACGTACATTCCAGGTAGGTTTCAAATTGGAGGATGTTCGCGTTGAGCGCCGCCCTTACCAGTACCTCTACGAGGACGCTACTGGTTGCATCTTCATGAACCAGGAGACTTTCGAGCAGGTGCCTATCGCTAAGGAGAACGTTACTGGTGGCCAGTACATGAAGGAGGGTGACGTTGTTGAGGTGGTTACTGATACAACTGATGGTACTATCCTCTTGGCTGAAATGCCAGTGAAGACTACTTTGAAGATTACTCACTCTGAGCCAGGTGTAAAGGGTAATACTGCTACCAACGCTACAAAGCCTGCTACATTGGAGACTGGTGCTGAGGTTCGTGTTCCTTTGTTCATCAACGAAGGCGAGACTATCCAGATCGATACCCGTGACGGTAGCTACCTTGGTCGTGTAAGCGAGTAATACATCCTCCAACAGGAAGATTGTGCTCTTATTGAGTAAAACTAACCCTTAATAGTAAGAAGAATGAAATATTCCATCATAGTACCTGTATTTAATCGTCCTGACGAAGTGGACGAACTTTTAGAGAGTCTGACTCATCAATCAGAGAAAGACTTCGAGGTTGTCATCGTAGAGGATGGCTCACAGACTCCCTGCGAGGATGTGTGCAAGCGATATGAGCACATGATGGATATACATTATTACTATAAGGAGAACTCTGGTCCGGGCCAGAGTCGCAACTATGGTGCCGAGCGCGCCAAAGGTGAGTATCTTCTGATACTCGATAGCGACGTGGTCTTACCAGAAGGTTATCTGAAGGCTGTAAGTGATGAGTTGAGCCGTGAGCCAGCCGATGCTTTCGGCGGTCCCGACAAGGCGCACTCATCATTTACAGATACTCAGAAAGCCATTTCTTATTCCATGACTTCTTTCTTTACCACCGGTGGTATCCGTGGCGGAAAGAAGAAGATGGATAAGTTCTATCCCCGTTCATTCAACATGGGCATCCGCAGGGATGTTTATCTCAGGTTGAATGGCTTTTCCAATATGCGTTTCGGTGAAGACATAGACTTCTCTATCCGTATCTTCAAGGCAGGCTGCCGTTGCCGTCTGTTCCCTGAAGCATGGGTATGGCATAAGCGCCGCACCGACTTCCGCAAGTTCTGGCGACAGGTTTACAACAGTGGCATCGCCCGCATCAATCTCTACAAGAAATATCCAGAGAGTCTCAAACTCGTGCATCTCCTTCCTATGGTTTTCACCGTGGGTGTAATAGGCACGCTGCTTCTGCTCTTCTTCGGCTTCCTGCCATACATGCTTGGCACCGTTCACGTATTCCCAACCTTGGGCAATGCGATGGCAGCATTGGGCTGCATCGGTCTCGCCGGCATCATTCTCTATACCATCGCACTGTTTATCGACAGCAGCAGAGAGAATCACAGCGTGAAGATAGGCTTGCTGAGCATTCGCGCTGCCTTCACACAGCTGATGGGTTACGGATGTGGATTTCTTTCTGCATGGTGGAAGAGATGCGTACTGGGACAAAGCGAATTCAGCGCATACAACAAGACTTTCTACAAATAAGACTTCCCCGCAAAAAGAGAAGCCAATAATAATCTACTAATCAGTTATTATTATGGCAGAGAAACTAACCATTGCCAATTGGGCAGAAGAAGACAAGCCCCGCGAGAAACTGGAGCGCTTGGGAGCCTCAGCTTTATCCAATGCCGAGCTCTTAGGTATTCTGATTGGTTCGGGATCTACTGACGAAAGTGCCGTAGACCTGATGAAACGCATTCTGAAGGATTGCGACAACAACCTGAACCAGCTAGGAAAGAAGACCATCAGAGAACTGACACAATATAAAGGAATGGGACCCGCCAAAGCCATCACCATTCTTGCAGCCTGCGAACTGGGCAAGCGCCGTGCTCTCGATAAGATTGGCACACGTCCCGACTTAGGCTCATCCCTTTCCATCTACAACTATATGCTTCCGAAGATGCAGGATTTAGACACAGAGGAAGCATGGCTCCTGATGATGAACCAGAACTTCAAGCTCATCAAAGCGAGCTGCATCTCAATAGGCGGCATTACAGAAACGGCAACCGACATCCGGCTCATCATAAAAGAAGCGGTGCTCAACAACGCTACCATTATAGCCCTCTGCCACAATCATCCCAGCAACAATCCTCAGCCAAGCAAAGCCGATGATGTACTTACCCAGAAGATTGCCAAAGCCTGCGAAATCATGCGCCTCTTCTTTATGGACCATGTCATCATAACCGATGGTGCCTTTTATTCATATCACGATAAAGGTAAATTGTAGTCTATTTGGGGTATATTAGACCTTCGGCAAGAAAAAAACAGCTTTTCTTTTTGTTTTGTCTGCAATAATTATTATCTTTGTAGGCAAAAACAAAGATTATTATGACACAAGAAGAAAAGACAAAGATAGAAGAAAAGATCGTAGATGTGCTTAAGACCGTTTACGACCCAGAGATTCCTGTCAACATCTGGGACCTCGGTATGATTTATAAAATAGATGTGAAGGACGATGCCACCGTAGATCTCGACATGACCTTCACAGCCCCTTCATGCCCTGCTGCCGACTTCATCCTGGAGGATGTAAGAAGCAAGGTAGACAGCGTGGAAGGCGTAAAATCTGCCAATGTGAACCTTGTATTCGAACCGGCTTGGGATCAGAGTATGATGAGCGAGGAAGCTCGCGTAGAACTCGGCTTTGAATAAAGACGAAGCTGTTGAACTCTTCACTCCTCATTCTTCACTCTTCATTTAAAAAGAATCGCTTATGAAAAATGTATATTTCCTCTCAGATGCGCACCTTGGCTCATTAGCCATTCCGCATGCCCGCATGCAAGAACGCCGCCTGGTCCGTTTCCTGGACAGTATCAAGACGAAGGCTGCGGCAGTTTATCTCCTGGGTGACATGTTTGACTTCTGGAACGAATATAAATATGTCGTACCAAAAGGCTATACACGCTTCTTAGGTAAGCTCTCGGAGTTGACCGATATGGGAGTGGAAGTACATTTCTTTACGGGTAACCACGACCTCTGGACCTATGGCTACCTGGAGGAAGAGTGTGGCATTACCGTACATTACAAGCCTCAAACCGTAGAGATATACGATAAAGTGTTCTATCTGGCACATGGAGACGGACTGGGTGACCCAGACAAAAAATTCAAGTTTCTGAAAAGAATGTTCCAGAACCAGACCTGCCAACGCCTCCTTAATACGATTCATCCTCGCTGGGGAATGGCTTTGGGCTTGAACTGGGCTAAGCATAGCCGACTGAAACGTGCTGACGGAAAGGAAGAGCCTTATATGGGCGAAAAGAAGGAGTTTCTGGTGCGCTTTGCCAAACAATATATGCAAGGTCACAAGGATATAGATTACTTCATGTTCGGCCATCGCCACATCGAACTGGATCTGATGTTGAGCAAAAAGACCCGACTGATGATTCTGGGCGACTGGATATGGCAGTTCACCTATGCCGTGTTTGATGGCGAACACATGTTTATGGAAGAATATGTGGAAGGCGAAAGCCAACCGTAAATATAATTTATAGTTGATAGTTTATAGCAGGAACCGCTTTAAGCAAGATTGCCCTATAAACTATTAACTATCAACTATCAACTCTTAACTATCTCTGTATGCGCCCTCCCGAAGAAGTCATGTTATTGATGATTTCTTCTTCTGTAACCAGATTCTGATCACCCGGAACCGTATTCTTTATCGCGCTTGCTGACAGTGAGAAGTCCAGGCAATACTGGTTCTTGTCGCCCCACTTCTGATGGGCATGAATATAGGCAGCAATAAAGGCATCACCTACACCCATCGGGTCAACAATCGGCTCAATATCATAGATTCTTGTAGTATAGAGCTGATCTTCTACAGCATCATAGAGCAAGCCGCTCAAGGTATGATGACTGCTGGCAATCTGATTTCTTACCGCCATCACCATCTTCTTACACTTAGGGAAGAGCTGATGCATCTTGCGGAAATACTCCAGATAAGCCTCCTTGTCAATCTCATAGTCTGCATCCAAAGCCTCGAAAGGAATATGAGGCACACCGCTGGCTACCTCCCACTCATTCTGGTCACCAAAGATGATGTCGCTATACTGCATCATCTGGAATAGCACATCATGAGGCTCCAGACCATATCCCCAGAGATTCTTACGGTAATTGATATCGCAGGCTATGATCAAGCCGTCAGAAACTGCAAGTTTGATGGCATCCATAGTTGACTCCATCGCATCACGACTGATAGCACAGGTGATGCCCGAGCAATGGAATACGGCAGCATCAGCCAGCACCTTTTCCCATTTCACCATTCCGCGCTTCAGCGTATAGAAAGAAGAATTCTTGCGGTCGTAAACCACACGGGAATTGCGCATAGCCACAGCTTCCTCGAAATAATAAGTTCCGAGACGTTCACCGCCACGCACAACATGAGAAACATTCAGACCGTACTCTCTGAGATGCATCAACGCCGCCTCACCCATCTCACCGTATGGCACACGGGTTACATACTCTACATTATCGCCTAAATAAGCCAAAGAGATGGCTGCATTAGCCTCACTGCCACCATAATTGCCAAACATATGATGTCCCTGAAATAAACGTTGATAACCAGGCTTAGAAATCCTAAGCAATATTTCTCCGAAAGTTACAATCTTTGTTTTCATAATTCTAAAAATTTAAAAAGGTGAAGACCATTCACTTATGTTTCTAGTCTTCACCTTATTATATATAGCGTATGATTACTTGTTAGCAACCAACTCCATTGTATCGCGAGCGATAACAATCTCCTCGTCGGTAGGAACTACCACTACCTTCACCTTACTGTCGACAGTAGAGATGATAGCTTCCTCACCACGAACCTTGTCATTTACTTCCTTGTTAATCTTGATGCCAAGATACTCCAGGTTCTTGCAAGCTTCCTCGCGCAAGTCGGTCTGGTTCTCACCCACACCAGCAGTAAATACGATTGCGTCAACGCCACCCATAGCTGCTGTGTAAGCACCGATGTACTTCTTGATGCGATATTCATACATGCGGAGAGCCAACTGAGCCTTCTCGTTACCCTCGTTGGCAGCGTTCTCGATGTCGCGCATATCAGAAGAAATACCTGTAATACCGAGCACACCACTCTTCTTGTTCAGGAAGTCAGCCATCTCCTGTGGCTTCATGTTCAACTTCTCCATCAAGTAGGTAACGGCAGAAGCATCGATGTCACCACAACGTGAACCCATCATCAGACCAGCCAATGGAGTCAAGCCCATTGAAGTATCCAATACCTTACCATTCAATACAGCAGCTACAGAGCCACCGTTACCGATGTGGCAAGTGATGATCTTAGAGTTGTTCTGGTCGAGATCGAGAATCTCGCAAACACGCTTAGAAACATAGCGGTGAGATGTTCCGTGGAAACCATAACGGCGTACGTGATACTTCTCGTACAACTCGTAAGGAATTGCATAGAGGTAAGCGTAGTCAGGCATTGTGCTGTGGAATGCGTTGTCGAATACGCAAACCTGAGGAGTGCCAGGCATCAAAGAGTCAACGGCACGGATACCCTTCAGGTGACCTGCGTTGTGAACAGGAGCGAGGTCGCAAAGTTCCTCGATACCATCCTCTACGCTCTTGTCAACGATAACGCTCTCCTTGAACTTGTCACCACCCTGTACGACACGGTGTCCTACAGCGTCGATTTCTTTCAAATCCTTGATAGCGCCGATTTCCGGGTCGAGCAAGCACTTGAACACGAAGTTCACACCTTCCTTGTGGTCAGGCATGTCGTGCATAATCTGCTTCTTCTCGCCGTTAGGCAATTTCACCTTGATGAAAGCGTTATCAAGACCGATACGCTCTACACCACCCTGTGCCAATACAGACTCATCGTCCATATTATATAATTTGTACTTGATAGATGAACTACCACAGTTCAGAACCAATACTTTCATTTTGCTTTCAATTTAAAATTTATAGTTTACAGTCTATAGCATAAACCACCCATCTTACAGCAGCTTAGCCCTATAAACTGTTAACTGTTAACTATTAACTATATACTTACGCCTTCTTTGCATCCTGTGCCTGGCAAGCTGTGATGGCTACCATGTAGTAGATGTCATCAACAGAGCAACCACGAGAAAGATCGTTAACAGGACGGGCAATACCCTGGAGGATAGGACCGATAGCGATGGCACCACCCAAGCGCTGAACGAGCTTGTAGCCGATGTTACCAACCTCGAGGTTAGGAACTACCAAAACGTTAGCCTTACCAGCAACGTCAGAACCTGGAGCCTTCTTGGCTGCTACCTCAGGAACGAGGGCTGCATCAGCCTGAAGCTCACCGTCGAGATGAAGCTCTGGGAACTTCTCCTTAGCAATAGCTACGGCATCCTTTACCTTGTCAATGATATAAACGCTCTTGCCTGTCTCCTTGTTGATGGCATCCTTTGCGCTACCCTTTGTAGAGAAGCTCAACATGGCTATCTGTGGATCAGCAATACCTGCCACTGACTGAGCTGTATGAGCTGTAGTATAGGCAATCTGAGCAAGCTGGTCTGCTGTAGGGTTTGGAGTTACAGCAACGTCACCCATTACTACAATGCCATCCTGACCATACTGCTTCTGGTCTGAGATGAGCAACATAGCACCACTTACGCAAGTGATACCTGGACTGCACTTGATGATCTGAAGAGCTGGACGGAGAGTATCGCCAGTAGTGCTCAACGCACCAGAAATCTGACCGTCAGCGCCCTCAGTCTTGATAATCATACAACCGAGGTAGAGGTTGTTCTTAGTTACGAGTTCACGAGCCTGCTCAACAGTCATGCCCTTCTTTTTACGAAGTTCGGCGAGCTTCTCAGCATACTCCTCTGTCTTAGGGTTGTTTTGTGGATCAACGATAGTAGCCTTGTCGATGTTGTTAAGACCCCACTGAGCAGCGAGATTCTTAATATTGGCAGGGTTACCGATGAGGATGATGTCTGCGAGATCATCAGCCAAAACTTTATCGGCTGCTTTCAATGTACGCTCCTCTTCTGCTTCAGGGAGCACGATGCGCTGCTTGTCAGCTTTAGCGCGAGCTACGATTTGCTGTAATAAATCCATTTTACTTTTTAATATTTTATATATTTTGTTGTTTCCTAAGTAGATCTGTCAAAGTGTAAGGCGCTGTTATCTTGTTTTTCACCTTTTTGCCACATCGACTTTGCAAAAGTACACATTTTCTTTGAAATAGCAGCGATTAAAATGTGTAAAAAAAGCTAAATCGGGAGATTATTCATATCGTAAAGGTTTACGTAGCAGGAAAAGTGATGAATTCTTCACTCTTCGTTCTTCACTCTTCACTTAACTTATATCATTTCCAGAGTAAGGATGCTTTCCAGTTCCTCGGCAGAGAGTCGGAGTTTGAACTCGCCCTTGATGGCCACGCTGATTCGTCCGGTCTCCTCGGATACGATGACGGCGATGGCATCACTGCTCTGTGATATTCCGAGAGCGGCACGATGGCGGAGTCCCAGTTCCTTCGGAATATCGAGGTTATGACTCACAGGCAAAATACATCCGGCTGCCATGATGCGCTTATTGCTCACCACCATGGCTCCATCATGAAGCGGCGAATTCTTGAAGAAAATATTCTCTATCAGCCGCTGGTTAATCTTGGCGTCTATCTCCTCACCCGTATCCATGATGTCCTTCAGTGGAACGCCTCGCTCTATAACGATAAGAGCACCTACGTATTTCTTCGCCATACTCATACACGCCATCACAATCGGCATGATGGTCTCCTTGTTAGCCTCCTTCTGGCTTTCCTTGCTGGAGTGGAAGAAGCGAACCAGCCGGCGCATACCTTTCTGCGAACCTATCTCATAGAGGAATCTACGGATATCCTCCTGGAAGATGACGATGAGGGCGATGACTCCCACGCTCACCAGTTTATCCAGGATAGAACCCAGCAGGCGCATTTCCAGTATCTGACTCACAAAGAGCCAGATAAGAACGAAGAGCATGATGCCCACGAAGATGTTCAGTGAGCGCGATTCCTTCATCAGACGATAAACATAGAACAGCAGCGAGGCTACCAGGAGAATATCGAGAAAGTCTTTGATTCCAAATTCTATCATGTGCGTCCCTCCTTCATTGCTTCTATTATCTTCACAGCCTCAGCAGCTTCTTTTACATCGTGCACTCTGAGGATACTGGCGCCCTTCATCAGAGCGATGGTGTCGAGAACGGAAGTTCCATTGAGCGATGTCGTAGCATCTCCACCCAGCAGCTTGTATATCATACTCTTGCGGGAGATGCCTACCAGAACCGGAAGTTCCATCACGTTCAACTTCTCCATCTCATTATAAATCTGATAATTCTGGATGAGATTCTTGCCGAAGCCGAAGCCTGGGTCGAGAATAATATCCTTGGCTCCCAGATCGCGCAACTGCTGCACCTCTCTGGCAAAGCCCTTCATCATCGTTTCGAGCGTAGGCTGCACCGACATTAATATATAAGGTACCTTCAGTTCGCCCACCACCCGGAACATTTCAGGATATTCCTCCTGTCTCTGCTCCAGCGGCACATTGGCGATGCCTGTAATTCCACCTTCTGATACATCGTTGATGATGTCAGCTCCCCACTCCTCGATACACTTGCGTGCCAAGGTAGGGCGATAGGTATCTACGGAGACGGCAGCATCCGGCTGCTCTCTGCGAACGATGTCGAGAGCGAACTTCAGGCGTCTTCCCTCCTCCTCTTCCGATACTTCATCGGCACCGGGACGGATGGAGAAAGCGCCCACATCAATGATGCTTCCACCTTCTTCTATAATCTGATTAGCTCTCTGAGCTATCTCCATTTCTGTCTGTTTTCTACTGCCAGAGTAGAAACTGTCGGGCGTAACGTTCAGGATGCCCATCACCTGAGGGGTACTCAAATCCATCAAGCGCCCCTTGATATTAATCGTATATTCCATCGGATTATAACTCCTTAAGCCATTTCTTACCAGGCTTTGTATAACTCCAAGCTATAAGAGCAATAACAACAATAGAAGTTATCATAAAAAATAATGCTAAATAGCTCATGATTCTACAATTCTTTAAGCCACTTTTCACCCGACTTAGTATAAGTCCAAGCAATAAAACCAAGACTAAAAATCGAGCATACTAAAAAAAACAATGCCAAATAGCTCATAATTCTACAATTCCTTAAGCCACTTTTTACCTGGCTTTGTGTAAGTCCAGGCAAGAAAGCTTCCACCTATGATTGTTCCAACCACAAAGAAAAACAATAGTCCATTGTAAACTTCCATAACTTAATATTTTAAAATTCGATTAGCAATGCCCGCAAAAATGAAGGTCATTACTATACCAAATATAATTACTACATAATTTTTTACTCCAAACTCTCCTTGCAGAATTGGAGCAATACCACCAACCCCAGTTCCAGTAAACGTCAACTGAGATAAATTAAAGAAATAGCCTGCCAGCTTTTCCTTCCTTACTTTCGTTTTATCTTTTTCATCTCTACTACCCATAAAGAGCCTCACTTTCTAAAGATTCATCGAATATTTCTGCAAAAATAGAAAGAATATTCGAGATTACCATCATTTTTTGGGAAAATTGTTTGTTATGTCCATAATTTAGATTACTTTTGCACCCAAAATAACAGTTATAGACTATGGATATTTCAGAACTCTATCAGATTTACCAAGCGCACCCAGTGATTACCACTGACAGCCGCGACTGCCCAGAGGGCAGCATCTTCCTGGCTTTGAAGGGCGCATCGTTTGATGGCAACAAGTTTGCCGACATGGCTTTGGAGAAAGGCTGTGCCTATGTGATTGTTGATGAAAAAGAGTATGCCAAGGAAGGCGACGAGCGCTACATCCTCGTAGAGGATTGCCTCACCACCTTCAAGGAACTAGCCCGTGAGCATCGCCGCCACTTCGATATTCCTGTAGTAGGAATCACCGGAACCAACGGCAAGACCACCACCAAGGAACTCGTCTCTGCCGTTCTCGGCGAGAAGTTCAACGTGATGTTCACCCAGGGCAACTTCAATAATGATGTAGGCGTACCAAAGACCCTCTTCCGTCTCTCACCAGAGAATGAGATTGCCGTTGTAGAGATGGGTGCTTCCCATCCTAGTGACATCCGAAAACTCGTGGAATACGTGGAGCCAACCTGCGGTATGATTACCAACGTAGGCCGTGCCCACCTGCAGGGATTCGGCAGCTTCGAAGGCGTGAAGAAGACCAAGGGAGAGCTCTATGATTACCTCACAGCCAACGATGCCCTCGTCTTCATCAATGCAGACAACGAGCATCTGATGCAGATGGCAGAGCAGCGCAACATCAACCGCCTCATCACCTACGGCAAGGATGAAAACTGCGATGTATGGGGAGAAGTCATTTCCTGCGCTCCTTTCCTGAAGTTCCGCTGGCGCACCGAGAGTTTCGACTGGCATGAGGTTCAAACCCATCTCATCGGCTCTTACAATATCGACAACATGCTTGCCGCCATCACCATCGGTCTTCATTTCGATGTGAAGCCTCAGCAGATAGATCATGCCCTGGAGAACTACATCCCGAGCAACAACCGTTCGCAGTTGGAAGAGACGGCGCACAATAAGCTGGTGGTAGATGCCTACAATGCCAACCCATCTAGCATGGCAGCCGCCATCGAGAACTTCCGCGTGATGGATGTGCCTCATAAGATGGCAATTCTCGGACAGATGGGCGAGCTCGGCGAAGTGAGCCACGAGGAGCACCAGAAGGTAGTAGACCAGTTGCAGGCAGCCGGTCTGGAGAATGTATGGCTGGTGGGCGATGAGTTCAAGGATATTCCATGCAGCTACCGCAAGTTCCAGAATGTAGAGGAAGTGAAGGAAGCGCTCAAGGCGAACCAGCCTCACGACCATTACATCCTCATCAAAGGCAGCAACAGCGTGAAGCTCTTCCAGCTTCCGGAGTTGTTATAAGAAATTTGAATGCACCCTGAAAAATTGATTTCAAGGATATAAAGAAGAATAAAAAAGTATCTTAGGATACTTGCTCATGTATCTTAAGATACTTGGCAATGTATCCTAAGATACTTTGCAATATAGCTTCATGTGCCCATGAAGCTGTTTCATCGGCTAGCGAAATAAGTTTCATCTCTGGATGAAGCCTACTTGCTGCACATCCCCAGAAAATACTTATGAATCTCCAGACTTTCGTTCAGTTCCGGATGGAAGGCGGTAACCAGCTGGTTACCCTGACGGGCAGCCACAATCTTGCCATCTACCTCCGCAAGAACCTCAGCATCTCCCCACACCTCTTTAATATAAGGAGCACGGATGAAAGTCATAGGGACATTTCCCTCGATGCCCTTCATCGGAGCCTCGATGTAGAAACTGCCCAACTGGCGACCGTAGGCATTTCTCAAAGCCGTGATGTCCATCGAAGCAATGCACTGACTAGGCTCGCCCTCAATCTTCTTGGCAAGAAGAATCAAACCGGCACAGGTACCATAAACTGGCAAGCCGGCAGCAATCGCCTCCTTTACTGGCTCCATCAATCCCAGTTCATTCAAGAGTTTCGCCTGAGTGGTACTCTCACCGCCCGGAATAATCAAGCCATCCTTAGGCTGGTCCCAATCCTTCAACTGGCGAACCTCAAAACTATCCACGCCCAACTGAGCCAACTTCTGTCTGTGCTCAGCAAAAGCGCCTTGTAAAGCTAATACTGCTATTCTCATAACATACTTATCTAATATAAAAGCCCCTTCTTGTGCAGGAGGGGCTCTTATCCATTATCTCATCTATTACTTACCTCTTTCAGCCATGAGCAAAGCAATCTCCTGCTCATTGATACCTACCATTGCCTCACCGAGATCCTCGCTCAACTCAGCCAGCATCTTAGGGTCGTTGTAGTTGGTAACAGCCTTCACGATAGCCTGTGCACGCTTAGCTGGGTTACCGCTCTTGAAGATACCAGAACCTACGAATACACCCTCGGCACCGAGCTGCATCATCAGGGCAGCATCAGCTGGAGTAGCCACACCACCGGCAGCGAAATTAACCACTGGCAACTTGCCGTTCTCGTGAACATACTTCACCAGCTCGTAAGGAGCCTGCAACTGCTTGGCTGCCTCGTAAAGCTCATCCTCGCTCATAGAAACCAGGCGACGGATTTCGCTCTGCATCATACGCATGTGGGTAACAGCCTGAACCACATCACCTGTTCCTGGCTCACCCTTGGTACGGATCATGGTAGCACCCTCAGCAATACGGCGGAGCGCCTCGCCCAGGTTCTTGGCACCACAAACGAATGGCACGTCGAACTGAGTCTTGTCGATGTGATAAACATTATCAGCAGGAGAGAGCACCTCGCTCTCGTCGATATAGTCGATTTCGATAGCCTGAAGAATCTGAGCCTCAGCAAAGTGACCGATACGGCACTTAGCCATTACAGGGATAGAAACAGCCTCCTGAATACCCTTGATCATCTTAGGGTCGCTCATACGTGAAACACCACCTGCTGCACGGATATCAGCTGGAATACGTTCCAGCGCCATTACTGCGCATGCACCTGCTGCCTCTGCGATTTTTGCCTGTTCTGGAGTTGTTACGTCCATAATCACACCACCCTTGAGCATCTGAGCCAAGTTGCGGTTCAATTCTTGTCTATTTTCTGTCATAATTCTTTTAATTTTATCTATTTATGCTTGCAAAGGAAACACTTTTCAGCGAAATAGCAGAAAAATATTCCATTTTCTGCAAACATTGAGTCATTTTGTATAAAGGATGATTCGCAAAAGTATAAGCCAAATTCCGAAATATACAAAACACAACACAGATTGAGCGACAAAGAACAATCTACAGAAAGCTTTCCTTTAAAACTTATATAAATAAATAGGTAAAACCTTGACTTTATATCCGGAAAATGTTAAACATTAATAATTCAAAGGAGTTTATCTTCTAAGCATCTTTATTTTTCGTATCTTTGCGAAAAATTTCGTTACGAAAAATTTCGATCATGGAAAATCCGTTTAAATTTGGCTCATTAGTTGATGCCCCATACTTTACAGACAGAGTGAAAGAACTGGACTACATCGTACAGTTTCTCAAGAGCGAGAACCATCTCGTTCTTATGTCTCCACGACGTTTTGGCAAATCAAGTCTCGTAAAAAAGGCTGTTGTCCAAACCCAACGACCATACCTATGGCTCAATATGCAAGCCGTGCTCAGCAAAGAAGATTTTGCGGCAAAGCTTCTGAAGGAACTGCTCAATCAATTCAAACTGGAAAAGATGAAGCACTATCTTCGTAACTTCCGCATCATTCCATCTATCAACATGAACCCGATGACAGACGAGGTATCGGTTTCATTCCAACCATCAACCGACAATGGATCAACCGCAATAGAAGATGTTTTAAATACAATTCAGAAGGTTTCTACACCTCAAAACAAACTGATTGTTGTCCTGGACGAGTTCCAAAGCATTCTGGAAATCGACAAAAACATGGATAAGCAGCTCCGTTCCATCATGCAGGAACAGACTGGCATCAATTACATCTTTCTGGGTAGTCAGGAATCGATGATGACAGATATCTTTGAACGTGTGAAGTCTCCGTTCTATCATTTTGGAATGCTGATGAGACTCAACAAGATTCCATACGAAGATTTCAAGTCATATATTGCAGACAGATTGGAAGATGTATCAGAACAGCCTACCCAAATTGCAGACGAGATACTGGCCTTTACAAGTTGCCATCCATACTACACGCAGCAGCTTTCATTCGCAGTTTGGAACAACCTGGTAGCTGGTAAAAACGAGAATGTACTCCAACTCTCCATAGAAGACATCATAACGACTCATGATTTAGACTACGAACGTTTATGGTTGAATTTCAACAAGACAGACAAGTATGTAATGGTCAGTATCTGCGAGGGCAACAATCCTGCACAAGACAGGAACCAACCTACCAGCACGATGACCAGTGCCCTATTGCGTTTAAGCAAGAAAGGCTACATCATCCGAAGTGACAGATATGAAATAGAAGACCCCTTCTTCAGGAAATGGATACTCAAGAATATGATTGAGTAAGATTATATACTGAGAAATCGCCAGCGAAACTGTAGAAAGGCTTCGCAGGCGATTCTGCAAGAGAGACTTATCTATGTGTTAAAAAAGCCAACTCATAGTTTTTTGATGCGAAAGGCATAGCTTTTCGGCTCGAAACTCACTATTTTTTGCATCGGGAGGGAATGAAAAATGTATCGGGAGGAAATAAAAACAGCCTGCATGATGGCTGATTATCGCCCTCATGAGGCATCATTTAAGCCTCCTACCGGTCATCATTGATGGCACTTATCTGTCTTCATATAAGGCACTTAGCTATCTTAAGAAGGAACACAAAATGGGTAAGGAAAACAGCCAGGGGTTAACAGGGTTAACAGTTAACACCCCAAAAATGCATACTTCCCCCTACTCACATATAAAAATAAGTATATATATATTTATTATTATATAGGTAAAAAGGAGGGGGACCATGCAAAAAACAGCTGTTAACTGTTAACCCTGTTAACCCCCCAATGAAAAAGTTAATAGTTGATAGGGCGTAGCCGTTAGCAAGATTGCTATAAACTATAAACTTTCAACTATAAACTAACTTATCCTTTCTGCCGGAAAGCAGAAGGCGTAACCCCTCTCATCTTCTTGAAGAACTTGGTGAGATGAGCCTGGGATGAGAAACCGAAGGTATTGGCTATCTCCTGAACCGTATGCGTAGTGGTAGAGAGCTCGCGCTCTATCTCCTTCACGATGTATTCATCGATGATTGCCTTCGGGGTCTTGCCGGAGATGCGGCGGGTAACCTGAGCCAGATAACGGCCACTCACATTCAGCTGGTCTGCATAGAAATGAACATCGCTGTAAGTGCGGCAGAAGTTATTGACCTGCGAGATAAACTGATTGTAGAGTTCGGAACTCCTGCCCTGCAGATTGCTCTGGCGCACGAGTTCTACATTGATGAAATCCTGCGCCTTCGCCAACGCCTCCTCCATCTTCTTGCCCAGATTCAGATAGACGGCAAGAGCTGAAGAGAAACGGTTGATGAGACCATGCGAATTGGCATTGTCGAGGCGATAGATCCGGAGTCCCTGCTTCTCGGCAAGGCTCAGCAGCTTGGAATTCTGCAGAATGATGTCGCTCTCCTTCTTGCGTGACACGACGACAGAACAGAGCGGCAGCAGACGGTATTTGATCTGGCTCACCACATCTTCCGTCATCAGCGCATCGCCCTGGCTCGACCAGATGGCAGGGGCATAGATGATATGGGCAGGACGGTACTTGGTCAGGGCATCGATGACCACATTCAGCGTCTCCACCCTGCGTATCATACCAATCTTCACAATATCAGGCTGCATATCGTTCATGATAGCCTCTATCTGCCCCGAAACAATCTCGGCAGGAATATCGAAGAACTCCTGAATACCGAGCGTATTCTGCACAGTGATGCTGGTTATTGCCGAAACAGCATAACCGCCCAACTCGGCAATCGTCCTGATGTCCGCTTGCACACCAGAGCCTCCGGTGCTGTCTGAACCTGTAATCGTTAATATCATATCCTTAAACTTTGAACCCGATGATAAGTTTGAGGGCAAAGATACAAAAAAAGAGCGAATAATCCGCAGAATTTGCAGATAATTCGCTCTTTTTTTTATTCTTCAGTGAGATCTTTACAATCCTTGAGTATCTCGGCAGGTACCTCATCGCAACGCTTGTAGCGGCTGATGTCGGTAACATCGTCCTTGGCAGTCCATATCATGGAACCCGATGCCAGGAGGCGGGTTACGAGATAACTCTGGTTCCAGTCGCCCTTACCGTTATCATAGCTTCCGCTGATGATGTAGCCCTGGTATGGATCGTTCTTGATAGCGAACGAACCGGTGATATGGCGACCATACATACTGTCAAACTTCTGATACATCTCGAAAGTCTGGTCCTTGCGGTTGAAAACGATGTAGCAGTAGTGCCCTCAGCAAGAGGTTCACCGTTCCACTCAGCCAACTCCCATGTGCCATGAAGATTGGCAGGTGTAACTTCCAGAGAAGGCTCCTCCGGTTCCTCATCATCGCTGCTGCAGGCTGCAAAGCCGCAGGCAAACAAAGCAATCACCAGGAGGGTGAAGAGTTTTTTCAAATATTTCATTGTCTTGGTATTTTTTTCTTTTTTACTTTTTTACCCTTTTACCTTTCTAACTTTACAACGACCTGTATCGTTCTGTCAGACGGACGGGCATCCAAGCCCTCCAGAATAACAGGGAAGGTGAAGGATTCGGGCATCGTAGCCGGAATCTTATCGGCTATGATGGTGATGACGAGGTCAGCCTCATCACCCGGTTCTATCACCTCAGGCTCTGTCGTAAGACGGGCATAAGGAGGAAGAAGGAGGCTGGATATACGGAGCGGCTTGTCACCGCTGTTTCCGCAGAGGATGCGTGCCTCAGGCTCTGTGCCCGGCTTTACCTCTGTGATACTTGCCTTCGCCTGTTTCAGTCTGAGTGCGCCCATCTTGTGCGGATAGCGCGCCCACTGGTCAGCACCCGGCAGCACCTTTCCCGTTAAGGCAAGCTTAACGGCAGGCTGTCCCTCTACCTCTTTCAGATAGAGATAAGCACCTGTATTGATGGTGCCCGGATAGCGGTTAGGCGTGAAGGTGAGCTGCACCTGACAGGTATCGCCAGGCTTCATCACATCGCCCCTGACATAAGAACTGGTACATCCACAGGTGGTTCTCACCTGTGTGATGTGCAGTATCTTCTTGCTCACATTCTTACCTACGAAGGTGAAGGTGCGAGGCGCATCGTCCTCGGTCATCGTACCTGCATCGATAAGCGGATGCTCAAACTTCAGCAGTTCCTTCTGCGCATTCACCGTAACAGGCAAAGCCAGGAAGAAAAGCGATAGGAAAGCAAATATCTTCATATTACATCCAATTACATCCAACCATTGTTACCGGCACTCTTTCTAACGGTCACAACTACGGTCTGGCTGGTACCATCGGCAGCTGTTACAGTGAGCGATGTGCTTCCGGCAGCGAGTCCCTTCACGGTGAGCGTCTTGCCTTCTACCGAAGCAGAAGCTACGCTGCCATTCGCTACAGAGCAAGAGAAGCCCTCTGTCCGACCTGCGAAATATGCAGCGAGGTTGAGAGAAACAGTCTTCTCGATGCCCACATACACGTTAGGCAACTTCATATCAGAACTGAGTTCCTTGTTCTTGATGTTATTCAAGAGCTGAGCTGCATCAATCAGACCAGCACCCATCTTGCCGATGTACTTAGAGAGCTGTACAATCTCTGGCGAAGCACCCACGGTAGTATGGTTCATATAGTAGGTCTTGGTTGCACCATTTCCGTAATGGCTATCCAGTTCCTTCACAGATTTCTTCATCAGGGCTACGAAGTCGGCAGCACGATAATGACGGTTCGTCTTGGCAGCATAAGCGAGACCCAAGGCAGCCACACCAGAAACGTGAGGACAAGCCATAGAGGTTCCCTCCATGTAGCCCCAAGCAGGGTGACCGTTCTGGATCATCGTAGAGAGCACAGCACCTTTCTGCTCGGTTGTCGTCTCTGCCCAGTATTCATCTTCCTGCTCGCCAATCTTGCTGTAATATTCCAAGTCGCCACCAGGAGCACTCAGGGTTACGAGCGAACCGAAATCGGTGTAGCAGGCTGGAGTAAAGTCGGCAGCTAATGAAGATACGCAGACGCACTTAGAGTAAGCACCTGGGAAAGCAGGATTGCCAGCATACTCGTTACCGGCTGCGAAGATTAGCCGACGGAGTCATATCCGTAACCCAATGCTGTCATATTCTTAACCCCACGCAGCCATATCTATAGGCAAACGGAAGCACATCATTTATTTACCTCTTCACCTTCATATATTCCGTAGGAGTCATGCCATACTCCTTGGAGAAGCATTTGGAGAAATAACTGCTGTTGGAAAAACCAACGGTATACATCACCTCGGAAACACTGAACTTACCCTGGCTCAGGAGCTCGGCTGCACGCTTCATACGCATCTCACGGATATACTCTACAGGCGTACGGCCCGTTATCGCCTTCATCTTGCGATACAGCTGTTTGCCACCTATGCCTATCACATCCTGCAACATCGAAACATTGAAGTCAGAATCAATCATATGCTTCTCTATCGCCTCATTGATCTCTTCGAGCAGACGCTTGTCTGCCCCATCCAACTCGCTGACATCTACCGTCTTCTTTTCCTCTTCAGAAGATTCAGAGCGTGCAGGAACTGGTTCTGAGGATGATGACTCAGGCTCAGATACAGGCGAAGCGGATAACCCAGTGGCAACAGAAGATGACACATCAGGTATCTTCACGTTCAGGTAGCGAACCATCAGAGCTGTCACCTCATCAAATGAATGATGAGCTACGGCAGCCTTCAAATCTTCCGTCAGACGGTTGAAGAAGTCCATACGCATCTGTACCTGCTCCAACACCTCAGCCTTCTGCTTCTGGGCATCAGCCAGTTCCTTGCGCAGGAAATACCAGCTTACCAGCCATGCCACAAACACGATGAGTGCCGTGATATAGAAGAGCTTGCACCACCAGGAGAGATACCAAGGCGGCAGAACGGAGATGTCGAGCGAATAAACCTCGGCAGCTATCTTGCCTTCACCATCCACGGCATGAACCGTAAGATGATAATCGCCATAAGACAAACCATTGTAGGTGATATCGATATTGCCGGAGTTCAGATAATGCCAGTCGTGGTCGCTGCCTTCGAGCCTGTAAGCATAAACGGCTGAAGGATGATCGGCAAAAGGAAGGTCGGTGAGCTGCAGGGTGAAGTTGTTCTCATCACTCTTCAGTTTCAGGATTTCTCCACGCTCCTCACGAGCCTCTCCGTTCACGATGATTCCAGCCAGCATCAGGCGGGTAAACTGCTTAGGCTTCTGTGCTACATCGGAACTGATTGCCACATAGCCGTCATTGCCGCCCATCATTACCTCATGAGTCTGTCTGCTGTAACAGATGTTGAGCGGCACAACAGAAGGAATCATGAAGCGCTGGCTCTCGCCCTCAGGATTGATTACGCAGCATTCATTGCCCGATACCACCCATATCTTGCCTTCCACATCGCACATGGTACTTACCTTGCCACCAATCTGCCATGTCTTGGAAGAAAAGCTGTTACCCAGCACAGAACCGGCTGCATAATAACAGGTTACCGAACTGTTATCACCCATCCAGATATTGCCCTTGCTGTCTGCCATCAGATAGTTGACAACATCTGAGTTAGCTACCTGCACCACCTTCATATTGTTCGGATTGATGCAGTTGAGACGGGTATAGGTAGAAACCCAAATCCTACCCTTTCCATCCATCACCATCTGACCCACATGCAGACCAGAGAGCGCATTCTTTCCCTTGTCCGAGTAATGCCAGTCGGCTATGGTCTTGCCGCTCAGAAGAGCCGCCTTATCCATCACGAAGACACCGCCCTGATAAGAACCCATCCATATCCTGCCCTTCTTGTCCTGGAGAATATCGTAAGCCCAGGCTGTAGAATACTTGCCACTCTTATCGTAGACGATGAAGTTGCGCATCTGACGGGAACTGCGATCATAGAAGTTGATGCCATGGTCGGTACAGATCCATACATCGCCGTCATGGTCTTCATAAATCTTGCGTACACGGTTATGACTCAGCGGGAAGGCAGAGCTGTTCTGCTTGTACCATGCCACATTCTGATAACCTTCAGCATTCCGGGTGAAATGAATCAGACCGTTGGTACCGCCCATCCACCATTCGCCGTTACGGGTCTGGAGCATGGCATGCAGACAGTTACCTTCACCCGATATCGTAATCTTATCGAGCGATACATAGCGGTAATAGGTATGGGTAGTGAGACGGGAGAGTCCATTGTCAGTACCCACCCATACATTCTGCCATTTATCTACAAAGCAAGCCCAGACGATGTTGTTAGGAATAGAAGCATCATCGCGGGAATCGTGGATATAATGGATGATGGCATTGGAGAGTGCCATCTGATAGAGTCCGTTATCTGTTCCGATATAGAGATTGCCGGCAGCATCTGTAGAAAGACATTTGATGGAATTGCCGTTCAGAGCTGGAATCTGTGAGAAGTTCCTGAGTTGCAGATCGGCACAATAGAGAGCCCCCTCGGTACCAATCCAGTAGCATCGGCGCTTAGCATCATAGGCGAGTGCATTGACCAGCGGCTGTTCTCCGGCACGGAGCGGAATCAGTCTGCTGCCGAGATGCAGACCTGCGAGCGAACCTACGAGCAAGCCTCGCGGAGTAGAGAGCAAGGCATAGACATCGCCACCGAAGTCAGTCTTACCACCCTTGATATCGAGCACACGGAGTTCCTTCAGCTGCTTGCGCTTCGCCTCATCGGCAAAAGCCTTCATAGCTGGTGTTTCGGCATATTGATAAGATTGCGTATCGAATTTCAGGATGCCGTTGCCAGTAGCCAGATAGAGCATTCTGCCCTCGAAACCGAGCGCATTGACACGCGTATTGCTGAATGTATGTTCCTGAAAATGGCGATAGCCATGATAACCATCATAGCTGTAAAGACCATTGTCGGTTCCGAGCCATATCATACCATCACTGTCCTGGGTAATGGCACAAACGGACTGAGCACCTTCAAGGGAGGTGTTAACGAAACGCTGCGCATGGATGGCGAGCGAAACAAAGAGCATAGCAATTGCCATGCTGATGCGGTTTATAGGTTTTGTTGACTTTTTCATGCGTGCAAATTTACACAATATTCATGATAACGCCAAAAAATATCGGAGGAAATTCATAAAAAAAGAAGAGGGTGTGTCATAAGTATCATGCCAAGAGTATAAATAAGGCACGGATTACGCGGATTACACGGATTTATGGCGCCATTATATAAAGCGATTATCATCTCATAAAGAATCCGTGTAATCCGTGTAATCCGTGCCTAAATTAGTCTATCATCTTATATTGCCTGGAGCGTAATCGACTTTTCGATATTTCGCTTGCTGTCTTTTACCGTCAGGATGATGTCGCCCTTCTGCTTGCTGCTCTGTACGATGACAACGAGTTTGCCGGAGAAGAGTTTCATCTGAGGCTGGGTGAACGGTTCGAGCGATGTGGCATCGCCGTTGCAGGCAGCCTTGAAAGTGCCGGCACCACTCACCTCGAAGGTCAGTTCGTCATCGGCAAGCGGACATTCATTGCCGTCCTTATCCTGCAGACTCACGGTGATGAAGGCAAGGTCGTTGCCATCGGCATTCAGAAGCACATTGTGCTCATCGGTACAACCTTCTACCATGCAGGCAATAGGCTCATGATCAGGAGTTTCTACACTGAACTTCATCTGTGCAGGCTCGCCGGCAGTACGCTTCACGTCCTCGCCAACCTTATCGCCATACTGGTTGTAAGTAACCACGCGAATCTCACCCGGTTCATACTTCACATTGTTCCAGCGCAAACGGTAGCGGTCCAGACGGCTTGACTTGTCCTTGCGCACTCTGCCCTGGCTCTTGCCGTTTACGAAAAGTTCGCCTTCCACACCATCGGTATAGCAATATACAGGGGTAACCTGTCCTTCTCTGCCCTTCCAGTTCCAGTGAGGAAGAAGATGGGTAGTATGCTGCTGCTTGTTCCAGCGGGCACGATACATATAATATCTATCCTTTGGAAGTCCGGCAAGGTCGCAGATGCCAAAGTAGCTGCTGCGGCTTGGCCAGTAGGTATCGTAAGGAGTCGGCTCGCCCAGATAGTCGTAACCGGTCCATACAAACTCACCGATTACCCAACTGTAGTCATCCTGCATCTTCCAGTCATCATCCGGAAGATTGCTCCAGGAACAGTATTCGGTATCATAGCTTGAGCACTGACCATCAGTGTATGGGTTGTTATCGTTGGCACGCACCTCGACAGGGAACTTATACACGCCACGGGAGCTGACCGTAGAGGCGGTTTCTGAACCGAGAAGGAAACCCTGAGGCAACTGCTCAATATTCTTATAATACTTATGTACGCGATAATTGAAGCCCGGTACATCCATGGTCTGGGCAAAGCCGCTCTTCAAGGCATCTTCTGCCCTATCCATGCCCTGGGTAACAGGACGGGAAGGGTCATACTGATGACAGAGGTCCTGCAGATGCTTGGCTATCTCCATACCTTCCTTGCTCCACTGCTCAGGAATCTCGTTACCGATGCTCCACATGATGATGCTAGGATGGTTGCGGTGGTGTTTCACCAAATTGGTGATATCCTTATCGCTCCACTCCTTGAAGAACTTGGCGTAGCCGTTCTTGCACTTAGGATAAATCCACATATCGAAACTCTCTGCCATGACCATCATACCGAGGGAATCGCAGATTTCCATCTGCATGGTAGAAGGCATGTTGTGGGCAGTACGGATGGCATCGCAACCCATCTGCTTCATCATCTTGATCTGACGGATAAGGGCTGCCTTGTTCTCAGCTGCTCCCAACGGACCGAGGTCGTGATGCAGGCAGACACCCTTGATTTTGCGGGTGATGCCATTGAGCTGAAAACCATAATCCTTGGATACGGCAATGGTGCGGATACCGGTCTTCAGGGTCTGCACATCAGCCACCTTCTTTCCTTCATATCGGGTAAGCTTTACCTGATAGAGATAAGGAGATTCCGGAGACCAGAGCTGAGGATTCGCTACCTTCAGAGTAGTCTTGATTTCAGGATTGGCACCTGTGACGGTCTGCTCGGCAACCTTCTTGCCAGCCTCATCCAGCAGGGCTATGACGGTCTTACCCGACTTACCAGTTTTTCCTTCCAACAGCGCGTTTACTTCTACTTCAGCCTCCTGCTTATCAGCCTTCAGGGTACGGACGAAGGTATCCCAGGTAGAGAAGTTCTCGTTACCATAAAGTTCTACGGAAACCGGACGGTAAAGACCGCCTCCCGGATACCAACGGCTGCTCTCCTCTACATTATTAAGATGTACCTCGATGAGATTACTCTTACCAAACTGGATGAAAGGTGTGATGTCGATGCGGAAGGCATTGTAGCCGTAAGCCCACTTGCCTGCCTCCTTGCCATTGACGCTGACAACAGGCTGGCTCATGGCACCGTCGAAGACGAGTACGGCACGTTTATAGCCCTTAGGAGCCGTCCAGTTCATCTTATACATACCCTCACCAATCCAAGGCAGTGCACCAGAACGTCCCGACTTCTCGGTCTTTTCGGTTTCGCCATTCTGCTCGATGGCCACCATCTGCAGGTCCCATTTCTTATCGAAAGGACCCGAGATAGCCCAATCGTGCGGAACAGCTACCTGCTGCCACGCCTTGCCATCACGGGAGAAGTTCCATGAAGGCAGGTTGATAACCTTTCTGCTCTGCGCCTGGCACAGCGTAGTGAGTGCCAGGGCAAGAGTCATGAAAGTAATGCTTCTCTTGATCATATTGCTATTTAATATTCTTATTTATATGCATCGAATACGGCAGTTGGTTTGCCACTGTTGTCGAACGCTCCCTTGGTATATGCGGACCAACCCAGAGTGGTATAGTTGGCTGGCTTCCAGTTGTTGTAAACTTCTGGTTCCCAATAGAAGATACCCTCGCAGGTAGAAATTGCCTTGCAGCCATCCACCATTTTCTTCATCATTGGCGCAGCCTGGTCAGAGCCCCACCACATACCGATTTCAGAGATGATGACATTGCAGTTGTACTGTTCTGATAAAGTCTTAATATTATTCAGACAATTGGTGGTTAAATCCTGCCAATTGTTATCTTCTGGATAAAGTGACATGCCGATGACATCCCATTTTCCACCCTTCTTCTTCAATTCACCAAAGAGCCAGGTATAACGGCCGAGGTTATTACCCTCATCCACATGCACGATGACTTTAGCTTGTGGATAAACCGCCTTTACAGCATCATAACCGGCGTTGATATAAGCAGCAAAGTTGGCTGCATTCTTAGATACCTGACCAGTTACAGCCTCATCGCTGTTGAAGAGCATTCCGTCGCGGGTTTCATTACCCACCTGCACCCACTCTACGTTGGTTACACCTTTATCCTTCAGGGCTGTCAATACATCCTTGGTATGATCAGCCACAGCTTGTTTCATTTGTTCGGCAGTATAGCCCTGCCATGCAGCAGGAACTTTCTGGTTGCCCGGGTCAGCCCAGGTATCAGAATAGTGGAAGTCAATCATCAGACGGAAGCCGAGCTGCTGAGCACGCCAAGCCTTGGCGATGACATCATCCTTGCCACACCAGCCACCTTCCGGATTTACCCAGACACGCAGACGGATAGAATTGGTTCCCTCTTCGCGGAGGAGCTTCATGCATTCTGTAGCCTTGCCATTCTGATTATAGAATTTCACACCATCCTTCTCCATCTCTGTGAGCCAGGAAACATCGGCGCCCTTGGCAAAACCGCTCATATCGTATGTTTTCTCCTGCTCATGAACAGGAGAATCGTCGCTGCTGCAACTTGTTCCCGTAATAGAGAACAAGAGCGCTGTAGCCAGCAACATGGCTTTTCCTAAAATATTCTTCATTGCTATTTTTCTTATTAATTATTCATATTTCCATGTCATGGTGTTGAGGTCGGCGGTAACGGTAAACTCTGTTTCGCCATTCTCATCGCCAAACCAGATTTTCCAAGCGCCATCACCAGAAGTCAATTTAAACTGCTCGCCATCGGCACCATACCAGGTCTTCTTGTCGTCCTTGTTCTCGCCTACGTAGATGAAGTAGAAGTTCTCCCAGGAAGTTGGCTTGTACTTGCAGGTATAAACACCATCGCTCACCTTGTTCATCACGGCAAGAAGGGTGTTACCATTCTCAGAGAACATGCAGAGAGTATTGCTAGCCTCTGGCTCTGGAGTTGTCTGGTCGCCCTCAACGATGGTATATTCCAATTGACTGTGCTCACCAACCTTCACAGTTATGGTATAAGTACCAGCTGAAGGAATAATCACGCTACCAGCACTTTCAGAGTCTGTCATCTTGCCATCAGCCAAGGTATAGTTCATGGTCTTCACCACAGCTGCAGCATCTTCTGTACCAGTAGCCTTGCTGTACTCAGCGCCTGTAGCTACGATGCTGACTGGAGTATTATCGGCTGTAGTTGTAATGACCTTGGTCCAAGCATAGTTAGGAGCATCGTAGGTCATATCTTCACCATTCAGTTGGAAAGATTTGAGGAGAGTTGGCTTAAATTCCTTAGCCTTTGTATCAATAACTGCATAATAGATACCAGCCTGACCTGGGAACCAGAAACTCCATGCAGACTCGGTATTATCCATTTCGTACACATGACCATCCTGTCCTACATTACCCCAAATGGTACCATCGTTTTCCTTACCCCAGAAGTTGAGCCAAGAAGAAGCATTCATATAGCCGGAATAAACTCCATCAGAATTAGGAGAATAGAGATAGGTAAGGGTTTGTTCCTTAGTATCCTTATCCAAGATATTGATGTAGCTCATATCAATGAGGTATGGAGTAACCTTTACCTGGCAGACATTGCTGTAAGCGGCATCAAGATTGTTACCCATCTGACTCTTGATACGGAAATAGAGAGGTGAACTCACATCAGGAGACAAGCCGAGATCCTTGGCTGCAGCATTGAGGTCTGCACCGGTGAAAGCCTTGGAAAGGTCGGTTACGGTGTATTCCTTTTCTGAAGTAAAGTTCTCTGAGGCTGATACCTGCAGATAAGTTTTAAGCACTCCACTGCCCGCAGGCTTGGTCTCGTCGCTCGAAAGCAAGGTAGGATTCTGCCAAGCCAACGAGAGGACAACGTCCTTACTGTTATCTACAGACAGCTTCACATCGGATGCCGATGCCATCAGATCGGATGCCTTGAAGCCATCCAGATCTATCTTGTCGCCACTCTCGTCGCAACTCACCAGGGCGGTGAGTGCGCAGAGAAGCATCATCAGGTTTCTAAATATCTTTTTCATTCTTTTATCCTATTAATAGTTGTCGTTATGAAGATTTGGATTTGCGGTAAGCTCGGTGTTAGGGATTGGATAGATGTTGTACTTGCTGTCAACAGCCTGTCCATCGTGGGTGCCACCCTTCCACTGCCAGATGTACTTATTAGTAGTAAACTGACCATAGCGAATCAGGTCGGTACGGCGATAACCTTCATGATAGAGTTCACGGGCACGCTCATCGAGAATGAACTGGAGGAAGGCATCATCGTTGGCAAAGTTGCTTGCCCATACATCAGAAGCATTAGAGCGTTCACGAAGCTGGTTAATCCAATAGATAGCACCCTGCTTGCGGGAAGCAATCACGGTTGGATCTGTAGCATCACTACCACCAGCCCAGTTATCCCAGTCACCACCAGTACGAACCACGCACTCGGCATACATCAGATAGACATCTGCCAAACGGAAGAGAGGGAAATCGGTTTCTACACCTGCATCAGCAGTATTAGATGCAGTGGTTTTATCATCCTTCAGGTTGCTCCACTTCTCTGAGAGATAGCCGGTGGCTTCATCTGCCATGCTGGTTACATCCTTGCTCTGACCATTGGTGAAGAACTTGCAACGCTTGTCGCCATTGCCATCAATATCGGTCTGAGAAAACTTATCCACGAACTCAGGACGGAGACGGAACTCACTCCAGCCGGCAGTAACACCATAATCGGCTACATTCTGGTTGGCATTCGACATACTTACCTGTCCACAAACCAGATAAGTAGATGAACCCCAGCTTACAGTATGCTCTGCACTTATCGGCAAGGCAAAGATAATCTCGTTGGTACGCTTGTCGTTATCTGCATTGAAGAGCTTGCTGTAATCAGACTCCAGAGAATATCCCATACCCATCACCTTCTCGCAAGCCTCCTTGCACTCGGCATACTTGGCAACGCCGGTATAAACCTCGCTGTTCAGATAAAGCTTGGCAAGCAAGGTATAGGCAGCGCCCTGAGAAGCCTGACCGTAAGGACAGGTGGATGCCGGAAGCATATCGCCTACACAATCCTTCAACTCGCTCTCAATATAATCGAATGTCTGCTGTGGAGTATAACGAGGAGGGATAAAGCTACCCACAGGGTCATTCTCTGTCACCATCGGAATGTTGCGATAGAAATCGAGGGCATGGTAATAGAACAGAGCACGCATAAAACGGACTTCTGCCTTATACTCCTTCATCTTCTCAGCATCAGCACCTGAGAAACTGGCACTGTTGGCATTGCGCAGGAACTCGTTGCAGAGGGCGATGTTGTAATAGATACGATAATACATATCTGATACCCAGGCATCGTTGGCATCCCAGGAAAGATAAGTAAGACCCGTAGTCTGCTCACCTGTCAGCCAGGTAGAGGCAAATTCATCGGTACCACACTCCTGCATATTGATAAACATACGCATGTAATCGAAACCACTACCATTGTTCAATACGGATTCCATATCCTTATTATCGCCGCCCTTGCCCTGACCACTGGTCACCATGGCAGCGTAAATTTTGCCCAGCACTGCCTCGTAATTGGCAAGTGAGGTATAAACATCCTTAGAGGTTGTCTCTGTATGAGGATATTGGTCGAGATCGGAAACACAGCTGGTTGTGCCTGTCAGCACCGCTGTTCCCATCATCATACTATATAATATATTCTTAAGTTTCATTGTTATTTCTACTTTGAACGTTGAACTTTGAGCTTTATGATCAGGAAAGCCTCAATCTATTAACTATTAACTGTCAACTATTAACTAAAACTGAAGTCCGAGGCTTACTGAATAGGTGCGAGGACGTGGATAGAACGAGTTGTCCATTCCGTTTGGCACCTCAGGATCTGTACCAGAGTAACCGGTGATGGTGAATACATTCTGTACCATTGCCGATACGGTAAGCGAAGCCCACTTGTTGATTTTGCCTACATTGTAACTCAAACTCAGGTTGTCGAGTTTCAGGAAGGAAGCATTCTCTACATAGTAATCTGAGAGATACTGGCGGGTCTTGAAACCTGTCTTCAGGAAGCTGGTGTTGAGGTTGTTGAGCTGTGAGTTGTTGTAGCTTACAGTCTCGAAAGCACCTGTACTCATACCCATGCCGTTGTATACATAGTTGTCGATGTTGGCACGGAAACTCATACCGAGTGTCAGCTGCTTGTATCTCAAGGATGTGCTCAAGCCCATGATATACTTAGGGGCTGGAGAATGATAGCGGTAGAGATCGGCATCATTGATTTCGCCATCGTTGTTGAGATCGGCATAAGCACCCTCGATTGGCTTGCCTGTCTTAGAGTCGTAGAGCTGATGGTATACATAGAACATGTATGGCTCATATCCCTCTGAGAGTACCTGGAACTGGTAAGCATCGATAGATGGACCTACCTTCACGTTGGTCTGGCTTCCACCCTTTGTCAATGAAAGGTTCTTCACTTTCATGTTCTGCCAGGTAAAGTTGTAGCTCAGATTCCACTCCCAGTCCTTGGTCTGGATAGGGGTTGCATTCAGAGAAATCTCGATACCCTTACTATCTACATTACCTACGTTGGTAAGAATAGTCTTTGAGAAGTTGGTACCTGCTGCTGTTGGTACTGATGCCAACAGGTCCTTGGTCTTACGGGTATAGAAATCGATGGCACCACCGATACGGCCATTCAGGAATCCGAAATCAAGACCGAAGTTCCAGGAGGTTGTAGTCTCCCACTTCAAGTCTGATACGTATGCCTCAGGACGGTAAGTATTGATATACTGTCCGTTGATGAATGCTTCGGCACCTGTCACACTGTAGGTATAAACCGGCAGATAGTTGTAGTTGCCGATACCTTCCTGCTGACCGGTAACACCATAGCTGGCACGGAGTTTCAAGTTAGAAAGTACCTTCTGGTTCTTCAACCAAGGCTCTTCTGTCAAAGTCCAGCCCAAAGCAACAGATGGGAAAGTACCCCAACGGGTATCCTTAGAGAAACGGGAAGATGCGTCTCGACGAACGGTAGCCGTCAGGAGATACTTTCCATCGAATGAATAGTTGATACGTCCGTAATATGACAACATTACATGACGGTAATCTGATGCCTTTACGGTTGACAGGTTCGTGCCTGCCGCACTTTTGGTATAATAAAGAGGTGTAGTACTCTTCCAGTACTGGTAATCGTAACCGGCTGTCAGATCTACATTACTCTTGATATCTTCGAAATACTTTGCATAGTTGGCATAGAGGGTAAGCAAGCGGTTCTCGTTCTTCTGAGGACCATACTTGTAATCGCTACCGCCCAAAGATTCATCCTTGTTGTAGCTCTGTGCTGCGTAGGCAGGAACATAAACGGTTCCGTCGCCCTTGGCATAGTCAGCACCCACGGTAGCATGGAGCTTGAGGTCTGGCAGGAAATGAACCTTGTAATCTACATCCATAGAACCGATGAAGCGGCTTACCTTACTCTTTGAATCATACAGATCCACCAGACCGCGAGGGTTTCTTACACCGGCATTCACTGGAACACCATCAGCATCGAGTGCCTCATTATAGCCACCATACTTGTCGTTACCGGAATAAACCGGGATGGTTGGGTTGAATGTGGCTGCTGCCCAAACGGCACCACCATTATTGAATGAGTTGTTATTGAGGGTTCCCTTGGCATTGATGGTCAACTTCAGGTGATCCTGGAAGAAACTAGGAGTCAATACCACGTTACCTGTCCAGCGCTCTACATTGTCCTTGCGAACCAGACCGCTCTGGTTGTAATAGCCTACAGACACGCGGAATGGCAACCACTTGTCGATGCTGCCGCTCACGCTGAGGTTATTATCTGTACCGAAGGCAGTACGGTAAACCTCATCGTTCCAATCGGTATTGGCAGTACCGAGCAATGACTTTTGGTTATCTGTACCAAACTGGTTGATGACATTCACGAATTCATCACGGCTCAGCATATCTACCATCTGCGCACGGGTCTGCAAACTGTTGGTGGTATTGAAGTTCACCTTTACAGCCCCCTGCTGTCCCTTCTTGGTGGTAATGATGATGACACCGTTAGATGCACGGGAACCATAGATGGCTGTAGAAGAAGCATCCTTCAATACAGTCATGCTCTCGATATCAGAAGGATTGATCATGCTGAGGAAGTTGCTGCTGTTACCAGAGATACCACCCTGCTCCAATGGCACACCATCGAGCACGATAAGAGGGTCGTTGCTGGCATTAAGAGATGCACCACCACGCACACGGATGGTACTACCGGCAGAGGCAGAACCACTGTTGGACATAATCTGTACACCCGAAACCTTACCGTTGATCAACTGTTCTGGAGAAGAAACGAGACCTTTATTAAAGTCCTTCGATTTCACGGTAGCTACGGAACCAGTCAGGTCACTCTTTCTTGCCGTACCATATCCGATGACCACGACATCAGCCAGCGCCTTGCTGTCAGATTCGAGTTTCACCTTCATATTGTCAGAGATAGAAAGTATCTTATCAATATAACCGATATAAGATACCTTGATCTTCTTGGCTGAAGAAGATACCTGAAGACTGAAGTTACCGTCAAAATCAGTAACTGTACCGCCCTTTTCGCCTTCCACCATGACAGTGGCGCCAATCAGAGCCTCACCATTCTGCGCATCAGTCACCTCACCTTTGATGGTTCTTGTCTGCGCCATGAGTTGCAGACATCCGATGACGAACAATGCCACGAGAAGCAAACTTCTCTTTGCTAAATTCTGGATTGCTTTCATTGTTTTACTTTTAGGTTACGTTTTACGTTTAAATGCGATTACGTTTAAAATTGTTTTCGGTTGCAAAAGTAGAGAAAAGAGAAAAAAACAGCAGATAGATTTAAGACAAAAATAAAGAAAAAACGGACAAAAGCAAATCTTTATCTAGCTTTTGTCCGTTTTGTCATTAAAGAGACAGGAATCTTTAAATCAGTTCTATACCTTTAGTCTTTAACAGGTACAAGTTTAGTACTGCCACCTTCTGTACTACCAGTAGAACCACCAGTCTCGCCACCTTCGCCAGAAGCACCTTCGCCAGAAGCATTGCTTTCACCGAACACCTTAACAACACCAGAAGTATAAGCGTCAAGAATACTTGCCAAAGCAGGCAATGGCTGCTGGTGACCGTTTGTTACGACTGTTTCATCAGGAATAACGAAATCAATGTCACCATGATTCAAACGACCTGCACCATAGAAGCCTTCTACGATAGAAGGAACATCTTCTGCCTTATCTGCAGCGTATGCATACATGAGGCTTGGGTCCGTATCGAAGTTGTTGTAAGAAGTACCACCAACCAAAGTCTTTACGCTTGCAGGAACCTGCTCACTTGGATCAGAAACCTCGTAGGCATCAAAGCTTGTATTGTTTTCTGCGTATGGGATATAGCTGAAGTTATCAGGCTTGTTGGTAAATACATTGCCGTATGCCTTAATCAAACCACCTTTCTCACTAGAGAAAGTACCATCACCCTTGGCATCAGTACCCTGCAGAGAGCTCATGATAGGACGCTTAACAGCATCAAAGTAGTTAGACTCCATGAATATACTTGAACCACTGGTTGCACCAATACCATAAACATCATTGTGCTGATAGTAGTTGTTGTACATGTGAACACTCATAGTACGAATACGAGCCATACGAGAGTCTGAATGGTCGAACCAGTTGTGATGATAAGTAATATAGTTAGGACCAGTTTCACTCTTCATACCGCACATAGAAGCCTTACCATTATCCCAGAAGCGGTTGTATGCTACAGTAACATACTTAGAATCGCCCTTGATGTCTACAGTACCGTCACCCTTAGCCTGGTCGGCAGCACTACCCTTTTTACCATAGAAAAGATCCATGTTGTGAATCCAGACATGGGAGTTATTGGTATCAAGAGACATGGCATCATCCAGGCAACGCATGATAGCAAAGTTACGGAACTCTACACTCTTGGTATTACGAAGCAAGAAACCAAATCCATATACAGTAGCATCATCACCGACTCCTTCGAAAGTCATGTTCATTACAGAGTGAGCACCCTTACCCTTAACCTGCAAACCTTCTGCAGAACTTGAAATGTGATCCAAATCAGAAAGATTTACCTTACCGATGATACGGAAGGCGATAGGAGTAGTATCCTTGCCCTTAGAATAAGCATCAATAATAGACTGAAGACCTGTAATCGTCTCAAGCTTACCAGTATTAACTGTTGTAGAAACGGTCTTAGCTGTCTTGGCTGTAATATACAGAACCTTAGCACCAGCCTTCAAAGTACCATCATTATTATAAGCACCTACACCATCATACTTGAAATGAGCAAAACCCTCACGGTTGTAGTTCTTTACTACCAAATTAGAAACTGTATTTGCACCAGCAATCTCTTTACCGTCAGCATTTACAGGAACAACCTTTACAGAATAAGTACCAGCCTTCAAACCGAGGACATCGGCACGATAGTAAGAAGCATACTGACGAACCAGCTGAGCATCAATCTTCTTGTCACCTACATATACATTATAAGAAGAAGCACCCTCGAATGGAGCCCACTTCAGGTAAGCAGACTCCTGCCAGCCCTTTGCCTCAGAAATCTGAATCACACCTGCAGGATTGTCAATATCACCACTTCCGCCCTGATCTACTTTCTTAACGAAACTGATTTTCTGAACAGAAGCATCATACTCATCATTCTCTGAACCTGATTTAGGTGCTATGATTGCCTTGTCACCTTCGAACTTCACACTTGTCAAGTCTGCAGTATTATAATACTTCACATCACCCGACTTGGTGGTAACATACATCTGGTTAACCTTGCTGTTACGAGCCACGGCATGGGTAATCTTAAATGTCCATGTCTGTGCCAAAGCTGCACTCAAACTCATCAGGAGGAGTGCCAAAGTAAATACGATTTTCTTCATTTTGCGTTCCTCCTTTTTTTATTTGATAATTACTTTCTTACCATTAATAATATAAACACCCTTAGACAAACCCTGGAGGGAAGAACCTACACACTGGCCCAGAAGGTTATAAACCTTTCCTTGCAATGCTTTCTTAATATCTTCTATCTGGCTGATGCCGGTAGTTTGATAAGTGAAAGAAAGGGTTACGAGCGACATGTCTGCCTGATCAGATGTATTATCTGAATACTGAAGAACAACATTGTCTCCATCAAAGGTAATCTCTGAGACAGTCTTTTCTATGACCTGACCATCAATCTTAACCGTCTGTTTGCTGCCGGCAAATACTGCCGTAGACAACATTCCAGCCAACAATAATAAATAAGCTTTTTTCATTTTAACGAATGTTTGTTAGATTAGTTTGTTTTTGAATTTTACAATGCAAAAGTAGTGAAAAAATAGCTATTATAAAACATCCTGGCGCATTTTTCATACGCAAACGTTTGCACAAGTGTAAAATGGAGTATTATAAAAAAGGGCATAAAAAAAGACTGAATCCTGTTACGAAGATTCAGTCTCATAAAGAAGTGGTACCACCAGGAATCGAACCGGGGACACAAGGATTTTCAGTCCTTTGCTCTACCAACTGAGCTATGGCACCAACTTTCACAAATCGCGATTTATCATTTGCGGGTGCAAAGGTAATACTTTTTTCTGGTTCCTGCAAATTTTTCGGGAAATTTCTTTCAAAAAAAGATAAAAAAGTCTATTTTTGTTGGTGTTATCCATTATTTAATGTACCTTTGCAGCAGAAATCGGGATTTAGCGCAGTTGGTAGCGCACGTCGTTCGGGACGATGAGGTCGCTGGTTCGAGTCCAGTAATCCCGACCAAAAGCCGTCAGATGTGCCGTAAACACTGAGGATTTGCCTTGGTCGTGGTCAAAATGGTCGGCGAAAATTCGGTATCACAAGAACTTAAAAATCCGTAAGCCTATGAAGTTTTTAAAGGATTTTTTTTATATCAATTACCATGAACGGCGAGCATTACTCATAATCCTGACCCTGCTCGTTGTCAGTACCACAATGATTTTCATTGTAGGTTCTAAAGAAACTATGCCCTCAGAAAAACAACAAGCCCATAACGATAGTATCATCAGACATGCCACGCGGCAACAGCCAGGCTATTATGACGAAGGACTTCAGTCGAGCGAAGTATTCGCCTTTGACCCCAATACAGCAAGCCAATCTGATTTCCAACGGCTGGGCCTTGAATCATGGCAAGCCAGAAGCATCATCAAATATCGAAATAAAGGAGGTATCTTCAGGACACCTAGAGACTTTGCACGGGTTTACGGACTAACCAAGAAGCAATTCGAAAAACTGCTGCCCTTTATCAGAATTGGTAAAGACTATCAGCCGGCTGCCAACTTTTACCCAAGAGAAAGATACAACTACGGCTATCAAGAGACAGCTATAAGAACTAGAGATGAAAGGAAGAAAGACACTACCCAATACAGTTATCCACGGAAGCTGAAAGAAGGTCAGTATATCAACATCAATTCTGCTGATACGACCGAACTGCAGAAAATTCCCGGCATAGGCTCTTACTATGCCAGAAGCATCATCCGTTACAGAGAGCGGTTAGGCGGTTTTGTTTCCATGAGCCAGATACAAGAAGTGGAAGGCGTGCCCGAGACAGCCCTCCACTATATGAATATTGATGCAAAACATATCAGAAAAATGAATGTCAACCAGCTCAGTTTAACCGAATTGCGCAAACATCCTTACCTGAACTTTTACCAGGCAAAGGAAATCGTAAACTACCGCAGAACCCATGGTCCGCTGAGAAGTGTGAATGATTTGCGTCTTCTCAAAGACTTTCCACCTGCCGAAATAGAAAGAATCAAGCCGTATCTTGCCTACTAGGGGCAAGATAGCCTGTCTGTAAGTTTGCCGGTTTTGCTAAATGACACCAAACTGGTGCAGGAAGATAAGGAAAATACAGATTGGACAGATAAAACGGATGGTGAACAGGAAAACAGGGAAGAGAGTTCCCTTCAAGGTTCCCCAGTTGGTAAACTCATCACGCACAATCTTCTTTGGCACATACCATCCCAGGAACAGACAGGTGATGAACGACCCCAACGGCATGAGCAGCTGGGCAGTAAAGTTGTCACAATTGCTCAAGAAATCCTTGCCGAAGAAGCCCAAATCAGGTACGGCACCCTGAGAGAGCGAACAGAATACAGCTATGATGCAGCAAACGACGGTCTCGAACCAGGCTCCCTTGGCACGGCTTATCTTACCCTCCTCATAAATAAAGGCGGTACCTATCTCGTGCATCGAGATGGTAGAAGTCAGGGCTGCCAATACAAGCAAAGCATAGAACAACACCGAAATCACATAACCGACAACCGGCATGTTACCGAAAGCCTCCTGGAATACGTTTGGCAAGGTAATGAAGATGAGCGAAGGACCGCTGTCTGGCTGCACACCTACCGAGAAAGCTGCAGGGAAGATCATCAAACCTGCCAATACGGCGATTACCGTATCAATGGTCACAATCTGAGTAGCCGACTTCAAGAGATTGGTCTGTCTGTTGAAGTAAGAGGCATAAGTACACAGACAAGCCGTACCCATGCTCAAAGAGAAGAACGCCTGTCCCAGCGCTTCGAGCAACACGTTTTCATCTACCTTAGAGAAATCCGGCTTCAGCAGGAACTCCACTCCCTTCATCGCTCCCGGCAGAGAGCAGGAAGCTATCACAATCACAATCAACAGGAAGAAGAGCATAGGCATCAGTATCTTGGATGCTTTCTCTATACCATTGCGCACACCGCGTACTACCACCATGTGGGTAAGCAGGATAAAACCTACTGCCCATAAGGTAGGACGGATAGGATCGGCTGAAAAGGTCTGGAAATAGGTCTTCACATACTCTGCATCGCCATGAACACCGCCCATGATACTGGCATAGAGATACTGCAGGCACCAGCCAGCCACTACGGCATAGAAACCCAAGATAATCATAGAGGTGATGATACCCATCAAGCCCAAAGCACCCCAAGCCTTATGCTTACCCAGATTGGTATAAGCACGGGCTGCATTGGATGCAGAATGACGGCCGATGATGAATTCACTCATCATGCCAGGCAATCCGAGTAGGATGATACATACCAAATAGATGAGAATGAAGGCGGCGCCACCATTCTGACCTGCCATATAAGGGAAACGCCACACATTACCCAAACCGACTGCCGAGCCGGCTGTGGCAAGAATAACGCCCAACTTACTACCAAAATTTCCTCTTGTTTCCATTATCTAAATCTTTAATGTGTAGTGTTTGTTGTTTTCCGACGAAACGGGAGATGCTACACCTTATTATATATAGTTATATCCGATTACAAATACTTTATCCGAAGACACCAAACTGGTTCAGGAATACCAGGAAGATGAGGACAGGACAAACGAACTTAATCAGGAAAAGATAAATACCGAAGAGACGGCCCTTCAAGGTTCCCCAGTTAGTAAACTCATCCTGTACGATCTGCTTAGGTACATACCAACCCAGGAACAGGCAGGTAAGGAATCCTGCCAGAGGAAGGAATATCTGACCCGTAACGAAGTCGAACCAATCGAACAGCGCCTTTCCGAAGAACGAAAGTTTATCTGTTGCACCCAAAGAGAGCGAACAGAAGGCTCCGATGATGGCACAGGAAACCGTAACGATGGTAGCACCCTTCTTGCGGTCTATCTTCAACTCCTCGTAGAAGAAAGAGGTATTCACCTCATGAAGTGACATCAGCGAGGTCAAGGCTGCAACCGACAGCAACACGTAGAAGAGCAGCGAGATAATCCAACCCAGTACAGGTAACGATGCAAACGCCTGATTAAAGACATTCGGCAAAGTGATAAAGATGAGCGAAGGACCACTATCCGGTGATACCCCTACAGAGAAGGCTGCAGGGAATATCATCAGACCAGCCAGTACTGCTACCAGCAAATCGATGATGGAAATCTGCAAAGCACTCTTAAAGAGATTGGTCTGACGGCTGAAGTAAGAGGCATAGGTACAGATACAGCCCATACCGATACTCATAGAATAGAACGACTGACCCAAGGCATTCAGGAACACGTTTCTGTCTACCTTTCCGAAATCAGGCTTCAACAGGAACTCCACGCCCTTACCTGCATCCGGCAACAGACAAGCTGCTACCACAATGATCAAAAGCAGGATGAACAGGAGAGGCATCATCACCTTAGAAGCCCTCTCTATACCGCCGCGCACACCATGAATAATCACGAAATGACAAATCAGGAATATCGCTACCGTCCACATAACCGGACGCACAGGATCAGAAGAAAACTCCTTGAAGTAATTCGCCACAAAGGTTGGGTCACCATGCAGTTCGCCCATGATGCTGGCATAGACATACTGCAGACACCAGCCCGAAACCACCGCATAATAGCCCGTAATCAGGAAACCGGTAAGCACCTCAAGATAGCCTACCCACTTCCAAGCAGTACCATTAGAGAGTTTGGTATAGGCACGTGCGGTATTAGAGGCACCATGACGGCCAATGATAAACTCAGAAATCATACATGGAATGCCCAACAGGAGCACACTTCCGATGTATACCAGAATAAAGGCTGCGCCACCTTCCTGACCAGCCATATAAGGGAAGCGCCATACGTTACCCAAACCTACGGCGCCACCTGCTGTAGCAAGAATCAATCCAATCTTGCTACCAAAACTTCCTCTATTTGAATCAGTCATTTCTATCTTTCTATTACTAATTTCTTATTTTTTAATTTTTCTTCGTGCAAAATTATAAAATAATTCTGAAATATATGAATTATTTGAAAGCAAAAATACAATTTTAGTAATATTTATGCAATTTAATCCGTTTTAGGACGAAGAAATGACCTTTTCGATACATTTTCTAACGATATTCAGCCGGCAAGGTATCACGCCACTTCGAGAAAGGATTGCCCAAGAGATGCGAATTGTAGAACCGCTTGTCACCTGTTACCTCCATGCCGATGAAATCAGGTTTCTCATAGGCTTCGGTCTCGCTAGCCAACTCCACCTCTGCCATGACCAGACCTTCGTTATCGCCATAGAACTCATCTACCTCGAAGGTATGACTGCCACTTTTCACCAGATAGCGACGCTTATCGATGACGCCACCCTGACAAAGTTGCAGAAGATGCTGCGCCTCGTCCATCGTTATCTCCTTTTCAAACTCATAGCGGGTCATGCCGCCATTTACCGACTTGCCCTTAATGGTAAGGTAAGCCTTCTCATCCCGTGTGCGAACCCGCACCGTAGCCCCCTCGGCAGGAATATATCCCTGCTGGATATGACTAGAAGAAAAGGCGGCACTTTTGTAAGCGTCGCCCTTCTTAACGAGGAATTTTCTTTCTATCTCTAATCCACTCATAGTTTTATGCTAATGATGCTGCATAGATGGCAAAAAGAATACCGAGGACTATCAAGCCACCGAATATCCACTTGATTACTTTCTCGCCTTTTGCAGCCTGTTTCTTCTGATAAGCCTCATGTTTGGCTCTTCTTAAGTCTTTATTTCCACTCATAGTCGTATATTTTTTAGATTATTATTGTTGTTCGTCATCATTCGTAGGGAACTCCATCAGGTATGCCTTGATGAAATCATCTATCTTGCCGTCCATCACGCCATCTACATCCGATGTCTGATAGTTGGTACGGTGGTCTTTCACACGACGGTCGTCGAAGACATAACTTCTAATCTGGCTTCCCCACTCTATCTTCTTTTTACCTGCCTCAATCTTAGCCTTAGCCTCCAGACGCTTCTTCATGGCGCGGTCGTAGAGTTGGCTCTTCAAGAGCAACAGGGCTTTGGCACGGTTCTTTGGCTGGTCACGGGTCTCGGTGTTCTCGATGAGGATTTCTTCTTCCTCGCCGGTATCAGGGTCAGTATACCAATAACGCAGACGGACACCGGATTCAACCTTATTCACATTCTGACCACCGGCACCACTCGAACGGAAGGTATCCCAGGAGAGCTTGGCTGGGTCAACATATACCTCGATGGTATCATCTACCAGCGGAGTTACGAAGACACTGGCGAAACTGGTCATTCGCTTGCCCTGGGCATTGAAAGGAGAAACACGCACCAGTCGGTGCACACCATTCTCGCTCTTCAGATAACCATAAGCGTACTCGCCGCCCTCTATGGTCATGGTGACGCTCTTGATACCAGCCTCATCGCCTTCCTGCATATCGGTGATAGTAACCTTGTAGCCATGAGCCTCAGCCCAGCGCATATACATACGCATCAGCATCTGTGCCCAGTCCTGGCTTTCTGTACCACCGGCACCGGAATTAATCTTGAGCACGCAGTCCATCGGATCTTCCTTCTGGCGAAGCATGTTCTTCAACTCCAGGTCTTCGATGGCTTTTATCGCCTTGGCATAATCGGCATCCACCTCTTCCTCGGTTACCATTTCGTCTTTATAGAAATCGAAGGCAAGCTGCAGTTCATCGGCATAAAGACGTACGGTCTTATAACCGTCGAGCCATTTCTGGATACCTTTCACCTTCTTCATCTGCTCCTGTGCATACTTCGGGTCTTCCCAGAAGTCTGGAGCCTGAGTGCGGAGCTGCTCCTCTTCGAATTCTACTTTCTTCTGGTCTATATTGAGATAGCGATGCAGAGCGTCAGCTCTGTCCATCACATCCTTCAATTGGTCAGCTGTAATCATTAACTATTAACTTTTAACTTTAAACTTTAGATTACTCCTCATACATCTTGTCAATCTCCGCCTTGTAGTTCTTGTTGATGATAGGGCGGCGAATCTTCAAGGTATTGGTCAACTCACCCGACTCCATAGAGAAGTGGTGAGCCAGGAGGGTAATGCGCT
The DNA here is from genome assembly GCF_026015465.1 of Segatella copri. GTDB lineage: Bacteria > Bacteroidota > Bacteroidia > Bacteroidales > Bacteroidaceae > Prevotella > Prevotella copri_E. Next base: position 1,097,203 of record NZ_JAPDUQ010000001.1, read on the forward strand.
TAATCTGCTCATAATAAGCCAGATTTTGCTGGAGAATCTGGATACGGTCCATCAGCATCTTCTGCACCTTCTCGTTAGCACACAAATCTTCACGGCAGGTGAAGGCGATATGATGCTCACGTGCCCAGTCCTCCACGAGACGGAACTCTGGAACGACGAGGGCTGATACGAACTTGCGCTGGTCGGCAATAACAGCCACCTGATCGATAAACTTATCTACCAGGAGCAACGATTCTACCTGCTGCGGAGCGATATATTTACCATTCGATGTCTTGAACAAGTCCTTGATACGCTCGGTGAGATAAAGCTCGCCATCCTTCATGTAGCCGGCATCACCGGTATGGAAGAATCCATCCTTGTCGAATGCCTTCGCATTGGTGGTATCACGATGATAATATCCCGGAGTGATGGTAGGACCCTTGAGGAGCACCTCATTATCCTCACCTATCTTTACCTGAATGCTGGAGATAGGGCGACCCACCGAACCCAGACTGCGTTTCTTGTCAGAATGATCGCAGGATACGGTGGCAAGACTCTCGGTCAAACCGTAACCCACCACCATATTGATACCGATGGCATGTACAAACTCCTCTACTTCCGGACTTACATAAGCACCCGCTGTAGGGAAGATATTCGGTTTTTCCAAGCCCAACTGCTTGCGAACCATGCTCAAAACGGTCTTGTTGATAATCTGATATTCCAACTCCAATGTCAGAGGAGGGCGCTTGCAGTTTGCCAGATATTCTATATTCCGCTTCTTTCCTACCGCCAAAGCATGGTAGAAGAGTTTCTTCTGGATAGGACCGGCATCATCCATCTTAGCCTTTACGGCGATATAAACCTTCTCCCAGAAACGTGGCACACTACACATACAGGTAGGATGCATCTCTCTCATACTCTCCTGAATTTCATGAGGATAAGTATTGATGGTGAGTTCGGCACCTTCGCTCAAGCAGAGATATGCCCATCCACGCTCAAAGATATGGGTGAATGGAAGGAAGTCAATGACACGGTCCTTTTCGGTAACAGGAATGCACTCGTCGTTTGCCTTCAAAGCAGCATAATACTGGCTATAGGTCAGCATCACGCCCTTGCTATCTCCCGTTGTTCCACTGGTATAGAGGATATTAGCCAAGTCATCCATACTAGCCTGCTTGTAGAGTTCCTCCACTTCTGTCTGACGAGGAAGATTCTCACCCAGCTTCAGGAAGTCCTTGAAATAGAGGGCTGCAGGGTCGTGGGTACTGATGCGCACGCTTGAATCGAAGATGATGATACGTTCCAGAGATGGACAGAGGGCAAAGATACGGTGAGCCTTGTCATACTGCTCCTGTTCGCCAACAAAGAGGAAGCGAATCTGCGCATCATTAATCATATATTGAATCTGCTGCTCGCTGCTGTTGGCATAGAAAGGCACAGAGGTAACTCTGATACCGTACGCACCGAAGTCGGTGTACAGATAATGCACACAGTTCTGCGAGAAGACTGCGATTTTGTCAAGAGGTTTAGCCCCAAGATTCAGGAGGGCATTGCTCACTTGTTTCACTCTTAAGGAAAAGAGGTTGAATGAAATCGATTGCCACTGGTCGCTGCCAAACTTTCTGAAAGTTAAAGCAGTTTTCTCTCCCCATTTCTTGGCGAGATCATGTACCAGTACCGAAAGATGACTATTAATCTGCATAAGCTTATATTTATATTCTGATGCAAAGATAATAGAATTTGTCAAGAACACAAAATAAAAAGATATTTTTTCCACTTTATCTGCTCTTTTTTTCGTATCTTTGCAGAAAAAAACAAAGAATAGGGAGATTATGATGACACAAGAAGAATATGTAAGCGATGCCGTGGATTTGCTGAAAAAGCTCATCGCCACCCCATCTGTAAGCAGAAACGAGAAGGATGCTGCCGACATCATGGAGCAGACCATCCGCAAATATGGTTTCGAACCTCATCGTGTGGCGAACAACATCTGGATTATCGACCCTCATTACGATGAGAGCCGACCTACCCTGCTGCTCAACGCTCACATCGATACCGTGAAGCCTGTGGCTTCATGGACACGCAACCCGTTTTCACCGGATGTAGAAGAGGGTGTACTTTACGGCTTGGGCAGCAACGATTGCGGCGGTGGACTCTGTTCGCTCCTCCAGATATTCAGAATGCTGACCGCAAAGCCTCAGCAGTATAATCTTATCTATCTGGCATCCGCCGAAGAAGAGGTGTCGGGAAAGGATGGCATTACCCGTGCCCTGCCTTTGCTTCCGCATATCGACCTTGCCATCGTAGGTGAACCTACCGGCATGAACCCGGCTGTTGCCGAAAAGGGACTGATGGTGCTGGATGTGATTGCTCACGGAAAGAGCGGTCATGCTGCCCGCAACGAGGGAGTAAACGCTATCTACGAGGCATTGGATGATATGCGATGGATTCGTGACTATAAGTTTGAGAAGGTAAGCGAGTTCCTGGGACCTACCAAGATGACGCTTACCGTAGTGAATGCCGGAACCCAGCACAATGTGATTCCGGATAAGTGTACGATGCTTGTGGATATCCGCACCAACGAGTTCTATGACAACGAGGAGGTTTACAAGTTTATCTGCCAGCACCTGAAGAGCGAGGTGAAGGCGCACAGTTTCCGTCTGAAGTCATCCCGCATCGACCCGGCGCATCCTCTTATCAGGAAATGTGTAGCCATGGGCATGAAGCCATTCGGCAGTCCTACCCTCAGCGACCAGGCTCTGATGCACTTCCCTTCGTTCAAACTGGGTCCGGGCGAGTCCTCCCGCTCCCATTCAGCCGATGAATTTATCAAAATAAGCGAGATTTCGGATGCCGTAGCTAAATACCGGAAACTCTTGGATGGAGCCAGCATCTGAAAGAGACATTCGTTCTGACATTTGAAAGCTTTTGCCCTTACTATTATATTTGCACTTGGAAAAATAAAGAGGTGAAAATCTTTATATCTGCAAACTTTTGTTAACTTTGCAGAAAATTAGATAAGTACAATAAAAAAAGAAGAATACTCCATATCCAGCGTTAACCCTGTGCCCTTTCTAGCATAGTAAAGGCTTAGCCCTGTTTGGGGAACTGGATATTTTCTGAGCAGAAGCTTGAGAGTAAATTAGCCTGCTTGTGTAGAACAAGACAGGACTCGTAGTATAGTTGTAGCCGCTCAGAACGGAGCACCCTTCTTATTAAAAACTTCATTCAAAATGCAAATATACGGAATAGATTTGGCAAAAGAGAAATTTGACGTAAGTTTTTTCGACTTGACATCAAAAAAAGTATCAAACCAACCTTCACATAAGGTTGTAAAGAACAATTTTAAGAGTATCGGAAGGTTTTTAGAAACCCTTCCAAGCGATGCTGTATTGGTTGCTGAGCATACCGGAGTTTATGGTGATACTCTCTTGAAGTGCTGCATGGATAGCAATGTGAAGATTGCCTTTGTGGGTGGATATGTCATCCATAGATACAGAGCTACACCTGACCGTGCCAAGACGGATGTCCTGGATTGTGCACTGCTCAGAGATTTTGGAGAGAGATATCCTGATAAGCTGAAATACAAGACGTTTCCAGAAGAGGCTCTATATGAGCTTCGTCAATTGGCACGCCACCGAGAAATGCTCGTAGAACAGCGTAAGCAGCTAATAACAGCCGACAAGAGCGAGGATTGTCGTCCTATCAGAAGTCTTGCCGTCAAGCGAAGCATGGACCGCATCAAAGAGATGTTGGACACGGAAATTGCAGAGACGGAAAAAGAAATGTTGAAAGTCATAAATGGACATGAGAGCATTCGCCACAACTATGAGCTTGTTAAAAGTGTCGATGGAGTTGGGCTGATTACCGCAGTAGAACTATTGGTAAAAACAGAGAATTTCACAAAAATAACTACAGCGCGCCAATATGCTGCTTATGCAGGAACTGCGCCATACGAAAAATCATCGGGGAAAATGGACAAGGGAGCACATATATCCAAGATTGGTAATAGACGGTCAAAGACCTTGTTGTACATCTGCGCAGAAAGCGCCAGATTGCACAACAAGGAGATTAAACTGTATTACGAGAGGCGTACTTTAATAGATAAAAAGCCGCGTCATTATGTGCTAAATGCCATAGCAAACAAGTTGCTAAGGATCATATTCACCCTCGTGGAAAAAGGTGAATACTATGACGCAAACTTCATCAGGCAAGACCCAAGGGTCGTTAAATATAATTAACGTTAAAAAATACGCTCAAAGCTTGCTCAATTAGAGTAAAACAGGGCGTGCTGCTTCTAGCTGCAACTATTCATACATTATCGGCTCATTCATACATTATCGGCTCAGCCAAGCCTCCGGATTGAGCTTGGCAGTCTCCTTGCGAAGCTGGAACTGGAGGATGTTATCAGAGCCAACACTACCCAAAGCCTGACGGGTACTTACCTTCTGACCCTTATGAACGCTGACCGATTTCAGATTACAGTAAACAGAGATGTAGGCACCATGACGGACCAGCACATTCCACATGCCACCATAACCGAAGACGGCACTCACCTCACCATCGTAGATGCTGCGAGCCACACAACCCGGCTTGCCCTGGATATTGATACCCTTATTGTCGAGCGTTACACCCTTCAAACCTTCTACATGATACTGACCGAAATGACTCACCACACGGTAACTGCCGCTGATAGGCATCGGCAATCGGCCACGGTTAGCCTCGAATCCACCGCTCAGCATGCGGTCTACCGAACTCAAGGTAGAAGCCTCCTGTGCCTCCTTCTTGGCAGCGGCAATCTCACGGGTACTGCGTTCCGCATCCATCTTCGCCTTTAACTCGGCAGCCTGTCTTTCAGCCTCTGCCTTTCTTGCAGTCTGTTCGGCAGCAGCCTCACGGGCAGCCTGTTCTGCGGCGGCACGCTTGGCAGCCTCGGCAGCAGCACGCGCCCTAGCCTGCGCTTTTGCCTTCGCCTGAGCAGCAGCCTGGGCAGCAGCCTCCTCCTGAGCCTTTCTTGCAGCCTCGGCAGCCAGTCTTGCTTCTTCGGCAGCCTTTCTGCGGGCAGCTTCGGCAGCAGCCTCACGCGCCTTGGCTTCGGCTATACGACGGGCATTCTCCCTGGCAGCAGCCTCGGCAGCAGCTTTCTTGCGAGCCAGTTCCTCGGCACGCTTCTTGGCGGCAGCAGCGGCAGCAGCCTTTCGCTTAGCCTCGGCAGCAGCACGGGCTCTCGCCTTGGCAACTTCCCGAGCAATCAGACGGTCAATCTGTGCGTTGATTGCCGCATCTTTCTGACGCTGGTCGGCAATCAAAGCCTGAATGGTCTTCTGCTGTTTCTGCAATCCCTGCACCATTTCCTGCTGCTGGGTCTGCTTACCTTCCAATGCCGTCTTCTCCTGCTTACCCTTATATAATAAGGTGTTCTTATGTCCCTTTACATGCTGCAACTGCTGGTGCTTCTCGTTCACCTGCTTCTGCTTAGCCTTTACAGCCTCGCCCTGCACCTTCTGATAGGAAGAATACTGGCGGATGAAGGAAAGGCGGCGATACATCTGTGTCAGATTCTTGGCACTGAAGATGAACATCAGCTTGTCCTGAACCGTATGATGACGGCTCATATAGCGCATGGAACGGATATACTTGTTCTTGCGGTCCTGCAACTGTTGCTGAAGCGTTTTCAACTGTGCCTGCAGAATGCCGATATTGCCGTCAATATGATGGATATCCTTCTGGATACCGTCAATCTTCTTCTGACGCTGGTCTATTTCTCCGTTCAGCGCCATCAGGTCTTCAAGACGTTTCTTCACATCCGCCTTATTTCTCTGCAAAGCCTGCTCCTGTTCTCTGATCTTCTTCCGGATAGAAGCGCGCTGTCCCTGCAAACCTCGGATAGAGGCATTACTATAGGTTGCCGCCTTGCGTTCTGCTCTGGTTGACGCAGCTGATTTGGATGTTTTTCTGGACACATGCCTTCTGCTGTTCTTCTTTCTGGCAGGAGTAGCAGCCTTCTTTTTCGCAGTTACGGCAGTCTTCCTCACCGGCTTCTTCTGGGCAGTATGGTTCTGCGCAAAAGGTGCGAGCGAGAAGGTGATTGCCATGATGAATAATAAGATTCGCTTCATTTCTTATATTAAAAACCCATGTTCTATAATTTCAAACTCTTGATGAGTATTTACATACTCAATATCTTGCTGAGCACATCAGTTGGAGAAATCTGCTTGTATTTGCCCGAAATCTCGGTCTGAGTGCTCCATTTGCTGTCGGTCTTCACCTGATTCAATTCCAGATTGATCTTAGCCTCCTGCTTTTTCCTGGTAGCAGTAGTGGTCATCGACAGATTCAGGGAGGCAGGGAACATCTTGACGCCTACACTCTTGAAGTTGCCGTAGTCGACGTGGAGATTGGAGGTGCCGTTCAGCGCACTCTTATAGACAACATCTGCTGCTGTGATACGGCCGGTAGTGCGGTTGGCTGTCCAGGCATAGGTCATATTGCCGTTCCTGAAACTAACCGGCACAGCATCTCCTGCCACATCCAGTCTGGCATCAAACTTCTTCAGGTCTGATTCCTTCACAGTTCTTTCGCCCGGCAGGAGCAGCTGGTTCCAGAAGAGAGCCTGCAGAGAATAGAAGGAGATGCCCTGCTTCTTGAGGAAGTCTACCTGGGTATAATCTGCCTTGATATATTCCTTGTGCAGACGGTCGATGATAAGTACATGGTCGGGAGTAAACTCCAGACGGCCCACCTCTGTACCCAAGATAGGAATAAAGAGCTGGATGCGGATGATTTCATCCTTACGCATGCTCAGTTTGCCCGGCACAGTAATGTCCTTATCACCAGCCTGGAGAGTAAACGACATGTTGCCTACAATATTCTTGGTATACACCTGATTGTCTGAAACCTTCTGTACGAAAGCCAACTTCTTGAGAGTCTCACTCTGACGAGAGTCAGAACCCTTGGTGGCATTCTCTTTCTGATGACTGGCTGATGATGAGCCAGAGCCCTGTACATTCTTGCTGGTTCCACAAGAACCGAGGAGCAGGATGCTGCAGGCTGCGGCAAGCAGCATCATCTTATTCTTCTTCATTATATATTTCATCTTTCTTGATTTTTCTACTTTCCGTTTATTTCTTCTTACCTTTTCTAACTGACTTTTTCGTAGCGGCAGGTTTCTGCTTTGGCGCATTACGCTTCTTCAGTTCTTCTCCGGTAATATATTGTCTGTTCTTAATCTTCCATGCCAGCACCTCAGTCTGGTTCTCGCCGGTATAGGCTTTCTTCCAGAAATCTACGGATTCATCGGCCATACCATTCATATAATAGATATCGCCGGCATGTTCCAGAACCGTACTGTTATCCGCGGTGGAATCGCGGTTTTTGAGTGCCTGATCTATATAGGTCTTGGCATCAGCATAGCGTTCTTCCATAAAGAGAATCCAAGCATAGGTATCCAGATAAGTACCGTTGTTCGGCTCTGCCTTGATGGTCTTGTAGCTCATCGACTCAGCCTTATGCAGGTCAACGCCCTTCTCGCTCAGATAGTAGGCATAGTTGTTCAGCGCCATCACGTTGTCATCTTTCCATAGCAGGCAGGAGTCGTAAGCCGCAAAGGCTTCCTGCTCTTCACCTTTCTTATGAAGGATATCGCCGGTTACGGCATAGAGGTCGGAAACCAGGTCAGCCGGCGACTGTGCATTCACCTGCGCCAATCCGAGACGGAACTCACGGAGCGCCTCTTCTTCCTTATCTTTCTGATAATACGCCATTCCACCGAAGTAATAGAACACCATTTCTTCGGGATTATACTCCTGAGCCGCCTTACATTGCAGGGAAACCAGGTCATATTTCTTCTCGTTCCAGAGCATCTGTACGAGTTGCATTCTGGCATTCACATTATCCGGCGCTATGGTAAGCACCTTTTCGAAGGCACGGCATACCGAGTCGGCTGGCATTTTCTTCAAACTCATGTAAGCAGCTCTCATCTCTGCCACTTCAGCAGACGGATGAGCTACGTTGAGTGCCTTGTCGAACAGCGCAATCACCTTGGTAGAATCGCCACCTTCGCTCTCGTTCTTCTGAATGAAAGAGCGGTACATCATCACCTTGGTCTCCAGATCCGATTTCGGACTCATCAGGATTTTATCGAGCATCTGCTCGGCAAGCTGCTCCTGACGGGTGGCATTATAATAGTCGTAAAGCGACATCTGGGCATAGGAGTTATCAGGTTCTTCCTTCAGCACATCGGTAAAGCACTTGTAGGCTTCCTTCTGGCGGTTGTGCTGTACGAGCCAATTGCCCAGCATCGTCTTGTACTGCATATCCAGCGGATGCTGGTCTACCAGCGACTTCAGTTCCTGATAGGCAGCCTTCTTGTCGTCCATCAGTTCATAAACTCTCATTTTAGAGAGGGTGAACTGTTCGCTTTCACCTTCTTCCACTTCAAGACGCGAAATGGTTTTGAGTACCGATTTATAATCCTTGTTCTGTGAATAAAGCTGAACCAGAATGCGGAGGGCATCGGTATTATCGTGGTTTTTGGCATACAGATTCTCATAGGCATCGATGGCAAGATCGTATTTCTGGTTACCTATATAATATCTGCCCAACTGCTCTGCATAGGTCTGGTTTTCCGGATTCAGTTCTATTGCCTTCTGCATATAGGCAAGTGCCAGAGAATCCTGTTTGAGCTGAGAATAGAAAAGCGACTCATAGAAATAGGTCTCAGCCGCCTTCGGGTCAATCTTCCTGGCATGTTCAAAGAGGTCGAAAGCCGCCGAATAATTGCCGGCAGCCTGCTGGCGTGCTCCCTCCAGGAAGAAATAGTTGTAGCGCTGGCGGTCGTCCGGAGAGAGATGGTCCTCCTGAACCACCGGCTTCTGAACCGGCTGCACCTTCTTTTTACGGGCAAGCGACGGCATGGCTACCATGCCCAGCAAGACCAGCCCCAATGCCCAACTGATATTTCTAAGATTCATCTTCACGATTCTAATCCTTTCTATTCTATCTTAAACAATTTGTTATTTTACACCCGTATGACCATATCCACCGGCTCCACGTTCGGTCTCATCGAGTTCATTAACCTCGATGAAATCGCATTGTTCGTGCTTAGCCAGCACCATCTGGGCTATACGCTCGCCATCATTGATAACGAAATTCTCTGTAGAGAAATTGATGAGCAGAACCATGATTTCACCGCGATAATCGGCATCGATGGTTCCCGGCGTATTCAGTACGGTAATGCCATGCTTCAAAGCCAGACCGCTGCGAGGACGAATCTGCGCTTCATACCCTGCTGGCAAAGCCATATAAAGACCAGTTGGCACCAATCGGCGCTCCATAGGATGAAGCACGATTGCCTCATCGATGTTTGCACGCAAATCCATGCCGGCACTCTGTGGTGTAGCAAACGCAGGTAGAGGCTGATGCCCCTTGTTGATAATCTGTACTTTTATCATGAATTTTTCTTTTTTATCTGTGTCTGAGTTTAACAATCTGCAAAAATAAGCAATTTTGATGGAATAAATGAATTTTTGAGGATAAAAACATGTAATTTATCATATTTTATTTTGATTTGTGCTTACTTTAGTGTATTTTTGCGCTACAGAATCAAGTAATACAATAATATGGAATGGAAACAACTGATATCCAACAAGCGTTTCGGACAGGAGCATAAGCATGCCGAGCGCCATGATGATCGCTCTGAATTCAAGCGCGATTACGACCGTCTTATCTTTTCATCGGCATTCCGCCGCCTGCAGAACAAGACGCAGGTTTTCCCTTTGCCGGGCAGCATCTTCGTTCACAACCGCCTCACCCACAGTCTGGAGGTGGCGAGTGTGGGCATGTCGATAGGTAACGACATTTCCCGACACGTCATCCGGAAGCGGCCTGAACTGAAGGATACGCTCGTTGAGGAGATAGGTACCATTGTAAGTGCAGCCTGTCTGGCACATGATTTGGGCAATCCGCCTTTCGGTCATTCCGGCGAGAAAGCCATCCAGACTTTCTTCTCTGAAGGACCGGGTCAGAAAATAAAATCAATGGTTTCATCGGAGTTTTGGGATGATATTACGCATTTCGAAGGCAACGCAAATGCCTTCAGAATCCTGACCCACCGGTTCAAGGGGCGCCGTCAGGGAGGCTTCGTGATGACCTATTCCATGCTTGCTTCTATCGTAAAATACCCGTTTGCAAGCAGTCTTGCCGACAACCACGGCAAATTCGGTTTCTTTGCTTCCGAAGCGGAATCTTACAGGAAAATTGCCGATGAATTGGGCATTTTTTGCAAATCTGCACCGGGTGAGCCTCTCAAATACGCCCGCCATCCACTTGTATATATGGTAGAAGCTGCTGACGATATCTGCTACGAAATCATGGACATCGAAGACTCCCATAAGCTCAAGATTCTTTCCTTTGCCGAGACGGAGCACTTGCTGCTGAGTTTCTTCGATGAAGATATCCAGCAGAAGATACGCCAGCGCATCATCGACGAAGAAATGACTGACGAAAACGAGAAAGTGGTTTACATGAGAGCCAGCGTCATCGGCAAACTGGAGAACGAATGTGTGGCAGCCTTCCTGGCGCACGAGGAAGAAATCCTTGCCGGAACTTTCGAGGGCAGTCTCATCGACCACATTTCCGAGCGCCAGAAAAAGGCATACAAGGAATGTGAGAAGATCTCCTACTCTAAGATTTACCAAAGCAAGCCGGTGCTCGACATAGAACTGTCGGGTTATAAAATCATGGCAACTCTGATGGAGGTTTTCATAGAGGCAGCCGTCAACCCATCGCGTTTCTACTCCAAGCAGCTCTTGCGCCGGGTAAGCAGCCAGTATGATATAGAGAACGAGAATCTGGAGGAGCGCATCATGGCGGTAATTGATTATATCAGCGGCATGACCGACATCTATGCGCTCGACATCTATCAGAAGATCAACGGAATCAGTCTGCCTATTGTATAAGGAAGCGGAGTTCAAACATACATATCTTTACACGTTTAGACACATGAAAATGCCAGAACGATACACTTTTCGACACATAAAACCAAAATTCCGCTGCCTTTTCCGAGATTCATTAAGACTATTTAACCGAGGCAAGCAGTTTTTACAGAAAACAAAAATCCCATGTTTCTATTGCCAATAAGCAATAAGAACATGGGATTCTGCGGTATAGTCTAGATACCTTTTTCCTTATAAATCACATTATTGGCTCCGCTCGTAATCTTCAGAGCCTCAGGATGTTCCTTAATAAAACTATTGATATGGCGAACTCGCTTCTCTTCCAAAATCTCATCGATGGCGATGAGGATACCGGTCTCCTCCACATCACCAAAACCATAGTTGATGGCGGTACCGAAAAGCTTCATCGTAGGACTCAGACTCATGTAGGCATTAACAAGAGGAGGAATATTATAACCCAACTTGCGAACTTCACGGTTCAGGATGCGATAGTCTGCCTTGAAGTCATCTTCTGTAAAGATGGCAGCCAAATCACTCTCTGGAGTATCCAATTTCAGCGGTTTCATCGGGAGTACGAGGTTCTCCTTGTCATCGAAATGCTTCTTGAGGAAATAGAGAATCATGTCGCGGCCACGACGGATGTAAGACGGATACATCGTCATCTTGCCGAAGAAATATTTTACTTCCGGATAGAGAACCGTCAAAGCGCCCAAACCATCCCAGAGATTGTCGAGAGCAAAGATACTCTTGGTGTTGGTACGCACATTCTGATATTCGAGCGAAACGAAGGAACGGCCCAACTCTACGGTATAAGGCATATACTCCTTGAGGAACTTGTCGGAGAAATGGAACATGTGGCTGGTTGCCAGCTTAGGCTGTCCCTTCTCATCGAGCTGCCAGTCCCTACCCAGGAGATAACGGTAACCGCCGATAATCTCATCGGCTTCAGGATTCCAAACTATCAGCTGCTTGTAACAGTTGTCACCAAAGTCGAACTCATCAAGATCCATAGATTTGCCCGTTCCGCCTCCCGCTTCGCGGAAAGCGATTTCACGAAGTCGACCAATCTCTTTCAGCACATTAGGCGAATCATTTGCCGTAACGATGTAAATCTCGTTATGGCTCTTATTGGTCATTCTCAGTTGCTTGTCGGGTGTAAGCTCGCTCTTCAGGAGCTCACGGTCAATCGGTTGGATGATTTCTTCTTCCATATTACTCTTCTTCTATGCTATGATTCTACGATTTCGTTAATATAAAACAATGTTCCCGGGTTTTGTAAACCATTAAAGTTCATAAACCCTGTCTTCAACATACTGCGCCCACTCGGTAGCCGACTTGCTCTTATCAAAAGTCTGCCAAGGAATCGGTTTGCCGATGGAGATGCGGAAATGCTTGCCCACATTCCTGTACATCTCGTCAACCAGAAACAGCATGGCGAGATTGAACGGCAGATACTTGTCGCTAAATCGGGCGATGCTGTAGAAACGTTCAGAGTTGCGCCCTCCGAAATGGATAGGCACCACATCGCGCTGATATTCTATACTCTTAGAGATAAACGTCTTCTTCCAAGGCAGGTCGTGGATGGTTCCATCCTTGCGCTTGCGGCTGTTCAAGCCTGCCGGAAACATCAGCATGTGGCTGTCACTCTTGAAGCCCGCCTCCACCATCCGTGGGAAATCGCGACTCTGGCGACCCGTCTTGTTGATGCCGATACTTACAGGTTTCAAACCCGGCAAGTTGAGCAGAAGATCATTCACCAGATAGCGGAACTTGCCATCATAGTGCTTGCCGATGATGGAACCGAGACATACACCGTCCTGTCCGCCCAGAGGATGATTGGAAACAAAGGTATAGAGTTTGCCGTCGTTCTTGTCAGGCAGGTTTTCCAAGCCTACGATTTCAACATCCATCTTCAGATAGCGCACACATTCGGTGAGCCATTCAGTACCCGAAAGGCCACGGCTCTCCCACAAGAACCTGTTCACCTCGTCCTCGTGAATAATCTTCTTGAGCCAGGAAACCAGGAAGCGCGGTACGAATTTCACCTTGCTTCCCATCTTGCTCTTAAGAATCTTATCTATGTCTATCGTTTTCTCTATTGATTCACTCATGTTTGCTAAAACTTATATAAGTTAGTGCAAAAGTAACTCAACTTTTTCAAATACGTGCCATTTTTTCCAAAAAAATAGCAAAAAAGCGAAAATTTATTAGTTTTTTTAAACTATCACGACAAATCGAGCCCATTTTGCACGTATTTTTGCAAAAACATCACACTTGATGAGACCAAAAAGGCGATGCCCGAAACTGGAAGGTGAAGTTGACCAAAAACAACTTTTTCATTAAGTTTTATAAATTTTGTGGGAAAATGTAAGGCTATATGGAGATTTTTATGTACCTTTGAACCCAAATTTATACATTAATAAGTACGCACGCAATATTATAACGCGATAAGACAGCAAAAAGATATATGATAAAGACAGCAGAAACATATCACGTACCGGTGCTCCTCAAGGAGAGCGTTGACGGGTTGAACATACAGCCAGGAGGCATCTATGTAGACGTAACCTTCGGTGGTGGCGGACATTCCAGAGAGATTCTGTCGCGCCTGACTGAGGGAGCGCACCTGTACAGTTTCGACCAGGATGCCGATGCAGAGCGCAACGTGGTGGCAAACGAGAACTTCACCTTCGTATGCTCCAACTTCAGATTCCTGAAAAACTGGATGCGCTACTACGGGGTAGACGGACTCGACGGACTGTTAGCCGACCTGGGCGTATCGAGCCACCACTTCGATGACGAGACCCGCGGTTTCTCCTTCCGTTTCGACTCCCCACTCGACATGCGCATGAACAAGCGTGCAGGCAAGACTGCTGCCGACATCGTAAACGAATATGACGAAGGTGCCCTTGCCGACATCTTCTACCTATACGGTGAGCTGAAGAACTCGCGCCGCATCGCCTCGGCACTCGTCAAGGCAAGAACCGAGAAGCCCATCCTTACCACCAAAGACTTCATGGCAGCCGTAGAGCCCCTCTTCAAGCGGGAACGCGAGAAGAAAGACATGGCAAAACTCTTCCAGGCGCTGCGCATAGAAGTGAACCACGAGATGGACGCCCTGAAAGAGATGCTCCGCTCAGCCACAGAACTTCTGAAACCGGGAGGCCGACTCAGCGTCATCACCTATCACTCGCTGGAAGACAGAATCGTAAAGAACATGATGAAAGCGGGCAATGCAGAAGGCAAGATAGAGCAGGACTTCTTCGGAAGAATAGAAATCCCTTTCAAACTCGTGAACAACAAGGTAATCGTTCCCGATGCCGACGAGCAGGAAAGGAACCCTAGGAGCAGAAGCGCCAAACTAAGAATAGCAGAAAAGAAATGATAAACGATAAAGACATAAACATCAGTGAGAAGCCTATAGCCGAAGAAAAGGCACAGGCATCACAGGAACCGCCGAAGCAGGAAACTCCGCAGCAGGAGCCACAGCAGCAGGAGGCTCCACAGGCTTCGCTCAAGGAAGTGATTGCCAAGCAAGCCATTGAGGAAGAGGCGTCAGGATCATCGAGCTTTACGCTGCGAAAGATTCTGGGTGGAGACATTCTTACCGCACAAATCATACGCCGGCAGATATGGCTCGTTATCCTCATCGTGTTTTTTGTCATTATCTACATATCCAACCGATACAATATCCAGAACGATATCATCGAGTTGGACAAACTGCAGAAAGAACTGCAAGACACCAAATACAAAGCGCTGTCTACAAGCAGCCAGATAACAGAGAAGAGTCGTGAAAGTAATGTGCTCGACATGCTGAAGAACAACAAAGACAGCGTGCTGCACATCGCCACCCAACCTCCATACATCATAAACGTACCCGAAGAATGAGCAGCAAATTTGATCACAAGAAAGTAATGCCCCGCTACAGCGCCATCGCCATCATCATGACGATTTTCGCCATAGCCGTAGTGGGTAAAGCGCTCTACATCATGACCGCCAAGCATGATTACTGGATGAAGGTGGCAGAACGGCAGAAGAAGGATTCCGTGACCGTAAAACCAAACCGAGGCAACATCTTGAGCTGCACAGGACAGCTGATGGCAAGTTCGCTGCCGGAATTTAAGGTTTTCATGGACTTCAAGGCGCTGAAAGATGCAGAAAACGACTCGCTGTGGGATGCCAAGCAAGACTCCATCTATCTTTGCCTGCACCAGATATTTCCGAATCTGAGCGAGTCTGATTTCAAGAAGCACCTCACCGAAGGTCGCGCCAAGATGAGCCGCCACTGGCCGGTTTATCCGAAGCGTGTAGACTATAACACCTTCACCGAGATAAAGAACATCCCTGTATTCCGCCTGAAACCCTACCAGAGCGGTTTCCACTGGGAAGAATATAATGCCCGAACCAGAACTTACGGTTCGCTGGCAGGCCGTACCATCGGAGCCATGTATGGCGCCAAGGATACCGCCCGCTTCGGTCTGGAGCTGAGTTACGACTCCATCCTGCGAGGCACCAACGGTATCGTGCATCGCCGCAAGGTTCGCAACAAGTTCCTCGACATTACCGATACCCCTCCTATTGACGGAGCCGATATCGTGACCACCATCGATGTGAGCATACAAGACCTTGCCGAACGCTCACTCATCGACGAGCTGAAGGAAATCAACGCCAATGTGGGTGTAGCCATCGTGATGGATGTACCTACGGGCGACATCAAGGCCATCGTAAACATGGAGAAATGTTTCGACGGCGAATACAGAGAAATCCACAACCATGCCGTGAGCGACCTTCTGGAGCCAGGTTCAGTGTTCAAGCCAGCCTCTATCCTCGTAGCGCTGGACGACGGAGTGGTAGACACGACCTGTCACGTAGAAACCGGTGGCGGTATATGGCCGATGTACGGCAGAGAAATGAAAGATCACAACTGGCGAAAAGGCGGATACGGAATGCTGACCCTCGCACAGACCCTGTGGTACAGTTCGAACATCGGTGTGAGCCGCATCATAGACGACCATTACCGCAACAACCCGGAGAAATTCATAAAGGGTATCTACCGTACCGGTCTGCACGACGACCTGAAGATTCCACTGGTGGGAGCAACACCAGCCAGAATCCGCATGCCGCACAGAAACAAGAACGGACAATATGACAACTGGGCAAAGACCAGTTTGCCATGGATGAGTATCGGATATGAGACCCAGGTACCGCCTATCTCTACCCTCACCTTCTACAACACCATCGCCAACAACGGCAAGATGATGCGACCAAGATTCGTGAGCAAGGTAGTGAAGAACGGAGAAACCATCATGGAATTTCCTCCTGAAGTGATGCGCCAGCAGATAGCCAAGGAGAAGAGCATCAAGGAGCTGCAAACCATCCTGGAACAGGTGGTAAGCGTGGGACTGGGAAAGAAAGCCGGTTCGCCTAACTTCAAAGTGGCAGGAAAGACCGGTACAGCCCAGATTTCAAAAGGTGCCGGTGGATATAAGAGTGGCGGAACCAGCTATCTCATCAGCTTCGCAGGCTACTTCCCTGCCGATGCGCCACGCTACAGCTGTATCGTCTGCATACAGAAATCCGGTTTGCCTGCTTCGGGCGGTACGATGTGCGGTAAGGTCTTCCATCAGATTTCAGAAGGCATCATGGCGCAGAGTCTGAAAGTTGACGTAAAGGACGCCCGCGACTCAGCATCCGTCTTCGTTCCTGACGTAAAGGCAGGCAATATCCTTGCTGCCAACTATGTGCTCAGCCACCTCGGCATCAAGACCAATGCCAACTGGAGTGGCAGCTATGCCGACGGCAACCCTATCTGGGGCAAGGCAGAGCGCGTGGGTAACCACAGCATCAAGCTCATCAGGGAGAAGCAATACGGCAAGACGATCGTACCCGACATTACCGGAATGGGAGCCCGAGACGCTATCTACAATATGGAGAGCCGGGGCATCAAGACCCAGATTATAGGTAGAGGAAAGGTAGTAAAGCAGAGTCTGGTGCCGGGAACGGTCATCAAGAAAGGTGCCGTATGCAGCATTGTGCTCGAATAAAACTCAGAAACAGTTATCTGAAACCCTATATATAATAAGGTGCAGATAAAGAAATATTTAGAATATAAAACAGAAACAGGATATGAAGTTACAAGAATTACTCAAAAACATCGAGCCGGTTCAGATAATCGGCGATGCTGATGTAGAGGTTACGGGAGTAAACATCGACTCTCGCAAGATTAAGGAAGATCATCTCTTCGTTGCCATGAAGGGAACGCAGGTTGACGGTCACAAGTTTATTCCAAAGGCATTGGAACTGGGCGCAAAGTCGGTTTTGTGCGAAGACATGCCTGAAGAGAAAGTTGAGGGCGTAACTTACATTCAGGTCGCTTCGACCGAGGATGCTGTCGGCAAGGTAGCAACCCTCTTCTACGGCGACCCTTCAAGAAAGCTCAAACTGGTAGGCGTAACAGGTACCAATGGTAAGACCACCATTGCCACCTTATTATATAATATGTTCCGCAAGTTCGGCCATAAGTGTGGTTTGCTCTCTACCGTCTGCAACTACATTGAGGACGAGGCTATCCCTGCCGACCATACCACCCCAGACCCTATCGAACTGAACATGCTCCTGGGCAAGATGGTAGAGGCTGGCTGCGAGTATGCCTTCATGGAGTGCTCTTCTCACGCCATCGCACAGAAGCGTATCGGAGGTCTGCAGTTTGCCGGAGGCTTGTTCACCAACCTGACCCGCGACCACCTCGATTACCACAAGACATTCGAGAACTACCGTAACGCCAAGAAGGCTTTCTTCGACGGACTGCCTAAGACAGCCTTTGCCATTACCAATGCCGACGACAAGAACGGCATGATCATGGTACAGAACACCAAGGCTACCGTGAAAACCTACTCTACCCGCAGCATGGCAGACTTCAGAGCCAGGATTCTGGAGTGTCACTTCGGCGGCATGTATCTGGAGATTGACGGCAGAGAAGTGGGCGTACAGTTCATCGGTAAGTTCAACGTGAGCAACCTGCTCGCCGTATATGGTGCAGCCATTATGCTCGGCAAGAAGCCAGAGGATGTACTCGTAGTGATGAGTACCCTTCACAGCGTAAGCGGAAGACTGGAACCAATCCAGTCACCAGAAGGTTATACCGCCATTGTTGACTATGCCCATACACCAGATGCACTGGAGAACGTATTGAACGCCATCCACGAAGTGCTCGAAGGCAAGGGCGGAGAAGTCATCACCGTTTGCGGTGCCGGTGGCAACCGTGACAAGGGCAAGCGCCCATTGATGGCACAGGAGGCTGTAAAGCAGAGCGATAAGGTAATCATCACCAGCGACAACCCACGTTTCGAAGAGCCACAGGACATCATCAACGACATGCTTGCCGGACTCAATGCCCAGCAAATGAAGAAGGTAATCAGCATCGTAGACCGCAAGGAAGCCATCCGCACAGCCTGCATGCTGGCAAAGAAGGGCGACGTGATTCTCGTAGCCGGTAAGGGACACGAAGATTACCAGGAGATCAAGGGCGTAAAGCACCACTTTGACGATAAGGAGGTGATTCGCGACATCTTCGGAATTTCACAGAAGTAAAAGCAATTAAGAAAAGAAAGAAAAATGTTATACTATCTCTTTAGATTTCTGGAGCAGTGGGGCATCTCAGGTTCTCACATGTGGGGCTACATCTCATTCCGTGCCCTGCTTGCGCTGATTTTATCATTGGTAATCTCTGCCTGGTTCGGCGAGAAATTCATCAAGTATCTCAAGAGCAAGCAAATTACAGAGACACAGCGCGATGCCAGCATCGACCCGTTTGGTGTCAAGAAGATTGGCGTTCCTTCTATGGGTGGTGTCATCATCATCCTGGCTATCCTCGTACCGGTACTGTTACTCGGACGTTTGCGCAACATCTATCTGATTCTGATGATCATCACCACCGTATGGCTCGGCTTTCTCGGTGGAATGGACGACTTCATCAAGATATTCAAGCGCGACAAGGAGGGATTGAAGGGCAAATATAAGATTATAGGACAGATTGGCATCGGCCTGATCGTGGGACTGGTACTCTGGTCTTCACCTGATGTAAAGATGAACGAGAACCTCGCCATTGAGCAACAGGGACAGGAAACGGTGGTAAAGCATCGTACGGAAGCAAGAAAATCGCTGAAGACCACCATCCCATTCGTCAAGGGACACAACCTCGACTATTCCAGCATCACCAGTTTCTGCGGTAAGTACAAGGTAGCAGCAGGCTGGATTCTCTTCGTCATCATGACCATCTTCGTTGTAACAGCCGTATCAAACGGTGCCAACCTCAACGATGGTATGGACGGAATGTGTGCCGGAAACTCCGCCATCATAGGTGTGGCGCTAGGCATACTTGCATATGTGTCGTCGCACATCGAGTTTGCCGCCTACCTCAATATCATGTATATTCCTGGTTCTGAGGAACTGGTAGTATTCTTCTGTGCCTTCATCGGAGCCCTCATCGGTTTCCTCTGGTACAACGCCTACCCTGCCCAGGTATTCATGGGCGATACGGGTTCGCTGACCATCGGCGGTATCATCGCAGTAGGTGCCATCATCATCCACAAGGAGCTGATGCTGCCTATCCTCTGCGGTATTTTCTTCGTAGAAAGCCTCAGCGTGATGATACAGGTTTACTATTACAAGATAGGAAAGCGGAGAGGTGTGAAGCAGCGTATCTTCAAGCGCACACCTATCCACGACAACTTCCGCACACAGGACAGTCAGCTGGATCCTGACTGCAAGTATCTGTGGAAGAAGCCTCGCAACTGCTTCCATGAATCAAAGATTACCATCCGTTTCTGGATTGTAACCATCATTCTGGCAGCATTGACCATCATCACATTGAAGATCAGATAAAATACAGGCTCTTATCAGCCCGACAAGTATAGAGAATAAGACAATGAGCAAAATTGTAATTTTAGGAGCTGGCGAAAGTGGCGCAGGTGCAGCCGTGCTGGCAAAGAAAGAGGGATTCGAGGTCTTTGTTTCAGACATGTCAAAGATCAAGGATAACTACAAGAAGTTGATGGATGACCACAACATCGAATGGGAAGAAGGTCACCATACAGAAGAAAAGATTTTAGATGCAGATGAAGTCATCAAGAGTCCGGGTATTCCTAAGGAAGCACCTATGATACAGAAACTGATGGCTAAGGGTACACCTATCATCAGCGAAATAGAATTTGCGGGCAGATATACTGATGCCAAGATGATCTGTATCACGGGAAGTAACGGTAAGACAACCACTACCTCGCTGATTTACCACATCATCAAGTCGGCTGGCTATGATGTAGGTCTGGCAGGCAACATCGGAAAGAGTCTGGCCCTTCAGGTGGCTGAAACTCCTCATAAGTACTACGTCATCGAGCTGAGCAGTTTCCAGCTCGACAATATGTATGAGTTCCGTGCCAATGTGGCCATCCTGCTCAACATCACTCCAGACCATCTGGACCGCTATGAGTTTAAGATGCAGAACTATACCGATGCCAAGATGCGCATCACCCAGAACCAGACAGAAGAAGACTGCTTCATCTTCTGGAACGATGATCCTATCGTTACAAAGGAGCTGGCTAAGTACAACCTCAAGTCACATCTCTGCCCATTCTCTGAGTTCAAGGAGGAAGGTTGCGTTGGCTTTATCGAAGACGGCAAATACAAACTCAACTTCCCTTCAGACTTCGAAATGCCACAGGAAGACATGAGTCTACGCGGCAAACACAACATCTATAACAGTCTGGCTGCAGGTCTGGCATGCAACATCGTAGGCATCGACCACGAGACCCTGCACAAAGGCTTGAGCGACTTCCCTGGTGTAGAGCACCGTCTGGAGAAAGTGGGCAAGTTCCAGGGCGTTTACTATGTGAACGATTCAAAGGCTACCAACGTAGATGCCTGCTGGTATGCGCTGGAGAGTATGACCACCCCTACCATCCTTATCATCGGCGGTAAGGATAAGGGAAATGACTATAACCAGATCAAGGACCTGGTAAAGGAGAAATGTGCTGGTATCGTATATCTCGGAGCCGACAACCAGAAGTTGCACGACAACTTTGACGCACTCGGCATCCCTGTACGCGACACTCACAGCATGAAGGATTGCGTGGCAGCCTGCCAGGAATTGGCAAAGCCGGGCGATACCGTACTCCTCAGCCCATGCTGCGCAAGTTTCGATCTCTTCAAGAACATGGAAGATAGAGGCGAGCAGTTTAAGACGCTGGCAAGAGCTATCGGAGAATAACAGTTTTCAAAAAATAGAACAGATAGAACTATAAAGAAATGAATAACAAGAGCATTGGTAATATTTTCAAGGGAGACAAGGTGATCTGGATGGTCTTCTTCTTTCTCTGTATGATAAGCATCGTGGAGGTATATTCTGCCTCCAGCTCCTTGTCGTACAAGACAGGAAACTACATGGCACCTGTCATCCGCCACATCTTGCTCTTGGGAGGCGGTCTGTTCACCATGATTTGCATGCTCAAGGTGAAATGCAAGTACTTCAAGATTGTTACCCCCGTCGTGATGGGCATCTCATTACTGTTGCTCGTTCTGGTCTTGGCTACCGGTCAATCTACCAACGGAGCCTCCCGATGGTTCTCTCTGATGGGCATACAGTTCCAGCCTTCAGAAATAGCAAAGGGAGCGGTAGTACTGGCTGTAGCTCAGATTCTTAGTGCTATGCAAACAACTCAGGGAGCCAACAGGAAGGCATTCAAGTTCATACTTGTAGCAACTGCTCCATTTGTAATTCTCATCGGACTGGAAAACTTATCCACAGCCATGCTCCTCAATATCACAATCTTAGCCATGATGCTCATCGGACGAGTGCCGATGAACCAGATTGGCAAGCTGGTGGGACTGGGCATGATTGTCATCGTCACAGCCTTTGCAGGTATCATGATAGTAGGACAGGACAAGGGCGAAGAGGGCAATAAACAGGAAAATATGCTGACCGAGAAGGTTGAGCAGGAACAGAACAAGCCTAACATGGCAGAAAAGATGTTCCATAGAGCCGACACCTGGAAAGCCCGTATTGACAAGTTTATGAACTCAAAGCCTGTAGCCCCACAGGATGTCGATCTCGACAAAGATGCCCAAGTGGCACATGCCAACATCGCCATCGCCTCTTCCAACATCGTAGGCAAAGGGCCTGGAAACTCAGTAGAAAGAGACTTCCTCTCACAGGCGTTCTCAGACTTCATCTATGCCATCATCATCGAAGAGATGGGTATATGGGGAGCCGCACTGGTTGCATTCCTCTACATCATCCTCCTGTTCAGAGCTGGCAGAATAGCCAACAGGTGTGAGAACAATTTCCCTGCCTTCCTCTGCATGGGACTCGCCATCATGCTGGTTACCCAGGCACTCTTCAACATGGCAGTAGCAGTAGGTTTGGCTCCTGTTACAGGACAGCCACTACCACTCATCAGTAGAGGTGGTACATCTACCATCATCAACTGTCTGTACCTGGGCATCATCCTGAGTATCAGTAGAACAGCCAAGAAGAAAGAGATACCTCAAAATGAGCTCGACGACAGCAAAATGGTGGCTGCCTGACAAGAGTTTTATAAATTAAGGTGAAAAAATGGCAGAAAATGCCGTTAAATCGATATTTTTTTATACCTTTGCGTTATAAACATGAACGGATATGAATAATAAATTAAGAATTATCATAAGCGGAGGCGGCACAGGTGGTCACATCTTCCCTGCCGTATCCATTGCAAACGCCATCAAGGCGAAGCGCCCTGATGCTAAGATTTTGTTTGTAGGTGCACTCGGCAGAATGGAAATGCAGCGTGTACCTGCTGCGGGTTATGAAATCAAGGGCTTGCCTATCTGCGGCTTCGACAGAAAGCATCTGCTCAAGAACATCGCCGTACTCTTCAAGATATGGAAGAGCCAGCACATGGCAAAGAGCATCATCAAAAACTTCAAGCCTATGGCGGCTGTGGGCGTAGGTGGCTATGCTAGCGGTCCGACTCTCAATGTTTGTGCCAGCAAAGGAATACCTTGCCTCATCCAGGAGCAGAATTCATACGCTGGTGTAACCAATAAACTCTTGGCCAAGAAGGCTGAAAAAATCTGTGTGGCTTACGAAGGAATGGAGCGTTTCTTCCCTGCAGACAAGATTATCATGACCGGTAATCCTGTTCGCCAGAATGTATTGGAAACTACCATCACCCCGGAAGAAGCACGCAAGCAATTCGGTCTCGACCCAGAAAAGAAGACCATCTTGCTCGTAGGTGGCAGCCTTGGTGCAAGAACCATCAACGAGAGTGTGCTCCAGCACCTCGACCTGGTGAAAGAAAGCGGCGTACAGTTTATCTGGCAAACAGGTAAATACTATAATGCTGCCATCATGGAGCAACTGAAAGGTCAGGAGCTGCCAATGCTCAAGGTTACTGATTTCATCAGCGACATGGGTGCAGCTTACAAGGCAGCCGACCTGGTTATCAGCCGCGCAGGTGCCAGCAGTATCAGCGAGTTCTGCCTCATCGGCAAACCGGTTATCCTGGTTCCAAGCCCTAATGTGGCTGAAGACCACCAGACCAAGAACGCCATGGCATTAGTCAACAAAGATGCTGCCATCTACGTAAAGGATGCCGATGCACCAGAGGTATTGCTCAAGAAAGCAGTTGACACGGTAAAAGACGAGGCTAAGCTCGCTTCGCTCTGTGAGAATATCAAGAAATTAGGATTAAAGAACTCTGCCGACGTCATCGCCGACGAAGTAATCAAATTAGCAACAAAGTAATGGAAATAAAAGATATTAAAGCAGTTTATTTTGTAGGAGCGGGCGGCATCGGAATGAGCGCCATCGCCAGATACTTCCTCAGCAAGAAGCTGGTTGTAGCCGGATATGACAAGACTCCATCCAATCTAACTCATGAGTTGGAGAAAGAGGGAATGCTTATCCACTATGAGGAGAATGTTGACCTCATACCAGAAGCCTGCAAGGACGCCAAGACAACATTGGTAGTCTACACACCGGCAATTCCTGCAGAACACAAGGAACTGGTTTTCTTCCATGAGAATGGCTTCACCATCGAGAAGCGAGCTCAGGTTCTGGGTACATTAACCCGTACACATAAGGGACTGTGCGTAGCGGGTACACACGGAAAGACATCAACATCTACCATGTGTGCTCACATCATGCACCAAAGCCATATTGACTGTAATGCCTTCCTGGGAGGTATCTCAAAGAACTATGGCACCAACTATATCCTCTCCGACAAGAGCGACTATGTTGTCATTGAAGCAGATGAGTTTGACCGCAGTTTCCACTGGTTGCGCCCATGGATGAGCGTCATCACGGCTACAGACCCAGACCATCTCGACATCTACGGCACCAAGGAGGCTTATCTGGAGAGTTTCCGTCACTATACAGAACTGATCCAACCGGGCGGTGCACTCATCATCCACAAAGGTCTGGAGATGAAGCAACACGTACAAGACGGTGTCAAGATATACGAATACAGCCAGGACGAGGGCGACTTCCACGCTGAGAACATCAAGATTGAGAATGGAGGTATCACCTTTGATTTCATCTCTCCTTTCGAGAACGTAACGGGCGTAGAACTCGGACAGCCTGTGCCTATCAACATCACAAATGGTGTGGCAGCAATGGCAATGGCACAGTTGAATGGTTGTACAGCCGATGAACTCCGTAACGGCATGAAGACCTACGGAGGAGTTGACCGCCGTTTCGACTTTAAGATCAAGAATAACAAACTGGTATTCCTGTCTGATTATGCTCATCATCCAAAGGAGATATATCAGAGTGCTAAGAGTATCAGAGAGTTATACAAGGACCGTAAGATAACAGCCATCTTCCAGCCTCACTTGTATACTAGAACCCGCGATTTCTATAAAGATTTCGCAAACAGTTTGAGTCTCTTGGACGAGGTTATCCTCTGCGACATCTATCCAGCTCGCGAGCAGCCTATTCCAGGAGTAACCTCCAAGCTCATCTATGACAATCTGAAACCAGGTGTAGAAAAGAGCATGATTCACAAAGAAGACGTTCTTGACCTGGTAAAGAATCGAGACTTCGATGTTCTAGTTATCTTAGGAGCTGGCGATTTGGACAACTATGTTCCACAAATTACCAAAATACTTGAAGAGAAATAAATGCATATCAATTGGAAGAAAACCATCATCATCGCACTGGATTTAGTACTCGGTACTTATCTGGTATTCGCTTTCACCAGGTTTAACAAACCTGATGAAACGAAGTTGGTATGCACCAAGGTGAACATCAATATTCAAGATGAGATGACGAATGGCTTTCTGAATGCGAAGGAAATCAAGAAACGACTGGAAGCCAGGAAACTCTATCCGCTGGGGGAACCGCTCAAAGAGGTGAACGCCCGCATGATAGAAGAAACCTTGAAGACCAGTCCTTTCGTCAAGACGGCAGAATGTTCAAAGACTCAGGATGGTCTTGTTGACATCTACCTCACCCAACGCATGCCAATCGTCAGAATCAAAAGCATCAGCAACGAGGACTATTATATTGATGACCACAATCAGATCATGCCCAACACGAACTATACATGCGACATTATCATCGCAACGGGCTACATCAACAAGTGGTATGCTAAAAAATACATCTCATTACTAAGCAAAGCGCTGATGACGAATGAACTCTGGCGAAACCAGATAGAACAGATCCATGTCCTGCCTGATAGAGGAATAGAACTGGTACCGCGAGTAGGCAACCACATTATATATATAGGTAACCTGCCAGAGACCAACCTCATCGACAAACGAGAGCAAGCCATCAACGATTTCGTCAACAAGAAGATGAATCGATTAGAGAAATTCTATAAGTATGGACTCTCACAAGCTGGCTGGAACAAGTATTCGTATATCAATATCGAATTCGACAACCAGATCATATGTAAAAAGCATCAAAATAGCTAATTAGAAAATAGAAACAGATTAAGATAACATATAAGAACTATGCCAAAGGAATTTATTGTAGCTATCGAACTTGGCTCATCTAAGATGACAGGTATAGCAGGTCAGAAGAATTTGGACGGCAGCATCACCGTACTTGCCACCGTAGAGGAAGATTCATCTTCTTGCATCAGAAAGGGTGTGATCTATAACATTGACAAAACCTGCCAATGCTTGACCAACATCATCAAGAAGTTAAAGAATATACTGAAACAGGATATTACCCAGGTCTATGTAGGCGTGGGCGGTCGCTCTATACGCAGTATCAAGAATGTCATTGTCAAGGATCTCCCAGGTAACACCATCATCTCACAAGAGATGATCAATGAACTGATGGATATCAACCGCAACATGACCTATCCGGACCAGGAAATCCTGGATGCTGCAACTCAGGAATACAAGATAGACAACCAATACCAGATAGACCCTGTAGGAATACAGTGTAACCATCTGGAAGGCATCTTCCTGAATATACTTTGGCGCAAGAACTTCTATAACAATATCAATACCTGTTTTGAAAATGCCAACATTCCTATTGCAGAAATGTACCTGGCTCCTTTAGCTATGGCTGACAGCGTTTTGACAGACTCAGAAAAGCGTGCAGGCTGTATGCTTGTTGACTTGGGTGCCGATACGACAACCGTTTCTGTATATTATAAAGGTATACTTCGTCATCTCTCTGTCATCCCATTGGGCGGCGGCAACGTGACCAAAGACTTAACTTGTCTTCAGATTGAAGAGCCTGATGCTGAAAAGATGAAACTCAAGTATGCCAAGGCTTATACCGATATCAACAATATCGACCCGACCCTGAACTACCCTATCGACAAGGATAGAGTGGTTGAAAGCAAGAAGTTCATCGAAATCGTAGAAGCACGCGTAGAGGAAATCGTAGAAAACGCATGGTTCCAGATTCCTGTGGAATTCTCAGATAAGCTGTTGGGGGGTATCATCCTTACAGGTGGCGGCAGCAACATGCCTGAAATCGATAAGGTTTTCAAGACACATACCCACATCGACAAAGTACGCATTGCCAAGTTTGTTTCTCAAACAGTCAACTCCAAGGATCCTAAGATTACCAATCACGATGGTACAATGAACACCGTATTGGGACTCCTGGCAAAGGGAGACATGAACTGTGCAGGTGACGAAATCGGCACTGATCTCTTCAGCAATTCTGCAGAAAAGCCAGTAGCAGCCGAGCAGCACAAGGCTCCTAGAAACCCTAACGAGACTGCCGGCAAGGGCGTTGTTCTTACTGCGGCAGAAAAAGCGGCTGCTGACGAGGCTGCCCGCAAGCAAAAAGAACTGGAAGAAGCTGAGGCAAGACTTCTGGCAGAAAAAGAAGCCGAAGAAGAAGAAAAGAGACGCAAAGAAAACAGTCTCATCCATAAAATGATGAGAGGTTTCAAGAAGTTTGTGAAAGATACCATTTCTGAAGAAGAATAAGATGCCAAAGACCAGGCTATCAGAAAACAGATTTCACAACAGGTTAAATAAAAAATCAGATAGATAAACCCTATAAAGATTATACGACTATGCTAGATAATGGAAACGCTCCTCATATTCTTGACTTTGGGGAACCTGAAAAAGAAAATAGCATCATCAAGGTGATTGGTGTTGGTGGTGGCGGTGGAAATGCCGTCAACCACATGTACCGCGAAGGTATACACGATGTAACATTCGTACTCTGCAACACAGACAACCAGGCACTTAACGACTCACCTGTGCCTGTACACCTGCAGCTAGGTAAGGAAGGTCTGGGTGCAGGAAACAAACCTGCCAAGGCACGCCAGGCTGCCGAAGAGACTCTTGAAGATATCAAGAACATGCTCAACGATGGAACAAAAATGGCATTCATCACAGCGGGTATGGGTGGCGGTACCGGTACTGGTGCAGCACCTGTCATCGCCAGAGTAAGTAAGGAGTTAGGTATTCTTACCGTTGGTATCGTAACCATCCCATTCCGTTTTGAAGGTCCTAAGAAGATTGACCAGGCATTGGATGGTGTAGAGGAAATGTCGAAGCATGTAGATGCCTTACTGGTAATCAACAATGAACGTCTTCGCCAGATTTATCCAGACCTTGCCGTTCTCGATGCCTTCGGCAAAGCTGACGACACCTTGAGTGTAGCTGCCAAGAGTATCGCTGAAATCATTACCGTACATGGTCTCATCAACCTCGACTTCAATGATGTGAAGACCGTACTGAAAGATGGCGGTGTGGCTATCATGAGTACAGGTTACGGTGAGGGAGAAGGAAGAGTAAAGAAAGCGATAGAAGATGCCTTGAACTCACCACTCCTTAACGATAATGACGTATTCAACTCTAAGAAGATTCTGCTCAGCATCGCATTTGCAAGCGAGAAGAAAGATAATCCTGGCTTGACCATGGACGAGATGAATGATGTCAACGACTTTATGGAGAAATTCGGTGACGACTTCGAACTGAAATGGGGTCTTGCCATTGACCCTGAATTGGGAAGCCGCGTAAAGGTAACCGTTCTCGCAACAGGTTTCGGACTCGAGGATGTAGAGGGAATGAACCGCCACCTCAAGAAACATACTGAGGAAGAATCTCGCCGTCTCGCTGAAGAAGAAGAGAAACGTGCTGAAAGAGAAGACCGCCGCAAGCGCTATTATGGCAGCGATGGCAATACGACACAGTATAAGCGTCATCCACACATATTCCTGTTCCGCCAGGAAGATTTGGATAACGAGGATGTCATCCTTCAGGTAGAAAACACGCCTACCTATAAGCGTACCCGACAGACTCTGGAAGAAATCCGTAATATAGCTTCCGGTAATACAGAACCGAAAGAAGACAATAATGATGATGCTACAGTACAGGGCGTTATCAGTTTTGCCTAAACAGAGGACATAGCCAACGTCTGTTTCCCGTTTACATCAAGCAAGCGAGGAAGCCTGAAAAGACTAAGCAAACAGTTCCTGAAGAACAGCAAAACTCTTCATTTCCGGGAAGCCTGGCAAATGAAGTTTATAATACTCCAATATCACCTCTACACACCTGTTTCGTTCCATACGAGACATTGTGTAGAGGTGCATTGTTTTATAGTCTAAACGGAACAAAGACACAAGCCGCATAGAATCTTCCTTATTTAAATAATGTACATGCGAAGGAACATGAGCTGCAAAACATCCATCTACCAAATCAAAATAATCGCCAGACATACCGCTCTCTATATTGGGCATAAAACCCAAATGAAAAGAGAGCTGAATCATAAAGACTATATGGAAATTGGCAATAGCACCTTTAGCATGGTCTAACCATTCGATACTGTCCTGTATGAAAAGATAGAGCGCACCATTAGCCTGCTCATGACGGGTAGCATATGAAAGCAGTTCTGCCAAGAACATGGAAATGCCAAGTTTGTATGGAGAAAAAGGGATATCAGAGAATGGAATCTGAATCGAAACATCCCTAAGGCGCTGCAGATTTGATTTGGGACGATAATCAAATTCTAAATTCAAGACCATGAGCGGTTGGAAAAGCTGCCGTTTCATCTTCCCCTTAGATGACTTAGGCACACGTACCATAAAGGAGAGTCTTCCCAACTTTTCGGTGAAGAAATCCACGATAAGTTGAGAGTCCCCATACTTGATGGTTTGCAATACGATAGCACTAGTTTTTATCTCCATTTTGCCTAATATTAGTGAAAAACAGGGCAAAAATACAAAAAAATGCGCATTTAGCGAAAATTTTCTATGAAAAATTTGCTAGATTCAAATAAAAGTAGTAACTTTGCACCTGCAAATAAGCAATGGTCCCTTCGTCTATCGGTTAGGACGAGAGATTTTCATTCTCTAAAGAGCAGTTCGACTCTGCTAGGGACTACAAACATTTAAGAAATAAAAAAAATAACATAAAGAAGATGGCAAATCACAAATCATCAATCAAGAGAATCCGTCAGGACAAGAAGAAGGCTTTGCACAACAAGTATTATGCAAAGACTATGCGCAATGCTGTCCGCAAGTTGCGCAACATGTCTGACAAGGAAGAGGCTGCAAAGCTCTATCCTACAGTTCAGAAGCTTTTAGACAAGTTGGCTAAGATCAACGTTATCCACGACAACAAGGCTGCAAACTTGAAGTCTGGTCTTACAAAGCACATCGCTAAGTTGGCCTAACTTATAAGTCAAAGCAAAGAAATAAATAAGGCTGCAATCCTATTATAGGGTCGCAGCCTTATTCTTTTCTATGAACCCGACTACCCATTTCCTGCATCATAAAATCTTCCCATCACAACCGGTTTATACTACAACATACCCTATAAAAATGCGCAAAACGATTATTAAATAGCTTTTTCAAGACACTTTTGCCGCTAAAGTTCACATTCTACGTTTTTTCTTCACTTTTTGGTGATTTTTCACAAACAAAAGTTCCTGTTTCTCAGCTTTTTTTAGTATCTTTGCACGGAAATAAGACAATACTAAAATGGCAGAAAATCAAAACAACGCAAATAATTACTCTGCGAGTAACATTCAGGTTCTGGAAGGCCTGGAAGCTGTTCGCAAACGTCCGGCGATGTATATTGGTGACATCTCCGAAAAGGGGCTTCATCACTTGGTAAACGAGACAGTAGACAACTCTATTGACGAAGCAATGGCGGGCTACTGTACCGACATCGAAGTTACCATCAACGAAGACAACTCTATCACCGTAGAAGATAATGGTCGTGGTATCCCTGTGGATATGCACGAGAAACTACATAAATCAGCCCTCGAAGTCGTTATGACCGTGCTTCACGCAGGTGGTAAGTTTGACAAGGGTTCTTACAAGGTATCTGGCGGTTTACATGGTGTGGGTGTAAGTTGTGTGAATGCACTTTCTACCCACATGTTGTCACAGGTGTTCCGTGGCGGCAAAATCTACCAGCAGGAATATGAGAAGGGTAAGCCTCTCTATCCGGTTAAGGTGGTAGGTGAAACCAACAAGCGCGGTACACGCCAGCAGTTCTGGCCAGATCCAACCATCTTTACTCACACTGTCTATAAGTGGGACATCATTGCCAACCGTATGCGCGAGTTGGCATTCCTCAATGCAGGTATCAAGATTACCTTGAGAGATTTGCGCCCTGACGAGGAAGGTAAGACCAAGGAGCAGGTTTTCCACGCTAAGGATGGTTTGAAGGAATTTGTCCGTTACGTAGACCGTCACCGCACTCATCTCTTCGATGATGTTATCTATCTGAAGACAGAAAAGCAGGGTATTCCTATCGAGATTGCTGTGATGTACAACACAGATTACTCTGAAAATATCCACTCATACGTCAATAACATCAACACCATTGAGGGTGGTACCCACCTGACTGGTTTCCGTATGGCGTTGACCCGCACCTTGAAGGCTTACGCAGAAGCTGACCCAACCATCTCTAAGCAGATTGAGAAGGCAAAGGTAGAGATTGCACCAGAAGACTTCCGCGAGGGCCTTACTGCCGTTATCTCCATCAAGGTAGCTGAACCTCAGTTTGAGGGACAGACCAAGACCAAGCTCGGTAACAGCGAGGTACAAGGTGCCGTTCAGCAGGCTGTAAACGAGGCTTTGTCTGATTATCTGGAAGAACATCCAGACGAGGCAAAGCGAATCTGCGAAAAGGTTGTCCTGGCTGCTACGGCCCGCATAGCTGCCCGCAAGGCACGTGAGAGTGTACAGCGCAAGAACTTCATGACAGGTGGTGGTCTTCCTGGTAAACTTGCCGATTGCTCAATGAAGGATCCTAAAGAATGCGAGATCTTCCTCGTCGAGGGTGATTCCGCCGGTGGTTCTGCCAAGCAGGGTCGCGACCGTTTCCGTCAGGCTATTCTCCCATTGCGTGGTAAGATTCTGAATGTAGAAAAGGTACAGTGGCACAAGGTATTCGAAGCTGAGTCTGTCATGAACATCATCCAAAGTATCGGTGTCCGCTTCGGTGTAGATGGCGAAGACAGCAAGGAGGCTAATACCGACAAGTTGCGTTACGACAAGATTATCATCATGACCGATGCCGACGTCGATGGTTCTCACATCGACACATTGATTATGACACTCTTCTATCGTTTCATGCCAAAGGTTATTGAAGAAGGCCATCTGTATATCGCTACCCCACCACTCTACAAATGTACTTATCGCAGCAAGGTAAGCGAGTATTGCTATACAGAGCAGCAGCGCCAGGCATTCATCGACAAGTATGGAGATGGAGTAGAAGACAAGAATATTCACACCCAGCGATACAAAGGTTTGGGTGAGATGAACCCAGAGCAGCTTTGGGAAACTACTATGGACCCATCTACACGCTTGCTCAAGCAGGTTACTATCGAGAACGCAGCCCAGGCTGATGAGATCTTCTCTATGTTGATGGGTGATGATGTGGAACCACGCCGCGAATTTATCGAGCAGAATGCCACATACGCAAACATCGACGCTTAAGACAATTCAACTAATTTACATAAGGGGCTGTGCCATTTACCTACAAATGACACAGCCTCTGCTTGTATAAAACCCAACAAACCAACTTATGAAACATTTACTTATCTCTTGCCTATTACTCTCTGCAGCAGGCACACTTCAGGCTGCCCCGAAGAGTAATATTCCACCGCTGAAGCTTTGGTACAATAAACCGGCTACAACCTTTGAAGAATCACTACCTATCGGTAACGGCAAGTTAGGTGCATTGATTTATGGTGGAGCCAACAATGACTCTATCTATCTCAACGACATCACCTTGTGGACAGGAAAGCCTGTCAATCGTGAGGAAGGAGGGGATGCCTACAAATGGATACCTAAGATTCGCGAGACTCTGTTCAAAGAAGATTACAAGGCAGCCGATTCTTTACAACTGCATGTACAAGGACACAATTCAGAATATTATCAGCCACTTGCCATCATCAACATCAAAGATGCAAATAAAGGACAATTCAGCAACTACAAGCGCGAATTGAGCCTTGACAACGCTATGGCTGCATTGAGTTATACAAGAGAGGGAATAAAATACCAGCGAGAGTATTTCGCATCACATCCGGACAAGATGATTGCTATTCGCCTGACAGCTTCCCAGAAGAAAGCCATCAACTGCGATATCTCTCTCACCTCTCTAATTCCTCATCAGGTAAAAGCTTCCAATAAGCAGCTCACCATCACGGGGCATGCTATGGGAAAGCCTGAGAACAGTACCCACTTCTGCTCCATCCTCAGCATCAAGAACCAGGACGGAACCATTACAGCCGATGATTCTACTCTCCATCTGCAGGACGTAAGCGAAGCGGTTATCTATTTAGTGAATGAAACCAGCTACAACGGATTCGACAAGCATCCTGTAAAAGAAGGGGCTCCATATATTGAAAAGGTTAACGACAATGCCTGGCACTTGGTCAACTATACCTACCCAGAGTTAAAACAGCGTCATATAACCGACTATCAGAACATCTTCAACCGTGCCAAGTTTGCACTCAAAGGAGCTAAGTTCGACAACAGACGAACCACCGACCAGCAACTCTTTGATTACACAGAGAAAGAAGAGCAAAACCCTTACCTGGAAATGCTATACTTCCAATATGGAAGATATCTTCTGATCAGCTGTTCGAGAACTCCCGGCATTCCGGCCAATCTTCAGGGTCTTTGGGCTCCGGCACGAAAATCTCCTTGGCGTGGAAACTACACCATCAACATCAATCTGGAAGAAAACTATTGGCCAGCAGAAGTTACCAATATGTCTGAACTAGTAATGCCTGTAGACGGACTGGTGAAAGCCATGTCTGTAACAGGAAAATATACAGCAAAGCACTATTATGGAATTGAAAATGGCTGGTGCGGTGGACACAACACTGATGCATGGGCGATGACAAACCCAGTTGGAACCCAAAAAGAAAGTCCTAAGTGGAGCAACTGGAACATGGGAGGTGCCTGGCTTGTACAAACCTTATGGGATCACTACGATTACACCCGCGATAAGGAATATCTGCGCCATACAGCCTATCCATTGATGAAAGGTGCAGCAGACTTCATGCTTGACTGGATGATAGAGAACCCAAAGAAGCCGGGCGAACTGATTACTGCCCCTTGCACTTCACCAGAGGCAGAATATATCACCGACAAGGGCTATCAAGGCTGTAGTTTCTATGGAGGTACCGCCGATCTTGCCATCTTGAGAGAATTGTTTAAAAACACACTCAAAGGTGCTCAGATCCTCGGTATTGATCAAGCTTATCAGGCAAAGTTACAGGATGCAATCAATCGTCTCCACCCTTATCAGATAGGAAAGCGTGGCAACCTGCAGGAATGGTATTACGATTGGGAAGACCAGGACTGGCATCATCGCCACCAGTCACACCTTCTCGGTTTACACCCATTCTATCAGATTTCATTAGATAAGACTCCTGATTTAGCTGCAGCTGCTGCCAAGACTCTTGAGATAAAAGGAGACTTCTCTACCGGTTGGAGCACAGGATGGCGCATCAGTTTATGGGCTCGCCTGCACAGAGCAGACAAGTCATATTCTATGATCAGGAAATTGCTTAACTATGTACATCCGGGCAATTACAACAATCCGAAGAATCGCCCTTCAGGAGGAACCTATCCAAATCTCTTCGATGCTCACCCACCATTCCAGATTGATGGCAACTTCGGAGGCACAGCAGGTATATGTGAGATGCTGATGCAATGCGATGGCGAGACTATGCATCTTCTTCCTGCTCTACCTAAAGAATGGCCTGCAGGCGAAATTAAGGGTATCAAAGCACGTGGAAACTACGAGATTAATCTCGTATGGAACAATGGAAAGGTCAGCAAAGCTTCCATCACCAGCAAGAATGCCGGAAACCTGACCGTCAAGTATAATGGTAAGCAGAAAGCATTAAATTTCAAGGCTGGCGAAACCAAACTCATAAAATAGACAAATTATCATCTATGAGATATTTTACAATTCTCATCTTTACAACTCTCTGGGTGCAGAATTCCTATGCACAGGAATTCGGTACCCATTGGGTATCATACCCATTCCCCAACGATTCTTCTGAGATATTATACAGGAAAATCTATCATCTTGATCAAAAGCCTTTAAAGGCTGAGATAAACATGGCTAGTGGAGGAAATACCCGCCTATACATCAACGAAAGAAATGCTACGCCAAGCATTTTCAACGAAGGAGCCAGAGACAGCATCCTTCTGATGCAAACCATAGATATCTCCAGATATCTGAAAAAGGGCGAAAATATTATTGCGGTCTGGTATGCACCAGGAAGAATAAGAAATAAGAGCAAACAACTCTCGCTGGAATTCCATGGCTGGTATATAGGCTCTGTTCCTTTTTATCATAAAGCAGACGAAACATGGTGGTGCAAACCCCTGAAGGGCGGCAGTTACAACGAAAAAGAACACTTTGACAATAGAATATACACTACTGAGTGGAAATCGGCTGAATACCAATCTGCAGGATGGGTTCATCCGACAGGTGCTTTCAAAGATTCAACAAACTATATCTTTGTTGACCAGCTGCCATACCTCACCCAGAACAAGCTTCAAATGGTATTAGAACCATACCAGGAGGAATTTGATCATCAAGGATGCCGTATAGACTTCGGACGTCCGTTCCGTGGAACCATCAGGCTCACGATACGCAATGCCAGCAAAGGAACAACACTTCATATTAACGGAAACCAATATGTATGCAGTGGCGAAATGGACGAGCAAGCCTATTACCGCATCCATGCTGAGCATCAAAAAGATTTCGTGATAACTTGGGATAAAGGTTTTAGAAGAAGTAATATTACAAATATAGAAGGATTAGAGATTTCGGAATAAGCTCAACAGCGTTTTGAAATCTCTTTTTTTATAAAACAAAAAAGACTTCGGAACAATTATCTTCCAAAGTCTCTAACTGAATTTAGTCTTCCAATTCCGCAAGCACTTGCTCTGCCACTTCGCAAAGTTCATCATACCATTCCTTGCCGAATTTCTCTACCAACGGACCCTCCAGGAATTTATAAACAGGAAGATTCAACTCCTCTCCTTTCTTGATGGCATCCTTGCAGATACGCCACTTGTTATAGTTGATGCCATACACCTCGTTGCCGAAATCCTTAGCACGGATAGGATACAAGGCACAGGAGATAGGCTTCTTGAACTTCGACTTTCCTTCGCGATAAGCACGCTCCAGGGCACAGAGGCAACAGTTAGGAATCGTATGTCCATCTCCCAAGTCTTTCAAATCCTGATAGCAGGTAAACACACAGTCCTTACCATTCACGATACTCGTTACCAAATCGCCTTCAATATCGGTATAAGCCACGCCCTGCTTATCTATGATAGCCTGGGCAGAAGCCGAGAGATCATCCCAAACCACATCGAGCGCATCCTCTATCTCCATGATTTCATCCAGGGTAACAGGAGCTCCCGCATCGCCTTCGATGCAGCACTCGCCCTTGCAGGCATCAAGGTCGCAACAGAATTTTTCGGTGATAATATCAGGTGAAACCAATACGTTGCCCACCTGCAGAATACGCAGTTCGTCTTTCTTCATAATGTTTTTTGAGATGAATAAATATCTTTGATA
This sequence comes from Segatella copri, assembly GCF_026015465.1. Lineage (GTDB taxonomy): Bacteria > Bacteroidota > Bacteroidia > Bacteroidales > Bacteroidaceae > Prevotella > Prevotella copri_E. The sequence continues at coordinate 1,133,664 of NZ_JAPDUQ010000001.1, forward strand.
TATTAAATAATGATAGCTACCCATGAGTGGATAGCTATATATAATTAGGTGTGCCTACCATTGGATAGGCGAAATACCATTCTGCTGCAGATACGCATTGCAGCGGGAGAAATGATGATTGCCAAACCATCCGCCACGGTTGGCAGATAATGGCGAAGGATGCACACTTTCCAATATCAGGTGCTTGCTCGTATCGATGAGTTTCGCCTTGCTTCGGGCATAACCGCCCCAGAGGATAAACACCAGATGTTCCTTATCCTTGCTGAGTGCCTTGATGGCTGCATCGGTAAACTCCTCCCAGCCTTTGCGCTGATGACTTGCTGCTTGATGGGCACGAACGGTAAGCGTGGCGTTGAGCAACAAGACTCCCTGCTTTGCCCAGCGGGTCAAATCGCCCGTGGCTGGCATCGGAGTGCCGAGATCCATCTGAATCTCCTTGAATATATTAATCAATGATGGCGGGAAGGTGATTCCATCCGGCACAGAGAAACTCAGTCCCATTGCCTGCCCCGGCTCATGGTATGGATCCTGTCCGATAATCACTACCTTTACATCATCAAAAGGACAGAGATTGAAGGCATTGAAAATCAAACGCCCAGGAGGATAGCAGGGTGTACGCAGGTATTCCTCTTTCACGAAGTTTGTGAGGTCAACAAAATACTGCTTGTCGAACTCTTCTCCTATATGCTGTTTCCAACTTTCTTCTATCTTTACGTTCATGCTTAATATAAATTCAAAAGTATCTTAAGATACTTACGCAAGTATCCTAAGATACGTGGCCAAGTATCTTAGGATACTTTTTTGAGGTATATAAAATCGTTTTTACTTGTTGTCAGAAATCAAGTTCTCACCAGTCATGTCTGCTGGCTGCTCCAATCCCATGATATGGAGGATAGAAGGAGCAACGTCTGCCAAACGGCCATCCTTTACAGTAGCTGAGTTGTTGTCAGTTACGTAGATGAATGGAACTGGGTTCAAAGAGTGAGCGGTGTTTGGTGTACCGTCCTCGTTGATAGCGTGGTCTGCATTACCGTGGTCAGCGATGATGATAGCCTCATAATCGTTAGCCTTGGCAGCCTCGATAACGTCCTTTACGCAGTTGTCAACAGCGTGAACAGCCTTAGCGATAGCGTTGTAGATACCTGTGTGGCCTACCATATCACCATTAGCGAAGTTTACAACGATGAAGTCGTACTCCTGTGTGTTGATAGCACCAACCAACTTATCCTTTACCTCGTAAGCGCTCATCTCTGGCTTCAGGTCGTAAGTAGCCACCTTTGGAGAAGGAACCAGAATACGGTCCTCGCCCTCGTATGGAGTCTCACGACCACCATTGAAGAAGAATGTTACGTGAGCATACTTCTCTGTCTCTGCAGTATGGAGCTGCTTCTTGCCCTGTGCGCTCAAGTACTCACCGAGAGTGTTCATTACGTTCTCCTTAGGGAAGAGGATGTGAACACCCTGGAAGCTAGCATCGTATGGAGTCATGCAGTAGTACTGCAAGTCCTTGATGGTGTGCATGCCTTCCTCTGGCATATCCTGCTGAGTCAACACCTGTGTCAACTCCTTGGCACGGTCGTTACGGTAGTTGATGAAGATAACAACATCACCCTCCTGGATAGTACCGTCAACCTTAGAGTTATTGATTGGCTTGATGAACTCGTCTGTTACGTCCTCATCATAGCTCTCCTGCATTGCCTTTACCATATCGTCAGCCTGCTTACCCTTACCCTCAACGAGCAAGTCGTATGCTTCCTTTACACGGTTCCAGCGCTTGTCACGGTCCATAGCATAGAAACGACCTACGATGCTTGCGATGTGTGCACCGTTCTTGTCGCAGCAAGCCTGAACCTCCTCGATGAAGCCCTTACCGCTCTTAGGGTCTGTATCACGACCATCCATGAAGCAGTGAACGTATGTCTCCTTCAAACCATATTCCTTACCAATCTCAATCAACTTGAAGAGGTGATCCAAAGAAGAGTGAACACCACCGGTAGAAGTCAAGCCCATCAAGTGGAGCTTCTTGCCAGTCTTCTGAGCATAGCTGTAAGCGTTGATGATCTCCTGATTCTTCAAGATGTCACCGCTCTCGCAAGCCTTGTTGATCTTAACGAGGTCCTGATATACCACACGACCTGCACCGATGTTGAGGTGACCTACCTCTGAGTTACCCATCTGACCGTTAGGAAGACCTACGTCCTCGCCACAAGTCTGGAGAGTAGAATGTGCTGAAACTGCTGTCAAATAATCGAGATAAGGAGTTGGAGTCTTGAAGATAACATCACCCTTATCATGCTTACCGATTCCCCATCCGTCGAGAATCATTAAAAGAGCTTTTTTTGCCATAATTACATAAAATAATTTAAATTCGAATTTCGACTGCAAAGTTACAGTAAATCGGAGACAAAACAAAACAAAAGAGGTTTTTTTTTGTTTTTTTATTGTTAAGAGGGATTTTAACTTTTTTAGTTCATTTTTATTTGGAACATAATAATCTTTTTTGTATCTTTGCAACTGATAATATCTTATTATTATCCCCATAATTATGCAAGAAACGAATAATATATTAGCAATATTAGATAACTACCTCCACGACAATCCTGATGAGATTGCAAAGGAGATGGCAAACGACTTCAGAAAACGAAGAATAGAGAAGAATCTGACACGTGAGCAAGTGGCAGACAAGTCAGGCGTTGCCGTCAGCAACATCACCAGATTCGAGCAAAAAGGCCTCATCTCCCTCAAGAATCTGATAGGTATCGCCATAGCTTTGGAATACACCTCAGAAATCAAGAACGTCTTCTCGCAACCCAAGTACTCCACCATGGAGGAGTTGCAACAGATAAAAAGAAACGCTAACAAGAAAAAGGCTTACAGACAATGAAACATATAGAATCTTTAGCCGTGAAATATCACCAGGAGAAAGTCGGCACACTGTCATTGAGTGCAAATGGAAAGATATGCACCTTCAAGTATGACAATCATTGGTTGGTCAAGTTTCGACATACCTACGGCCTCACCCATTGCACCGAGGGATATAATGGTGAACACGCAACATCTGTAAATGGAACTGGAAATCCGACCGTAGAGGATATGATTGCCGTTGGCGTAAAGAACAAAATGAAGGAAAAGAGATGCCGCGAAATCTACGAAGAGGTAACCGAACAATGCTAGAATAAAAGCGAACTATCTGCGTGCGCTGTGTGGTCTATTCCTTAAACGGAATTACAATAAAAACGCCTCTATCTCTTTTTCTAGGATAGAGGCGTTTCTGTTTAATCTATTTCATTTTGCACAAACCACGAATTATTTCTGCTTCAGATAGTTCAACTGAACCTTAGGAGCGCAAGCATTGCTTGTTTTCTCAGTGTATTCTGCCACCTTCAAAGTAGCAGTACCCTTGATGTTCTCTACATCACTACCTACCTTGAAGAGATAGTTACCTGCATCTACCTTCCACTGGCTGTTGGCCTCATCGAAGCTGGCAAGATCGCGCTTTTCGAGGGTCATCTTCAAAGTCTGGCTCTCACCTGGTTTCAGTTCTCTTGTCTTGCCGAAGGTCTTGAGTTCCTTGGCTGGTTTCTCGTAAGCGCCCTTAGGAGCGGTAACATAAACCTCAGCAACTTCCTTGCCGGCAACCTTACCGGTATTCTTGATGGTTACGCTTACCTCAATGTTATTGCCTTTTGCCTTGACAGATGGCTTGCCAAACTCGAAGGTAGTGTAGCTCAAGCCATAACCGAAAGGATAAGCCACATTTTTTTTGAAGGTATCAAAGTAGCGGTAACCTACGTAGATATCCTCCTCGTGGTTGCTATAGTCGTAACCCTTGATGTTGCCCTTGCTCCAATCCTGCAGATTCTTGTAGGTGTACATATCGTAATCCTTGGCGAAGTTGGCGGTAGAAGGATGATCGGTAGCTGCAATAGGCCAGGTCATGGTCAACTTACCCGATGGATTCACCTTGCCAGTCAGGATATCAGCTACAGAGTTACCACCCTCGATACCAGGCTGCCAAGCTACGAGAATAGCATCCACACGGTCTCTCCAGCTGGCTGTCTCCATCACAGAACCAGAGTTGATGATTACAATCACCTTCTTGCCTTTGGCATGGAAAGCATCAGATACACGGAAAATCATATCCTGCTCTATCTGACTGAGATTGAACTCACCATTGATCTGGCGATCCATTCCCTCACCTGCCTGACGGCCGATGGTGATGATGGCAGCATCCGCCTTTGGCTCCTCACCGGCTACACAACGCTCAGTAATCTCGATTTCATCGAGCTTTGGCTGTCCCTGATCCAGGAACCACATCATCGGATTCTTGTCTGCCTTCAACTTAGCCTTGGCATACTTTACATAATTCTGATAGATTTCTGTAAGCTGAGGAGTAGTTGCCACGCCGATGTTCTTCAAACCGGTAACCATATCCACAGAATAGCCAACATTAACGGCTCCACTGCCAAGACCACCCGACATGAAGTCGTAAGAGTTGACACCGAAGAGTGCCACGGTCTTCAAGCCCTGAATAGGAAGAGCGGCATCATTCTTCAGGAGCACCATACCCTCGGTAGAACTCTGACGGGTGATGGCTGCATGAGCCTTCAAGTCTGGCTCTCCACTATATTTATATCCCTTGAATCGAGGAGTCTTCACGATATATTCGAGCATACGGCGAACATTGCGGTCCACATCCTTGATATCCAGCTTGCCATTCTTTACGGCATCAACAATATCCTGTACCTGTGCAGGATAACCCGGCATCATCAAGTCGTTGCCAGCCTCAACTTCCTGCTCCAGCGGAAGGTCGGCACGCTTACCAATCCAGTCGGTCTCTACGATTCCCTTATATCCCCAGTCGTTGCGGAGAATATCTGTAAGGAGGCCCTTGTTGCCCTGGGCATACACACCATTAATCTTATTATAGGCAGACATGATAGTCCAAGGATTGCTCTTGCGAACCATCATCTCGAAACCCTTCAGATACAATTCACGGAGAGCACGCTGGCTCAATCGCTCATCCACCTTGGTACGGTCAGTCTCCTGGGAGTTCACGGCAAAGTGCTTGGCACTTACACCCACGCCCTGGCTCTGCACACCCTGTACAAAGGCAGTTCCGATAAGACCTGTTACGATTGGATCTTCTGAATAATACTCAAAGTTACGGCCACAGAGCGGATTGCGATGCAGGTTCATACCCGGTCCGAGCACAACATCACAGCCATACTCGAGGGTTTCATTACCGATAGCCTCACCCACCTTGCGCACCAGGTCGGTGTTCCAGGTAGAAGCCAGACAGGTTCCGATAGGGAAACCGGTAGCAAAGTAGCTACGGCTGTCACCTTCGCGATGAGCATCGATATGAACACCGGCAGGACCATCACACTGTACGGTAGTAGGAATACCGAGACGAGGGATGGCTACAGTAGTACCCGCAGCACCCGGCACGAACTTCTTCTGATGTCCGAGCATAGCGCCACTGCCCACGAATCCATCGTTACCACCACCCACCAGCATCTGGGCTTTCTCTTCCAAGGTCATCGCCTTGATTACTTCATCGATGTTGTTGGCATTCAGTTTTGGTGCAGATTGCGCCATCATTGTAGTTGCCATCGCTCCTGCCGCAATGGTAAGAGCCAATTTCTTGTAGTTCATCATTTTGTCGTTTATTTAGTTAGTCATTATTATTCTATTCTTTTAGTCGTTTCATCAGGCTTATGCAGCCCCAAAGGTTACTGCATTTCTTCAAAAACTTGCTGCAAATTTAATAAAATAAGGTGGAAACACCAAGCATTTCCACCATTTTCTTCTCGCTTTAACAAGATTCTTCCCGTAATTAACAAAAGATATAGTAAGATTATAACATACTATACATATCCCTAACCTAAGGCTAGTCCTGATATTTAATCTGGAAGTAATCGAGCAGACGCTTATAGAAATCCTGTGCTGTAAGACAAGTATCCATCAGATAACCTTTAATGTGATTCCACTCGTGCAATCCTCTACAATAAAACATCTTCAACTCATCTGTAATGATAAACGGAACGATACCATTGCTTAGGCACTCCTTGAACATGATCAGTCGTCCTACCCTTCCATTACCATCTTGGAAAGGATGAATAGACTCAAAGCGCTGATGGAAATCGATAATATCCTCCAACGTTTTTACTTTCTTGGCATTATACTCCATCAGCAACCTTACCATTTCCTTATGAACCATTTTCGGTTCACAAGTATCAATGTCCCCCACTTCATTTGGAAATCGCTTGTAATCTCCCACCACAAACCAATCTTTAGTGCTATCAGAAGTTCCTGACTTGAGGATAAGATGAAGTTTCTTGATGAAGTCTTCGGTCAACTTCTCATCAGCCTGCTCGATAATCAAATCGATACACCTGAAGTGATTGGTTGTCTCAATGATATCATCCACCCTTACACTTTGGTCTGTAATGCCTATCGTATTGGTTTCAAAAATAAAACGAGTCTGCTCATGCGACAACCTGCTTCCTTCGATATGATTGGAATTATAGGTTAAGTCTATTTGAGTACGATGATAAATGCCTCCTTTCAGCTTCATATTCTTCTGTTCCCGAAGGATAGAAAGAAGTGGAGAAACCTGTTGCTTCTTGGATTTACGCATAGGCAAGGTTGCATCGGCAGGAATATTCCATGTCTTTCCCACCAACACTACTCCCTCAATTTTCCCGGAAGCACAATAATTACGCGCAGTTCGTTCTGACACCCCATACTTCTGCGCAAACTCTTTCACTGATATATAGTCCATAAATTATCGGCAAGTTTATGTTTGAATTTCGACTGCAAATATAACACTTTTTGCCGATAACGGCAAGAAAATAACAAAAAAAGCGATTATTCTCCCTCTTTTTTTGCCGATAACGGCAAGAAAGCAACCCTCAAAAACGAATGCTTTTCTTAAGACAAAACCATTTCAATCTTTCGTAAGTTTCATCAAAAAGAAGAAAAAATACTAGAAAACCTTGTAGGAATCAAACAATTATCGTATCTTTGCCGAATTATCCAAAAGTTGGGTACTAGGCAAGGACATTTAAATAATGAAAGGTATGGAGCAGAGAAATTCTTCCATCGAAATCTATCGTTCCCCAGAGGGCAACATAGAGCTGAATGTAAAATTAGAAAATGATACTGTTTGGCTTACACAAAGCCAAATGGCAGAGTTGTTTGCTGTTGACAGAACATCTGTTACACGACACATTCGCAACATTTACAAGAGTCAAGAACTAGACGAAAAGTCAACTTGTGCAAAAAATGCACAGGTTCGTTTTGAGGGTAAGAGACAAATCATTCGTGATATTCCTTATTATAATCTTGACATGATTATTTCGGTAGGGTACAGAGTGAATAGCAAGAATGCGACCTCTTTCCGCCGTTGGGCAACCTCTATCTTGAAGCAATACATTATCAAGGGTTATGCCATCAACCAGAAACGCCTAGACAATTACAACGAACTGAAAGAAGTGGTTCGTTTGATGTCACGTGCGATTACATTGCAAGATCAGGTTTCAGAAGGTGAATATAACGGACTATTCAATGTCATCAGCGACTATGTTTATGCCCTGGATACTCTCGACAAATATGATTATCAGACATTGCTTATAGACAAGACGACTCAAGCCGAGCCGTTCCATGCCACCTACGAAAATGCAATGGAAGCCATCAATGCTTTGAAAGAAAAGTTTGGAGGCAGTAAATGGTTTGCCAATGAGAAGGATGATTCTTTCAAGAGCAGCATAGGTCAGATTTACCAAACCTTCGGTGGTGAAGAACTCTACGCTCCGGTAGAAGAAAAAGCAGCCATGCTGCTCTACCTTGTCGTAAAAAACCATTCATTCAACGATGGCAACAAGAGAATTGCGGCCATGCTTTTTCTTTGGTTTATGGAGAAGAATGGCATTCTGTATGCAGAAAATGGAATAAGAGAATTGCCGACAACACACTCGTTGCCCTGACACTGATGATTGCAGAAAGCAGAACTGAGGAAAAAGATGTTATGGTAAAAGTGGTAGTCAACTTGATTAATAAAGACAATCAATAGAATTGCCATTAAAAAACCGCACAACAGCTGTTCTACGCATGCACAACAGCTGAAAGACAAGCGCACAACAGCTGATGTGCGACCGCATATCAACTGTTGTGCGCTTCGAGATACTTACTGTTCCAACAACTTCTATTGTATCTCCGAACAACTTCAGTTACTTCTTTCAGATACTTATGAAGCATTCTTCAAACGCCAATAACGCTTGAGAAAAGGCATTCAAAGCATTGCGGAAGCTTATTCAAATCATTGTAGAAATCTACTTCGCTGTATCCTTTGAACTTCTCTTATCACGGCGATAACTGCGATAATCATCCAGCGGAATCTCAATATCAGGTTCCACCAACTCACCCTCACGTGGCAAGGCGAACTTCTGATACTTGATGTTCAAGCCACGCTCTATCCACATACTCTCATAATAGGTCTGGATAGAGAGAATCTTACGGGTTTCCTCATCGATACCCTCCTGATGATAGAGGTCCTCTGTGCGGAAGAGCACAGGCAGATGGTTGCCATCCACCATATAAGTGGTATAGGTGAAGAGGAAGTTGGAGTCCGTCTTCAGATGGATGATACCGCCATCCACAAGGAAGTGGCGATAACGGTTCATAAAGTAAGTAGATGTAAGACGCTTGCGAGGGTTCTTCATCTGCGGGTCAGAGAAGGTGAGCCAGATTTCCTGCACCTCATCCTCGGCAAAGAAGCGGTCGATAATCTCGATGTTGGTACGGAGAAAAGCCACGTTCTTCTGTCCTTCCTCTATCGCCTTCTTGGCACCGGTCCACATTCGTGCACCCTTGATATCCACACCGATGAAGTTCATTTCAGGATAGAGCTTGGCAAGTTCCACGGTATATTCACCCTTGCCGCATCCCAACTCCAGCACGATAGGGTTATCATTGTGGAAATACATCTCACGCCACTTGCCCTTCATATCGAAAGGCACGTCATCTACTACACTATATGGATACTGGAACACGTTCTCGAAACGCTCCATATCCGCAAACTTTGCTAATTTTCCTTTGCTCATTGATTCTTTTTTTCTTCGTTTGAGTGCAAAGGTAAGCATTTAACGATAATTATACAAATCATATCATGGAATTTGTATAATATTAACGGAAAAAGTTTATTCCGCCTGAATACCGAAGTACTCGTTGAGTTCGGCGATGGCAGCACCATCGGCATTAGGAAGATCCTTCACCAGCTTGCCTTTCTCCAGCAGAAGGATGCGGGAGGAGATGTCAGCAACGAAGTTGAGGTTATGGCTGGAGATGATGACCGTGGTGCCCTGCTCCTTGCAGATACGCTGAATCATGTGGGCGATAGTCATCTGAGAAGATGGGTCAAGATAGTTGAAAGGCTCATCCAGGAGAAGAACCTTCGGATTGATGATCATCGCTCCGATAATGCCAATCTTCTGTCGGTTACCCTGAGAAAAATCACGGAGATACTTCTTGGTTCCCATGATTTCATCGTGCATAAAGCCCTCAAACTGAGCCAATCGTTCCTGCAAGGTTTCATCGTCAATGTGATAAACATCAGCGATGAAATCGAAGTATTCCTCAGGGGTGAGGAAGTCAATGAGGAATCTGCCGTCGATGTAACTGCCGGTATATTCCTTCCAGGTTTCACTCTCGTTCACCTTCTGTCCATTGCTTTCCACGAAACCGTCATCAGCCTGAATCAGGTCGAGAATCAGACGGAGCAAGGTGGTCTTGCCCGCACCATTATTACCTACGAGTCCAATCAACTCGCCCTTTGCAACACCCAGATTATCAATATCGAGTACGGTATTGCCATTATATATCTTTTTGAGATTCTGAATCTTGATCATATTACTTTGAACTTTGAATTTTGAACATTGAACTTTATGATTACCTTGAGTTTTGAACTATATGATTAGTAAAGCTATTGAATTGGCTTTCCCTTCGGCCGCCGAACGTTGTTTCTTCACTCTTCGTTCTTCACTCTTCACTTAATTCTCTTAGCTTTCCATAAACTTCTCCATGCGCTTATACTTGTTCTTCTCGAAGATGGCAGCTATCTTGGCGATGAACCATTTGTGGATGGCGATGCTGAAGACTGACAGCGTTACGCAGGTGATAAACCATGCCGTCTCACCGAAGAAATAATAGACAGCACAGACACCTGCCAGCGGGAAGAGAAAGGCGATGGCATAAAGATTAATCTTCAGATTCGCTCCCTGCATGCTGAACATGGAAGTCTGGAATATCTCCAGACGGGAAGAGAAGAGTGCCGTAGGCAGATTGAAGAGATTGATGAATACTGCCAGACAGAAACCACTGATAAGCACCTGGATTCCGATTCCTGCCTGCAGGAAAAGGAACGGAAGGGTGAGCAACAAGGCGACAGCACTCACTACCATATAATAATAGAAGCAATTCTGCAGCATCTGTTTAACCTTAACAGGCTTGGTCATCAAACCATGGAAGAAGTTTGCCTCAATGCCAAAGGTCCACTGCGACAACACCACCGATGGCAGCAGGATGGCACCCGCCACATAGAGGGTAGTCATAGCCACCTTGTCCCCCATTTCCTGTCCCGCTTCTGCCGGTAGCAAGGCAAAGAGATAGGCATCGAAAAGGAAGATGGCAGTAATCATAATCACCATCGTACGGACACGCTTTGCTCTCAATGTGCCGATATATTGCAGACTGAAGAGGTTGATATGGCTGAAACCACGGAACTTGGAAACCTTCTGCTTCTGCTCGTTATAAATCTTTTCGTGATAGAGATAGATGGTAAGTCCGGCGAATACCGTTCCAGCAAGGAAAAAGATACCTATCCATCCCATCCATACCGGGAAGAAGGAAGCCACAAACATATACCCTATCAGCACGGCAAACATTCCCATCCATCCCAATATCAAGGGCCATTTCAGAATCCACTCTGTTGCCTTGCGGTAACAGGTGATGTAGATGCCGTTGATGAAAGAGAACCCCAGGAACAGGAAGAAGCTGGCAACAACCTCACTTGCAGGCAGGAAATAGATAAATACCGGAAGCATAAGCACCGGAAGCACATAGTTCCAGAAACTCACGAGATTGGTAGTGAGCAGGAACTTGTTCCAGATTTTCTCCGGCACAGGGCGCGACTTCACATAATCATCCATCGCCGTAATATCCCGCTTCATCACCATCTTCATGATGATGTCAGGAATCAGCATACCGACAACGATACCAGCTCCCAACAGGGCAGGCATGTCTTCGCCCCCAAGTTCTCCCCCATTCTCGGTGAAGCTGAGAAAGAAGCTCACGCCCATCACCACATACAGGAAGATGATGTAGCACGCCACGAAGGCATCTCTCTTATGGAAGTTACGGCGCTGCTGCAACCACCAAAGCCTTAAAAGTAATCTCAACATAAATTATTCTTTTACGATTTACGGGCACAAAGGTAAACAAAAATATCCGAAATCTCCCACAAAATGATAGAAATAACTTAAAAATAACATTAGATGAAAAGCAAAAGAAAGCAGAAAGAGAAGAAAAGAAAGAATAGGAACATACGCAAAAACGGCATCTCCTCACGAAGATGCCGTTTCTTCCAAACTAACATTAACTTATATATCAACTATTTATCAAAACTATTATAAACCTAAAAGTCAACTAAAACGTATAATACTCTTATTCTGGCTGAACCGGCAAGATGTTATCATCCTCATCATAGAAGAGAGGAGCCACCTTTACACTGCGAAGCCAGGTAGTATCATTAGATGGCACGCAGTCGTGATGGAACAGATACCACTGTCCCTTGTACTCACAGATACTGTGATGGGTTGTCCAACCTACTACCGGTTCCAGGATGACGCCCTTGTAAGTGAACGGACCATAAGGATTATCACCTACAGCATAGCAGAGATAATGAGTATCACCGGTAGAGTAGCTGAAGTAATACTTGCCCTTATACTTATGCATCCAGCTGGCCTCGAAGAAGCGATGCGGATCATCAGCTGGCAATACATTACCCTCTTCGTCAACGATGACAACAGGCTTTGGCATTTCAGCAAACTGCTGCACATCATCCGTCATCATGGCTACACGAGATGGCAATGGATTCTCCTTGCCCTCTGGAAGATGCTCATCCTTCAGTGCCTTGTTGTCCTTGTACCACTGAAGCTGACCGCCCCAAATACCACCGAAGTAGCAGTAAATCTTGCCATCATCATCCTTGAACACGCAAGGGTCGATGCTGTATGACTTGCGGATTGGGTCGGCATTCGGAACGAAAGGACCTTCAGGCTTATCAGCCACAGCCACACCGAGATGGAACACGCCATTATAATCCTTGGCAGAGAAGATGAGATAGTACTTGCCATCCTTCTCTACTACATCGTTGTCCCACATCTGCTTCTCAGCCCATGGCACATCCTTCACATCGAGAATCACACCATGATCGGTTACCTCACCATCCATCACATCGTCCATAGAGAGAACATGATAGTCTTTCATCTGGAAGTGACCGCCATCATCGTCGAAGCTTTCGCCGCTGTCCCAGTCATGAGATGGGTAAACATACAGGCGACCGTTAAACACATTGGCAGATGGATCTGCCATATAATCCTTTGGGAACAAATATCTTGCTTTCATTGTTGTTTATTATTTTAAGAGATGTACAATATTATCTAAAGAGATTTTACTTAAAGAGATTGACGATTTCCTTCACCACTGGCTTCACCTCGTTGTTACGATCGATAAGCAGTGGATAGTTGGTTCTGCCAGGGATAGGCCAGCCATTCAACCAAGAGTGACCATCGTTGACACCCCAGAAGGTAACACGACTGATGACATCCTTATGACGCTCTACAATCTTAAAGAGATCGAGATAACGCTGGTTGAAGAGCTTCTGCGCCTTCTTGTCAAGTCCCTTCACGTATGGATTGTACTTTTTCTGAAGTTCAAACTTCTGGCTGATTTCCGCTCCGCCGAATCCTTCCGGATTAGGAAGCATGTTCATATCCAACTCAGTCAGCATCACCTTCACGCCTTCACCAGCAAAAGCCTCGATGCTCTTCTCATACTCAGCATAGTCAGGATAATCAAAACCATTGTGGCTCTGCATACCTACTGCATCGATGCGGAGACCCTTCGCCTTCAAATCGCGAACCAGTTTGCAGATAGCCTCTCGCTTAGCTGGCTTCGAAGTAGAATAATCATTGTAGTAGAGTTCTACGTTTGGATCAGCCTCATGCGCAAAGCGGAAAGCCAGTTCGATGAACTCCGGACCGATAATCTTATAATATAGAGACTTGCGGTAAGAGCCATCATCCTCGAATGCCTCGTTCACTACGTCCCAACCCTTTACTCTACCTTTATAATGAGTAACCACATTCATAATATGGTTATACATTCTGCCGATAAGCACTTCACGGCTTACCAGATTACCCTTATCATCGGTAAACATCCACTTAGGTGGCTGAGAATGCCAAACCAGACAATGCCCGATCAAGGTCTTGCCGTTCTTCTCTGCCCAGTCAGCGAGTTTATCGCCATCAGTGAAATCAAAGCGATTCACCTCCGGATGATTCTTCTCACCCTTCATACAGTTTTCGGCAACTACCTGGTTAAACTGTTTCTTCACTACTTCCTCACCTGCAGGGTCTTGTCCATTAGGCAAATCTGTATTAATGGCAGCACCTACCAGGAAGTACTTACCCATAGTTTCCTGGAATGTTGGGATTTGAGCTGCTGAGTTCGCTTTTTGAGCGAAAGCTGTTGAAGCAAGCATCAGCCCCAGTGCCAGAGTTGTGATCTTTTTCATATCTTATATCTATTTTTCTCGTTAATAATTATAGTCTCTAGTTTTCATCCTTGTGTCGGGCCTCAATCTTCTTGTTGATGTCGTCGATGACCTCATCGGTCAACTCATACTTAGAGATGATGAACATCGCCAAGCCCAGCAAGATGGCAGGAATCACACATACCAGCCAACGGATACCCTCCTGTGCCAGAGGAGTCTGCTGCTCCAAATCATTCATGAAGTAAGCACCGGCAGCATTACCTACAGACATCATGGCGAAGGCTGTAATGAAGAAGAGCGCCACGATACGGAGAGGACGGTTGTGGAAGAATTCTGTCCACAGGTCGCTCACCTTCACGTTCTTGGTTTCCTTCTCATCCATCACCACACGTTCCTTGGTTTGGGTAAAGCAGAATACCAGAAGGGCAAAACCTACCAGAGCAAAAATCAGCATGGCAACAAACCAGGCATTACTGTCGGTAGGAAGCGAGTTGCTCTCTTGAGCTGCCGCTGCCTGATAACCGGTCCATGCAAGAACGGCACCAGGAACAACACCACCCAAAGCCATACCAGCCTTATAGAAGATACCGGTCAAGGCATTGACGATACCGGCAATACGCTTGCCGCTGGTATATTCTGCAAAAGAGATAACCTCCGGAATCAGAGCCCACATATATCCTGTAGCTACGATTACGCCTGTTGATTTGATGAACTGAGCGATATAAACCAGCGTGATATGATCCTTTACAGGTCCCATCTTGCTGATGATATAAAGCATCGCCATACCCACGATAGCCACAGTAAGGAAGATGTAGAACATATTCTTCTTGCCCACCTTTTTCTTGATGGCAGGAACGAGTGGCATAAAGATGAAAGATGGCAAAGAGCCCAAACCCATGAAGAGCGCCATCTCAATAGGAAGATCCTTGGCTGCAGCGAGCATCGCTACCAGGATTGGAACACCTGCCGATACACAGAGTCCACCCACATTTGCCATGAACATACGTACAGAGGTGAGAATGGTTATCTCGTCTGTATCGCGGGTCAGCGAAGAGTTCAAGGCTCCGTAAGGTACATTGATCAATGTATAGAGCATAGACAAGCCTACGTATGTTACATAGGCATAGATAAGTTTGATGGTTTCTGTCTGTCCTTCCATACCATTCCAAAAACAGAGGATGGCAAGTACGGTGAGTGGCAAACCCGCCAGGACGAGATAAGAGCGATACTTACCCCAACGTGGATTATGCTTATCTACATAAGTTCCCACCAATGGGTCCCAGAGTACATCGACCAAGCGAACCACCAAGAACATGGTGGCAGCAACACCAGGATTAAGTCCATAGATGTCGGTGTAGAAGAACAACAGATACATGCAGATGGTCTGGTAGATGAGGTTTTGCGCCAAGTCGCCAGATCCGAATCCGATGCGTTGTAGCCAATTCAGTTTGTAGAATCCCTTAGATTCCTGTGTTACAGATGTCTGTTCCATATTTTATTCTGTCATTAAGTTTACACCTTATTATATATAATATAAAAGATGCATATAATATATTTACTTCAATTTCTCTGCGGCAAACTTGCCCATTGCCTCATATCCCTTCGGATTGAGATGCAGCCAGTCATCTGAATACTCTGCCTTCAGACGCTGAGGATCTTTCGGGTCGCGGGTCAATTCATCGAAATCGATAACCCCGTCGAAGGCACCGCTCTTTCTGATCCATTCGTTCACGGTCTGACGCATAGCCTCATGCCAGAAAGAATACCATCCGTTGCCCTTGGTTGGGGTGATGGTTCCGCCATATACCTTGATGCCTTTTGCCTTGGCTTTTGCTATCAGCACCTTGTAGCAGGCAATCAGGGTATCTGTTACATGCTCATAATTTCCGCCGCAGCAACCGATATCGTTGGTTCCCTCGAAGATGATGAGTTTATCTACACCAGCCTGTCCCAGGATATCACGGTCGAAACGTTTCATGGCTGGTTCGCTCAATCCACCTTGCACCACGCAGTTGCCACCGATTCCAAGATTCAATACGCCGTATGGCTTCTCTGCATTCAGAGCATCCGAGAGGAAATCGGTCCAGCGGTTCTGATGGTTGGTGGTACTTCCACGGCCATCGGTGATAGAGTTTCCGAGGATAGCCACCACAGGGGTAGCCTTATCGGTCTTCACATCAATGGCAGAAAGATTGTACCAGTGGTCAGCCTTTTCCTGCTTATCGAAAGCTGCATCTGCAGGTTTCACCGCCTTGCCCTTCACATTACTTACTATATAAGAGGTAGTACGCGAACCACGATGGGATGTTGCATTCACTGGAGTCTGCTTGCCATAGTCGATGGTAATCGTAAGGCGCTGTCCACTCTTCAAGGCATATTTCAAATCATCTGAGAAGATAGCCTTGCCCGGAGCAATGGTTACATTCTTCTTGCCATTAAACTTGAGATACTTCACCGTCTTGGCATTGATTCCCCAATTGCTTGGAACATCAGTATCTGCAATATACACCGATTTGATTTCTACCGGCTCCTTACTCTGCTCGTTGCTGAGCTTCACTCTGAGTTCCTCTCCTCCAAAAGATACATGAACTATCTGTCGGCAAGAACGGTTGCTCAAGCTTTCCTTAGGCATATCTCCTTTACCAGTCCATTCCACTGCAGTAGCCCAAGTTCCTTTCCATACCTTCTGGGCAAAAGCTACAGAACTTGACGTAGCCAATACGAGCGCCAGCGATAAGATTTTGATTGCTTGTCTATTCATTGTTATTATGATGCTTTTAATGTTTCTATTGTTGTTGACGATGCAAATTTACTGATAAGTAATGAAATAACAGGTATTTAATAGTTACCATTACTTTTCTATTTGTTTCATACTTGCAAAAAGGGCACAAAAAGATAAAGAAACAAAAAGAAATGAAACATTTTGTTGCATTAGAATTTGTTTCTTTCATTGTTTTTTGTTATTTTTGCAGCCGTAACAACCTATTTTAAACAAGAAAACGGACAGAAAATATGAAGCATATCAGACATTGCCTAACGGCACTCTTCGCTATCACCATCTCGCTCATGGTATGGGCTGACAGTGGTGAACTTTTCACATCGGGCAAACTGTCAAGTTCGCTTATCAACTGCATTGTGCAGGATAAATACGGATATATCTGGGTGGGAACCGAATACGGACTCAGCAAGTTCGACGGCTACCGCTTTACCAACTATCTGCACAACGAAGAAGATACAACCTCCATTACTGACAACATTATCTCCGACCTGCTGGTAGATAAGAAAGGTAACCTGTGGATAGGTTGTGCCAAGGGACTGATGCGCTATAATTATGAGACGAACGATTTCACCCGTCTCCAGTTTCCTGATGGCAGAAAGCCACGTATCTATTCTATGGTAGAAAGTCACAATGGCGATATCCTGCTGGGTACTGCAGGATATGGTCTCTATTCTGTAAAAGACAGAAATACCCAGAAAGGAACAGACAACCTTTTCACTATCAGACAGGAAAGGCAATACGCAGAGCGCGATTCTGATGTATTCTTTACCCATATCTACGAAGATAAGCATCATTATCTCTGGCAGAGTAGCCACCTTTCTATCTTTACCCGTTTCATCAAGAAACAAGGCAAGGTGCAGCGCAAAGACTTCAAATCGCCATGCGGAGCACCTGTGGCTTTCATCCAGCATCGTCCGCAGACCATGCTCATCGCCTGTATGTATGGCATCATCTATTATGATTACCGGACAGGCCGCATCGCTGATGCCGGCTACGACTTTGGCGGTTATCAGAATAATGTAACCATCAACAATGCTACCTTCGACCACGAAGGCAACCTCTATATCAGCACCTCTGAGCATGGTGTTCTCATGATCAGGAAGGGAAGCAACAGGGTAGAACAGTTGGAGAACAGCAACAGCAGTTTCAATCTGGCTACTGCCTTCGTCAACGATATCATCGAAGATAAGGACAACAATCTCTGGATAGGATGTTACAAGAAAGGTCTGTATCTGATAAACCAGCGCCAGCAGGCTTTCAACAGCTGGAGCTTTTCGGCACAGAACTACATCATCGGCAGCAGCGTTTCATCTATTGCACAAGGCGAAAATGGTGAAACATGGTGTACGGTACAGAACAGTGGTGTGTTCTGTTTTGATGCTTCAGGCAAGATTATCGCCCACCCTCAGTCACCTGCCGGTACTTGCATCATCTATAAAGACCGACGTGGCGATTACTGGATCAGTAATGGCAGCGCACTCTACAGCTACAACCCTCATACAGGTACATACCAGCAGAAACTCACATTTACCAGTGCCGGCATCTACTGTATGACCGACGATGCACAGGGCAACCTTTACATTTCTGTATACAGCAAAGGTCTCTATATATATAATGTGGAAAGCGGCAAGGTTACCGTTCTGAATATGCAGCAAAGAGGCGATAAAGGATTTCTCTGCAACGACTGGGTGCGAAGCATGGCGCTCGATCATACAGGCCATTTATGGATAGGAACCTCTAATGGAGTTTCCTGCCTCAATACCAGAACGCTCAGTTTCAAGGATTTCGGATGGCACAACATTCTGAAAGACAGACAGGCAAATGGTATCTGCGAAGGAAAGAACGGCGATATTATCATCGGTACCGAAGAAGGACTCTATCTGTTTGACAGAAAGAGCAACAAGACGAAGAACTTCCCTCATGCGGAAGCGTTGAAAGGCAAGCAGGTATGCAGCATCATCAAAGACCAGAAGGGTGACTTGTGGGTAAGTACAACCATGGGCATCTGGCAGTACGAACAGAAGAACAGACAGTTTATCGGGCACATCAACGGCAACGGACTTACTACCCGTGAGTACGTGCTGGGCTCTTCCATGCATACCGCCAGCGACCTTATCGCCTTTGGAACCAGT
The DNA here is from genome assembly GCF_026015465.1 of Segatella copri. Lineage (GTDB taxonomy): Bacteria > Bacteroidota > Bacteroidia > Bacteroidales > Bacteroidaceae > Prevotella > Prevotella copri_E. Next base: position 1,152,412 of record NZ_JAPDUQ010000001.1, read on the forward strand.
GATGGTATCACAACCTTCTATCCTGACGTTGTCAGAGCCAAGAAGATGGAATTGGGAGATGTACATCTCACCAACTTCATCATCAACGGAAAGCCAATCAACTGTACGGTCAAAGACTTCAGCATTCCTTACTCCCAGAATTCATTCACTCTGGAGTTCTCGCTGCTCAACTACAGGAACACCGATAATATCAGTTTCCAATACCGCATCAACGACGGCAAATGGAACAGCACCAATGAGGGAGCCAATGCCGTAGCATTCAACAAGTTGAAACCGGGCGACTATACGCTGGAGGTGAGAGCTACCAGCAATGGCAGATATTCCAAGAATCCTACCATCATCAACATCAAGGTATGCGACCCTTGGTATGCATCACCCGAGGCATATCTCCTCTATATCCTGATCATAGCAAGCGTCATCCTGTATGTTATCTATACATACGAGCGCCGCCGCAAGGCAGACCTGGAAGAGACCAAGATGCAGTTCCTCATTAATGCCACCCACGACATCCGCTCGCCGCTGACATTGATCATGGGACCGCTCAACAAGCTGAAAACAAGATTAACAGATGCCGAAAGCAAACAGGATATCGATACCATCGACCGCAATGCCCAGCGCCTCCTGCTTCTGGTAAACCAGATACTTGATGAGCGAAAGATAGACAAGAACCAGATGCATCTTCACTGCCAGGAGACTCCGCTCAAGGATTTCCTGCATGGCATCGTATCGCTCTACCGCTTCAATGCACAGGAGCGCAACATCACCCTTTCGCTCAAAGAAGACGAAAGCCTCAGCAGCGACAAAGGCAAGCTGAAGGTTTGGATAGACCGCATCAACTTTGACAAGGTTATCTCCAACCTGCTCTCCAATGCCATGAAGTATACCTTTGATGGCGGAAAGATTACTGTTATCATAGGTAAAGACGAAAAGAATGCCACCATCAGGGTAGAAGATACAGGAATCGGACTGAAGGAAGAGAAGACTGACCGCCTTTTCGAACGTTTCTATCAGGGAAACAACAGCAGCGGTCTCCATATCGAAGGAACCGGTATCGGGCTCAACCTCTGTAAGGCGTTTGTAGAAATGCACGGAGGCAAGATTAAGGCCTACAACCGTACCGACGGCATCAAGGGTTCCTGCTTCGAAGTAAGCATTCCGCTGGGCAAGAGCCATCTGCAGCCAGGCGAGATACTGGAAGAAGAAGACAAGAAGGAGCAGGAGATTACCAAAAAGAAAGTACAGGCCAACCGCAACTTCAAGATCCTGATAGTTGACGATGACAACGAGATTGCCCAATACATCAAGACCGAACTGAGCGACTGGTACCGCTTTGAGCATGCCTGCAACGGCAAGGAGGGTTTGAAGATGCTGCTCACCAGCAAGTACGACCTCGTGATAAGCGATGTGATGATGCCGGAGATGGATGGAATCACGATGCTCAAGAGTATCAAGAGCAACAGCAACATCAGCGATATTCCAGTCATCCTGCTCACCTCGAAGAGCGAGGTGGAACACCGGTTGGAGGGACTTCGCAGAGGAGCCGATGCTTTCCTGGCAAAGCCTTTCAACATGGAAGAGTTGCATATCCTTATCGACAACCTGGTGGATAATGTGCGACGCATCCGCGGCAAATACAGCGGAGCACAGGGGCAGAAGGCGAAGATTGAGCAGATTCAGGTAAAGGGCAATAACGATGCCCTGATGGAACGCGTGATGAAATATATCAACGCCCACCTTGCCGATCCCGACCTCAATGTAGAGAAACTTACCGAGGAGGTAGGTATCAGCCGTGCACAACTCCATCGTAAACTAAAGGAGATTGCTGGTGTTTCTGCCGGAGAATTTATCCGTAACCTCCGACTGGAACAGGCGGCACGACTCATCGAAGAGGGGCAGATTAATATCACGCAGGTAGCCTACTCTGTAGGTTTCAACAACCAGACCCACTTCTCTACCGTGTTCAAAAAACACTATGGCATGTCGCCTAGCGAGTATGCTGAAACAAAGAGAAATGAGAAATAAACAACAAATAGAAGAGAATAAGGTATTTTTTCGTATCTTTGCAGCAGAAACAATAATAATACAAACTAACGATCTGGAAAGATATGAAGAAATACCTCATTTTATTATTTACGGTACTTACATCACTCCATGTTTCTGCACAGAGTGATGGTTCACAGTTATGGCTCGGAAAGCAGTATGCTAACTCATGCCAAGTTATCTCACAGTTGCCTGATGATGCAACAGCCAAGATTGCCAAGCAGGAGTTGGAAAACAACTGGCGTGGCAAGAATGTTGAGCTCAAGATAGACAAGAGTCTCAACCTGGGCGAAGGCTATAATATCTACGCCCGTCCTGCCCAGCAAGGCGACAATATTCAGTACGAAGCAACTATCACCGCCAGCAATCCTATCGGTTTGCTCTATGGTGCCTACGAGTTAATTCGACTTCAGAACACCGATGCCTACAACACAGGTAGCGGTAATCAGCAGAACTTCAGCAAAGCTATCGATGAGACCGAGAAACCACAAGTGGGTCTCCGCATTCTCAACCATTGGGATAATCTCGATGGCAGCATCGAACGTGGCTATGCCGGAAAGAGTATCTTCAAATGGGAAGAAATCAAACTCGGAAAGAACGGCAAAGGCGGCAGCATCAGCAAGAGTCTGCACGACCGTCTTATCACCTACGCCCGTGCCAACGCCTCTTTGGGCATCAACGGCAGCGTGCTCAACAATGTGAATGCATCGCCAAAGATGATGACTGCTGAATACATTAATAAGGTGAAAGTCATCGCCAACATCCTGCGTCCTTACGGCATCCGAGTGTATCTCAGTATTAACTTTGCTTCTCCTATGGCATTGGGCTATACCAAGACTGCAGATCCATTGGACAAAAAGGTACAACAGTGGTGGAAGAAGAAAGCAAAGGAGATTTATGCTGCCATTCCAGACTTTGGCGGTTTCCTCGTAAAAGCCAATTCTGAAGGACAGCCTGGTCCTGGCGACTACCACCGCACACATGCCGATGGAGCCAACATGCTTGCCGATGCCGTCAAACCATACGGAGGCATCATCATGTGGCGAAGCTTTGTATATGGTGCTAACCATAAGGGAGAAGACCGTGTAAAGCAAGCTGTCAGCGAATTCAAAGGGATGGATGGAAAGTTCCGTGGCAACGTAATCCTCCAATCAAAGAACGGTCCGCTCGACTTCCAGCCTCGTGAGCCATACGCTCCCATCTTCGACAACATCAAACAGACTCCACAGATAGCAGAACTACAGATTACCCAGGAATATCTCGGTCAGTCTAAGCACCTCACCTATCTCGCACCTATGTGGAAAGAGTTCTTTGAGTTTGTTAATCCAAACAGAGTGAAAGGTATTGCGGGTGTAGCCAATATCGGTGATGATGCCAACTGGTGTGGTCATCCTTTCTCACAGGCTAACTGGTATGCTTTTGGCCGATTGGCATGGAATCCTTCACTTACAGCCGAGGAGATTGCTCACGAATGGCTCGTACAGACCTACGAAAACCAGGACGAGAAATTTACCAAGCCGGTAGAGATGATGATGATGACTTCCCGTGAAGCTTGCGTCAACTATATGATGCCATTGGGTTTGCATCATATCTTCAAGTTCGATCACCACTACGGTCCGGAACCAGATGGTTTCATCGCAAGTTATCCTCTGGAATGGTGCCCAGTATACTATCACAAGGCAGATGCTCAGGGTGTAGGTTTCGACCGCTCATCCAAAGGTACAGATGCCGTTGGTCAGTATCCGGAACCATATCGCAGTCTGTATGATAACATTGAGACTTGCCCAGAAGAATATCTCCTATGGTTTCATCATGTAGCTTGGGATTACAAAATGAAATCAGGAAGCACCCTCTGGCAGGAACTCTGCATGAAGTACAACATGGGTGTGGCGATGGTAGAAGTTTACCGCGACTTCTGGCATACCTCAGCCAAGCAGTACATGAAGGGGCATGAGCAGGAATGGCAACATACCGACTCTCTGCTCAATGTACAGTTGGAGAATGCAAAGGAATGGCGCAATACCTGTCTCAAGTATTTTCAAACCTTTTCAAAAATGAAGATTTATGAATAAGATCGTATTATCTTTTCTAGCATTATTATGCTGCATCAACATACAAGCTGGAGTGAAACTGCAGAAGCAAGGCTCTGCAACCCAGCTTGTTGTCAATGACAAGCCGATGCTTCTCCTGGCTGGTGAGTTGAGCAACTCTGCCGCAACGAGTCCTGCCGACATCAGGAAAGCATTGAAACAGATGAAGAATAGCGGAGTCAACTCTGTCTTCGTTCCTGCATATTGGGAGTTTGTTGAACCTGACGAGGGCAAATATGATTTTGCACTTGTAGACAGCGTCATCACAACTGCCCGTAAGCATGACTTGAAGATTGTCTTCCTATGGTTTGGTGCCTGGAAGAATTCCATGAGCTGCTATGCTCCACTATGGGTAAAGGAAAACACCAAGCGTTTCCCTCGTTCACTCACAGAGAACAGCAAGCCATTAGAGATATGCACAGCCTTCAGCGATAACCTGCTTCAAGCAGACAAGCGAGCATTCTGCGAACTGATGAAGCACATCAAAGCAGTAGACAGTCAGGAGAATACCGTTATCATGATGCAGGTAGAAAACGAAATCGGCATGCTCGAATCTGCCCGCGACCACTCTCCTCTTGCCGAAAAAGCTTACAGACAACCCGTTCCTGCTTCATTGCTCAAGGCACTCAAGCTCAAGAAGAAAGGTACATGGGCAGAAGTTTTCGGAACAGACCGTTATGCTGACGAGAAATTCCAAGCATATTATTATGCCAAGTATGTAGAGCAGCTAGCCTCAGCAGGCAAAGCCATCTACAATATTCCGATGTATGTAAATGCAGCAATGAACAGTCGTGGCAGAAAACCAGGCGAATATCCTTCTGCCGGACCACTTGCCCATCTGATTGACATCTGGAAATGCGGTGCACCAAGTATCGACATCTTTGCACCAGATATCTATGATACCGGTTACAAGGGATGGGTAGAGAAATACAAGCGTGCCGACAATCCTTTCTTCACTCCAGAAGTGAAATGCGATATCAATAGCGGTGTAAAAGCATATTATACCTTCGGCGAAACAGATGCCATCAGTTTCAGTCCGTTTGCTCTCGATGAAGCTAACTACAAGGTGAAGAACAGTCTCAGACGTTCATACAAGGTTATCAATCAGCTCTCTCCTCTCCTGCTCCAGCATCAGGGAAAGGGTAAAAACTGGGGATTACTCTTCGACCAGAAAGATAAAGAGCGCATCATCGAAGATGGAGATATCACCATGACCTGCCGTCATTTCTTCACGCTACCATGGGATCCACGTGCTACAGATGGCAGTAAATGGCCTGAAGGCGGTGGCTTGATTGTGAAACTAGCCAAGAACGAATACATCATAGCAGGTAATGGAATCGTCGTAGTCTTCCAAAGCAAGACTGAAAAAGCGCAAGCTGAAGAAAAGAAACTCGGTGAGGACGGATTTGTAGACAATGGTGGAACCGAAACAAAGAAACAAGCCACAACCTTCAAAGGTAAGCGTATCGGTATCGGATATGTTGACCAGGTTGAAGTAGACAAAAACGGCAAATTACAGTTTATCCGTCGTGATAATGGCGATCAGGACCACCAGGGGCGCCATGCCCGCATCTCATGTGGCGATAATAAAATACTCCACATCAAGCTATACGAATACTAAAACATCTATATATAATAAGGTATAAAGGGGATCTGCAGCTGCATATCCCCTTTTTTCTGCTCTAATATGTCTATTTTATTGCTCATGAAACATTTTAACAATACTGCGTTAAATTAATATTTAATCGTCTGCAAATCAATAACTTATATTAAGAAATGCTTATGAAAACTTAACTATAAAAAGTTGGTCAAGTCGCTGATTTTCAGTAACTTTGCAAATCACGACAAACGCAAAATTATATGAATACAGGACTTGACCAATATATGGATATCTTTAAAGATGCAGTTGAAGATTCGGCTGCAAAGTTAACAAAAAGTTTCGAGAAAATACTCATCGAGGTGATAATTTTGTTCATGGTAATACCAAGAAAGATAAATTTCACCCAAATGGGGAGGTATGGCTCGCATGTTGAGCAAACCTATCGCAACGCATTCGGCTTAAAAAAGTCGAAAAGCATTGACTGGCTCAAACTTAATGTCTCACTTGCCAAGCGCTTCTTTGGTAAACAGGGAAGATGGGCTATTGCCATTGATCCCAGTTACATCAGCAAAGCTGGCAAGAAGACTCCACATATCGGTCGTTTTTGGTCGGGATGTGCACAGTCTGTTAAACATGGTCTCGAAATCATGGGTATTGGCCTCATTGATATTGATGCCAAAGACTGCATGATGTTAAAAGCCCACCAGTCGCTAAGTAATAAAGAACTGAGTCTTAGAAACAAGACTATGGTAGATTTCTATATCGGCGTCATTAAGCGTTATCGCAAGGAACTTCTCAAACTCTCAACCCTCATAGTTGCAGATGCTTACTTCTCTACAAGTACATTTGTTAATGGGATAAAGAAAGAAGGGTTCTCTTTGATAAGCCGCTTTCGTGACAATGCTTGTCTCTTTTATGTCTATGCTGGTCCACGTACTGGAAAACGTGGTCGCCCAAAGACCAAGGATGGCAAGATTGATATGAAGAATCTTGACCTCACTCGAATGGAGAAGATGGAGATGGAAGATATAGAAGGAACAGCTTATACTTTGATAGCCTATTCCAAGGCACTCAGGTGTAAAGTTAGACTTGTCATCTGGCAGATGCCGAATGGCAAGAAGAAACTATTCTTCTCTACAGACACCTCACTTTCGGGTGAAGAGGTACTTCTTTATTATAGAACCAGGTTCCGGATTGAATTTTGCTTTCGTGACGCCAAAGGCTATACTGGTCTTATGGACTGCCAGGCTCGCGATAAGTGGAAACTCGATTTTGCTTTCAATGCTTCGTTCACATCACTAAATGTTGCCAAGGTAACTATGAAGGAGATGGGAATGGAATATTCTATGTCTTCATTCAAGTCACTGATGACCAACATTTATCTGGTGAAACGAATTTTTAAAGCAAGCGGGTACACCCCGAACCGAACTTTAATTAGCAAGATTTTCAAAAATCTCTCGTGCTTACAGCGTATAGCTGCTTAGCACATTATTGAATTATTAACGAACTATTGTTTTAAAACACGCAAGATACAAATTTTAACTGCACTTTACGAAAAAGGACATATCTTTGCAGCCATAAACCAATTAACAAAATAGTAAGTAGAAAACATTTTATATACCTATAAGCTGTTAAACTATGAAGTTATATTTTAAACAAACAACAATCTTGATGGGTATGTGTTCCACACTTGGAATGTATGCTCCAGAGGTACAAGCTAGCAATGGAGAAGCAAATTCTCTGATAGCAACTTCAGTACAACAAACAAAAAAGGTTACAGGTAATATCAGCGATTCTATGGGCCCGCTGATTGGTGCAACAATCAAGGAGAAAGGAACAGGTAACGGTGTAGTAACCGACCTTGATGGTAATTTCTCTATTAATGTAAAGCCTGGCGCTACGCTCGTGATTTCTTATATTGGTTACAACACCAAAGAAGTCGTAGTCGGCAATCAGACAAACATTAAGATTTCAATGGAGGAAGAAGGTCATAGCCTCAACGACGTTGTCGTTATCGGTTATGGTACCCAGCGTAAGGAAGCCGTTACTGGTTCTGTAGCTAACGTTACTGGTTCGTTGGTACGTGAGGTTCCTGGTGCCGACATCACCAACGCCCTCCAGGGCCGTATCGCAGGTGTACAGATGGCACAGACTTCATCAAAGCCAGGTGCGTCCATGCAGATTCGTATCCGTGGTACACGTTCCCTGACAGCCAGCAATGACCCATTGATCGTACTCGACGGTATTCCATTCGCAGGTAGCATCAGCGACATCGATCCTAACAACATCAAGAGCATGGACATCTTGAAAGATGCCTCTGCTACCGCTATCTATGGTTCTCGTGGTGCCAATGGTGTCATCATCATCACTACTTATAAAGGTTATCAGGAGCAGCGCCCTACTGTAACTTATAATGGTTACATCGGTGCCAAGACTCTCTTCCACCGTTATCCGATGATGAACGCAGAACAGTTCACCAAACTCCGTCAGTATGCCAACAAGTTCCAGAATGGTCCTGATGAGAAGTATTGGGGCGAAGATGGTGCTGTGGATATGGATTGGCAGGACGAATTGTTCAAGACTGGTATCACAACTAACCATGACATCGGTGTATCTGGCGGCTCTTCCAAAGGAAGCTACAACTTCGGACTCTCATACTATCGTGATGAAGCTGTTATCCCAACACAGAACTTCAACCGTTATGCTATGCATGCAGCCATCGATCAGGAGATAGGTAAATACGTGAAGATTGGTTTCAGCACCAACAGCAACTACAGTATCACCAATAATAGCGACCTCGGTCTCTACAACACATTGAGTGCAACTCCAATCGCCAACCCATATAATGAGGATGGCTCATTGAAGACACGTATTCGCATGTCTAGTGATGATCAGTGGGTTTATACCAAGAATACCATCGAAAGTCTTGGTGACAGCCACAAGGACCAGACCAAGGCATACGGTACCTATAACAACTTCTATGGCGAAGTGAAGATTCCTCACGTAGACGGATTGAAATATCGCATCAATCTCGGTTTGAACTATCGTTCCAGCGAATATGGAAACTATGTAGGTCAGGGTGTATTCTCTGACAAGGATAATGCAGACTCTCATGCCACTTCCCGCTATCAGCGCACAACCAACTGGGCTATCGAGAACATGCTGACATACGACAAGACATGGGGCAAACATACAATCAATGCGGTAGTACTTTACTCTGCTGAGCAGACCAACTATCGCCAGACCTATATGTATGGACTCGATATTCCGAACGACAAGTTCCAGTTCTATAACATCGGTTATGCAAAAACGGTAACAGTAGATCCTGCAAATCAGGCATATTACAAGAGTGGTCTTGAGTCTGTCATGGGACGTGTGATGTACAACTACGACAACAAGTATATGGCAAGCGTAGCCTTCCGTTCAGATGGTTCTTCCCGTCTGGCAAAGGGACACCAGTGGCATACTTATCCTGCCGTATCTCTCGGTTGGAATATCTCTCGTGAAAACTTCATGAAGGATATTACTTGGCTGGAAAGCTTAAAACTCCGTGTGGGTTATGGTGAGACATCTAACCAGTCAGTAAACCCATATTCAACCCTCGGTGCATTGAGCACACGTGCCTACAACTTCGGTAGCGACCCTAATGGTTATGCGGTAGGTATGTACGTTTCTTCTCTTCCTAACTCAGAACTCGGCTGGGAATATTCCAAGACTTGGAACTATGGTATCGACTTTTCTCTCTTCGGTGGTCGTTTGAGCGGTACTGCAGAGTACTATGTTCAGAATACAGAAGACTTGCTGATGAGCGTTAACTTGCCATCAACATCCGGCGTAAGCAGCTATATGGCAAATGTAGGTAAGACCCGCAACAAGGGTTTCGAGCTTTCTCTGAACGGAACCATCATCGACAATAAGAATGGTTGGACATGGGATGCAGGTGTAAACTTCTATACCAATAAGAATGAATTGGTAGAATTGGCATCAGGAGCAACACGTGACGAAAGCAACTGGTGGTTCGTTGGTAAACCAATCAACGTCATCTATGATTATGAGAAGATTGGTATCTGGCAGACAGACGAAGAAGACATCCGCAAGGTTGCTGAACCTGGTGGTAACGCAGGTATGATCAAGATTAAGTACAATGGTGACTATAATGCAGATGGCACTCCTACCCGTCCATACGGTGAGGCTGACCGTCAGATCATGAAGGTAGACCCAGACTGGGAAGGTGGTTTCAATACCCGTGTAGCTTACAAGAACTGGGATCTCTCAGTAGTAGCTTCATACCGTCATGGTGGTACATTGATTAGCACCATTTATGGTTCACAGGGTTATCTGAATATGCTGACCGGTCGTCGTAACAACATTGACGTAAACTACTGGACAGAGGACAATCCTACAAATGATTATCCAAAGCCAGGTGGTATCGAGAGCAGTAACAACCCTAAGTATGGAAACTCACTGGGTTACTTCAGTGGTTCTTATCTCAAGATTCGTACCATCACATTGGGTTACAACTTCAATCAGTCATGGCTCAAGAAGTGTGGAATCAGTAAGGCTCGCGTTTATGCAACCGTACAGAATCCGTTTGTTCTCTTCTCTCCATACCATGATGAATCAGGCATGGACCCAGAGACCAACTCATACGGTAACGAGAATCAGGCTGTAACCTCATTCTACAAGTCAAACTTGCTCGTAGTAGGTTTCAACACTCCTTCTACCCGCAACTGGTTGCTCGGATTAAACATAACCTTCTAAAAATTGACAACAATGAAAATTCGCAGTTATATATTAGCAGCAGGACTTCTTGCATCTGGCCTTGCTTTTACAGGTTGCTCTAGTGTGCTCGAAGAAACCGACCGTCAGGGATATACCCCTGAATATTTTAAGACAGAAAAAGGTGTACAGGCAGGTATCACATCACTCTATGCCAACCTTCGCTATTATTGGGGCAATGGTTATTGGCTCATAGCTACAGAGGAAGGCACCGATGAGTATACCTACGGACATGGTGGTAACGGAAACGATTACCCTATCGATATGACAGAGCAGATTCTGAATCCAAGCAACTGTCGAGCAGATGTTTTATGGAACGTAGCCTTCTCTGATATCAATACCGCAAGTGGTGTAATTGAGAATGGTTCTACTGCAGGCATTACTGAAAGTCTTTTGTCAGAAGCTCGCTTCTTCCGTGCATTCGACTACTTCGAGTTGGTTCAGACCTTCGGTGGTGTTCCATTGGATTTAGGTGCCGGTGAGTTGAAGTTCAACATCAATGCTACCCGTACTTCTACCCGTAACACAGTACCAGAAGTTTATACCAAGGCGGTATTTCCTGACTTGAAGATTGCCATCGAACAGCTTCCTGACGCAGGTCGTGTCACAGGTGGTGTCACCAAGACCGCAGCTCGTCTGGTACTGGCTAAGGCTTATCTGACATACGGATGGTGGTTGCAGAATCCAAACAACATTCCAACCTACCCTACCTGCGACCGCCAAGACCCAGATGGTCATGATGCAGCATGGTACTTCCAGCAGGCATACAATATTGCAGTAGAAGCCATCAACAATCCTGCAGGATTTGGTTTGCAGAAATCATTCTATATGGTTAACGTGGGTACAAACGACCGCAACAACGAGATTTTGCTCTATGCAGACCACAACGAGTCTAACAACTACTATGATGGTGGTACCAACTTCGACTGGGCAGGTGGTAATGCGCCTGGTAACTTCGCCCGTTGGATGTGCCGTTGGGACTATACCTTCCTGGAGACATCCAAGAATGCCACAACATGGGATGCATTCCGTTCTGTACAGCGTGAAGCTGTGCAGGGAAAGGACCGTCCTTGGAAGCAGATGGCTACTCCTATCGAGGTAATGACCAAGACCTTCGCTGAGAAGAAGATGGACTCTCGTTTCGACGGAACATTTGCTTATCAGTTCCGCAGCAACTGGGATAAGTCTGGTGCTATTTCAGGCACAGCATATAATGCCAACAACCTGCCTGTAAATGCACAGGATTCTATCCTTACCTTCATCGACGACAGTGAAGCTGCTGGCATCGTTTATCCACAGGAAGGTGTACAGAATGCAGCTGGTGATGGTACAAAGGGAGCTGGCTACAGCAATGTAGGCGCAGGTGTGCTTCCTGGTCGTGCCGACTGGGTGATTGCAGCAAGTGGTATCAGTCGCTATGCATGGTTGAACAACTGGAAGAATGGTATCTACCGTTCAGACAATGGCAACACATTGGGTAAGCCAAATGGTGACAGCCCACGTCCATACCCTGTATTGAAGTTCTCTGAACTCTACTTCATCGCTGCCGAGGCTGCAGTAAAGGGTGCAACAACAACTGGCAACTGGACCGCTCGCAATCTGATCAATGAGATTCGTGGTCGTGCCGGTGTCTGGACATACGACAACAACCGTCAGCGCGAGAAGGTGGCAGACTACAGTCAGCAGATGAAGGATGCTACACCTCAGAATATCACCATCGAGTATATTCTGGCAGAGCGTTCACGCGAGTTCTTCGGTGAAGGTTACCGTTGGTGGGATCTCGTCCGCACCCAAACATGGAAGCAGATTGCAGGAACCTATACCATCTGCGGTCTTACTGCAGGCGATCATACTCCTAAGACATGGGAACGTGTGCTCATCACTCCAGAGAAGTATCTCCGCCCTATTCCACAGGGACAGATAGATGCTCTCCAAATGTCAGCAGAGGAAAAGGCTGCTTATCAGAATCCAAGCTATACAGAATAAGAGAAACTATAATGATAAAATAACATATTTTCGACAAACGTATTAGAATATAATAAATAGATGTCGAAATACACTTAATTAACAAAAGAAGGAGATATATTGTTTCATCTTTCCTTCTTTTGTTTTTTTATTTATATATTAATTCGTATATAAACCAACGAACGAGTTTTAAACCAATTAAATCATAAAAACCAATGGTACTCCTGGTGGTAGTAGTACCATCCGCATCCGCGGTACGAACTCTCTGAATGCCAACCGCATCATCCTCAACTTCGGCAAGGTAGGCGCTACCTATTATATAGATAACATCAAGTTCGGTCTTGCCAAGGATCAGAGTACCGCAACAAGAGGCATCCAGTATGTTCTGGCTAGAAACGGAAAGGCAAGAAAGGCCACCCGTGCCGGCAGCAAGATGTACTACGTACTGAAGACTCCTGCCGAGAAGCAGGCTGCCCTCGAAGGTGCAATGGATGCATGGGTTAGCGGCGTAGCTAATCACTTGAAGGAAAAGAACGTGGTGCCTTTCGGCTACGATGTCATCAACGAACCTATCGCCGACGGCAGCAATGGCCGCCGTGGATATGATGGTGTATTCGGAACGAGAAGAACAATGTTTCTTCTACCGTAGACAAGTAATTAAAGAGAAAATTCATGAAAATCTGTCGTAATCTCACTTTTTTATCGAGATTACGACAGATTTCTCGTTTAAAAGTTGTCGTAATCTCATATTTTTTGTAACTTTGCGACAGGTTTCACTAATATGAGATAGATATGAAGGAGAATATTATAGGCAGAGAACAAGAGATTGGAAAGCTTGAAAACTATATTTCAAGCCGCAAATCAGAATTTATAGCCATCTATGGCAGACGCCGTGTAGGCAAGACTTTTCTTGTAAAAGAACTGTTCGAAAACAGGTTTACATTCCGCATTACAGGCAAAGACAATGTTACAACCAAGGAGCAACTTGCGAGTTTCAGCTTCGCACTCAACGACCAGTTAGGCATAGAAACAGATGCTTCTAATTGGCCGGAAGCATTCCGGCTTCTGCAGAAAGCATTGGAAAAAATGCCAGAAGGAACAAAAATCATCTTCTTCGATGAACTTCCCTGGTTCGACACGTATGCCTCCCACTTCATCAGTGCACTGGAACATTTCTGGAACGACTGGGCATCGTACCGCAGCGACATCAAACTGATAGCCTGTGGAAGTGCTACCACCTGGATGCTCAACCAGGTTATCAATTCACGGGGAGGGCTCCATAATCGCATTACTCACAACATTCTGCTCTCTCCCTTCAAGCTGCATGAAGTAGAAGAGTATTTCAAAGCACAGGGTTTTTATTATGAGCGCCCGGAAATCATTGAGTGCTATATGGCAATGGGCGGTGTAGCTTATTACCTGTCTCTTTTCGAAAACAACAAAAGTGTGGCACAGAATATCCAGCAGCTTTGCTTCACCCGTGGCGGCGAACTCACCGAAGAGTTTGACCGTCTGTTCAGTTCGCTCTTCAAGAAAGCCGACAACCATCTTACCATAGTTACAGCCCTGAAAAGCAAAGGCAAAGGAATGACCCGACAAGACCTGCTGGACGCCACGGGACTGGCAAACAACGGAAGGTTCAGCCAGATACTCAAAGAACTTGAGCAATGTGATTTCATCCGCAGTTATACTCCTTTCGGCAAGTCGAAGAAAGATATGATGTATCAGCTCATAGATCCTTTCTGCCTGTTTTATTTCAAATTCATGCATAATAAGGGGGCATTCCTCGACAACTATTGGGTCAAGATGCAAACCACTGCAGAGTATGAATCATGGTGCGGTCATGCCTTTGAAATCGTATGCCTTCACCACATCAACGAAATTATCAGAGCTTTGGGCATAGATGGCAGCATCAATACCCCTTGTTCATGGTCTTACCGACCTACTGCCAAAGTTATGGCAGACGAGGAGGCAGACGAAGACCTGAAACGTGGAACACAGATTGACCTGCTGATAGACCGCTCGGATAAATCCATCTCTATCTGCGAGATGAAATATTGCAATGGGGAATATGAAATCAGCAAGGCATACGATGCCCATCTGGCACACCGCCTGAAGGTTTTCAAGAAAGTGACGAAGACCACCAAGACGCTCATACCAACTTTTGTCACCCCTCATGGACTGTATAATAATATGTATGCAAGAAAGATCAACAGACAGGTAACAGGAGACGACTTGTTTTGAAAAATGTGGGATTTCCAGTCAAAAGTCCTTAGGAAAATGTGATGATTTAACAGAAAAGTCCTTAGGAAAATGTGATAAATATACTTAAAAGTCCTTAGGAAAATGTGATTTTACTTGCGTAATTCACTGTTTATTAGTATCTTTGCCAAAACATAATTTTTAGCGTATGGAAAGACTACTTATATCCCAATTGTTAAAATGGAAAGACAGTCAAGGAAGGAAGCCACTCATACTGGAAGGTGCAAGACAAGTTGGCAAGACTTGGCTACTGAAAGAATTTGGGCGCAAGTACTTCAAAGACGTATGTTACATCAACTTCGAACAGAGTGATGTACTCGAAGAGATATTTGCTGGCGACTTATCACCACAACGCATTATAGAACAGCTCTCTATATATAATGGTAAGATGATAATACCCGAGGAAACTCTTATTATCTTCGATGAAGTACAAGAAATGCCAAGAGCACTCACCTCTTTGAAGTATTTCTGCGAAGAGGCACCAGAGTATGCCATCTGCTGCGCAGGCTCATTGCTAGGCATAGCCCTGCACGAAGGCACATCCTTCCCTGTAGGAAAGACAGATTTTCTACATCTATATCCCATGTCCTTTAAAGAGTTTCTGCTAGCAAACGGAGAGAACATGCTGGTAGACTATATCGATAAAGGAAACAGAAACCTGGGAGCATTCGAGGCTCGCCTTACAGATTATCTGAAAAAATACATGATAATAGGAGGTATGCCTGCTGTTGTAACAGAGTGGCTGGGCAGCAAAGACTACAACAAGGTAAACCGCATCCAGCAGGAACTGATAGCAGCCTACCAGAAAGACTTCTCCAAACATGCTCCAAAGAATATGGTCGAGAAAATCCGTTATGTATGGAACAGCATCCCTTCGCAACTGGCGAAGGAAAACAAGAAGTTTGTCTATGGACTGGTGAGAGAGGGAGCCAGAGCACGGGAATATGAGGATGCCATCATGTGGCTTTCTGATGCAGATGAAATCATCAGAACCAACAATGTCAGCAAGCCCGACATCCCGATTTCAGCCTATGCTGATCTCAAATCGTTTAAGGTATTCTTACTGGATGTAGGTCTGTTGAGGGCAATGAGCAAGATTTCGCCGAAAGTAATATTAGAAGGAAGCAGAATCTTTGAAGAGTTTAAGGGAGCATTGACAGAACAGTATGTCTGTCAGGAACTTCAGAACTTTACAGAAACTCTGGAAACCAATTATTATTGGTCTTCCTCAGCCACTGCAGAGGTTGACTTCCTTATTTCCGACGGTTTGGATGTATATCCACTGGAAGCAAAGGCAGGAGTAACCATGAATGCCAAGAGTTTGAAACTGTATCGGGAAAAATATTCACCCAAATGGTCGGTTCGCACCAGTCTCTTGCCATACGAGAGAAACAACAGTTCAAAAACCATCAACATCCCCCTCTATATGCTCTTTGTTCTAGACAAAGAATTAAAGGCAGAAAGTTAGTATTTCAGCGAAAGCGGCAGTTTTTGACAAAACTGCCGCTTTCGCTTGTTTTTCATAAGCAAAAGTGTATAAAAACCGCATATTTATAACAAAATATCGAGCAAAGTGCAACTTTTCTAGAAAAAAGTTTGGTGATTTCCTAAAAAATGCTTATTTTTGCAGCCGATTAAAAATATTATTAAAATTTAGTGAAGTTTGAGATACTTCCCTATATATAATAAGGTATGGCAACATACCCACCCCCACCAGTTCGGAATAAGAGTTGGAGACGGGAAATGAGCCCCCACGCTCAATAAAAGTTGGGAGGATATGTAGTGAGAAAGAAATATAAAACATTATATATTTATTAATTAATTAAACGAGAGAGATTTATGGAAAAAAGACTCATGACGTTTATTGCCTGCCTCTTCCTTAGTTTAGGAATGGCGTTGGCGCAAACTCAAGTTTCCGGTACTATTACCTCTTCTGAGGATGGAAGCCCAGTCATTGGTGCCTCTATCAAAGTTGCTGGTACACAAACCGGTACTATTACCGATGTTGACGGTAATTTCTCACTGGCTGCTCCAGCAAATGCCAAGTTGGAGATTTCTTACATCGGTATGATCAGTAAGACTGTAAAGGCTGGCAAGAACATGAAAATTCTAATTTCCGCAACACTATAATTTAATATTTTTTATAAGCACCTGAGCAACAAAAAGTTGCTCAGGATTTTGCCATGTCAGAAATTTCACTTATCTTAGTGTTGCAAAATAAAAACAAACAAAATTCTGAATGACATGGCAAAAGTACAAATAAAATCTGAGAAACTCACTCCTTTTGGAGGAATTTTTTCTATTATGGAGCAATTTGATTCTCTTTTAGCTCAAACAATAGATTCTACCTTGGGATTGAGATGCACATTGTTTGGTTATCAATATAGCGAGATTCTACGTTCTCTGATGTGCGTATATCTTTGTGGTGGCTCATGTATTGAGGATGTTACAACTCACCTGATGAAACATTTATCTCTTCATCCAACTCTTCGCACTTGCAGCGCAGACACCATATTACGTGCTATCGAAGAACTGACCTTTAAGAGCATCACCTATAAGTCTGCTTCTGGCAAATCCTATGATTTCAATACTGCAGACAAGATGAACTGCTTACTGGTCAATGCCCTGCTTGCTACTGGTCAATTGAAATCCGGTCAAGAGTATGATTTTGACTTTGACCATCAGTTCATTGAAACAGAGAAGTATGATGCAAAACCAACCTACAAGAAGTTCTTGGGCTATAGTCCAGGTGTAGCTGTCATTAACGACATGATTGTTGGTATTGAAAATAGAGACGGCAACACAAACGTGCGCTTCAACCAAAAAGAAACTTTGGAAAGAATCTTCAAGCGATTGGAGGCTTCGGAAATATATATTTCTCGTGCCCGCATGGATTGCGGCTCATGTTCGGAGGAAATCGTAGATATGGTAGAGGCTCATTGCAGGTATTTTTATATTCGTGCCAACAGATGCTCTTCTTTCTACGATTCCATGTTTGCCTTAACTGGATGGAAAACTGTTGAAATCAACGGTATTGAGTTTGAGTTGAATTCTATCCTTGTTGAGAAATGGAAAGGAAAACCGTATCGTCTTGTCATACAGAGACAAAGGCGAATAGATGGAGACCTTGACATTTGGGAAGGCGAATATACCTACAGATGTATACTGACTAACGATTACAAGTCGAGTGCAAGAGACATCGTGGAATTCTACAATCTTCGTGGTGGCAAGGAACGCATCTTCGATGACATGAACAATGACTTTGGCTGGAATCGATTGCCAAAATCGTTCATGGCACAGAATACTGTATTCCTGCTTATGACAGCTCTCATCAGAAACTTCTACAAAGCTATTATGCAGAGATTGAAAACCCATGAATTTGGATTGCGTGCCACCAGCAGAATCAAGACCTTTGTTTTCAAGTTCATCTCTGTTCCTGCGAAATGGATTAAGACATCACGTAGGCATGTATTGAACATTTACTCAGACAACAATGCTTATGCCAACCTGTTCAAGACAGACTTTGGTTAAAGACCATGCTTTTCTGGTTAAACCAGCGTATTACCTCAAGTCGCTTTATGGGGTAAGGGGATTTTGTGTCTGCGACATTTCTGTTATGCAAGAAATATGTACAATAAAATGAATTTTGTCGTTTTACAAGCAAAATCCCACTAAACCCTATAGGTTGCGGATTTGAGGAAAATTGTTCTTGACCCAGACAATCATGCATTGGATGAAGTCATGGTTGTTGCTTTCGGTACTGCTAAGAAGAGTGCATTTACCGGTTCTGCAGCCGTAGTAGGTTCTGAAGAACTTTCAAAGAAGATTTCTACCAACGTAACAGACGCTTTGGTAGGTTCTGTGCCTGGTCTTCAGTTGCGTGGTGCATCTGGTCAGCCTGGTTCAGACAACAATGGTGTCAATATTCGTGGTATTGCTTCTATGTATGCTGCTACCGACCCATTGGTAATCGTTGATGGTGCTCCTTATCCAGGAAACCTTTCTTCTATCCCAACAGATGATATTGAATCTGTAACCGTATTGAAAGATGCTGCATCTGCTGCACTTTATGGTGCTCGTGGTGCTGCTGGTGTTATTCTGATTACAACAAAGAATGGTAAAAACAAGGAAGCTGAGGTTTCTATTGACATGAAGTGGGGTTCTAACTCCCGTGCCGTTCCAGAGTATGACGTAATCAAAGATCCAGGTCAGTATTATGAGGCATATTATGCTCAGTTGTACAACAACTATTACTATGGTCAGGGTATGAGCGCAGCCAATGCAAACTTGAAGGCAAATTCTTCTATGCTTTCACAGTTGGCTTATAACGCATATACTGTACCTGAGAACGAACAGCTTATCGGTATTAATGGTAAGTTGAATCCAAATGCTACACTTGGACGTACATACGAATTGAATGGTGAAAAGTATTATATGACTGCTGACGATTGGAACAAAGCTGCCTATAAGGATGCTCTCCGTCAGGACTATAATATTAGCATCAAAGGTGCTACAGACCGTTCATCTTATTATACAAGTTTAGGCTATTTGAGCGATGATGGTGTTATTGCCAACAGTAGCTATGAGCGTATCAGCGCTCGTTTGAAGGCAGATTATCAAGCTAAGAAATGGCTGAAGGTAGGTGTCAACGCTCAGTACGTTCATTCTACAACCCAGTCAAACCCTAATCTGAGTGATGAGACCAACTCAACCAACTTGATGTATTTCGTTTCTTCAATTGCACCAATCTACCCTATCTACGTGCGTACAATTGATGCTAACGGAAATGTAGCAATCAAGAAAGATTCATATGGTCACGACATGTATGATTATGGTTTGCCTAAGAATTATGGCGTAACTCGTCCTTTCCTTTCTACTGGTAACCCATTGGGTAGCAATCGTTACAACAAGGTAGAAAAAGGTATCAACCAGATGAATGGTTCCGTTTTCGCTGATATTAAAATTACAGATTGGTTGAAATTTAATGCCACAAGTACTGTTATTTATGGCATGGAAGACTTCTCAGATTACGAGAATGCATACGAGGGACCTAAGGCTGGTGTTAATGGTCAGTTAACTAAGTACAACTTAGCAGATCTTCGTACCAATAATACTCAAACTTTGACTTTCATGAAGAACTTCGGCAAGCATAATGTTGATGTTCTCCTCGGTCATGAGTATTATAAATTGACTCGCAAATACCTGAATGCGCAGGGTGAGGGTGGTTTTTCACCTTCAATTACAGAGTTGAATGCTTTCGCTAACAAGAAGGACAATGGTTCATATAAGTTGAATTACAACGTTGAAGGTTTCTTTGGCCGTGCACAATACAACTATGATGACAAGTATTTCGCTTCTGCTTCTTACCGTCGTGATGCATCTTCTCGTTTCGCTAAGGAGAATCGTTGGGGTAACTTCTGGTCACTCGGTGGTGCTTGGCTTATTACCAAAGAGAAGTGGTTTAATGCTCCTTTCGTTGATGAGTTGAAGGTTAAGGCATCTATCGGTCAGCAAGGTAATGATAACATCGGAAACTGGGCATATACAGACCTCTATACGGTTTCTAAGGCTTCCAATACATTAATGTCACCAACCTTCTATCGTATGGGTAACAAAGACATTACTTGGGAGACAACTACCAATTTGAACCTTGGTGTTGAGTTCAGTTTCCTCAAGCATCGTTTGATGGGTAGTTTTGACTTCTATTCAAAGAAGACCACAGACTTGCTCTTCTGGTTGTCAATTCCAGAGTCACAGGGTTCCCGTGGCTACTACACCAACATTGGCGATATGCGTAATACAGGTATCGAATTGGTACTCACAGGAGTATTGGTACGTACCAAGGACATCGACTGGTCAATCACTGCAAATATGTCACATAACGCAACAAAGGTATTGAAGTTGCCAAAAATGAAGACAGAACAATATGGTGGTTTTAGTGAGTCAAACACTGGTAAAACATACCAGTATTGGTATCGTGAGGGTGGTCCTATGTATAACGCATTCCTTCCTTCATACGCTGGCGTAAACGAGAAGGGTGAAGCTCTCTACTGGGTAGATGAAAAGATTGACGGCAATGCAACTACAACAGGTGCACAGCCAGGTAAGTCAAAGGACTATACTACAACTGACATCAACAAGGCATCTTACTATGAGCAGGGATCTTTGCTCCCTAAGGTGTTCGGTGGTTTGTCTACAAGTTTCCGTTATAAGGGATTCGACCTCGCTGCAACATTCGATTATCAGATTGGCGGTAAGGTATATGATATCCAGTATGCGACATTGATGGCACCAGCCCAGAGTGGAACTGATGCAGGTCACGCTATACATAAGGATTACATTAAGTCTTGGAGTCCTAACAACACATCAAGCAACATTCCTCGTTGGCAGTATGGCGACCTATATAGCACAGCTAAATCAGATCGTTTTTTGACGAATGCCGGCTACTTCAACTTCCAGTCATTCACCGTAGGTTATACATTACCAAAGGGTCTTATCCCAATGGTTTCCAAGATTCGTGTTTATTGTGCAGGTGAGAATCTCTGTTTCTGGTCAGCACGTAAGTAAGCATCCAACCCCTATTTTGGCGGTTTGAACAATAAGTGCTACCTTTGCGCCATGTTAAACATTAAATGTTATAAGTATGGCAATAAGTAGTAAAGATCTTGAGAGCCTGTGGCAACGCTATAAAGCGGAGGCGGTACCAGCAGGCATTTCGGTAAATCAATTTTTCGAATCCAATGGAGTTCCTTATCATGTATTTGAAAAGTGGTACAAGAAGAAGTTCCAGGCTC
Organism: Segatella copri; assembly: GCF_026015465.1. GTDB lineage: Bacteria > Bacteroidota > Bacteroidia > Bacteroidales > Bacteroidaceae > Prevotella > Prevotella copri_E. Next base: position 1,173,942 of record NZ_JAPDUQ010000001.1, read on the forward strand.
CAAATGTTGTGGAGTGTGTTGTTGCAGGTGCGCCAGATTCAACCAGTGCAGTTCCAACACCATCCAAGCAGGGTAATCCTTCAGCCGGTTTATCTCCAGCTCCGACCGAGGATGCCGTTGTCATCAAGTATGTCAATCTTGGGCTTAGCAATGGTATGAAGATAGAGCATCATAATTTGAGCTATTCTGGTCTTCAAAGTTTTATCTCTAAACTTCAAGCCTTATGTTTAGCTTAAATGGTGCCGTAAAATATAAGTATATTCCCAACTATCAGGATATGCGTGGAGGTTATGACAAGCTTTGTGGAGTGATACGCTCTTTGGGCGAAGATCCAGAGGATGGCACCGCTTACGTGTTTACTTCCAAGGATCAAAAGATAGTAAAAATCATCAGACATGAACATAATGAGTGTCAGATGTATTATCAGAAGTTTGACAAGAACATGAGTTTTGTCCGTCTAGAGTTTGAAGGTGTCCTTCCAATTTATGTGTTGGAGTGGAAGTATCTAGTGGCTATGCTTTCATGCCCTGTTGTAAAAAGCATAGGTCCAATAGAGCTAAAATGCTATGAGGAAGCAGCTTGATGGCGAAAATGATAGTTAATTTTCTGAAAAAAAGTATTCATTTTTTGGGTAAAATAGAGTTAAGTAAATGATATTCAGAGTGTTGTAGAAAGCTTTAAGGTTGGCTTGTTAAGCCCTGTTTTCGATGTTTTGCGATACTGCAAACATGTCTGACATAGGGTGGTATTACGACTAATGTTAAGTCTCTAAAACAGCGTAAAATACTGAATATTAGATTGTTAAATAAGTTTTATGCATTTTGTGGAGTCTCATAATATGATTATCTTTGCATCTGCAAACGTTTCATATTATGGCAGATATACATATAGACATAGAGCGCATGATAATGCATTCCAATTACTTGCTGGAGGTAGACAATTCTTCGGCAAGTAATGGATTATCGGATATGGAACGTAAGCAATATCTAGATCAGATAAAGGAATTGGTTCAGACAGTCCAGACACTTCTGGATGCCAATATTGCCTTGGGTAATAAGCAGAAGGAACTACAGGCAGAGGCAGATCGTAAGATTGCCGGTTTGCAGGATCAGGTTGACAAGCTTACTGGAGAACTGCAAGCCCGTAGGCGTAAGATGCATGGCAAGAACAATGAGAAGCAAACTGGTGACAAGTCGGTAAATACAGGCAAGACCAAGGATGAGGAAGAGGGGGAATACATCGAGAATGAATGTGAGCAACCTTCCGATTCTGATGATTCAGACGAAGTTACCGACACAGAGGCGACCAATCCCAAAAAGGATTTGAGCCAACGCCCGGACCACTACAAGACTATGAAGGCTGAAGTTCTTGTGGTTCATGATTGTGACAAGGACAAGCTTAAGGCTATGGGTTTGGAGTTCATTCGCTATACCAGACCTGTCGACCAGTTTGACCGAATCAGTATGACACGTCAGGACCGCTACCTTTATGCTTGGGTACGTGACAAGGACGGCAACGAGTTCGCTTTCTTCGTGCCAAAAGATGAAGGGGTAGAGCAGCGTGCTTGCACTTTTGTCGATGAGTCAAAGTATGACATGCCAAGCATGGTTCCTCATACCAGCAGTACGAGTGGCATGCTTTCAGACTTGATTGTCAATCGCTTTCAGTATGCGATAACGAGTGGACGTGAGATGTATCGCATGGTCAATGAGAAGATGCGTATGTCTAAGTCTACTATTTTCAACTGGTTGCGACATGGGGCAGAGTTCTTGGAGAATTGTCAGGAGACCATCAAACAATGGCTATTGAAACCTGGCTCAACGATTTATTGTGATGAGTCCTGGGTTGACACCAAGGTGACGGATGCCAATGGTGAGGTGCATTATAAGAAACGATATATGTGGGTCATTGTCAACTTGACCACCAAGGTCTGCTATTATCTGTATGGCAGTCGTAAGAAAGAGGTTATCAAGGAGTTTCTTGGTGACTTCAAGGGCACGTTGATGACCGATGCCTATGCTGCATACCTTTACTTCAATAAGTTGAAGGACTGTACTCATGTATGTTGCTGGTCGCACGTTAGAAGACTGTTTGTCTCGGCGAGTCGTGACTACAAGGACTCCTTGGCACAGGCATTCATAGACTTGATCGGTATATTATATAAGGTCGAAGTTGAAAATCAAGTGTTGGGTCGCACAGAAAAAGAGATAGTCAAGCATCGAGGTGAGGAATCCCTACCAGTTTTACACGACCTCTATCAGCAAGCGACGGCACTGTTGAAACAGTTTGAGAAAAACGAGATTAAGCTCTCTGCTAAGTTGCAACAAGCCTTGACATATATGACCAAGCATTGGGAAGAGCTGATGGCATATACGAAGATAGGCAGCGTCTTGATAGACAACAACTGTTGTGAACGCGCAGTCCGCCCATTCACAAATCTCCGAAAGAACTTCGGTGGATTTAGTAGTGAGCAGGGAGCCAGGGTCACTGCGACCTACCTTAGTTTCGTAGAAACCTGCAAGCTAATGGCAATGGCTCCACTGGATTTCTTCAGGAGATTCTTCGACATGATTGTAGCTGGCAGAAGGGATTATGCCTTGATGACAGAGGCACTTTTAGTTAAACCTGTTTAAAAATCAGAAAAGTCCAATTTCTTAAAATACCCTGTATCCCCAGTAAACACTGGGGATGGAGTTGTATTGTCATAGGGGTTGGATGCTTACGCACGTAAGGGTCTTGACCCACGTTACTCATACGAAGGAAGTGGTTATACTAGCGTTTACTCTCCAACACGAAACATCTCTGGAGGTATCCAAGTAACATTCTAAGTTGTTATTTAATAATAAAAAGAACTTCAATATGAAAAAATATATAGTTTCTTTGGCTATTGCCACATTTACACTTTCTTCTCTTACTGGCTGTATAGAAGAATATGAGCCAGAAGGTTATGGCAACTATGTCACAACAGACCAAGCAGCACAAGCTCCAGGAGCTTTCGATAACTTTGTCAATAACATCACCTCTTCTTTGAGTGGTCAATTTACTTATAGTGGCAGCGACATGTCCCCATGGGATTTTGGTTACACATCATTCTTCTTGCAGCGTGATGTCATGGGACAGGATATTGCCTTGGCAAATGATGGTAGCTGGTACCAGAGTTGGTATGCATGTGGTGTCGGTTTAGGACCACGCTATGCGGTATGCCAGTTGCCATGGACATATTACTATGGTTGGATTAAGAACTGTAATACTGTTCTTTCACTTGGTGGTGAAAACCCTGATGAGAAATTTAAGGCCGGTGAAGGTATCGCATATGCAATGCGTGCTATGTTCTACATGGACTTGGCTCGTATGTATGCACCTGAAACTTATGGCAAGAATAAAGAAGCACTAACTGTTCCATTGATAACAGAAAAGGGTACTGAAGACATGTATAACAACCCTCGTCTGACCAATGAGAAGATGTTTGAGTTTATTCTTTCTGACTTGAATAAGGCTGAAGAATACCTTGCAGGTTATAAGCGTGAGAACAAATATACTCCTGATCTCTCTGTTGTATATGGTTTGAAGGCTCGTGCATATCTCACAATGGAAGATTGGGCTAACGCTGAGAAATATGCCAAATTGGCTCAGCAAGGCTATACCGAGATGACAGGTGAAGAATATACAAGCAAGACCACAGGTTTCAATACAGCCAACAGCTCATGGATGTTTGCTACTCACTTCAAGTCTGATGATCCAAACTTGCGTGACAATGATGGTGATACATCTTGGGCTTCACAGATGATTATCGAAATCGGTGGTAGTAAGGGAGATTGTGGTTATGCCGCAAACTATGGTTATCCTCTTGTTGTGGATCGTCATCTTTATGAGACAATTCCAGCAACTGACTTCCGCAAGAACTGCTTTGTTGACTTCAATATCGACAATTTAACAACAAACGCAGAAAAACTCGAAGCTTTGGCAAAATATAGCAATGAACCAAGCTATATCTTAAAAGCTGGTGCCGCTGCTGCTACATATGGTGGCAATGTAGGCGGTCTTTCTGTGAAGTTCCGTCCAGTAAATGGTGCATGCGATCAGCCATTAGCAACTGCTGGTGCAGTAGACGTACCATTGATGCGCGTTGAGGAAATGAAGCTCATCGAAATCGAAGCAGCTGGTATGCAGAATGAAAGCAAAGGTATTGAGATGCTTACAGAATTTGCAAAGAAGCGTGACCCACAATATGAGTATGGTAAGCACAATGAAGCATATGGTAATACTTCAACATCTAAATTCCAGAACGAAGTATGGTGGCAGCGTCGTGTTGAACTCTGGGGTGAGGGATTTGCAACATTCGACATCAAGCGTCTTAACAAGGGTATCATCCGCAGCTATGCTAACTCTAACCATTTCGATGGTGATAAATGGAACACAACTAAGGTTCCTGATTGGATGACACTCTGTATCGTTGGTTCTGAAGCTGATGTAAACCATGCTTTGGTTAACAACCCTACACCAGTTGCTCCTACAGAAAACTCAGAAGAGTATGTTTGGTAAACATTGTATAATTAAATAAAGAAAGAAGAATATGAAAAAATATATTTATGGTTTGTTCTTTGCTCTTATCTCAGTAGCAATGTTTACAGCATGTTCTGCAGATGAGGGAACAGATGAAGGAAATGATGGCAGTGCTCGTGTAACTTTATATAATTATACAGCAGAGCAACCATACGATGCAGATTGTGATGCTTATATTCGTGTAGTAGCAAATAGTGCTACTACAGAAGCTTATGCTTTAGCAGAAAAAGTTTCTGAAAAGGAAGCTAACATTGCTAAGATGGGTGAATCAGGATATGCCGACTACGTTATAAACAACGGAAAGAAACTTGAGAATATTAAAGGGGCATCCGTTCAAGAAGTGGTTTTCCAAAAACTTCCTGCTGGAGAAAACGCTGTTACAGTAGTTGCAGTTGGTAAGGGAGGAAAGTTTGCAAGCTCTGTTATTTTTAACAGTATAACATGGTCTGATGTAATAAAGGGAACTTATACATTTAGCGTAGCAAACATTCAACAAGCTTATGCAGCTAATACTGAGACAACTTTACAGGTTTGCGATTCAGATCCTAATACCTATCGTTTCAAAAACCTGTTTGGCGCAGGCAAGCACTTATTACTTACAGCTGTTGGCAAAGGTACAGATGAGAATGGTAACTACATTATGGTTAAGGTTCCTTCACAGGCAACCGGTCTTACCTTCGCCAGTCATGGAGAAATCAGTGTACGCGATGTAGCAGAATGGCAGAACGATGAAAGTTTGCTCGACTGCAAAATTTACGAAGATCATAATGCTGCATTATGGGTTCAATATTTTGTAAGTGCAGGTAACTTAGGTTATGGCTATGATGAGTTCACACCTGAAAATTAATAAGGTGTAATTCTGAAATATAATTAAGGTGTATCCTTATTGCTCAATACAATGGGCAAAGGGATACACCTTTTTTTATTTATCTCCCTCTCTCTCAAACATTTTCCCAAAAAATCCTTGCATCTTTCAGAAGAATTATAGGGCATTCTTGCTATTGGGCAGGTAACAAACCTGACCTCCCAGTTATCCCTTGCTAAAACTTTTCTTCTCATTTCCTTGCATCTTTCAGAAGAAAAACGTCTCTTTGCATAAGATTAGCGAGGGTGATTTACAAGCAAAGAGTGGTAGTTTTACCACTTTTCGTCACTTTCCCATTTTCTCGTTCCCAAAAAATGACATAAATGGGCTCAGGAGAGATTGTCTATACACGGACAATCTCCCCTGAACCGAAATACAACAAATGAATTGTGACTTTGTAATCACTGCATGTAGATCGAAAGGCCAAACAATAGATGTCGTCGAAAATTTTCTTTTTATCTCTCTCAAATATTTTCGACCTGTATGGTTGAAATTGTTTTATATCTCCTCGCAAGCCACCATTTCCGCTCCGCGGTAGATAACCACCAGCTTGTGGAGCTTTGTAGTCTTTACTGCCTCTCTGACCATATCACTGTCCGCATAGCGGGAGATTTGAGCTGAAGCCTCCTCGAAGAGCTTTTTTACTTGCTCATCTGTGGTCTGGCTCTTGCAATATTTCAACTCGATGATATATGAATCTACCATGTCCTTGTAGATGTCACAGAGCGGAGAGAGGAAGATGTCGGCATAGCCGCCGTCATTGTCCAGCTCAGAGATAGGGCGATAGAACTTGTTCTGGCTTGTCATCGCCAAGGTGAAGCCATGCACGAAAGCCTCTCCCTTCTGCTTGTCTCGCTGGGAGGAGTACTTCTTCAGGCAGTCGGCTATATACTCAAAGTATGGCTTGTATTCTCCATGATAAGCCAGTTTGCTCTCCAGTTTACCCTTGCTATATCTATCATATACCAAATCGTCCTGCTTGGATGAACTGGCCAATCTCTATCAACGAAGTAAACAACAATGCAGCAGTTAGAGACTACAACAATCCAAGTTGTACTGATGCATACAAATAAAAATCCGAACAAGATTTAAATATCAATAAGGTGTATCCTTCTTGCCCAACATGTCGGGCAAGCGGGATACACCTTTTTCTTTTTATCTCCCTCAGTCTCAAATATTTTCCAATAATTCCTTGCATCTTTCAGAAGAAAAGCGTATCTTTGCAGTCGAATAGTATTAATCCTTTAAAATAGGAGGTAAATATGGAATTATTTGATAGCAAAAGACAAGAAAGGATGCAAGCTGTAATCAAAGAGATTACTGCTAGCAAAGAAAATGCGATAAAGTTTCTTAAGGAAGCAGGCATCCTGCTCCCTGATGGGCAATTAGCACCACACCTACGATGAAAGAGTCTCTATATTCAAGAAGATCCAACCTTGTTGTTGGGTTTCATGGCTGTGACAAATCTGTAGTGGATGCAGTGATTGCTGGCAAAACAGAACTTCTTGCTAGCGCCAATGACTATGACTGGCTAGGCAATGGTATATATTTTTGGGAAAATAATGAAGATAGGGCCTGGCAATGGGCTAAACAATTGTCAACAAGAAAAAGCTCCAGTGTAAAAGAACCAGCCGTAATAGGTGCAATTATAGACCTTGGCTATTGTCTGGATTTAACAGATAGTTTTTATTTGCAAGAATTAAAAACTTCTTATTCTGTACTCAAAGAACTTTATGCTGATGCTAACATGCCATTACCTAGAAATGAAACAATTGGCAAATCAACAGATTTGTTGATTAGAAAATTAGATTGTGCTGTTGTTCAAACAGCCAGAAGAATTAATGCAAAAGCCAACCAGCATCCTTACGATTCCGTGAAGGGTGTATTTTGGGAGGGGCAAGAACTTTATCCTAATGCGGGATTTAGAGAAAAGAACCATATTCAGATATGTGTCTGCAATCCAAACTGCATCAAGGGATATTTCCTGCCTAGAGGTATTAATCCAGATTATCCTAATCCATAACTATTACTCGTTTGTAAAAAACTACACGAACAGTTACAGATAGTAACAGCCAAGGCGGGCTGAATGAGCAATGAGCCACATAGCTCAGGACACCGCACTAGGTGAAATATCGCCATGCAAACTACACCCTATAAGGGCAAAAGCTTTGGTATATAATATATTCCATCAGCATTCTGTACTTTGATCTGGGAAAGGGAAAACTATAATGTAATAAGGTATATCCTTCTTGCCCCATACATCGGGCAAGCGAGGATACACCTTTTTCTTTTTATCTCTCTCAAACATTTTCGACCAGTATGGTTGAAATAGTTTTATATCTCCTCGCAAGCCACCATTTCCGCTCCGCGGTAGATAACCACCAGCTTGTGGAGCTTTGTAGTCTTTACTGCTTCTCTGACCATATCACTGTCCGCATAGCGAGAAATTTGAGCTGAAGCCTCCTCGAAGAGCTTTTTCACTTGCTCATCTGTGGTTTGGCTCTTGCTATATTTCAACTCGATGATATATGAATCTACCATATCCTTGTAGATGTCACAGAGCGGAGAGAGGAAGATGTCGGCATAGCCGCCGTCATTGTCCAGCTCAGAGATAGGGCGATAGAACTTGTTCTGGCTTGTCATAGCCAAGGTGAAGCCATGCACGAAAGCCTCTCCCTTCTGCTTGTCTCGCTGGGAGGAGTACTTCTTCAGGCAGTCGGCGATATACTCAAAGTATGGCTTGAATTGTCCATCGTATGCCAGTTTGCTCTCCAGTTTACCCTTGCTATATCTATCATATACCAAGTCGTTCTCCTTGTAGGTGTCGAGCAGGTAGGTGTACATCTGGTCTCGCACCACCTCATTCGGGATGATGAACTTGGTCTCACCATCATAAGTTCCGTCTATCGTCACCATGCCGAAATAGAACAGCAGGCTGAGGAAGTTGTCTGGGTCGTTGATTCGCTCGGCAGGGAAGTTCTCGTTAAGCGTGCCTATCACGAATCCCTGGGTCACCAACTGCTGGATGATGCTGGCATCGTGGGCGAACTCCTTGTCGTGGCGGATGAGCATCCGCAACTTGTCATAGTCGATACGGATGTTGGTCTCCACCATCTTCTTAGTGATTTGGTATTCGTAATCAATATAGTTATCTACGAAGTAGAGCACCATCATCGAGTTGTACATCGTGGTCTCACCATATCTCTCCTCGGCGAAGCAATAGTTGTCGTACCAAGGCTTCATCACCTTGATCAGCTCATCGGTGGTATGATTAAACGGCAGAACGCTGCCGTAATAATCCAGCATCTTTCTCACTTCTTCCTCGGTAAATCCCGTCATCTCATTGAAGTCAGATGAGAGCGAGTAGTTGGTTCCGATGTTGAATCCGCTGGTCAGGTTATCCATGGTCACAGGGGTTACTCCCGTGACGAACACTCTGCCCAGGCTATTGCCAGCCGTACCCTTGATGGTGTTGAAGAACTGGCGCAAGTATCCCTCTCCGTGGGTCTGGTTGCGATACCCCACAAGATGCTCCTCATGGGCGAGAATCATGTTGGTGAAGTTGTCGTACTCATCGATGAAGAGATAAATCTTCTTTCCTACCTCCTGGCATTTCTGGCAAAGAAATCTCAGTTGAGACACTGCATCTGTTAACTTTTCCATTCCTTCCTTGGTATCAGCAGGAAGAATATGTGCATAGATGTCACAAAAGAAATTGAACACAAGGCTACAATGGTTGTCCAGTCCATCCTTATAATCATCCAATCCTGCTGCCACCTCGGCAAAATTGAGGTGGATGATGAGATATGTATTATGCTCTGGTGTAGGATTCTGCCCGATGTATAGCTTGCCAAAGATTTCATCAAACTTGTCTTTCTTGTTGATGTCATAGTAATTCTCAAGCATGGAGAGGGTAAGTGTCTTGCCGAAACGGCGAGGGCGAATGAAGAAGAAATACTTGTTGGATTCTTCTATTTGCTCTATGAAAGGAGTCTTGTCCACATAGTAACAATCCTCTTTTATGACATCCTCAAAATTCTGCATGCCGTATGGTATGCGCTTGCGATAAATGCGCTTTGGTCTTACTATCATAACTCTGTTTGATTATTCGTTTTTGAATCTGATGGCAAAGATAATACTTTATCTCCTAATCTCCAAAACTTTTCCCGAAAAACTTCTACCATACAGCTAGAACATTTTCCCAAGAAGAAACGATGGCAATAGTATTTATACCAATCGGATTTTGATGGAATATTTGAGAAACAAAGATCCTTTACGCATAGGAACATGTTTTCTCAATTTATTGCCACATTTGCCACGCTTATTATAAGTAGCTGATACTAAGAGAATAACGGGTGGCAATAAGGGGCTTTTTTATTATCACCTTATTGCCACCTATTGCCACGTTTTGCAAAAAGCAGCGTTTTTCGGGCGTTCTAGAGGCGTTTTGGGAGCTAAAAGGTTGAAAACATTGAGCAAAAACGCTTATTTTCTATTCATTTTTTAGTATTTTTCTATGCTTTTTATCGAAAAACCTCCCACTATGCAGCAAAAATTACGTCACGACGTAGCATTTCCTACGTCCCGATGTAGCAACAGACGCGTCCCGACGTAGCAACAGATACGTCCCGACGTAATTTTTCGAAAAGATCTTTGGTATATTCCATTTTAATTATTATCTTTGCAGCGCAGTCCCGGTAAGACCCTCTCCCAGATTATTCGATGCTGGTGATGACCCCGGGGGTTTAATTCTTCTGTTTATTTCCCTCATCCTCAAACATTTTTCAATAATTCCTTGCATCTTTCAGAAGAAAAGCGTATCTTTGCAGAAGATTAGTGGCGCTCGGCAATATGAAAGTAAACTTTCATTGCACTCGCTGGCATAATCTTTGCAGAAGATTAGCGGCGCTCGACAATCTGTAAGCAAGCTTACATTTCGCTCGTTTGCATAATCTTTGCAAAAGAAATGTTCAACTTTTAAAACAAGGAGGTAGAATATGGATTTATTTGATAGCAAAAGACAAGAAAGATTAGAGGCTGCAAGAAAGGCTTCTACTGCCAGTAAAGAAGCAGCACGTGCCTTTTTAATTAGGGCAGGAATTCTTTTACCTAATGGAGAAGTTGCACCACATTTGAGATAATTATGGATAAGTCTTTATATTCAAGGCGCTCCAACCTAGTAATAGGATTTCATGGCTGCGACAAATCAGTAAAGCGGCACTCGCCTTTTTAATTAGGGCGGGGGATGCTATTGGGCAGGTAACAAACCTGCCCTCCCTGTGCTTACTTGCTTCCTAAGGACTGCTCGAACAGATGCCTCTACTTAAAATTTATGGCACATGTGCCACTTTTTTTAAGTGCAAAGATATGCGAAAGTAGAGTTCTAACCAAAAATTTTTAGATTTATTATACTAAAAAGGTGTGCGCACTAGCTGCGCGAATTCAACAAGGTGGCTAAATCACCATTAGAAGAATGGGTTGAGCATAGAGCAAATTGCTTTTATCACCGGTTTGACTGAAAAGGAAATAAAAGAACTATAATATAAAAAGGTGTATCCTTCTTGCCCCATACATCGGGCAAGCGGAGATACACCTTTTTCTTTTTATTTCCCTCATCCTCAAACATTTTTCAATAATTCTTTGCTTCTTTCAGAAGAAAAGCGTATCTTTGCAGAAAAAAGAAACGATGCCAACAATATTCATATTTTTCGGATTCAGATTCATGTTTTATTCTAATGATCATGAACCAATTCATGTCCATGTCATCAAGGATGGAAATGAAGCAAAATACAATGTATCTCCTCTAACCCAGATTTATAATCATGGATTCAAAAAGCATGATATTGCCTTGATAGAATCTATTATTTCTGAGAATGAGGCGGTCATTATAGATAGATGGAAAGAGTATTTTAATCAAAAATAAGATATTATGGAGCAATATAGAGTAAATCGCGTTTGGGTTGACGATGCCCATATTTGGGCAGAAACCCAAAATGGCTGGAAGGCTAACTATCCTTTCAGTCGTTGGAGCCGTCTTGCTAACGCCACACCTGCCCAGCGTAAGGCTTTCGTATTGAGCAGATATGGTATCCATTGGCCTGAATTAGACGAAGATTTATGCTTTGAAGGACTATTCGCAGATGCTGGCATATACAAACCGTCAAATGCAGAAGATACTATTTATTATCAAGCATAACAATGCGGCTGAATAAGCGTAACGAGACGGCTCATCTGGCGCAAGGATACGACTGCGCTGGGTCAAAGATATAGATTAGGAGGTTCAAGCAGTCGGTATCTGAGGTTCAGAGAGACTGTATCTGAGGTTCAAGCAGACTGCTTCTTGATGATTTCCACTAGGCTCGACAGCTCTGCTGAGCCTAGTCAGCAGGTCTGCCGAGCCTAGTGACAACACCCCATTATCGTACAACTACACACTCTTTAGTCGTACGACTGTATACCCTTTAGTTGTACAACCATAAACCTACTGTTGTACAAGTATAAACTCATTGACAGTACAATAGTAGTTTACAACTCAAACATTTTCCCAAAAATCCTTGCTTCTTTCAAAAGAAAAGCGTAACTTTGCAACCGAATATTAATTTTAGGAGGAAATCTATATGGAAGAGCTAAAAGATAAATACATTCGATTCGATTGGGCAATCAAACGATTGCTTCGTCAGAAGGCTAACTTTGGAGTACTTGAGGGATTCCTTACAGTGTTTATCGGTGAGCCTATCAAGATTATCGACATATTGGAAAGCGAGGGTAATCAACAGGAAGCCGACGACAAGTTTAACAGAGTTGACATCAAGGCGAAAAATAGCAAAGGGGACATCATCATCGTGGAGATACAGAACACAAGTGAGCTGTATTATCTGGAGCGCGTGCTCTATGGGGTGGCAAAGGCTATTACCGAGCATATCAATCTCGGCAACACCTACAAAGAAGTAAAAAAGGTATATTCCATTAGTATACTTTATTTTGACCTTGGCAAAGGGTCGGACTATATCTATGTAGGACAAAACAATTTTATCGGCCTGCATACGCAAGACCAACTCATCATCAGTACCAAGGAGAAAGATACAATCGTGAGAAAGTCGCCTGCCGAAATATTCCCAACCTATATGCTAGTGCGCGTCAATGAATTCAACAAGGTTGCCAAGTCTCCATTGGAGGAATGGGTTGATTACCTCAAAAACGGAGTCATCAATCCTGACACAAAAGCACCAGGATTGCAAGAAGCTCGCGAGAAGCTGAAATACTACTCTATGTCGAATGCCGAACGACACGCCTACGATGAACATGTCAATGCCATCATGATTCAAAATGACGTTCTTGGAAACGCTAGATTAGAAGGGCATGCGGAAGGTAGAGCAGAAGGTAGAGCAGAAGGTAAAACTGAAGAAAAAAATGCCATCGCCCTAAAAATGCGTCAAGCTGGTCTGCCTATAGAGCAAATCATGCAATTCACAGGGCTATCGGAAGAAAATATCAAATCATTATAAACAGAATTGGTCGGTGCCTCCAATGGCATCGACCCTTTTTATGAGATAATGCATAACGAGACGGCTCATCGGGCGCAAGGATTATAATTAAAAAATACAACAAGGTGAAAAGATTTATAATGATACTATGCTTCATCTGCACATACACACTACAGATGGCGGCACAAACATGGATTGGAACTTGGGCTACGGCACCGCAGACTGTGGTGAAAGCGTTTATGCCCTATAATAACAACATGACAAACCGTTCGGTTCGCCAGATAGTAAAGGTAAGCGTGGGAGGCGACGTGATAAGACTGAAACTGAGCAATATCTACTCGATGCAACCCGTAGTGATACGCTCCATCTATATCGCCCACGCCAAAGACTCCTTCAAGATTGATGCCAAATCGGCCCAATACTTCAAGTTCGGCAACAGCTACAAGGCTACTATCCCTGCCGGCAGACAGATAGTGAGCGATGCGCTGAAGTTCAATCTCAAGAACCTGGAGCGCGTAGCCATCACCATCAACTACACCTCGGCTCCCGATGTGCCTACCGTTCACATGGGCTCACGTACCACCTCTTATATCATGAAGGGAGTAACCAATGCCCACTCCAACTTCGAAAAGGCTTTCCGCGAGAACCACTGGTACAACATCAGCGGCATCGATGTGTATACGATGAGCACCAACATGAGTGCCATCGCCATCATGGGAAACTCCATCACCGATGGGAAATGCTCCACGGATAATGCCCAGAACCGGTGGCCCGACGTGATGTCAGAGATGCTGCAGCTGAAGCATAAGATAACCAACCAGGGTGTACTGAACCTAGGCATCGGCAACAACCGCGTAACCGTGCCGGGCGGTTTCGGGGCACTCGCCAAGGAACGCTTCGACCGAGACATTCTGATGCAGAGCGGCGTAAAGAAGGTAATTATCTTTGAAGGCATCAACGACATAGGTGCTGCCAAGAGCGGAAACAGCGAGACGGTAGCCCGCCAGATTATAGAGAGCATACAGGGAATGATGAGGAAGGCGAAGGCACGGAAGATGAAAGTTTATCTGGGCACCATCACGCCTTTCAAGGGTGCCGGCTACTACAGCCACTTCCACGAAGCAGCCCGACTCTATGTAAACGATTGGATTCGAAGTCAGGCAAAGAAAGCAGATGGCATTCTAGACTTCGCCAAGCTGCTTCAAGATCCGAATGATGACAGAAGGATGAAGCGGGAATATGCCAGCGGCGACTGGCTCCATCCGAACCCTGCAGGCTACAAGGCGATGGGAACCTATGCCGCTGATATCGTCAAGTAAGAAAAAAGCCGCCCTATTACAGGCGGCTTTTACTATATATAATAAGATGTTTTACTTCAAGACAATCTTGCAATCATCCAGGCTCTCTACGGTAGCGAGCGCCTCATAACGGATTCCCTCCTTGCGCAGGAAGTCACCACCATGCTGGAAAGCCTTCTCGATGATGAAACCCATCGCCTCAATCTTGGCACCAACCTTCTCGCAAAGGTCCATCACGCCCTTAGACGCATTACCATTGGCAAGGAAGTCATCGATAAAGATAACATGGTCCTCAGGAGTAAGATAACTGTTGCTCACACAAACCGTATAATCGCGGTCCTTTGTAAAAGAGTGAACCACAGAGGTAATCATACCCTCCATAGTCTTAGGCTGCTTTTTCTTCACAAATACAACAGGAAGATTGGTCAGATAACCTACCATGATGGCAGGCGCGATGCCCGAAGCCTCGATAGTAATAATCTTGTTGTACTTGATGTCCTTGAAAAGGCGCACGAATTCCTTAGCTAAGTCCATCATCAGAATAGGGTCCATCTGATGGTTTACAAAGCTGTCTACTTTTAAGATTCCACCAGGAAAGCATCTGCCCTCCTGCATAATTCTTTCTTTCAGTAAATCCATTATGACTTGAACTTTAATATGGTTATTGGGTGCAAAATTACTACTTTTTTCGCAAACAAGGAAGTTTATCGCCCAATAATTTTGTTTTGTCTGCAATTTAGCGTAATTTTGCAGCAGAAATGAATAAGATGTTCAGGGAGCATGATATGATACCCCCTATAAAACTATAAGAATATGAATCCATATATCAAACAATTCCCCGACCTCATGGCGGGCAAGAAAATCATGTATGTTCACGGTTTCCTCTCTTCTGCACAGAGCGGCACCGTAAAGATGTTGCAGGAACTGATGCCGAATGCCACCCTCGTGGCTGAAGACATTCCGGTACATCCGGAAGAGGGCATAGAGATGCTGCAGAAGATGGCGGAGACTGAGAAGCCTGACCTCATCATCGGTACCTCGATGGGAGGCATGTATACCGAACTGCTGAAAGGATTCGACCGCATCCTCGTAAACCCTGCCTTCGAGATGGGCGATACGATGAGCAGCATGACCGGCAAGCAGGAATTCCAGAACCCGAGAAAGGACGGAGTGAACGAACTGATGGTTACCAAAGGCCTCATCAAGGAATACCGTGACTTTACCGAGCGTTGCTTCCAGGACATTACTCCCGAGGAGCAGCAACGTGTTTACGGTCTCTTCGGCGATGCAGATCCGCTGGTCCATACCTTCGACCTCTTCCATGAGCACTATCCACTCGCCATCCCATTCCATGGCGAGCACCGACTTATCGACAAGGTAGCATTCCACTATCTCTGTCCGGTTATCCGCTGGATTGACGACAAGCAGAACGGCAAGGAGCGCCCTATCGTATACATCGACTTCGATGCCCTGCACGACAGTTACATGAAGGCAACCAGCTCGATGCACAAGGCTTACGAGATGCTGATAGAGCATTACAACGTATATATCGTAGCCCCAGCGCCAACCAACGACCATGAATACATGGCGAAGGTGCAGACCTGGGTGGAGGAATATCTCTCTACCCCAGCCTACAACCACATCATCTTCTGCAACCAGAAGAACCTGCTCTACGGCGATTACTTCATCGACCCTAGTCCATGCGACGGTTTCATGGGTACGGCGATAGAATACGGCAGCGATGAATTCAAGACCTTCGAAGAAATCATCACCTTCTTCGAAAGACTGGGAGGACAGTGATTTAGTTAATAGTTTATAGTTTATAGTTAACAGTTTATAGCAAAAAAGGTGCAACTCACTTTCTTACTTGTGAGTTGCACCTTTTTATATATAAATATCTTTAATTCTTATGCCTTATCCAAGTTTTTTGGCAACACGAGGTTCAGGATAACGGCGAGCAGGAAGACTACTGCCACACAGTTATCAGCAAAAACGGTGCGCACAATCTCCGGGAAGATGTTGAACATACCTGTTGCAGATGTGAAACCGAGACCTACGCTGAGAGAAAGACTCACGATAACCATGTTGCGCTGGGAGAAGCCTGTACGCGCCATCATACCGAAACCGGCAAAAAGGATGCTACCAAACATCATAATGGTACAGCCGCCCAATACAGCCTGAGGAATCGTAGTCAATACATAACCGATAGCAGGGAATACACCACCGATAATCATGATGATGGCACCCATGGCAATGGTAAAGCGGTTCACTACTCCCGACATCGCTGCCAAACCCACATTCTGACTGAAAGAAGTGATAGGAGTACAACCGAAAAGACCGGAAACCGAACTGACGAAACCATCGCAGCAGACTGCCGCTCCCATCTCCTTGGTCTTAGGATCACGCTTCAACGCACTGTTGCAGAGCGCAGAAGTATCACCAATCGTTTCTGTGGCAGAAACCAGATATACAGCTACAACTGAGAGAATAGCACCGATATTGAATTCAGGAGTGAATGGCAAAATCTTTGGCAAAGCTACGATAGAGAGACCAGAAAGTCCGCTGAAATCTATCATTCCCATAAACAGCGCCAGGATGTAACCTACCAGCAGTCCTACCAATACAGAGAGAGAACGCAAGAAACCCTTGGCGAAAATCTGACAAAGCAGACAAGCCAGCAAAGTGACAGAACCCACAACCCAGTTGTTCATGCTACCGAAATCAGCTGCACCCTGACCACCCGCAAAAGAGTTGGCACCAACAGGAAGGAGCGAGAAACCGATGGCTGTTACCACGGTAGCGGCTACTACAGGCGGAATGAGTTTGATCCAATACTTGGCAAAGAGACCGAGCGTACCCTCAATCAGACCGCCGATGATGACGGCACCCACCAATGTTCCCATGCCATGAGAACCCGCAATGGCGATGGCAAGTGAAAGGAAGGTGAAGGAGATACCCATCACGATAGGAAGGCGAGAACCGATGCGCCATACCGGATAAAGCTGCACCAAGGTACCGATACCAGCTATGACCATACAGTTCTGGATAAGCACGGCGCTCACCGAACTGTCCAGACCTATCGCACCAGCGAGAATCATGATTGGCGCAATATTACTGACGAACATCGCCAGCACATGCTGAAGACCAAATGGGAGTGCTTTACCTACGGGCACTCTGCCGTCTAATTTGTAGAGATTTTCTATTGACTGTTCCATTGTCGTTATAATAATTAGAGAAATTCCATTATCCATCAATTCAGGGTCTTTTCTGAATTTGGCGGCAAAATTACAAAGAAAATCTGAGAAATTGTTCCTTTTCTCCATTTTTCTCTATCCCGCATGATAGAATACAAGAAGAATCTACGAAAAAAGGAAGGCTGCAGTTCATATTCCGTGCAACCTTCCCTTTTTATCTTATCTCATTAATACTCTGTCTTTTCCGCATTTTCCTCCCACATGCGGAAAGCACCGAGCGCCTCATCGCGCATCAAGGCAATCATCGGCTTGTGGCGGTCTTCTATCTTGCGGTCTATCTCCTCGTAGATAAACTCATCATCGAAACCTATCTTTGCCGCATCCTTCCGGTCGTTGGCATAATAGATGCGGTCGAGATGTGCCCAATAGATGGCACCTAGGCACATCGGACAAGGCTCGCAAGAGGTATAGATTTCGCAACCCTCCAGATTGAAGGTCTTCAGCTTGCGGGTAGCCTGTCGGATGCAGTTCACTTCGGCATGAGCCGTAGGGTCGAGGTCGATGGTTACGCTGTTAGAAGCCTCAGCAATGATGATACCATCCTTGGCAATGACAGCACCAAAAGGTCCGCCACCCGTCTTCACGCTATTCTTTGAGAGCACAATGGCTCTATGCATCAATTCTTCTTTTGTCATTGTTTAATATTTTTAGATTAATAATACCCCTTCTTTTCAATTGGGGCTACAAATATACTAAAAAGAAATGATACGACAAGCATTTCTTACGAAAAAAAATACTTAATAGAACACTTCTTATTCCCATCCCACGTTAATTATCCATAATTATAAATACATTTATTATAAGAGTATTTATAATTTTTGTAACTTTGCGCCATCACTTATAAAAAATTGATTATGGATATACCCTTTATTTATGGAAGACTCGCTGAGAAAGAGAGTTTTATCGACAGAGTAGAAGACCGAAGGGAACTGAAGAATTTCCTTCGCCACAGCATCAACGTCATCTTGGTATCTCCAAGAAGATGGGGAAAATCTTCGCTTGTCAGAACCTCTATGGAAGAATTAATGCAGGAAGAACCGAAGACAAAGGTTTGCTTCATGGATGCCTCCAAGATTCATACGGAGGAGGAATTCTACAACAAATTTGCCTCCATCGTGATACAAGGAGTTTCTTCCACATTGGAACAGAAATTATCTGACTTGGTGAAGTTTATCAATCGTTTTACCCCAAGCATCACGATAGCTTCCGACCCAATGAATAGTGTAGAGGTCAACCTAAAGGTGAATCCTGTAAAGGAAAGTCCTGAAAACATTCTGCAACTCCCCGAAAGGATAGCCGAAGCTAAAGGCATCAAGATTATCGTCTGCATCGATGAGTTTCAGCAACTCGCCAACCTGCCAAAATGGAAGAACCTTGAAGCTATGCTGAGGGCTGAATGGCAGTTGCAGCACCATACCACCTATTGTCTCTACGGCAGCAAGATGCACATGATGAAAGATATTTTCAACAAGACGAACAGCCCTTTCTTTAAGTTCGGACAACTGATGAACCTGAAGAGAATAGCCAAGGAATATTGGATTCCATACATCATGAGCAATTTTAAGAAGACAGGAAAAAGTATCTCTGAGAGTCAAGCAGAATGTCTATGCGAAAGAGTGAAATATAACTCTTGGTACGTACAGCAATATTGCTTCTTCCTATGGTCACACACAGACAAAGAGGTGACGCAAGAACTCCTCGACAACCAGCTCCAACTGGTTTTGGACACCAACGAAGACTTGTTCTTGACAGAGATGGACGAGCTCACTCCCACCCAAATCGGCATGTTGAAAGCCATTGCTTCTGGCGAAAAGCACTTCAATGCCAAGGATGTCGTAGAGAAGTATGGTCTGGGGCAGCCACAGAGCATCACAAGAAATAAGAAAGTATTAGTAGAGAAAGATCTCGTTGAGAAACATCTTCAAGATTTCTCATTCGTCGATCCTGTCTTCGAGCTTTGGCTGAAGAGAGAATACAACATTTTACCATAATGGGAATAAAAACAGCCAATAATCGCATTTTCGAGGATAGAGATGAGGTAAACATCTCTCAAGATTAAGCAATATTTCATGAATCAAAACAATATCAGCACCGCTGAACTTTTCCAGCGGGTAAGGGAACTCCTGACGCTCCCCGAACTGGAGCCGAAGACACGCAACAAGATGATGCACGATACGCTCATCCTCTGCTGCCACGAAGGAGTGAAGGAAACGAAACAGGCTTTCGGTAACCTTTTCTCCCAGGTAGATTATCTCTGTAAGGCTCACGGCATCAAGGTGGCAGACAAGATTGCCATCCAGACCATGCGCCGGCACAGTAATTCGCAGGAACCGCTCTCAAGCGAAGATTTGAAATATGATGCACGTGCCCTAGCCATCTTCATCTCTGCCGTATTCGGAGTGGATGTTCCCCACGAGCTGAACGTGCTCATTCCCCATACCAACCGCCCTTATCAGAAAGGACTGGAAATCAACAACCGCCGCATCCGCTGCATCGTGAAGAACTGGGACAGCGATTTCATCCGCGTGGATATTGACCAGGATGCTGACGAAGAGGAATATCTCGTTCAACTGAAAGATGAAGAGAACCATATCGACCATACCTACCTCTGGGATATCCTGAAGGAAGGTATGCAGCTCAACCTGCTCGACTGTCAGGTGAAACAGCCCATCATCACCCCCCGACTCATCGTGGTGGAACCCGATTATCTGGTAGATATCAGTAGCATTGCCACCTGCTTCACGGCTTTCGGTCATCATCCCCTGCTCTATCTGCTGAACCAGATGAAACCCCGTGCCAACACCCAGGCTACCCTGCTCGGTAACTTTGCCGGTGCTGCGCTGGATGACATCATCAATACAAACGGCAAATATCAGATGAACGAAACCATAAAGACGAATTTCAGGGAGAAAGCACTGGAGTTCTGCACCTGTCCCTGGTTTGATGCCAAGAAATTCTATACAGATGCCAACCAGCAGGCATTCAATCTGCAGCAGGTAGTGGATATTCTCTTCCCCCGCACCGCATCGCAGGCACAGATGTCAGCCTTCCGTGGCGAAAGTCTTTACGACAGGAAGAAAGCCATCCTCGAACCTTCGTTCGTCTGCGAAGCACTCGGCATACAGGGACGTGTGGACCTGATGACCACCGACTGCAAACTGCTGGTGGAGCAGAAATCGGGACGCAACATGAATATCGAAACCCATCAGGTAGATCCGGGTTATCACAGTTATCAGCTGGAGCCCCACTATGTACAGCTGCTGCTCTACTATGGCGTATTGCAGCACAACTTCAAGCTGAGCAACGACCGCGTGAATATCCGTCTGCTCTATTCCAAGTATCAGCCTCAAGACGGACTGATGGTAGTGGCTTACTACCAAAAGCTCTTCAAGGAGGCCATCGAATACCGCAACCAGCTCGTTGCCGCCTCCTTCGAGATAGCCAAGGAGGGATTCGAGCATGCACTGAATGAATTTACCCCCGAAGTTTTGAATGTGGCAGGTACCCAGGACTTCTTCTACAACAAGTATCTGAAGCCGCAGATAGAAGCCATCACCAGTCCGCTCCACAACCTCACCCCATTAGAGGAGGCTTACTTCTGCCGCATGATGACCTTCGTGTTGCGGGAACAGATGATCAGCAAGGTGGGCGCACAGGAAGGAACGAACACATCCAGTTCCGACCTCTGGACCATGCCACTCGCCGAAAAGAAAGATGCCGGCAACATCTATACCGACCTGCACATCATCCGGAAGGAACAGAGCAGCGCAGGAAGCGGATATGATACCATCACCCTGAGCGTGCCCGACCAGGGAAAGGACTTCCTGCCCAACTTCCGTATCGGCGACATGGTGTATCTCTATACCTACAAGCTGAAGGAAGAACCCGATGTAAGAAAGGCTATATTATATAAAGGTGTACTACAGGAGATTCACAGCGATGAGATTGTGGTGCATCTCACCGACGGACAGCAGAATGCCGATATCTTCGAGATGAATCTGCCTTACGCCATAGAACATGGAACGAGCGATGCATCAACAGGCGGAAGCATACGTAACCTGCACCAGTTTATCTGTGCACCCAAGGAGAAACGCGACCTGCTGTTAGGGCAGCGTGCTCCGCAAAGAGATGCCTCGCTTACATTGACCAGACATTACGATGATGTACTGGACGACATCATTCTCCGTGCCAAGCAGGCACAGGATTACTTCCTGCTCGTGGGACCTCCGGGAACAGGAAAGACCAGTCGTGCCCTGAAGTTTATGGTAGAAGAAGCATTGAACGATGGAACGGGAATGCCCGCAGCAGAAAGCATCGCCTCGGGAGGCAAGACGGCTCAGCAGCCTGCATCCTCCATCCTCCTGATGAGTTATACCAACCGAGCCGTGGATGAAATCTGCGAGATGCTGGTAGATTCCGGCATCCCATTCCTTCGCCTCGGCAGCGAGTACTCCTGCGATGAGCGGTTCCGCCCTTATCTGATAGAGAAAGCCATCAGCGACTGTCCGAAGCTCGAAGCCATCAAACAATATATAATAGGAACGCGTGTAATCGTGGGCACCACTTCGATGATGACCTCCAAGCCGTTCATCTTCTCGCTGAAGCACTTCAAGCTTGCCATCATCGACGAGTCGAGCCAGATACTGGAGCCTAATCTCATCGGTCTCTTATCAGCAGTAGATAAGTTCATCCTCATCGGCGACTACAAGCAGTTGCCAGCCGTGGTGCAGCAGAGCGAGCAGGATTCAGGCATTCCTACCATCAACGACAGTCAGAAAGGTGGCGTCATCGACATGAGCATCCTGCAGGACATCTGTCTTACCAACTGCCGCAACTCCCTCTTCGAACGTCTGATTCATTGGGAAGATCACGAAGAACGCAGCGAATTCATCGGCATTCTGCGCCGCCAAGGAAGAATGCATCCCGAGATTGCAGAGTTTCCTAACCGGATGTTCTACCGTCGGGAGAAACTGGAACCCGTGCCATGCCCACACCAGTTGGAGACGGAGCTGTCATATACTCTCCCGTCAGAAGATGCGCTCGACGACCTACTGAAGGAGCACCGCATGATATTCCTCCCATCCAAATTCTGCAAGGAACCGAATGTATCCGATAAGATCAATGCCAACGAGGCAGCAATCGTGGTAGACCTGCTTCACCGCATCCACCGCTTCTATGGAGAGCGTTTCGATGCCAAGAAGACGGTAGGCGTCATCGTTCCTTACCGCAACCAGATAGCCATGGTACGCAAAGGCATCGAAAAGCTCGGTATTCCGGAACTGGAGAAAATCAGTATCGATACCGTAGAGCGGTACCAGGGCAGTCAGCGCGATGTCATCATCTACAGCTTTACCATCCAGAACATCTGGCAGCTCGACTTCCTTGCCGGCAACAGTTTCGTAGAAGACGGCGCCATCATCGACCGCAAGCTGAACGTAGCCATCACCCGTGCCCGAAAGCAGATGATTATGACAGGCAACCCGGAGATATTGCGCAATAATCAGATTTTTAGCGAATTAATGAACTATGTGAAGGAAAAAGGAGGATATTTTTAAAATTTCCCCCAAAAAATTTGGTGATACGGAAATAAAGTCCTATCTTTGCATTCGGATTATACACAAAAGGATAAACAAGAGACATAAATACAGATATAGGATTCCGGTGCTCCACTGGCACTGGAATTCTTTATTTTTTATGCTACTTGCCAACCGATTATTAATAACATTAAAACAACAAGAAAATTATGGCTTACATGTCACAAGAAGGCTACGACAAACTCGTAGCTGAGCTGAAACAGCTCGTATCTGTAGAGCGCCCTAAGGCATCAGCCGCAATTGCTGAAGCCCGCGACAAGGGTGATTTAAGTGAGAATTCTGAGTATGATGCCGCTAAAGAGGCACAGGCTCATCTGGAAGATAAGATCAATCGCCTGAAGCTCACCATTGCCGAGGCTAAGATTATCGATACCAAGCAGCTCAGCACCGACAGCGTGCAGATTATGTCGAAGGTAGAGATGACCAACATGGCTAACAAGGCAAAGATGACTTATACCATCGTGAGCGAGAGCGAGGCAAACTTGAAGGAAGGCAAGATTTCCATCAAGACTCCTATCGCACAGGGATTGCTCAACAAGAAGGTAGGTGAGATTGCAGAAATCAAGATTCCTCGCGGCACCATCAATCTTCGCATCGACAAGATTTCATTTGAATAAAACGGAATAAAAGGAACTATCATATCGGCAGCGATGCCCGTATGACGGTTCCTTTTATGTTATATGTAAGCCAACCCGATATACTCTATAGAAAATGAAAGTAGCCGATGCAACGACTTCAAAAAGAGAATAAGATAATATGAATTGTAAATTATAAATTATTAATTATAAATTGATTAGCGATTATGGCAAGCATTTTTTCAAAGATTGCAGCAGGAGAGATTCCTAGCTACAAGTGTGCAGAAAGCGACAAGTTCTATGCTTTCCTCGACATTAGCCCTATCGGCAAAGGTCATACTTTGGTGATTCCCCGCAAGGAGGTGGATTACATCTTCGATATGGAAGACGAAGACCTGGCTGAGTTTGAGGTTTTCGCCAAGAAGGTAGCCAAGGCTATCAAGGCATCCTTCCCATGCAAGAAAGTGGCGCAGGTTGTTTTGGGTCTGGAGGTTCCTCATGCCCATATCCACCTCATCCCAATGAACAGCGAAGCTGATGTAAACTTCCGCAAGGAGCATCTCAAACTCACAGAGGAAGAGTTCAAGGAAATTGCTGATAAGATTTATACAGAATTCAAGAAACTTTAAATGCAAGAAGTTTCAAACAGAAAAAGAGCTGCGAATATGCTTCGCAGCTCTTTTTATATCTTTATTTCATAAGCTCTTGCTTAGACAAACTCATCGCCTTTCTTCATCTGCACCTCGTTTACATATTTACGCACCAGGGCAGAAGAATCTTCTTTCTTGCATATCAACAATACATTATCATTCTCGGCTACTATGAAACCGTCCAGTCCGTTCAATACAGCCAGCTTTCCTTTAGGCAACTTGATTACATTGTTGTGACAATTCTCCATCATCACATCGCTGTCAACAACCACGTTGTCATCGCTGCTCTTCTGCATCGCCTCGTAGATACTGTGCCAGGTACCCAAATCAGCCCATCCGAAGTCACACTTCATCATATAGACATTGCTAGGCTTGTCAAGAATCCCGAAATCTACTGATATATTAGGATAAGAAGAGAAGCTCTCTTTCATGTATGCATTCTCAGTCTCCACACTGAATTCCGGATACTGTTTATCGTAATCACGGAGTACAGGGGGCAGAATCTTGCAGAAACACTCACGCAGATACTTCACATTAGAAAGGAATAAACCCGTATTCCAATAGAACTCTCCACTTTCTACAAAAATCTTGGCAAACTCTCTTTCCGGTTTCTCTGTAAACGACTGCACCTTGTACAATCCGTTGCCGATAGCTTCACCCATCTGAATATATCCATATCCAGGTTCAGGACGGGTTGGTTTCACACCCATCGTCAGGAAACGGTCATGTTCTGCCACAAAAGCCAGACCTTCCAATACGTTTTCCCGGAAAGCATCTTCATTGAAGATAGCCTGATCCGAAGGAGTGGCGATGATGCAGGCATCAGGATTGAGCATCGAGATGCGATGATTGGCCCATGCCATGCTAGGTGCCGTATTGCGATGAATAGATTCCGCCAATATTCGTTCTGCAGGAACCTCAGGCAACTGTTCCTTTACCAGTTGAACATATTCTTCATTTGTGTTGATAAATATATGGTCGGCAGGCACGATCTTTGCCATACGGTCAAAGGTTTGCTGAAGCTGGGTGCGCCCTACTCCAAAGAAGTCGACAAACTGCTTCGGATAGTTGCTGCGGCTGCAAGGCCAGAGTCTGCGGCCCTTACCTCCCGCCAATATCACACAATAATTATTTCCGTTACTCTTCATATCTTGAGTCTAATATTTTGTTGGTTTTCAAAATTCATCTGTAAAGTTAGTGATTATCCGTGAAAGTGCCAAAGATTTTCTTGAAATTTAATAAAGTGGACTATAAAAACAACAAAAATTTAATGTTTCTGCATCAAAAATGCATTTTTCGAAAAAAAAGTTCCCAAAAAGTTTGTCAGTTCAAAAATTATTAGTACCTTTGCAACCGCAAATAAGCTAAGTGGTATTTGCCCAGATGGCGGAATCGGTAGACGCGCTGGTCTCAAACACCAGTGGAGCAATCCATCCCGGTTCGATCCCGGGTCTGGGTACCAAGATGGAGAGAAGTTCACTTCTCTCCTTTTTTCGTTTATATACCTTATTATTATATATGCACTTATAACATCATTATATATCCGCTTATATCTTATCATACCCCCCACTTCACGAAAACGTTTACAGCGATTTATTTAGAATAAGTCTTTCTATTTTTGGCTTTTCAAAAGATAATACTTATCTTTGCAGAAGAAATAACTTATATATAATAACCCAACAAACCGAAAAAATAGATGAAGAAATTTTTTAGCATGGTATGTGCTTGCTTGTTGGCGCTAAGTGCCCAGGCAACAGACATCAAGAAGTATGATGCTCTTTACGAAAATCTACCATTCCAGATGGAGAAGGTGACTCGTCCGCAATTCCCAGCCAATGAGGTAAATCTCAAAGACTTTGGTGCTATTGGCGATGGCTCTTCTCTCTGTACCACAGCCTTTGCCAAGGCTATCGATGCGCTGACTCAGAAAGGCGGCGGTAAACTCATCGTTCCACAGGGCGTATGGTTCACAGGTCCTATCGTATTGAAGAGCAATATCAACCTGCATCTCGAAAAAGGTGCTGTTATCCTTTTCTCACCAGACGATGCCCTCTACCCTTTTATAGAAACATCGTTCGAGGGTCTGGA
This sequence comes from Segatella copri, assembly GCF_026015465.1. Classification (GTDB taxonomy): domain Bacteria; phylum Bacteroidota; class Bacteroidia; order Bacteroidales; family Bacteroidaceae; genus Prevotella; species Prevotella copri_E. The sequence continues at coordinate 1,200,313 of NZ_JAPDUQ010000001.1, forward strand.
TACACGCCGCTGCCAGTCGCCTATCTCAGGTCATCATCTTACCAACGTGGCAATTACCGGTCAAGGTTGCATTGACGGAAACGGAGAATACTGGCGCCCATTAAAGAAGCAGAAGGTTACCGCTGCACAGTGGAAGCAGATTACTTCACGTGGCGGTGCATTCAAGAGAGCTGACTACTGGTTCCCATCAGAAGGTGCATTGAAGGCAGACAACAGTGCCAACATGAATGTGCCTAAAACTCCAGCTTCAGAAGAAGAATGGAACGAGATCAAGCGTTTCCTCCGCCCTGTAATGATCAGTCTCGTAAGCTGCAAGAACGTTTGGCTCAATGGTGTTATCTTCCAGAATTCACCAGCATGGAACATCCATCCGCTGATGTGCGAGAACGTTCTTATAGAAGATGTATTGGTCCGCAACCCTTCTTACGCTCAGAATGGTGATGGTCTTGACCTGGAGAGCTGCAAGAATGCACTTATCGTCAATTCTACTTTCGATGTAGGCGATGATGGTATCTGCATCAAGAGTGGTAAGGATGCTGACGGAAGAAAGCGCGGCATTCCTTGCGAGAATGTCATCGTAAACGGCTGTACCGTATTCAAGGGGCATGGTGGTTTCGTTGTTGGCAGCGAGATGAGTGGTGGCGTAAAGAATATCAAGGTGAGCGACTGCCAGTTCCTCGGCACCGATGTAGGTCTCCGTTTCAAGAGTACCCGCGGTCGTGGTGGTGTAGTAGAGAATATCTACATCGACAACATGTCAATGTTTGATATTCAGACAGATGTCATCACCTTCGACCTTTACTACGGTGGCAAGTCTGCCGTTGAGGTTCTCAACGATGGCGATGAGGCTAAGAGCCAGAAGGTACAGAAGTTCAAGATAGACGAGACAACACCTTGCTTCCGCAATATCGACATCAACCATGTCATCTGCCGCACAGCCCGTCGTGCAGCTTACTTCAACGGTCTCCCAGAGATGCCGGTAAGCAACATCCACATCAGGGATATGGAGGTTAACAATGCTGAATATGGTATCGTCATCAACCGTACTGACGGCGTAAAGCTCGAAAACATCAAAGTTAGTGCAAAGAATCACACCTTCGATGCTAAGAACTCGAAGAATGTGACTGTAAACGACAAGACATACAAGAAGATTGACGAAAAGGGTATCACCCTCGATTTCTAATATCGCCTTGATGACAAAAGACAGATTAGACATTCTCCGTATCTGTCTGAAAAAACGAAAAGGAGGTAAATACCCATCGATGGCATTTACCTCCTTTTCGTTTATAATAATCGACAGAAAAAACAGACTTCGTTTTAAATTAAAGGACCAAATCTGTAGCCTCTAATCCTTGAAATCTATACTCAATTCGCCAGTTCCTAAAAGATTGTAACTCATGCGATGATATGGAGTGACTCCAAATTCCCTGATGGCAGCACGATGCTTCTTGGTAGGATAACCCTTGTTGCCTTTCCAGTCGTACTGCGGATATTCTTCTGCAAGCGCATCCATGTAATCATCACGATAGGTCTTGGCAAGGATGCTGGCAGCTGCAATAGACAGATACTTGCCGTCACCCTTTACGATGGTTGTATAAGGCAAATCCTTGTAGGGTTTGAAGCGGTTACCATCCACGATAACTGCCTCCGGACGAACCTTGAGCTGGTCCAGGGCACGGTGCATAGCCAGAAAACTGGCGTTGAGGATATTGATTTTATCGATTTCTTCGGGAGTAACAATGCCCACAGCCCAAGCTACAGCATCACGCTCTATCTGCTTGCGGAGCGCCTTGCGCTTCTTATCTGTGAGCTTCTTACTGTCGTTCAATTCGGCATTCTGATAACCGGGCGGAAGGATAACGGCTGCTGCATATACGCTGCCTGCCAAACATCCTCTGCCAGCCTCATCGCAGCCAGCCTCTACCATATCCTTATAATAATGACTTTCTAACATAATTATGATGAATTTTACGTTTATCTCTTCACTCTTCACCTCTATTTTGTAACCGCCTAATTATAGGGCAGTTACAAAGATAAGAGCATTTCAACTCTTCACCCACTCTTCACCCACTCTTCACCTACTCTTCACCTACTCTTCACCCTCATAGCACCAGGCGGTGAAGAGTGGGTGAAGAGTGGGTGAAGAGTCAGAACGTCTCTTCTGCGCGTAAGTCTCAGTATAACAATACGTTACGATAAAAGGGTGAAGAGTGAAGAGTATTTGGGCATTCCAACCTCAACTTTCTGATAACTGCCAAACGCAAACAGCCAACTGTCCGCAGTAGCGCCAGTTGGCTGTTCTTTGCTTGCCAGTGGGTTGTCTTTCGCTCGCCAGTTGGCTAAATAAGGCTTTTACGTGCGCTGTATGCGGCTAAAAAGTCTTTATCTTTAGAACATCATAGCCACGCGTTTTACGCCCGCTACAAGCGCATCTATTTCTTCCTTTGTATTATATAGGGCAAAGCTGGCACGAACAGTGCCGAGAATGCCGTAGCGGTCCATCAAAGGCTGAGCGCAATGATGACCGGTACGTACAGCGATGCCCAGACGGTCGAGCAAGGTGCCCATATCCATATGATGAATATCACCAACCAAGAAGCTGACAACGGCATCTTTGCCCTCCTGTTCACCAAAAAGTCTGATTCCATCGATGGTTCGCATCTGCTCCATACAGTAGCGGGTGAGTTCCTGCTCATGCTTGGCAATGTTATCCATGCCGAGTGCAGAAACATAATCGATGGCTTTCGCCAGACCGTGGGTAGCTACATAATCAGGAGTACCAGCCTCGAACTTGAAAGGCAACTTCTCGAAAGTAGTCTTCTCGAAACTTACGCTCTCAATCATTTCGCCACCGCCCTGATAAGGAGGCAACTTGTCGAGCCATTCTTCCTTGCCGTAAAGCACACCGATACCGGTAGGACCATAAATCTTATGTCCGCTGAAAGCGAAGAAATCGCAATCCATATCCTGTACATCCACAGCAAAATGAGGAGTACTCTGAGCGCCATCCACCATGACAGGCACATCGTGCTCATGAGCAATCTTTATCATCTCTTTTACCGGATTCACCGTACCCAACACGTTGCTTACCTGGGCAATGCTCACGATTTTGGTGCGTTCGGTAAATAAATTGGCGAATTCATCGAGGTTAATCTCACCTTTATCGTTGATAGGGATTATTCGGATGGCGATTCCCTTCTTGGCAGCCTGCAACTGCCAAGGCACGATATTGGAGTGATGCTCCATGGTAGAGATAATCACCTCGTCGCCCTCACTCATAAAGGCATCGCTGAACGATGAAACCACGAGATTCAGACTTTCGGTAGTACCGCGGGTAAAGATGACTTCCTCAACCTTAGGCGCATTGATAAACTTGCGCACGGTTTCGCGGGCTGCCTCATGAAGGTCGGTAGCCTGCTGAGAGAGATAGTGAACACCACGATGCACATTGGCATTTACGTTGAGATACTCGTCGCGCATGGCATCGAGCACGCACAATGGTTTCTGCGTGGTTGCCGCATTATCCAGATACACCAATGGCTTATCATAGACCCTTCTCGATAAAATCGGGAAATCTGCTCTTACTTGATTGATATCATACATATTTTTAAGAACTTAACTCCTTTAAAAGGATATTATCTACTTGCAAAGCTTGCAGCCCTCACACTTATTGAGTTCACCACGGAATCGCTTCTCTACGAGATGATGCAGGCGATCACGCAATGGCTCCAGCTCCATCTTGTCGATGACTTCGTTGACAAATGCAAACTGAAGGAGCAACTTAGCCTCCTCGCGGCTCACACCACGCTGCTGCATATAGAACAATGCGGCATCGTTGAGCTGACCTACAGTACTTCCGTGCGCACACTTCACATCATCGGCATAAATCTCCAGCATCGGCTGGGTGAACATGCGGGCAGTCTTCGTAGCACAGAGGTTCTGGTTGGTTTCCTGAGAAACAGTTTTCTGGGCACCATGACGAACCAACACTCTACCGGCAAAAGCACCACGTGCCTCACCATCGAGTACATACTTATAAAGCTCGTTGCTGATACAATGACCCACCTGATGATCGATGAGTGTATTGTTATCAACCACCTGGTTCTTGTCGGCAATCACACAACCATTGCAGAAGCACTCGGCTCCCTCGCCCTTGAACACGAGGTCGAGTCGGTTGCGGGTGATACCGTTATGAAGGGTGATGACGTTATGGTTTACACGGCTGTTAGCCTGCTGCTCAATGTAAACGTTGCTGACACGACGGTTCTTGTAATGAGTCTCTTCCAGACAATAGAGGTCGAGACTGGCATTCTCGCCAACATAAGCCTCGATAACCTGGGTTGCGAGGAAGTTCTTGTCATCGGCAGCATGATCGCAGAAGAGGAACTTAGCCTCAGCACCCTGTTCCATCACGATGAGCACACGACGGTTTACCATCAAATCTACATCCGAACGAAGAATATTGATGACCTGAATGGTTCGCTCCACCTTCACGTTCTTTGGAACATAAATCAGCAAGCCATCCTGCGCCAGGAAAGTATTCAATGCGGTGATGCCATCTTCATCGGTTTTGGCAATCTTAGCGTAGTATTTCCCGATGAATTCTGGGTTTTCTGTAGCAATCTTGCTCAAAGAATCGACGATAACACCCTCTGGAAGCTCTACTTTTGGCAATGCCTTGTTATAGAAAGCATCGTTTACCACAAAGTAGAGCGAAGTGCTCAGGTTAGGCACATCGCAGCGGAAAGCCTCGTATGGATCTACCGGAATTTCCAGACGATTCAAGTTCAAGCCATAGTCTGGCTCGAAGATGGCGCTCATATCTGTGTACTTGTATCTTTCTACCTTTCGGGAAGGGAAGCCCAGGCGACGGAAGTCCTCGAAAGCAGCATCACGCACCGCATTGAGCACCTCAGCACTGTTCTTCTTGATCATTCTCGAAGAAGACTGATACAAGTCTAAATATTGTTTTTCTGAAAGCATAGCCATCCTCCTTATTTATTTCTCATCTACTTCAGCCTTGATCCAGTCGTAGCCGCGAGCTTCAATCTCCTTGGCAAGTTCAGGACCGGCAGTCTTCACGATTCTACCCTTATAGAGTACGTGAACCACACTTGGCTTAATCATATCGAGCAGACGCTCATAGTGAGTGATGACAATGGCAGAAGTCTGGTCGGTATGCATCTTGTTTACACCGTCAGCCACAATACGCATCGCATCCACGTCGAGACCCGAGTCGGTTTCATCGAGGATAGAGAGCTTTGGCTCCAGCATCGCCATCTGGAAAATCTCGTTGCGTTTCTTCTCACCACCAGAGAAACCTTCGTTTACAGAACGGCGAGCCAACTTGCTGTCCAATTCCACCAACTCGCGCTTCTCACGCATCAGTTTCATGAATTCGCTTGTATTCAATGGTTCCAAACCCTGATACTCACGCTTGGCATTGATAGCCGCACGCATAAAGTTAGTCATGGATACACCAGGAATCTCCACCGGATACTGGAAAGAGAGGAACAAGCCTTCACGGGCACGGTCCTCTGGCTTCATATCCAGAAGGTTCTTGCCGTTGAAGATAGCCTCACCCTCGGTTACGGTATAGAGAGGGTTACCTGTAAGCACAGCGCTCAAGGTTGACTTACCGGAACCGTTAGGTCCCATGATAGCATGTATCTCACCATCGTTGATAGTCAGGTTGATACCTTTCAATATTTCTTTGCCTGCAATAGTTGCATGCAGATTCTTTACCTCTAACATATTATTACTTAAAAAATGCGTTCAAAATATTGGAACATAACTCTTCAAAGAAAGATGGTGGCTTCTCCCAGCCCCATTGCACAAACAACGAAGGAGGGTCTAGTACCCAAAATGAGCACTCACCTGGTCGTATGACCTTACCCTTCATCTGCGGAACATAACTCGATGTCTGCATAATGGACTTGGTCAATGTAGGGTCAGACTCATCAACATGACAATATCGACCACAACGAAGATACACATTTTGCTCTTGCTTGCATTTCGCAACAAAAGATGCAACGATGGAATCTTGCTGTGCCGTCAAGCCATTTTTTTGATGATTGAAAAGGTCTTGAGCCGTTAAGTTCAAGCTATCAACTAACAATAACATCAACAACATTCTTTTCATAACCACCTCTCTTTCTTATTATTCTTAGCCAACGGTGCCTTCGAGTGAAACACTTAGGAGTTTCTGTGCCTCAACGGCAAACTCCATAGGCAACTTATTGAGCACATCCTTGGCATAACCGTTTACGATCAAGCCGACAGCCTCCTCGGTAGGAATGCCTCGCTGATTGCAATAGAAGAGCTGGTCTTCTGAAATCTTCGAGGTGGTTGCCTCATGCTCGAACACGGCTGTGTCGTTATGGGCATCCATATATGGGAAGGTATGCGCTCCACAATCGCTACCCAGCAACAAGGAGTCGCAGGAACTGTAGTTGCGCGCATTGTCGGCATTGGACGTGGCACGAACCAGACCTCGATAGGAGTTCTGGCTATGACCTGCCGAGATTCCCTTTGAGATGATGGTACTCTTGGTGTTCTTACCCATGTGAATCATCTTGGTACCGGTATCAGCCTCCTGATAGTTGTTGGTAACAGCCACACTGTAGAACTCAGCCACAGAATTGTCACCACGCAAGATGCAAGAAGGATACTTCCAAGTGATAGCCGAGCCAGTCTCTACCTGAGTCCAGCTCAACTTAGAGTTGACACCACGCAAGTCACCTCGCTTGGTTACCAGGTTCAACACACCACCCTTACCATGTTCATCACCAGGATACCAGTTCTGAACGGTAGAGTACTTCACCTCAGCATTATCCTTGACGATAATCTCTACGATAGCCGCATGGAGCTGGTTCTCATCACGCATTGGTGCTGTACATCCCTCCAGGTAAGAAACGTAAGCATCATCATCGGCGATGATCAATGTACGCTCAAACTGACCGGTGTTACGGGCATTGATGCGGAAGTAACTGCTCAACTCCATCGGACAGCGGACGCCCTTAGGAATATAAACGAATGAGCCATCGCTGAATACGCAACTGTTCAAGGCTGCATAGAAGTTATCACGATAAGGAACTACGGTTCCCAGATACTCTCTTACCAAATCAGGATGCTCCTTCACTGCCTCGCCGATACTGCAGAAGATGACGCCCTTCTCACGGAGTTTCTCCTTGAAGGTAGTCTTCACCGACACAGAGTCCATGATGGCATCCACGGCGGTGCCGCTCAAAGCCAGACGCTCCTCCAGAGGAATACCAAGCTTGTCGAATGTTTTCTCCAACTCAGGATCAATCTCCTTGTTTTTTGGCTTCTTTGCCAAAGGGTCGGCATAGTATGAAATCTCCTGGTAGTCAACAGGTGGCACGTGCACATGTCCCCACTTTGGCTCCTTGAGCGTCTTCCAGTAATGGTAGGCTTTCAGACGAAATTCGAGCATCCAATCTGGCTCTCCCTTCTTCTGTGAGATCAGGCGCACAACATCCTCGTTGAGACCCTTTTCTATGATTTCAGTATGCACATCGGTGGTAAAACCATACTCATATTTCTGGTCTATCACGTCCTTGACAACCTGATTCTGTTCTTTCTCTATTTCTGCCATTTTATTTAGAATAACCTTTCGTTATTTTAACCCTAAATAGGGATAAGCCGCTGAGGACTCATCCCTACCTTATTATATATATGATAGAGCGAAAAACAAATGAATTCTTCACTTTTCGTTCTTCACTCTTCACTTTATTAAAGCTTCTGCTCTACCTCGATCTCAGTGAAGGTCTCGATAACGTCGCCCTCCTGAATATCGTTGTAGTTGACGAGGCTCAAACCGCATTCCATACCGGTAACCACCTCCTTAACATCGTCCTTGTAACGCTTCAAGGCACCGATTTCAGCAGTACGTATCACGATACCGTCACGGATGACGCGAGCCTTATCCTTAGCGTGTACCTTACCCTCGGTAACGAGACCACCGGCAATAGTACCCACCTTAGAAATCTTGAAGGTCTGCTTAACCTCAACCTGACCGGTAACGATTTCCTTCTTCACCTTGTCGAGCATACCAACCATCGCACTCTTGATATCGTCGATAGCATCGTAGATGATAGAGTATGTGTTGATTTCAACACCCTCACGGTCGGCAGCCTTACGAGCATCGGCAGATGGACGAACCTGGAAGCCAACAATGACTGCATCTGAAGCAGATGCCAGCATCACGTCGTTCTCTGAAATCTGACCCACAGCCTTGTTCACCACGTTCACCTGAACCTTCTCGGTAGAAAGCTTGATGAATGAGTCGCTCAATGCCTCAACAGAACCGTCGGTATCACCCTTCACGATGACGTTCAACTCATGGAACTCACCACGTGCGATACGGTGAGAGATATCACCCAGGGTCAAGCGCTTCTGAGTACGCAAGCCCTGCTCACGCTGCAGCTGCTCACGCTTGTTGGCGATTTCGCGAGCCTCCTGCTCTGTCTCGATTACGTGGAACTGGTCACCTGCAGTAGGCGCACCATTCAAACCGAGGATGATAGCTGGCTCAGCAGGAGCTGCTGACTTGATGTTGGCATTACGCTCATTGAACATCGCCTTGACACGCCCCCAAGAAGTACCGGCGAGTACGATGTCGCCTACCTTCAGGGTACCGTTGGCAACCAATACGGTAGAAACATATCCACGACCCTTGTCGAGAGAAGACTCGATGATGGTACCTGTAGCACGACGGTTAGGGTTAGCCTTCAAATCGAGCATGTCAGCCTCGAGGAGCACCTTGTCGAGCAAATCGTGAACACCGATACCCTTCTTGGCACTGATTTCCTGGCACTGATACTTACCACCCCACTCCTCAACGAGCAGGTTCATGTTAGCCAAGTCCTCACGGATACGGTCTGGGTTAGCACCTGGCTTATCAATCTTGTTGATTGCGAATACCATAGGCACACCGGCAGCCTGGGCATGAGCGATAGCCTCCTTGGTGGTAGGCATCACAGAGTCATCGGCTGCGATGATGATGATGGCGATATCGGTAGCCTGGGCACCACGGGCACGCATGGCGGTAAACGCCTCGTGACCTGGAGTATCAAGGAAGGTAACCTTGCGGCCACTGTTCAGCGTAACACTGTATGCACCGATATGCTGGGTAATACCACCTGCCTCACCGGCAATCACATTGGTATTGCGGATATAGTCGAGCAAAGAGGTCTTACCATGGTCTACGTGACCCATGACGGTTACGATTGGAGCACGTGGAACCAAGTCGTTCTCATCATCCTCTTCCTCGCTCACGGCCTCCTGAACCTCGGCACTCACGTATTCGGTCTTGAAACCGAACTCCTCAGCTACCATATTGATGGTCTCTGCATCCAGGCGCTGGTTGATAGATACCATGATACCTACGCCCATCAGCGTAGAGATAACCTGAGTAACGCTGATATCCATCATCGTAGCCAACTCGCTAACGGTAACGAACTCAGTAAGTTTCAGGATCTTGCTTTCCTTCTGCTCCTGACGAGCCTGATCCTGCAACTTCTCCTGAACAGCCTCACGCTTCTCCTTACGGTACTTAGCACCCTTCTTGTTCTGACTCTTGCTGGTCAAACGTGCAAGAGTCTCCTTAACCTGGCGTGCTACAGCCTCGTCATCAACCTCGATCTGGCGCTGGTTGCTGCGGTTGTTGTTATTGCCGCGATTATTATTGTTATTATTTCTGTTGCGGTTCTTGTTCTTCTTGTTATTACCGCCGTTGTTGCCATTACCTCCGCCATTATTCTTAGCTTCGGCAATGATGTCAACACGTTCTTTGTTGATACGAACACGCTTTTTGCGCTCATTGTGCTGTTGAGCCATTTTCTCCTCACGTTCCTTGCGGCGCTCCTCCTTGGTTTTCTTCTTAGGACGAGTGCTCTGGTTGAGGGAAGACAAATCTATCTTGCCCAACACCTTAGGCTCATTAGCAGTAAACTTCTTCTCACTCTTGAGAGTAAACACGCTGTTGTCTGCTGCGCCAGCTGAATGCTGTGCAGTTTCATTCTTAGCATGATGATGCTCTTTCTTTCCCTGAGGAGCATTCTGCTTATTCATCTGAGCGTTTGACTGCTGTGATTTCTGATGATTTTCCTGTTTCATTTGCTGTTTATGCTGAGAAGCCTGTTGTGGCTTCTGTTCCTTCTTTTGCTCAGCCTTAGGAGCGTCTTTCTTCTGCTCAGGACTGACGGCAGCAGTCTCAGGCTTTTCCGCAACAGACTCTGCAGCAGGCTTCTTACCGATATTGTCCAAGTCTATCTTTCCCAGCGGCTTATACAGCTGCTGTCCATTAGACTCCAACAAGCTTTCAGCGCGATTGTCCTTCTGCTCTGGCGCACGCTTCTTATCTTTTGCTTTTTTGGTAAAGAGTTTCTCAGCCTGATCACGAACCTCTCTGTCCTGACTGAAGGCATCATTCAATGCCTTGTATTGCTGGTCGGTGAGTTTGAAGCTCGGTTCTGCCTTGACATCTCCCAGGTCTTTTCTTTTCTCTAGGAATTCAACTGCCGTCTGAAGTCCTATATTTAATTCACGTAGTGCTTTATTTAATCTGATGCTCATAAATTATTTATTCTCCTATTTTTAAAGTTAGATTCCCTGCAAGCACTCGCTGGCAAGGGAATTATTGTTCGAATTCGGCGCGCAACACGCTGAGTACATGATCAACGGTCTCCTCTTCGAGGTCGGCTTTCTCAATCAGCAAGTTGCGAGGTGCATTGAGTACCTGCTTGGCTGTATCAAGACCGATGCCCTTGATAGCATCGATAACCCACTGGTCAATCTCATCAGAGAACTCATCCAAGTAGATATCCTCATCGGCCTCATTCTCGTCTACCTCACGGAATACGTCGATGGTATATTCTGTAAGCATAGAAGCCAGTTTGATGTTCATACCGCCACGGCCGATAGCCAAACTAACTTCCTCAGGCTGCAAGTAAACCTCTGCTTTCTTGTTCTCATCATCAACATTGATTGAAGAAACCTTGGCTGGAGCCAACGCACGCTGAATGAAGAGTTTGGTATTGCTTGAGTAGTTGATAACATCGAGATTCTCGTTGCAAAGTTCGCGAACGATACCGTGAACGCGGCTACCTTTAACACCTACACATGCGCCAACCGGGTCGATACGCTCATCGAATGTTTCAACAGCAATCTTAGCACGCTCTCCCGGAAGACGGGCGATACGGCGGATTGCAATCAGACCGTCTGCAATCTCAGGAACCTCAGCCTCCAACAGGCGCTGCAGGAAGATTGGAGCAGTACGGCTCAAGATAATCTTTGGATTATTGTTCTCGTTGTCTACACGAAGGATGACCGCACGAACAGTCTCACCCTTGCGGTAAGTATCACCAGGAATCTGCTCAGTCTTAGGCAACATGAGCTCGTTGTTCTCATCATCTACAATCAGAACCTCGCGCTTCCAAACCTGATAAACCTCACCAGAGATAACCTGACCTACGCGATCCTTGTATTTGTTGTAGAGTGAATCATGCTCCAACTCAAGAATCTTGGAAGCCAAAGTCTGACGAAGAGTCAAGATGGCACGACGACCAAACTTATTGAAGTCAACCGTCTCACTTACATCCTCACCAACCTCGTAATCTGGCTCAATCTTACGAGCCTCAGAAAGTGTAATTTCCTTATTTTCATCTTCAACTTCGCCATCAGCAACAACTATACGGTTGCGATAAATTTCGAAGTCACCCTTGTCAGGGTTCACGATGACATCAAAGTTTTCGTCACTACCAAAAATCTTGGCAAGTACATTACGGAAGCTCTCCTCCAATACACTTACCAATGTAGTACGGTCGATATTCTTTGTTTCTTTAAACTCGCGGAATGTATCAATCATACTCGCTGTCAATTCTTGCTCTTTTTTAGCCATAACTTAATTGAAACTAATTATGTATTTTGTATATTTTACTTTATCCATCTGGTAAACGTGATCAACCTCCTGCTTAACCGGACGTTTTTTACCTTCAACCTTTACCTTTTCTTCAACGCCAACTGTGAAGTCATTTCCTTCAACAGCTTTCAAGATACCCTTCACCTTCTTGCCGTCGGCATCAAACACCTCTACCTCCTTGCCAATGAAATTGATATACTGCTGCGGAACTTTGAACGGTTGACCCAAGCCTGCAGAGCCAACTTCGAGCTCATAGTCTTCCTCGTCACGGTTCAAATGATCCTCAATATACTTACTCAAGGCAACACAATCCTCAATCCATACTCCATCGGCATGGTCAATCTCAACAACGATTCTATCGTCGGGACTGATTTCTATACTTACCAAGAAATATTCCTTATCTTGGAGCCATTCTTCAACTAATTTTTTTACGACGTTTTTATCAATCATATATACCTTATTAAAATAAAATGAGGAACTCTTGTGAGCCCCTCATTCCACTGAACGTTGCAAAATTACAAATATTTTTGTGATTTACCAAAAAAAATGCAACTTTTTATTCGCAACGTGCACATTTTTAATCGATTGTGCACGTTTTTGTACTTATTTCTTCACAGGATGCAGTATTTTTTCGTATTCTGATGGAGAATTCAGCAATTTTACTGCTTCCTTAATCTGCTTGTCATAGCGCATGGAATTCTGGATGGCACCGCGCTGGAAATAATAGGCAGAAACGATGTCATTTTCCAACAGATGCTTGATGTAATCCTTGTTATAATCCAGATCCTTTGCCACATTGTGACTCAGTTTTTTCTTCAAAGCTTCAAACTCTGCCTTGGCATCATCGTAATAGCCTTCAAACTTAGCGAGTTTTTCCAAGTCCTTGAGATACTTTTCTGTTTCACGGTCGTACTGGAAGTTAGCCTTCAATACGCGTGCCTTGAATTCATCATAGTCGGCATCGGTCAGCGAGAATTCCTTCGCTGGAGCGATAGTAGGATGTTTGGCAATATAATCAATCTCATAATTGAGCATCACCTCATTACTGTCGCGGGCACCAGCCAGATAGAAAGCGATGTTTGGCAAAGAATCAGGCTTTACCTCTACATCCGGTTTCACACCACCGCCATCTCTCACTTCTCTGCCGCCAGCGGTATAAAACACCTTGGTAAGAGAGTCAGGAACATGCTCCACATAACCGCCCTTATCGTGCTTATAGTTGAGTGCCTGAACGCATCGGCCGCTAGGAATGAAATATTTAGCAGTAGTGAGTTTTACCTGTCCGTTATAAGGCAAATCCATGGTAGTCTGCACCAATCCCTTTCCATACGTGCGCGTACCTAATATTACAGCACGGTCATAATCCTGCAGACTGCCGCTCATGATTTCACTGGCACTGGCAGAATTCTCGTTCACCAATACCACCATCGGCATAATGGAATCTATCGGTTCAACCGTGGTCTTATAAACATGATTAGAACGCTGCAACTTTCCCTTCATCTCCAAGACTGTCTTACCTTTAGGCAAGAACATATTGATGATGCTGACCGCTTCGGTAACAGAACCACCACCATTATTACGCAGATCGAAGACAAGACTCTTGGCACCTTGCTTTCTCAAATCGATGAAAGCGCGACGCACTTCCTTGGCAGACTGCTCGGTAAAGGAATTGAAGTTGATGTAACCGATGCTACCCTCCAACATGCCATAATAAGGCAAGAACGGCAACTGGATGGTACGGCGGGTTACCTTCACCTTCATCGTCTTGCCTGTACTTGGACGCTTAACTTTCAGCATGAAAGAAGAACCCGGGTCACCACGAAGATGATCGCTAACATAGCTCACCTCCTTATTGGTCATATCCTCATCATCAATACTTAGGATGATGTCACCCTTCTTCAGTCCCACTTCTGCAGCAGGCATATTCTCGTAAGGCTCGCTGATACAGACGCGCTGCAACTGGAAATTGTAGCGTATCACCGCACCTACACCCGCATACTTGCCGGTGAGCAGGTTCTTGAGTTCCTTCATCTTCTGCTCAGGATAATAGGTAGTATAAGGGTCGAGACTACGCAACATGGCATTGATACCATTTCCGACCACAACTTCAGCATCGAGCGTATCAACATACATCAAATCGAGATTCTTGTAGATGGCATTGAATATTTCCATATTCTTTGCGGCTTTGAAGTCATGATCTTTGTCAACCTGGGCAAAAATAGGAACTGCCAGGAGCACCATAAGCAAGGAGAACAGTATTCTTTTCATTGTTACCTTATTTAATTGTATATGATTCAACTTATTGGTTATTTCCTCCCCCTCTTCACGGCATTCGCCCTCAGGAGAAGATTTCGACCACAAAAGTACTCATTTCTTTGCGAAAAACACCATAAAATAGGCAAAAAGTGGCACAAAGATAAGAAAAAATACACTTTTTTAGGGAAAAAAGCGAAAAAAGTCAGCAAAAAATTTGGCAGAATGAAGAAAAGTTAGTACTTTTGCACACGCAAATAAGGAACATCATGTTCTTTACAGAAAAAACGCTTCAATAGCTCAGTTGGTTAGAGCACCTGACTGTTAATCAGGGGGTCGTTGGTTCAAGCCCATCTTGAAGCGCAAGAGAGTTTCAGGTTAGCCTCGTAACTCATCTTCTTTCATAGCAAATTGCTTCAATAGCTCAGTTGGTTAGAGCACCTGACTGTTAATCAGGGGGTCGTTGGTTCAAGCCCATCTTGAAGCGCAGAAAAGAGTCACAAGTTTTACTTGTGACTCTTTTTGTTTATCCACATTTTATCCCACTTTGCATTCTCCATTCCCATTTACAAATACTATATCCGGCAATAACCAGAGAAAGCAAAATTTAAAAAGAGGGTGTGTCATAAGTCTATGGCGCACCCTTTTCGTTTTTCTTCTTTTTCCAGATACAGAACTGAAAAAATTGTTTTTATTTACAACAAAGCCCAAACTTTCACAAGCTCGGGCTTTGCCTTTCCGCAAAAGATTTGTATCTTTGCAGAAAACTTCTTTAAGTATGGCAAAGATACAAATAAAATCTGAAACTCGGCACGAATTGAGCTTTTTTCCTAACTCTTTCGATGATTATGTGCCAAAAGACAGCAAAGTTCGTATGGTGGATCATATTATTCGCAGTATGGACATCAACCCTCTCATGGATACCTATGATGGGATTGGTGCTCCTCCTTACAGTCCGAAGATGCTTCTAAGTTTAGTTGTTTTTGCCTATATCAATGGCGTTTATTCCTGTCGTGGCATAGCGGACGCACTTAAATACGATGTTCGCTATATGTGGATTTGTGGAGGTAAGCAACTATCTTTCGCAACAATCAACCGCTTTAGATCCAATCATATGATTAAATGCATCGACTTTTATTTTGATGCAGTCGTCTCCATATTGGTTGAAAAGGGCGTGATTAGTCTGGAGGAACAATATGTTGATGGCACTAAGATAGAGTCGAAAGCAAACAAGTACACGTTTGTATGGAAGAAGACTGTGGAAAAGAACAGGGCTAAGCTCTTGGAAAAGACCTCTGCTGCATTGGCTCAGATAAAAGAACAAATTCGCCTGAATGGCGGGAGTGACATTAAGGAAGAAGACAGCGAGCCAGCCACTTCCGCCAAGGATGTAGAGAGAAGTGCACGTTTGTGTGAGAGGCAAGCTAAGAACCTTCCTAAGGCAAAGCTTACAGGAAGAGAGAAGCAAAAGCTAAATACTCAGATAGATCACTTGTTCAAAGCCTCGGACAAACTGTGCGAGTATGAAAAATCACTGGATATACTGGGCGAGAGAAACAGTTACTCCAAGACTGATCCCGATGCGACCTTCATGCGCCTCAAGGAAGATGCCATGAACAATGGGCAGACAAAGCCTGCCTATAACCTTCAAATTGCGACAGAGAATCAATATTGGACGAATTTCGCCCTTTATCCCAATCCAACAGACACCCTGACCTTCAAGCCTTTTTTGGATAAGTACAAGAAAAGATATGGAAAGCAATCCAAGAGCGTCACCGCAGACTCAGGGTATGGCTCGGAGGAGAACTACGAGTACCTAGAGATGGAAGAAATGATGGGTTATGTAAAGTACAACTGGTTTCACAAGGAACAGCATAAGCCTTTCAAGGAGGATGCCTTCAACCAAGCGAACTTCTACTACAACAGGGATGATGACTATTATGTCTGCCCCATGGGACAACACATGGAACCTTGTGGACAACGGCAAACGAAAAGTGACTCCGGCTATGTGTCTGTCATTACATTATATAGAGCACAACGATGTGATGGATGTCCGCTTGGAAGTCTCTGCAAGAAATCCAAAGGCAACAGAACCATATATGTCAACCATAAACTGAATGCATATAAAAAGGAAGCCTTCCTGCTACTAACGTCTGAAGAGGGCTTGAAACACAGAAGCCAGCGACCGATAGAGCCGGAAGCTGTATTTGGGCAGATGAAGGCGGATATGCATTATAAGCGATTCAGGCATTTTGGAATGGACAAGGTTTATATGGATCTAGGATTGTTCGGAATGGGATTCAATTTGAAGAAATATTTGGGTATAAAACGATAAAACTCAATTTTGGTTGTTTTATCGTCAGGGATAACTATGCCCTTTTGTGAACTTCTTGCCTGTTTATAATAGAGAAGATCGGAAAAAGTAAAATTTGCAGACGATATAATATGATTCCCGTTTTGGAATAGGCTACGATACTTCTAGGATTATGCAATAAATAACATAAAAGAGGGTGCGCCATAGACTTATGACACACCCTCTTTATATATAATAATGTGTCTAATACGCAGATTATTCTACATCATTGTTGTGATCCAAAGAGTCGTTGAACTCCTTAGGAGCCTGCTCATCATTACGATGCTCGTAACGACGTGGCTGACGAGCTGGACGCTCACCACGACCTTCATGACGATCATCACGACGACCGCGACGCTCACCGCGCTCAGGACGTGGACGACGCTCACGCTCTACATAACCCTCTGGCTTCTCCATCAATACACGATGAGAAAGTTTGTACTTGCCAGTCTTAGGATCAATCTCCATCAACTTCACCTTGATCTTGTCGCCTTCCTTGATGCCAGCCTCTTCAACTGTCTCAAGACGCTTCCAATCAATCTCAGAGATGTGGAGCAAACCATCCTTACCAGGGAGAATCTCTACGAAGCAACCGTAAGGCATGATAGAGCGAACTGTACCCTCGTAAACCTCACCAACCTCAGGAACAGCTACGATAGCCTTAATCTTAGCCAAAGCTGCATCGATAGAATCCTTGTTAGGAGCAGATACCTGGACGTGACCCTTACCATCAGTCTCCTCGATAGTGATTGTCGCACCAGTATCCTCCTGCATCTGCTGGATAATCTTACCACCAGGGCCGATAACAGCACCGATGAACTCCTTAGGGATATCGAATGCTACGATACGTGGAACCTGTGGCTTCATCTCAGCACGTGGCTCAGAGATTGTCTCCATCATGCAGTTGAGGATGTGCTCACGACCAGCCTTAGCCTGCATCAAAGCCTCCTCAAGAATCTCGAAGCTCAAACCATCACACTTGATATCCATCTGTGTAGCGGTCAAACCATCGCGGGTACCAGTGGTCTTGAAGTCCATATCACCCAAGTGGTCCTCATCACCGAGGATATCACTGAGGATAGCGTACTTGTCCTCACCTGGGTTCTTGATAAGACCCATAGCGATACCAGAAACTGGCTTCTTCATAGGAACACCTGCATCCATCAGGGCGAGAGTACCAGCACAAACAGTAGCCATAGAAGAAGAACCGTTAGACTCCAAGATCTGGCTTACCAAACGTACTGTGTAAGGGAAGTCTGTAGGAATCTGACCCTTCAAACCACGCCATGCCAAGTGACCGTGACCAATCTCACGACGGCCTACGCCGCGCTGAGCCTTAGCCTCACCTGTAGAGAATGGAGGGAAGTTATAATGAAGGAGGAAGCGCTGGTAGCTCTTCTCGAGCACACCGTCGATAAGCTTCTCGTCCATCTTTGTACCAAGAGTACATGTAGAGAGAGACATGGTCTCACCACGCTGGAAGATAGCGCTTCCGTGAGGCATTGGGAGTGGAGACACCTCGCACCAGATAGGGCGGATATCTGTAGTAGCACGACCATCAAGGCGCAAGCCCTCATCGAGGATGCAACGGCGCATAGCATCGCGCATTACGTCATCATAGTAACGGGTAGCCTCAGCGTGCTTCTCCTCCAGGTCTTCCTCAGAAAGATCGGTATGAGCAGCGTCATACTTCTCGAGGAAATCAGCCAAAACCTTGCCGAAAGCATCCTGACGTGCATGCTTCTCCAAAGCCTGATGATTGATATCATAAGCTGGCTTGTAAAGCTCAGACTTGATCTGCTCACGGAGTTCCTCATCGTTGATCTCGTGGTCATACTCACGCTTCACGTCAGTACCCTTCTCCTTAGCCAACTCATACTGGAGCTCGCACATAGGCTTGATAGCCTCGGCAGCCACCTTGAGGGCACCAATGAGATCCTGCTCAGAAACTTCCTTCATCTCACCTTCTACCATCATGATATTGTCCTTGGTAGCACCAACCATGATATCCATGTCTGCCTCTTCCATCTGCTGGAATGTAGGGTTAACAACATACTCACCATTGATACGAGCTACACGAACCTCAGAGATATAGTACTCGAAAGGAATATCTGAACAAGCCATGGCAGCTGAAGCAGCGAAACCTGCGAGGGCATCTGGCTGGTCAACACCATCGGCTGAGAGCAACATTACCTGTACGTAAACTTCTGCATGGTAGTTAGAAGGGAAAAGTGGACGCAAAGCACGGTCCACAAGACGAGAGGTAAGGATTTCCTCATCGCTGGCTTTGCCTTCGCGCTTGGTGAAACCACCAGGGAAACGACCTGCAGCACTGTACTGCTCACGATAATCTACTTGCAAAGGCATAAAATCTGTACCCGGAACTGCATCCTTTGCTGCACAAACAGTTGCGAGAAGCACTGTGTTACCCATGCGGAGAACCGCAGCACCATCAGCCTGTTTTGCAACTTTTCCGGTCTCAATTGTGATGGTTCTTCCATCAGGCAACTGAACACTTTTTGTAATTACGTTCATCTAAATTTAAAACTTATTGTTTTGTCTAACATCTAAAATATCTAAAACGCTGCAAAGATACCTCTTTAATTATTAATAAACAAATAAATCAGCAATTATTTTCCACTTTTTTAAATAATTTATCTATAGAAGGTGCATTATTCGCAATTTTATTACTATCTTTGCACTCGATAATTTTGCAAAATAATAAAATTCATGAAGATAACTAGACTCTTTTCAGTGGCAGCGATTATGGTAGCTGCACTGGCTTTGACTTCTTGTAACAACAAGAAATTCCACATCAACGGCAATATCACAGAGGCTCAGGACTCTATGCTCTATCTGGAGAACATCAGCCTGAACGGTCCTGTGAAAATCGACTCTGTGAAACTGGGCGAGGATGGTGCCTTTGCCTTCGACGAGGCTGCCATGGACTCTGTTACCCCAGAGTTCTACCGCTTACGCATCGCCAACCAAACCATCAATCTTTCCATCGATTCTACAGAAACCGTCAAGGTAAAGGCGGCTTATCCGCAGATGAGCTTCAAATACGAAGTGGAAGGTTCTGAAAACTGCAACAAGATCAAGGAGTTGTCTCTTAAGCAGATGACACTCCAGAGCAATATCAACGGGCTCGTGAAAGATCCTAACATCGGCAACGATTCTATCGAATCCATCGTAGGCCGCATGCTCCAGGCTTACAAACAGGACATCAAGACCAACTACATCTTCAAGGAGCCTATGAAGGCATACGCTTACTATGCGCTCTTCCAAACGGTACAGTTGGGCAATGTGAATACACTTATCTTCAACCCTCGCAACAACAAAGACGACGTGAAGGTATTTGCTGCCGTAGCAACCAGTTGGGATACCTACTATCCTGGCGCTGAGCGTGGCAAGAACCTCCACAATATCGCCATCGAGGGAATGAAAGACATCCGCATCATCGAGAACCAGATGGCACAGCAGCAGATTGAGGCTGGCAAGGTGAGCGTAAACGGATGCATCGAACTTGCACTTCAGGACAACAAGGGACAGGTACGCCGTCTCTCCGACCTCAAGGGCAAGGTGGTACTGCTCGACTTCCATCTCTTCGCCAGCAAAGAGAGCACCAAGCGCATCATGATGTTGCGTGAACTCTACAACAAGTATCATGCTGCCGGACTGGAGATTTATCAGGTATCAGTAGACCCTGACGAGCACTTCTGGAAGACCTCTACCGCTGCCATCCCTTGGATTTGCGTACGCGATGAAGATGGCATTCAGGGCAAAAGTCTGGCTCTCTACAATGTCCAGAGCATTCCTACCTTCTTCCTGATCGACCGCACCAACACCCTGCAGGCACGTGATGCACAGATTAAGGACATAGAGGCAGCCATCAAGAACCTTCTTTAAGATAACCATAAGATAACCAGGAGTTAGAAGTTTGGAGAGAACAGTTTCGGCTTTTCATCTTCCAGCTTCTAACTCTTATTCTTTAACGTCAGTTCTGTATCTGCTTTCATGATAACATAGATGGCAATATCAGAATACGAACCATACAAGGAACTTAAGAACAAAAAAAACGATAAACTTTTAAACCCTAAAAAATGAATAAGAAATTTTTAGCAATGGCAGCCTTGGCGCTTATCACAACAGGAGCACAGGCTAAAGTAAAGTTGCCACACATCTTGGGTGACAACATGATTTTACAGCAAAACACAGAGGCTAGCCTCTGGGGATGGGATAAACCAGGAACTACCGTAGAGGTAACCACCTCATGGTCTGGGCAGAAATATTCTGCCAAGACCGGAAAGGATGGCAAATGGGCTATCAAAGTACAAACCCCGAAGGCGAGCTACACCCCACTCTCCATCACTTTCGATGATGGCGAAAAGACCACTCTCAACAATGTGCTGGCAGGAGAAGTATGGGTTTGTGCAGGTCAGAGCAACATGGAGATGCCTGTAAAAGGATTCGGCAACTGCCCTGTAGAAGGTTACAACAAGGCGGTGCTCGAAGCAAACCAGTACAAAGGCGTACATTACGTAAAGATTCCTAGCGTAATGAGCAGTAAGCCGTTAGATGATGCCAACTGCGAATGGAAGGAGGTTAACCCGGAAACCGTAGGCGATGCATCTGCTACAGGATACTTCTTTGCCCAGGTAATAAACAAGACTCTTGATATTCCGGTAGGTCTGGTCATGGCAAACAAGGGTGGAAGCCGTGTAGAAAGCTGGCTCGACCGCGACTACCTGAAGAAGAACACCAAGGAAGATCTCGACTCTGTAAAGATGACCAAGAACCCTAAGTTTAAGTGGGATTTCCTCTACCCTCTTCTCTGGGGTAACGGAACTTTCCACCCTATCCTCAACTATAGCGTAAAGGGTATTCTCTTCTATCAGGGATGTTCTAACGTGGGCGACCCGGACGGCCAGTATACCAAACGTCTTGCCGACCTCGTTGCCCAGTGGCGCAGAGACTTCAAGCAGGGCGAACTGCCATTCTATTTCGTACAGATTGCACCTTATCATAATGGCGACGTAAATGGCGATTGGGGACCTAAGCTCCGTGAACAGCAGTTCAATGCAGCCAAGGTGATTCCAAACAGCGGCATCGTCTGTACCGAAGACCTGGTTTACCCATACGAGGTTGAGCAGATTCATCCATGCCAGAAACAGCCTGTAGGCGAACGTCTTGCACTCCAGGCACTCAGCAAGACCTACGGAGTGAAAGGACTCTTCAGCGAAAGCATGACCTTCAAGGAGATGAAGATTGTTGGGGACACCGTGAAAGTTCACTTCGACAACACCTACGGAGCCTACAACCGCTTTGAAGGTATCGAAGGTTTCGAAGTTGCAGGCGAAGATAAGGTATTCCATAAGGCTACAGCCAAGCACTTCTGGCAGGAAGGCAACGATTCTTGGAATGAGTGCGTCATCGTAACCAGTCCTGAGGTAAAGAAACCGGTAGCCCTTCGCTACTGTTTCCGCAACTTCCAGCTCGGCAATATGGCAAATGCAGGCAACCTGCCTCTCTTCCCATTCCGTACAGATAATTGGTAAATAACAGATAACCAGCGGCCGATCTTTGTTCAGCAGTCAAAGACCGGCCGCTTTTCAATTATAACATGAAGATAAATTCTTTTCCATTAAACATCAATCATTATACATTAATCATAATATGAGTCACGTATTAGATAAGTTTCAGTTTTGCCCGGTTTGCGGCTCTAATCATTTCGAAATCAACAACATCAAGAGCAAGAAGTGTAAGGACTGCGGATTCTCTTATTACCTCAATCCAAGCAGTGCTACGGTAGCTCTCATACTCAACAGTAAGGAAGAGCTTCTGGCAGTAAGGCGCAAGAAAGACCCTGCCAAGGGGGCACTCGATTTGCCAGGCGGTTTTGTTGACATGGATGAAACAGGTGAAGAAGGTATGGCAAGAGAGGTAAAAGAGGAAACCGGACTGGATGCAACTGAGGTTAAGTATCAGTTCAGCTACCCAAATCTCTACCTTTACTCAGGTTTCATGGTTCATACCCTCGATATGTTCTATGAAGTGAAGGTGAAAGACGACACTCATATAGAAGCAATGGACGATGCAGAAGAATCATTCTGGATACCATTGAGCAGACTCAATCCTGATGAGTTTGCATTCGATTCCATACGCAAGGGGCTCCATCGTTATTTGGAAACAAAATTGGGATAAAAAGGGTTCAATACAGCCAAATATGGCTCCCAAACATTAAAAAAACCAAAAAAAACACCATATAATAAGGTATAAGCAAAAAGTTTACTTACTTTTGCCAACCGAAAAAAATTGTGTATAAGCTTATGCAAGAGAATTTAGTAATCGTCGAGAGCCCTGCGAAGGCTAAAAAGATCGAAGAGTTTTTAGGTAAGGACTATAAGGTTATGTCTTCTTACGGTCATATCCGTGACCTGAAGAAGAAGGAACTTAGTATAAACGAGAAAACCATGGAACCTGATTATGAGATTCCAGAGGAAAAGAAAAAACTCGTTACAGAATTGAAAACGAATGCGAAGAAAGCCAAGAAAATCTGGTTAGCATCCGATGAGGACCGCGAGGGAGAAGCCATCAGCTGGCATCTTTGCGAAGTACTGGGATTGGATGAGGAGAAGACAAACCGTATTGTCTTCCACGAGATTACCAAACAGGCTATTCTTGACGCAATCAAGAACCCACGCCATCTGGACATGAACCTGGTGAATGCCCAGCAGGCACGTCGTGTACTCGACCGACTGGTAGGTTTCAAGCTTTCTCCTATCTTGTGGAGAAAGGTTAAGCCAGCCCTTTCTGCAGGTCGTGTACAGAGTGTTGCTGTCCGTCTGATAGTAGAACGTGAGCGTGAAATCCAGAAGTTCCAGAGTGTTCCATACTATCGCGTTACCGCTATTTTCGCCCTGATCAGCGACAGCGGCAATGCAACAGAGGTAAAGGCAGAACTGGACCAGCGTTTCAATACCCACGAAGAGGTTGAAGCTTTCCTTGAGAAGTGTAAAGACGCTAAGTTTATGGTTGAATCTGTAACCAAAAAGCCTTTAAAGCGTTCTCCTGCACCACCTTTCACTACTTCTACTCTGCAACAGGAGGCAGCACGCAAGCTTGGTTTCACCGTTGTACAGACCATGATGATAGCCCAGAAACTTTACGAAAGCGGACGCATCACTTACATGCGAACCGATAGCGTAAACCTCTCTACGCTCTGTTCCAACGCCAGCAAAGATGAGATTATCAGAGAATATGGCAAGGAATACAGCCAGACTCGTGCCTACCACACCAGTTCAAAGGGTGCACAGGAAGCGCACGAGGCTATCCGTCCTACATATATGAATGAACCAACCATCGAAGGAACCGCTCAGGAGAAGCGCCTTTACGAACTCATCTGGAAGCGTACCATCGCATCTCAGATGGCTGACGCACAACTCGAAAAGACAACCATCAACATCAATATCGGCAACACAAACGAAAAGTTTGTTGCTACCGGCGAGGTTGTTTCATTCGATGGTTTCCTCAAGGTTTATCTTGAGTCAACCGACGATGAAGAGCATGCTGAGGATTCTTCCCACATTCTTCCTGCCCTGAAAGAAGGCGATGAATTGCAGCGCAGAGAAATCCTTGCTACAGAGAAGTATTCTCTGGCACCTGCAAGATACACAGAGGCCAGTCTGGTGAAGAAACTGGAAGATCTCGGCATCGGCCGTCCATCTACCTATGCTCCAACCATCAGTACCATCCAGCAGCGTCAATACGTGGTAAAGGGTGACAAGACGGGTGAAGAGCGCACATTTACCATAGATTCTCTGAAGGGCATCAAGATAACCCAGAAGTTGAAAAAAGAGATGGCAGGCTCTGAAAAGGGCAAGCTTCTGCCTACTGATATCGGTATCGTAGTAAACGACTTCCTGATGGAGAACTTCCCGAACATCATGAACTACAACTTTACGGCAGACGTAGAGAAGAAGTTTGATGATATTGCAGAAGGAAAGACCGAATGGACCAACTGGATGAAGGATTTCGACAAGGGCTTTGAGCCTGAAGTGAAGGAAGTTCTGGAAGCACGCAACCAGCACAAAGCCGGCGAGCGCAATCTCGGAAATGATCCAAAGACAGGAAAGCCAGTATTCGTCAAGATTGGCCGTTTTGGACCTGTGGTACAGATTGGTTCTGCTGAGGATAAGGACAAGCCTCAGTTTGCCCAGCTGCCATCAGACAAGAGCATAGAAACCATCACCCTGGAAGAGGCTTTGGAACTCTTCAAGCTGCCAAGAGAACTCGGTGATTATGAAGGAATTACTGTAACAGTTGGCTCTGGCCGATACGGCCCTTACATCCTCCATAACCGCAAGTATGTTTCTATTCCAAAGGAGGATGATCCACTGACCATCACCCTGGATAGAGCCATCGAACTGATCAAGGAAAAGCGCGAAGCCGAAGAGAAGCGCCATCTCAAAGTTTTCGATGAGGACGATAAGATGGAAATTCTCAATGGCAAGTATGGTCCATACATTGCTTACGACGGCAAGAATTACCGCATTCCAAAGGCAAAACATGAGAGTGCAGAGGAGCTTACATACGAGGAGTGTATGGAAATTATCAAAGCTGCTCCAGAACCAAAGGCTAGAGGCAGAAAGAAATCATAAACATGCCTCATTGACATAGAAACAGAAGAAAATGAAGTCAATCATCATCATAGGATACATGGGCGCCGGCAAGACAACGGTCGGCAAAGCCCTCGCCAAAGACCTTGGCGTTATGTTCTACGATCTCGACTGGTATATCGAGAGCCGAATGCGCAAGACCGTTAAACAGATCTTCGACGAAGTTGGAGAAGAGGGATTTCGCAAGATAGAGCACAATATGCTACACGAAGTGGCAGAGTTTGAAAATGTAGTGGTAAGTTGCGGAGGAGGAACACCATGTTTCTTCGACAATATGGACTACATGAACCAACTTGGCGAAACGTTTTACCTGAAGGCATCTCCAGAAACCCTTCACGCTCATCTGAAGATGGGCAAAGGCGTACGCCCTCTGCTGCTCAACAAAACACCGGAAGAGGCAGACAGGTTTATCCATGAGCAGCTGAAACTTCGAGAGCCTTACTACGAGAAGGCAAAACACATCATCGATATCAACGTGATGGACAATTATGATAAAATCAACGCTATTGTTCAGCAGATCAGAGACCTGCTGAACATTTAGCCGTATCCAATAAAGTAATATATAATAAAGGTAACAAACAAAACTGATTTCCAGCAAGCAAGATTAGAAAATGAAGAAATGGACTATTGAAGACTCGAAGGAGCTCTACAACATCTGTGGTTGGGGTACTTCTTACTTTGGCATCAACGACAAGGGTGATGTCTATGTAACTCCATGCAAGGACAACACGCAGATAGACCTGCGCGACATCATGGACGAGTTGGCATTACGCGACATCAACGCTCCCGTACTGCTCCGTTTCCCAGACATCCTCGACAACCGCATCGAGAAGACAGCCAGCTGTTTTCAAAAGGCAAAGGAAGAGTATGGATACAAGGGAGAAAACTTTGTCATCTATCCTATTAAGGTGAACCAGATGCAGCCGGTCGTTGAGGAGATTATCTCTCACGGCAAGAAGTTCAACCTCGGACTGGAGGCTGGCTCTAAGCCTGAACTCCACGCCGTCATCGCCGTACAGGCACAGAGCGACTCGCTCATCATCTGTAACGGCTACAAGGACGAGAGCTACATCGAACTTGCCTTGCTGGCTCAGAAGATGGGCAAGCGCATCTTTATCGTAGTAGAAAAGCTCAATGAGCTGGATATCATCGAAAAGGTAGCCAAAAAGCTCAACGTAAAGCCAAACATCGGTATCCGCATCAAACTGGCTTCTTCAGGCTCAGGCAAATGGGCTGAAAGCGGCGGCGATGCATCTAAGTTCGGTTTGACCAGCGCAGAACTGCTCACAGCCCTCAAGAAGATAGACGAGATGGGATTCCACGACTGTCTGCGCCTTATCCACTTCCATATCGGAAGTCAGATTACCAAGATTCGCCGCATTCAGACTGCTCTCCGTGAGGCAGCCCAGTTCTATATTAGTCTCCACAAGATGGGCTACAATGTAGATTTCGTAGATTGCGGTGGCGGACTCGGTGTAGATTACGACGGCACCCGCTCTTCAAGCAGCGAGAGCTCCGTAAACTACTCTATCCAGGAGTATGTAAACGACTGTGTCTATACATTCGTAGATGCAGCCAACAAGAACAATATCGAGCACCCTAACCTCATCACCGAGAGCGGCCGTTCGCTCTCTGCCCATCATTCTGTCCTGGTTATCGATGTCTTGGAGACAGCTTCCCTGCCAGAAATGCCAGAGGAGTTTGAGGCGAAGGAGACCGACCACCAGCTGGTGAAGGATCTTTATGAGATATGGGACAACCTGAATCCTCGCAACATGCTGGAAGACTGGCATGATGCCGAGCAGATTCGCGAAGAGGCATTGCAGCTCTTCTCTCACGGCATCGTAGATTTGAAGACCCGTGCAGAGATTGAGGCAATGTACTGGAGCGTGTGCCACGAGATCAACAATCTTGCCAAGCACATGAAGCATGTACCAGAAGAGCTCAGAGGATTGGATAAAATTCTTGCCGACAAGTATTTCTGCAACTTCTCTCTGTTCCAGAGCCTGCCAGACAGTTGGGCTATCGACCAGCTCTTCCCTATCATGCCTATCCAGCGTCTGAACGAGCGTCCTACCCGCAACGCTACCTTGCAGGACATCACCTGCGACAGCGACGGAAAGATTGCCAACTTCGTTACCGACGGACATATCGGCAACGTTCTTCCTCTTCATCCATTGAAGAAGAACGAGCCATATTATCTCGGTGTATTCCTCGTTGGTGCCTACCAGGAGATTCTGGGCGACATGCACAATCTCTTCGGTGACACCAATGCTGCCCACATCTCTGTAAAGGACGGCAAATATTGCATCGACCAGATATTCGACGGCGAGACCGTAGAGGAGGTATTGGATTACGTACAGTACAATCCGAAGAAGCTCGTCCGCCAGTTGGAGCAGTGGGTAACCAAGAGTGTGAAGGAAGGCAAGATTTCGCTCGATGAGGGCAAGGAATTCCTGGGCACCTATCGCAATGGCCTCTTCGGATATACATATCTTCAGTAAGAATTAACAGTTGATAGTTAATAGTTTACAGCAAGATTGCCCTATAAACTATTAACTATAAACTATAAACTAAACTTAAAGATGGAAAAAGTAACAGTAGTAAAGGTAGGCGGTGCCATCGTTGAAGACAGCGAGCAGCTGGCACAGCTCTTGAAGGATTTCGCAGCCATTCCTGGCAAGAAAGTATTGGTACATGGCGGTGGCCGCCGTGCCACTAAGGTAGCCGCAGCCCTCGGCATCGAGAGCAAGATGGTGAACGGCCGCCGCATCACTGATGCAGACATGCTGGAAGTGGTAACAATGGTTTATGGCGGTCTGGTCAACAAGAACCTGGTTGCCAAGCTCCAGGCTAACGGCGTGAATGCTCTCGGTCTGACCGGTGCTGATATGGACGTAATCCACAGTCACAAGCGTCCGTTGAAGGACGGTATCGACTTCGGATACGTGGGCGATGTAGAACGTGCCAACGGCAAGATGCTCCAGACCCTTATTAATGAAGGCATTACTCCAGTGATGGCTCCATTGACCCATGACGGCAAGGGCAACATCCTCAACACCAATGCCGACACCATAGCCAGCGAGACAGCCAAGGCTCTGGCTCCTTACTACGACGTGACATTGATATACAGTTTTGAAAAGAAAGGCGTGCTCAGTAATCCTGAGGATGACGACAGCGTGATTCCAGTGATTACCCATGCCGATTTTGAGAGATACAAAGCAGATGGTACCGTGGCAGGCGGCATGATTCCTAAGTTGGAGAATGCCCTTGCAGCCATTGATGCTGGTGTGAAAGAGGTGATTATCACCCTTGCTACCGCCATTGACGGAAAGCACGGAACGGTGATTAAGTGAAGAACGAAGAGTGAAGAGTGAAGAATTCATCACCTTTTTTCTTAACAAGAGTTAAAAATAGAAATAAATCAAGATTGGTTGTAACTTTCTTATAACATAGTCGTCATTAATTATAGAGGGATGAAAGAAATCAGTTTCCAAAACGATGTTTTGCCGCTGAAGAACAAACTCTTCAGGCTGGCCCTTCGCATTACTCTCAACCGGGAGGAAGCGGAAGACGTTGTACAGGATACGCTGATTAAAGTCTGGAACGCCCGCGACAGATGGCAGGAGCTTGACTCCATCGAGGCATACAGCCTCACCATCGCCCGCAACCTCTCGCTCGACCGCATCAAGAAGATGGAAAATCAGAATGATTCGCTGGAAGAGCAGAATACAGAAAGGTTAGACGAAAACACTTCCACCCCCTCAGAAAGGATGATTCAGAAAGACAAACTGGACATCGTAAGGAATATTATCGACGAGTTGCCTGAAAAGCAGCGCAGCTGTCTGCAGCTTCGAGACATCGAAGGAAAGTCCTACAAGGAAATAGCAGACATCCTCTGCATCACGGAAGACCAGGTCAAGGTGAACATCTTCAGGGCTCGTCAAACAGTCAAACAAAGATTTCAACAATTCGACAGATATGGATTATAAGTACATCAACCAACTTTTGGATCGCTACTGGAAGGGCGAGACTTCTCTCGAAGAAGAGGAGATTCTCCGTGCATTCTTCAGTCAGGACGAGTTGCCTGCCGAGCTGAAGCCATACCAAGCGCTCTTCTCTTACGAGATGGGCGAGGCTAAGCAAGAGGCGCTGGGTGATGACTTCGACCAGAAGATGATGGCGATGATTGAGGATGAATACACCAAGAAGCCTAACAAGGCAAAGGTGATTTCTTTGACAGAGCGCCTGAAGCCTCTCTTCAAGGCTGCTGCCGTGGTAGCTATCATCCTGACATTGGGCAATGCTGCTCAGGTACCTTTCCAGAGCAATGACATTGATTCTGTTGAAAACGTAGGATACATCAAGAGTGGCAAGGGCGTGTCCGTAGCCATGGGAGATTCTGCTTCGGTTGATTCTATGCAACGCACAGGCATCGATCAGGTAAGCACTCCAACAACGTCTCCAACGTTATTAAAGTAGATTATTTCTATGCTTTCTCTATAAAAAAATCATGTTTAGTAAAACAATTCTGAAGCTGTGAAGTTTCAATTCTCTCAAATTTTTCATAACATACTAACGTAATAGGGCTGCCAGGATGTACTGGCAGCCCTTACTTATTTTATATATTTTGCACGCAAGCGTATGATAAAGGATACACAAGTGGCTCAATTTATCGCCACTGCGAGGCTTCATTTAAGCCTCCTTCCGGTCATCATTGATGACATTTACTAGGCTTAATATAAGCCACTTAACCTATTATCAAGAAGCATCTGAAAGGCTATTTCCCCTAATGGGGGTTAACAGAGTTAACAGTTAACAGCCCAAAATGCCTACTTTCCCCCCACTCACATATAATAATAAGTATATATATTTATATATAATATAAGGTATGGGAGAGGGGGAGGATGCAAAAAACAGCTGTTAACTGTTAACCTGTTAACCCTTTGTCCCTTTTGTTAAAAATCCTAACTCGCTCTAAATTGGACTTTGATTGAAAATCAAGAAGTTGGGCGTTTGCCTATATTATATAGGTAACAATATGGAAACGAGCGGACTTCTGCTCGTTTCTGTATTTTGCAATAAGCAAAGAACGCCTTAATTCGGGAACAAAGATACGATATTTTTCTAAATATCCAATGATTTACAAGAGGAATTTTATGGAAATTAGAACTTTTGCGTAAAATCTGATGCTTACCAACACAATATGCATCCAAAAACAAACAGCAGGAGGGTGTGTCATAAGTTTATGATTCACCCTCTTCTTGTTATTGGATGAGATAGGATATGTTGTTGGAAGAGATAGGATATGTTGTTGAGACAGTCAGTATCTTCGGCCGCACAACAGCTGTTGTGCGCTTGCATAACAGCTGATATGCGCATACACAACAGCTGTTGTGCATGCGGTGGTCAACTGTTATGCGCCAACTATTATTCAGACTTATGACACACCCTCCTGTTGCCATAACGTTTTATTGCTGACGATGATTCTGACATCGGCTTTCATGTACTGTTGCAATATTGGGGTATTTTGTCCCTGTGTGCTCACAGTGGCTGTAGCCATAAAATAGTTGCCATCTTCCCTATGTATGAGTTTGGCATTATGGCTTATGATGTTGCAGTTATAAGATGCATTGTCGTTGCCCTCGAAAGAAACATGAGCTGTCCTTGGCTCATCGAAAATATGCAAATACTTATATGGTACAAACACTTGCATTGTTCTATGATTGAGAACCTCACCATTAGCCTCTATGGATATAGGATAAGGTATCTTATATGACGATAGCGCTGTATCGGTACCAAGCGTAGCGGTGTAATCGGTACCATGCTATCACTGCAATCGGTACCGCTTGTATCGCTGCAATCGGTACCAAGATTTCAGTTCTGCTTTTCAATTTGCAAAGGTAATTTATTTTTTCAATTTCTGGCGCATAGAATCGCCTTTTAACTCTATTTTACTTGCATTTGCCACCAAACGGTCCATAATGGCATCTGCCAAGGTAGGATCACCTATGTAATCATACCATTTGGCAATGGGAAGCTGTGAGGCGATAATGACGGACTTTCTTTCGTATCTCTCTTCTAGGATTTGAAGCATTGCGAGTCTGGTCTTGTCATCCATTGGCTGCAACCCGAAGTCATCCCATATGAGCAAGTCATACTTTTCCAGATTGGTTATCATCCTCAGGTACGACCCATCCAGCTTGCTGAGTGCAACTTTCTCCACAAAGCTGTTCATATTGAGATAGAGAGTTCTGTAGCCTAGCATGCAAGCCTGTCTTCCAAGGGCACAGGCAAGGAAGGATTTTCCGCAGCCGCACTTTCCTTGTATGAGCAAGTTCTCATGTCTGCGTATGAAGGCACAGTCGGCAATGGCGGCAAGGTCATCCTTGGTGAAGTTGCGGTCTGTTCCACAGATGACATCCTCTAAGAGTGCCGTATATCTAAGCTTGCTGATTTTTAGATACATGGCGGTCTTTCGATCTCGTCTGTCCTGCACCTCTGCATCCACCATCTTGGAGATGGCGACTTCCAGGGATGGGCGGTTCTGTACAGGAAGGCTGGTCATGGCCTCGAAGGAGGATGACATACCTCTGAGTTTCAACTCGTTGAGTTGTATGATGGTTTCTTGTAAGTTCATGTTACTATATATGTTTAAATGTTCATAAATGCCTCCGCGCCTCTCACATAGTCGTTCTGTGGCACATTTGAGACTGTTTCTTCCCCGTCAACTTGGTCAAGGTTCTTCTCCAATACGTTGCGGATGGTCGTGTAGGTGATGGATGAACAACCTGCCAGACGCTTGCAGGCCTTCTCCAGGCGCTCCTTGCCATACTTGCGCTTGAGAGACAGGACTCCTTGGCAGGACTTGTACGACTGCTCGACATGCTTCGTGCGATTGAGGATGGATTGGACTGCGGAAGTGGTGTTGCTGCCAACCAATGCTGCCTCCTCCAGAAAATAGGCGGCGTTATATCCCTGTCCGTGCTTGTAGGCAAGATGTTTGTCTGGCATATGCTCGTCAAGCGTGCTGTATCCAGATCCTTGGCGACGCTGATGGATGGCTATGCGAGAACTCCCGGAGTAAACCTCCACGGTATCTAAGTCCCACAGTACGCTCACCTTTTGCCCGACATACTGGTATGGCACGCTATAGTTGTGCTTGTCAACCATGACGTGATAGGTACCGGACAGTTTCACCTCCTTGCGATATCTGAAGCGGTATGGAGTCATGGGCAGTTTGCCCAACGTAGGTTGCTCTTCCGCCTCGAAGATGTCACGTCTGCTTCTCCCTGTCGTTCTGGACGGCTTTTCATTGAAGCCGTCCATCAACTCATAGATACGGGCATTCATACTCGGTAGATTGTAAAACACCTCGTCATGTAGCAGAGCGTAGACGGCATTGTAGGTCTTTTGGACGAGTCCCTCGACTGGACCTTTGTCCCTGGGAGTGCGAACCCTGCAGGTTTGGAGGGTTGTATCGTAGTAGGCGGCCCATTCCACGGCTGCATCATTGAACGCTGGCTCGTAGCGGTCGTATTTCTTCACCCACTGCTTCATGTTGTCACTCTTGGCTATGCGAGTTGTTCCGCCGAAGTAAGAGAAGGCATCGGATATACCGCCGAAGAAGTTCTCCATGGAAGCGTTGTACATAGCCTTGGCAAATCCCAAGCCGCTGTATGGCAGGATACAGACCAAGACGACAACCTTGGTTAGCTCACCTGTCTTCGGGTCGGTAAGCCACAGGGTATCGCCGGCGAAGTCAATCTGCATCTCTTCCCCAGGAATATAGGTGTTATGGAAGCTGAGGTTGTGTGAGTACTGATACTTACGGATTGACTTCTTGAACTGGGTGTATCCATATCCGTCGGGATGCTCCTTCTTGTATGACTCGTGCAGGGCTTGAATGGTGAGGTAGCGGTTATGCGACAAGTCTGACACATATTCAGGCAACAGCCCGTCCAGCACCTGACGTTGGGAAGATGGGGCTGCTGTGGGTTTGGACAACTGGAGGAAAGATTCTATTTCCCCGTCACTCATGCGGCCTATCACGCCATAGGACAAACCTTGGGAATCCGCCAAGGTCTTGTAACGGTTCAGTACGCCACGTCCCATGTGTAGTTGCTCGCAAATGGTGCGTTGCGGTATTTTTGCCGCTAGCATTTGAAATGAACGTTTTAATTTGCTCATGTTTACATTACTTTGTGCCATATCTATACAGATTTAAAAATTCTTCTGCAAAGATAGGCGGTTATTATTATACATGAGCAGAACTTTACATCTTTTTGGTACCGATTGGGGCGCTATGATGGTACCGATTCAAGTGATACGATGGTACCGAATGCAGTGCTATGATGGTACCGATTCATGCGCTATAGTGGTACCGATTCGCCGATACTGTCATCTTATAGAAAGCGACTGCGAGGGCGATGACGATGACGGTAATGATTATAGTCCCCAAGCTGACGAGGCGAGGAGGAACTTTGCCTATCACGCTCCTCACCTTCTCACTTCTCAACTCGATATTATCTGATTCTTTTTTTTCTGTTCCATGTCAAAAACATTTTAGTTTCCCAATTCCAACTGATTCTTCACAAGATTATAGTATGCCCCTCGTTTGGCGGTCAAAGACTCATGGTTGCCTATCTCAACCACCTTTCCATGGTCGATGACCACGATTTGGTCGGCATTCTTCACCGTGCTTAGGCGATGAGCCACAATCACAACAATCTTGCCCTTATAGAACTTATCCAAGTTCTCCACGATGCTTCTCTCATTATGAATAAAACAAGAAAACGTAAGTAGTAAAGCCTATGCTTTCTCTAAAAAATCAGGTTTAGTAAAAAAATATGAAGCTGTGAAGTTTCAATTCTCCCAAATTTCATAACATACTAACGTAACAGGGCTGCCAGGATGTACAGGCAGCCCAAATTATTTTAAAGCTTAAATTTCCAGTTGATTCTTGACCAACTCATAATAAATGCCTTTTTGTCTAATTAGCGAAACATGCTTGCCTTGTTCTACAATCCGGCCATTTTTTAATACTATAATATTGTCTGCATCCTTAACTGTACTCAATCTATGTGCGATTACAATAGCAGTCTTTCCCTTTATAAAAGTATTCAAATGATTCATTATTTCACTTTCATTATTGGCATCCAAAGAATTTGTTGCCTCATCCAAGAATACATAATCAGGATTTTTATATACTGCACGCGCAATAAGAATACGTTGTTTTTGACCTAAGCTTAGTCCATGTCCATCTCGACCAATTTTTGTGTTATATTGAAGTGGTAAGCTCTCTATATAATTCTGAATATTAGCAATCTTTGCTGCTCTCTTAACACGTTCTATATCTAACTTCATCGTATCCAAAGCTATATTCCTTGCTATCGTATCAGAAAAAATAAAGCCATCTTGCATGACTACCCCACATTTCTTACGCCAGTTACGTTTATTCAAGTCTGCTAGTTGTTCATTCCCAACCATTATACTTCCCCCATCAAGATTGTAAAAGCCTAATATCAATTTTAGAAGAGTTGTCTTTCCTGATCCACTAAGTCCAACTATTGCAGTAACTTTACCTTCGGGTATTTGAAAACTAACATCATTTATTGTTGGAATATCACTTAGTTTGTCATAGCTAAATTTTACATTCTTCAAAATAATATCACCACGCATTCTATCAGAAAAATCAACTAAATTTTTCTGGTCTTCATCGTCATCTAAATAAACATCACAAAGTCGATTTAAACTTAGTTTCGCATCTTGTAATTGACGAGCAAAATTCACTAGTTGTTCAACCGGACTATTCATCATGCCTATAATATATTGTATACTTAACATCATACCCAAGGTAACATTGCCTCTAATGACAAACATTGCTACCATTGAAGTTATTGACAAATTCTTCATTTGGTTTATGAAGGTTCCGCCCAATTGTTGGTATTGGGCCAACTTTAATCCTTTCAAAGACAGACGATATAAATTGCGCTGAATGCGTTCCCATTCCCAATGTTTCGTCTGCTCGCAAGCGTTCAATTTTATTTCCTGCATTCCTTCTATTAGTTGAATTATAGAACTTTGATTGGCAGAATTCATCGCAAACATTTTATGATCTAGCATTTCACGTCGCCTCATAAACATTTTTACCCACAATAAATACAAGACACTGCCACCCCAAAATATCAGAGCCACAACCCAATTATACGTCAAAATTATAATACCAAACACTATTAGGCTTATAATAGAGAATATGGTATCCAAACTAGAATTAGTCAAAAAACTTTGTATTCTAGTATGGTCATTGATACGTTGCGTTATATCGCCGGTCAACTTTGTTTCAAAGAAAGACATAGGAAGACGCATCAACTTTGACAAGTAATCAGAGATTAACGATATGTTTATTTGTGTACTTGCCTTTAGTAATATCCAATTACGCATAAAATTTAATGTGGTACATCCAACTTCCAGAAACATTTGCCCTAACAGAATCAGAAAAATGATTTTCATTTCTTTATTTGCGATACCTTCATCCACAATAGCCTTAGATAGAATGGGCAAAACAAACTGGGAAAATGTTCCTAGAGCTACAGCTCCGAATAAAAGACAAAGATGTTTTTTATATGGAGCGACATATCTATACAGGAAGTTCATCGTATTCCTTTTAAAGATACCTTTTTCGGATATACTTTCATTATTTTCATAAAACTGTTGGGAAGGCTCTAAATATAAAGCCACCCCAACAGGTAAGCCATTCTCATTTGTGGTACAAAGAAAAGAGTTAGCAAATTCTGCTTCTGAGAATTTCAATCTCACACCACCTGCAGGATTAGCTATATAATACTCATAACCTGTTTTCTTGCTAGTAATCTCATATAGTACAACAAAATGGTTCTTGTTCCAATATATAATACAAGGCAACCGCATTTTTTCTGCAAGTTCTTGTATAGTCAACATTGTCCCAAAAGATCTAAAGCCAACGGATTCTGCAGCCAAAGCTATACCATACAAGGATACACCTTCGGTAGTGATAAAACACAAATTATGCAAAAAGCTGACAGGATAATATTTTCCATAGAACTTGCATATCATAGCTAAGCATACAGGACCACAATCCATACTATCTTGCTGTTGTATAACTGGAAATTTACTCATTGTCTACTTATTTGTTTCCAATATCTTTTCAGAGATTTTTTTATCATGTTCCAACACTTGCCCTAAACTTTGAATATTCACAAATTTAGTAACATCCCAATTCATTCCACGAGGATAGCCCTTACGAGAAGAATTTATAATATAAACAATTCCTACAAATTTACCTTTTATTATCATACGATCTACACAAACAACAAATTTGTTCTTACCATACTTGATAAGATTGCGCCAGATTATATTACCAGAAGGTTTAACGAGATTTGATTGTCCCATCCCGATTGCCTCGATATTCCAAACAGGACGCTTGCCATTTTCGACTTCTCTGATTTCGTAATTGGGAATCCACGCCGTATTCTCTTCCTTCAACCGTAAGACTAGAAATTGGTCTGCTATAGCAAAATACACGGTGTCTATCTGCTGCGGAATTGATTTCAGCACTTTTGTAATTAAGCTATAAGCAGAGTAATGCTTGTTATAATTGTCTGCTGTAACAAAATGTATAACACTATCACCTGTCAAATTGTCCTCTGTACGATACCCTTCAACAAATTGGAAAGTACCCTTACCATCATAACTCACAGCCTTTGCACCAGCACTATAAAATACCCAATCCGATGCATTTGAAAATATCGGTGCAATAGAGCCACAACCTGCGACAAAGACACATGTTAAGATAAGCGCAAAAAAAATAATATTTCTTTTCATATCCATATATAATTTAAAATCTGTTCAACTCAGAAGTTTTTACTCGCGTGTTATGCCTTTTATTCTTATAGTCAAAATTATAAGACAACAACAAGCCTATATTTCTTCGGTCATTATCATTATAAGTCGCTTGACGAACCCAACCACAATAAGTAATGGAGGCATTCCTGTTGGAACAAAAAAGATTGTAGGCAGACAACTGCATAAACCAACCTCCCTTAAAGGATTTGCCAAGTGACAACTGGGTGCTCCATTGCTCCGTATGCATTCTGAACGCCTCATAATTTTTACCTTCATAATTGACAAACAACATAGCCTGAAAGTTATTTGGAAGACGGAAAGTATGATGAACTTTAAAGTTATAAAAAGGTCTATCATATTTCGTACTTGCACCCATAAATTCATACTTGAAGTCCTGTTTTCCAAAGCCAAATTCAATATAAGGAGTATAAAATCCGAACTGCTGCCACCAATTGACTCCAATGTTCATGCGTCTAAACTTTTGCAAGTTTATAGTCTGTGTCAAAATAACATCTTGTTCATTCCCATAAATACCACGATTGGCCATTATCTTTCCATCTATGAAATCATAACTTCCAATAACCCGAAGGTTCGTATAGGAAGCTAGAATATACAAAGAGTTCGTATAAGTTGGTTTCAACTTTGAATTTCCTTGAACGTATTCATACCTGCTATGATATTGGAGATTATCATTAAGCAAAGCATAGTTAGGCCTCACTATAGACTTACGATACCCTACACTAGCATTGAATCCCTTAGAGTTTCTAAAGGTAACATCAACTGTAGGTAAAATATCATCATAGGTACTACTTTGCATGTCACTTTTCACTCCATTTTCATAATAATTCAACTTTGTATGCTCATAACGTAACCCTGCAGTAAAATTCCATCTCCCAACACCATAAGAGAAAGAAACATACTCTGCTTTCAACAATTGACGACGTTCGTTATTACTAGCATTCAAGCTGGTTTCTATATTTTGTTCCGTAAAAGAGAATTTCTGTTTCTCTTGCGAATAAGTTAACTCTATACCATAACTCATAGAAATAGTTTTTCCTAACAGCGTACTAGCATCTGCTATAAAAGAATTCATAAAGTTATGATTCATTCCATTTGTACAAACCTGAGAATTATTTTTTTCCACATAATCAAACAAATGGCTTTGGTTTCCTAACAACAAATCGTTCGTCACTTCCAAGTGCGTTTTCCTCAAATTCACTAAATAATATACGCTAGTTAACCACTTCAATGGTTTCATACAAGAGATATTATCTGCAGAGGTACTAAAATCTTCCATACCTGCAACACTATGAACCAAAGAATTTATCCGAATGTCATGGGTTATTTTGTTCCAATTTATTTGCGTATTAGCCCCAATGCTACTCTTGTCATTAACTTTATAATCAAACTCAACGTTTGCATTCGGGGTTACCCCTTTATAATTCATCTCAACATCATCAGTCGTTACAGATTGAGGACGCAGAATCTCACTATAATCGGAAGCTTTTTGCAAAGCTCTTATATCATTGAAAGACAAACCGCCTGCTACCTGCAACTTGTTATGATTATAAGTCAAGGACACATTTTCTACGTCAAGGAATTTTCTTCCTTGTCGAAGATACAACATAGCATTTCCACCTAATCCATTAGGATTGTCCTTTGTATAAATTTTAATAACTGCATTTACATCAGATGCATACTTGGCACCTGGGCTAGTTATTACTTCTACTTTTTTTACCCGTTCGGACGAAAGACTGTTCAGTTCATTGGCATTATATAATTTTCTGTCGTTCAGGTACAATAATGCCTTTCCCCTACCAAAAACATAAAATTCTCCATCACTACCCGAGACAAAAGGTATCTGGTTCATCAGATTATTTATCGTACCACTTTTACTAAGAATTGAATTTTGTACATCTGCAACTATTATGTTACCTTGATTTTTAAATATTTGACGCAAACCGACAACCGTCACGCCTTCAAGCATACGAGCATCAGAAGACATACGAATAACTAGATTGTTTTGTGGCAAAGACTTCACCTCAACAGTATCCGTCTTCATTCCCACATAGCTAACTGTCAAGAAACAACTTTTTATCGAATCAGGTAACACAAAAGAAAAAGAGCCATTTTCATGTGTTGACATTCCAGTTATGAAACGAAAATCATAATTAAGAGCAGCAACATTTACCATCCCAAGTCCTTTTCCGTCTTGTCCCAAAATGTTACCATTTATTGTTTGAGAATATACACCCAGCACCTTCAAAAGTATAAATGTTATAATAAAAACACTTTTTTTCATTTTCTTATAATTTATGACAAATCTAAAGTTTTATTCATATAAAGTCCTTGCATTATCAAATGAAAGACAGATTGTCTCAATTGTTCTAATGATATCGAAGGAAGTAAATTTTGCGCCATTACATATTGACAAACTTCCTCACCTGTAGCTGCGCTCTCAAAGAAAAGCAATAACTTGCCCCAATTTTTCAACTGATGTCTTTCTATTTCATCTTGCAAATAAATACTATCATCTATCCTCTCTAGAGAGTACTTCGATTTCAGTTTTACGGAAACATCACATAATATATCATCGCGCCCTTTTATGGATTTAATTTGGCTGTATATATCATTAAAATCATCATATTTAGACATTGACTGTTCATTCTCTGGGTAAGATAATCCTCTTGACTTCAAATAGTCTATAATGCTATTATAGTATTCAGGAAAATCACTTTTCATTCTATATTCTATCTGCTCACAAATATAAGGAGACTTTTTTAACGCCCCTAAACTATGCATAAACTTTCCTTCATATTGTGCTGCTTCTATAGACAAGAACTTTGTTATATCCGTAGTCTTTGACTCTTTTAACAAATAACAGATTGCTTTGTTCTGCTCTTGTGCATATTTAGTAAGAAACAGCTGTTCAAGGATGACATTAAATCTTCCCTTATTTTTTCCTGAACAAAGAATATCCTCATACATTGAATGCACATTATTCATTGCCTCTAAAGAGTAATGATGAATAAATTGTAAATCATTTCCTCCAAAGATGCCCATATTGGCAGCATGAGTATTCTCGCCTTCACGAAAAATGCGAGGAATGCTTTTGAACTTTTTATGCATATAACCCAAAGCACGTATATAATCATCAGTTGAATTAGGTACAATTTGCTCTATATTCTGACAAGCTACTCTTGCTTTAATTATCTCATCAGGAAACACGCCCCAAATAAATATATCATTATCTACATGAAGAAAAGATTCCTGTTGTAAGGAATAAGTAAACATTTTTGCATAAGCCCATAATGCAGGATCCAAATCTATAGCATTAAGGTCTGCATGAAAGACCTTATATGGCAAGCATAGTTCTTCCCCCAATAGTTGGAGGCCATAATCATCTGTATAGATTTCTAGTTCTGGATAAACCTTAGAAATCGTCAAACAACTATAAGCCATAGAAAGAAGACAATAACGATAGTTTATCCATCCTCCATTGTATCTATTTTGATAGATATTTTGTTCATCTGCAAAAAGAGGTTTTGTCCAAAAAGATTGTATTATTTTCATACCCAACATTCATTTAAGTTTCTTATTAAAGAACATAATTGCATTTCGTCGGTGCAGAGTAGATATTTTCTTTATCTTTTATGTATGCCCGACAATCTTGGCACATATACCGCAATTCACATTCTTTACATTTATCTATATCATCCTTCTTAATAAACCATATTTTTTGAAATTCCTTATTATTAGCTACTTCTGAGAGTGTATAAACACCAAACTTCCCCCATGACTTAGCCATCGAAGGACAATTTTTAATATTTCCAAATCTGTCTATTGATATTTTTGCATTTAAGCAATTATTAAAAGAGAGAGACTCCATATAGAGCTCTATCTTTGGCAAATAATACCAAGGAGAAAATATGGTCATTTTGGTCTAGGTAAAGATGACGAACAGATGTTCGATGTAAACCACCATGTCCTTTGTCTGGCCGTTCATACTGAACAGTCAGCATAATCTGCTCTTCATTATTTGCTGTAAAAGCAAACATAGGAACACATAGCATTACACATAATAATACTCCAAATTTCTTCATATAACATTTTGTTTATATTCGATTGCAAAATTATAATCTTAAATTAGAAGCGCCAAAATTTCAGAGCTAAATCAGTACACTTTTTTACACATCATAGCAATAAGAAGCTTCGTATTGTCCTAATATACAACGACATAAACAAATATTAAACATAAGATACACATCAAGAGCAATATTGAAGATTATGCATCAGATTACCAGCATTGTGCTCTCCAAACATTTTAAAATTAGCACTCGCTTTTGCATTTGTAACACGCTGATTTGACGTATCTAAAATGACAGAAATTTCTGTATTTGAGAATCCTGCACAAACCAAAATACAAATGCGTTGTTCTTGTTTTCCTAAAGAGGCATCTCCCATAACATTTCTAAACTGCATAGGCAAACACTGTCCAAACATTGCCTCTAACAAGCTCCAATCATTTTCTTTGGCCTCTTGTCTAGACAGTCTTGGCTTAGCCATATTTTTAAACCTGACTACAATATCACAACTTTGCCACACTTTAAACTTTTTCAAAATATCGAGGCTTGCGTATTTATCTTGATTCTCCTTTAATTGCTTTTCCAATTCATTTATTCGACATATTTTGTTCTTTATTGCTATGTCTTTATTTTTTCTAATCACATCTATATCATTTTTTAATTGAACACAATCTTGCATAACTCCAACATAAGCAACATTGAGTTTCTCTAGTTCTTTTTCTTTTTTCGTTTGCTTTTCCTTATACCAAACAGATAACAGCACAACAGCACATAATAATATTATGAAACCTATTATTAATTCCATTTTTGCCATTTTCACTTTCTGTTCACTATGAGTAATTTCCCTTTGCATTTTTGAATAATTATACAAAGAAGCTGCCTGTTTTACCGCATCTGTTTTCATGTTTGCAAGAATAGTATCCATTCCTTGCTCACTCAATCTTGCATATTTTATAATAGAATCTACATTATTTTTTTCTTTAAACACAGCCAATAACCCTCGATAGGCTTCATACATAAAACCTGCATTACGAAGTTTGCGAAAATAAAATTCAGCAGAATCCAACTTTTCTATTCCCAAATAGTATCTCCCAAACAAATCATAGCAATGTTGCCTGTCTTGAATAAGTTCACCATCCTTATTAAATAATCCAGACATCGTTCTAAACTCCATTAGTTTTTTTCTCACTAAATCATATTGATGATTTTTCAAAAATATTCCGATTAATGTTGGCAAAGCACGAACTGCAGCAGAATGCATTCTGTTTTTTTCATACAATTCAACACATTGCTTTGTTAAAGATATTGCTTTCGTAGTATCGCCCATCATGTAAAAAATTACCTCAGTTCGGGATAACGAACTCTATCTAAAGGCTTTATAATGTTTTTATATAAGGGATACAGAGGCTTGGCAACCATCTATATATCTTGGATGGTTGCTGAGACAAAATCCTCCTGTAAAATATGCAATGTTAGAAAAGACTAAGCTGTTTCGTATCTTCGATAACGTATCCAGTAAGTGCCTTGGGCTTGTTGTCAAAGAAACAGTATGCCCCTAATGCAGAAATAATATTTATGATGAAATTCGCAACAGACCTGTGACGTGAATGTACTATCTGAGCCGTATTTTTCAACAGGTCATTAATCGTTTCAATGATGTATCTTTTGCGTAGCATCATCTTGTCATAGAACGGCATTAGTTTGTTCTTCATGTTCACTCTCAGTCCTGTTACCAACTGGATGCCTTCCTCAAAAAGCGAATCGAAGAGTTTTTGCGAGATATAGCCTTTGTCAGCAAACAGCTTGCCATACAGACGTTTAGCCAACACATCGAATACCGCTGGATCTTTGTCGCTGACGTTTGCACCAGTGAGAACAAAAGCAATTATCTCACCTCTATCATTACAAGCCAGATGTAGCTTGAACCCATGACACCATCCCATTGTTCCCTTTCCGTCTGTGGCAATGCCTTTGAACACTTTGTTGGCATAACGCCTGAGATTGTGGCATATTGGTATCATGGTTGAATCAACAAAGGTTATACCTGTACATCTGCCAAAAGCACGGAGATTCAGGAAGAACATGAGAGGGAAGAATACGCGACTTTCAAGTTCTACAAAACGGTTATAAGACACCGCATTTGGAAAATATGACTTCAAAGTTCCTCTAATAAAGAATAGGTAATAATGCTTGAAGTTTCGGAACGAGCCGAAATGGAAATACAGCAAAATCGTCATGATTTCACTATCAGATAAAGAGGCTTTACGTCGTCTGCGCTTTACTCCATCTTCACCCAAAAGCAATTTTCCTGCATTTTCAGCATCAAAAACTTTGTAAAATTCATCAATAATACAAAATAATTCTGTAACTTTGTCCTTGGTAATCTCCATAATGATATCTTTTTATGTTTGTAACTAATTGGATTTCAACTACAAAGATACAAAAAATATCGGAGATTACCAACTTTTTTAGGCACTATTTCTTATCCCGAACTGAGGTAAAAAATTGGAACAGATAGTTCTTTACCTCTAATATAATTATAAACATCATGGTCTCTTAAGGCATACGAACTAGATTTAGTATACGCTATCAAAGATTCTTCTAGCAAATTTTGGTCAACATAGATTTCGCCCATTTGTCCATAAATACATGACAATACATTAAAGTTACATTTTTTGTTTAACGTATCAGCAAACTCGGTAGCAACCAAGAAAGTAGCTATAGCACGTGGAGCATCTTTCTGGTCTCGATATATGCAACCCAACAAATAATGCGCCTCCATTTTCTCATTTGCAGTTCCTTTGCTATCATAGTAGGAAACTACCTTCTGAAAGGTAGAATCAGATGGCATTTTGAGATAAAGTTTGTTCTGTACCTTAGCCTTCAACAAACGAAATTTCATAACCACACACAGCTCTTGACTAGGTAAATTTTCCTTCTCAAAACGACATATACTATCATATGCTATTTGCGGATTACTCCCCATCAAACTATCTATCTGTTCCAATTTTACTAATCTAGGATTATTATTGGAACATGACACAAAGACAACCAATAACCAAAATATTAAATTTACTTTTTTCATCATCACTATATTTATAATTTGGCACAAAAGTAACAAAATAAAATGAAACTTACAACAATTCTTATGATTTTTTGCCTCAAGCTCCAACTTTGAATGATATATTTTATATAAGTAATTTCTTTTTGCCATACGTATTATTATATAACTAAAATTTCAAAAAGCCCCGACTACATCTTAGTAGCCGAGGCTTTCTTTCAAAATCTTGTATATTTTTATGTTTCTTCTATCTTCCAATCCCCTATAGTTCGCTTTTGGCTATCATAATTAATTCCCACTTTAACCAATCGCTTTCCATCTGTCGAATAAGGTATCAGATATCCCTTATCGTCTATCTGCCTCAAAGCCTCATCTGCCGATTTATCATATTTCAACTCTATTACATACACGGTATCAGGCATGTGCAGAACGGCATCAGCCCTACCTATTGCACTATCTTCTTCCACCAGGATATAAGCACCCAAGAGGTTGAAGATGAGATAGAACACCGTTTGAAAATCTTTCTCGTTTTTA
This sequence comes from Segatella copri, assembly GCF_026015465.1. Taxonomy (GTDB): domain Bacteria; phylum Bacteroidota; class Bacteroidia; order Bacteroidales; family Bacteroidaceae; genus Prevotella; species Prevotella copri_E. Next base: position 1,245,104 of record NZ_JAPDUQ010000001.1, read on the forward strand.
TTAGACAGACGGTTGGAGATACTAGCAAGATAAGCTTGCATCTTCTGAAGGGCGCCATCTATGTTGTTGCCATAGAGCTGTTCCAAAAAGGCAAAGATAAAACTATTATTATCCAATTGAATTGGAGACAGATAGTTTGGCGCCAGCGATTTCAACATTCCTATGCGCACTTCCCTGTTAGGATAGTCCAGCTGATAGCATTGCAATAGCGGATTATACTTCTTGATGGTAAGATAACCACTCTGGTAGAGCAAAGGAAGCGCTGAAGTCATCTGCTCTGGCGAAACATCAAAGTCATCAACCCCTACACTTTTCTGCTCTATATCCATTACTCCCACATGATACTTCTGCAAAGTCTTGATGAGATAACTTGGCGTACCGGAACTGAACCAATAAGCCGAAACCTTTTTGTTCTTCAAGGCCTTCACAAGACTGAAAGGATTGAATATATCTTCAGAATGATCACTGAAATGATAGCCATCATAATATGACGTCAGTTCACCTATTGTCTCTTCAAAGGTTCTGCCTAAATGCTTTGCCAACAACTCCACATCGGGCTTCATATCATTCAGAAGTTCCGCCTTACTGATACCGCAGATAGCAGAATACTGGTCGAACATGCTGATATTATCCAGGTTGTTGATTTCACTAAAGATACTTAATTGAGAGAACTTGGTAATACCAGTAATAAAAACGAAACGCAACCAAGGGTCCAAGTATTTTATAGGGCTATAGAAGTTCTTCATGATCAAACGGAGTTCTACCAGATTTTCCTTCTCATGCACGACATCCAGCAATGGAGCATCATACTCATCAATGAGAATGACTACCTTCTGTCCCGTCTGCTTATAAGCACGTTTTACCAGACATTCCAAACGCTGATTAGTCTTAATAGCCCAATCTTCCGTACCATAGATTTGTTCCAGCTGGCTTAGCTTACCTTCCAATTCATTGATTAAGTCAGCAGGATTCATGTGCTTTGCCGTACTCATATCAAAATGAAAAACTGGATACTTTACCCATTCCTTCTCATAATCCCCAAGGGCAAGCCCATTAAACAGATTCTTCCTTCCTTCAAAATAAGCCTGAAGCGTAGAGACAAAAAGAGACTTTCCGAATCGTCTTGGGCGACTCAGAAACAGATATTTGGATCCATTTCTTACGAAATCCACAATATACTTAGTTTTATCCACATACACATAGTTTTCTTCTCGTATCTCAGAGAAGGTTTGTATGCCCACCGGATATTTTCTAATCTCTTCCATAGTTTTCCTTCTTTATATTCCGCTGCGAAGTTACGAAGAAAAATGCATATACGCAAAGGTTTCATCGAAAAATTTCAATGTTAACTATTCCTAACTCATAGTTTTCTCCTCCAGAACTCACCGTTTCTCGGTGCAGAAGTCATCGTTTTCTTCTTGGGAATACATCGCTTGCCGGATAGAAATCCTTGCCATTACTTGTCATTTCATGCTAAAAAAATAACACGGACAAATTGAATTTGTCCGGACAAATTGTCTGAACGCTTATAATCTACTGATTATTAGTATGTTACAAGCCTTCAGGCAAACAAACCGGACAAATTCAATTTGTCCATGTTATTTTTTTTCTGGCGGAATCAGCCATTTTTGTTTATTGCCAATAAATAAATCTGCGGTTTTTTATTTACTGGCAATAAACAAATCGAATATAAGTTCTATCATCAAAGCTCTTATTGCCCTCTACGATGCCCTTGGTGGCGATAAAGGAACGGATGTTCTGAGGGTCGTTGGCAATCTGCTCTGCCAATGCCGCCTCGCTCGCTGCCAAGGTTGGCTTCAGGAACGGATAGCCATCGCTCGCCAATACTATCTCGGAGGAAGAAGATGGAATTATATCTGATGCAGAAGCGGAACCTGAGCAGGAAACAGGATCTTGAACAGAACAGGAATCTGAAACAGAGACAACCTTCACTCCCTCCCGATAGATAGGAAATCCATCGATAACCGTATAGGTCTGGTTCTGCCCGGAAAGCATCGCCTCGATCAATAATGGCTCTATCTGCTTTCTAGCCTCAGCAGGCGAAAGGCCCTGCTCTATCAACTCTACCCTCTTACGGGCAATCTTCTCCTCATAAGGCTTGCCGTTCTCATAGAGTTTTCCATCGATGATTGCCTGGCAATCGCCCACCATCCATACTTCATTCCTTGTCCGGCTATAAAGGATAGCCGAGGCGGTAAGCCGCTCTTCGGGATGCTTCTTCAACCGCTCTTCTACCCCAAGCTTTTCATACACCTTATTATATATATACGCCGTTACGCCCTGGCAGAAATCATCTACCGAGACATCCGCTTTCAGTTCCTCCTGGATGTATTCCGAGATAAGCATCATGGCGTATCTTCCGTTCTTCATATCAGGATTGAGATGCTTCGGCGTCTTGCTCGTACTGCCATCAATCACTGCGATGAAATCATCGGTAACTACCATTCCATCCTCACAAGCCTCAGGGCTCTTCTTTCCTATGATACTGCTTTCTATTATCTTCATTGTATTTATTGTCCTTTTTTAAAAAAACACCCCAAAGGTACTTCTTTTCTATGAGACGACCAAAGAATATGCAAAAAAAAAAGCAGCAGTTTTCTTATGTTCGGTGCTGCCCCTCAAAAAGTAGACACAGAAAGGTGGAAAACTGATGGAAAATGATTACCTTTGCAAGCAGATAGAGTTGTGTGCCCTGTAGAGAGGGCGTAGCCCGAACGTAAGGGCACACAACTTGCCGAAGCACGGTTATCTTATCGTCAAGTATTCACCAGAAAGGAAACTTTTTATGGCAAAGCATTTAAATCCATTGGAAAAGGAGTTCTTGATTCGTAAGTTCAAGGGAAACTCCAAAGTTAAGCTCAGTGATTTCTGCAGGGCAAACAATGTCTCGGAAACTTCTTTTAAGAAGTGGCTGAAGCAATATGAAGAAGCAGGCATAGAGGGGTTGGCTCGTGCTGATGCTGAGATTGGGAACATACTTCCTGAGGGCATTGACAAAACCAAGGAGGGGTATAAGCGAGAAATCCTACGCTTGCGTATTGAGAATGAACGGCTCAAAAAAAAATATCTGGTGAGGCAGAACGAGGATGGGCAAACGGAGTATGTTCGTTTAAAAATGAAGAGTTCAAAATAGTGGACATGCTATCGCACGAGTATCCTGTCAAGGATATCTGCAAGATGATGGGAGTAAGTCGGTCGGGGTATTACAAGTGGCTTAGAAGAGAGCCTTCATCCCGTGAGATCAATCGTGAGTTCATGGTGGGTGTGGTTGAGGACATACACTCGGAACACCCTACACATGGCTACAGGTGGGTGGCGGCGTACATAAGAATCAATTTACAGTTGAGTATCAGCGACAATTTCTCTTATAAATGCTTCCAATATCTTGGTATTCAGTCACAAACGAGACACAAGATACATTACAAACCACGTAAAGTAAAGGATAAGTACCCCAACCTCATTTATTCCACGTGGGACACGGTAGACAGACCTCGACAAGTTATCGTCTCTGACATGACAGTCATCAAATACTCTTGGTTCTTCTTTGAGTTGACCATGTATTTCGATGTCTTTACGAAAGAAATCCTAACGTGGCATGTGGCTGAGAGACGTGGACATAGAGACCAGTACATTGATGGGCTAAATGATGTCATCAACCTGTTGAAGGGCACAGATGAGCCAACTGTTCTTCATACGGACCAAGGTAGCGTGTATGCTTCACTCGCCTATAATGAGCTGATAAAGGACACGTTGATTGTGAGGTCTATGTCCAGGGCAGGAAAGCCTACAGACAACCCTGTGAACGAATCCCTCAACGGATGGATAAAAGAGGAATTGTTCATAGACTTCAAGATTGAGACATGTAATTCAAGAAAGGAGTTCGAGGAGGCCTTGGACGCATACGTGGATTATTACAATGAGAAAAGACCATGTTATGCTATCGGCTATGATACGCCAAATAATTACAGGAAGAGGTTTTATAAAGGGGAGCTTCCAAGAATGGACACTTTTGGGAAGCGAGAGGCTAATGCAACACCGAAGTTCGTCACAGAACGGAAGAAAATGGCTGGAAATGAGAAAAATAAAGAATAATGTTCACTTTTATAAAGAAAAACTTGCAAATATGGATGAGATTGTCTACTTTTGCAAATGAAAAGGAACGAAATTTGATAGATATGTGTACTTTTAAAAATATAAATAATTAATAATCATTTTTTGTGTCCACTTTGGGGAACTGCTACATCGGAATGTCTTTAGCCCTGACTTTTGGATAAAAACAGCCCTCTATTGCCTTGACTTTTGGATAAAATTAACTGTTTTTAGCCTTGACTTTTGGATAAAATATGTATCTTTGCACTGTAAATCAATAAATTAGCACAACATGACGTATTACAGAAGAAATATAGATCAAAAATTATTGGAATGGAAAGACTCCCCACGCCGCAAGCCTCTCTTAATAAGGGGTGCAAGACAAGTGGGCAAATCATCTGCCGTCAGACATTTTGCCAAGTGTTTCAAATACTTTGTTGAAGTAAATTTAGAACGCCAACCTTCTATCCGTCAGCTCTTCACAAAAGATATAGACGTGAAACGTACCTGTGAAGACATCAGCGCATCAACTGGCATCCCAATAGTAGCAGGCAAAACCTTGCTCTTTATTGATGAAATCCAAGTAAGCCAAGAAGGCATTATGTCGCTTCGTTACTTCAAGGAAGATTATCCTGAGTTGCATGTCATAGCGGCAGGCTCTCTCTTGGAATTCACCTTAGAGGAACTCCCTTCATTTGGAGTGGGCAGAATACGCTCTTTGTATATGTACCCATTCTCTTTCGATGAATTTCTTTTGGCGCAAGGGTTGGATTTAACTATAGATTATAAGCGAAAAGCCACACCAGGAGCCCCCATTCCAGAGGCAGTTCATAATAAGCTGGTGAATCAACTGAAGACATTTTACCTGGTTGGAGGTATGCCTGCGGCAGTAACGGAGTGGATAGAGACAAACAGCTATCTGGAGTGTGCTCATGTACATAACGACATTCTTGACACCTATCAAGATGATTTCTCTAAATACAAGTCACGTATCTCCCCAACCCTGCTAAGAAAGGTGTTACGTTCTGTAGCCTTGCAGGCTGGAAGCAAGTTTGTCTTCAGACAGGTGGATAACGAGCTACATTCTTCTGTCATAAAGGATGCCTTGCACCTACTAACGTTGGCTGGTCTAATCAAGCCCGTTACCCACACCGATGGCAATGGCCTTCCGTTGGGTGCAGAAGAAAACAATAGCTACACGAAGTATCTCTTTCTTGATTTAGGTTTGATGCAAACGATGCTCGGCACACCTGCTGCCGACATCCTGTTATCATCAGATGTTGATTTCGTGAATAAGGGAGCAGCCTCCGAAATGTTTGCTGGTTTGGAACTGATGAAGGGCCATGACTGCTTCCAAAAGTCAGAAATGTACTACTGGCAGAACTTAAATCGAGGTGCTAACGCTGAGATTGACTATATCGAGGCTATAGAGGGAAAAATTCTCCCAGTAGAAGTCAAGGCTTCCACAAGAGGAAGCATGCAGAGTTTGTGGCTTTTCATGCGCAAGAAAAATCTACATCATGCCATACGCACTTCCTTGGAAAACTTTGGCAGATTTGAATATATCGACAAGGATGCAGACGATGCTGTGCGCCAAGTAGATGTCATTCCCCTCTATGCATTAGGCAATCTATACAAATAAAGAATATCTACTCAAGACCTCCTAAAGTAAGAATTTTAATAGGCTTCAAATGCCATCCTAACAGCATTTGAAGCCTAATATTTTTACTTTACAAGGGGTTTCAAGTTGAACTTCGATTCCTTCAACTGATAGCTATGGTGTTGTATCCTCTTCAAGCCTTCATCCAACTCCTCCATGTCGAAATGGATGAGGGAGCAGCCTTTTTTGTGTTAAGCCTTTGCTTTCTTTAATCTGATAATCATCTGTATAAAACTTGGAATCATGATGCAGAGAGAGAAGCCTACGGCATAATACATGGTTTTCTCATCGCCATGGAAGAGGTCGATGAGTTTGCCATCGCTCTGCGGCATGATATTAGACAGGACATACGCCATCGTATTATTCACCCAGTGGAGCAGGATGCCCGGAACAAGACTCTTGGTGCGATAATACATCCAACCCAGGAGTAAGCCCAGCAGGAGGGCATTGACAAACTGCGCTACGTTGGCGTGAGCCAGACCGAAGATGGCAGCCGAAATCATGATGGCTACCCAATGGTTCTTCTTGCTCATAAGACCCAGCAGGGTGCGGAGAACGGCTCCACGGAACACAACCTCCTCAGCAAAAGGCGCCAGAACGCCAATAGCCACATAGCCCCAAGGCTCCTTCATGAGCGATGCGAATATCTGCTCGGTATTCTCGTCCATCTCGATGCCTATCTGCTCATATATGAACTCCAGAGGAATGATGGTTCCCAGAGTGAACAATGCCACCCAGAGAAGCGTTGTCCAAGGCTTGGAAAGCAGATAATCGCGGGTCAGCGGTGTCCACTTCGTCTTCAGGAAGATGACGAGGGTGATAACGTTGCTGAACGCTGAGGTAAGCGCCATCAGGATAGGATTGCTGCCCGAACTGACAGCCAGGAGCGTTGCCTGGTAACCTTCGCCCTTAATGCCCGCCCAGATTCCTGCGCCAGCATACATCACGATAATCTGTACTACTATAAATATAATCATGTAGAGGACGATATCCGTCAAACCTCTCTTTAAATTAATCTTTGCCATTGCTTTTACTGTTTATAATTAATCGTTTATAGTTAATCGCATTCTTGCAATCATTCCGCTTCCTTTTCAAAGAGATCCAGCACGGTCTGCTCATCCTCTTTCAGCTGCGCCGCCAACTCCTCGGGACTGTCAAACTTCTGTTCGCCCCTTATTCGCTTCACGAAGCTTACGAGCAAGAGCTGGTCATAAATATCCCCGTCGAAATTGAAGATGTGCGTCTCTAGCGTCAGTAGTCTGCCATTGAAGGTTGGGCGATTGCCCACATTCATCATTCCCCGTTTCCATACCACCGTATTCTCCAGTCTTACCCTTACGGCATAGACGCCAGGGGCAGGAATCAGCTGTCCGAAGTGAGAGATGTCGAGATTGGCTGTAGGGAAACCGAGTTTTCTGCCTTCATGGAATCCATTCACCACCTTTCCGATGAGGGTGTAAGGGAAACCGAGGCACCGGGCTGCCATCTCCACTTCTCCCTCTTTCAGGAAAGAGCGGATGACGGAAGAAGAGATGTTGATGCCATCTATCTGGAAGGCTTCGTTCCTGATTACCTCGATGCCCATCTCCTTGCCGTAGCGCACGTAATCTTCGAAAGTCTCCTCGCGGTTATGACCGAAGCGATGATCGTAGCCGATGAAGAGTTTCCTTACGTTGAGATGGTCATGGAGCACCTGCTGCATAAACTCCCTTGCCGACATCGCAGCCATCACCTTGTCGAAATGCAGCACCACAGCATTATCCACTTCCGTCTTCGAAAGCAGCAGCAGCTTGGAATCAAGCGTACTCAGCATCTCTGGCTGGTAATCCGCCTGCAATACCTTGCGGGGATGCGCATCGAAGGTGATGACGGTGGATTGCAAGCCATCCATTCGTGCCGTCTCTACGAGATGATGAATCAGGAACTGATGTCCCCGATGCACTCCATCGAAGAAACCAATCGTTGCCACACAAGACTGCAACTGCATGGTATCGTTATAATGTATTGTATTCATAAGGACTGACTTTAACATTCATATCAGAAGAAGAACTCTGATGGATTATCTTCTCTTTGCTATCATTCTCTTAAAAGTTCTCCACAGCTCGCCCGCCCAAAGTACAACGGAGGTTGAGCCGATGATGAGCAGCCACTCGTGGAGCGACAATGGTGTGGTGCGGAACATTTCGCCACCAAAGGTTACGATAATCCACTGACCCACCAATACCAGTACAAGCACCAGAATCATTCCCTTATCCTTCAGGAAATGGCGGAAGGCGGTGTGATGACTCATCAGTGCCTTGGCATTGAAGAGGTTCCAGAACTGGATCATCACGAAGGTGGTGAAGAACATGGTCAGTTCATGCACATCTACTCCACCCTTGCCTCTGCGCTCGCAGTAAACCAGCAGGGCAAACATAACGAGGAAGAAGACGATGCCGCAGAACAGAATGCCGAAACCGATGCTCTTGTTGATAATGAAATCGGATGCCTTGCGTGGCTTATCCTTCATCACCTCGTGAGATGGAGGCAATGAGGCGAGTGCCAGGGCTGCAAAGGTATCCATGATAAGGTTCACCCAGAGAATCTGGGTTACCGTCAACGGCATTTCAGTTCCGATAACAGATCCGCCAAGCACCAGCAGGAGGGCTGCCACGTTTACTACCAACTGGAAGAAGAGGAAACGCTGCAGGTTGCGATAGAGCGAGCGTCCCCACATCACGGCGTTGGCGATAGACTTGAAGGAATCATCGAGCAGGGTCATATCCGAAGCCTCCTTAGCCACGGAAGTTCCCGAACCCAGCGACAAGCCCACGTGAGCATAGTGAAGCGCCGGAGCATCGTTGGTACCATCACCTGTTACGGCAACCACCTCGCCACGCTTCTGGAGCATCGCCACCAGTCGCTGCTTATCGGTAGGACGGGCACGGCTCATCACACGGATATCCTTCGCCCGTTCGTAAGCCTCTTCGTCAGAAAGTGCCTCCCACTGTTCGCCCGTAATCATCTGCTGGTCGAGCGAGGTCAGAGAGCCATCTGCTCCGATATTCTCAGGTTCATCTTCGAAGACACCTATCTGCTTACCTATCTCCAAGGCGGTGGCAGCCGTATCACCCGTAACCACCTTCACCTCGATACCCGCATGGCGGCACTCCTGCACGGCGGCAGGAACATCCGGACGGATAGGATCGGCAATGGCTGCAATGGCCTGCAACTGAAGGTCGTTGGCATCGAGAAGTGCTACCACTTCGGCAGTAGAGGTTCTGGAAGTTCTCATGATAGAAGCTTCTATCTTCTTATAGGCGAACGCCAGGGTTCTCATTGCCTTATGCTGCCACTCATCGAGTTCTTCGGCTGACTGTCTCAGCATTCTATCTTCGATGATGCATTTCTTCATCACGATTTCAGGCGCACCCTTCACGAAGAGATAGGTCTCGCCATCAACTTCTGCCAAGGTTGCCATCATCTTTCTCTCGGTAGAGAAAGGCAACTGCTTGAGCACGTTCACCTGCTTGCGGAGTTCTTCATAATCCTTGCCCTGGGCATCGAGCCAGAGCAGGAGAGCCGACTCGGTAGGGTTTCCGATAGGTTTGCCGTCATTCAACTCGGCTGTAGAGTTGAGGGCGATGGCAGTATCGAGCTGCACCTCATCGCCCTGCTTGAGTTCCAGGGCGCTCACCTGCATCTTGTTCTGGGTAAGCGTACCGGTTTTATCGGTACAGATCACGGTAACGGCGCCCATGGTTTCGCAGGCATGAAGCTTGCGCACCAGATTGTTCGACTTCAGCATTCTTCGCATGTTGAGTGCCAGAGAAAGGGTAATCGCCATCGGCAATCCCTCCGGCACCGCCATCACAATCAGGGTAACAGCCATCATGAAGTATTTCAGCACAATTTCTGCCATATAGAAATAATCCTTGCCGCCCCATGCCGGGTTGGTGAGGATATCGTGAATCAGGAAGATGAAGAAGGCTGCCACAGATACTACGGAGCCCACCTTGGAAATCATCTTCGCCAACTTATCGAGCTGCATGTGAAGCGGTGTCTCCACCGAAGTCTGCTCAGTAGATTTCTTCGCCACCTTACCAATCTCGGTAGCATCGCCCACGGCAGTAACCACGAACTCGCCCCTGCCATTCATCACCATGGTAGAACGGAGGATGACGTTGCGAGGATAGGCTCCATCGCCACCGCCTTCCAGAGATTTCTCGGCAACAGGTTCGCCCGTAAGGGCAGATTCATTAATCTGCAGGTCGTTGCAGACGATGAGTTCTCCATCGGCAGGCACCTCGTCGCCCACTTCCACGAGCACAACATCTCCCACCACCACATCGTGGCGCGGAATCTCCATCACCTTACCATTGCGGCGCACCTTAACCGGCTGTTCTTCGCTGAGCGCCGTGAGCAGATTAAACTTCTTGGCAGCATCGCGCTCAAAATAGAAACCTACGGTAGTAGCAAGAAAAACAGCCACGAAGATACCGATGGTCTCCATGAAATTCTTTTCGATAAAAGCAAGGATGAGGGATACGAAAGCCGCCACAAGAAGTATCTGGATAATCGGGTCGCGATATTTATCCAAATACAGTTTCCATAATGAAGTACGTTGAGGAGGGGTGAGCACGTTCTTGCCATGCTGTTCCCTACTCTGTTTAACTTGTTCATCGGTAAGACCGATTCTTCTATTTTTGTCTATGTCCATTTCTGAATAGAAATTCTTTTTTGTACGATTAATAAGTACATACGCACGTGTGCGCACATAATTTGGTGCAAAGATACGCTATTTTTCTGATTCTAAGAAAATTTTTAAGATTTTATTTGGTTATTTGCCCAAAATCTAGTATCTTTGCACTCGAATTTGATAAAAATTCAATGGACTTGTAGCTCAGTTGGTTAGAGCAACAGACTCATAATCTGGAGGTCCTAGGTTCAAGCCCTAGCTGGTCCACGCTTCTATTACAGCGACTTACGAGCAATCGTGGGCCGCTGTTTTTCTTTTTGCACAGAACTTATCCGGCAAGAAAAAGAGGGCAACTGGAGCTTTTGCAACCAAGTTGCAGAAACCTTTTCGTAATTTTGCAACCGAAATAGAAAAAGGAACTGAATGTTCCTGGTTATATAGAACTAAAAGTATTGTAAAATTATGGAAGAAATGAAACTTTCTCACGAACATCATCATGAGCACAATCATGATTGCTCATGCGGCACAGAAGAACATGAGCACCAGGGGTGCGGTTGCCACCACCATCACCATGAAGAAGGCAGTTTGAAATCCAAACTCTTTCTGATTGGAGCAACCATCATCCTCCTGATTATCGCTGTTTTCATCGAAAAGGAATACAGTCTGGCTACCTGGCAGTTACTCCTCGTCTATCTCATTCCTTATTTATTGATAGGACATGAGACGCTGGGCGAAACTGCAGAAGGTATTGCCAAGGGCGATATGTTTAACGAAAACTTTCTGATGGCTATTGCAACCATCGGAGCACTTTGCATCGGATTCTTCCCAGGATCAGATACAGAATTCCCGGAGGCAGTCTTTGTGATGCTCTTCTTTCAGGTGGGCGAACTCTTCGAAGGATATGCGGAAGGAAAGAGCCGTGACAGTATTTCGCATCTGATGAATATCCGACCAGACGTGGCGAATGTTGAAAGAAACGGAAAGGTAGAGGCCGTTTCGCCTGAAGATGTAAGAATTGGAGAAACTATCGTAATCCGTCCGGGAGAGAAAGTTCCATTGGATGGTATTGTTGTTGAGGGAAGCTCAGCCTTGAATACCATTGCCCTGACAGGTGAGAGTATGCCACGGGATTTGAATGAAGGCGATACTATCATGTCCGGTTGCATCAACCTTTCAGGAGTAGTTCGTGTACGCACCACCAAGAGTTTTGGCGAGAGTACCGTATCCAAGATTATTGCGCTGGTAGAGAGTGCAGACAAGAACAAGTCGAAGAGCGAGGCTTTCATCACCCGTTTCGCCCGAGTCTATACTCCTATCGTTGTTTTCGCAGCCATTGCCCTGGCGGTTATTCCTCCATTCCTGGCAGCAACAGGAATCGTAGGTGAAGGAACCTTTGGCGAGAACTTCCCATTATGGCTCAACCGCGCCTTGATATTCCTGGTAGTTTCCTGTCCTTGCGCCCTGGTCATCAGCGTGCCCCTCACCTTCTTTGGCGGCATCGGCGGAGCATCCCGGAACGGTATTCTCATCAAGGGCAGCAACTATATGGATGCTTTAGCCAAGGTGGGAACCGTTGTGTTCGACAAAACCGGAACTCTGACCCACGGAGAGTTTGCCGTAGCAGCTGTTCATGCTGACAGTTCCTGCCCAGATCATTCATCCCACGATGCAGATAATGTACATATTGGCGAATATTCTGACAAGGAGAAAATCCTGCTGCATCTGGCAGCTCATGCCGAGCATTTCACTACCCACCCTATCGGCGCAGCCCTGCGTACTGCCTTCCCGCAAGAAGCAACGGATGGCTGCGAGGTGACCGATGTAGAGGAGATTGCAGGACAGGGTATCCGTGCAAAAGTGAACGGCAAGGTGGTTTGCGTGGGCAACAAGAAGATGATGGAATGCATCGGTGCCCAATGGCACGACTGCAACCAGGTGGGAACCATCATCCACGTCGCCATTGATGGCAAGTATGCGGGACATATTGTGATCAACGACACCCTTAAGGGAGGAAGCGCCCATGCCATCAGAGAGCTGAAAGAACTTGGAGTAGAGAAAACGGTAATGCTGACGGGCGACCGCAGAGAAGTGGGAGAAGATGTAGCCCACAAACTGGGACTGGACGAGTGCCGCGCAGAACTGCTGCCAACCGACAAGGTTTCGCATGTAGAACAACTGCTGAAGACAAAACCAGCAGGCAAGACGCTCGCTTATGTAGGCGATGGCATCAACGATGCTCCTGTATTGAAGCGTGCCGATGTGGGCATTGCCATGGGTGGATTGGGTAGCGATGCAGCCATCGAAGCTGCCGATGTAGTACTGATGGATGATGATCCTAGAAAGATTGCCCTTGCCGTAAAGATAGCCAGAAGAACCATTCATATCGCTCACGAGAACGTGATATTTGCCATCGGAGTAAAGATTGCCGTACTGATTCTCGCCACCATTGGTCTCGGCACCATGTGGATGGCAGTCTTTGCCGATGTAGGTGTTACGGTACTGGCTGTATTGAACGCCATGAGAAGTTTGGGTAAAAATCGTCTTTTTTATCGTTAAATACCAAAATAAGTTGTATCTTTGCAACCGAATTTTAATATACAATACTGAATGGTTATGTATAAAAAAGACATTTTGACTATGAATAAGATTATCAAACTCATCTTCGTGCTCTGCTGCTTCTGCGGCATTGCACAGGCTCAGCCTCAACGTCCTAAGCTCGTTGTAGGCATCGTTATCGACCAGATGCGATGGGATTATCTCTATCGCTACTACGCCCGCTACGGCGAAGGCGGATTCAAGAGAATGCTCGGAGAAGGATTCTGCGTAGAAAACTGCAAGATTCCTTACATCCCTTCGGTTACAGCCATCGGCCACTCTTCTATCTGGACCGGTTCCGTTCCTTCCATCCACGGAATTGCAGGAAATAACTTCGTGAAGGATGGAAAGGTAGTGAATTGTACTGCCGACGATACCGTCAACCCTGTAGGTTCTGACAGCAAGGCTGGCAAGATGTCGCCTCGCAATCTGTGGGTAACCACCATCGGCGATGAACTCCGTCTGGCTACCAACAACCGCTCTAAGGTGATTGGTGTAGCCTTGAAAGACAGAGCATCCATCCTCCCTGCAGGCCATCACGCCAATGGCGCTTTCTGGTTTGATGACAAGTCGGGCAAGTTCATCACCAGTACTTTCTATATGGATAAGTTGCCTGAGTGGGTGAACAAGTTCAACAAGCAGAAACTCCCAAACAAGTATCTTTCACAGAAATGGGAGACGCTCTACCCTATCGATTCCTACAAGGAGAGCACCAGCGATGACACCAACTACGAGAATGGAATTGTTGAAGGCGAAAAGGCAGTATTGCCACTCGATCTGCCTACCTTATATAAAAAGCATGGTTATAAGATTCTCCGCAACACCCCATTCGGCTGCAATCTGACTTTCGATATTGCCAAGGCTGCCATCGAGGGCGAGAACCTGGGTAGAAACACAGATACTGACCTGCTGACCATCAGCTGCTCCAGCACCGACTACATCGGACATCAGGTGGGCGTGAACGCCATCGAAACAGAAGATTGCTATCTCAGATTAGATAAGGCATTGGCAGATTTCTTCGCTTATCTCGACCAGACCGTGGGCAAGGGAAACTATCTCACCTTCCTCACCGCCGACCATGGAGGCGTGAACAACGCTACCTTCCTGCAGGATCAACGAATCCCTGCTGGCATCTGGAACAAGAAGGGACTGGTAGATGAATTGAACAAGAATCTGAAGACAAAGTTCAACACCAACAAGGACCTAGTAAAGACCATTATGAACTATCAGGTATTCTTCAACACAGATATCATCGAAGAACTCGGTTTGGATTACGCAGCCATCAAGCAGGCAGTGGTAGATAGATTGAAGAAAGACAAGGATGTGCACTATGCCTTCGACATGGAGAAGACCTCTATCGAGAGCATCCCTGAAGAGCTGAAGTTCCGCGCCATTAACGGTTATAACCGTGAGCGCAGCGGAGGTGTTCAGATTGTACTGAAACCAGGTCACTACGATTATTACAGCAGCAAGGGAACTACCCACGGAGCATGGAATCCATACGATATCCATATTCCTTGCCTGTTTATGGGTTGGGGCATCCAGCATGGCGAGAGTGCCCAGCCTCACTATATGACAGATATTGCCGCTACCGTTTGTGCGATGCTGCATATTCAGGCACCAAACGGCTGCATCGGCACACCGATATTCTAATAAAAAGCAAAAAGCCAGATAATAACAAAGGCTAGGTTCACGATTCTGGGAACCTAGCCTTTATTTTTTATTCAAAAGAGAGGGTGTGTCATAAGTCTGTGACGCACCCTTTTTTTGTGTGTGTTTCTATATATTCTAGTTGAATCGTAGTCTTTCTTCACAAAGGGAATCTTATTATATTGTATAGAAACTTTACTTTTCTTGTTTTATCGATAACAAAACAGCCCCAAAGCCCACAAAAGGGCATAGTTATCCCTGACGATAAAACAACCAAAATTGAGTTTTATCGTTTTATACCCAAATATTTCTTCAAATTGAATCCCATTCCGAACAATCCTAGATCCATGTAAACCTTGTCCATTCCAAAATGCCTGAATCGCTTATAATGCATATCTGCCTTCATCTGCCCAAATACAGCTTCCGGCTCTATCGGTCGCTGGCTTCTGTGTTTCAAGCCCTCTTCAGACGTTAGTAGCAGGAAGGCTTCCTTTTTATATGCATTCAGTTTATGGTTGACATATATGGTTCTGTTGCCTTTGGATTTCTTGCAGAGACTTCCAAGCGGACATCCATCACATCGTTGTGCTCTATATAATGTAATGACAGACACATAGCCGGAGTCACTTTTCGTTTGCCGTTGTCCACAAGGTTCCATGTGTTGTCCCATGGGGCAGACATAATAGTCATCATCCCTGTTGTAGTAGAAGTTCGCTTGGTTGAAGGCATCCTCCTTGAAAGGCTTATGCTGTTCCTTGTGAAACCAGTTGTACTTTACATAACCCATCATTTCTTCCATCTCTAGGTACTCGTAGTTCTCCTCCGAGCCATACCCTGAGTCTGCGGTGACGCTCTTGGATTGCTTTCCATATCTTTTCTTGTACTTATCCAAAAAAGGCTTGAAGGTCAGGGTGTCTGTTGGATTGGGATAAAGGGCGAAATTCGTCCAATATTGATTCTCTGTCGCAATTTGAAGGTTATAGGCAGGCTTTGTCTGCCCATTGTTCATGGCATCTTCCTTGAGGCGCATGAAGGTCGCATCGGGATCAGTCTTGGAGTAACTGTTTCTCTCGCCCAGTATATCCAGTGATTTTTCATACTCGCACAGTTTGTCCGAGGCTTTGAACAAGTGATCTATCTGAGTATTTAGCTTTTGCTTCTCTCTTCCTGTAAGCTTTGCCTTAGGAAGGTTCTTAGCTTGCCTCTCACACAAACGTGCACTTCTCTCTACATCCTTGGCGGAAGTGGCTGGCTCGCTGTCTTCTTCCTTAATGTCACTCCCGCCATTCAGGCGAATTTGTTCTTTTATCTGAGCCAATGCAGCAGAGGTCTTTTCCAAGAGCTTAGCCCTGTTCTTTTCCACAGTCTTCTTCCATACAAACGTGTACTTGTTTGCTTTCGACTCTATCTTAGTGCCATCAACATATTGTTCCTCCAGACTAATCACGCCCTTTTCAACCAATATGGAGACGACTGCATCAAAATAAAAGTCGATGCATTTAATCATATGATTGGATCTAAAGCGGTTGATTGTTGCGAAAGATAATTGCTTACCTCCACAAATCCACATATAGCGAACATCGTATTTAAGTGCGTCCGCTATGCCACGACAGGAATAAACGCCATTGATATAGGCAAAAACAACTAAACTTAGAAGCATCTTCGGACTGTAAGGAGGAGCACCAATCCCATCATAGGTATCCATGAGAGGGTTGATGTCCATACTGCGAACAATACGATCCACCATACGAACTTTGCTGTCTTTTGGCACATAATCATCGAAAGAGTTAGGAAAAAAGCTCAATTCGTGCCGAGTTTCAGATTTTATTTGTATCTTTGCCATACTTAAAGAAGTTTTCTGCAAAGATACAAATCTTTTGCGGAAAGGCAAAGCCCGAGCTTGTGAAAGTTTGGGCTTTGTTGTAAATAAAAATGTTTTTTAAAGATTTCGTATCTGTGAAAAGGCAAAAAATAAAAAGGGGTGCGTCACAGACTTATGACACACCCTCCTTATTCTTCGTTCATAATCTTCATATATTCCTCGTAAGAAATATATCTGCCACCCATCGATTTGAGATGAGGAGTCTCCAACTGACAATCTATCATCTTGCCACCGTGCTCCTGCAAGTATCTGGCAAGGAAGATGAGGGCAATCTTAGAAGCTGACGGAACCCTGGAGAACATGCTTTCTCCTATAAAAACCTTGCCGATGGTGACACCATAAAGTCCCCCCACCAGTTCATCGGTTTCATTATCCCATACCTCTACGCTCGCCGCAAAGCCCTGCTTATGGAGGGCAGTAAATGCCTGGATGATGTTCTCGCCCAGCCATGCGCCATCTTCCCAATACCGTCCGTTGGTCTTGCTGCATCCCCGTATCACACCATCGAAATCTTCGTTGATTCCTACGCTGTACCGGTTCTTTCTCATCAGGGTACGCATGGAATGACTGATGTGGATTTCATCAGGGAAGATGACGAAACGCTTCATCGGACAGAACCAGAGTATTTTAGGCTGGTCACGGAAACTATACCAGGGAAAGATGCCATTGCTATAAGCCAGCAACAGGCGGTCGATACTCAAATCGCCACCAATCGCAAAGCATCCATCCTCATCGCCATAATGCGGATCGGGAAAGTAAATCTCGTCCGCAGTATCATCTATCTGTAATATCATACGCTTATCTTTTATCAAGAATATTCTTGACTAGACTTTCATTCTAATAATTAATCACCAGTTCCTTTCCGTCAAAGTCGACATGCGCCTTGCCACCCTTCTTGAGTTTGCCGAAGAGCAGCGCCTTCATCAGGATCGGTTTCAGGCGGTTACCGATGACACGGTCCATCTCGCGGGCACCATATTCCTTGGTAAAACCCCATTTCAGCAACTGTTCACGCGCAGCATCGGTTAACGTTACGGTAACTCCCTTTGCTGCCAGTTTCGCATCGAGTTGACGAAGTTTCTTGGCAAGAATCAGCTCTGCCATGTGCTTATCCATATCGTTGAACACCACCATGTCGGAAAGTCGGTTGATAAACTCAGGCTTGAAAGTCTTCTTCACCTGTGCCAGCATCGCATCGCCACGACTTACGTTTCCATTGAAACCTACGCTAGCCCGTGAAGCATATTGCGCTCCGGCATTTGAGGTCATGATGAGAATCACGTTACGGAAATCAGCCTTCTGGCCCTTGTTATCAGTCAGACGGGCATAGTCCATTACCTGGAGCAGGATGTTGTAGATATCGCTATGCGCCTTCTCTATCTCGTCGAGCAGGAGTACACAGTTTGGCGTCTTGCGGATGGCATCGGTCAGAAGTCCTCCATCCTCATAACCCACGTATCCGGCTGGCGAACCGATGAGTTTTGCCACGGTATGCTTCTCGGTATATTCACTCATATCGAAGCGTACCAGTTCGATGCCGAGTTCCTTGGCCAACTGTCGTGCCACCTCGGTTTTTCCTACTCCGGTAGGTCCCACGAAGAGGAGCGAAGCCAATGGTTTGTCATCATCTGTCAATCCCGCCTTTGCCATCATCACAGCCTCAACCACCTTGTCTACAGCCTTGTCCTGACCGTAAATCTTGTCGAGTATGCGCTGGCGGAGCGTAGCCAGAGCATCGTTATTCTCATCTTTCATCGCAGCCGCATCAATCTTGCAGACTTTAATCAGAATCTGCTGGATGATAGACTTGGTAACATAAGAGCGCTGGCGAGATTCTACCGGATGCACCTCCAGATAAGCACCCGCCTCATCCATCAGGTCGATGGCCTTGTCTGGCAGACAACGGTTGCTGATATATTTGGCGCTGGCACGAACGGCATATTCCAGGGCGTCCTTGCGATAGGTTACATTGTGGAACTTATTGTATTTATACTGCAAGCCCTCCAATATTTTGATAGCCTCCTCCTCGGTAGGTTCCTTGATGTCAATCTGCTGGAACCGGCGCACGATGCCCTTGCTCTGAGCCATGTAACGGTTATATTCCTCGTAGGTGGTAGAACCGATGAAACGGATATCACCTGCCTCCAGATATTGCTTCAGCATATTGGATGCATCAGGTCCGCCATCTGAGCCACGACCGGCACCTATCATATTATGAATCTCATCGATGTAGATAATGGTATTGCCTTCCTTCACGGCTCCCTCCATCACCATCTTGATGCGTTTCTCGAAGTCGCCACGATATTGGGCACCGGCAAGCATCTGTCCCATATCCATGCCGTAGATGCGAGCCCCCTTGAGGCGTTCAGGGACCTGGTTTTCGTTGATGAGTTTGGCGAGACCATAGACCAGAGCTGTCTTGCCGACTCCGGCTTCTCCGATGTGGAGCGGATTGTTCTTCTCGGCACGGCAGAGCACCTGGATGGTTCTGTCCAGTTCCTGTTCTCTTCCGATGAGCGGATTGTGCTCTTCTACCTTGTCAGAAATACAGGTAACCAGCTGATGCCAATCCTGTACAACCTGTCTTCTGCCTTCTTCCTCGTCGTCGTCATACTCGTTGGCATAATCGTCATCATCAAAGTCTGCTCCCATGCCCATGCCAGCCTCTCCAGTATCTTCTCCAATAGGATAATAACTGTCAACGCTCGCCAGGAACTCGCCCTGCCGGTCGCCCACATTCTTGCACAGCAGGAAGGCGGCTTCTGAATTCTGCAAGCCAAACATCGCCTGCACAAAATGGGGTACATTCACCAGTTGCCTGTCGGCAGCAGCAGCCAGGGCGCACGCCGTTCCAAACATGGTTTTGAAGAGCGATGACGGCTCTGGCAGATATTTGATGGTTTCAGGCACACGCTCCTGCTTGGCGAGCCATCCCACCAAGTCTTCGTGCATCTTGAGGCTGTCTACGCCTTCTTCCTGCAGCGCCTGACAGAATGCATACTGCCTGAGCAACGCCAGCAGCATGTGCTCAGGCATCACGAACTCGTGATCGAAGAACCGGGCTTGCTTCATGGCATCGTCCATCAGAACACTCATATATCGGGTTAATCCCATACTATCCATTCTATTCTTTCCTTTCTTTTTCTTAGCATATATTGGGGATATTTCCCCGAAATCAACGCCTATTCCGGCATATAAGTGAGTTTAAGCGGAAACTTCTGCGTACGGGCTTTCTCCATCGCTTTCTCCACTTTACTCTTGGCGATGTCATAGCTGTAGGTGCCCACCACGGCTTTCTCTTCGTGATGAACCTTGAGCATGATTGCTTCAGCCTCAGCCTGCGACTTGAAGAAGATAGATTCGAGGATTTCTACCACGAAGTCCATCGGCGTGAAGTCGTCGTTGAACATCATTACCACGTAACGCCCCGGCTCCTTGAACCTGGTTTTCTGGCGTTCACGAATTGCTGTTTGTTCTTGAGCCATATTTTAATTCTTATTTTTTATAAGCATTGGTAATCTCCACAACATAAACATCGTGGAATCCACCCTTGGCACCATACCACTGGAGCAGGTCCTTGTCGAGGAACTTCTCGGCGGTCATACTGTCCTTATAAAGTTTGCGGCATTCCAGGGTGAGTCGTGACTGCTCGAAGGCGATGCTGCCGTTATCAGTTTCTACAGGAATCAGTCCTGTTTCCTTCACCTTATCCAAATCGCGTCCGCTCTTAGAGCCGCAGAAGTTATAAATCTTCCGAGCCTCCTCGCTGTTGCCGAGGAAAGAGAGAGTCATGAATTCATTCTCCTCGATGATGCCGTGGGTGAAACGCTCCGGACGGATAAAGACCACAGCCACCGGCTTGTTCCAAAGCCATCCCAAACAGCCCCAAGAGGCGGTCATCATATTGAAATGATCCTTGTTGCCGGCACATACCAGCATCCACTCCTTACCAATAGTCTCGAAGACGTTGTCATTCAGTTCTTTTACGTTGATCTTTTCCATCTTATCTGTTCCTTTCTTTTTAATTTCTAATTACCATAAAATTGCGACAGCAGTATTCTGATTGCTGAATGCTGCCCATATCAACTGCAAAGATACAAGAATAATCTGAAAAAGCGAATGTTTCTTTAAGAAAATCGCATCACCCTATTGAGGATTATGCCTAATTAATACTTTTTTATGCCACAAGAAGGCTGAATTGAATACGATTTGTGAGGTAGGAAACCGACCTTGATTTACATTAACTTTGTATCGGCAGTTGAAAAAATAATTCACATTTTATTTTGTCAGTTGCCCAAAAGGCAGTACCTTTGCACCCCGAATGCCGAAAGCCGGGAAGGCGGAAGGCTTCGATTTATTATTCATTTATAAACATTTAATTTAATGTACAAAACAATTTTCAACAAGCGCAACAGCTTGAAGTTCAACCGATTCTCTAACAAGAACTACTCACTCTTCGCAGTTTTGGGAAGAGAGGTACTTGTTGGTGCACTCAGCGTTGCTACCCTGAGCCATGCTAAGGCAGCAGGCGTAAGCACAGAGGGAGCCAAGGTTGATTCTACCCTCTACAAGGGCGGAAAGGCTTACGAGCTGGATGCGGTGAGCGTTACCGGATCTCGTGCGCCGATGACTGTAGAGCAGTCACCTAAGATTGTGTCTGTCATTACCCGCGACGATATTCATCGTGCGGCTGCGCAGACTATCAACGATGTATTGAAATTAGCTACCGGCGTGGATGTCCGTCAGCGTGGTGGCTTTGGTGTTCAGACGGATATCTCCATCAATGGTGGAACCTTTGACCAGATTACCATTCTCTTGAATGGCGTCAACATTTCCAATCCTCAGACTGGTCACAATGCTTCTGATTTTCCTGTAGCTCTTGCCGACATCGACCACATCGAAGTGCTCGAGGGGGCAGCATCGCGCGTATTCGGAACTTCAGCCTTCAATGGTGCCATCAACATCGTAACCAAGAAGGCTAAGAGTGAGGGGGTATCTGCAAGTGTAGAAGGCGGAAGCTTTGGAAGCTTCGGAGCACAGGGACGCATTCAAACAGCTTTTGAAACGGGCAAGTGGACCCAGGCTTATTCCGTAAGCGGAGGCTACAAGCGCTCGGATGGCGGCACGGAGAACAGCGACTTCGAGAAGGGACAGGGCTACGGCAATCTCTCCTTCTCTTACGACCAGCGTTTCGACATCATCGCCCAGGTGGGTATTGCTACCCAGAGCTACGGTGCCAACACTTTCTACAGCGCTAAATATAACAACCAATATGAGAAGACTGACCATGGTCTGGCTTCGCTCAACCTGAGTCTGCACAACCAGGAGAAGACCTGGGAGATTGCTCCACAATTCTATTATAACAAATTCAAGGATCACTATCAGCTGATTCGTGGAAAGGCTGGAGCTGCAGCAGGCGAGAACTATCACGACCTAGATGTTTATGGTGGTGGACTGAATGCCAACGTGGCTTGGGCATTGGGTAAGACCGCTGTGGGTTTCGACATCAGCAAGGAGTGCATCTACTCTACTGCATTGGGCGAGGAACTCGCAGAGAAAGACTATAAGGATATCTCAGGTTCTGACCGTCAATATACCCGAAAGGGCGAGCGCACCAATACCAACATCATGCTGGAGCACAACTTCATCTTCGGCGGTTTCACCTTGTCGGCTGGTGTCTTGGCTAACAAGAATACAGGTCTTGACAACGACTTCCGTTTCTATCCTGGTGTGGATATGAGTTATCGTCCTAACGACAACTGGAAGTTCTACGCTTCCTGGAACAAGGCTTTGAGAATGCCTACCTACACCGACTTATACATTAGTAATGCGGTGCAACAGGGCGACCTCACCCTGAACCCGGAGAAGAACTCAACCTTCAAGGTGGGAACGCAATATCGCCAGACTGGTTTTGCAGCAACCGTTAGCGGATTCTACGCACACGGCACCAACATGATTGACTGGGTTCAGACATCCGTGACCGAGCAGAAAGACAGCAAGTATCACGTGATGAACATCGGAAAGCTCAACAACATGGGCTACAACGTAGATGCTACTATCTACATGAGAGAATTGGTACCAAACAGTTTCATCACCCGCATCAAGTTGGGTTATGCTTACATCTATCAGGATCATAAGACCGAGACAAACATTCTGAAATCACTCTATGCATTGGAGTATCTCAAGCACAAGGCTGTATTCGGTCTGGATCATCAGATTTGGAACAAGCTTTCAGCTTCGTGGAGCGTAAGATGGCAGCAGAGAATGAATGGCTATCATCCATATACCAAGGTAGATTGCAAACTGATGTGGGACGAGAAGAAATACAATATCTTCGTGAAAGCCGACAACATCACTTGCCACCGCTACTACGACCTCACAGCTGTTAAGCAGCCAGGTTTGTGGATTATGGCAGGAGCCAGCGTAAATCTCGGCCGATAATATAATCAGATAATAATCATCCCAAAAGATGATAAATATCCGAAACACGATTCGGATATCAAATAAAAAAACGAGCCTTGATGGAGGTTTCTTCCTTCCGTCAAGGCTCGTTTCCTTTTATTCCGGCTATTTTCTTTTATTTCAGTTATTCCGGTTTCTGATATTTTCCGTTCACTTTTATCGGTTCGAGATGGATTCCCACATGGGTATCTGCGCCGAAGTGCTGCTTCAGTTTTGTTTCTATATGAGTAGCATGCTCATGCGCCTCATAAAGCGAAAGAGAACCCGGCATGCGGACATGCATTTCTATCGCAATCTTGTTTCCGATGCGACGGGTACGCAGGTTATGAATCTCTCCCACTCCCTGCTCTTCATTTGCAATCTTCAGGATTTCATCTTCCTCAGTTTCCGGAAGACTGGCATCCGTCAGTTCTTTCACAGACTGCATCACCAGTCCCCAGGCTGCCTTGATGATGAAGGCACTCACGATGATGGCAGCCAGCGGATCGAGCACCGCCCATTTTTCTCCCAGGATAATGGCGCCACCAATACCGAACATCGTTCCGATACTCGATAAAGCATCGCTGCGA
Source organism: Segatella copri (assembly GCF_026015465.1). Taxonomy (GTDB): domain Bacteria; phylum Bacteroidota; class Bacteroidia; order Bacteroidales; family Bacteroidaceae; genus Prevotella; species Prevotella copri_E. Next base: position 1,268,710 of record NZ_JAPDUQ010000001.1, read on the forward strand.
TGATGCCAGGCATTCGCCACTACAGCCTCGGAATGATATTTCTTTCCGGCTTTAACCGTAAACTGATAAGCCCACTCCTTCATCACGATACTTACGATGGCAGCAATCAAGGCTACAACGCCCGGCTGTTGCAATGTCTCGCCGCAGATGGCACGATAAGTCTTGGTTACGCCAGAATAACAGATCATCACACCCACCACGAAGAGCGAAATACCGATGATGGCTGTGGCAAGCGTCTCGTATTTGCCATGCCCATAATCATGGTCCTTATCCTTCGGCTTATTGCCCAGTTTTACGAATACCAGTACCACCACATCGGTGGCAAAATCGGTAAGCGAGTGGATGGCATCCGCTATCATGGCTGCCGAATGTCCGAGAATACCTGCAGCAAACTTCAGTACAAGCAGCACCACATTGATGATGCTTCCCGCTATCGTCACCTTATATACTTCCTTTACTCTATCCGCATCAGCGGAATGATTCTTTTTCGTTTCTGCGGGCATCTCTTGCTCGTTATATATTCTCTCATTCTTGTCCATACTATAAAATATAACAGAAGTCCTTTGCTTCCTTAATAATGTTTTTGTATAACCAAATTTCTGTCTTTCATGAATTGAGCGGCAAAAGTACATCTTTTTTCTGAAATCGGATAAAAAGAGAGATTAAAAAAGTATAACGAATAGGGAATAATGTGATAGCGAAGAGAGAAAAGCATGGAATTTTGTGATAAAACGCCTTAAAACAATAGGAATTTTGTGATTTTCAGTCCGATAGAGACAAATATCTACCTTTGCTACGTATAGACGATAGTTTTATGATTCTGTATTTACCATTATAAGTTAACGAACTTAAAATATCAAGCCGTAATCGTTAATTCTGCAAAAGAAAACTGCGGAAATCCGCAAAAATTCTACATAGAATTAATAAAAGTATTATTTTTGCAAAAGAAAAATGCGGAAATCCGCAAAAATCTTTCCTGTTATGATTGTAAATAGAGACAAATATCTACAAGAGTTGGTTAGTTCACGCCATAATGGACTGGTAAAAATCATTACCGGTATGCGCCGTTGCGGAAAATCCTTTCTGCTGTTTCGTCTCTTCAAGCGTTTCCTTGAAGACGATGGAGTCATGCCCGACCACATCATAGAAATGGCATTCGATGACTATGCATTCAAGGAGTTTCGCAATCCTGACAAGTTTTATAAGTATGTAAAAGAGAAGATTGCTGACGACCAACCTTATTACATTCTGCTTGATGAGGTACAGATGCTTGACGAGTTTGAAGATGTACTAAATGGATTATTGCATATTCCCAATGCTGATGTTTATGTGACGGGAAGCAATGCACGCTTCCTATCCAAGGATATAATAACCGAATTTCGTGGACGAGGATACCAAATACACGTTTCACCACTCAGCTTTGCTGAATTTATGACCGTATATGATGGCGACAAGCAGGATGGTTGGAACGAATATTTGCTTTATGGTGGTCTTCCGCCTGTTGTTCTACAAAAGACAGAAGAAGAAAAAGTGAGACTTCTGAACAGCCTCTTGACTGAGACTTACATGATAGATGTCATCAACAGAAACAAGATAAAGAACGATGCAGAACTCAACGATTTATTCAAGATTCTCGCATCGGGAATTGGCGGACTTACCAATCCGCAACGACTTGCCAACACTTTCCAATCTGTAAAGAATGTCTCTATAAGCTCTGCAACCATCAAGAAATACATCGAATATCTTGCAGATGCGTTCTTGCTTGAGCCATGCAATCGCTATGACGTAAAAGGTCGTAAGTATATCGGAACGCCATTGAAATATTATTTTTCTGACTTAGGCATTCGCAATGCACTTCTCGGCTTTCGCCAACAAGAGAAAACCCATCTGATGGAGAATGCCATCTATAATGAACTTCGCTACCGTGGATATAGTGTGGACATTGGCAACGTAGAAATCAACGGCGTGGACGAAAAAGGAACCAAAGTGAGACGGATGCTTGAAGTTGACTTTGTTTGCAACCAAGGCTACAAACGCTGCTACATCCAGTCGGCTCTCAGTTTGCCAGACAAGGAGAAGACGAAACAAGAACTTGCCTCTTTGCTACGTATAGACGATAGTTTTATGAAGTATGTGATAACAGGCGACCTCATCAAGAAATACCAAAACGATGACGGCATCGTATTTATGGACGTATTTGATTTCTTGTTGGATAAAGATTCTATATGATAATTTATAAGGAAAAGGCTAATGGCAATCTTGGATATTTCCCCTCCAAGATTGCCATTTATCCCTAAGTAAATCGAGAGTTATAAACTCGAATATTTTATGAAAGCCCAAAGACTATCGGGATAGTATATTTCACCCTAACACAGTTTCCCTTAAGCTTCCCTGGTTTCCATTTAGGCATAGCCTTGACTATTCGCATAGCCTCTTTATCCAAAGTAGGATCAACACTTCTTGTAATCTCAACATCTGTAATTCTTCCATCTTTATCGACAACAAATTTTACTATCACCCTACCTTGGATTCCATTTTCTTGTGAAACTACAGGATATTTGAGATTAGCCGCAATGAAGGATAATAAGGCATTAGAGCCACCAGGGAATGAAGGCATTTCTTCTACTTGTTCGTAAATTTTATCTGTATCAACCAATTCCGAATTGCCATCTATAGGCATCATAATCGACTTGACATGTTCCTCTTTTTTTTAAGACATAGACATAATTTGTAAGATACTTGTTTTTTATCCCCAAATCATTAAATTTTACGACCAAAGGCTTGGCATCTTTATACGTTACCTTTGCTGTATCTGCATCTATGAAGAAATCATCATTTATTTCACCATAATAACCTTCTCTATTGCCTCCACGCCAAATCCAATAAGGCTTTCGATTTACGAGTATCGAGGTCGGACAAATCATATTCTGAACATAAACGAACTTGCCAAAACGACGTAGTGGCTCTGCAGTCTGAAATCCCCCATGCTCATTAAAATCCTCTTGAAATTGTGGAGCTTCCGCTATAGGCACAGATACATATATGGTAGCTCTTATTTCATTAAAATTACATGTAATAGGAAAATATTCTTTGTCGGCATTATACTTTTCCAAATCCAAGCTCCAATTTTTCCCCATTCTATCCTTAATTGCGTCATAGCAAATGGAGTCAAACACAAACTTTGAAGATTGCTGTAAACGTTGTTCGTAAGCTGTAGTCTTCTCGAATTCTCTTATCTCATTCCATGCACTAAATTTTTCCTTCACATTTTTCAAGACTCGTCCTCTGTCGGTCATTTCATATCGTTCGCGTTCTGATTCTTTTGCAGCATTCTCAATAAGTCTTTGCCAAAACAGAGTATTTGAATCCACCGACTTTTTATTTCTTGCACCTCTATTGTTCTTACCAATAGAAGTGGTCTTACCCTTAACCGTTTGAGACGTTTGCCCCATTTTTCTCATTTGAGGCTTTCTCGTTTGAGCATTGCTACCAACCATACATAGCAAAGCTACTATAAGTAAAATAATATGTTTCATAATTTTCCTTATTTTATAGAAAAACATTAGTACTATTTATTTCCATCTTTATCCCATCATTTTCTCCTCGCGAAAATCTTACGAACCTTTGTCCATCCCATTCTTGAGATTTTCTGACGCAATAAGTTTGGAAGCCATATCCCTTATCTACGATTCTTACCTGAAAAGGATTCCAATCGTAATATGCTTTGTTTATCACTTCTGTTATATCCACGCCATCCAATTCCTTCCGTTCTTTCATCGGAAGTTCCATCACGCAGCTTCCATATTGGTTAAAAGCATCAACGGTATGACGTTCACACTCTGCAGAATGCCAAAACGTTTTACTAGGATACTTCATCTCCATTATCAGAAGCAATCTTCTTTTCAACTCGCCTGATACAATTGCAGGAAAGACAAAATCCTCGTATGATGTTTCATCGTCATAAACGTACACATTATCACCTCCATCCGTCAAATACCAGAAATAGTCATCACCCTCTTTCAGCATTTTAAATGCATATACTTCTTGTGCTTCGTCAGATAAAGTATCACCTTTTGTAGTTTGTGCTTTTGCTGCTTCTTTCACAAGCTCTCTGCCCCCTTCTTTCAGTCCTACTTTTATCCCAACAAACAGAATTACCACAAGTATAGCAGAAAGCACCTTCCAAGACTTTCGCCAGAAAGATGTTTTCTCCTCACGATCAATTGTGGTGCTTGCCTCTTCAGGCTCTATACTATCTACTTTTTGAGTCATAGACTTTTCTGTGTCAGCATCAAGCCATTCACCGCAATATCTACATTTTTTTGCCACGGCAAGGATTTCCTCCCCACAATAGGGGCAACGTTTATGCTTTGTATCCATACATTTCTATTTGTCAAACAAATCTTGATAAACCTTAGCCCATTCTCGCCAAGAATATCCACGAGAAGGATGACGCTGGCGAATCATAAGAGCCTTATCTTCGCCGCCAGTGCTAAACCAACGAGTATTAACCTCATCACCATTAGCCAGAAACAGTTTCTCACCATCTTTCTCGCCAAGAGGATAAAGTCTATTGAAGAGACCATAACCCCAAGTTATGATAACATCAGGTTTCAACTCTTCAAGAATTTCCTTGAATGCCGAAACAGAGCTATTAAACTCGTCAGAAGTATCCTTTACACCTGGTCTTGCTATATTGAACTGAATAAAATTGTAAAAAGCAAGTTGATTCCAAACGCATTCTCTATCATCTACAGATATTTCCCTGTTCAACAAAGCCTTTGTTTGGCTAGTATAGCCTCTATAGAAAGAGGCATCTTCACCACTTACAAAACCGTCCACAATTTCTTGAGTAAATGTATGGTGACAAGGAGCACCAGCATTTTCTTCATTATAATGGCTTAGTCCTAACAACAACACTTTCTTGCCACTATTCAAGAATCCTTTCTCGTAATCCTTACCAACAAAAGGATAAGCATTTACATGTTTCATACGCTATTCTATTTTAAAGTTATTAAATGTCGAGGACAAAGATAGTGGTTCTATTTGAAACTATCAAGTCCATAATGGTTCATAAGCGAAATTTCTTGATTTCGGCTTAACAAAAGTAGTAAAAATCGTTCTGTTTCATTGGTATATTATCATTTTGCCAGGTGTTCCCGAGACTTGGCGGGTTAAGATTTCGGTTTCGGCAAAATAAAAAAGCGTGGGAACTTACCCGTCACTCGTCCCACTCTCTGAGGCCTTCGCATTGCCCTGCACTGTTGAACGAGCAACGTCGAAGCCCACGCCGATATGTATACACTTTTCCCTATACGGATATAAGACCTATCGCTTTGACGCAATAAGCCATACCAGTAAAGGGATGTGAATTAACACATCCCGAGAGCACCTACCGTTGCTATGTTCATTGACAGTGCATGAAGTTTGCGAAGTTTCAGAAAGTCAAGAACAAAGCGCTAAGTATGCGCCTTTTCCATTATGTCGTGATCCTTACTCAGAATCATCGGCAAATATACGAATAATGTTTGAAAGAACAAAAGTTTTTTGCAAAAAATCCTCATTGAGGGATAAAATTCATCAAAATCCTCCCTCTCTGAGGGATTTTTCTGTATTTAACCACGCTATGCGAAATTTTTATTGTACTTTTGCACCCGTGCTTGGAAAAGCAACAAATAAAACAGAAGAGTAAACGATATGGCAGAAAAGAATAGCATACCCCAATTCGTGAATAGCGAATCTATTATGTCGGATAGCAACTATGTGAAGTGGCTCTCCGATTTGAAAGAGCAATCCGCAAAGAATTCCACTAGCAATAACAACGATTAAGAAAGCATAAACAGAATATGGTTTTAAATTACATTTGGATAGCATTTTTCGTGATTGCGTTCATCTTCGCACTCATCGGATTGGCAATGGGAGATACAACTATCTTCCAGAAGATTGTAGATTCCACCTTCGATTCTTCCAAGAATGCCTTCGAGATTTCTCTCGGACTGACGGGCGTGCTCGCCCTCTGGCTTGGCATCATGAAGATTGGAGAGAAGGCGGGAGTTGTGAATGTGTTGGCACGAGCACTCAGCCCGGTCTTCACCCGTCTCTTCCCCGATATTCCAAAGAACCATCCGGTGATGGGAAGCATCTTCATGAATATCGCTTCGAATATGCTGGGACTCGATAATGCGGCAACACCTACAGGATTGAAGGCGATGCAGCAGATGCAGGAGCTCAACACGAAGAAGGATACGGCGACGAACCCGATGATTATGTTCCTGGTTCTGAACACCTCAGGACTCACCATCATCCCTACCACCATCCTCGCCTTCCGTGCCTCCTACGGAGCAGCCCAGCCTACGGATGTCTTCATCCCTATCCTGATGGCTACGCTCGTGGCTACACTTGCCGGAATCATCATCACTTCGCTCTGGCAGCGCATCAACATCCTGCAGCCGGTATTGCTCGCTACTCTGTTGGGAATGTGCGCCTTCGTAGGCATCATCATCTGGGGATTCGGACAGATGGACAAGGATACGATGAACACGGTTACCACCTTGGCTTCTAACATGATTCTCCTGGGCATCATCCTCTGCTTCATCCTGGCTGGTTTCTGGAAGAAAGTGAATGTATATGATGCATTTATCGAGGGAGCGAAGGAAGGTTTTACTACTGCGGTGAAGATTATCCCTTATCTCGTAGCTATCCTTGTGGGCATCGGCGTGTTCCGTGCTTCTGGAGCGATGGACATGGTGATACAGGGCATTTCGTGGTCGGTAGAACAATGCGGCTTGAACGCCGATTTCGTAGGCGCCCTGCCTACCGCCATCATGAAACCGCTGTCGGGAAGTGGTGCACGAGGCATGATGCTGGAGGCGATGAAGAACTATGGTCCTGATTCGTTTGTGGGCAGATTGAGCTGCATCTTCCAGGGTTCCACCGACACCACCTTCTATATATTGGCAGTATATTTCGGAAGCGTTAGCATCAGGAATACCCGCCACGCCGTGGCTTGCGGCTTGCTCGCCGATTTGGCAGGAGTCATCGCAGCAATCGCTATAGCATACCTTTTCTTTTAAAGGTAAAAAAGTAAAAGGGTAAAAAGGTAAAAAAGACTTAGATTATATATTCATCTAAAAAATGAAAATATGGGCAATAATGTCATTTATGAATTAAGCCTCAAATCCGCAAGCAATCTCAATCGCAGTAAAGAGCTTGAACACTATGCATCATGATAGTATGAGCGTGAATTTTGTCCGATTTTTGCACACCTTCCCCTTCCCCCACAATGCGACTTGAGGTAATACGCAGATTAAAACCATAAGGAACGGATTTTATCCGAATCCAGTTTTGAAGGGTTTTGCATAAGCGCGGTTCTCAGTATAGATATTCAGCACGTATTGCCTTGCTGTCATGATCCACTTGGCAGGTACGGAGATGAATCTGAAGACAAAAGCCTTTATGCGACTCGTTTTCTTGAGCCCAAAAGCCTTGGTGTCAAGCCTGCTCATGATGGTCTTGTAGAAATTGTGTATCAATGCAGTAAACAGAAGAAAGACAGTATTCTCCGCCATGAACGACTTGGGGAGCCTGCTCCAACCGAATCCGTTGTTCATGTCGTCAAAGATACGTTCCTTGCCGCCACGCAGATTGTAGAATTCAACAATGTCCCTTGTCGATGACTTGTAATCGTTGGTCAGAATACAACGGTAAGTGTATTCGCCTTCCCACAGGTCAAGGTCGCCACTGTTGCGTCTTTGTCTCTGGATGACAAGACGATAGCACTTGCCTTCCCATTTCTCAACGAGAATGGAATTGAGTTCGAACTGGATGCCGTTAATCTCCTCCGTCTTCCATCCTCTCAGAGCAAAGATGTCATTGTAGAGCGAACTGCATCGGTTGGCACGGATGTAGAAATGTTTGCAATGCTTCTCTATCTCACTGACGATTTCCTCCGAGCAGGAACCGCAGTCTGCCCTGAAGCGATTTACACGGATGTTCTGGGATTCCAGAAGAGCGAAGAATCTCTTATGGGTGTCTGCCTGATGAAAACGCACATTCGTGTTGCCATCGCTGTTCTCGATATAGACTATCTTGTCACCGATAACATATACGCCAGGCCTGTAGCCGAGGAACTTCTTGTAGGTCGGTTTTGCATCATACTTCTCCGTTTCAAGGAACTGATGGTCAAAGTCAACATCGTATTCCTCAATTTCCTTCAACTCGCCTGTAGAAACCAAAGCGTTTATAAGCAATGTGTTGAGTTTGTCTGCAGTATTGAAATCATAGGTCTTGCCTTGGTCGGAAGTATAGGAGATGTTTTCCTGTGTCAGTTCCTTGATGGCTCTGAGGATGGTATCAGAGCTGCATGTGCGCAAGGTCGGATGATACGAGAGATGGCGCATCAGTTGTGACGTTACATCTTCCACGCATGAGCCGCCACAGAAATAAACGCTCATCAGCGAACGGACTATCTCGCTGAACTGATATCCGATGATACTGCTGCATCTCTGACCAAGTGTCTGGTCGATAATAGGTGAAAGCATGGAGTCAAATTGCTCCATGATTGAAAAAAATCCTCCAAAAGGTGTGAGTTTTTCGGATTTTATTTGTACCTTTGCCATGTCTTGTTACGATTTACGCTTGTTTTCTAATTGCAACACTAAGATAAGTGAAAAATCTGACATGGCAAAATCCTGGGTAACTTTTTGTTGCTCAGGAATTTATAAATAAAGTTAAATTATAGTGTTGCGGAATTAAGGTTAAGCAAAAAGTTTGCCATACGAATAATCAAACTTTATGTTTTCCTCAAAGAAGAGAAACATGAATTCGTTATGTCTAAACAAATATACAGATGTGGTACAAGCATTGGAGCAAACATTGCAGAAAGCACTTATGCTCAAAGTACACCAGATTATATAAGCAAACTTAGCATCTCCCTAAAAGAAGCAAGTGAAACTCAATATTGGCTGGATTTACTTCAAGAAAGCAATTATATAACAACAGAACAATACGAATCAATATCCAATGATGTTAAGACAATCATAGGAACTCTCGTAAATATCATCAATAAATTGAAACAAAAAAATAATCAATAAACAAAAGTAAAAAGCGAAAAGGCAGAGAATCAAGCTTTCTTTTACCTTTTTACCTTTTTACCCTTTTACTTTTAAACATATGGCAAACCTCAAAAGTTTAGCAAAGGATACCGCCATCTATGGTTTGAGCAGTATCATCGGCAGATTTCTCAACTATCTGCTTGTACCACTCTATACGGCTAAGATCAGTGCCGCCAGTGGTGGTTATGGTGTCATCACCAACATGTACGCCTATACGGCGTTACTCCTCGTTATCCTGACCTACGGAATGGAGACCACCTTCTTCCGCTTTGTCAACAAGGAGGGCGAAAATTCTGAAAAGGTTTATCACACGGTATTGAGCATGGTGGGCTTCACTTCCCTACTCTTCATCGCCCTGGTATTCCTCTTCATCACGCCTTTGAGCGAAGCGATGGGCTACGCCGACCATCCGGCTTACGTATGGACCATGTTCGTAACCGTGGCTATTGATGCTTTCCAGTGCATTCCTTTCGCTTATCTCAGATACAAGAAGCGCCCGCTGAAGTTTGCAGCCTTCAAGTTGCTCTTCATCGGTCTGAACATTGCGCTCAACCTGGTTTACTACGTCATCATGGATGGTCACGATGTGGGTTATGCTTTCTACATCAACCTGGTTTGTACCGCCTCCATCACCTTCTGTTTCTACAAGGAACTGAAGGAAGGATTCATGGGCGAGAAATGCTCCTGGAGCGAATGTAAGGTGCTCGTCAGGAAGATGATGGGCTACAGTTGGCCAATCCTCGTGCTCGGTATTGCCGGTATTCTGAACCAGACAGCCGACAAGATTCTCTTCCCTTACATCTATGAGAAGGGCGATGCTCATGCGCAGCTCGGAATCTACGGAGCAGCCAGCAAGATTGCGATGATCATGGCGATGATTACCCAGGCTTTCCGCTATGCTTACGAGCCATTCGTTTTTGGCAAGGCGAAGGATAAGGACAACCGACAGACTTACGCTTCGGCGATGAAATATTTCGTCATCTTCACCCTCTTGGCTTTCCTTGTAGTGGTAGGCTATCTGGACGTATTGCGCCACATCATCGGTCGCGACTACTGGGATGGATTGAAGGTAGTGCCTATCGTAATGGCTGCCGAAATCATGATGGGAGTATATTTCAACCTCAGTTTCTGGTACAAGCTCATCGACAAGACCATCTGGGGAGCCTATTTTTCAGGCATCGGCTGTGCGGTATTGATAGCCATCAACGTTATCTTCGTACCAGTCTATGGTTACATCGCCTGTGCCTGGGCTGGTTTTGCAGGATATGGAACGGCGATGCTTCTCTCCTACTTTGTAGGTCAGAAGAAGTATCCTATCAACTATCCGGTGAAGGAGATTATGATTTATGTGGTTCTCGCCCTCATCCTCTTCGCAGGAATGACCGAGGCTAACAGATACTTCTCCAGTGGAATTGCCTGCCTCATCAACACGGTGCTCATCCTCATCTTCGCCGCTTATCTCGTGAAGAAGGATTTCCCATTAAAGAGTCTGCCAGTGGTGGGAAAGTACTTCAGAAAGTAAGAGATTCCAATCATTGAGATTATATTCCAAGAAGTCCGTGGACAATCTGCAAGTCCACGGACTTCTTTTGTTTATATTATACAGAACCTTCGCATGCGGTTCAAGAATAGACAAAAGGACCCAATGTTCCTGGTCCCGAGCAATACCCAGAATATAATAGCAGCCAGCAAGGCGCCCTGTAAGAGCTAAAGCAAACGGCTGAGTAAACGAAACGAGACGACTGAGTATTTTGAAGGATATGACTATGCAAGCTGAAGGATACGGCTCAGTTAACCGAAGGATACGGCTCCGTAAGCTGAAGAATATGACTGCGCAAGTGAAAGAAGGCGTCTGATCAGGTTCAAAGAGATAGAATATGGAGTTCAAGGAGACTGCTTCTGGAAAGTTGCCACTAGGCTCATCAGCTCTGCTGAGCCTAGTCAGCAGGTCTGCTCACTGCAGTCAGCAGGTCTGCCGAGCATACTAAGAAAGCAGCTGGTATGCGCACTTGCATATCAGCTGTTTTTGCACTTTTTAGTTCGACTTGTTGTAAAATATCACACTTTTAAGGATGACCTTTTGTGGTTTTACACATTTTTAAGGACGTTTTTTGTGGTTTTTCAAAAGAAATTGCTGCCCCTCAAAAAGTAGACACAGAAAGGTGGAAAACTGATGGAAAATGATTACCTTTGCAAGCAGATAGAGTTGTGTGCCCTGTAGAGAGGGCGTAGCCCGAACGTAAGGGCACACAACTTGCCGAAGCACGGTTATCTTATCGTCAAGTATTCACCAGAAAGGAAACTTTTTATGGCAAAGCATTTAAATCCATTGGAAAAGGAGTTCTTGATTCGTAAGTTCAAGGGAAACTCCAAAGTTAAGCTCAGTGATTTCTGCAGGGCAAACAATGTCTCGGAAACTTCTTTTAAGAAGTGGCTGAAGCAATATGAAGAAGCAGGCATAGAGGGGTTGGCTCGTGCTGATGCTGAGATTGTGAACATACTTCCTGAGGGCATTGACAAAACCAAGGAGGGGTATAAGCGAGAAATCCTACGCTTGCGTATTGAGAATGAACGGCTCAAAAAAAAATATCTGGTGAGGCAGAACGAGGATGGGCAAACGGAGTATGTTCGTTTAAAAATGAAGAGTTCAAAATAGTGGACATGCTATCGCACGAGTATCCTGTCAAGGATATCTGCAAGATGATGGGAGTAAGTCGGTCGGGGTATTACAAGTGGCTTAGAAGAGAGCCTTCATCCCGTGAGATCAATCGTGAGTTCATGGTGGGTGTGGTTGAGGACATACACTCGGAACACCCTACACATGGCTACAGGTGGGTGGCGGCGTACATAAGAATCAATTTACAGTTGAGTATCAGCGACAATTTCTCTTATAAATGCTTCCAATATCTTGGTATTCAGTCACAAACGAGACACAAGATACATTACAAACCACGTAAAGTAAAGGATAAGTACCCCAACCTCATTTATTCCACGTGGGACACGGTAGACAGACCTCGACAAGTTATCGTCTCTGACATGACAGTCATCAAATACTCTTGGTTCTTCTTTGAGTTGACCATGTATTTCGATGTCTTTACGAAAGAAATCCTAACGTGGCATGTGGCTGAGAGACGTGGACATAGAGACCAGTACATTGATGGGCTAAATGATGTCATCAACCTGTTGAAGGGCACAGATGAGCCAACTGTTCTTCATACGGACCAAGGTAGCGTGTATGCTTCACTCGCCTATAATGAGCTGATAAAGAACACGTTGATTGTGAGGTCTATGTCCAGGGCAGGAAAGCCTACAGACAACCCTGTGAACGAATCCCTCAACGGATGGATAAAAGAGGAATTGTTCATAGACTTCAAGATTGAGACATGTAATTCAAGAAAGGAGTTCGAGGAGGCCTTGGACGCATACGTGGATTATTACAATGAGAAAAGACCATGTTATGCTATCGGCTATGATACGCCAAATAATTACAGGAAGAGGTTTTATAAAGGGGAGCTTCCAAGAATGGACACTTTTGGGAAGCGAGAGGCTAATGCAACACCGAAGTTCGTCACAGAACGGAAGAAAATGGCTGGAAATGAGAAAAATAAAGAATAATGTTCACTTTTATAAAGAAAAACTTGCAAATATGGATGAGATTGTCTACTTTTGCAAATGAAAAGGAACGAAATTTGATAGATATGTGTACTTTTAAAAATATAAATAATTAATAATCATTTTTTGTGTCCACTTTGGGGAACTGCTACAAATCAGTATCTTTGCAGCAATATTCCCTCACAAAAGTGTTGGTAATAAGGCATTATTCCCTCACAAAAATGTACAGACACAAATATCATTCCCTCACAAAAGTGTAGCAAACATGAAAAGATTCATATACAACCATCTGAAAGACTGGAAATTATCCAGTAACAGGAAGCCACTCATCATGTATGGAGCAAGACAAGTTGGCAAGACCTATATCATCAAAGAGTTTGGCGACAACGAATTTGAGAATATGGTTTACATCAACTGTTACAAAAACAAAAGCATTGCTCAACTTTTTCAAGGTGACGCAAATGCAGAAAGACTTTCCATCGGCCTTGCTGCTTATGCACACCAAGACATCACTCCTGGCAAGACCCTTGTATTTCTCGATGAGATACAAGAGATTCCACCTGTTTTGTCCTCGCTGAAATATTTCTGTGAAGACAAGCCAGAATTGCATATCATCGTAGCAGGATCATTGCTTGGTGTCATGAACATGAAAGGAGAATCCTTCCCTGTCGGTAAAGTTGACATCATGCACCTCTACCCCATGACTTATGAGGAATTTCTACTTGCCAATGGAGAGAAACAACTTTTGGATTTATTGCAAAGCGGAGATAAGGAACTTATCAACAGCCTCGCCCCAAAATTCATAGAATACCTTCGACGATACTACTTTGTTGGAGGTATGCCCGAAGCAGTATTGGAATTTACACAAAATCACAACCCAATGCAAGTAAGGCAAATTCAACAAAACATCTTGAATGCATACGAGGCAGATATCAGCAAACACACCGAAGAACAGACACAAAGAGTAAGAATGGTATGGCAATCAATCCCAGCCCAACTGGCTCGCGAGAACAAGAAGTTCATCTATGGTGCAATAAGAAAAGGAGCTAGGGCTAAAGATTTCGAGATTGCAATACAATGGCTCATTGACGCAGGACTCGTCCATAAGGTAGAAAGAACAAGAGATGCCAAATCTCCATTAAAATTCTATGCAGACATGGATGCTTTCAAATTATATGTGCTTGATGTAGGTTTGTTGGGAGCACTCACAACGGCACAACCTGACCAGATTCTCATTGGCAACAACGTGTTTAGCGAATACAAGGGGGCGTTTACTGAGAATTTCGTGCTTCAACAGCTGAAATCTCTTCCTTACTTACCCATATATTATTACAGTAAGCCAAGCTCTACCCAAGAAATTGATTTCATAGTACAAGCCGGCAGCGAAATCTTACCAATAGAAGTAAAGGCTGAGGAGAATGTAAAGGCAAAATCACTAGCAGCATTTATCACTCACGATTTTGCCTCCTATCATCTCAAAGGTATCCGTTTCTCCATGCGAGGTTTCCAAGACCAAAAATGGATGGAAAATGTACCACTATTCGCAGCTAGAGAATTTGTTAAACACAAGGTAGAGAAGAGTTTCATCATCAAATAAGCCATAGAAGCATGAGGAAGAAACTGAATAAGAAACTTTGCATGGATGACATCTATGAGATTTGTATTCTTACCCATGGTAATAACCGTAAAAAAGCTCATCTTTATCAACTAACATTTGATGAGGACGAGCGAATATCCACAAATGCCCTGTGGGTATTCACTCATTTCGACATGCAGAACAACGAGTGGCTCTATGCCAAGCACGATGACTTAATAGACCGAGTTCTCGTAGAGAAGAATGAGACCAAGCGCCGCCTGATGCTCCAACTCCTTCTCCGTCAGCCATTCGAGGAAGAATCACTCCGTTCTGATTTCATCGATTTCTGCATCGCCAAGATTACCGCCTGTTCCCAGCCCTACGCCATCCGCTGCTACTGCATGAAGCTCGCCTACGAGCAGATGAAGTACTATCCCGAACTCCTCGAAGAGTTAAGAATGGCATTGGATATGCTGGAACAAGAGGTTCTCTCTCCAGGATTGCAGCCGGCAAAAAGGCAAATTATGAAGAAAATCAAGCGAAGCCTTGGAAAATTCGAGAAATAGTCGTAACTTTGCAAACGTAATATTCTAACAATATAATACATAAATGGATGGAGATACAACTGAACGATTATCACAAGAAAGTCAATGCCCAAAAGATGGCTTCAATGGCTTATTGGCGAGAGCATCCGCTTTCGCTGGAGGAGTGCTTAGCTCAATTCAAGCGCTTGCGGGAACAACGGCTTGCAAGGGAGTCCAAATTGCAAGGCTAAAAGACTGGGCTAAGGAGAATGATTGCTGGATTGAAGATCCGGAATCATTAGGTGTGTTCTCTGACCGAGGTTCAGAGAACGAGGTTTATATGGCCTATGATGGAATACACGTTTATAAACTTAACGACTTCCGTTATTCTGACGACAACCTTACTCCATTCTTTGAACGAATTCCTGCCCATAACCAATACTTTCCAGATTGCGCCTACGATTTCATCGGTTTCTCACAGAATCGAGATGGAAAAGTTTGTGCTGTCCTTCGCCAACAGCTTGTTGTAAATGCGAGGGAAGCTACTCCCGAAGAAATCAAGGCTGAGTTCGAGCGCATCGGTTTCCACGCAGAAGACAATGGAGAATATTTCACCAATGGCATTCACGACATCTTCGATGCCGTGCCCAATAATGTATTGGTTGGAGATGACGGCAACTTCTACTTCATTGATACCATTATCTTTAAACCGGATATGAATGGATTAGATACTTACAAGAAATACTCTCCGAACTATTCAAAAAAAGAGTGAAGCTCATGCCTCACTCATTGTCTCTTCTACGTAATTTATCAAAACTTTGCTCAACTAATTACAGAGCAAGTTATTCGGGAACTAATACAGATGTTGGAATTATCATATTAAAAGCTTCACCCTCTATATGAACAACAGCATTTCCCCGTATAATTTTAATAAATCTTGCCCGACGTCCAGCAGGTATCATTTTTGCTCTACCATCAAGTAACATCTGGGTAACGCCCATATCATTCTGATCCACAGAATATTGTGTTAAAAGCGCATTGTTTTCCTTATCATAAGTAGCTATTGTGTTCTGTTGTATGACATATTCTTTGTTGGGAATTAATTCATCCATACAACCTATTGCATCAAGACTCGGTTTACTTGAAAACTTTATCAACAGTCCCAAGACAATACATAGTAAAACTATCACATAAAACTTTTTATTGTTACTTTAGCTTTTACCTTTTGTTGAGTTTTCGTTATCAACTATAGGCTTTATTAATTCTCCTTTTTCTCTATCATTTAACACAAAATCATCCGACGCAGGAGTCTTAACCAGATTTGCTTCCACCAATATAGCTAGTGCTGGAGATTGCACACCACCAACATAAGGCTTGAGAGTCGTTGTATTGATAATAGGTAAATCTATATAGGCATTATATAGTTTTGCCAATTTAATTTGAAAAGAGGTTCCGATTCCTCTTTTGCCGCATATCAAATTATCAATGACATGAATATCATAATATTTCTGACCAGTCACACTTGTCGCACTAGTAACCTTAGATAATGTGCAGACAAATTCGTTATAAGATAAATACATTATTACCAACTATTTTGCCAACTGTTTCCCAGAAGTATAGCGGTTAATAAATAGGAAAAGCGTGGGAACTATTGCTTATATGCCAGGACTGAGGTTGTGGAAGGACCTACTTGTTGACAATGAAACAATAGCCCACGCTATGAGATATATTATGCCCTAAAGAAAAGGGTACAATAATCCTTATGCGTGAGCTGGATTGCCATTATCCAAACAAGTATTGAAACTTCCACATTTCAGTCCTTGGATAATATCAAAACGCTCTATATTAAATTGAGCCTTCATCACGACAAGTCTTTTCATGCCGCTCCAACTCGAATGCAAAGGTAGTTATTATTTCTGAAAATCGTATCATTTTAAATAAGTTTTTTCCAAGAAACATAATGTTAAGGTACACAAGTAAGCTATAAATGGGCAATTCTTTAATATTTTACCCTAAATCATTGGTAATCTCGGGAAATAGTCGTAACTTTGCAAAGTTAAATATCAAGCATTACATCTATGAATAAAGATAATATCAACGAGTTCGCATCCTTCGATGAATATCTTCGACAAGGAGAACCTTCGCAGAAGGAAAGCGCCGAGAACTGGAAGACGGCTATCGGATTGCAGGCTGTAGATGGGCTGCAACCATCGGCGTATCTCATAGATGTGGCTAAACGAAACATCGAAGGAGAAATCTCTCTGGATGAAACCAGAAAACTGATTGACTCTTACTATCAGAGCAAGACGGTCCGTACACCTAAGGATGAAGACGAGGAAGAGGCAGATAAGGTTTCAGCCAACATCGCGAAGATTCTCGCCAGCAAGACCTTTGCCTTCAATACCAACGGATATGTTTCCCTGCACCGAAGAATTTTCGAGGGGGTATTCAAGCACGCAGGAGAAATCCGCCAGTATGATATTTCCAAGAAAGAATGGGTGCTCGAAGGAGATTCCGTAAACTACCTGAATTGGGAAGACTTGCGAAGAGCATTGGACTGGGATATTGAGCAGGAGAAGAACTTCTCATATAAAGGTCTGACGGATGATGAGAAGATTGAGCATATTGCCAAATTCATTTCAGGCATCTGGCAAATCCACGCTTTCAGAGAGGGAAACACCCGAACCACGGCAATTTTCACCATCCAATATCTCCGTTCGTTAGGATATGAAGTGAACAACGAAATGTTTGCCAAACATTCCTGGTATTTCCGCAATGCCCTGATTCGTGCCAACTATCGCAACATTCAGAAAGGCATTGATTATTCTCCTATCTACCTGGTTCGTTTCTTCAGAAACTTACTCCTAAAAGATGGTTGGGTTCTCAAGAACAGATATTTGCATATCCGGCCGACTGATGATTGGAAAGAGCAGCCGAACTTAAATTCTCAAACAGGAAGTGGACAGAAAAACAACTTCATAAATAAAGAAGGAGAAGAAAATGTCCCAAGTTTGTCCCAAGCTTGTCCCAAGTTCGTCCCAAGTTCGTCCCAAGTAGAAGAACTCATAATACGTATAAATAAAGATTATCTATCCATCGGCGATATAATGAACCTGTTTGGATTAAAGAACAGGACAAGATTTAGAAAGGAGTACATTACCCCTGCCCTAGCCGAAGGAGCCTTGGAGATGAAATATCCAAACACCCCAAGACATCCACGCCAGCAATATCGAATGACAGAGCTGGCAAAGACTTGGAAAGAATGGTATGAGAAAAAGAATAAATAACATCATAATAAAAATAGAAAACAAAAACAAGTAATGAAGAAAAAAGCAACGGTCCTTATCGCCTCTATCATGGCGTTCTGCGGAATCAACACCGCTCACGCTGACGAGGGAATGTGGACAATTTACAACTTGCCTAAAGCTGTGTATGAGATGATGCAGCGCGAAGGCTTCAGTATGACTTACGACCAGCTCTACAACGGCGAGAACGCCTTGAAGAATGCTGTGGTTAACTTCTCGGGCTATTGCTCAGGCGTAGTCGTTTCTCCAAACGGTTTGGTATTTACCAACCACCATTGCGGTTTCGAGGCTATCAGAAGCCACTCTACCGTGGAGCACGACTATATGCTCAATGGTTTCTTTGCTAAATCTTACGCAGAGGAATTGCCTAACGAGAATATGTTCGTCAGCTTCATGGTTGAACAGAAGGATGTAACCGATAAGGTGATGAGCCTCGGATACGACAAACTCGACAACAAAAAGCGCGATGAACTCATCGATTCTCTGGAGAACGAGATGACTAAGGAGGTGAAGAAGAACGATTCTACCCTTCATATCACCGTTCAGCCTTTCTACGAGGGCAACAAGTGGTACGCTACTACCTATCGCGACTTCACCGACCTACGCCTGGTTTTCACCGTACCAAAGTCTATGGGTAAATTTGGTGGCGATACAGACAACTGGATGTGGCCTCGCCAGACCTGCGACTTCTCTGTATTCCGCATCTATGCCGACCCTAAGACCAATGGTCCTGCTGCCTACAGTAAGGATAATGTACCTTACAAGCCAAAGCGTTGGGCTCAGGTTTCTCTCCAGGGTTATAAGGATGGCGACTATGCGATGACCATGGGTTACCCAGGCAGCACAGAGCGCTATCTTTCAAGCTACGGAATCCAGACCATGCGCGATGCTGAGAATGCTCCTCGTGCCCAGGTTCGTGGCGTAAAGCAGGAGGTGATGCAGAAGCACATGCGTGCCGACGAGGCTGTCCGCATCAAGTACGACAGCAAGTACGCCAGCTCTTCCAACTACTGGAAGAATGCCATCGGTATGAACAAGTGTATCGACTCTATCGGCATCGTGAATCTGAAGCGTGAGTACGAAACCCGTCTCCGTGCTTGGCAGGATACAGCCAAGGCTGCCAACGACCTCGCCCACAAGGTAGATTTCGACAAGCTCGCCAAGCTCTACAAGGAGAGCGCAGACGTGAAATACGCCTGGACCAACTTCGCTGAATCTTTCACAAGAAGAAGCAACATCGAGTTCTCTACCCGTGCCATCAAGCTCCAGACCGACATGGAGGTGAAGGGTCCTGAGAAGAACAAGAAGAAACAGTATCATGAGTTTGAAGATAACTCTGCAGAATGGGATATGGCGCTCGATAAGGAAGTGCTCGCTACCCTTCTGAAGAACTACAAGGAGCACGTAGATGCCAAGTGGTTGCCTAAGTTCTACAAGACCATCGACACTGAGTTTGGCGGCAACTACGCCAAGTATGTGGATTATCTCTGGGAGAAGTCGCTCATCATGAAGAAGGGCGCCAAGCTCTATTTCAACAAGAAGGGATATGAGAAGGATCCAGGCGTAAGCTTCGGTATGGATCTGAACGATGTATTTGCAGATTTCGCTGCTCAGATGGGCAGCATCAACGACAGCATCGCTGAGCAGGAGAAGTATCTCTGTGCTGCCAAGCTCCGTATGGAGGAAGACATGCCTCACTACAGCGATGCCAACTTCACCATGCGATTGAGCTACGGTCAGGTAGGCGGTTTCGACCTCGGTGGCAAGCCATCTGGCTATTATACCACAGCCGAGAGCCTCGTCGAGAAGATGAAGCAGGGCGATAAGGTAATCGATTACTACGCTGAGCCTATCATGCACGAGCTCCTCTCTGAGAAGGATTTCGGCAAGTATCAGGATAAGACGACTGGCAAGATGCAGCTCTGCTTCCTTACCAACAACGATATTACCGGCGGTAACTCTGGTAGCCCTATGTTCAACGGCAAGGGTGAGTTGATTGGTCTTGCCTTCGATGGCAACTGGGACAGCCTCAGCTCTGACATCAACTTCGACAAGCGCCTGGCTCGCTGCATCGGTGTGGACATCCGCTATGTGCTCTACCTGATGGATAAGTGGGGACACGCAGACCGCCTCTTGAAGGAGATCAATGCGAAGTAAATCCTATCTCTGAATCAACAGAGATGATATAAAGGTTTATCCTGGAATAAAGATTAGTCTCAGGATGATATAAAAAGAGCGGAAAATCAGCTGTTAACTGTTAACCTGTTAACTCCTGGCTTTCCGCTCTTGTTTTTTCTTATAGGTTCTCAACTAATATTGCGAGATATTATTCAGCTCCTTCAAAGAAACCTGACGAGGCTTCTCGGCAAGTTTCTTCTTCAATTCATCCACCGTTATTTCTGCAGATGGATTGAAATCGGCAGAGCGCATGTAATCAATTACACTCTGATAGAAAGCCTTGCCTTCCGGATATTTGGCAGCCTTCTCCAAATCGCTCATGCAGACGAGGAGCTTTCCGGCTCCCACCTTCCATTCCATCACCAAACCCAACTTATGATTCCGCTCGATATTATCGATCACCTGAACAATCGGGCGATAATCCTTGGCGAAGTTGTCAAGCACCAGCGGATGCGATTCCTTGATAACTGGGAACCATTGCCAGTTGGTGTGCATCTCCGTAGGGAATCCCTTGAATATCGGATGTTCCGGATTCGTCAGAATGCCCAGGGTTCCTGGAGAAACCTTCTTCTTGTTGTTCTCGCAGATGGTCTTGAACATGCGATAGTTCCAGTAATCGGTCTGGAAGAGTCCGCCAACAGTATAAGGAGTAGCATTATCTGCCTGCGAAAGCGTATCATCGGCAGCCACGAAATGGCTGGAAGCCGTAGGCATCCAAAGCACCTTTCCACCCTTTTCCAAGACTTTCACTACTTCCTCATTCAAATCCTTGGCTATGATAACGCCCTTCTTTTCCAAAGCCTTCTTCGGATAAATCCAAAATTCGTAGGAGTTTCTCGCCTCTGTTCCTTCAATGTTTAATGTAAGAAGCAGCTTGGTAGATTTCTGCACGTGGAAAACACCATTCAGTTCACCCACATCTACCAAACCTTCATCGTATGGAAAGATGTTCAATACTCCCTCATCCTCAGCCATCAAATCGCTCACATTCTTTCTCACTTCACCATCCTTGGTGCTGAAAGTTCCATCATCCATACAGAACAATCCGTTCTCGGCAGCCAGATGCCATTTCAGTTTCTTGCCCATCAGCGAAGAACCGCCATAATTGGCTACCTTTACCTTAGCCTGAATCTTCTCGCCATCCTCGAAGCAGAACTTCTTCATTTCCAGCAGAGGAACCACTGGCGAACACCACTGGCGCCATTCCTCGGGCGTAGTGATTCCCTTGCTCTCCATAAACGCATCCAGAATGCCTACGAAAGCACTTCCCTGACCGGGATAATCCTGAATATCGAGCAGTTGGAAGCCCGCCATATTCCGGGTTCTCAAATCCATCTCTATATCGGCTTTATAGAGTTTCACGCTCCATAAGCCCGAAGCCTTGTGGAAATCATCAGCCTGCGAAAGCATTCCGGCAGCAGCCAGCCTGCGGCGGAATACTTCAAAGTTATAAGGATGAAGCACTCCGGTGTATTTCTTTACTTCCCGATAGTCAGGATAGGTCTGAAACTGGCCTGTTTCGTGAGAGATGATTGGGATTCCTGCCTTATCGCAAGCCTCATCAAAATTCATCGTAGAATTAGGATGGAAATGATTGATCATTCCGCCATCGTAGGCATCAGCAAACGAGAAAGAACCACGGGTATGGGTATTGTATTTGCCCCATCCCTCGCCTCCGATGCGGCAAGTGGTAAAGTAATCCATTCCTTCTTTTATTCCCTGATAACCGAGATAGTAATTGCTTCCGAAAGTATAGTATTTATCTGGCGCAATCTTGCGGAAATCATCCACAAACTCCTTCATCTTGTCGATGTCGCCCCAGAGTTCATTACCCAGCGCCATCATTCTGAAAGATGGATGATGACCGTATTCTCTGAGGATATTCTCGCCTTCCTGATGCAGGAACGCCATCAGCCTTTCATCCTTCTTATCGAAAGAACCCCAGAAAGGAAGTTCCGGCTGGAGATAGATTCCCAGACTATCCGCTGCCACGAAAGCCGCCTCCGGTGGGCACCAGGAATGAAAGCGCACATGGTTGATTCCATATTCCTTGCAGGTTCCGAAATATTTCATCCAGCCTTCCACGCTCATCTCTACATGTCCCGTCAGCGGCCATACAGCCGCATCGTGCTTGCCACGAAGGAATATCCTATGACCATTGGCATAAAAGTGAGTGCCCTTGATATGAAAATCCTTGGCGAAATCAGGCAATACATTTGAATTTTTCATTCTTCGTTCTTCACTCTTCACTTCCAGGCGTATCTCGCCGATAATTCCATTCCAGTTGGTCTGCGTATCTTCTGTATAAGCATGGCTGGAGCCGTAAACCTGCTCTGGCACACCTCTTCCATTATCCACCACGATTTCCAGGAGATGCTTGCCTGGCTTCACCTTCTTAGGCAGAAGATAGCGCTGAGGAGTAGAGATGAAGTTGCAGGAATCCACCAGTTCTCCATCCACATACACCCAGGCTGGTCGGGTACGTTCCAGGAAGAGTTCTACCGGCTTCTTCTTCCAGTCCTTCGGGATATTGATGGTTCTGGAATATCTTGCAGCTCCTTTATAGGCATAGAGTCTCGTAAGATGCGTTGTTTCCATTGTATCTTTCGGAGCGAATCCCAGATGGTTCGTGTCGATGGTGCCTGGGAGGATGGCACGCTTCACCTCACCTTGCGAGGCACGCTTACTTTTGGCGAAAGCACTACCGCTCTTTCCCAACTCCACATTCCATTCACCAGCGAGCGAAATGCTCTGTGCTTGCAAGCCCAGACTTACCAGTCCCAGACAAGCGATAAGAATAGTTTTCTTCATTTACTTATAATTGTCTAATAGTTCATACCAAAAGCCCAGAGAGGAATAACATTGCCCATGCCTGTCTCTATATCATCCTTCACAACATATCCTTCTTTAGCCTCAGAAATCTGCTTCTGACCTTTCTTTTTACCACCAATTTCAAATGTCTTGTCTTCTATCTGAAAATCAGAAATTGGAGAATTGAAGACAGCATGATTCACACGCATCTGATTAAAAAAGAAAGTCTCTCGTTGATTGCCAATATCAGGTACCGAAGAAGAGAGAGCAAAGGAGAGGTTGGTATTATCAAGATACACCTTTTCTACCTTGCCCAAACCACGCACTCCTCCTGTGGACTCGTGAAGTTGGGCTATCAAACCTGCACGCTCCATCAGTTCGAAGTAATCGGGCAGATTATTGCGATCCACCTTGATAGTTGTAGCAATGGTACTCATGTTTGGCTTGAAAGGCACACTATCAGCTATTACCTGCATCAGTTCCTTCAATTTTCTGGACACCATCACCGTATAATTGGCATATTGTGGAATATCCGTCTCCAAAGTCATACTCACTACTTGATTCAGTCGCATCCGATAGCCCTCATCCTTAGAAAAAGGATAGTAGCCCTTGCGCAGATATTCATTAAACAATGCCAACGGATGCTCAATCTCCTCCGGCAAAACGACTTCATTATTTACGATTTGTTCCAATGTAGAAACAGGAATATCTAGGCCCTTTTCCATACCGATGTATTCGCGAAAAGACAAACCTTGCATCGTAAAGACCAGTACTCGTCGACTTAAATCTGCTGTACCTTTATAAATATCAAGCACAGAAGAACCGGTAAATATCACTTGCAGAGTTGGCAGATTATCGTATATCATTTTAAGTTCTGTAGCCCATCCCTTATATTTATGTATTTCATCGATAAAAAGATGCTTGCCTCCAAGTTGGCTAAACTTCATTGCTGTTTCAAAGAGAGTATGATTAGCGAAATAGATGGATTCCGCACTCACGTAGAGTGTGTCTTTCATCTGAAGATTCAATTTGATATACTGCAAAAGAAGTGTTGTCTTGCCGACTCCACGAGGTCCGACAAGAGCCGTCATCCGATTCGACCAAGGAATCTGATGATACATATATCGTAGGTATCGAGTATCGGTACGCTTGATAAGATTGTCTGAAAGTTGCTTCAATAATTCCATATTTCTTGCCTTATTTGATGTTTACGGCTGCAAATATACAAAAATTGCGGTAAAAACACCGCAATTTACCAAAGAAATTGCTGTATTTTTACCGCAAAATATGGATATTGCATCAAAACATCCCATTTGATGCATATCTATCATAATTCGTCAGACTCTACATTTTGAGAATAATCCTCATATAATTCTAATTTCAGGTTTAGCTCTTGAAGTAGTCTGTAAAGTCTAAAAGTTGGGTAAGATATATATACTGCATCATTGAATATCAACAAAAATGGATGTTGTTTTATGCAACTTTTAGACACTTTACAGACTACTAGGAATAGAGTCCCAAGCCCCACGCAACACTTACCTTCTAAAGTTTCCCACCCCCTACAAAATAGGGCTTTTTCAGATATAAAACTCTGCTAAGCCCTGTAAACAGGGAGTTTTAACTCTTACCTAAAAAGTGTTTCATGCAACATTTTTCGTTCGTTCTCCATCTTCCAGCGCTTTAGCCATGACAAGATAAGCGGAGGCAGCTTCGTCATCATTAATCAGGCTCTCTTCCAGTTCGTCAATGGTAACACCAAGATGCTCGCAAAGAACTTCCAAAAGACGCTTTATGCAGTATAGCACTCGTTTCCAAAGAGTCAACGCCATAAGGTCTTCCTCCATATTTCCAAACAGTTCTCCCATGGTTTCATATTCAAAGAATCTCTTCTCTAAGGCCATAGTTATATATGTAAGGAAGCAGAGAGTACAATCGGCTATTTGCTCATCAAAGTCTCTACCAGCACATGCTCCGAGACCAAGATACTGCTTGCATTCCTTGTTCAGAACCTCTATGTTCCATCTAATTTGGTAAACCTCAAATGCCCTGACAAAAGACATACTGAGGTCTGTGCTCAACAAAACATTCCATCGATGGTTTCTGCCATATCTTATAAGAAAGATACGTACAGGCTGGTCTCCCAGTTTTCCTCTCAATGCGATATAATGGCACTTGTACCGTCTGCAGTTATGGCAAAATTGAGAATTGCCTTCATATAATGCTATCAGTTCCATTGCATTGTGCAACTTCCCATTTACAGAGTACTTGGTGTTGCCCATCTTTGCCAATCCAACAAGGTTCAGATCACCCTTGCCGAGTTTGAGAACCTCGCTGATGAAGTATTCGCAGGTGAACCAGCTGTCACAAAGCACATACTTGGCACGTAAACTCTTGTGAGCCCATGCTCGTTTTAGCATTTCCACAGCAACTTGAAGCTTTGAATCCGTTGATTCTTTGAATCTCATGAAGTTAGGATCCTCTTTCTTGCGTTTTTTAGAGAAACGATTCTTACGTTGCTTTGCAGTAAGTCCGAAGTCCTTCTTCTTGCCCTTCTCGCAGTGAAGGGACATATCTATAGGTATCGTACTCTTTCCGTCAAAAAATGCGCATACCAACAGTTTGAATCCAAGGATACATTTACCCTGCACATGGTCAAAGACACGGCTGATTTGCTCTATGCCATAGCCTGTTTTCTCCAACGTAGTGTCGTCAAATATGTAACTTGCGTTATCAGAAGATACTTCGGCATGTTCCTTACGAAGAATTGCCAAAAAGCGAAGAGCCATCCCTATAAGGAGTTTGCGCCAGTCCATGGTAGCTCTGCGCATCATTCGATAATAGCAATTGTGACCTGTATTCAGAAGGTCATAATATGACTTCTTATACATGGAGTGTATGCTCTCACCTGCTATACGGAAAAGACAGAGAGACAGGATTAGCAGAACGGTAGGAATGCCTGCTTGCTTCTCCAAGGACATTCTACAGAGCAGATGACCAAGCCCAAATCGGGTGAAAAGAGACATTAAATTCGTTCTCAATGAACTTTTAACACTTAATATGTTGGACAACTCAGAAAAATTGCTTAATTTTGCATCAATAACAGTTACTCTTTAAATCGTTGTTTTATTGTTGTTTGACGATTACAAAGATACAACTTTTTATTGAGAAACTGTTATTTTTACCCCATTATTTTGGGATGGGAAACTTTAGTTACCTTCTTTTATTTTACAGTTCATCATTAGAAGCTTTTTTTCCTTTTTTTGTCCAATACACTAATCTTGTCCCTATCATTATTTTCTTTTCTACAGCTTCATATCTAAAACAAGAGAGAGTTGAATAAACCTTATTCCTGCCCAAATAATAAGTTTCTGCATAAATCGTAGTATCCGTTGTAGCTATCGCTGATGGAGAATACTTTGCTTCCATTGCAATTTTTATATCTTTATAAGTACTCAATGCCGCTGCCTTATCTAAACCACTATTCATAAATCGAACAGCACTAAGAATATTATTGGTTCTTTCTACATCTAGCATTTGCCAACTAAGCCCACCAAAAGAAAAATATTGACTTTGACCTGATCTAAAATGCAACAACTCATCCGTGCTGTATTGTTTATTCCAATAAAACCCATGGCTTTCTAATGTTGTAACAATTTTATCAACAGAAGCTTCTTTCCCTAAAACAAGACCATAAAATGTATCTTGTACTCTTTCATTCCATACTGTATCGAGTTTATCCTTACCAGATGTCGTTTGCTTATTGCCACAAGAGTTCATACCTATAGCCAACAACAAACAAAATATAACAAAAATCTTATTTTTCATAAATTATGTATCTATCATTAACCTAAAATATACTTCCAATCAAATGCATTACGCTTTAATTCAAAATCCTTCTCGAAGTTCATCCTTAAACCTTTCAGGATAAAGCCTTCTCTGAATACTTAACCACGATAAATATAAAACGTAGCTAAATTCATTGTTTTTAAAGACTTTATCCAATGGTTTACTTTCCGTTTGAAAGCGTACCTTTACTATTTGCCCTTCGATAATCTCTTTAAGTTTCTCTTCTTTTATCTCGAAAAACACAACAGCTCTATAACGATAAAAGACCTTACCATCTAAACGCTGTTCCTTTTTTATGTTACCACCATTTGCACCACATGAAAGTTCTATGACTTCACCTTTGTCGGTTTTCAACAAGAGAATACCTCTTGGAGGAAACTCACAAGGAGAATATAGACTTAAAAGACATGACACATGATATATATTCTTTGCACTTTCACACTGGACTAATAACGATAATGGAACCTTATCAAAAAAAGAGCCACAAACATGATAGCCTGTTGCAACCAATTGTCCCATATACTCTCCTCCCCATCCATCCTGCTCTATCTTGTATTGAGCATAGGTTTCCGTAAAAGAAAAGCAAAAAGCAAAAATTACAAAAATCTTAGATAACACTTTCTTCATAACGCTTCCTTTTTGATTCTTAAAATATACCCCAAACATTATAAACTAATTTCTGATTTGTATATACGTCCTTCTAAATATGGATTACTTTCCTCTAATTTATGTTTCAGAACTTGTGCACTGTTGCCACGCATAAAGGGAGATAATATCACCTCATCTATCAAAACATCAGAATCAATATCAAACACTGCGTAGTTTTTATCATAATTAGCTGATTCGTCATTAAAAATACCATTCAAAAAATAAAAACGAACCTCTTTTTCTCCTTTATATTGGTTCTGTTTTTGAAATAAGATTCCTTCAACTTCCTGTAAACTTGAATATCCGTTATAATACATCGGAGAACAACATATCAAATAAGGTTTAATTGCGTTTGGATCCAATGCTGCTATTACATTTCCCACTGTTGATTCAATACAAATACCACAATTGCCATGTGTATATGCTTGCCACATCAAAATGTCATCTTTGTTCAAAGTCCAACAAGAGGTAAGATAGTTTTGTGACTTCTTGAACATTTCTATCAATTCTATAGATGTATAGTTTTTCAGTACCACGCTTTTGCCTTCACATACATTCACAAAATTCTTAAATATGTCCTTCAATGGGACTTTTGTTCCTGCATCATAACAATCAGAAAAATGTTTCTTTGCAGAAATATAAAACTTTTTATCTAAGATTTGCAAGAAGCAATCAAAATCCATATAACGATAAATTTTAGTATCGTTATTGAATTCCTTTGCAGACTTATTTATGAAGAATTCTATCTGACTCTTAGGTTTAACATTTTCTTTCACCATCACATCATTTTTAAGATTTTCTATAAACAAAGCAATACATATACATTTCTCGTCCGAACTAAATTTAAATGGTTTTAAAGTTACTCATTAGTCTATTCTCCATCATCATCCCAGCACTTCGGATGAACCTCTAATTAAACGTGAAGCGTGGTACTGACTATGCCACGTTCTGAATTGGAGGTCCTAGGAAACCTTAACGCACGAATGTGAAATAGCAGCCCACGCTTGCGTGAGAACCACTATGCCACCCTTGTGCGTTTGAGAAATTTTCTAGGTTTCCAATTCACAAAATAAGCATAACGCTTCTTATTAATTTCTAACATGTCTGGAGATGATTTTCACCAAATCCGCCTCAAAGATACAAAAGATATTTGAAAACACAATAACTTTTGTAGAAAAGTTTAGAATTTCATGAAAAAAACTTGGAATGTTAGCTAAAATGTGTACTATCACAGAGTGCACCAATTGGCAATATCGTCTACATGCGTAGTATTAGGCATACATTATAAAATAGCAAAAGCCTGCATCAAACTGGGAGAATCATCCCATTCGATGCAGGCTTTCATCTTATTATAAATCGCTGCCTAAACTACTTCTTCTTAGGTCTGCGACGAGCCCAACCTTCTTCCTCGAAGTTTGGCTCCTCACCCTTGAACTTCACGTTGTCGTTGTTCTGGAAGAACTGGCGCCAATCGCCTGTATCCTCCTGAGGGCGAGACTTTCTGCCGCCACGAGATTCACCACGGCTTCCACGTCCTCCCTTTCCACGAGAATCACGAGAATCTCTTGCATCATCAGAAGAACCTCTGCGGCTGCGGCCGCCTCTTTCTGAAGAACGGCCACCTCTGCCTTCAGAACTGCGGCCGCCACGGGCTGCTCTGCCATGACCTTCCTCATCAGCATCGTTACATCTCACGGTTCTGCCCTTATACTCAGTACCGTTCAAAGCCTTCATCACGCGCTTCGCATCCTCCTCAGGCACCTCGATGTAGGCAAACTTACTCAGCAGGTCGATGTGACCAACCTCCTGGCGACCCTTCACGTACTTGTTCAGATACTGCATGATTTCGCCCGGATAGAAACCATCCGCCTTACCCAGGTTGATGAACAGTCTCTTGAAACCAGCCTCAGTCTCATGCTTTCTGCGACCATTGGAAACCTTGCCACGGCCCTCGCCACGACTTCCACGACCTTCGCCGCCACGGGAGCCCTTGCCGGTTTCTGGCTTGATAATTTCAGGAGCATTCTTATAGTAATCGAGGAACTTACCGAAGGTGATGGTTACCATCTTCTTGATGATGTCCTCCTTGTCGATGTACTCAAACTGGCGGTTGATTTCAGCCATATATGGTTCAATCTGATCCTCATCCACATCGGTCTTCATGATGTCGTCCATGGTCTTGAAGAGCTGCTTCTTGCAGATTTCCTCTGGGGTAGGCAAAACGCCGTCCACGAACTCCTTGCCAATCTGCTCCTCAATCTGGCGAACCTTGAACTTCTCTCTGGTATGGATGATGGAGATGGATGTTCCTTTCTTGCCGGCACGACCGGTACGGCCGCTTCGGTGTGTGTAGCTTGCCACATCATCAGGCAAACCATAGTTGATAACGTGAGTCAGATCATCTACGTCCAGACCACGGGCAGCCACATCGGTAGCCACCAGGAACTGAACGGTATGGTTGCGGAACTTCTGCATGGTGAGGTCACGCTGCTGCTGACTCAAGTCGCCGTGCAGCGCCTCTGCATTATAACCATCCTTAATCAGCTTATCCGCAATATCCTGAGTCTCCAGCTTGGTGCGGCAGAAGATAATCGCAAAGATGCGTGGATAGAAATCCACCACGCGCTTCAGGGCGAGATACTTATCCTTGGCATTTACCAGATAGTAGATGTGGTTTACATGCTCAGCACCCTCGTTGCGCGAACCCACTACGATTTCCTTGTGGTCGTGCAGGTAGTTGAGGGCAATCTTCTCGATGTCCTTGCTCATGGTAGCCGAGAAGAGCAGGGTGTTTCTATCCTCAGGCACGTTCTCGAAGATGGCATTGATGCTCTCAGAGAAGCCCATGTTCAGCATCTCGTCAGCCTCATCAAGCACCACGTTGTTCACGTTCTCCAACTGAGCCACGCCACGATTAATCAAATCGAGCAGACGACCAGGGGTAGCCACGATAATCTGCACACCATGCTTCAGGGTGCGAATCTGGCTTCCGATGTCGGTACCGCCATAAACTGCGGCAATATGCAAACCGTCGATGTACTTGGCAAAGCTGTTCAAATCGTCTGCTATCTGGAGGCAGAGCTCACGTGTAGGACTGAGGATGATAGCCTGTGTCTGCTTGCTGCTGGCATCAGTTTTCTGGATTACCGGAATACCGTAAGATGCAGTCTTACCCGTACCGGTCTGCGCCAACGCAATCACGTCGTTCTTATTACCAAGCAAATATGGGATTACTTCTTCCTGAACTGGCATTGGATTCTCAAATCCAAGCTCTTCAATGGCACGGCGAATCTCCTCGCTCACGCCTAATTCTTCAAATGTCTTCAAATCTTTTTAACCTTAATTCATTATAATCTAAATGGAAGGCCGAATTCACCCTCCCAGCCATGAATTAGGGTGCAAAATCCTTCCGAAACGCTTGCGGCAATCCCACGCATTTATTAAGATTGCCTAAATTCGGGTGCAAAGATACGAAAAAAATGTGAGTTTCTTGCAGATTTCTGCAATATTTTATTACCTTTGCATGAAAGTTACAACAAACAGATAACCAAGAAAACTTGAAATATATGAAAAAAGTTATTTTCACCCAAGAATGGATTGCTTTGCATCCATACGAAAAAGCAGACGAAACAGATCTGTATTATACAGAACTCGCCAACGAAATATACCACGCTCTTGACGAGGCGTGCTACACCCATAACTTCAAGAATATGGATGAAGCCAAGCAGCTGGCACTCAGCATTGCCGGTTATTTCGAAGATGTGATTTCGGGCACAGGCATTTGGAAGACTTTCACGGAAGAATGCAAGCAGCGCTACGGCACCTACATTCCTTTCTATGAGAAAGAAAGCGAATTCATCAAGAGTACGCTCAACGAAGATGACCCGGCTTACGACCCTGAGGAAATCAACATCGCTGATGTCAAGTTCCTGCTCTGGCACCATTACCAGCAGAGCAGTTTCGTACAGGAAGCCGTTCCTTTCCTCTTCGGAACCCTGGAACTGGCTGCCAAACTTGCCTACAACATTCTCGACAGAGAGTATGAAACGGCTCCGGAAAACGAGCGTCTTCTGACTTATCTCAGCGAAATGCCTGAGATAGAGGGCAACGCTGAAACAACCGAAGAGGAAATCGAGAAGAACAAGGAGTTGGATGAGATTCACCGTCGCGACACCCTGGCGTGGTTCCATTATGGTTGCTATTTCAACGTGGGCAACCAGAAACGCCTGCAGTTTACCCTCCAGCAGATGGCAAACTCGCCTCAGGGTCTCACCGAACCGCTCGCTTATTCTGTGCAGATGGAAATGACCATCGCCGGCAGAAACAATCTTCTGGCGCTCACTTCTTACGAATGGCTCTGCAAGATTTGCAGGAACATGCCTACCCACAAGCTTTGGGAGGATGAGGAGTTCAGAAAGAAGGCTACTGAGCAATATGAAAAGGTGGATCATGAGAAGGCGATTCACGACTACAATCTACTCAAGGCGAAAGGATACGAAGACAAGTTCATCTTCCTGGAAGATGTGAAGACGCTGAAGGAATTCCTCAAGGAGATTGAATTCGAGTTGCCAAAGGACATCCGATTCCCTCAGAAATACGAGAAAGGCATCATCTTAAGCGGAAGTCCATACACAGGCATCAACATCAGTTTCGGTCTGGCTCATTGCATCGCATCGCCTGAGAACCCTTACTATGTACAGGAGCGTGCAGAGACCGACAGCTTTGGCATTATCAGCGGCAATGGTCTCCCATTCCCTTACGAAATTGTCTGCAAACTGATAGAAAACAACCTGATTCCTGACGCAAACATCTTTACAAGCCAGTATGTAAAGGAAGAAGGCTTGAAGATTACGCAGGCAAACCTCCAGTTCCTTGCCGATTACTACTTGATGGGCAGAAAGGATAAAGACCTGTCGCCTAAGGAGTTGTGGTAAAGATGCATTCAGCATACCCAGAAAGTTCACTACGCTAACGCCATTAAGGGGTTAGCGTAGTAGACTTTTACAGATTTATAAAAGAAAGAGCGGAAAATCAGCTGTTAACTGTTAACTCTGTTAACCCCAGCTGTTCTTCCGCTCTTTTTATTATAAATGTTGACAGACATTCTTTTGCTGTCTTCAAACAACATTAAAGAGCTATCAGCTTGCAGCAATTATTAAATATACGTAATTTTCCATATAAATATGTAACAAAGTACAATCTCTTCATTATTTTTTAGTAATTTCGCAGTTAGTAATTCTAAAATCACTAATTATGAAATTCGTAGATAGAATCAGGGAACAAGCTGTTTTACAGACAGCTTTGGAGTCTAAAGCTTCAAGCTTCATTGTGATATACGGACGAAGGAGACTTGGAAAATCAACTCTCATCAGAAGAGTGTTGAAAGATGGAGACATTTACTTTGAAGCCAACCTAAGCGAGAAAACTACCCAGCTAAGTCTGTTGGCACGCACCATAGGCACGGAATATCCGGGCTTCGAAAGCCCTGTGTATTCTTCCTGGGAAGACATCATCATGGCTTTCAACTACCGTTGCAAGGAAAACGCAACACTTGTCTTGGACGAGTTCCCATATCTAGTTCAGAAAGATCCAGCATTACCTTCTACTCTACAACGAATCCTCGATAGGCGTATTACCGGAGTAAATGAATTGCGCTGCAACATCATCATCTGCGGCTCTTCACAGAGAATGATGCACGGTCTCTTACAAGGTTCAGAACCTCTTTATGGCAGAGCCGACCGTATTTTCATCCTACGTCCTGTCAAGTTGCCTTGGTGGCAAGAAATCATCAACACCTCAGCCAAGGAACTTGTAGAAGAGTACTCTATATGGGGAGGAGTGCCTCAGTACTGGAGTCAACGAGAAAGATTCTGCTCTTTGGACGAAGCCATTCAAGAACTGATATTAGACGAAATGGGAAATCTCTATGACGAGCCTGCCCGTCTGTTTATGGATGAGGTATCAGATATCGCACCCTATTCATCTATCATGCTTGCGGTGGGTAGTGGAAAGCAGAAGTATTCCAGCATTTCTGATGCTCTTGACAAGACTACGGCAGAGCTTGCCAAACCGATAAAAATTCTGACTGAAATGGCTTTCCTCAGAAAGGAAGTACCATTTGGCGAAAATCCGCAGAAGACAAAGAAGATTCTTTATCGGATAGATGATCCATTCATGGCTTTCTACTACAGATTCATCGAACCAAACAAGTCTATGATTGCCTTGGGACGTGGCAACATTGCAAAGAAATTCATCAATGACGGTTTCAACGGTCATGTTGCCGAGGTTTGGGAAAGACTGTGCCAGTTGGCTGTCTGTGGTAGCGACATAGAAGGTCACACATGGGGTGAAGCCTCACGCTGGTGGGGCAAGGTTCCCATCTTTGAAGAAGGCAAGAAAACCCCTGTCGGCAACGAGGAACTTGAATTTGATGTTGTTGCAGAAGACCTCTTTGACAAGAACACAATACTTGTAGGAGAATGTAAATGGACAGCCCCTGATTATGCCGACCGACTCTTGGAAAAGCTGAAGAGAAAGGTGGCTCTCGCCCCATTTGCCCAGGGAAAGAATGTAATATACCTCCTTTTCCTAAGAGAAAAGCCCCTACCTGGTCCTCAGCCTTGCAAGGTGATATTGCCAGAAGAAGTGGCAAGTTTGCTGCATCATTGAGCTAACCTAAATTATGTTCCGTAAGGTAATGATTTAAAACTTGGTTGCAGTAAAAACACAAAAGTCTACTACGCTAACCCCTAAAAAATGGCGTTAGCGTAGTAGACTTTTAATATTTAAGAGAAGAAGGTACAGAAAAACAGCTGTTAACTGTTAACTCTGTTAACCCCTATTTCAAATTCTTATCCAGGAACTCCAGCATTTTCTCCTGTGCCTTCAGGCCGCAGGAATGAGGAATTTCCCAAAGTGACGATAGCGCTGTATCGGTACCAAGCGTAGCGGTGTAATCGGTACCATGCTATCACTGCAATCGGTACCGCTTGTATCGCTGCAAGCGGTACCAAGATTTCAGTTCTGCTTTTCAATTTGCAAAGGTAATTTATTTTTTCAATTTCTGGCGCATAGAATCGCCTTTTAACTCTATTTTACTTGCATTTGCCACCAAACGGTCCATAATGGCATCTGCCAAGGTAGGATCACCTATATAATCATACCATTTGGCAATAGGAAGCTGTGAGGCGATAATGACGGACTTTCTCTCGTATCTCTCTTCTAGGATTTGGAGCATTGCGAGTCTGGTCTTGTCATCCATTGGCTGCAACCCGAAGTCATCCCATATGAGCAAGTCATACTTTTCTAGATTGGTTATCATCTTTAGGTACGACCCATCCAGCTTGCTGAGTGCAACTTTCTCCACAAAGCTGTTCATGTTGAGATAGAGAGTTCTATAGCCTAGCATGCAAGCCTGTCTTCCAAGGGCACAGGCAAGAAAGGATTTTCCGCAGCCACACTTTCCTTGTATGAGCAAGTTCTCATGCCTGCGTATAAAGGCACAGTCAGCAATGGCGGCAAAGTCATCCTTGGTGAAGTTGCGGTCTGTTCCACAGATGACATCCTCTAAGAGTGCCGTATATCTAAGCTTGCTGATTTTTAGATACATGGCGGTCTTTCGATCTCGTCTGTCCTGCACCTCTGCATCCACCATCTTGGAGATGGCGACTTCCAGGGATGGGCGGTTCTGTACAGGAAGGCTGGTCATGGCCTCGAAGGAGGATGACATACCTCTGAGTTTCAACTCGTTGAGTTGTATGATGGTTTCTTGTAAGTTCATGTTACTATATATGTTTAAATGTTCATAAATGCCTCCGCGCCTCTCACATAGTCGTTCTGTGGCACATTTGAGACTGTTTCTTCCCCGTCAACTTGGTCAAGGTTCTTCTCCAATACGTTGCGGATGGTCGTGTAGGTGATGGATGAACAACCTGCCAGACGCTTGCAGGCCTTCTCCAGGCGCTCCTTGCCATACTTGCGCTTGAGAGACAGGACTCCTTGGCAGGACTTGTACGACTGCTCGACATGCTTCGTGCGATTGAGGATGGATTGGACTGCGGAAGTGGTGTTGCTGCCAACCAATGCTGCCTCCTCCAGAAAATAGGCGGCGTTATATCCCTGTCCGTGCTTGTAGGCAAGATGTTTGTCTGGCATATGCTCGTCAAGCGTGCTGTATCCAGATCCTTGGCGACGCTGATGGATGGCTATGCGAGAACTCCCGGAGTAAACCTCCACGGTATCTAAGTCCCACAGTACGCTCACCTTTTGCCCGACATACTGGTATGGCACGCTATAGTTGTGCTTGTCAACCATGACGTGATAGGTACCGGACAGTTTCACCTCCTTGCGATATCTGAAGCGGTATGGAGTCATGGGCAGTTTGCCCAACGTAGGTTGCTCTTCCGCCTCGAAGATGTCACGTCTGCTTCTCCCTGTCGTTCTGGACGGCTTTTCATTGAAGCCGTCCATCAACTCATAGATACGGGCATTCATACTCGGTAGATTGTAAAACACCTCGTCATGTAGCAGAGCGTAGACGGCATTGTAGGTCTTTTGGACGAGTCCCTCGACTGGACCTTTGTCCCTGGGAGTGCGAACCCTGCAGGTTTGGAGGGTTGTATCGTAGTAGGCGGCCCATTCCACGGCTGCATCATTGAACGCTGGCTCGTAGCGGTCGTATTTCTTCACCCACTGCTTCATGTTGTCACTCTTGGCTATGCGAGTTGTTCCGCCGAAGTAAGAGAAGGCATCGGATATACCGCCGAAGAAGTTCTCCATGGAAGCGTTGTACATAGCCTTGGCAAATCCCAAGCCGCTGTATGGCAGGATACAGACCAAGACGACAACCTTGGTTAGCTCACCTGTCTTCGGGTCGGTAAGCCACAGGGTATCGCCGGCGAAGTCAATCTGCATCTCTTCCCCAGGAATATAGGTGTTATGGAAGCTGAGGTTGTGTGAGTACTGATACTTACGGATTGACTTCTTGAACTGGGTGTATCCATATCCGTCGGGATGCTCCTTCTTGTATGACTCGTGCAGGGCTTGAATGGTGAGGTAGCGGTTATGCGACAAGTCTGACACATATTCAGGCAACAGCCCATCCAGCACCTGACGTTGGGAAGATGGGGCTGCTGTGGGTTTGGACAACTGGAGGAAAGATTCTATTTCCCCGTCACTCATGCGGCCTATCACGCCATAGGACAAACCTTGGGAATCCGCCAAGGTCTTGTAACGGTTCAGTACGCCACGTCCCATGTGTAGTTGCTCGCAAATGGTGCGTTGCGGTATTTTTGCCGCTAGCATTTGAAATGAACGTTTTAATTTGCTCATGTTTACATTACTTTGTGCCATATCTATACAGATTTAAAAATTCTTCTGCAAAGATAGGCGGTTATTATTATACATGAGCAGAACTTTACATCTTTTTGGTACCGATTGGGGCGCTATGATGGTACCGATTCAAGTGATACGATGGTACCGAATGCAGTGCTATGATGGTACCGATTCATGCGCTATAGTGGTACCGATTCGCCGATACTGTCACCAAAGCTCCGTATCCAGCAGATTATCTGCTCCCTGACTCTTCCAAACCTTGTGCATTTCGGCGAAAGCATCCTTTACACCAGGCACAGGGAAGAGCTTATCTTTTGTGCCATTGATGAAAAGCATCGGTTTCGGACAGGCGAGGGAGGCGATGTGAGGATAGTCGAGATACTGGCGAAGACCCGGAATGCAATTTGCAAAACCGCCATTCTCCTTTCTTCCGAATCTTCGGGTAAGCTGAGCATCGGTGGTAATCATCCAGCAGATGGAAGCACCCGCCTTGATTCTATCCGATAAAGCCGAGAGCATCCACGAGCGATAGGCTCCCATCGAACACCCCACGCATCCGATACGCTTCGCATCCACCATCGGCAGCGAAGCCAGGAACTCGGTACTGGAAATATCATCGTAAGTCATGAAGGCAGAGAGGTCTCTACCCAGCATCATCATGTTGCCGGCTATCAGGTCGTATTTGTTTCTATCCACGCCCTCCTTCCGGCCTCTTTCTCCCCACATCGGAGCATCTGCCGAAAAGACTACGTAGCCATGTTTCGCCAAATAATCGCCCACGTACTGATTATCATAAAGCTGCCTTGCCCAAGCATCCGCATCATCCAAGATCTCCTGACAGAGTGCCTGTTTCGCCGGAGCATCTTGTTCTTCCGGAGTGAAGAAAGGACGAATCATCTTCTCCTTTCCGATAAAGAGATGAGCGCCATGATCATGAAGCGCATTGACAGTTGGGAATGGACCCTTGCCATCTGGAATCAGGAGATAAGCCGTAATTCGGGAATAGGCGTTGATATTAAAGGCGATTTTCTGCGCCTTATATCCGTCTCTCTGTTCCTCACCGAGCACTTCCATATCCCACGCTGCAGCCGCCTTCGGAGGCGTCATCATGCATTCGAGAACCTTCGCCCTTGCCGTCTTTTTCCACTTTTTGAAGTTCCTGATCGGACTGTTTCCCCAAGCCATCGGATAGGTCAGTTCCTTCTTCAGCGTTTCTACGTAGGTAGGAATCTCTCCCTGCCATTCATACTTCTCCCGCTTCTGAAGCTTCGGCTTCGAAGAGGTTTTTGCAAGCGACACAGAGGTCTGTGCAAGCGCCACCGACGCCTGCAACAATGCAATGATACTATATGTGATAATCCTTTTCATTCTCTTGTCTTGTTTTGTTAGAAATCTTTCTTCCTGTTTATAAGATTAGTTATTGTTTGCAAAATTAAGAAATTATCCGCAAAAAGAGCCCAATAATCTCGATATTTTTGTGTACCTTTGCCTAAAACATTTATAAATAACGGATAAAACATCTATAAACAACAGATAAAACATCATCAAATAGAAAATAAAGACATGAAAATAGCAGTTTTTTGTTCAGCAAATAAGAATATCGACCCCGACTTCTTCACGTTGACAGAAGAGATGGGAAAGTGGATGGCAGAGAACGACCACGACCTGGTTTTCGGCGGCTGCAACTCCGGTCTGATGGATTGCATCGGCAAGGCAGTAAAGGCGAATGGCGGCAGAACCATCGGTGTGGTTCCTACGCTTGTAGAGCGAGGCGGCAGAACCTTCCCAGATCTCGACATCGAGATTCCGTGTGATAATCTCAGCGACCGCAAGGACCTGATGCTTGCCCAGAGCGACATCTTCGTAGCCCTTCCTGGCGGCATCGGCACCCTGGATGAAATCTTCACTATCGCCGCCGCCCACACCATCGGCTACCATCACAAGATGGTGATTCTCTACAACATGAAAGGCTTCTGGAACTCCACCATCGCCCTATTGGATGACATGGCAGAGAAAAGCATGATTCGTGGCAATTGGCGAGATGTGATAGAAGTAGCGGATAACCTGGAAGAGTTAAAGGCGATAGTTGAAAATTCCCATTAATATGATTTTTCGGCAAACTTGCACATTTTTGATATTAAGGAAGGAATAGAAACCTATAAACGAAATACTCAGAAACAAAAGAAAGAGCAGAAAAACAACTGTTAACTGTTAACTCTGTTAACCCCAGTTGTTCTTCCGCCCTTAAACTTTATTCCGCCAGCAGCTTCTCAGCCATCGCCTTACCCAGAGCCTCGCACTGCGCCTTTACCTCTGGAGTAATCGCCTGCTTCATATCTACAGGTTCGCCCACTGGCTCGTAGTGGAGCTTGGTGTCGTTCCACTCCTGAATCTTTGCTACTGCCTTGCTTGCCCAGCAATGAGAACCATACCAGCCAAGGAGGTGGTTCTTGACGTCCTTATTGGCAAGCTCGGAGAGGAGAACCTCCATTTCGTGATAAAGACCGGCATTGTAGGTTGGAGCACCCACGATAAGACCCTTGTAGCGGAAGATGTCGCGCAGGATGTAGCTGTGGTGAGTCTTCGAGATGTTGTACATTACGATGTTCTTCACGCCAGCCTTGCTTGCCGCACGGGCGATGATTTCAGCCATGCGCTCAGTATTACCGTACATGGTGCCGTAGCAGATAACGAGGCCCGGCTCCGTCTCGTACTTCGACATCTTATCATACATGCCGATTACCTTCTCAATATGCTCGTGCCAAACCGGACCATGGGTTGAGCAGATGTAATCCAGCTCCACGCCAGCCAACTTCTTCAAAGCATTCTGAACAGGGATTCCATACTTACCCACAATGTTTGAGTAGTAGCGAACCATCTCCAGCCAGAAAGTCTCGCAGTTGATTTCCGTATCGATGATTCCGCCGTTCAGCGCACCGAAGCAACCGAACGCATCACCTGAGAAGAGCACCTTGTTCTTCGCATCGAGGGTTACCATGGTCTCTGGCCAGTGAACCATAGGGATGAGAACGAAGCTCAGCTCGTGGTTGCCCAGAGAGAGTGTTTCGCCATTCTTCACCTCTACCACATCATCAGTTACGCCGTAGAAGCCTTCCAGCATTCCCAGCGTCTTCTTGTTGCCCACAATCTTGATGTTAGGGTAATATTTCTTGATGAGGGCGATGGAGCCGCTGTGGTCAGGTTCCATGTGGTTGATGATAAGGTAATCGATTTCGCGGTCGCCAATCACCTCGTGGATGTTCTCCAGGAACTGGGTGAAGAAATCCACCTCTACTGTATCAACCAGCGCTACCTTCTCATCGTCAATGATATAAGAGTTGTAGCTCACTCCGTTAGGCAAAGGCCAGAGGCCCTCAAAACGATGCTTGTTGCGGTCGTTTACACCTACGTAATAAATTTTGTTTGTAATTTCTGTCATATCTTTTATATTTTTATAATTCCTTCTTCTTTTCTTCTCCGAATTCCTTGGAAACATAATTGTAGATGTCCTTGCAGCATTCGGTGGAGAATTCTTGAGCCGAAACAAGGAGACTGTCCCATTGCGCCTCAGATAAGCCGCGGTCGATGTCCTCGCGGGTGATTCCATCCTTAATCAGTCCGAAAACGAAACCGGCATTGAAATTATCGCCGGCTCCGATAGTGCTCACCGGTTTCATCTTCTCCGAAGGATAACTCTTGGCAAAGCCGTTCTCGGCACGAACCTCTACAGGCTCAGCGCCCTGGGTGCAGATAAACTTCTTGCAGTAGAAACTGATTTCGGCATTATAAACCTTATCCGCCTCCGGTTTCTTGTAGAGGATTCCAAAGTCCTCGTGGCTTCCGCGTACGAAATCAGCCATCTCCAGGTTCTCTATCAGATTAGGCGTAATCTTCATGATTTCGTTCTGATGAGAAGCACGGAAGTTGATGTCGTAATAAAGAATGGCGCCGTGCTCCTTCGCATACTCCAGGAAGCCGGCAACCTGAGGACGGACCACAGGATTCAGGGCGAAGAACGAACCGAAGAGCACGATGTCGCCAGGATTGATTTCCGGTGTGGCAAACTCCAGCTGGTCGTGAGGATGATCTTTATAGAAGATGTAGTCGGCATTGTTGTTCTCGTCGAGGAAAGCCAGCGAGAGCGGCGACTTGGATTCCGGGAAGATGCTCACATTGTCAGCATTCACCCCATTATCTCTCAAAAACTGAATCACATACTCTCCTATGCGGTCGTTGCCCGCCTCGCTGATAAACGAAGCATTTACGCCCGCACGCCCCAACGAAATGACTGCATTGAATGATGAGCCACCCGGTACTGCCTCTATCGGCTTGCCGCCCTTGAAGATGATGTCAAGCACGGTTTCTCCTATTCCTATTATTTTGCGCATTGTTTTTGTTGTCTATATTTTATTTTTGGTGGCAAAGATAAGTCTTTTTGGCGATAATGCAAAATAAATGACTATTTTTTTGGATAAATTACATTTTCAGTGTAACTTTGCACCTTGAAATGAAATACAATACTTATACACTCGATAATGGCCTCCGCATCATCCACCTGCCTTCAGACAGCAAGGTGGTGTATTGCGGTTACCAGATTAACGCCGGCACCCGAAACGAGGAGCCGGGCGAAGAAGGACTTGCCCACTTCTGCGAGCACGTTACTTTCAAGGGCACAGAGCGCCGCAAGGCGTGGCACATTCTCAACTGTCTGGAGAGCGTGGGAGGCGACCTGAATGCCTACACCAACAAGGAGGGCACAGTTTATTACTCCGCCATCCTCAAAGAGCACATCGCAAGAGCCGTAGATCTGCTCACCGACATCGTTTTCCATTCGGTTTATCCGCAAGCGGAAATCGACAAGGAGGTAGAGGTAATCTGCGATGAGATAGAGAGTTACAACGATTCTCCTGCCGAACTGATTTATGATGAATTCGAAAATATCATCTTCAAGGGTTCGCCGCTGGGCCACAATATTCTGGGCACAGCTGAGCAGGTTCGCTCGTTCAAGACAGAAGATGCGCTGCGCTTTACAAGAAAACTTTACCGGCCGGATAATGCGATATTCTTCGCTTACGGAGACATTGACTTCAAGAAGCTGCTAAGACTCTTGAAGAAGAGCTTTTTAAGTGAAGAACGAAGAGTGAAGAGTGAAAAATTCAATAGTCCAGAGGCGCAAACCCAATTCAATATTCAACACTCAACATTCAACACTCAACACTCCTTCGAGGGGCAGACGATTGTGATGCAGAAGAATACGCATCAGGCTCATGTGATGATTGGAACCTGCGCCTACGATGTGAACGACAGCCGCAGAATGCCGCTCTATCTGCTCAACAATATGCTGGGCGGACCGGGAATGAACGCCAAGCTGAACCTAGCCCTGCGCGAGCACAACGGACTGGTTTACACCGTAGAGAGCACGATGGTGGCTTATGGCGATACGGGCATTTGGAGCATTTATTTCGGCTGCGATGAGCACGACGTGAAGCGCTGCCTCAGACTGGTTCGCAAGGAACTGGATAAGTTCATGCAGAAACCGCTGAGCGAGGCGCAGCTCAAGGCCGCCAAGAAGCAGATTAAGGGACAGGTAGGCGTGGCTTGCGACAACCGCGAGAACTTTGCCCTCGACTTCGGCAAGAGCTTCCTTCACTATGGCTGGGAGAAGAATGTAGACCGACTCTACGAGCAGGTGGATGAGATTACTGCCGAACAGATACAGGCCGTGGCTCAAGAATTGTTTGATAAAGACAGGCTCACCACGCTGATTTTCAGATAATGTTGATTTTCAGACAAATAGCTCAAGCAATAAGAAAATAAAGAAGGCAACAACTTGGGGCGTCATGCGACTTCCCTCGTTGTTGCCTTCGTAATTTAATGAATTAAAAACTGCTTTTTTCTTAAAAACAACTAACAATTAACCTAAAAACTTAAACCTAAAAACCTAAAATGAAAATCTATAAAACCTAAAACGAATTCTTAACAATCTATATATGAAATCCCCAATCAGAATTTATCACGAAAACTCTCAGGGGACAGTATGAATTTCAAATGAAAAGGAGTTTTTACTCTCCTCTCTGATTTCGGAAGCCCTTTTGGCTCCCTACTGTTTTTTACTCAGCTGTGCATTGCTGCCAGCCATTTTTAATCTCGGCTCTTTTGGAGCCCTTCGCATGGCTAATCTCCGATTAAGCCAACTTGTTGCTAATAGCACCAACTTCAGCTACACATGCAACAACTACTGCGAAAATCATTCCTAATACTAACATAATCTTTTCCTTTCTTAAATTTGTTATCTTAAATATACAATCTTGTAGTTTTACCTAACAAAATCTTAACTCTCTTTATTTCTTACCTCCCGGAGGAGGATTTCTATGCTCTCTTAGCTTCGTAGCTTATTTACCGCAGTTCATTCCGAGGTTCATACCTGCGCAAGCAACTACTGCGAATGCTACTACTGCTACTGTCATTATCCCGAACATTACCATAATCTTTTATCCTTTTTTCTTTTTCTGGTGCAAAGGTACAACTTTTTGTGTGCGCACACAAACATTTTAGGAGAAAAGTTTCAAAAAGCCCTTTTTTCTTGATTAAGGTCAAGGACATTTACATTCTCATTACAAAATCAGGCACGGATTACACGGATTACACGGATGTTCTACAAGATTATAAATACGCTTCTGACATAAGAGACTTAAAATCCGTGTAATCCGTGCCTAATCTATACTCCCCAAGTCACCGCTACGCAGCCACTCCTGGCGTTCCGTAGTGCCCGTACTTGGCGATGAAACGGGCGGTCTTGGTGAAGGTGCCGTCCTCGTTCTTCATGATGAAGCCACGCTTCTTCCAGTTGCACAGCAGGATGGCAAGCTTCGTCTTGGTGCCATGAACCTGACAGATGTTCTGAATCTCAGTCTTGTCAAAGGTGTCATGAACATAGAGAAGAAGATTGCTCACACCGGGAGTATGACACACAGAGCGGCTGTCTGCATCTATCGCCTCCTGCATCTGATTGCCGAAGAAACGCATCTTGCACCACAGATCATACTTCACGCTCCATACGATGAAATCCTCTATCGCCTTCT
Organism: Segatella copri; assembly: GCF_026015465.1. GTDB lineage: Bacteria > Bacteroidota > Bacteroidia > Bacteroidales > Bacteroidaceae > Prevotella > Prevotella copri_E. Next base: position 1,312,738 of record NZ_JAPDUQ010000001.1, read on the forward strand.
CCCACTTCTCGCCATTCGCCAGATAAAGCACCATCGCGCGGCGGAAACCATTCGCCAGACCACGCTTGGCAAACTCGGCGTAAGGCTTGTTGTAAGCCAGCTGAGCCATCTCCATAATCTCATTCTCCAGGCGCTCGATAAGCTGGCGAGCCTTACGGCACTCCTTGAAACCGCTGGCTGCGTTCAGCTGCTGGATGTAAGGAGAAAGCTGCGACTTGAACTGCGCATCATAACTGCCCACCTCCGGACGCGGAGCGAAATCGGGACGGATGATGGTGGCGAGCGACAGGCGGCTCACGGCTCCATCAGCCACCTCACGAACCGAGAAGAACTTCTGCGTAACGGCAATGGTGCTTGAAGCATTCCAGTTGAAACGGGTCTTTACGCGGGCTGTAACGCTCTTGGTTCCTACTCGCTCCTGGCCGTCCTCTGAATTGTCCCAGCAGAGGCGAATCAGCTGGCTAGGGTCGTTAAACTTCCTGAGCATGTCTACCTCGTCCATCTTGCAGTAGAGATAAGCATCGCCAGCCTTCTGCACATCGTCGAGACGCTGGATGTAGGCAGCGCGGGTAAGGTCGGGCGAAACGATGCGGATGCAGATGTCTTCCGGGCGCACAGGCTTCTTCTTGTTGTCGCCCATGGTGTTCACCTCGTCTTTCCAGTCCTGCTCCTTCTGGCGGTTCACCTTATCCATCTGAACCAGGTCTTCGATGATGCAGTCGATGGGTCCGTTGACGAGCGATTTGCCTGACGACATGGCTGCAATGAGCAGATTCATCATCGCCGCCTCGTGCACCTGATTATCCGTGTAGCGGAAGGTTACGCCCTTAAGATGAGCGGCAAGCGCAGGGAAGACCGCCATTGCCACAGCCGCCTTGAAATCGGCAGGCACCTTGCTGGTGAGCAGCTTGATGAGCTTAGGCAGCTTGGCTGGCAACTGAGGAGGAACATCGGCATAGATTCCCGCCTTCTCGGTGGCCTGCTTGGCAAGATGATTCTTGCGGGCTGTCTCTACAGCCTGCTTTACCAAATCCGGAATCGCGGTAGATTGCGCCACCTTGCAGGCATTCTCTACGGTGGCGAACGCCTTCGCCTCGTCTTCGCCAAAGGTTTCTATTACCTGCTTGATCCAAGCCGCCTCACTATTACAGATGTATCTCAGCAGGCAGGCTTCACGATAGATGAAGTTGTTGCGGTTGCCGTGGACAGGAGCGCCGCCCATCAGCTCTACCAGCGCCTTCACAATCTCCTCGTAAGGAACGCCGTCGTAAGTCTGCTCATACTGCACGGCATTGGCAGCCCGTCTCGCCTTCTCCTCCTCGCTCTCGATGGGTTCGAAATCTACGGTTGGAGCAGAAGATGCATTCTGAAATGCCTGGTTCTGAGAAGAAGCATTCTGAGAGGCTGAGCTCTGAGATGCTCCTGACCGGGCTGAATCTACATCCAGCGGACGTCCGTCAATATCCAGTCCTCTCTTGCGGTAAGCCTCACGATATTCAGCCACGGCTTCCTTATCCAGGCGCTTGTACCAGTCGTCGGCAGTATAAATCTGACTTGCCGCATCGGTGATGAAGATGATGCGCTCCGGGGTTACGCAGCTAGGGTCTTCGGTGGCGTGGATGAGTTTGCAGAAGGCGCTCTGAGCCTCAGCGATGGTCATTCCTACCGGGATGCGGATGTCGATGTGGGCCTTGTTGCGGGCTGAGCGCTCGATGTGGAGCACCTTTCCCTTCCAGAGTTCAATGTCTTCGGCTGAGAAGATTTTCTCTCTGAAGAGCTTCTCTGTAGGCTCATCAAAAATTCCGTTCAGCAGAAGGGCGTTCTTCACCGCTGGCTCAACCTCCTCAGGATTGTCAATGTCTACGGTTGTCTGGAAGGTGAAGGCCTCTGGGTCGATGAATTTCTGGGCGCGATGGTCTTCGAGGAAGTGGAAGTAGTGAGGTGAGCGGAAAGGCAGCTGCTTCTTGAGGTCAGAAACCTTCCGGTCTAGCTGCTGGTAGGTTTCGCCTGCCTTCATCTCCTCCTGCTTCTTGATGATGGCGAAGGCGAGCGCATCCTCGTTCTCAAACTGCGCAGCATTTACTGCATCAGCCACCTGCTGCATCATCTGGTTCTGCTGGGCGGTGAGGTCACGAATCTGACCAACGAGCTGTGCGAGCCAAGGCTGCTTGGTAAGCTCGGTGTAGTAATCGAGGAGATGGGATGAAATCTGTCCCATGTTCGCTCTGCGGTTAGGGTTCATTGCGATGAGACGGCTGCTGAGCTGCTTGCATTCATCAAAGGTTAATGATTTTTGTGTCATAAATCTATATTTTTTTAGTTGTAAAAGACAGGCTCTTTTTGCAGAAACCTGCCGCCTTCCATTCTGAAAAGCGATGCAAAGATAAGGAAAAAGAAAGTAACTCCATTATTATACCTCTGCCGGTAAAAGCTGTATAAAAATATCGGGTAAGAGGGATAAAGTTTTTAGATTCAGGTATAAAGAGAGGTATAAAACAAGGGAGAAGAAAAGAAACAGGCTACAAGAAAAAAGCGTTGGCAACAGATTACAAATCCGCTGCCAACGCCCATTATTCTTTTAGCCAATCATCTAACATAATCCCCTTCTTAAAAGCTTCTTCTCCCAGGATTTTCATAAAAATATCAACAATCTCACAATAACGGTTGAATTTTGCCTCTTGTGTATTAATCAATTCTTCCTGCTCCAGATCTTTCCATTTCAAAGCTTCATGGTTGGAAAAGGGAGCGATTCCTGCTTGCCTCAAATCATCCCTACCGCAGAGACGAGCTTTCGGACCGGATATTTTTTTGCCTTCAAATAGCTCTTCCAAGAATGTACAGAACGATTGAGGAGAATTGGGTGGGAGTAATTCCCAATCGCCCATCAGGCGGAAAATAGGATACCAATAGGCCTGTTTTGAAAGAAACACGCCATAATATCCCCTCTTCTGATAAACAGCAATCTTCAAGACTGCCTTTTTCACTAGTGCCATGAGTTCCTTCTTATGCTCTCCAATCGCAGGTTTCTTCCCCACAGTCTTCATCGCTATCAGCGACTCCTCATCGCCGTGCTTGCCCCACTGCTTCACATCGTTCACCCTGCCGTTCATAATCATCAGTACGATGCCCGAGAGCAGCTGGAGCATCTTCTTTCTAGGCACACGCTTATAGAACACCTGACGGAGGAAATCTACCGGGTCGGCCTTAAATGTTGGGTAGAGATTGTGGGGGAAGGCGTGCAGCTGCTGTTCTATGGCGTCCAGCTGGTCTTTATAATCGTAGGTGCCCGTCTGCTTCTTCTTGATGGCATTCGGGGCTTCTACGAAGAAAGAATAGGCCGCACGCTCGCGGTAAGCCGAACTGGTGATGAATCCCATCTCGGTAAGCAGAACGGCCCGGAGGCGCTGCAGTTCCTCATCGTCTATCTGCTCCAGCTTATGAAGGATGCGGTTTCTGGCCTGCGTCATTTCTCGGGAATAATCGCTGCGCTGGATTTCGAGGAAACTGCTGAGCCGCTCTCTAGCCTCAGAAAGGCAATCAGAAAGTTCCTCGCGCAGCATCGTCTCAGTTTCTTTATCAAGAGAACGGTTCTCTGACTCAGAAGAGGTTTTATCGGATGCAGAAGAGGAGTTATCGGATGCAGAAGAGCTCTTATCCGAAGCGCCTTCAGAGAGCGTATTCCTGAGGCGGATGATGCTGTTGATGACGCCTTCGAGCATCATGGTGCAGTCACTGAAGCGGGTAAGCTGTTCGATGGGCAACACAGGACCGGAGTATTGCCAGTCATCATAAATCTTATCGTCATATATTTCGCGGCGCGCCTGCTCCATCTCCTCATCAGAAACATCAGAGAGCACCCTCACCATGAGCTGCAATCCAGCCTTATCGCCCTCATTCTTGCTGTTGCAGCCTATGCACCGGGTGCGCAGGTTCCGCTCCTTGCGGGCGATGATGAGGGCGCGTACGTCCTCGCCTTCCAGGGCTGAAACATAGCCTATGAGCTGCTGTTTGTCATAAGCTTTCACCGCCAGCATGTCGAAGGTGTTGGCGTCATCGGGCACGAGGCAGATGGTTCTTCCCTCTGCTTCTTTAGCATACTCTACCTCATGGCCTTTCACGTCATTATGGGTGAGTCCTACGATATGGAATGTGAGATTCTTCATTTTATGTTGTTATTATTGTTTTTACGTTTGTTTGCAGTCAGGTTACAAAAGTAAGGTTTTTCGGTGAAACCACCAAGCATTCTTGTTTAAATTTCCTAAAAGAGGGGACGGAGAAGAGGGTGTTTTAAACTTCGGTTAGTTTATAGATGATAGTTTATAGCAATCTTGCGAACGGCTACGCCCTATCAACTGTTAACTATAAACTATTAACTTGTTGTTGGGGGGTTAACAGGGTTAACAGTTAACAGCCGTTTTTTGCATGGTCCCCCTCGCGTACCTTATTATATAATAATATATATATACTTATTTTTATATAAGTGTGTAGATGGAAGTATGCATTTTTGGGGTGTTAACTGTTAACCTGTTAACCTTTTGCTCTCAGAGCGCCCCCTTTCATCTGAAATGCGCTCTCTCCCGATGCTTGTTAAAGATGGCTGGCTGAGCCTTGGCAGAAAAAAGTTCAAACGCCCTGATACAGCCCGTTTTACGGGCTTATATGATGACTAGAGAGAGGCATAAATGATGGCTGGCGAGAGGCATAAATGATGGCAGAAAGAGGGCATAAATGATGCCTCACGAGGGGATGGATCATGCATCGCGAGGGAAGAAATGTTGCGTCGCGACGGAACGGGGAATGCATCGCGATGCAGAAAAAAGGGCTTTTTAGAGCGGAAAACTATGAGTTGCGGGGCAGAAAGCTATGAGTAAGTTTTGTTAACGGGAGGGGAAACAACAAGGCGATACTCTTCTCTTATAGGAAGAATATCGCCTCGTTGCCTTCATTAAAAAGGAGGTCAAGGATGCTCATATTGGGCTGAAAACCGTATTTCTGCCCGTAAACCTGGTAATAGCGCTTCGACTCGAATTCGGGGTCAGGAAGAGGTTTCTTGGGGCGAATCGCATCGCGGAAATCAACTATCTGAGTGTTGAATGTTGAATGTTGAATGTTGAATTGGGCTTGCGCCTTTGGACTATTGAATTCTTCACTCTTCACTCTTCGTTCTTCACTTTCTTCGCTCTTCACTCTTCGTTCTTCACTTAAAACGTATTCGTCAGTGACGCTTATCTTCGGGCGGATGTCGAGGAGCTCTATCATCTTCTCGGTAGTCTCCATATTGAAATCGAAGAGGAACTCGTATTTCTTCTCGTAGAAGGGGCGGATGTCGTCCTGATAATACTCGAAGAAAGGGCTCTCGCCGTAGGCGGAGAGGAGCGCATTCCAGTGGACGTGGCGCCAGTTGGCGTGGTCGGAGATGCGGATGTCCTTCATCGACAGGGAGATGTCGTGATTGGTGGGGATGGTGAGCGAGAGGGAGCCGTTGGTGGTAGGGATGATTATACGGTTACGATAGGTTTGCTTGATAAAGCTCTCGTGGCGCTCTATCAGGCATTCATCGTAGCGGTTCAGCTTCTGGTACCACTGGATGGGGCCGAAATATGTGGAAGAAAGAAGGGCTTTCAATTTCTGCTTTGTTATGAAGGGTTAATGATGAAGAGGGGGACGAGCGATGGAATCGCTCGGAACGGGGACAGACGGGGGACAAGCTTCCGGCGGGGCTCTAAGCAGCGGCGAGGGCGCGAGAGAGCGAGGAGCGAGGGGAGCTAGAACAGCTTATGGGCTTTGCCTATCATCTGGTGCTTGTGGACGAGCTGCTGGCCGGTTGGCGTCTTCAAGAGATAGAAGCGGCAATCCTTGCAGCCGCAGCGCTTGCAGCAGATGGTTGGAATGACGAACTGCACGGTGTCGATGCGCAGCGTATCGCCCGGAAGCTTCTCTATCCTGCCTATGAAATGAGACTCGAAGATGCGCTTGCGGCGCTGGTTCTTGGGCTGGTAAACCACCGTATCGGTGAAAACAACCACATCGCCACGCCCGAAATTTTCGCAGTCAATCCTGTTCACTATCACCCGGTTGCCTGCCTTCAGCTGGGGCGGAAGCCCACCCTGAGGCACCGAGAAGATAGTGAAGACATAGGTGCGCACTGCCCAAGCCAGGAGCAGCGACAACACCAATGCTATTAGGAATTTGACGGCAGTCTTCAATTCTTATTTCTTTTTTCTTACTTAATATTGTCTACAAAAGTGAAGAGGCGGTTCCAACGAATGCCTGAGAAGCCCGGATGATCAGGGCTGTGGCTCCACCAGATGAAGATAGGCTTGCCCACGATGTGGTCCTCAGGCACGAAACCCCAGTAGCGGCTGTCGGCTGAGTTGTGGCGGTTGTCGCCCATCATCCAGTAGTAGTCGAGCTTGAAGGTGTAGCTCTTCGCCTGCTTGCCGTTGATGAAGATGCGGCCAGCGTTGTCTACCTTCAGGTCGTTGCGCTCGTAAACCTTGATGCAGCGCTCGTATACAGGCAGATTCTTCAGCGTAAGAGCGATGCTCTCGCCCTTCTTCGGAATCCATACCGGACCGTAATTATCTCTTGTCCAGCCGGTATAGGCGTTGAGCGGATAAAGGTCGCCATAGGTTGCATCCGTATTGATAGAGATGCTCTCTACGAGGTTTCTGTTCGCCTTCAGCGCCATATAAGCCTTCTTGGTGAGCGGAATCACGCCACTCTGATTATACATCAGCAGGTCTTCGTTGGTGATTCCCAGTTCATCGGCAAGGTCGATTGGGAACTCGCCCTTGAGCTTCATCTTATAAGTATACTGCACGTTATCAGGCTCCTTGTTTGCCTTTCCGTTCAGATAAACGATGCGGTTCTTGATCTGCAGGGTCTGACCAGGCAAGCCCACGCAGCGCTTTACATAGTTCTCGCGGCGGTCGGTAGGACGGCTGATGATGTCGCCATATTCGCCCGGCATACTGCTGATGTAGTTGCGGCCTGTAGCATAAACCTGCTCAAAATAATGGCGCTGCTGCAATGGGTTCATCGCGCGCACATCCTTTTCCTGTCCGTTCTGCTGCATCAGCTGGTCGCCGATGCTGTAAACCATCTGGTAGTAATCATTCGCCTGATAGCGCTCCTCATTGACGAGCGTATCGCCTGCAGGATAGTTGAACACCACGATGTCGTTGAGCTTCACGTTGCCCAATCCCTTCACGCGGCGGTAATCCCAGTGAGGCCACTCTATGTAGCTCTTCACGTTGACCAGCGGCATGGTGTGCTGGGTGAGCGGCATGGTGAGCGGAGTTTCAGGAATGCGAGGGCCGTAGCTTACCTTGCTCACGAAGAGATAATCGCCCGTAAGGAGACTCTTTTCGAGAGAGGAAGACGGAATGACGTAGTTCTGGAAGAAGAAGAGGTTGATGAAATAAACCGCTACGAGAGCGAACACCAGCGCATCTACCCAGCTCATGATGAAGCGCACAGGGCCTTCTTCATCCTTCCACCACTGCCAGTGAATCTTCTTGGTGATGTAAACATCGAAGATGAACGGAACCACGATGAGTCCCAACCAGCTTTCTACCCAAACCAGAAAGAGAAGATAGAGGGCGAGAACCACTGCGAACTTCGCCCACTGTACCTTCATATTGAGTTTTTGTTTCTCTTTATCTATCATAACTTCTGCTTAGAACTTAAACAAATCTGATGTGGTGAGCAAGCCGGAATGGTTGGCTGTAAACTCAGCTGCGAGAACGGCTCCCAGGGCAAAGCCCTTGCGAGAATGGGCGCTGTGCTCGATGGTAATCATATCAGCATCGCTGTCGTACATCACGGCGTGGATTCCCGGAACCTCGCCATCGCGTACGCAGTTGATGACCAAATCCTCATCGGTGATGTTTGCATCGCCCTCATCGTGATGGCCATCCTCAGTCCAGTAAGTAACGCCACGCTTCCAATCCTTCTTTCTATCGATATTGTCGATGATTTCCTCGGCAAGCGTGATGGCTGTACCTGATGGCGCATCGAGCTTATGCACGTGGTGGGTTTCCTGCATGCATACTGAGTACTGTGGGAATCCGTTCATGATTTTAGCCAGATAGCGGTTTACGGCAGAGAAGATAGCTACACCGATGCTGAAGTTAGAGGCCCAGAAGAGGGTCTGCTTACCGTCGGCGCAGAGTTTCTCCACGTCTTCCTTATGGTCTTTCATCCAACCTGTAGAACCAGAAACCACCTTCACGTTGTGTGAGAAAGCCTTCAGATAGTTGCCGTAGGCGGCAGTAGGGTTGGTAAACTCAATGGCTACATCGGCAGAGCAGAACTCCGGGCTATCGATGTCTTGAGGGTTATTCACGTCAATCTTACAAACGATTTCGTGGCCACGCTGCAGGGCGATCTCCTCGATCATGTGTCCCATCTTTCCGTAGCCGATCAAAGCAATTTTCATCTTTATCTATTTTTGTTTTTGTTCTTATTTCTAAACCTTTCGGCAAAAATACACATTTTTCTTCGAAAAACCTTGAAAAATCCTTGTTATTATAATAATAAATAGAAAATTTTGGTTATTTTTGCAGTGATTTAAGGCTTTTAGCCTCATTTAGTAACTAAAAAAGAGAAAATTATGAGCAGATATATATTTGAGACGAAGATGGAAGTAAGAGATTATGAGTGCGATATTGAGGGCATCGTGAACAATGCCAACTATCTGCACTACATAGAACATACCCGCCATCTCTTTCTGAAGGAATGCGGCCTCAGCTTTGCCGAAATGCACAACAAGGGCGTGGATGCTGTGGTGGCGAGAATGAACCTGCAATATAAGGTTCCGCTGCAATGCGATGATGAATTCTTCTCGCGTCTGTGGCTGGAGAAGCAGGGCGTAAGATATGTTTTCCATCAGGACATCTTCCGTGCCAAGGACGAGAAACTCTGCCTCAAGGCAACCGTAGAACTCGTTTGCCTCATCAACGGAAAGTTGGGCAACAGCGAGGACTACGACAAGGCATTCGAGAAGTTTTTTAAGTGAAGAGTGAAGAACGAAGAGTGAAGAATTCAATTGTCTTGCAGCAATGGAGTTCACCCTGCATTCTATCCCTCTCGGAACAGCTGGAGTTAACAGGTTAACAGTTAACAGTTGATTTTTCAATACCCCTTCCGCACACGAGCGAAAAAACTTGCACCATCAAAGGACAAGCATCAAGCTTGCGATTCCTGCAAAAGGACAAGCATCAGAACTTGCGATCCGAAAGAGGCAATCCTATAAATCCATAAACCCTATAAAGCCGAAACAACATGGAGCAACTTCTTCATTATGTGTGGAAGCACAAGCTCTTCCCACTCTCTCCACTCACCACTACCTGGCACCAGGCTGTGGAAGTTATTGACCCCGGACTACACAACCGCAATGCAGGGCCCGATTTCTTCAATGCCAAAATCAAACTCAACGGTACCCTATGGGTGGGAAACGTGGAGATTCACGACAAGGCAAGCGACTGGTATGTGCACGGACATGATAAGGATGAACGCTACGACAACGTTATCCTGCACGTTTGCGGAACCATCGATGTAGAAGCCAAGAACTCGAAAGGCGAGCCCCTCGTGCAGTTGCAGCTCGACATCCCCGAAAACGTATCGAAGCATTATCAGGAGCTGCTGAGCATCGACCAGTATCCTCCCTGCTACCAGATTATCCCATCGCTCACCCGCCTCACCGTGCACAGTTGGATGAGCGCCCTGCAAACCGAGCGCTTATCGCAGAAAACCGATGCAATAGAGGCGCGCGTAAAGCAATGTAACGGCGATTGGGAAAACGCTTACTTCGTGACCCTGGCGCGCAACTACGGGTTCGGAATCAACGGCGACGCCTTCGAGCAGTGGGCTTACCATCTGCCGCTGAGAGCCGTAGACCATCATCGCGACGACCTCTTTCAGATAGAAGCCATCTTTCTGGGGCAAGCCGGACTGCTGGAACTGAACACTATTCCCGAAAGATATCAGAAAGACGCGCTGAACGACGGGTATTTCTCCCGGTTGAGGAACGAATATCTCTATCTCTCGCATAAATTCTCGCTGCAGCCGATGGATTACAGGCAGTGGCGCTTCCTGCGCCTGCGCCCGCAGAACTTCCCTCACATCCGCATCTCGCAGTTAGCCAATCTTTATTATAACCGCCGTGCGGGGCTGAGCCAGCTGCTCGAGGCAAGCACGGTGAAGGAGGCGAAGCAGGTGCTCTCAACCAGCGTTACGGAGTATTGGGAAACCCATTATACCTTCGGCAGCACGAGCATCCGTAACGAGAAGCATCTCTCCCCTTTCTCGCTCAATCTGCTCATCATCAACACCGTGGTTCCCATCCTCTTTGCCTATGGAAGGCACCGGGGCGAGGAGAAATACTGCGACCGCGCCTTCGACTTCCTGGAGGAACTGAAGGCTGAGAATAACCACATAGTAAGGATGTGGAAGGAATGCGGACTGCCGGTGGAGAACGCCGGGGATAGCCAGGCGCTCATACAGCTGAAGAAGGAATACTGCGACAGGAAGGAATGCCTGAGGTGCAGGATAGGTTACGAATACTTGAAAAGATAAAGATTATGGCTGATCAACAGGAAATACTGAACACCATCCTCCTGACAAGGCTCAATTACTTCAGCCTGGCAGGAATGCTGGAGCTATACAGAAAGGTAGGCTCCGCTACGCTCATCTTGGAGCATAAGAACAACCTCAGAGACATCCTCCCCGATGCCTCGGATAAACTCGTGAGCGCTATCCAGAACTGCGAAGAAGCCCGAAAACGCGCTGAGGAAGAACTGGAGTACGACATACGCTACGGAATAGAACCCATTCCGATGAACGACGACCGCTATCCGCAACGCCTCAAGGATTGCGATGACGCACCCCTCATCCTCTTCTATAAAGGCAACGCCAACCTCAACCAGCAGCGCGTCATCAACATCGTAGGAACCCGCCACTGCACACCTTACGGCGAAGACCTCATCCGCCGCTTCATCACCGACCTGAAGCAGCTCTCACCCAACGTGCTCATCATGAGCGGACTTGCCTACGGAGTGGATATCGTGGCTCATCGCCAGGCACTCGCCTGCGGCTACGAAACCATAGGCGTACTGGCTCACGGTCTGGATGACCTCTATCCCCGTCAGCACCGGGAAACGGCGGCAAGAATGATAGAACAGGGCGGACTGCTCACCGAATTCCTTACCCGTACAAACGCTGATAAGATAAACTTCGTGCGCCGCAACCGCATCGTAGCGGGAATGTCGGATGCCTGCATTCTGATAGAGAGCGCAGCTCATGGCGGCGGACTCATCACCTGCGACATTTCGCAATCCTACGGTAGGGACGTCTTCACCTTCCCGGGCAGGATAGGCGACCACTACAGCGAGGGCTGCAACAACCTGATAAGGAATAATGGTGCCACGCTCATCACCAGTGCCGAGGACTTTGTGAAGGACATGCGCTGGCAGGATGACGCCACCCTGATGCGAGCCAAGCAGCAAGGCATCGAGCGCAGCCTCTTCCCGGAATTATCGCCCGAGGAGCAACTCGTCGTAGAAGTCCTCTCCAAGACCAACGACCTGCAAGTGAATCTCATCTCCGTAAAGACGAATATCGACATTTCTCGCCTCACTTCCCTCCTCTTCACATTGGAGATGAAGGGAGTCATCAAGACCTTTGCAGGGGGAATGTATCATCTTTTGAAGTGAAGAGTGAAGAGTGAAAAGTGAAGAATTCAAGTGCGAAATTGCGCTTATTCCACTCTTTCTTCTTTTATTTCAAAAAATTGATGTAATTTTGCAGCCGCAAAAATGATAACAATAAAGAACACAGAGTACAATATATCCACAAAGCTATTGGATTCTTCACTCTTCGTTCTTCACTCTTCACTTAACTCATGACTCATGAAAATAGGAAATATAGAATTTGGGCCTCAGCCCCTCTTCCTCGCTCCGATGGAAGACGTAACGGATATTGGCTTTCGCATGCTCTGCAAGCGATTCGGAGCTGCCATGGTTTATACTGAGTTCGTATCGGCGGAAGCCTTGGTGAGAAGCATCAAGAGCACCGTCAGCAAGCTTACGATAAGCGATGAAGAGCGCCCTGTGGGCATTCAGATTTACGGCAGAACCACCGAGGACATGGTGGAAGCTGCCAAGATCGTGGAACAGGCGAAGCCGGATGTGATTGATATTAACTTCGGTTGCCCGGTGAAGAAGGTTGCCGGAAAGGGTGCAGGAGCCGGAATGCTCCGAAATATCCCATTGATGCTGGATATTACAAGAGAAGTGGTGAAGGCGGTAAACGTGCCCGTAACCGTGAAAACCCGACTGGGTTGGGATTGCGAGAACCTCATCATCACCGACCTTGCCGAGCAGCTGCAGGATTGCGGAATCCAGGCGCTCACCATCCACGGCAGAACCCGTAGCCAGATGTACACCGGAGAAGCCGACTGGAGCCTTATAGGAGAGGTGAAGAATAATCCCCGCATCCATATTCCTATCATCGGCAACGGCGATATTACGACCCCGGAAGAAGCCAAACTTGCCTTCGAAAGATACGGCGTAGATGCGGTGATGATTGGCCGCGCTACCTTCGGAAGGCCATGGATTTTCAAGGAAATGCGTGATTATCTGGATAATACGGGTGCAGCCCCATTAACCGTGGATGAGAAGATTGACCTCCTGGAGGAGCAGCTGCGCATCAACGTAGAGCGCATCGATGAGTACAGAGGCATTCTCCACACCCGTCGCCACCTAGCCGCCTCCCCTATCTTCAAAGGCATTCCCGACTTCCGCCAGACGAGAATCGCCATGCTGAGAGCCACTACCGTGGAGGAACTGACTGGGATTCTGAAAGAATGTAGGGAGAGAATCAAAAGTTTAGAAAGTTGATAAGCCAATATACTGACAAAGGGAGAATCCAACAATACATGCTGGGTTCTCCCTTTATCATTAAACTTTTTAGAAACATTGTAGCCTCCTTTCTTATCTCATTCCTGCTTTCTCCAAGATACTATGAGCCATTACACAATAAGGGTGATTATCGATGTTTTGGAATCCCTTAAAGTTGCGCTCGGCTTCTTCTGCTTGGCGAAGAAAGACTTCTGCCTCCTTGCCTTCCAATGTAGGAATCGCCTTAATTGCTGTTGCCATAATTATGTCTCCTATCTTTATAATGTTAACAGGTTAACAGTTAACAGCTGTTTTTCATTACCTTACTTCTTCAATATCGAAGCACCTTCGAGCAGGGCGAGTGCCTTGTTCTCATTATCTTCCATGATTTCTCGCTCTCCCGGTCCCTTGTCGTTGATGCCGCAGAGGTGCAGGATGCCATGGATGATGACACGGTGAAGCTCATCATCGTAGGTCTTACCAAACTGCTCGGCATTGGTGCGCACAGTATCGAGCGAAATCACGATGTCGCCGTTAATCACATCATCCTCATCGTAATCGAAGGTGATGACATCGGTATAGTAATCATGACCCAGATACTCGTTGTTCACTTCGAGAATCTTCTCGTCATCTACAAACATATAGCCAATCTCACCCACCTTGCGGCCATGAGAGGCAGCTACCTTACGAATCCAGGCACTCGTATCACGCTTCTTGATCTTTGGCATTTTCACGCCATCTACATTGTATGTTATCATACGCTTCTTCCTCCTATTTTTATTTTTGGTAAAAATTCATCTACATCTCTTCCGAAAAATCTCAATTCCCTGACCAGCGTTGAGCTGATGCTGCTGTATCTTGGGTCAGAAAACAGCAAGATGGTTTCTACGCCGCCCAACTGCTTATTGATGTCAGCCTGCTCTCGCTCGTATTCGAAATCCTTGGCAGAGCGGACGCCACGCACCAGGAACTTGGCTCCCATACGGTGCGCCAAATCGATGGTAAGGTCATCGTAAGAAACCACCTCCAGGCGATAACCCTTAGATGCATCCTCCGCATCTACCAGTTCCGAACATTCCTTCGGGAAAACAGCCTTGATATCCTCCACACGCTTCGAGATTTCCTCGCTGGCGTGCTTCAGTTTGCTCACCGCCACTGCAATCACGAGTTTGTCGAACATCGGCAAGGCACGCTCAGCAATGTTCTGGTGTCCTATCGTAAATGGGTCGAATGTACCCGTAAATATTCCTATCTTCATGTTTTTCTTCACTCTTCGTTCTTCACTCAAACAAGTCTCCCTGCATAATATTGCTTGTATACGGATTTCTGCCGAGATGCTCGTAGGCAAGCGGCGTTGCCATTCTGCCTCGCGGCGTGCGCTTGATGAAACCCTCCATGATGAGGAACGGCTCGTAAACCTCCTCTACGGTGCCGCCATCCTCGCCTATTGCCGTGGCAATGGTGCTTACGCCTACCGGACCGCCACGGAACTTGTCGATGATGGTGGTGAGAATCTTATTATCAATCTCATCCAAGCCATACTGGTCGATATTCAGCGCCTTGAGCGCCATCTGGGCAATATCGTAAGTGATGGTTCCGTTGCCCTTTACCTGGGCAAAATCACGCACTCTCCTGAGCAGAGAGTTGGCGATACGAGGGGTTCCGCGCGAACGGCGGGAGATTTCCACTGCCGCCTCATCCTCTATCGGCACCTTCAGGAGCATCGCACTTCGCTTGATAATCTTCTGAAGCGTAGCTGGGTCGTAATATTCGAGATGCAGATTGATTCCGAAACGGGCACGGAGAGGAGCTGTAAGCAGACCGCTTCTCGTTGTCGCTCCCACGAGGGTAAACGGATTCAGATCTATCTGGATGCTTCGAGCCGAAGGACCCTTGTCTATCATGATGTCGATGCGGTAATCCTCCATCGCCGAATAGAGATACTCCTCTACCACAGGCGAAAGTCGGTGGATTTCATCGATAAAGAGCACATCGTTGGGCTCCAGCGAGGTAAGGATTCCCGCTAGATCGCCCGGCTTATCAAGCACAGGACCCGATGTAATCTTGAATCCTACGCCCAGTTCATTGGCGATGATGTTGCTCAGCGTGGTCTTACCCAATCCCGGCGGACCGTGGAGGAGCGTATGGTCGAGTGGTTCGCCACGATATTTGGCAGCCTCAACAAAGACCTCGAGATTTTCTACCACGCCATTCTGTCCGCTGAAATCAGAAAACTTCAGCGGGCGCAGCGCCTTCTCGAATTCCTTTTCGGCAGGCGAAACCATTTCTTGTCTTATATCAAAATCTTCGTTCATTCTATGACTATTATCGATAATATGGGTGCAAAGTTACACATTTGTTGCGGAATTAAAGAAGAAAAGCCGAATTATTTTGCCCATGATTTTGCACAATCCCAAAAGATTCGTGCAGATTTGCAAGCGCTAACCTATAAAAATGTTATAATTTATCATTTTATTGCAGAATAATTTGTTTATCCGAAAGAAAAGACGTACTTTTGCACTCAATATTGAAAGAGAGGAAAGAAATAAATAAGAGAGAAATATCAGGATTTTAAAAGAAATAGAATTATGCTAAAGTTATTTCAAGGGCTCAGCAAGCTGCTGGCCAATTACACATCTATCTTCGTGATAGGTGTTGCAGTGTTCACATTCTTCTTCCCACATACCTTTGACTGGGTGCGCGGAACTACTCAAACCGTCATTCTCGGCATCATCATGCTCACCATGGGTCTGACCTTGACCACCAACGACTTCAAGATTCTGGCTCAGCGCCCGCTGGATGTCTTCATCGGAGCCTGTGCCCAGTTTATCATCATGCCTGGCGTGGCTTACACCCTGGTTCATGTGTGGCATCTTGACCCAGCCCTGGCACTCGGAATCCTGCTGGTAGGTTGCTGTCCGGGCGGCGTTTCGAGCAACATCATGAGTTATCTGTGTCATGGCGACGTAGCTTTCTCCGTAGGAATGACCTGCGCCTCAACCATTCTTGCACCGGTGATGACTCCGCTGCTGATGAAGATTACGGCAGGCGAGATTATCCATGTAGATGCTGTGGGAATGTTCATCAACATCCTCATCGTAACGATTATTCCTGTGGCCATCGGCTGCGCCCTCAACTATATTTACGGCAAGAAAGACTGCTTCCCTACCATCCAGAGTCTGATGCCGGGCATCAGCGTTACGTGTCTGGCAATCATCGTAGGCGGTGTGATTTCTACGGTTCATGATGACCTCGTAGCCCGCGGCTTATCGCTTTTCCTCTGGACTTTCGCCGTGGTTTTCTGCCACAACACGCTGGGCTATCTTCTCGGTTGGCTTGCCGGCAAATGTGCCGGATTCAATACTGCCAAGAAGCGTACCATCAGTATTGAGGTAGGAATGCAGAACGCCGGTCTTGCTACGGTACTGGCTGGCAATTTCTTCGCAGCCCAGCCTCTCGCCGTATTGCCTTGCGCCATCAGCTGCGCCTGGCACAGTATTTCCGGTACCATCCTTGCCGGAATCTATCTGAAATGGGACCATCTGCATGAGAAGAAGTAAATGACTTCTGAAAAAGATAAAAAAAGGTCGTGAGATTTCTGATTGAACCTCACGACCTTTTCTTATATCATTACCTCACGGGGTTAACAGGTTAACAGTTAACAGCCGTTTTTTCTATGGTTACATGAGCAAAGCACTTGAATTGGCTTTCCCTTCGGACGCCGAACGTTGTTTCTTCACTCTTCGTTCTTCACTCTTCCTTAATCTACTTCCCTGTAGTCAGCAGCTGCACGGCGCGCTGAACAATCTCATTGGTCTCGTTCCAAACCTGGAAGTATTGGCTCATATCCCAGATATCTCGCGCTACAAGGGCTTTCAGCTGCAGGGCGAGGTATTTCTTCGTCTGAATTAATTCAGCCTCATCCTTTGGCTCTATCTTATCCTTCTTTCCCTCGGCGATAATACCATCTATCAGCGAAGAAGGAACCTCGTAGGTGGCGAGGAACTTATCGAAATCCTTATACTGGCTCTTCAGTTCCTTACGATGCGCATCGATGAACTTCAGACTGTGGTTGATGACGATACTCTTGGCTGCCAACTGACGGTGCATCTTGGTGTACTTGGTTGTATCCAGCGGCACGAAATAATCTGGCATGATTCCACCACCACCATAAACTACACGATGCTTGCGCAAGGTGTAATACTTCAGACTGTCTGAAAGATGGATGCTGTCCTGATTGGTGAACTCGCCATGCTTGTAACGTTTGTCCAGATCCATCGCATAATCCAACCTGTCACCTTTCTTATATGGCTTCTGGATGCATCTGCCGCTAGGCGTATAGTAATGGGCGATGGTGAGACGAATCTCGCTGCCATCATCGAAGGTCAGCGGACGCTGCACCAATCCCTTGCCGAAGGTTCTGCGACCAACCACTACGCCACGGTCCTGATCCTGGATGGCTCCGGAAACAATCTCGGCGGCAGAAGCGGTAAACTCATTGGTGAGCACCACCACCTTGCCATTGCGCCATCTGCCGTTAGCCTGCGCCTTGTATTCCTGGCGAGGCGCTGCACGACCACTGGTATAAACGATGAGATCGCCCTTCTGCAGGAACTCGTTGGCAATCTGAGCCGCAGCCTGAAGATAGCCTCCGCCATTATCCTCAAGGTCAAAGATAAGGTCCTTCATTCCCTTCTTTTTCAGCGAATCCATCGCTATTGTTACCTCTTTATGACTGGTAAGACCGAAGCTTCCCAATCGGATGTATCCGATGCCCGGACGAATCATATAAGCCGCATCCATCGTAGTTACCGGAATCTTATCGCGCTTTACCTTAAAGATGAGCTTATCCTTGATGCCACGGCGCACGATGGTAAGGTTCACCGTGGTTCCCTTAGGACCACGAAGGCGCTTCATGATTTCCTCCTTGCTCATCTTGACGCCCGAAATGGCAGTATCGTTTACAGCCACAATGCGGTCGCCGGCAATGATTCCCACCTTCTCGGAAGGCCCGTTCGTAACCGGTTGGATAACGAGCAGCGTATCATCTACCATGTTAAACTGCACGCCAATGCCATCAAAACTGCCGTTCAGCGGCTCGTTCATCGCCTTGGTTTCCTTGGCTGTGGCGTAAGAAGAATGAGGGTCGAGCTTTTCGAGCATGCCTCGGATGGCGTCCTCTACGAGCTTATTCTCATCCACACTATCCACATAGAGGTTGGTAATGGCGATTTCAGCCCTTCCCAACTTCTCTATCGGGCTGTTCTTGCCCATCTTGATACGCAACTGGGCACTGGCAGAAGTTACTGCCAGGAATGCTACCAGTGCTATGAATAGATATTTCTTCATTTCTTAAAACTTAAAGTTTATGAAAGAGAGAAATCCTTCAAGAGTTAACAGGTTAACAGTTAACAGCGCTTTTTTCAATGGTTACCCCCGAAAGCACTTGAATTCTTCACTCTTCGTTCTTCACTCTTCACTTCATTTAATCCAGCGGCTCAGAGTCCTCCTCCGGAATATCCTCTTCTATCACCAGATTTTCGATGATGAAGTTCTGGCGCTCCATCGTATTCTTACCCATATAATATTCCAGCAGTTTCTGCACCTGATCGGTTTTATGCAGCGTAACCTGCTCCAACCGCATGTCGGGACCGATGAAATGGGCGAATTCATCAGGCGAAATCTCTCCCAATCCTTTGAATCGGGTGATTTCAGGGTCAGGACCCAAATCGCGAATCGCCTGCTGGCGCTCCTCATCGCTGTAACAGTAATGCGTGATGAAATCGCTCTTTTTCTCCTTGCTTCCCAGTTTCGCATCCGCATCAGCCACCGCCTGCTTGTTCTTGATCTTGGTTCGCTTGTTGCGCACTCGGAACAATGGGGTCTGAAGCACGTAGACATGGCCCTTCTTGATGAGATCTGGGAAGAACTGAAGGAAGAAGGTGATGATGAGCAGGCGGATGTGCATTCCGTCGACATCCGCATCGGTTGCCACAATCACCTTGTTGTAACGCAAAGAATCCAAGCCATCCTCTATGTCGAGAGCCGCCTGAAGCAGATTGAATTCCTCATTCTCATAAACCACCTTCTTGGTAAGACCGAAGCTGTTGAGCGGTTTACCACGAAGAGAGAACACCGCCTGGGTATTCACATCGCGGCTCTTGGTGATGCTTCCGCTGGCAGAATCGCCCTCGGTGATGAAGATGGAACTCTCCTCCTTGCGCTCGTTCTTGGCGTCGCTGAAATGGATGCGGCAGTCGCGGAGCTTGCGGTTGTGGAGATTCGCCTTCTTGGCACGTTCACGGGCGAGTTTGGTAACGCCCGCCATCGCTTTGCGCTCGCGTTCGCTCTCCTTAATCTTATTCTCCAGAACCTCAGCTACATCCTTGTGGATATGGAGATAGTTGTCTACTTCCTTCTTCAGGAAATCGCCTACATACTTATTAATGGTTTCGCCACCATTCGGAGTCATCGTGGTGCTGCCGAGCTTAATCTTGGTCTGACTCTCGAAGACCGGTTCTTCTACGTTGATGGCAATGGCAGCCACCAGTCCGTTTCGGATGTCAGCATACTCATACTTGCCGTAGAACTCCTTGATAGTCTTGGCAATATGCTCCTTGAAGGCACTCTGATGCGTACCTCCCTGGGTGGTGTGCTGACCGTTGACGAAGGAATAATACTCCTCGCCATACTGGTTGGTATGGGTGAAGGCAATCTCGATATCCTCGCCCTTCATGTGGACGATGTCGTAGAGGCCTTCATTGGTCATATTATCGCTCAGCAAATCCTGCAGACCATGGCGGCTCAAGATGCGGCGGCCATTGTGCATGATGGTGAGTCCGGTGTTCAGATAAGTATAGTTGCGGAGCATCGTTTCCACGAAATCATCGTGGAAGGAATAGTTCTTGAAGAGTGTATTATCCGGCTCGAAGAAGATAAAGGTACCGTTCTCGTCCTCAGTATCTTCCGTCGTGTCGCTCTTCAGAATACCTTTCTCGAACTTCAGATGGCGCACCTTACCGTCGCGGTACGACTTTACCTCGAAGTGGGAACTGAGGGCATTGACCGCCTTCACACCCACACCATTCAGACCAACGCTCTTCTTGAACGCCTTGCTGTCGTATTTACCGCCGGTATTCAGCACACTTACAGCCTCAACGAGCTTGCCCTGAGGAATACCACGGCCATAGTCGCGCACGCTGACACGCAGATTGTCCTCGATATCGATTTCCAGACGGGCACCTGCGCCCATCTTGAATTCATCGATAGAGTTGTCTACCACCTCCTTCAAGAGCACATAAATACCATCTTCCGGCAGATTTCCATCTCCCAGACGGCCGATGTACATACCCGGACGGGTGCGTACATGCTCCATATCGCTCAAGTGGCGGATGTTATCGTCGGTATATTCTACCGGCGGCTGCTGCTCCTGAGGGGCATTGGTAAGCTCATCAGCGGCATTCAATTCGCTGTTACCTAAGTTTTTATCTTCAGACATGATTTCCTCCTTAGTTATTCTTATTTATTTTCCTATAACATAGCAAATAATGTTGCAATATTCTGTTTATCAGATAATTGACAACACAACAATTGCTATTTACCTGATACTCTTAATATAGCAGTTGCGGCGCTTGTGAAGGACTGGATCCAAGACACCCCATTGTCCCTGCACGGCAGCATTATCTTCCATTTCCACCTGCGTTTCTCCCCACTCTATTCCATACTTCTGATAGATAGGAATCAGGTCGGCAAAGAGCAGCGCATTGGCACCCTTAGCACGGTATTCCGGCTGGATACCGATGAGCAGAAGGTCGACAATCTTGGTTTTATGGAACTTGATGGCGCGCAGCAGATGCCACCAGCCAAAAGGAAGCAGCCTGCCCCTATGACACTTCTGCAGAGCTCTGGAAAGGGAAGGCATCGTAATACCGATACCTATCATCTTATGATCCTCGGTAGTCCAGTCTTCTATGGCTGTTACAAAGTTCAGGTCGAGCAAAGACAGATACATCTTGATGTACTGGTCTATCTGCTTCTGTGAAAGTTCGGAATAACCATAGAGATTCTTGTATGTATCATTGATGAGGTCGAAAATCTTCTGTCCGTATCCGCCCTGATAAATATCCTTACGGGTAAGTTTGCGGACATGGAGATTGTATCTTTTCTCTATCATCGCCGCTATCTTGGAATATTTCTCCGGGATGGTATCTGGCACCATCAGTTTATACTCTACATACTTATTATCTACGGTAAAACCCTCCAGAGCCTCGATGTGCTCCGGATAATATGAATAATTATAAATGGTAGGCATGGTGCCTAGCTGGTCAAAGCCCCAGGTAAGCATGCCTTCTGGATCCATATCGGTAAAACCCAGCGGACCTACAATATCTTCCATACCCTTCTCCTTACCGTATTTTTCTACAGCATCGAGAAGAGCCCTGGAAACCTCGCGGTCGTCAATGAAATCAATCCAGCCGAAACGGACCGACTTCCTGTCCCATTTATTGTTTGCCTTATGATTGATAATGGCAGCGACGCGACCTGCCAACTTGCCATCCTTATAGGCAAGAAAATACTCTGCCTCGCAGAACTCGAACGCTGCGTTCTTGTCCTTGCTCAGAGTATTCATGTCGTCGCTGAAAAGATTAGGCACATCATATTCGTTGCCTTCGTAGAGGTCGTAATGGAAGTCGATGAACGTCTTCAAGTCCTTCTTTGTTTCGACCTTTTTAATTTCTATTAATGACATGATTTTCAAACTAGTTTGCAATATTATAAATGCAAAAGTAGCAATATTTTGGCAAATTACCAAATATTGCTACTTTTTTTGCAGTTTTTTAGGGGTTAAAATTTAATTACAGCCCCCAAACTAGCCTATATCACCCATTTAGTGGTGGTTTTGGCGGAATATCTTTACCTGATGGATTGTTCGTTCCGGAAAAGGAATCTCTTACTTGATGAGATGCTCCTTGATCCAGACCATCTGCTGGTAATTGGTCTCGCTGGCAGTCCAATGCTCGTTGATAGGAGTAAGCAGCGATTCCTTCTCACATTTCAGGGTATTCCACACGGCATAGCTGGTGGTTGGCGGACAAGTATTGTCGTTGTATCCCCAGGTGAGATAAGTTGGCACCTTCACCTTCCGGGCAAAGTTTACCACGTCATAATAAGCCATCGTGTTGAAACAATCCTTATTCTTCAATATCTCATGATATTTGGTGAAATGAGGATAACCGCCCGTTCTTCCCTTCTCGGCGTAGGCAGCCATGTCGCTGAGCGCCGGATGATTGGCAACACACTGGGTTACGCGCTTGTCTAAACCGGCTGCAATAATAGCCAAGGCTCCACCCTGACTTCCGCCCTGCACAGCCACATTCTTTCCGTCCCACTCTGGAAGAGAGGTTAGGAAATCGATGCAGCGCACCAGTCCCTGATAAACATGGCGCATGTAGTAGCGGTTCTTATCTTCCAGTCCGTTAGACAAATATCCGCCATTTGCATCGTTGAATCCCCTGCTTATTTCATTGAAGGTTTCGGTAGGGATGCGCGGGTCGAGACCATGAATCTCTATCTCCAGGCGGATGAAGCCATTCTCGGCATAATATTTATTGCGCATAGGCTCCTTGATGGTTTTGATGCCGGCTCCAGGAGGGGTGAGAACCACAGGATGGCTACCCTGCTTGGCATTCTTGGGATAGAAGAGGTAGCCGTACATCGCATGACCTTTCTTATCTATCTGAAGTTTAACGAGATAACAGTCTATCTTGTCGGTACAGTATTCCTTGGCGAGTTCCTTGGTGTAACTCAGGGGAACATTCTTCAGTTCGTCCTTTGCCTGCTGCCAGAATGCATCGAAATCCTTAGGCTCCTGGGTATAAGGCTGAATCTTATCTACCGAGAATCCTACTTTGATATGATGCTGATAGGTCTTGCCATCGAGTTTATAGAATAATCTCAAATCGCGGAAGCCCGGTGTCTTTCGGGTACCGATGTTCAGGATGGCGCGCCCGTTCTTCAGTTTGAAGCTTCCTTTCTTGTCTGCCTTCAGCATGTCATCGCCTATTTCATAGTTCACCTCGCCGTCACGGGGAATTCCATACTTATAGAAACTTACTTCCACCTTAGCCTGTTCGCCCGTCTTGTAGAGCCAGTCGGCATGATCGGGCACGGTTAGCCAAAGATAATCACTGCGATAGGGATAGTTCTCCGCCATCACACTTAACACACTCGTCATGTTCATCGCCAGGATAAACAGAAGCGATAGATAGATTGTCCTTAATCTGTTCATAATTTTATAGTTTGTTTTTTAATTATAATATTCAACTACCATAGCGCAAAAGTACAAAATTCCATTGAGATAACAAAACGATTTCAAGAGGGTGTGTCATAAGTCTGTGACGCACCCCTTTTTATTTTTTGCCTTTTCACAGATACGAAATCTTTAAAAAACATTTTTATTTACAACAAAGCCCAAACTTTCACAAGCTCGGGCTTTGCCTTTCCGCAAAAGATTTGTATCTTTGCAGAAAACTTCTTTAAGTATGGCAAAGATACAAATAAAATCTGAAACTCGGCACGAATTGAGCTTTTTTCCTAACTCTTTCGATGATTATGTGCCAAAAGACAGCAAAGTTCGTATGGTGGATCATATTATTCGCAGTATGGACATCAACCCTCTCATGGATACCTATGATGGGATTGGTGCTCCTCCTTACAGTCCGAAGATGCTTCTAAGTTTAGTTGTTTTTGCCTATATCAATGGCGTTTATTCCTGTCGTGGCATAGCGGACGCACTTAAATACGATGTTCGCTATATGTGGATTTGTGGAGGTAAGCAATTATCTTTCGCAACAATCAACCGCTTTAGATCCAATCATATGATTAAATGCATCGACTTTTATTTTGATGCAGTCGTCTCCATATTGGTTGAAAAGGGCGTGATTAGTCTGGAGGAACAATATGTTGATGGCACTAAGATAGAGTCGAAAGCAAACAAGTACACGTTTGTATGGAAGAAGACTGTGGAAAAGAACAGGGCTAAGCTCTTGGAAAAGACCTCTGCTGCATTGGCTCAGATAAAAGAACAAATTCGCCTGAATGGCGGGAGTGACATTAAGGAAGAAGACAGCGAGCCAGCCACTTCCGCCAAGGATGTAGAGAGAAGTGCACGTTTGTGTGAGAGGCAAGCTAAGAACCTTCCTAAGGCAAAGCTTACAGGAAGAGAGAAGCAAAAGCTAAATACTCAGATAGATCACTTGTTCAAAGCCTCGGACAAACTGTGCGAGTATGAAAAATCACTGGATATACTGGGCGAGAGAAACAGTTACTCCAAGACTGATCCCGATGCGACCTTCATGCGCCTCAAGGAAGATGCCATGAACAATGGGCAGACAAAGCCTGCCTATAACCTTCAAATTGCGACAGAGAATCAATATTGGACGAATTTCGCCCTTTATCCCAATCCAACAGACACCCTGACCTTCAAGCCTTTTTTGGATAAGTACAAGAAAAGATATGGAAAGCAATCCAAGAGCGTCACCGCAGACTCAGGGTATGGCTCGGAGGAGAACTACGAGTACCTAGAGATGGAAGAAATGATGGGTTATGTAAAGTACAACTGGTTTCACAAGGAACAGCATAAGCCTTTCAAGGAGGATGCCTTCAACCAAGCGAACTTCTACTACAACAGGGATGATGACTATTATGTCTGCCCCATGGGACAACACATGGAACCTTGTGGACAACGGCAAACGAAAAGTGACTCCGGCTATGTGTCTGTCATTACATTATATAGAGCACAACGATGTGATGGATGTCCGCTTGGAAGTCTCTGCAAGAAATCCAAAGGCAACAGAACCATATATGTCAACCATAAACTGAATGCATATAAAAAGGAAGCCTTCCTGCTACTAACGTCTGAAGAGGGCTTGAAACACAGAAGCCAGCGACCGATAGAGCCGGAAGCTGTATTTGGGCAGATGAAGGCAGATATGCATTATAAGCGATTCAGGCATTTTGGAATGGACAAGGTTTACATGGATCTAGGATTGTTCGGAATGGGATTCAATTTGAAGAAATATTTGGGTATAAAACGATAAAACTCAATTTTGGTTGTTTTATCGTCAGGGATAACTATGCCCTTTTGTGAGCTTTGGGGCTGTTTTGTTATCGATAAAACAAGAAAAGTAAAGTTTCTATACAATATAATAAGATTCCCTTTGTGAAGAAAGACTACGATTCAACTAGAATATATAGAAACACACACAAAAAAAGGGTGCGTCACAGACTTATGACACACCCTCATCCCGATAGTTTTAAGCGCTGGCGGAAAACTAACATTCTTCAAGGAATCACAATAAGAAAAAGCTCGATCATCTATTCTCTCCAACACTGGCGAGAAGTGCGAAGTGTCGGATGAAGCGAGAGATGGTTCATCAAATGAGTAGTGAAATTCTGAGGGTTGAGTCGATTACAGATGACAATGTGGAGTCAAATTGCTCCATGACCCGAAAATATTCCTCAAAAAGGAGTGAGTTTCTCAGATTTAATTTGTATCTTTGCCATGTCATATCAGAGTTTTTGCTTGTTTTCTTTTCGCAACACTAAGATAAGTGAAAATTCTGACATAGCAAAATCCGGAGTAACTTTCTGTTGCTCAGGCGCTTAAAATGTTTAATTAATAATAGTGTTGCGAAATTAATGGAATAACTAGAAATGAGATTAAAAAGACATCTACTGACAGCCGCCCTGACACTCTTTTGCCTATCGGCAGCTAACGCCCAACTGCTAAGAACAACGGTGGAGCAAGGAGAAATTGAAGGTGTGGAACATGAAGGATTCGCCCTATACAAGGGAATCCCATACGCTGAAGCACCAGTGGGCAACCTCAGATGGAAAGCCCCAGTGAGCAAGAAGCCTTGGAAGGGAGTATTCAAAGCAGACAAATGGGGAGACCGTCCACCACAGCCCATCGACCCTAACCAAAATGGTGGTGAGCAGGGCATGAGCGAGGACTGCCTATACCTCAGTGTGGAAACGCCAGCCAAGAGTAAGAATGACAAACTCCCTGTATTTGTGATGATTCATGGAGGAGCCTTTCTTTCTGGCTCCTACAGTGGAACTCAGGAAAGCTTTGTCAAGGAAGGCATCATCTATTGCAGCATAGAATAC
Source organism: Segatella copri (assembly GCF_026015465.1). GTDB lineage: Bacteria > Bacteroidota > Bacteroidia > Bacteroidales > Bacteroidaceae > Prevotella > Prevotella copri_E. The sequence goes on from NZ_JAPDUQ010000001.1 coordinate 1,338,810, forward strand.
CGCTTGGGAGCCTTGGGATTCATGGCACATCCAGAGCTGAGTAAGGAATCAGGCAAGAACATATCTGGTAACTATGGCATCCTTGACCAGGTGATGGCCTTAAAATGGATTCACGACAATATCGCTGCCTTCGGTGGAGACCCAGACAAGATTACCATTGCAGGAGAATCTGCCGGTGGTATCTCGGTAAGTATACTATGCGCCTCTCCCCTTGCCAAGGGACTCTTCCGAGGAGCCATCAGCGAAAGTGGTAGTTCCTTCTGGCCTGTGGGTGAAAGCAGAAATGGTAACACGGCCATGCTCACCAACAAAGCGGCAGAAGCAGGTGGACTTATCCTTCAAAAGAGACTCAAGGCTAAGAACTTGAAGCAGCTAAGAAAAGTTCCGGCTATGGACATCGTGAAGAATACCGCCATGGAATCCTTCTGGCCTAATGTGGATGGCTACAGCATCACAGATGATCAGTATAAGCTCTATGAAAAGGGAAACTACAATGATGTAAATGTCATCATAGGAACCAACAGCGACGAAGGAAGTATGTTTAGCCGCCCTGTCAGTGTAAGTGACTATGAGAAAAGAATCCATGAGATATATGGAAGCTGGGCAGACCAGGTTCTCAGCCTCTATCCTGCCAAGACAGAGGAAGAAACCTACTTCGCCCAATCCGACATTTTCCGTGATGGCTCCTTTGCATGGGGAACGTATGCCTGGGCTAACCTGCAGAGCAAGACCGGCAAGGGCAAGGTGTATATGTATTACTTTGACCAAGACTCAGAGAACACCATCGTGAAAAGCCGCAAGGGAGGAGCCAGCCATGTGGCAGAGATGCCATTCATCTATGGCTATAAGTTTGGCTCTGGAAAGATGACCGAGACGGAGCAGCACATGGAACAAATCATGTCACGCTACTGGATCAACTTTACCAAGACTGGCAATCCAAATGGGGATAGCCTTCCTTTCTGGACTACCTACCAGGAAGGTAAACCAACGGTGATGATTATGAAGGAAGGACTGCATTTGGGACCTGTTCAAAATCAAAAGCAAATGGACTTCTTCGAGAAGTTCTTCAAGGAAAAAAGAAAATAATACGTCAAGTTCCAAGTGGCATTCCTCCCACTTGGAACTTTTTCATTAAAGAGATAAAACGCCACATTGTTCACCATAAAATGGCGCATAGATACGAATGCTCGCATGATGCGGATGTTTGCTTCAACAGCAGTTGTAGACTTCCAAACTCCACTAAGCATGGCAACTCCTTGCTCTGTGAAAGCATAAGGCAGTTTTCTTACACCGCCCCAACTTGAAGTCGCAATTTGCGACTTCAAGTTATCAAATTCATTTGGGGTCAATGAAACATAAAGTCTTCAGGGAAACGCTCTATATTACGTTTTACCTGCTCATTCAATCTTTTTGTTTCTACTCCATACAGCTCAGCCAAGTCACGGTCAAGCATCACTTGTTGTCCTCTGATAACTCGTATCAGAGACTCCACTTTATTTTCTACAGACAGTTGCTGTCCTTCCACCTGTTCCAATTCCTTTTCCTTTGCCATTTCCTTTGGTTTTGAATATTTTGGCAAAGATACAACTATTATTGGAAACAAGCAAGGATTTTCTAGAATGTTTTTGTTTGAGGTGTCAAATTGGAACCTCAAACGATACAATAGGAAGGTTTCAAAGTCGCAATTTGCGACCTTGAAGAAGTTTGGAAGTCGCAATTTGCGACTTCCAAACACAAATGTTACCTAACAGCTATCTTCAAATCATTGCCCTTTATTTTGGCGATGACGATGCTTTCATTCGGCTTAGCAAAGTGAAGAACACCTTGCACCGCCTTGGCACTTCCGAGATTCACGCCATTTACTGAATAGAAGGTTACCATCTCTCCGTCATTCAGGCCAGAAATAGTAATGTCGCTATCCGTCGTTACCATTACCCCTCTTGTTTTCACAAGATTGATGTTATTGGTATCGTCGCCCTCGGCATTGAGCCAATAGAGCGTGGCCGTCGCCTTATCCGATGCCTTATAGCCATCGGCTGTCGCATAGACAGAAATGTCCAACTTACTATTCAGCTTCACTTTCCCATCTGTATTATATTTATCGGTTGCCACATCTGCATCCTTGATGGTATAATGATATTCTGCGCCTGGGGTTGAACTTTCGAAAGAAAGATTGCCTAAAGTATAGGTAATGGCTGGGACAGAACAAGGTTTTTCATCTTCATTATCTCCTTCTATTGTATTGATTATTCCAAAGCCTCCCCACCAACTATTCTGTTTGTAAAATTCTATACTAGCTTGTGGAACTGACAATATACAATCTTGTCGAGAAAATCCGTCTTGACGACTTCCAATTGATGGGGGATTTAAAGCATCACATCTTATTTCTTTTAAATTGGTACTTCCATCAAACACATCATTCCCAAGTTCTTCCAAACTTTTCGGCAATTTAAGAGTCTTTAAATTCGTGCAATCAGAAAAGCATCCCAGTTTCAAACTTATTATACCTTCCGACAATTCTATATTTTTCAACCCATGAGAATAAGCAAAAGCATAGCTTCCGATAGAGGTAACAGAAGATGGTATCTTTATAGATGCCAAACTACTACAATACCAAAAACAACCATAAGGAATTTCAGCTATACTATTAGGTAAGATTACATCACACAAAAAGTCACATTGGCTAAAGCATTTTTTTCCTAACGTTGTTACAGAAAAAGGTATTATTATAGATTGTATTCTCGATTTTTCGAAACAGCTCTCTCCCAATTTCACAACCGTTCCAGGAATTTTTACAGCAGACACCCCGCTATTATAAAAACATTGATCTGAAAAGGCAACAACAGGATAATCTACACCTTTCCACGCTACCTTTTCTGGGACGACCATCTCACCAGAATAATTGTTTGGTAACAACGTTGCCTCATCCTTGTCTGTATCGACAAGGAATTTGAATCCATCAACAGTGACAAAATCGGATGCCATTGCCGTACCACAGCAAAGCATCATAAGAAAAGCTATCAAAAGCTTTGAAATTGTAAATTGTCTCATACTTTTATGTTTTTAAATTATTACTAAAATCCTCATTTTTTTTATATAAACTGCCAAAGAGTTTTTTCACTTCGTCTTTATTTTTAAGTCCTCCAAACAATTTCATATGAGTAAGAACATAATAATTAACAACATTGACTTCATACGCTGTCATTTGACTTTTAAGTAAATCAGCATAATAATTAAAATTAGATAGATGTTTATCAGCAAATAAGAGAGACTGATAAATTTGACGAAAATAGAATTCCAAACTCCAACCATATTTTTTTAGGAATAAGCCAAAACATCCTTTCCACCTTTCTTCCAACGATGTTACAGTTTGAGCCTTATTATATTTAACCTCATCTATATCATAAATAAGGTTTGTCAATCTACATTGATAGCGCTCTTTTATCTTCTTGCGTATAGATTCATCATCATTATACAAATCTATATTTTCCCTTATTTCTTCAATTGCCTCATTTGGCGAATTCTGCGTTGCCTGTTTTTCGTATTTTCCATGGTTGAACAAAGACATATAAATATTATTTACCTCGCTACATATCATTATGAAGCTATCATTGGCATTATAATCACGATAAATAGAATCACTTTCATCCCACACTTTGCTGCGCATCTTCAAGCCTTCCACTATTTTGCGTTTTTGTTCTAGCATATTGAAGAATGTTTCTTCATATCGTTTCTGACTAGAAGAATAATAATTAAAACAAAGAGAAAAAATAGAAAACACCAAACTAGCAACAGCTATCATATTACCAAACTGGGAAGAAATTTCCACATTGCTTTTACACAATAAGAAGCATACAGTACCCCCCAAGGCACATCCCAGCAACGCCCCCAAAAAACTTGCAACAAAAAAATATGTATTATTATCACAAACAAGTTTACCCATATAATCTCATTTACACTTTGCCACCGAATCCCCAACTGGCGATTAATATACTCTTAGCAGACGGCAAAATAAAAAAACGTGGGATTCTACCTGTTACCCGTCCCACGAATCGAGGCCTTCGCATTGCCCAATGTAGTTGAACGAGCAACGTCGAAGCCCACGCCGATATGTATACACTTCTCCCTATACGGATATAAGACTCATCGCAAGACGCAATAAGCCATACCAGTAAAGGGATGCGAAATATATCACATCCCGAGGGCATCTACCGTTGCAATGCTCAAGACTACATTTGAAAGTTGCGAAGTTCCGATTCGTCAAGAACAAAGCGTCAAGTAAACGCCTTTATATTATGTCGTGATACCTTTATCCCACTTACCTTTTCTCCCATCTTAGTACTAGAAAGTCGCTTAAAGCAGCTCCAAATACCTCGACACGGCGTGAGCGAGTGTGGTATCGGTTGCAAAGGTAATGAAAAAAATGATTACTCACGTATTTTTAGTTGATTATTTTTCGTTGTTTGGATAAAAACTGATGGTTGGGAACATTAAGAAGCCCTATTGCTACCATACATAGTAAAAGCGTAAAGTCTAAACGAAACAGTTGAGTTAGCGAAATGAAGTAGTTGAATTGGTGAAATGAAGTGGATGAGTTAGCCGACAGATATAGCTGAGTTAACCAACAGATATAACTGAGTTGACCAACAGATATAGCTGCGGTAACTGATAGGGTCGAATCCAGTGGCAAATAGAATCGAATTCGATTGCTGGCAGAGTCGAATCCGATGGCTAGTAGAGACGAATCATCTTGTTCGATGAACCACAATATTCTCTACCATCAAACCTTCATCCCTCCTAGCTTATACATTTTCGAGGTTTTCGCAAGCTCTTTCCTGGTTTTCTTTAAGACTCTAATCTTTTAAAACATCAAGAAAAAACCTGGAAATCTCCTTATCCTAAGCCTTCTCCGTAATCATCAGCACATGACTTTCATCGCTTAGCGTGGTAGCGAAGATATAGGTTTCGCCACCATCTTTCAGCTTCAATCGCTTGCGCAATTCTGCTACGGAAAGGGGGAAGTTGCGGGTGGCGATGTTCGCCTTGGTGATGCCTGAGAGATGACGCTTCAACTCCTTCTTATTAAAGGAAGAGATGGCGATGATGCGAAAACTTCTGCCTGGGAATGCTTCGATAGGTGCCTGGCTCACGAAAAGATGGCTGTTCTTGGAAAGCATCCTTGCATCATAACGACCGGAAAGAACACCGAAACAGCCGGCTTTCATCAACGACGCATTCGGCTCGTAAAGATACTGCATCTCTTCAAGGGTAGATGGGGCTATCTTGACGGAAGAAGTCTCCATATCCAACTCGTTGCAGACGAAGGATTGTGCATCATTGATGCAATAAATGCGGAGATTTCCGCCCATATTTCGAGATGAGAGCACTAAAAGGAGTTCCTTGCACTCATTATTCACGGAGATAATATGAACCTCTTGTACGCAGTTTAATTCGCTTACGGCACGATGCCAGTCGAGCATCGGAGAGAGTTTGATGATGACGTAATCTGCCTTAGAAAGCATCTCTTCCTGCAAAAGGGTTACATCGGGCGTACAATCTTTCAAGGATACTACCTTGTTGCCCGCATCGTCTCTACGGGCAGGATCGATGAAGATCAGCTTAAGACCAAGGTTGGTCTTAAGTAATGACTGAGACTGCTCTTCAGTTATGCCTAAAGAATCTGATGCAGCAGCCTCTTTCTTTGAAGCAAAAGAATGCAGCACCTCTATTCCGTCTCCATTCTTCACGATGGCGTTCTTCAAGCCCAACCGCCCAAAGTTTTCCTTCGCTGCTTCACAGAGATGAGCCTGACGCTCCACATACATCGACTTCATGCCCAATCGGGAAGCGATGTAAGAGAAGTCTACTCCGAAGCCGCCGGTCAGGTCAACAAACCCGATTTCTTCAGAAAAATCTCCTTCATGAGGTTCTTCTTTTATTTCATTAACATTCTCTTTTGATTCTGTTAATATCTGTTGCTTTTTGCAAGTAGCTTCATTTTTGGCGAATTCTGAATCAACTGCCCCTTTGTCCGCAAATTCGCAAATTTCAGAAAGATGAAGATTTGAGGCGTTTTCGCTCTCCTTCTCCTTTTCTTCTCCGTTTTCGGATGATGAAGGAGACAAACCGAGCAGTCGGGCAGCGAGTTCAGCCTTATAAAGTGCCGTTTGCTCTGACGAACATTGCTCCATCGAAATATGAGGGGGATAGATGATGCCATCGATGCTTGCCCAACGGGGCAGTTTCACACGAGCCATCTTTCGCCCGCGAATCTGGTCGAGAGCGAAAGGCATATCTACCTCGGGATACTTGCTGCCGAGGAAAGCCAGCTGGCGAACATCATCGTCCTGATGCTGGCGGATAAAATCGAACGTTGCTTGGTTCATGATTTCTGTTGAGTGATTCGTCATTAAATTACTTATTCTTAATAACCGCAAATTTACGATATTCTGATGAGATAACAAAATATTTCTCAGAATATCTGATAATTTATGTCGGGATGCACCGAAAACAGGATGCTCTCGGCTATAATCTACCCTTTTTCCGGGCTATATGATTCTAACAGCAGGCGTAAATAAATAAATAACTGTCGGAGATAGAACAACTGCCTAGGAAAAACAGCCGGCTAGTAGAAGGCAAACAGAAAGCTGGCAGAAGGCAAACAGCCGACTAGCGCAACAGAGGCTAGTCGGCTGTTCCTGTATAACAGTTTGCCAAACATCCTTTCTCTTATTTCAAGAGAAGCATGGTTGGCAGGAATATCGCAATCAGCTCTTTACTCTTCACCATTCCAACATAAAGAACTGAAACACAACATATTACATAGGTGAAGAGATTTTCAGCACTCTTCACCCACTCTTCACCACTCTTCACCTTTTACGATTTTGGGAAAGGTATAAACGCAGAGCCGCTTAGCTGTCAACAGCCTAAAAAGGTGAAGGGCAGGTGAAGAGTAAAAAAACACTCTTCACCCGCCCAACTTCTTATCCTTCAACCACTTACATCCAAAAGATGAAGTGTGAAGAGTTGTTGGGAAAATTCTCTCGCATCCGTAAAGATGCAGAGAGAAAATTCCTGTGTCTCAAAAGAAACGATGGATTAGTCAGCCAACTTAGCCTTCAAGAACTCACGGTTCAAGCGGGCGATGTTAGCGATAGACTCGTTCTTAGGACAAACAGCCTCGCAAGCACGAGTGTTTGTACAGTTACCGAATCCGAGCTCATCCATACGTGCAATCATCTTCTTAGCACGGGCAGCAGCCTCTACACGACCCTGTGGGAGAAGTGCCAGCTGGCTAACCTTTGAGCTGACGAAGAGCATAGCAGAACCATTCTTACATGCAGCAACACAAGCACCGCAACCGATACATGTAGCGCAATCCATTGCCTCGTCTGCATTCTCCTTAGGAATCAGGATAGCGTTGGCATCCTGAGCCTGACCTGTACGGATGCTGGTGTAACCACCTGCCTGGATAATCTTGTCGAATGCTGAACGGTCTACCATACAGTCCTTGATGATAGGGAAACCAGCAGAACGCCAAGGCTCAACGGTGATAACATCGCCATCGTTGAAACGACGCATGTAGAGCTGACATGTTGTAGCACCACGCTCAGTCTTACCGTGAGGTGTACCATTAATATAGAGAGAGCACATACCGCAGATACCCTCGCGGCAGTCGTGGTCGAAGACGAAAGGCTCCTGACCTGACTCGATGAGCTCCTCGTTCAAGATGTCGAGCATCTCGAGGAATGAAGTATCATCTGGGATGTTCTTCATCTCATGTGTATCGAAGTGACCCTGTGCTGTAGGACCGTCCTGCTTCCAATACTTAACTGTGAAACTTATATTTCTTGCCATTGTCTTGTTCGCTTTTTAATTCTTGTAATTTCTTGTCTGTACCTTAATTGCCTCATACTCGAGAGGTTCCTTGTTGAGCACTGGAGCAGTTGTATCATTGCCCTGATACTCCCAGCAACCTACGTAGAAGAAGTTCTCATCATCACGCTTAGCCTCGCCTTCCTCTGTCTGGTACTCCTCACGGAAGTGACCACCACAGCTCTCGTTGCGGTGCAATGCATCGTAAGCGATCAACTCGCCCATCAAGATGAAGTCACGCAAGTGGATAGCCTTATCCAACTCTACGTTCAAGCCTTCCTTCTTACCTGGAATGAAGAGGTTCTTGTTGAATTCCTCACGGAGAGCCTTCATCTTCTTCAAGCCTTCCTCAAGACCTTCCTTGGTACGACCCATACCTACATGCTCCCAAAGGATGTGCCCCAACTCCTTGTGGATAGAATCTACAGAGCGCTTGCCCTGGATACCCATCAGGCGGTCGATTTCCTTCTGAACACCTGCCTCTGCCTCTGCGAACTCTGGGAGATCGGTAGAGAGCTTTGGCCACAATGCCTGGTCGGCCAAGTAGTTCTGGATGGTGTATGGCAATACGAAGTAACCGTCAGCCAAACCCTGCATCAAAGCAGATGCACCAAGACGGTTAGCACCGTGGTCAGAGAAGTTACACTCACCAATAGCGAAGAGACCTGGGATAGTGGTCATCAACTCGTAGTCAACCCAGATACCACCCATTGTATAGTGGATAGCAGGGAAGATCATCATTGGGTTGTAGTACTTCACGCCGTTAATCTCGTTAGCCAACTCACCTGGGTTAACGTCAGTAATCTCCTCATACATATCAAAGAGGTTGCCATAACGCTGCAGGATAACGTCGATACCGAGACGGTTGATAGACTCAGAGAAGTCGAGGAATACGGCAAGACCTGTGTTGTTAACACCGAAGCCCTTGTCGCAACGCTCCTTAGCTGCACGAGAAGCCACGTCACGAGGAACCAGGTTACCGAATGCTGGGTAACGGCGCTCCAAGTAGTAGTCGCGGTCTTCCTCTGGAATATCAGAACCCTTCTTGGTACCAGCCTGCAATGCCTTGGCATCCTCAATCTTCTTAGGTACCCAGATACGACCATCGTTACGGAGTGACTCTGACATCAAAGTCAACTTACTCTGGTTTGTACCGTGAACAGGGATACATGTAGGGTGAATCTGAACGTAAGATGGGTTAGCGAAGTCAGCACCCTTGCGGTAGCACTGGATAGCTGCTGTACAGTTACAACCCATAGCGTTTGTAGAGAGGAAGTAAGCGTTACCATAACCACCGGTAGCGATAACTACGGCGTTGGCAGAGAAACGCTCCAACTCACCTGTGATCAGATTCTTGGCGATGATACCACGAGCGTGACCGTCAACGATAACTACATCCTCCATCTCGTAACGGGTGAAGAGCTTAACCTTACCAGCCTCAACCATGCGGCTCAAAGAAGAGTAAGCACCGAGGAGAAGCTGCTGACCTGTCTGACCCTTAGCATAGAATGTACGAGATACCTGAGCACCACCGAAAGAACGGTTAGCCAGCATACCACCGTACTCACGAGCGAAAGGAACGCCCTGAGCTACGCACTGGTCGATGATATCGTTGCTCACCTCAGCCAAACGGTAAACGTTAGCCTCACGAGCACGGTAGTCACCACCCTTTACAGTATCGTAGAACAGACGGTAAACAGAGTCACCATCATTCTGATAATTCTTAGCTGCATTGATACCACCCTGTGCTGCGATAGAGTGAGCACGACGTGGAGAGTCCTGGATGCAGAAGTTCAAGATATTGAAGCCCATTTCGCCGAGAGAAGCAGCAGCAGAAGCACCTGCCAAACCTGTACCTACAACGATAACGTCGAGCTTTAACTTATTCTTTGGGTTAACCAAACGCTGGTGAGCCTTATAGTTGGTCCACTTCTCAGCAACTGGTCCTTCAGGTATTCTAGAATTTAATGTTTTTGCCATAATCTTTTTTAATACTTAAATGATTACACGAATTATGCGCAGCACAAAGATGGAGCGCAACCGAAAGCGAATGCCAATACAACTACGATGAAGAGGAGAAGCAGGATGGTAGAGTAAATCATACCGATCATCTTCCAACGGCAGAACCAAGTCTTACCGCTCCAACCGAGAGTCTGAATAGCACTCCAGAAACCGTGAGTGAGGTGGAACCAAAGAGCTACCAACCAGATAAGGTAGAGAACTACGAATACTGGGTTAGCGAAGGTGTCCTGAATGAATGCGAAGCCATCTGATGGGCTGTGGCCGAAGCTTGTACCCAAGAATTCAGCAAACATCATGTTGTACCAGAAATTGAAGAGGTGAAGCAACAAACCGAGAACGATGATGATACCGAGCACCAACATGTTCTGGCTAGCCCACTCTACCTTCTCTGGCTTTGCTGTTACCTCGTAACGCTGGTTACCGCGAGCACGACGGTTTTGTGCTGTCAGGATGAAAGCGTAAACGATGTGACAAACTGCCAAAGCTGCCAAACCCAAAGTTGCAACTACGGCGTACCAGTTAGCACCCAACAATTCGCAGATTGTGTTGTAAGCTTCTCCAGAGAAAAGCGCAACAACATTCATGCAACCGTGGAATGTCAAGAATAGAATAAGAGCGATACCAGTTACTGACATCACTACTTTTCTACCAATAGATGAATTGATTAACCACATAAATGATTGAAATTTAATTATTTAACTGTTTGAAACTAATTTATATTCCACACTTTTCGTCCCTGCTATACCTATTTTCAGGCATTCTGCAATCCTCATTTCTAGGTATATTTTCGCAAGTCTGCTGCAAAATTACTATATTTTAATGATTTATCAAAGTATTTTTGCTAAAATTTCGATTTTATTTCTTACTTTTGCCGAAAATTAGAAAAAATATAGATTAAACGAAGTATGAAATTCAATTATGACGTGCTCGTTATCGGTGGAGGACATGCCGGATGCGAGGCTGCAGCAGCCTCTGCAAACATGGGTGCCAAAACCTGTTTGATAACGATGGATATGAACAAGATTGGACAGATGAGTTGCAACCCCGCCATCGGAGGTATTGCCAAGGGACAGATTGTGCGCGAAATCGATGCATTGGGCGGACAGATGGGTATCGTAACGGATAAAACCGCCATCCAGTTCCGAATGCTCAACATCGGCAAGGGGCCTGCCGTATGGAGCCCCCGTGCCCAATGCGACAGAGGAAAGTTTATCTGGGAATGGAGAACCATCCTCGACCATACTGACAACCTCGACATCTGGCAAGACCAGGCTGACGAACTGCTCGTAGCTAACGGAGAAGCCATCGGCGTAAAAACCATCTGGGGAGCCGAATTCTATGCCAAGAGCATCATCATCACCGCTGGAACATTCCTCAACGGACTGATGCATGTAGGAAGAAAGATGGTTGAAGGCGGAAGATGCGCCGAACCTGCCGTACACAACTTTACGGAGAGCATCACCCGATGGGGTATCACTACAGCCAGAATGAAAACCGGAACTCCGGTCAGAATTGACAAGAGAAGTGTTCATTTCGAAGATATGGAAGAACAGCCGGGCGACAGCGATTTCCACCAGTTCTCTTACATGGGAGAACATCGGGTTCTGAAACAATTGCCTTGCTGGACTTGCTACACCAACAAGAAGGTACACGAAACTTTAAAAAGCGGTCTCGCTGACTCACCTTTATATAATGGACAGATTCAGAGTACCGGTCCACGTTACTGTCCGAGTATAGAAACGAAGCTCGTCACCTTCCCCGACAAGGATCAGCATCCGCTCTTTTTGGAACCGGAAGGCGAAGATACAAACGAGATGTATCTGAACGGTTTTTCTTCAAGCATGCCGATGGATATCCAGCTGAATGCACTTCACGAAATTCCTGCTTTGAGAGATGCCAAGATTTACAGACCGGGATACGCCATCGAATACGATTACTTCGACCCTACCCAACTCAAACATTCACTGGAGTCGAAAATCATCAAAGGTCTCTTCTTTGCCGGACAGGTGAACGGAACTACCGGCTATGAGGAAGCAGGAGGACAGGGAACCGTGGCCGGAATCAACGCAGCCTTGCATTGTGTTGGCGACAAAACATTCGAGATGAACCGCGATGAGAGTTATATCGGCGTACTCATCGATGATCTCACCACAAAGGGAGTTGACGAACCATACCGCATGTTTACCTCCAGAGCCGAATACCGCATTCTGCTCCGTCAGGACGATGCCGATGCCCGACTCACCGAAAAAGCATACGAACTCGGAATTGCCAAGCGCGACCGCTACGACTGGTGGATCGAGAAAAAAGAAGCCATCGGAAGAATCATCGAATTCTGCGCCAACTATCCTATCAAGAAGGATGAGATAAATCCAAAACTGGAGGCGCTCGGCACTACTCCACTTCGCGCCGGCTGCAAGCTCATCGACCTCATCGCTCGCCCGCATCTGAACCTCACGAATCTTTCGGAGATTATTCCGGACCTGAAGGCTGCACTGGATGCACCAGCTAACCGAAAGGAAGAGATAACGGAAGCTGCAGAAATCAAGATGAAGTACAAAGGTTACATCGAACGAGAGCGTCTCATCGCCGACAAGATGCACCGCTTGGAGGATATCAAGATAAAGGGCCGTTTCAACTATTCCGAGCTCCACGAAATCTCCACTGAAGGACGCCAGAAACTCGAGCGCATCGACCCGGAAACTTTGGCACAGGCAAGCCGAATTCCGGGTGTATCACCAAGCGATATCAACGTGATGCTCGTATTACTCGGAAGATAAGCCGTTTCACAGCGAGAAACAAGGGAATTCCCAATGTTTCACGTGAAACAGACTATCAACAAAACATTTGATGCTCAACCGATTAAGGAAGGTTGCATCAAGTGTTTTGCGGTTAAAGTAAAACTTCAGCAATTTGTGAAACAAAAGCTGATTAAATCAAGCAAAACGCAAAAACAAACGGGCAAAAAGCCCATAAAAAGAAACAAGAAAAAAGAACAAAATAAGTATCAATTTAAAGCATAAAAAGTAATGAACAATCAGCTATTATTAGACAATCTGCGTTGCATTCCAGATTGGCCAATCAAGGGTGTGAACTTCCGCGACGTTTCAACCCTTTTCAAGAATCCTGCATCTTTAAAAGAGATCAGCGATGAGATGTATGAACTCTACAAAGATAAAGGAATCACCAAGATTGTAGGCATCGAATCACGCGGTTTCGTAATGTCTTCTGCCCTTGCTATTCGTCTCGGAGCCGGCGTAGTTTTATGCCGCAAACCGGGCAAACTTCCATGCAAAACCGTACAGGAAAGTTATGCTAAGGAATATGGCATCGATACTATCGAAATCCACGAAGATGCCATCAATGAAAACGATATCGTACTCCTCCACGACGACCTCCTTGCCACCGGTGGAACCATGAAAGCAGCATGCGACCTGGTAAAGAAATTCCATCCGAAAAAGGTATATGCCAACTTCATCATCGAACTCGTAAACGAGAATTTCGAAGGCAGAAATTCCTTTGATCCAGACGTTGAAGTAACTACTTTATTACAGTTATAAGCTGCAAAAAGACTGCAAGAAATACTGCGAGAATGCAGCAAGGAAGCAGTAAAAGACACTAGAGCGTTGCCGTTTCACGTGAAACAGTAACGCTCGTTTTCCCTTTAAAAACAAGTAAAAATATGACGAAACAAGAGAATGAGGAGCGCTTGGCTAGGCTTAAAAACATCGTTTTAAGTATGCCGGAAAAGCCAGGAAGCTACCAATATTACGACGAAAATCATACGATTATATATGTGGGAAAGGCGAAAAATCTGAAGAGAAGAGTATCTTCCTACTTCCATAAAGAGGTAGACAGATACAAGACAAAGGTGCTTGTTTCTAAGATTCACGACATATCTTATACGGTCGTAAACACAGAAGAAGACGCACTTTTGCTCGAAAACAGCCTGATCAAAAAGTATAATCCAAGATACAATGTCCTGCTGAAAGACGGCAAGACATACCCCTCTATATGCGTAACAAACGAGTATTTTCCACGCATTTTCAAAACTCGTCATATCAATAAAAAAGTGGGAACCTTCTTCGGTCCTTACCCTCATATCGGCAGCATGTATACCGTTTTAGAGGTTATCAAAAAGCTTTATAAGCCCCGTACCTGCAGAATGCCTATCACCAGAGAAGGCGTTGCAGAAGGCAGATACAAGCCGTGTCTGGAGTATCATATCCACAACTGCGGAGCACCCTGCATCAACAAGCAGAGCTATGAGGAATATCAGGAAAACATGCGCCAGGCACGTGAAATTCTGAAGGGAAACACGCGGGAAGTAAGCAAATATCTCTACGATTTGATGATGAAAAATGCAGAACTTCTACGTTTTGAAATAGCCGAAGAATATAAGAAAAAGTACCAATTACTGGATGAATTTGAGGCAAAAAGCGAGGTAGTAAGCCATACCATTACAGATGTAGATGTCTTCACCATCGTAAATGATGATGCCAACAAAAACGCCTTCATCAACTATATTCATGTAAAAAACGGAACCATCAACCAGAGCTTCACCTACGAGTATAAGCGCAAGCTGGAGGAGAGCGACGAGGAACTTCTGATTACTGCCATTCCGGAAATCAGAGAGCGTTTCCACTCCACATCGAAGGAGATAATCGTGCCCTTCGAAATGGAATGGAAGCTGAAAGATGCAACCTTCTTCGTACCCCAGAGAGGTGACAAAAAGCACCTTCTGGAGCTGTCGGAAATGAACTGCAAGCAGTATAGATTCGACCGTCTGAAGCAGGCAGAAAAGCTCAATCCGGAGCAGAAACAGACCCGATTGATGAAGGAATTACAAGCCAAACTGAAGCTTCCAAAGCTGCCTTATCAGATAGAATGTTTCGATAATTCGAACATATCCGGTACTGATGCCGTGGCAGGTTGCATCGTATATAAAGGTATGAAACCATCCAGAAAAGACTATAGGAAATACAACATCAAGACGGTGGAAGGACCGGATGATTACGCATCCATGCAAGAAGTGGTAAGACGCCGGTACAGTCGCATGATAGAGGAAGAAACTGCACTTCCAGACCTCATTATTACCGATGGCGGAAAGGGTCAAATGGACGTAGTAAGAGAGGTTATTGTTGACGAATTACACCTGGATATTCCTATCGCAGGTCTTGCCAAGGACGACCGCCATCGGACCAACGAACTTCTCTTCGGATTCCCTCCTCAAACCATCGCCCTACCACCCGAAAGTGAACTGTTCAAGGTTCTGACGCAGATACAGGATGAGGTGCACAGATACGCCATCACCTTCCATCGCGACAAGCGCAGCAAACATGCTCTTCACTCAGAATTAGACGATATCAAAGGCATCGGTCCGAAGGCTAAAGAAGCCCTGCTGAGCAAGTTTAAGAGCGTGAAAAAGATGAAAGAAGCATCATTGGAACAACTTTCAGAAGTATTAGGTCCTCATAAGGCAGAAATTCTTTCAAAATATTTCGAAGAAAAAGGCGAGAATATGAAATAAAAGTTGTATATTTGCAGTTCAAACTATACTATATATATATTAATAATAAGAAGAAGAACAGAACCGAAGCAAGCATTCCACAAATGCTATTCATAAAGTTCTATGTTCAACATTCAAAGTTCAAAGTAGTAATATGAGAATCGTAATACAGCGTGTCTCTCACGCCTCAGTAACCATCGAAGGAGAGATTAAATCTGCTATCAGGCAAGGCTATCTGATCCTTTTGGGAATAGAGGAAAGCGACACTTCAGAAGATGTAGACTGGCTGGTCAGAAAGGTAATAGGACTCCGTGTTTTCGACGACGAAAACCATGTTATGAACCGCTCCATCATGGATATAAATGGTGAGATTCTGGTCATCAGCCAGTTCACCCTATTCGCCAGCTACAAGAAAGGAAACCGCCCAAGCTGGCTCAGAGCAGCCAAGCACGAAATCAGCGTTCCACTCTATGAGGAGTTCTGCAAAAAGCTATCCGATGCACTCGGAAAGCCAGTAGGAACAGGCGAATTTGGTGCCGATATGAAGGTAGATTTACTGAACGATGGACCGGTAACCATCATGATGGATACTCACAACAAGGAATAATGCCCTACTCTGAAAGAAAGGCATCTTTCCCCCAAAAAGAATTAGGAAGATGACAATAAAAGAAGCACAAGAAGCTGTAGATCAGTGGATTAAAGAATATGGCGTACGCTATTTCAGCGAACTGACCAATATGGCTTGCCTCACGGAAGAAGTGGGCGAACTGGCACGCGTCATTGCCCGAACATACGGTGACCAGAGCTTCAAGAAAGGCGAGAAACCTAACTTGGGCGAAGAGATGGCCGATGTTCTATGGGTGCTTATCTGCCTGGCAAATCAGACTGGGGTTGACTTGACAGAAGAACTCCAGAAGAGTTTTGACAAGAAGACCAAAAGGGATGCTGAAAGACATAAAAACAACCCAAAACTATCTGAACATCAGGAAGATAAAGAACAAGATAACAAGAATTAAAATTGCTATTCATATAAAAACTTAACTTTAATAATTATATAAATAACATTAAGTATGAGCAGTATTAAAGAACAGGTTCTTGCACAGCAGGGACAGTATAAAGAGTCAGACGACAAGTATTTATCAGTTTTAAAGCAGTACAACTGCAACCTCAACGATGAGGAAGTAGCTGCTGCAGTAAAGAAGATTCTCGATGAGAAGGTAGCAGAGAATGAGACCATGGAGGTCAAGAAGTTCCTCTTCGGTAGCATCGAGTTGACTTCCCTCCATACAGAAGATACAGAAGAAAGCATCCTGAAGATGATTGAAAAGGTGAACCAGTTTGCCAAGGATTATCCTCAGCTTCCTCACGTAGCAACCGTATGTACCTACCCTAACTTTGCCGGCCTTATCAGCCAGAGTCTGGAGGTTGACGGCGTAGAAATCGCGGTAGTAAGTGGCAATTTCCCATCCTCTCAGACCTTTATCGAGGTAAAGATTGCAGAAACCGCTATGGCTATTAAGGATGGTGCTACAGAGGTGGATATCGTAATGCCTGTTGGCAAGTTCTTCAGCGAAGATTACGAGGGTCTCTGCGATGATATTCAGGAACTCAAGGAGACATGCGGAGAGCATAAGATGAAGTGCATTCTGGAGACAGGCGATCTGAAGAATTGCAGCAACATCATGAAGGCCTCTATCCTCGCAATGTACTCAGGTTCAGACTATATCAAGACCTCAACAGGCAAGGAGAAGGTTTCTGCTACCCCAGAAGCAGCATACGTCATGTGCCAGGCAATCAAGGCATATTACGAGAAGACTGGAATCCAGATTGGTTTCAAGCCTGCAGGTGGTATCAATACCGTTCATGATGCCGTAGTTTACTACACTATCGTGAAGGAAGTTTTGGGCGAGAAATGGCTGACCAACCAGTGGTTGCGCCTCGGCACATCACGCCTGACTAACCTCCTCTTGAGCGAAATTCTGGGCAAGGAAATCAAGTACTTCTAAAGATAATTTCAAAGTAACATTAAACATACTTAGAAAGATAGTTTTAAAGTACCATTTAAGATACTTCTAAAGAGAATTCTAGAGTATTGTTTAAAAGAAAAATCTAAAGAAAAGTACCTGATTTTCAATAGAATACAAAAAAACAAAGGGTTGATTCTCTCTGAGAACCAACCCTTTTTATATTAAGCTTTTCTTTCAATCACAAAATCCAAGTAAGCCTTCAAGGCATTGTAAATATCCTTATCCTCCACATAAGTATCGAGGAAATTCATGGCTTCGGCATGGAAATCCCACATGCGCTTATCCGCATATTCAATACCTCCGTTTGCCTTTGTAAATGCCACTAACTGAGCTATTTCATCAGCCGTTACAGTATGAGCCTTTACCTTTCTGGCAAGCTTCATCATCTCCTCATTACCGGTAGACTTCAAAGCATATATTACAGGCAAAGTCAGTTTTCCTTCAACCATATCATTACCAGTAGGTTTACCTATCTCCTTGGAATCATAATAATCAAAGATATCATCACGGATCTGGAAGATGATGCCCAAGTTCTGTCCGAAACGTTTCGCCTCTTCAACCTGCAGTTCTGAAGCATTGGCAGACATCGCTCCGATACCGGCGCAAGCCTCAAAGAGAGCAGCCGTTTTCTGCTTAATCACCTGATAATAAATATCTTCCGATATCTCTTCATTACTGATACTGTTGAGCTGAAGAATCTCACCATTAGACAGGATACGTCCCAACTCAGCAAGATAACGCACGATTTCCTCTGAATGCGAATAAGATACATGAAGCAAGGCGGTGGAAAGAATGAAATCGCCCACAAGCACAGCCACCTTATTATTATAAGTAGCATTCACGCTAGCCTGTCCGCGGCGCTCCTCACTCTCATCAACCACATCATCATGTACCAGCGAAGCGGTATGAAGAAGCTCCAGACCTACCGCAGAATGCTGGGTAACACTGGAAACCTTTCCAAAATTACGTGCCATCAACAAGATGAGTATAGGGCGCATACGTTTTCCAGCGCGCTGACGGATATGGTCGAGCACCTGGGAAAGAAGGCCATCGCTATGCATGAGAGACTTGTTGAACAAATCTATAAAATCTGCTAATTCTGCCTCTATAGGCAGCTTGATAAGTGATAAATAGTCCATTATATGTGAGTAAATCTACTTAATTTCTGAAATTTGTTACAAAATTAATCAATTCTTCTTGAAATATCGCATTTTTTTAGTAATTTTACACCACAAAAATGAATATTATGGATAAATTGTTCCTTTTAGACGCGTATGCGCTCATTTATAGGTCGTATTACGCCTTTATGAAAGCCCCTCGAATCAATTCGAAGGGACTCAATACTTCGTGTGTAATGGGGTTCTGCAATACCCTCAACGAGATACTTACCAAGGAGAAACCTACCCATATCGCGGTGGCTTTCGACCATGGCAAGACCTTCCGTCATGAGGCTTTCCCTGCATATAAAGCTCAACGAGAAGAGACACCGGAAGACATCAAACTCTCTGTGCCTATCATCAAAAATATCCTGGAGGCATATCATATCCCTATCCTTCAGGTAAATGGTTTCGAGGCGGATGATATCATTGGAACAGTTGCCTTGAAGGCAGGTGAAAAGGGGATGGAAACCTACATGCTCACACCCGATAAGGATTACGCACAACTGGTTCGTAACAATGTTTTCATGTTCCGTCCTCGTCATGGCGGTGGATACGAAAAGTTGGGCGTACAGGAAATTGAAGAGAAATACAGCATCACTTCCCCACTCCAGGTTATCGACCTCCTTGCTCTGATGGGCGACTCAGCTGATAACTTCCCAGGCTGTCCGGGCGTGGGAGAAAAGACAGCCATCAAACTTATCAACGAGTTCGGTAGTGTAGAAGGTCTTATCGAGAACTCTTCTCAAGTGAAAGGCAAGCTCCGCGAAAAAGTGGAGGGTGCTGTAGAAGATATCAGGATGTCAAAGTTCCTGGCAACCATACGAACCGATGTTCCGGTAGAGATCAAGATGGAAGATTTGAAACGGGTAGAGCCAGACAATACAAAATTGGATGAAATCTTCACCGAGTTAGAGTTTAAGTCGTTTGCTAATCGAGTTCTTAACAAACCTAAAAAGGTGCAAACAAAGCCTACAGGAGAACTCGATTTATTTGGCGTACAGCTGGCAGATAGTAAGGGAGAGCCAAAAAACGCGAGT
Organism: Segatella copri; assembly: GCF_026015465.1. Taxonomy (GTDB): domain Bacteria; phylum Bacteroidota; class Bacteroidia; order Bacteroidales; family Bacteroidaceae; genus Prevotella; species Prevotella copri_E. The sequence goes on from NZ_JAPDUQ010000001.1 coordinate 1,358,437, forward strand.
TTTGAGACCATTAAAACGACCTCTCATTCATATAAACTCATTGATACAGAAGTAGATGCAAAGAGACTTTATGACTATTTATTGACATTCAATATTATCAGTCTAGACACAGAGACCACATCTACCGCTGCCATTGATGCAGAATTGGTGGGTTTGAGCTTTGCCGTGAAGGAAAAAGAGGCTTTCTACGTAGCAATTCCGGCAAATCGTGAAGAAGCCTTAAAAATCGTAAACATCTTCAAACCTCTCTACGAGAACCCGGAAATCTTGAAAGTGGGGCAGAACATCAAATACGATATCGAGGTGTTGATGAACTACGGCATAGAGATTCAGGGCAAGATGTTCGATACGATGCTCGCCCACTATCTCATCCAGCCAGAACTTTACCACAACATGGATTACTTGGCAGAAGTATTCCTCAACTATCAGACCATCCACATCGAAGAACTGATTGGTCCGAAGGGAAAGAACCAGAAGTCTATGCGCGATCTCGCCCCATCAGACATTTACGAATATGCTGCCGAAGATGCCGACATCACCTTGAGATTGAAAAATGTGTTCGAACCAAAACTCAAAGAAATAGATTGTGAAGATCTGTTCTGGAATGTAGAAATGCCGCTTGTACCTGTTTTAGCCCACATGGAGATGACGGGAGTATGCATCGACACCGATACCCTGAAGGAAACATCCGAGAAACTCACCAACCGCCTCAATGAGATAGAACATCATATCTATGAGTTGGCAGGCGAATCGTTCAATATCGCTTCCCCACGCCAGGTTGGAGAAATACTCTTCGGAAAGATGAAGATTGTGGAGAAGCCTAAGAAGACGAAGACGGGCCAGTACGTAACAAGCGAAGAAGTTCTTCAGCAGCTGCGCAGCAAGAGTCCAATCATCGATGAGATACTGAACTACAGAGGTTTAAAGAAACTTTTGGGAACCTATATAGATGCCCTTCCAAAGCTTATCAACTCTCGCACCGGTCACATTCATGCCTCTTTCAACCAAGCCATCACAGCCACAGGACGTCTTTCTTCAAGTGATCCAAACCTGCAAAATATTCCTGTACGCGATGACGATGGCAAGGAGATACGCAGATGCTTCATCCCAGAACCAGGCTGCCTGTTCTTCTCTGCCGACTATTCACAGATAGAACTTCGCATCATGGCACACCTGAGCCAGGATCCAAACATGGTAGAAGCATTCCGTGAAGGCTCTGATATTCATGCAGCTACAGCTGCCAAGATTTGGCACGAAGACATCAAAGAAGTAACAGATGCACAGCGCAAGAAAGCAAAAACTGCCAACTTCGGCATCATCTACGGCATCACGACCTTCGGTCTTGCCCAACGCATGAACATCGAAAACCGAGAGGCAAAGCAGATCATAGAAGACTACTTCCGCACCTTTCCTGGTGTTCAGGCTTACATGGAGAAGGCAAAGGAAATGGCAAGAGAGAAAGGCTATGCCGAAACCCTCTTTCACCGCCGTCGCTACCTGCCAGACATCAACAGCAAGAATGGTACTGTAAGAGGATTTGCCGAGCGCAATGCCATCAATGCCCCTATCCAGGGCTCAGAGGCAGACATCATCAAAGTGGCTATGATCCGCATCTTCAACCGATTCAGAGCAGAAGGCATCAGGAGCAAGATGATTATCCAGGTGCATGACGAACTCAATTTCTCCGTATATCCGGAAGAGAAGGAAAAGGTAGAGAAGATTGTGGTAGAAGAGATGCAGAACGCCTACCAGCTCAGTGTGCCTCTGGTTGCTGATGCCGGATGGGGAAACAACTGGCTAGAAGCACATTAGAAAAACCAGAAGGCGGCTGCAGAAACCGCAAGGCAACTTAAATACAAAGAAGCTCGCAAGATACCAAACAATCATCTTGCGAGCTTTTCTTTTTCGAGATGTTTCACATGAAACAATCAAATCTTCTATCAAAACACCACTAAAAAGACAAATAACTCCTTTATTCACAAGTACATCTAGAAATCTTTGTTTATTTAGATTAAAAAGGATAATAAAATTATAATATTTTCATATTTATTTGGTTCTTACAGAAATAAAGTGTATATTTGCATAGTAAATCAGAAAGATATGCAAACGCACCTGTCTGATTAAAAGTGAATAGATAACAGTAATCAATCAAATTAAAAAAGAAAGGAACATTATGAAGAAATATGTTTGCGACGTGTGTGGTTGGATTTATGATCCAGAAGTAGGTGATCCAGAGGGCGGCATCGCTCCAGGTACAGCATTCGAGGATATCCCAGATGATTGGGTTTGCCCTCTTTGCGGAGTAGGCAAGGAAGATTTCAGCCCTGTAGAGGAATAAGGCTCTTTTGAAGGAATCACCCGAAGGAAATCCTCACAAAGGAATCATCTGAATGAAATGCCTGATATTCAGGCAACACATTCATAAAATAATAGGAGGAACCATTATGACAAAAGTTAGAGAAATCTACCGCTGCCAGATTTGTGGCAATGTTGTAGAAGTTGTAAACCCAGGAGCCGTGCTCAGTTGCTGTGGCGAGCCGATGAAGCTGATGAAGGAAAACACCAACGATGGCGCCAAAGAGAAGCACGTGCCTGTGATAGAACCTATCGAGGGCGGCTATCGCGTAACAGTAGGAAGTGTGGAGCATCCGATGCTACCAGAGCATTACATCCAATGGATAGAATTGCTCACCCCTACCGATGTGCTTCGTCACGAGTTGAAGCCGGGCGAAAAGCCAGAGGCCATCTTCATGACAAATGCTGAAGCCAAGGATGTTACGGCTCGCGAATACTGCAATCTTCACGGGTTGTGGAAAGGATAAAGTACAGAGAAAAGATATAAGAGATCATTTTCCCGACATTGGGAAGATGATCTCTTTTTATCGCACAACAGCTGTTGTGCGGTCGTAGGCATTAACTCTTCCGGCAATTACTCCTATATCTTCCAGCAACTTCCATTATATGTCTCAAAGACTTCTATTATATCTTCCAGGTACTACCTCTATATCTTTCGATGACTTTCCGTATATACCTCAACGTTCTCCCCTATATCTTTCTGCATCCGCAAGCGTTTCAACGTTTTACTTGTTTTTTCTAACATCTATTTTCCCTCACCTATAATTTTTAGTTAATTTTCCACGATTTCCTTGTATCTTTCATTTATAATGTGTAACTTTGCCTCAAATATATTTAAACGTTTTAAATAAAGCAACACAACAATGGCAAAGAACAATAAGCAGGTAGCTGGTCAAGACGGCAACAGCACCAAGAAGACCAACAGGAAAAAGAAGAAAAACAAGGTTTCGCATATCGTGAAACCCGAAAACATGACTTTGGAAGAATGGCAAATCAAACTGCGCAAGCAGGTGACCGATATCGAGCACTTCGATATCAGTTGTGTTGATGACGCCCTTTGCCCTGGAGAGTATATCGTTCGCAACCCTGAAAAGAACAACGAGTACAAGGTGGTGTATCGTGGAGCCAACAGCGAATGGAATTATTGTTCCTGCATGGATTTCAAGACTTCGAGACTCGGCACTTGCAAACATATCGAAGCCGTCAAGAAATGGTTTGGCGGAAAGAGGGGCGTACATGTACATCGGGAATTGCCACCTTATACTTCTGTCTATCTCTCCTATCGGGATGAGCGATGCGTAAAGATTCGTATCGGCTCAGACAACAAGGAGGCATACGAACAGTTAGCCAAAGATTACTTTGACAAGAACCATGTCTTGAAGAAATCAGCCTATGCCCGCATTGGCTCTTTCTTGAAACAAGCTCGCCAAATCAGCGATACATTCAGATGCTATAAAGATGTCATTGACTTTATCATCGATATTCGCGAAAAAGCGAAAAGAATGAAGATTGTGAAGACATACGATGACGAGAAACTCAACAATCTTCTGAAAGTAAACCTCTATCCTTACCAGAAAGAGGGCATCCGCTTTGCTGCAAAGGCAGGAAAGGCTATCATTGCCGACGAGATGGGTCTCGGAAAGACAATCCAAGCTATAGGTACTGCCGAACTGCTACGCAAGGAAGGTCTTATTGGCTCTGTACTCATCCTCTGCCCTACCTCGCTCAAATATCAATGGCGAAGTGAAATCAAGAAGTTTACTGATGCCGAAGTCTTCGTCATAGAGGGAAGTCATCTCAAGAGAAAGGAAGCGTACAACCGCCCGGAACCTTACAAGATTATTTCCTATAATAGTGCCGCCAATGACATCAAGATACTCGGCTGTTTGCAAACCGATATGCTCATCATGGACGAGGTGCAGCGCCTGAAGAACTGGAACACGCAGATTTCCCGTGCGGCAAGAAAGATAGAATCAGACTATTCCGTGATTCTATCAGGAACGCCTTTGGAGAACAAGCTCGATGAGCTCTACTCTATCGTAGAGTTTGTTGATAATTTCCGCCTCGCCCCTTACTACCTCTTCAAAGACAAGCATATCATTACAGATGAAACGGGAAAAGTACTAGGTTATAAGAACTTAAACGACATAGGCAAGAAGCTGAGTGATATTCTCATTCGTCGTCGAAAGAAGGATGTGAAACTCCAAATGCCTGAGCGTTCTGACAAGAACCTTTTCATTCCGATGACCAACGAGCAGATGGAGATGCATCAGGAGTGGCAGAACCAAGTACGTATCCTGGTTCTGAAATGGCGCAAGATGCATTTTCTGTCCGATAAAGACCGCAAGCGTCTTCTGCTCTTCCTCTCGCAGATGCGCATGGTATGTGACAGCAGTTATATCCTCGATCAAAAGACGAGATACGACACCAAAGTGGAAGAATGCGTGAACATCATCAGCGACATTATCAGCGAGGAAGGTGAAAAGGTTGTGGTATTCAGTCAATGGGAACGCATGACCCGCCTCATCGCCAAGGAACTGGAGAAAAAAGAAATAGGCTTTGAATATCTGCATGGTGGCGTACCATCCGAAAAGCGTAAGAACCTAGTAGATAATTTCATGAACGAACCATCGAGCCGGGTTTTCCTCTCTACCGATGCCGGCAGCACAGGCTTGAACCTGCAATCTGCCGCAACTATCATCAATATCGACTTGCCTTGGAATCCTGCCGTTCTCGAACAGCGTATTGGTCGCATCTATCGCCTTGGGCAGCAGAACAACATCCAGGTTATCAATCTTGTAACACCTGATTCCATTGAGGAGGAGATGCTCGGTAAATTACGTTTCAAGACCTCTATGTTTGAGGGTGTCCTTGATGATGGCGAAGATTCTGTATTCATCACAGATGATAAGTTCAGCAAGATGATGGAAACCGTGAGCGGTATAGTGGAAGAGGACGAAGAAACAGAGAAGGTCAAGAAAGTCAAGGATGCTGATAACGTTAAAGATTCCAAAGGTCAGACAGAAAAGCCAAAGGCCGAGGAAAGCTTTGCAACTATCAATCCTAAGGATTTGGAAACAGACAAGGCTTGCGACGAACATAAATCTGATGAGAATAAAGAAGAGGTTTCCATCCAGCAACAAACGAATTCATCTTCGAACAGAGAATCCGTTACTAATCGCTCAAGTCATCCTAAGGATTTGGTTGCCCAAGGAATATCTTTCCTCTCAGGCTTAGCCGAAACCTTAAAGTCGCCAGAAGCCACTGCCCATCTGGTTGATTCCATTGTTGAGAAAGACGAGCAGACAGGCGAAACCTCCATCAAGATACCTGTGGAGAGCAAAGAGACTGTCTCTAATCTCTTGAATCTCATAGGAAAGTTGTTTGCAAAATAAGTCATGGGTAAAAAGAAACATAAGCATCAAGGACATTATTGCAAGATGTGTGGAGAGTATAAATCCAACGAGTCGTTCAGTGGTAAAGGACACAAACTGCACATCTGCAAGGAATGTATGTCCAAAAGAAACAAAGCTAAAAAGGAAAAGAAACGTTTAGAACATGATAGAATTAACGAAGTCTCAGAAGAAAACAGCTCGCAAGCTTATTAATTTGGGCTTGCAGCGAGAGTGCGCCAAGTTCATGCAATCTACCAAAGATTTCATGAATCTAATTTCCGCAACACTATAATTTAATATTTTTTATAAGCACCTGAGCAACAAAAAGTTGCTCAGGATTTTGCCATGTCAGAAATTTCACTTATCTTAGTGTTGCAAAATAAAAACAAACAAAATTCTGAATGACATGGCAAAAGTACAAATAAAATCTGAGAAACTCACTCCTTTTGGGGGAATTTTTTCGATTATGGAGCAATTTGATGCTCTTTTAGCTCAAACCATAGATTCCACCTTGGGATTGAGATGCACTATGTTTGGTTATCAATATAGCGAGATTCTACGCTCTCTGATGTGCGTATATCTTTGTGGTGGCTCATGTATTGAGGATGTTACAACTCACCTGATGAAACATTTATCTCTTCATCCAACTCTTCGCACTTGCAGCGCAGACACCATATTACGTGCTATCGAAGAACTGACCTTTAAGAGCATCACCTATAAGTCTGCTTCTGGCAAATCCTATGATTTCAATACTGCAGACAAGATGAACTGCTTACTGGTCAATGCCCTGCTTGCTACTGGTCAATTGAAATCCGGTCAAGAGTATGATTTTGACTTTGACCATCAGTTCATTGAAACAGAGAAGTATGATGCAAAACCAACCTACAAGAAGTTCTTGGGCTATAGTCCAGGTGTAGCTGTCATTAACGACATGATTGTTGGTATTGAAAATAGAGACGGCAACACAAACGTGCGCTTCAACCAAAAAGAAACTTTGGAAAGAATCTTCAAGCGATTGGAGGCTTCGGAAATATATATTTCTCGTGCCCGCATGGATTGCGGCTCATGTTCGGAGGAAATCGTAGATATGGTAGAGGCTCATTGCAGGTATTTTTATATTCGTGCCAACAGATGCTCTTCTTTCTACGATTCCATGTTTGCCTTAACTGGATGGAAAACTGTTGAAATCAACGGTATTGAGTTTGAGTTGAATTCTATCCTTGTTGAGAAATGGAAAGGAAAACCGTATCGTCTTGTCATACAGAGACAAAGGCGAATAGATGGAGACCTTGACATTTGGGAAGGCGAATATACCTACAGATGTATACTGACTAACGATTACAAGTCGAGTGCAAGAGACATCGTGGAATTCTACAATCTTCGTGGTGGCAAGGAACGCATCTTCGATGACATGAACAATGGCTTTGGCTGGAATCGATTGCCAAAATCGTTCATGGCACAGAATACTGTATTCCTGCTTATGACAGCTCTCATCAGAAACTTCTACAAAGCTATTATGCAGAGATTGAAAACCCATGAATTTGGATTGCGTGCCACCAGCAGAATCAAGACCTTTGTTTTCAAGTTCATCTCTGTTCCTGCGAAATGGATTAAGACATCACGTAGGCATGTATTGAACATTTACTCAGACAACAATGCTTATGCCAACCTGTTCAAGACAGACTTTGGTTAAAGACCATGCTTTTCTGGTTAAACCAGCGTATTACCTCAAGTCGCTTTATGGGGTAAGGGGATTTTGTGTCTGCGACATTTCTGTTGTGCAAGAAATATGTACAATAAAATGAATTTTGTCGCTTTGCAAGCAAAATCCCACTAAACCCTATAGGTTGCGGATTTGAGGATGAACAAGAACGCATCAGCAGAGGATGCACACGATGCATACCTCAAACTATATGATAAGGTATACCAATTCGACAAGCATATCGCTCGCCGATACGATGGGATGTCAGGAGGTAGATATTACATCACCGTATGTTACCTATACTATGACGGAGTATTGACTGACGAAGACATCCGAGAGTTTGACGATGAGCTAATCGGGTAGGAGGTAAATGTTACTCATAAGAGGCATTTACCTCCTACTTTCGCATTCACCGACCTCCCACACCACCGTACGTGCGGTTCCGCATACGGCGGTTCCTACTTTGGGTGCCATTCGAGATACGAACCCATCAGCGTGACATACCCTGTCTTACGAAGACTATCATTGCTGATAGCCATTTTCAAAATAGGACTGTCTGCTACACGCCAATACCCAAGACGGCTGTTGCCCCACATATAGGCTTGGTATTTATCTATACCACACCTTACGAGGTTGGCAATTCTCGTCTTGACTCTCTTCCAAGACTTCCATATACACATACGTATTCGCCTACGCAGCCATTCGTCCGTTTCTTGAAGCAGCCGCTTCATATTAGCTAGGTGGTAGTACCCCACCCAACCTCGTATGTATTCCTTTAGCTTTTGCTTCCGTTTGGCATATCCCCATCCATTGCTCCGACTCGTAAGCTCTTTTAATCGGGCTTTCATCTTTGCTTTGGATTTGGGATGCACAGTCAGTTGGCATTTGCCTTTGGATACATAGAAGGAGTAGCCGAGGTATTTCACACCACGCACATACGAGACAACCGTCTTCTCCTTGTTCACCTTGAGGTATAGTTTGCCCTCTATGAACTTGGTGATGGACTCCTTGACTCGCATTGCTGCTCGCTTGGACTTACAGAATATCATCGAGTCATCTGCATACCGAACAAAGGGGAGACCTCTGCGTTCGAGTTCCTTGTCCAAGTCGTTGAGCATGATGTTGCTCAGCAGTGGACTCAACGGTCCTCCTTGGGGAGTTCCCTCCTCACTAGCCTCGAACAAGCCCTTGTTTATCACACCGCTGCGAAGATATTTGTGTATAAGGCTGACAACCCTCCCATCCTTGATGGTTCGGCTTAGGATTTCTATGAGTTTGCTATGACTCACCGTGTCGAAGAAGCGTTCCAAGTCTAAATCGACAACGTATATATAGCCATTGTCGATTATCTTCTGCGCTCCCCTAAGTGCATCGTGGCATCCTCGCCTTGGGCGGAAGCCGTAACTCCGTGACGAGAACTGTCGCTCATAGATGGGTGTCAAGGTTTGGTTGATGGCTTGTTGCACCAATCGGTCAACCACGGTGGGGATGCCCAACAGGCGCTTCTTGCCATTGTCCTTCGGTATCTCTACTCGACGGACTGGGTTCGGACGGTATGAACCGTCCTGCAAGGAACGTATCAGAGAATCCTTGTTAGCCAAGAGCCAAGGGAGGAGTTCCTCACAAGACATCTTGTCGATACCGCCGCATCCCTTGTTGAGAACCACCGCTTTGTAGGCTTGGTTCAGGGTATCGGGACTAAGGATTCGCTCCAACAAGTGCTCCTTGTCGAATGGTACTTCCACGATGTTGTCTTCACACATCCACATGAAAGTCTGCGCTACCCCATACCATTCGGATTCCGTCCTAGCTCTTTGGGGGCAGCCATTAACTTCTGCCAATGTTTTCTGCGTTCTTACTTTCATAAGGTATGTTTCAATTACTATCGTTTAATATAGGTTCTGTCCTTCATGCGCTATATCGAAAAGCACACTACTATGACATCTGCTGACTTCTCACGGCTAGCTTTACTCCTGAGCCCACTTGAAAAAGTCCAGAATCATATTTTTATCTTTGTAACTTATTGACAATCAATGGCACGTTTTCGTAAAAATGACTTTTTCAAGTGGACTCACTCCTTGCCTTTCGCAACATAGCTATTCGACAAGTCCGTGAGACCTCCTCGGATAAGGGCATTGTCTTTCCATCTTATACCCACTTCATTTACACCAACCGTTCCGAATAGCTATGGGACTTTGATTTGTATAGCAATCTAATCCACGGTCATATGCCTTGTATGAAGTTTCTGTACGTTAGGTCAGATGTTTGCCGCCGGCTTCTTTCAGATTCCAACTCACGATGGACACCCTTGACATTGGCTAGGTAATTCCCGCTATTAGGGCTTACTAGGGACTTGCACCCATTAGACAATGCTCATGCCGAGCATACTATCAGCAAAAGCTTTAAACCGTCGTTGCGGTTTGAAGCTTTTGCTGTTTCATGAAGTTCTATTCGGAATCTCCAAATTACTTTCAAACAAAATTGCCCGGCAAACAGAAATTGAACCGTTTTGAACCAATCCACTTTCATTTTTTTATGTAAAATTCTTCAAATTACTTGAAATGTGTATCTTTGCATTTGAAAGAATATCATCACCGTAACCTTTCTAGGGATAGCTCCTTAAAAAGAGTAACCTAGTTAGGTATAATGGGTATTCGCAGACAACCCATATAGTGATAAAAATAAAAATGCGTAACTCATTTAGTGATAAGAAAAATAGATAGTAACAAATTTAGTTTAACCATCCTAAAGGTGACAACTTTTTCACGTATAAGACACATCAGGCTTCAACGATTTCAATATCCACCACTGACCGTTGCGCTTGGCATGGAGCAGGACATTAAAACCGCTGGTAGAGAGCTCGAAGATTTTCGTGAATCTATTCGAAACTGCATCTACAGGAGACAATATAAAACCTGAAACTTGAGTCATAGCTGCAAAGATAATACTTTCTGATGAAGAAACGAAAGAATTTAAAATAATTTTAGCATAACATGGCGGATAACTCATGAAAAAATAGTATCTTTGCAGCCAAAATTGCAATTTTATAAATAATTAATGAAGATTCTAGTAACGGGTGCGTCGGGCTTTATCGGCAGCTACATCGTGGAAGAGGCCTTAAGACAGGGCATGGAAACCTGGGCGGCAGTACGCCCTACCAGTTCCAGAAAGTATCTGCAAGACGAGCGCATCCATTTTATCAATCTCAATCTTTCTTCAGAGGAAGAGTTGGAGAAAGAACTCGCCCCGCACGAGTTCGACTATATAGTGCATGCAGCCGGCGCAACGAAGTGCCTGCATGCAGAGGACTTTTATAAGGTAAACACAGAGGGAACCAAGCATCTGGTGAACGTCCTTCTGCGCCTCCAGATGCCTATCAGGCGATTTGTCTTTGTCAGTTCGCTCAGCATCTTTGGAGCCATCCGCGAAGAGCAGCCTTATCAGGAAATCTCAGAACATGATACTCCTAAGCCAAATACTGCATACGGAAAGAGTAAGCTGGAGGCAGAACGCTATCTGGACAGCATCGGCAATAACTTCCCTTATATCATCCTCCGCCCTACAGGAGTTTATGGTCCTAGGGAGAAAGATTATTTTCTCATGGCGCAGAGCATCAAGCAACATGTTGACTTTGCTGTAGGATTCAAGCGTCAGGACATCACTTTTGTATATGTACAGGACGTGGTACAGGCTGTATTCCTGGCTCTGGATCATGGAATGAACGGCAGGAAATACTTCCTCAGCGATGGAGAAGTATATCAGTCAGCTGCCTTCAGCGACCTGATAAAAAAGGAGTTAGGCAATCCTTGGATGCTACGCATCAAGGCACCTGTCTGGGTGTTGCGCATCGTAACCTTCTTCGGAGAGTATCTCGGAAGGATGACGGGCAAGATGTCGGCCCTGAACAATGATAAGTACAACATTCTGAAACAGCGCAACTGGAGATGTGATATTGAGCCAGCCATGGATGAACTGGGCTATCATCCTCATTATCCACTGGAAAGAGGTGTGAAGCTCGCCATCAAGTGGTACAAGGATAACGGATGGCTGTAAACTAGTTAATAGTTGATAGTTGATAACGGCTACACCGTATAGCGAGATTGCCCTATAAACTGTAAACTATAAATTATAAACTAATAAGAAGCGTGATAAAAGATTATTTCAAGATAGACAAGAACCCGAAGAAGGGACTGATGACACTGGAATGGGTCATGCTGGGATATATGGCAATCACCATTATCACCATGCTCTTTACCTATACCAAACTCGTAAACCCGGAAGCTATGCTTTGGGGACGACTGAGAGTGCTCGTCATGACCATCGCTCTTTGGGCAGTATACCGCATGATACCTTGCCGCATCACCAAGATGGTGCGCATCATTGCCCAGATGGCTTTGCTTGCCTGGTGGTATCCCGACACCTACGAAATCAACCGCATGTTCCCAAATCTCGACCATATCTTTGCAGGTTGGGAGCAGGATCTTTTCGGCTGTCAACCCGCCCTGCTCTTTGCCAAAGCCCTGCCTTGGGCTGTAGTAAGCGAACTGATGTCGATGGGCTACTTTATGTATTATCCGATGATTGCATTGGTTTCATTCTATTATTTCTTCTGCAGATATTATGAGGCTGAAAGAGCTGCATTCGTCATGCTCACCAGTTTCTTTATCTACTATCTCATCTACATCTATGTACCGGTAGCGGGTCCGACCTTCTACTTTGATGCAGTAGGGATATCAGAAATAACCAAAGGCATCTTCCCGGCTTTGGGCGATTACTTCAATACCCATACCAACTGCCTGCCGACACCGGGCTACACCGATGGAATCTTCTACCAGCTTGTAGAAGACGCCAAGAACGCCGGCGAGCGTCCTACAGCCGCTTTCCCAAGTTCGCATGTGGGCGTGAGCACCATCTGCATGCTCCTGGTCTGGCATGCCGGCAACAGAAAAATGCTATACGTGATGCTGCCATTCTACATCTTCCTGTGTCTGGCTACCGTATATATTCAGGCGCATTATCTCATCGATGCCATCGCCGGCCTCATCTCTGCCGTCGTCATCTATTTTGTATTGATGGCAGTATCGAAGGGAATGATAGAGCATCATACTCCTTCTTCGCGACTGAGATTCAGATAGTTATATATTTTAATTACAATAACATTATAAACGAATAGAATTCATCTAGAACAATGAAGAAACTATTTATTGAGACTTATGGCTGCCAGATGAACGTGGCAGACAGTGAGGTAGTTGCCTCTGTGATGCAGATGGCTGGCTACGAAATTTGTGAGAAAGAAGAAGAGGCTGATGCCATCTTCCTGAACACCTGCAGTATCCGCGAGAATGCAGAGAACAAGATTTATCATCGCCTCGACACCCTGCATGCAGAGCAGAAAAAGGGAAGAAAGGTGATTCTCGGCGTTTTGGGCTGTATGGCAGAGCGCGTGAAGGATGACCTCATCCAGAACCACTATGCCAATCTCGTTTGCGGACCAGACAGCTATCTCAACCTGCCGGATATGATTGCGCAGTGCGAGATGGGAACCAACGCCATCAACATCGAACTCTCTAAGACCGAGACTTACCGTGACATCGTACCTCAGCGCATCGGTGGCAACAGAGTGAGCGGTTTCGTAAGCATCATGCGTGGTTGCAACAACTTCTGCCACTACTGCATCGTGCCTTATACCCGTGGACGTGAACGCAGCCGCGATGCTGAGAGCATCCTGCGTGAGGTTCGCGATTTGCAGCAGCGTGGCTTCAAGGAAGTTACCCTGCTGGGACAGAATGTAAACAGTTATGGTCTCTCGCCATCGGGCAAGCGCGAGGAAGGCAGTCTTTCCTTTGCCGAGCTCCTCCACATGGTAGCCCAGGCTGTACCGGATATGCGAGTGCGCTTCACCACCTCTAACCCAGAGGATATGACCGAGGACATCCTCCACGCCATTGCCGAAGAGCCAAACCTCTGCAAGCACATCCACTTCCCTGCACAGAGCGGAAGCAACAAGATTTTGAAGCTGATGAACCGCAAATACACCCGTGAGGAGTATCTGCAGCGCATCGCCGATATCAAGCGCATCATTCCAGGCTGCGGCATCACCACCGACATCTTCGTGGGTTATCACGACGAGACCGAGGAAGACCATCAGGAAACCCTCTCTCTGGTAAAGGAAGTAGGCTTCGACAGCGCCTTCATGTTCAAGTATTCAGAGCGCCCGGGCACCTACGCAGCCAAGCACCTGCCAGACAACGTTTCTGAGGAAACCAAGATAGCCCGCCTCAACGAACTTATCAAGTTGCAAACCGAGGTGAGCGCCGAACAGAACAAGAAGGATGAGGGCAAGGTATTCACCATCCTCATCGAGAACTTCAGCAAGCGTAGCCGCGAGCAGATGATGGGTCGAACAGAACAGAACAAGGCGGTTGTCATCGATAAGGGCAACCACCACATCGGAGAGTTCGTGAAGGTTCGCATCACCGGTTCTACCTCTGCTACTCTCTTCGGAGAAGAAGTAAAGGAGTAAACCCCAACTCTTCAGAACAGCTTTTTCTGAATAAAAAGACTCTTCTGAAAGAAAAAACAGAATATAAACAAGAAAAACCGCCAAAAGTTTGGCGGTTTTCTTAAAAAGCACTATATTTGCACCTATGAAGGAATTCTTGCAAATTTTACGCCGATTCGTCCCTCCATACAAAAAGTATCTGGGACTGTCTATCCTGTTCAATATCCTGTCTGCGGTATTGAACATCTTTTCGTTTGCAGCCTTGATACCAATCCTGCAAATCCTGTTCAAAGTAGATGGTGGTATCCGTGTCAACGAGTATATGCACTGGAATGGAGATTGGGGTAGCATCAAGGAGGTTGCAACCAATAACCTGTATTATTATATTCAGGAGTTTATTGTTGTACATAGTGCATCAACAGCCCTTTTGGTCATCGGCATATTCCTAGCCTTCATGACATTCCTCAAGACGGGAGCCTATTTCCTCTCGTCAGCCACCATCATACCTATTCGTACAGGTATCGTAAGAGACATCCGCAACCAGATTTACCAGAAGATAAACAGTCTCTCGCTCGGTTTCTTCAGCGAGGAGCGCAAGGGAGATATCATTGCCCGCATGAGCGGTGATGTGCAGGAAGTGGAGAACAGCATCATGTCGTCGCTCGACATGCTCTTCAAGAACCCTATCCTGATTCTCTTCTATTTCGTTACGCTGATCTGCATCAGTTGGCAGCTCACCCTCTTCACCATTCTCTTTGTACCACCTTTCGGCTGGTTCATGGGAGTAGTGGGCAAGAAACTGAAGGCACACAGTATCGAGGCACAGGCACTTTGGAGCGACACGATGAGTATGGTAGAAGAAACCCTGGGCGGCTTGCGCATCATCAAGGCGTTCTGTGCAGAAGAAAAGATGAACAAGCGTTTCAATCAGGTTAACAGCAGCTACCGCGACAACATCATGCGCGTAAATATCCGCCAGCAGATGGCACACCCGATGAGTGAGTTCCTGGGAACCATCCTCATCGTAGTGGTATTGTGGTTTGGCGGTATCCAGGTTCTGGATTACGGCAGAATCGACGGTCCTACCATCATCTTCTATCTCGTGATGCTCTACAGCATCATCAACCCGCTGAAGGAATTCTCCAAGGCGAGTTACAATATCCCAAAGGGATTGGCAAGTATGGAGCGTATCAACAAGATTCTGCAGGCTGAGGTGGAAATCAAGGACAAGGAAACCCCTGAGCATATCAGCAGTTTCGAACATCAGATAGAGTTCCGCCACGTTTCCTTCGCCTATACCGACCGAAAGAGCGCAGAACTGGTATATGTATTAAAGGATATCAACCTCGTGATACCAAAAGGCAAGACCGTGGCTCTCGTTGGTCAGAGCGGTAGCGGTAAGAGTACGATGGTAGATTTGATTCCTCGTTACTATGATGTACAGGAAGGCGAGGTGCTGATTGACGGCATTAATGTGAAAGACCTTGCCGTACATGACCTTCGCATGCTGATAGGAAATGTAAACCAGGAGGCTATTCTCTTCAATGCAAGCTTCAAGGACAACATCCGATTCGGCAAGACCGATGCTACGGATGAAGAAATAGCCAATGCAACTAAGATAGCCAATGCTTACGAGTTTATTACCAAGTCGGAGCATGGTTTCGATACAAATATCGGAGACCGAGGCGGCAGACTTTCCGGTGGCCAGCGCCAGCGTGTCAGCATCGCCCGTGCCATCCTCAAGAATCCTCCTATCCTCATCCTCGATGAGGCAACATCAGCCCTCGATACCGAGAGCGAGCGCCTGGTTCAGGATGCCTTGGAGAAACTGATGAAAACCCGTACCACCGTGGCTGTGGCTCACCGATTGAGTACCATCAAGCATGCCGATGAAATCTGCGTATTGCACGAGGGTAAGATTGTGGAGCGCGGTACTCATGAGGAACTGATTGAAAAAGAAGGATATTACAAGAAGTTGCATGATATGCAGCAGGTGTAATTGAGTAAATAGTTAATAATTTATAGTTTTACAGATGGTTAAGATTGTTTATGCATTCTTTTATGCAATATCGCTGCTGCCTTTCAGGCTGCTCTATTGCATTGCCGACTTCGAGTACTTCATGATGTATTACGTCATCAAGTACCGCAGAGGCATTGTGCGTAAGAATCTCATCACCTCCTTCCCTGAGAAATCAGAAGAAGAGATTGTTGACATCGAGAAGAAATTCTACCGCTGGTTCAGCGATTACTTCTTCGAGGCAGTTAAACTTCTGAGCATCAGCGATAAGGAACTTCGCCGCCGATTCAAGGTATATAACAGCGAAGAAGTGGAACAATGTTTCCAGGAAGGTCAGGATGTGGCAGCCATCCTCGGTCATTACTGCAACTGGGAGTGGCTCTCATGTGTAGGCATCAAACTGCCTAAAACCCGCATCATAGGCCTCATCTATCATCCTCTGCGTAACCAAGCCTTCGATGAACTCTTCAAGCGCATCCGCTCTCATGAAGAAAACGGAGTGCCTGTCCCAAAGAAGGACATCCTCCGCTATCTCGTAGACTACAAACGCAAGAACATCCGCAGCATCTTCGGCTACATCAGCGACCAGGGTCCCAAGTGGGAAAACATCCACCTGTGGCTTCCTTTCCTCAACCATCCCGAAACCCCAGTGTTTACGGGTGGCGAGAGAATCATGAGGAAGATGAACGATGCCGTGTTCTATGTAGAGATGTCGCGCCCGAAGCGAGGCTACTATACAGCCACTTACAAGCTCATCACCCGCAATCCAAACTCTCTGCCAGAGCACGAGATTACCCGTCGCTTCTTCCAGATGCTGGAAGAAACCATTCGTCAGAATCCACCTTATTATTTATGGACGCATAACAGATGGAAGCGAACCCGGGAGGAGTTTGACAAGCGATATGAAATTAAAAACGGTAAAGTAATTCCTATAGAATCATGAGAATAGTTCTTTTCTGTGAAAACAAGTATGCCATAGACATACTTAATCCGATACAAGAACATGTGACAAAGCAACATTTGCCACACGAAATATTGTGGTATATCCACAAACCAAAGATAGACAGTTTTCCATACGCCAACCAGGTGAAATGGACCAACTCTATTCAAGAAGTCTATGACTTCCAGCCAGAGGCTATCTATGTGCCAGGCAACATTGTGCCTTACTATCTGCCAGGCGTCAAGATACAGGTATTCCACGGCTATGCCGCAGAGAAGAAAGACCACTGGATTATCCGCCGTTACTTTGACACCTATTTCACCCAAGGTCCTTACTTCACTTCCCACTTCGAGGCTCTGGCCAAGAGATATGGAGATTTCGAAGTATTGGAAACGGGATGGCCTAAGCAGGATTGGATCAAGGAAAACCTGCATAAATATGATGCCGACAGAGAGAAACTGCTCAGGGAAAGCGGCAAGGAGGCCCTGATTCTTTACGCTCCTACCTTCTCGCCAAAACTCACTTCGCTTCCTTATATCAAGGAAGAGCTAGGAAAGCTGGCTAAGGAGCGCAAAGCCCTGGTAGTAATGAAGTTCCATCCGCTTACCCGTCAGGAATGGGTAGATGAATACCGTGAATGGGCTGCAACCAAGAAGGATGTTCTCTACATTGACAAGGGAGAGAACGTAACCAAATATCAGCTGATGGCAGATACGCTCATCAGCGATACCTCTTCTACCATCTATGAGTTCCTGCTGCTCTCTCGCCCAGTAATCACCCTCGGCACCATATCCAAGGATATCTACTGGGAGAACATCACGGAACCAGGTCAGCTGATTGACGCCTACGACCATGCCCTCACAGACCCTGAGGCGATAGCCAAGAGACAGTGGATAGTAGACAACTACGATCCATATCTGGACGGCAACGTATGCCAGCGCATGCTCGACGGAGCAGAAGACTACCTCCGTCGCCATGGTGTACCAAAGAAGAGAAAGCTGAATCTCTGGCGTAAATATACCAGCATCAAGACATTTGGAAGAATCAAAAAAGAATAAAGATATGCTTAATTTTACAGTAGGACCTGTGATGGCAAGCGATGAGGTTAGAGCCATCGGTGCTGAGCAAGTGCCTTATTTCAGAACAGCAGAGTTCTCCGCTATCATGAAGGAGAACGAACAATTGATGAAGCAGTTTGCCAAGGCATCAGACGATGCCCGCACAGTTTTTATCACAGGTTCGGGCACAGCCTCTATGGAAGCCGTGGTCATGAATGTATTCACTCCTGCCGACAAAGTACTGGTAGTGAATGGCGGTAGCTTTGGTCACCGATTCGTACAACTCTGTGAAATTCATGAGATTCCACATACAGAAATCAAGCTTGAGATGGGGACTCCACTCACGGCAGAAGATCTCAAGCCATACGAGGGACAAGGCTACACCGGCTTCCTCGTCAATCTACATGAGACTTCTACCGGCGTACTCTACGACATCCAGATGATCAGCGACTTCTGTCATCGCAACCATATTTTCCTGGCCGTAGATTCCATCAGTTCTTTCCTCGCGGATCCATTCAACATGAAGGAACTCGGCGTGAACGTAATGATTACGGGTTCACAGAAGGCACTGGCATGTCCTCCAGGCATCTCTGTCATCATTCTCGATACAGAGGCAATCAAGCGAGTAGAGGCAAACAATGTTAAGTCGATGTATTTCGACCTGAAGGATGCCTTGAAGAATGGTGAGCGTGGACAGACTCCTTTCACCCCAGCCGTAGGAACCTTACTGCAGATTCATGCCCGCCTGAAGGAGATAGAGCGCAATGGCGGTGTAGAGAGCGAGAACCAGCGCATGAAAATGCTTGCAGAAGATTTCAGAAGCAAGATCAAGGACCTGCCATTCACCATCGTTTCCCAATCGATGTCAAATGCCGTTACTCCTCTGCATCCACAGAACGCCTCAGCCTACGACATTTTCCTGAAACTGAAAGACGAATATGGCATCTGGGTATGTCCTAATGGTGGCGACATGGCAGAAAAGATATTCCGTGTAGGTCATCTCGGCAACCTGAGTCCAAAAGACAACACCACTCTCGTTGATGCACTGAAGGATATGCAGGCTAAGGGACTGCTATAAAGGGGCTGCTATAATATATATAATAAGGTATAGAGAACTTTCAAGATAGAGAAACTTATGGTTAAAGTCATCACATATGGTACTTACGACCTGCTTCATTATGGTCACATCCGCCTCCTGGAACGCGCCAAAGCTTTGGGCGACTACCTCATCGTGGGCGTAACCTCGGATACCTTCGACCGTGAGCGTGGCAAAATCAATGTACAACAATCCCTCATGGAACGAGTGGAAGCCGTGCGTGCCACTGGCATTGCCGATGAAATCATCATCGAGGAATACGAGGGACAAAAGATTGACGACATCAAGCGACTGGACGTAGATATCTTTACCGTAGGTTCTGACTGGAGAGGCAAGTTTGACTATCTCAACGCCTATTGCAAGGTGGTTTATCTAGACCGCACTCAGGGCGTATCGAGCACGGAGATCAGAAGCGAGCAGCAGGTGGTTCGCCTCGGACTGATTGGCGAATCGCCTATCCTCAACAAGATAGAGCGGGAAAGCCAATTTGTCAATGGATTGGAGGCAGGAAAGGTTTTCTCCCTCAACGACCAATATCTCTCAGAGAATCTGCAGGCAGCGGAAAAGCAGGCAGCCAGTTTTCAGGAACTCCTGGATGAAAGCGATGCGCTCTATGTTATCTCTGCCCCAAGCAAGCACTATGCTCAAATAAAGGAGGCATTAGAAGCTGGCAAACACGTATTGTGCGAATCGCCTATCACTCTTCAGCCTCAGCAATGGAAAGAACTCAAGAAAATAGCAAAAGATAAGAAGGTAGTCTTGATGGATTCTATCAAGACCGCCTATTCCGTAGCCTATTACCGACTCTTACTCTTGGCTAAGGGCGGTATCATCGGTGATATCATGTCGGTGGATGCAACCTGCACCAGTCTCGTAGACTTTGACCCGACCCAGGATTCACAGAAGAGTCTTTACGAATGGAACAGTATCTGCGCCTGGGGACCGACGGCACTCCTGCCTATCTTCCAGCTTCTGGGCACAGAATACAGCAGCAAACAGATAGCCACTCACTTCCTGGACGAGGCAAAACGCTATGATGCCTTTACCAAGATATCCTTCCTCTATCCTCATGCCGTAGCTTCGCTGAAGGTTGGTCAAGGCGTGAAGTCGGAAGGCGAATTGATTATCTCGGGCACCAAGGGATACATCTACGTACCAGCCCCATGGTGGAAGACCGATTACTTCGAGGTGAGATACGAGAATCCGCAGAACAACAAGCGCTACTTCTACCAGCTGGATGGAGAAGGGTTGCGCTATATGCTCCTCTCCTTCCTCAAAGCCATCCGCACCGGCAAGGACTTCTCGTATGTATCCGATGACATATCAGAAGAAATCGTCAAGACTATCGCCAATTTCGAGGCAAGAAAAGACATGGTCATCATATAGATTCGTCTACATGACGTCCATTTCCTTTCTTGAAAGCTTTTTCCTTTTAGTCTTAACGGCATTTATATAATTTAACAACTATTAGTGCAAGAAAGCACAAGTTTCTCTGTTATTATACATATAAAAATAAGCAAAAACAATAATACGATGAATCAGAAATTGTTAAAAAGCCATACGATATTGGCGATTTGTATTCTAATCTTATCCATCATCCCTGTTGTGGCAATAGGTCCCTATCTCCATCAGTTTGCAGATGACTATGTATTCGGAGCTCCTGTCTACAAGGCTTGGACTGCCACCCATTCATTTGGGGCATGTATTCAGGCGGCCTGGGCTGAATCCATGCATATCTACCAGACATGGCAGGGTACCTATTCGGCATGTTTCCTGATGGCATTACAACCTGGAATTTTTGGCAAATACTGGCTTGTACCGATTATTCTATTGGGAAGTCTAATTCTTTCCACCTATACACTGGGATACACAATATTACGCAGATTGCTACATATCAGCAAATTGGAATACACTTTCATTTCTACTCTATTTGTATTAATGACCGTACAGTTCGTATGGTCGTTCTACGATGCATTCTGCTGGTATAACGGAGCGATGTACTATACCTTATATTATAGTATTTCTTTGTTTCTTGCCTCCCTACTCATCGAATTCCATCTTACAAAATCTATCATAGCGAAAATCATCATCACGCTGGTTTCCGCAGCACTCGCCATATTCATTGCCGGCGGCAACTTTGTTACCGGTCTGGGTATGCCAGCCATTCTCTTTATGGCAATCGTATGGATGTGGGTGGAGAGGAAGAAGACTCCTTTCTTCTTGCTTTCTATCCTTATCATTTATGCCTGCGCTTTTGCTTTCAGTGTATTTGCACCAGGCAATACTGTCCGCCAATCCACAGTCACCAGTCAACCGAATGTGGTTTCAGCCTTCTTTATTGCGATAGCAAAGGGCATAGAATTTCTCGCTGATGCCATTAAAATCACAGAAATACTCATGTTTACCATTCTCATACCTTTTCTTGCAAGATTAGCCAAGGCATCCCACTTTAGGTTTTCTCATCCATGGCTTTATCTGCTCATCTCTTTCCTACTCTATTGCGCCTTCTTTTTTCCAAACAGCTATGCCATGGGAACCAAAGGAGCAGACAGAACACAGAATGTATACTTCTATGTGCATCTGTGGATGATTTGCTTCAATATCTACTATCTTTCTGGTGCTCTTCAGCGCAGAGCGGCTGATCTGGAACCAATAAGCGTTGCTATTGTAAACTTGAAAGAGGCAATCAGACTGAAATATAATAAATACTTCAGATGGCTACCGGTATATTACTGGCTTGTGTTGGTACTTTCTATCACAGCAAAGCCAACTACTACCAACAGAACACTCTCCTTGCTGCGTAGAGGAACAGCACAGAAGTTTGATCTAGAAATGCAGCAGCGCGAAATTGCCGTAAAGCAAAGCAAGGCAGATCATCTGGTATTAAATCCGCTTACCGTAAAGATGCCATCCGATGCCTTCCATGATATCACTATTTATCCAGGTTATTGGATTAACCGAGGTATGGCAAACTATTATGGCAAGAAAACGGTAGTAGCATTACCTTTCGATGATGGCGAAGAAACGCCAGCCAAGTTGTTAAAACGCTGCCGTGATGAAGTAGGTCCAGGCGGAATGACCTTTATCGAAGGAAAATAAATCAGAAATAACAATACCATTCATTAAACAAAAAAGGTAAGTAGCCAAAACTGCTACTTACCTTTTTTATGTTTCAAGCGATCTTCTATAATCTTGCTGACAGCAACAAACTGATAGATGCCTTCATAGCAGGCACATACAAATCCTTCCTTACCATCACGGAAGCCACCCTTCTGAATATAAGCACGGAAGAAACGCACCAACGGACGATAGAACAAAGCTGCCATTCCATAATTGCGATCTTTCTTCTTTTCTATCTCGTTAGCTGTATACTGGTTGATTTTCCCCATTCTGCTGGCAATGCTGTCGTCTGCCAGATGAACCAAAGCCATATCTACATGGGTTGCTGGTATCTTTTCTATCCTGCCCTTGATAATAGGGTCGGCATGGATGACAGCAGGCCATACCGTATCCTTCCTGATAAAGAAACGCAACTGATAGTCGGGATAGAAACAATGCATGAATCTTCCCATAAAGCGACTCTTGCGTGGCACATACAATCCCAATGGAGCATTCTCCTTCCCTATTAGGGAATAAAGATATTGTTTCAGTGCTGGGGTGACCAGTTCATCTGCATCCACCACCAGTACCCATTTGCAGGAAGCTGCATCTATGGCTGTCTGTCTTGCCGGTTCACAAATCTGATAACTGCCTCTAGGGAAAACAACTATCTTGCAACCATTACGCTTTGCAATATCCAAGGTATCGTCGGTACTTTCCATGTCGCAGACAACCACCTCGTCAAAGCCCTTCACTGTATCCAGCACCTGCTGAAGATGGCAGGAGGCATTATAGGTATTAATAACCACCGAGATGCCATTTCCCTGCTCTTGTTCTACACTTGTCTTATCCATATATCTATGCTCTATAAATATTGATCGATACCATTTGTGCAACGAACCAAACGCTCCTTCTTCACCTGGTTCAAAACATTTTTATGCATGTTCTCTTGGGCTTTAGACGCCTCCTTGTGATAAAGATGGTACATGATTCCTCCCATCTTCAGCGCCTTCTTCCGAACGCCAGCAAAATGCAGGCGATAGGCAAACTCGGCATCCTCATGTCCCCATTCCAACAGATCCTCATTGTAACCATTTACCTTGATGGCATCCTCTTTCCAATAAGCCATGTTGCAACCTCTGAGATGGTCGATTCTACGGGCATAGCGAAAAGCCAGCAATCTGCGGAACACATGAGAACGGAAGCTGTTGCTTACATAACTGAAAGGCATGTTCCAAAGATTCACATTGACTACCTTTGTATCCAAAATTTTTTTGGAAATCTGGGCAGACAGCAGCACTCTACTTCCACAGACGAAACATCCTTTCTGAGCCATTTCTATATGGTCTTCTACAAAATGAGAACTCAAAACAACATCTCCATCAACTTGGATGATATAATCACCCGTAGCCTTTGCTATTGCCTTATTCAAAATGGAAGTTCTTCTGAATCCCTTATCTTCCTGCCAAACCCAAATTACCGGTACTGGCATTTTTTCAGCATAACGGTCTATCAGTTTTTTAGTCTCTTCGGTAGAACCATCGTCAGCAATAACAACTTCATCAGGCATAACATGCTGATGCAACACGCTATACAACACGAGTTCTAAGGCTTTAGGCCAATTGTAAGTCGTAATCAATAATGTTGTTTTCATAAACCTAACTTTCTGTGTTTAAAATAATGTAAGATACCTTTGCGATGTGCCCATCGCCAATCGTGTATCTTCTTTGCTCCTATTATTTTTTGTAATATTTTCTCATCCATTCCCCGCAGTTTCACATACTCTCGTGCCACACACTCGAAGACATCCATTCTTCCGGTAAACCTCGTCAGGTTTTCCACACATTCCTTCATCGGCGGATAGCCTGAGTAAAACCTCATACGATTGATATCGATAAGCGAGAACGTATAATGACCATCAGCCTGAAGCTGATACAGCACATTGCCGGCATTCAAGTCAATATCGATGATGCCTTTCTGGTGCAATCGATTCACAAAGTGCGCATAATCTGCCGCCATCACCCTGTTGAATTCCTCTGGGGAGTTCAACTGATCGTTGATAGGCATACTGTTATCAATATCAGAGACAAAGTAGCAATAGTCAATAAGTCCCTTTACCCTCGTTTCAATATATCCAAAGCCTTCGGGAGTGGCAAAGCCATCTGCCATCAGCCTAAGGGCATTCTCATAGGCACGGAAAGCCTTGGTAGAGCGGAAGAAGCTATATCCTATCTTCTGAATGAAATTAGGCTGCTTGTATCTCTTCACCACAACTTCTTTCTCTTTTCCATCAAACTTTACATGAAAAGCCTTGATAACATTTCGTCCTTCAAAGATACAACGTCCCTCCTGCTCGAATACATCTGGGATGCGTTCGATGAAACTTCTCATCTCTTCGTATTTTGGGTTTATCTTTATCTTCATTTCTTTATAGTACTTTTATATTTTTGCCTAGGATGGTTAGGAACACCAGGGAATAGCATTTCCAGGCTATTATCTTCTAACATCTTAGGAATTATAAAATTTCTTAAATAAATTTTATCTCGCCTTACAATTGCCGATAATTCATCTAAAGATAGCCACTCAGAACAAACAGAACAAATCAAAGTCTTTAAATTTTGATAAGACATTCTTTGTTTTACACGAGCACTTGCAATATTAGCCCCAGAACTTGCAATATTAGCCCCAGAGCTTGCAATATTAGCCCCAGAGCTTGCAATATTAGACTCGGAACTTGCAATATTAGCCCCAGAACTTGCAATATTAGACTCGGAACTTGCAATATTAGACTCGGAACTTGCAACCTTAGAGCCGGAACTTGCAACCTTAGAGCCGGAACTTGCAACCTTAGCATTCATAGGCAACCGATACTTGGTTCCTCTACCATATCCCTCTTGAACCAGCAATTTATGCTTACACATATCTTTCAACAAATCGGCAACTTCTGCCTTATGCTGGTTAAGGACAACCCTTAAGCTCTCATTTGTAATATATCCATCTGTACAAGTTGCATTAAGAGTCAACAGGCGTTCATGTCCCAAAGAAAAAACTTCTGTTCCAAATATCAGAACCAATCTTTCCTTTGTTCCTTCATCCATCATCGACTCCATCATCATTGTGAGTTCCACTAAGTCAGGCTGACTTAATGTTCTCAACATAGGTGCTCTCCAATTTGCAAATCGCCAACCAGCCAATATCTTATCAACTCCACTTCCCGCTTTTTCAGCAGAGCCAATCAACATAAACATCTTTTGAAGAGTCTTGTTGCGACATACGCTAGCACTTTCTCCATAATATTGCATTTTAGAAACCAACAGAGTTCCCGGGTTAGTAAAAACAATTTTATTGCTATACAATCGCACTACCATTGTTGCATTTTCCGAATAATCGGTATGAATACAAAAATTCACCAGAGCTTCGCGAACAGCCACATGCGCAGGAGTTTCATCACGACGAATATTGCCCTCCAAGATGAAAGGTTTTGGCAAGACCGCTGATAATCTTGGAAGAACACGAAGATAGAATTGGAATAAATTTGCCTCCCAAGTTCCATCAGGACAAATACGATTGGTCCATCGTATCTCAGGATTATCTGACAGCTTTTCTTGGTAATCAGGAAAGAAGTCGGGGCAACATTCATTATCAGTAATGGCATCTTCTTTACCAAACATCAAAACTCCTGCCACAGTAAAACCTTCTTCTTTCGTTCCACGATCAGTACGATAAGCACCTATCTTTTTAAGAAATTCAAAATCAGGCAAAACAGACCAAGGATGATCTGGCTTGGCTAACTTAAATAATTGCCGATATTGAGCAACAGACTCCATATCTAAATCATCCACTGAATAATTTCTCAAAATGCGGCTATCAGCGGGATTAGAAACATTCGCATCTGAAAACATACGCTGCACTTCTCGCTCCGTACATTTATAATCACCTTCATGATTGCGCTTAAAAGTACCATTATAGGGTTGAGACGTTCTATAAACAGGACGCTGTTCTCTAGATGCACGAGGAATAAAGAATAACATAAGTTTGTGACCATTGTAATCTTCTACAACGACATCTTCTGTTTTTAACAAATTACAACTAACCGTAGCTCGATTATTCACATTATTCCAAAAGTCCTTGGTATATTTCTCTATCTGTTCATCAGATAGATAATCTATATAGAACTTACCTTTTCTTTCTATAACTCCAAGCACGATAACTCCTCCTTCGCTATTAGCGAAGGCTGAATAGGTATCCCAAAAGCTACCAGGAAATCCACCGGCAGCACTTTTAAACTCCAAGTCATCACTCTCTACGCTATTCAAGAGTGAATCCAGATAATCCTCGAAGTTTAATCTATCACGTACTTCTAACATACAATTCTTTTATATTCTTTAACAAGATACCTTCCTAGTATCTCATAGGTTGCAAAGATACGAAAAACTATCAGAAACGCCAAATTTTAGGAAGATTATCTTTCTTCCTTCATTGATACTTGCTTTTTTTATCCATTTTCTTGCAAGATTAAAGTATATTTCGTATTTTTGTACCCAATAACATCATCATCGTTTTCATAAACAAAAAGAAATCCTATGAATATTCAAAAAATGAAATATAAATTCCATAGCGGAAAAAACAGCAAACCCTGGTATTACATCAAGGAATACGCTCGTCTGTATACACCTGCCTGCATCTTGATATGGAGGGGGCAGCATTTACTTGACAAAGCCAAGAAACGCAAAGACTACGATTATATCCTGAACCGAGTAAACTACTACAACAAGCTTACAGAAGATAATATCCTTCTCAACAAAGGTTTATGGGAAAAGAAAGCTGTTAAAGTTGCAGAACAGCCGATGACCCGCCAGAAGGTATATTATCTGGATACTTTGGAATATGCCCGCTGTTTTGACGGCAATAACAAATGGAATCTCCTCCCTGGTGACATCACGTATGTGGAAGATATTCCTACCATTGTAAAAAGCCGCCCAATTCATGGAGAAAACCAGAACTCCGTATTGCTCAAGATGGACAAGGTACGCCATTTCATCTTCGTGAAGGACAAGCTTTCATTTGCAGAAAAGAAAGACCAGGCTATCTTCAGAGGAAAAATAGCCTGCAAGGACATACGTGTGCAATTCGTAGAGAAGTTTTTCGGAAATCCTCGCTTCGATATCGGAACCATAGATCTGATTAAGCCAGAATGGAAGAGCGACAAGATTTCCATCTACGACCATCTGAAATACAAATACGTGATGGCGCTGGAGGGAAATGACGTGGCAAGCAATCTGAAATGGATTATGTCTTCCAATTCCATCGCCGTGATGCCTAAGCCATATTATGAAACTTGGTTTATGGAAGGAACTCTGAAGCCAGACTATCATTATATAGAAGTAAAGCCTGATTTCTCTGATCTTGAGGAAAAGATGGACTATTATACTGCTCATCCTGATGAAGCGCAAGCTATCATCAACCACGCTCACGAATATGTAGAGCAATTCAAGGATAAGCAGCGTGAGGATATCATCTCGCTGATGGTTCTGGATAAGTATTTTTCTCTGTTAAAATCTAAGGATTAATGTCTAGAAAGGATTCTATCAATTATGAAAGAACAATCCTGCCGATTATTCGATGGGCAGAATGATGACAGATAAGACGCCTAGACTATGGCATGTAGTAGGCAGCAATCTGAACTATGCCTTCATCATCAACAACGACACCATTCTGGAGAAGACTGCCGATGGTGCCCTGGATGTTTATGATGCCCACATGAATCCTGTAAAGAACTACCGTCTGCCAGCCAAGCAGTTCGACCAGACCATCAAACAGCTCAACAGGTTCTTTAAATAAGAAAAGGTAAATTCCCCAAAAGCCCCTTCCGCATCCCAGGTTTTCATATACCCAGAATACAGAAGGGGCTTTATCCTTTTATACTTCCTTCCACACTCTTCTCTTGAGCCGAATTACATTGGCAGTAATACCAAGGCGACATTTTTTTAGATGAAACCACCACTAAACAGCGGATTATAGATTTTTGAGAGCTTACAATATTAAGCCATGAACTTGCAACCTTAGAGCCTGAACTTGCAACCTTACGGAACAGAAGTTCACAATATCCTTCTGTTTTTTCGTCAATAGCACTCTTTTATAGTGTCATGGTCTTCGACTTAGTTACTTTCTCCTCTCCAAACCGTGACGACAAATTCCAGTGTTAACACACGGCATAATGACTGTTTTTTCTACACATCTGCTCTTTCTACTGCAAAAACAGTCGCAATTGCGACAATTTTTGCAGTACAAATGATAAAAGGCTAAGAAATTTACGTCAACTTCCACACTCTTCTCTTGAGCCACAACGCCAAAATGGGGTCACTCATTTCCAGATGCTTTGGAGCAGGTATTGCAATCAGATCTTTCACCATCAAGGACTTCTTGAGGCGGGTTACATTGGCTGCAGATACAGAACTTCTGCAAAGATAGCAAAAAAACAAATTAAACAAGGTTGTTTTAAACAAAGTTGTTTAAAACTAGCATTTTTATTACGAATTAACTAATAGTCAATGGATTACGGGTAAGACACCAAAGAATTTAACGGGGAGATTTTTAAAACACGGACAAATTGAATTTGTCCGGATGGTTGTCCGGCAGGCTTATAAGTACCAGAAAAACAATACGTTATGACGCTCCGGACATTTTGTCCGGACAAATTCAATTTGTCCGTGTTATTTTTTTATGAGAAAGGAAGAAGAAGAAAAAGGGGGTTACGGATTGAGACGAAAACCTGTTATCCGAGAAGCTATAACCTGGCACCCGAGAAACTATGATTTAGCACATAAGAACCTATGTTTTCCGCCCCACAAAACTATGACTTAGATTTTTTAACACAATTTGCTCCAAATGGCTGCTGAATTTCGGACCTTATCACACACTCAAATTTGGCGGTTACAGAAGATAGTCGTATTTTTGCCGCCGTTTACCGGATATTCCGACAAGCTAACTTTTAAACATTAAATAATTATGGAGAATGAAAATTTAAGAAACATAGAGAACCTTTTAGCCGCTAAGGCAAGTACACAGCCTCTTTACGAATTCCCAGTAGACCAGCTTCCACTCGGACTCCGCGACTCGCTCTCTGGCGTAGCCGCAGAGGCACGCGTGCCTGCCCTCTTCTCAGCTCTTCCTATTGCAGCAACTTATGCTGACCGTCTGAAGGCGAAGTATTGCGACGGCAGCGATACTCCGATGGCACTCATGTCTATCATCATCGGCGAGCAGGCATCGGGTAAGGGCGTATGCCGCCGCATCGAGAACATCTGGGCAAAGAAGATGGATAAGGACGATGAGAAACCTCGTGAGGATGAAGCCTGGTACCAGCAGCACAAGGGCAAGAAGGGTATAGTGGATCCAAAGCCTTGCATCCGTCACATTGGCGATACTATCTCGAAGTCGGCATTGATGCGTCGTCAGCTCTGTGCCGATGGCCACACCATGTATATGTTCAGCGAGGAGCTCGGTTCGATGAAGAGCGTATGGAAGGTGTTCGGCGACTACTTCCGTAAGGCGTTCGACCAGAGCGAGGTGGGTCAGGACTACATCACAGCCACCAGCGGCGTAACCCACGCCCAACTCAACTTCACCGGCTGCTGCACCCAGAACATCTTCCAGAAGTTCTTCACCGATGATAACATCGAGGACGGATCTTCTTCAAGAATGATGCTCGCCAAGATGCCCGATACCTCCTTCGCACCCCTCAGTCAGCACCACGGCTACACCGAAGAGGAGCAGGCCAACATCCTCAAGGCGGTAACTCTCCTTGAACGTAGTCACGGTGTGATGGAGCTGCCCCGTATGTGCGAGGAGTTCTGCCTGTGGCTCGAAGCGAAAAGACAGCTTGCCCTGGCGAATGCCGACCGTGTGATGGATGTGTATCGTCGCCGTTCTGCCGTCATCGGCTTCCGTTGTGGCGTCATCTTCCACATCCTGGAGCAGACCGGAGAGGAGACCGATGCCTGCATCCGTTTTGCCAAGGCTGTAGCCGACTATGTGCTCGCTATGCAGATGGAGATGTTTGGCTTGCGTCTCGACAAGCAGCAGCAGGACAACGAGGCTATCCCAGTCTATAAATCTCGTAACACCCTGCTCTTCGCCCAGCTCCCGGAGCAGTTCACTCTCTTCGATGCCAGCCGTGAGCGTGGCGACGGAGCCAGTCGTGAAACCATCCGTAAGATGATAAGCCGCTGGACCAAGCGTGGTCTCTGCAAGAAGCTGAAAGGTGGCGACACCGAGATCTGGCAGAAGCTTACCCTCTCGGCATAATGCATCTTGAATCTCCAGAAACTGTTAATCCCCCATCACGCAGCCATAGCGTGGTGGGGGATTACTGTTTATATAGTTTTTCTATATTTTATTGAGGTAAGATGTTGCAGTATTCTCGTTTGAACCACAGTTCGAAGACGGGGTCAACCATTTTGAAACCATCGCCCGATTTCTCTATGAAGTCTCTTTCTACAAGAGTCTTTTTGTTCTTGGTGATGGTCCGTGGAGCACCGAGTCCATATTCTGCTACTACCTGTTGGGCATTGAAATGAATCTCTCCCATGCAGACGGCACGCAGGAATGCTATCTGAGAGGCAGGCATACCATCAATATCGGTAATGAACATATCGGCATTGGTATCCAGAAGTTTGGCGAGTTGTGACTGATAGATTTCCTCTGTTACTTCTGTTGCTGTACGAGTCCAGATGAGAAAGCAGAATTGCTGCATGTACCAGGAGTGGCATTGCATGGCATTGCAGATTCGCTCTATCATATCATCGCTGATAGACTTGCCGTGATTGTAGAAACTGTCGTGAATAAAAGGTTTCCAGTATTCCTTGGCTATCTTCTTCAAGGTCATCATCTGTCCAAAACGATAGAATGGATTCTTCGAGTTGCCGAATATATCCATCATCATATGGCGTTTACTGCCATAGAGACAGTAGGTCGTACTGTGTTGTCCTTGCCACACCGAACGCATGGTTCCTTCCAGTCTCTTCCAGTCGGGCAGGTTTGCCAATTGTTGGAACTCATCAATACACACGATGACATGGATGCCTTTTGCCTTGGCAATCTTTTCTGGTAGATTGAGAATTTCCTCGGCACTTTCCTTCAAAGGTTTGAAGTTTAGATTTACTTCTACAGCATTCACCGGGTCGCTATTGATGGTAAGGCTTGGAGATATGGATTGGACGAACTTTACGATGTCGGCCCATCTCTTTTCCATCGTGGAAGAAACTCCTTGGAGTATTGCACTTGCAAACTTGTTGTAGAACTCTTCCTCGGAGAAAATCTTGAAGGCATCCAGATAGCATACTCTTATGTCCTTCTGCTCTTGCTTCAGCTCTTCCATTGCTGCTTTGACAAGTGAAGACTTGCCCCATCGTCTTGGAGAAATCAGCATCACGTTGATGCCTCCTCCAAGAAAAGTCTTGAGGTCTCTTCTATCTTCGATTCTATCTATGAAATATTCATTTTCTGCGATAGAACCATATTCAAATGGTATCTTGTTCATATGCTTAAAGTCTTGATTCTCTGCAAAGTTACAAAATTATACCCAAAGGTATTATACCCTAGGGTATAATTTATGAAACTTTATATTTTATCTCCATCAGAAACAGTTAATGAGGGTGTGTCATAAGTCTGTGACGCACCCCTTTTTATTTTTTGCCTTTTCACAGATACGAAATCTTTAAAAAACATTTTTATTTACAACAAAGCCCAAACTTTCACAAGCTCGGGCTTTGCCTTTCCGCAAAAGATTTGTATCTTTGCAGAAAACTTCTTTAAGTATGGCAAAGATACAAATAAAATCTGAAACTCGGCACGAATTGAGCTTTTTTCCTAACTCTTTCGATGATTATGTGCCAAAAGACAGCAAAGTTCGTATGGTGGATCGTATTGTTCGCAGTATGGACATCAACCCTCTCATGGATACCTATGATGGGATTGGTGCTCCTCCTTACAGTCCGAAGATGCTTCTAAGTTTAGTTGTTTTTGCCTATATCAATGGCGTTTATTCCTGTCGTGGCATAGCGGACGCACTTAAATACGATGTTCGCTATATGTGGATTTGTGGAGGTAAGCAATTATCTTTCGCAACAATCAACCGCTTTAGATCCAATCATATGATTAAATGCATCGACTTTTATTTTGATGCAGTCGTCTCCATATTGGTTGAAAAGGGCGTGATTAGTCTGGAGGAACAATATGTTGATGGCACTAAGATAGAGTCGAAAGCAAACAAGTACACGTTTGTATGGAAGAAGACTGTGGAAAAGAACAGGGCTAAGCTCTTGGAAAAGACCTCTGCTGCATTGGCTCAGATAAAAGAACAAATTCGCCTGAATGGCGGGAGTGACATTAAGGAAGAAGACAGCGAGCCAGCCACTTCCGCCAAGGATGTAGAGAGAAGTGCACGTTTGTGTGAGAGGCAAGCTAAGAACCTTCCTAAGGCAAAGCTTACAGGAAGAGAGAAGCAAAAGCTAAATACTCAGATAGATCACTTGTTCAAAGCCTCGGACAAACTGTGCGAGTATGAAAAATCACTGGATATACTGGGCGAGAGAAACAGTTACTCCAAGACTGATCCCGATGCGACCTTCATGCGCCTCAAGGAAGATGCCATGAACAATGGGCAGACAAAGCCTGCCTATAACCTTCAAATTGCGACAGAGAATCAATATTGGACGAATTTCGCCCTTTATCCCAATCCAACAGACACCCTGACCTTCAAGCCTTTTTTGGATAAGTACAAGAAAAGATATGGAAAGCAATCCAAGAGCGTCACCGCAGACTCAGGGTATGGCTCGGAGGAGAACTACGAGTACCTAGAGATGGAAGAAATGATGGGTTATGTAAAGTACAACTGGTTTCACAAGGAACAGCATAAGCCTTTCAAGGAGGATGCCTTCAACCAAGCGAACTTCTACTACAACAGGGATGATGACTATTATGTCTGCCCCATGGGACAACACATGGAACCTTGTGGACAACGGCAAACGAAAAGTGACTCCGGCTATGTGTCTGTCATTACATTATATAGAGCACAACGATGTGATGGATGTCCGCTTGGAAGTCTCTGCAAGAAATCCAAAGGCAACAGAACCATATATGTCAACCATAAACTGAATGCATATAAAAAGGAAGCCTTCCTGCTACTAACGTCTGAAGAGGGCTTGAAACACAGAAGCCAGCGACCGATAGAGCCGGAAGCTGTATTTGGGCAGATGAAGGCAGATATGCATTATAAGCGATTCAGGCATTTTGGAATGGACAAGGTTTACATGGATCTAGGATTGTTCGGAATGGGATTCAATTTGAAGAAATATTTGGGTATAAAACGATAAAACTCAATTTTGGTTGTTTTATCGTCAGGGATAACTATGCCCTTTTGTGGGCTTTGGGGCTGTTTTGTTATCGATAAAACAAGAAAAGTAAAGTTTCTATACAATATAATAAGATTCCCTTTGTGAAGAAAGACTACGATTCAACTAGAATATATAGAAACACACACAAAAAAAGGGTGCGTCACAGACTTATGACACACCCTCATTTCTGTTGTTTATTGCTGATGTCGCTCGATATATTCAGCAGCCTGGATATTCGAGAACACATAGTTCTTCAAATCCTGGAACTTAGATTCCTGCTTGGTTTCCTTCAGATTACCATTCGGCAACACATCATAGCAGAAACTGCGGTTCATCGACGGATTATAGACAAAGCAACGCTGATGGTCTCTTGCCACAATCTGGTTATCTGCCGAATAGAATACCATCGGGCGCTCCTGTTTCAGCAAATCCACGCCGAAGCCCTCGTACTCATAATTCAGATTC
Organism: Segatella copri; assembly: GCF_026015465.1. Lineage (GTDB taxonomy): Bacteria > Bacteroidota > Bacteroidia > Bacteroidales > Bacteroidaceae > Prevotella > Prevotella copri_E. Next base: position 1,392,462 of record NZ_JAPDUQ010000001.1, read on the forward strand.
ATCAGACCGAAAAGCGTAGGCATTACATCTACCTGCATACCCAAACCGGCATACTGCTGCTGCGGAACACCAGGACCGAAGATGATGAGCGGAATGTGGTTGTAAGACTGAGGCAACTCGCCCTCGCTCTTACCCACCAGTTTGCCATGATCTGCCTGAATCACGAATATCGTGTTCTTATACCAAGGCTCCCGGCTTGCCTTCTTCAGGAAGTCGCCTATCGCCCAATCGGCATACTCCACAATCTGCGTTTCCTTCTCCTTGGTCTTAGGCTTGAAGAAATCAGGGATGATATATGGCGGATGATTACTCACGGTGAGGATGGTAGCCATGAAAGGCTTGCCCGTCTTCGCCTTCTGGTTGATGGTGTTGAGGGCGTAGCCCATCTCGAAATGGTCGCTCACACCAAAGCTGTTCACCACCTCGCTCTTAGGATAGTTCTCCTGAGAGAAGATGTCATCATAGCCATTGGTCTGGAAGAAGGCCTTCATGTTGTCATACTGTGCCTCGTGGGTCATGAAGAACATGTTCTCGTAACCATACTTCTTCAACACCGTGGCGATACCCTTGCGGCGTGGAGTAACCGTTCCCTTCATCAGGTTGCGGAACATGAGGGCAGGGAAACTGTAGAGCGTAGCCGTCATGCCATGGTTGGTATGGATGCCGGCACTATAGAAGTGGGTGAACGCCAGGGAATGATGATAGAGCGAATCGAGCGTTGGGGTGAGCGGCTGCTGATTACCGAAAGTGCCCAACAGGTTTGCCGACATCGATTCCATCAGTATCACCACCACGTTAGGATGATTCTTCTTCGCAGGAGATTGCCCCATCATCATCACCAGGGAATCGTTCACCACCTCACGCTTCAGAATATTCGTGCTATCCACCTTTCCCGTGATACCCAGCCACTGGCGGGTATTCGTGATAGCCTCAACGTATGGCATGAGATGCAACTCCTTGTTCTCCTTGCGCATATCATCGAGTGCCGAAGTAAGGAGATTGAATGCCGGATTAATGCCAAGCTGGTTGAGGAAAGAATCCTCGCAATAGTAAGCCTGGCTCACCTTGATAGGGTTATAGCCCATTCTGCCACGGATGCCGAAGAGACAGGCACCTATCATCGCAGCAGAAATAAGGAAACGGCTTACCACCAGCACCAGGTGCATATTGTCCTTTGGCAACAGGAAGAGCCCCTCGAAGTAGCGGCGCAGACGGACAAGCGCATAGATAAACGCCCCCGTAAACACGAAATAGAGGGCGATATAGAGCCAGTAGGAAGACTCCTGCAAGAGCATGCCCGATGTGGTGGCTACATAGCCGAACCACCCGAAGATGCTGGAATTGATGTTCTTGAAGAAATACTGGAAATAAGGAGTATTGGCTGCCGAAGGCATGAAGGCGATGGCAAACCATGCCGCATACCAGATGTTGATGCCACGCAGCAAACGGCGATGACACCACCCCAGGCTGGCTGCTATCAGGAGCACAGCCACAGGCAATACCGAAATATAACAAGCTATGACATTGTCAAACCATACACCCTTGACAAACGCCATTACCCTACTCGCCTCTGCATCTACAATCATGCCATGCAGGGCGATGAATTCTACCAATCTGAACAGAGTCATCACCAGCAATGCCAATACATGCACCGAAAGGAGATACCCAAAAGCCTTAAAATCCTCAAATCCGCAACCTATAGGGTTTAGTGGGATTTTGCTTGTAAAACGACAAAATTCATTTTATTGTACATATTTCTTGCATAACAGAAATGTCGCAGACACAAAATCCCCTTACCCCATAAAGCGACTTGAGGTAATACGCTGGTTTAACCAGAAAAGCATGGTCTTTAACCAAAGTCTGTCTTGAACAGGTTGGCATAAGCATTGTTGTCTGAGTAAATGTTCAATACATGCCTACGTGATGTCTTAATCCATTTCGCAGGAACAGAGATGAACTTGAAAACAAAGGTCTTGATTCTGCTGGTGGCACGCAATCCAAATTCATGGGTTTTCAATCTCTGCATAATAGCTTTGTAGAAGTTTCTGATGAGAGCTGTCATAAGCAGGAATACAGTATTCTGTGCCATGAACGATTTTGGCAATCGATTCCAGCCAAAGTCATTGTTCATGTCATCGAAGATGCGTTCCTTGCCACCACGAAGATTGTAGAATTCCACGATGTCTCTTGCACTCGACTTGTAATCGTTAGTCAGTATACATCTGTAGGTATATTCGCCTTCCCAAATGTCAAGGTCTCCATCTATTCGCCTTTGTCTCTGTATGACAAGACGATACGGTTTTCCTTTCCATTTCTCAACAAGGATAGAATTCAACTCAAACTCAATACCGTTGATTTCAACAGTTTTCCATCCAGTTAAGGCAAACATGGAATCGTAGAAAGAAGAGCATCTGTTGGCACGAATATAAAAATACCTGCAATGAGCCTCTACCATATCTACGATTTCCTCCGAACATGAGCCGCAATCCATGCGGGCACGAGAAATATATATTTCCGAAGCCTCCAATCGCTTGAAGATTCTTTCCAAAGTTTCTTTTTGGTTGAAGCGCACGTTTGTGTTGCCGTCTCTATTTTCAATACCAACAATCATGTCGTTAATGACAGCTACACCTGGACTATAGCCCAAGAACTTCTTGTAGGTTGGTTTTGCATCATACTTCTCTGTTTCAATGAACTGATGGTCAAAGTCAAAATCATACTCTTGACCGGATTTCAATTGACCAGTAGCAAGCAGGGCATTGACCAGTAAGCAGTTCATCTTGTCTGCAGTATTGAAATCATAGGATTTGCCAGAAGCAGACTTATAGGTGATGCTCTTAAAGGTCAGTTCTTCGATAGCACGTAATATGGTGTCTGCGCTGCAAGTGCGAAGAGTTGGATGAAGAGATAAATGTTTCATCAGGTGAGTTGTAACATCCTCAATACATGAGCCACCACAAAGATATACGCACATCAGAGAACGTAGAATCTCGCTATATTGATAACCAAACAATGTGCATCTCAATCCCAAGGTAGAATCTATTGTTTGAGCTAAAAGAGAATCAAATTGCTCCATAATAGAAAAAATTCCTCCAAAAGGAGTGAGTTTCTCAGATTTTATTTGTACTTTTGCCATGTCATTCAGAATTTTGTTTGTTTTTATTTTGCAACACTAAGATAAGTGAAATTTCTGACATGGCAAAATCCTGAGCAACTTTTTGTTGCTCAGGTGCTTATAAAAAATATTAAATTATAGTGTTGCGGAAATTAGAAAAATATCGTTTCATTTTTATTCTACTTTAGAAATCGGGTGCAAAGTTAATAATTATATCCCAATAAAAGCAAAATTTCTAGCCTTATTCTGTCTATAAACAAATAATTATATGTAACTTTGCAGCCAAAATAACATAATAAGACTTCGATAAGACATGAACATCAAGTACAACAAAGCCCTATGGCTCATCATCATCCTGGCTATCGTGATGATGATTCCATTCCTTGGACTCACAGATTTCAATACCAAAGGAGAACCGCGCGAAGCGGTGGTTGCCTACACCATGCTGGAACATGGCAACTGGATTCTGCCTATCAACAACGGAGGTGATATCCCTTACAAACCGCCATTCTTCCACTGGTGCATCGCCTTCTTCAGCCTCTTCATCGGCCATGTGAATGAGTACACCTCACGCCTGCCGTCAGCCGTATCGCTGGTATTGATGACCATTGGCGGCTTCGCATTCTATGCCAAGCGCAAGGATACACAAACCAGCCTGATCGCAGCCATCATTCGCTCACTAGGTGACAAGGCATTGTTTAATCTCGACACGGCTCTTCTCAAACGTAAATTGGGTGCTCCTTACAGCCGACCTCTCGCCGATTTCCTTCCAACACTAAATATTAAAGCTAAAGATTTTGCTGCAGAAATGACTCCTGTCAACGTTCAGCAAAAGGATTTACATGGTCAGCAATCTATCTGTCAAGAGCATGTCGATAATAATAAGGCTGTTCGTAATATGATGCTCCAACGTGGCATTGTGCCAGAAAATCTTCCTGCAGATGAAGACGTCAAGAAAGTAGAACGCAGATTAAAATCTGACGAAAAGACATTGACCAAAAAGAATAGCAAAAAGAAATAATATCTATCATAATTCTATAACAAGAGAAGATGTAAGGATTTCACTCGTCATCTATGATTTTTAGATAATTTTCCACTATTTCTTCGTATCTTTCATTTATAATGTGTAACTTTGCAGCGGAAATTTAAACGTTTAAAGATAAAATGGCATTAAAATGTGGTATTGTAGGCCTCCCAAACGTGGGTAAGTCTACACTGTTCAACTGTCTGTCTAGTGCAAAGGCACAGGCAGCTAACTTCCCTTTCTGTACTATCGAACCAAACTTGGGCGTCATCACCGTACCAGATGAGCGACTCAACAAGTTGGCAGAGATTGTTCACCCAGGACGCATCGTCCCAGCTACTTGCGAAATCGTAGATATCGCAGGTCTTGTAAAGGGTGCCAGCAAGGGCGAAGGTCTTGGTAATAAATTCTTGGGAAATATCCGTGAGTGCGATGCTATCATCCACGTAATCCGCTGTTTCGACGATGACAACATCGTGCGCGAGGGTGGCGCTAAGGTTGATCCTTTGGAGGATAAGAGCGTCATCGATACAGAGTTGCAGCTCAAGGACCTGGAAACTATCGAATCTCAGCTCACCAAGCAGAAGAAGACTGCTGCAGCAGGCAACAAGGATGCTAAGACGATGGTTACCGTTCTGGAGGCTTACAAGGCCGAACTGGAGCAGGGAAAGAACGCTCGTGGCGTTACTTTCGAAAGCAAGGAAGAGCAAAAGGTGGCTCACGACCTCTTCCTCCTCACTACCAAGCCTGTGCTCTACGTAGCCAATGTTGACGAGGCTTCTGCCAAGACCGGCAACGAGTATAGCAAGAAGGTAGAGGAAATCGCCAAGGAAGAAGGTGCTGAGTGCATGGTCATCGCTGCCAAGACAGAGGAAGACATCGCATCGCTCGAAACCTACGAGGACAAACTGATGTTCCTCGAAGAACTCGGACTGGAAGAGAGCGGCGTAAACCGACTCATCAAGAAGGCATATGCCTTGCTGAACCTCGAAACATTCATCACCGCTGGTGAGATGGAGGTCAAGGCATGGACCTATCACAAGGGCTGGAAGGCTCCTCAGTGTGCCGGCGTAATCCACACCGACTTCGAGAAGGGATTCATCCGTGCAGAGGTTATCAAGTATGATGACTATATCAAGTATGGCTCAGAAGCTGCAGTACGCGAGGCTGGTAAGCTCGGCATCGAGGGCAAGGAGTACGTCGTACAGGATGGTGACATCATGCACTTCCGCTTCAATGTATAATCCTATTCTTCTACGGTTATGATAGCAAATCTGCTTAATTATATCGTATGGGACCCAGATCCTATTCTGGCTCATCTGGGTCCTATGACCATCCGCTACTACTCCACCTGCTGGATGATTGGTCTGCTGCTGGGCTATCTGCTCATGAGCAAGCTTTACAAGCAGCAGGGGCTTTCAGATGAGAAGTTCTCCCCACTGTTTCTCTACATCTTCTTCGGTGTACTGATAGGTGGCCGTTTGGGACATTGCATCTTCTATCAGCCGGAATATTTCCTCACCCAGTGGGATCACTTCATCGAGATGCTGATACCTGTTCACCACATGCCAGACGGCAGCTGGAAGTTTACGGGTTATGAGGGATTGGCGAGCCACGGAGGCGTATTCGGCATGTTCGTCGGCATCTGGCTCTATTGCCGCAACATGAAGGTGAGCGGCTGGGTAGTGCTCGATAATATGGGTATCTGCTCAGGCATTACAGCCACCTTTATCCGTTTGGGCAATCTGATGAATTCAGAGATTATCGGCAAGGTAACCGATGTGCCTTGGGCATTTATCTTCGTTCGCGAAGACCAGTATCCACGCCATCCGGGTCAGCTCTACGAGGCATTGGCTTATTTCTGCTTCTTCCTCTTCATCCTCTTCATCTATAAGAAGAGAGGACCTAAGAGCGTAGGCACCGGTTTCTATTTCGGTCTTTGCCTTACTCTCATCTTCACCTTCCGTTTCTTCATCGAATATACCAAGGAGATTCAGGTAGCATTCGAGGCAGGTCTGCCAATGGATATGGGACAGATATTGAGCATTCCGCTCATCATCGCCGGTGTATGGAGCATCGCTTTCAGCACAAAGAGAGCGAAAGAAAAGAACGTAGAGACAAAATAATATTAGACGACTTATTTTCAGATTATAAAAATCCCTCCTCGTGCAACAGCATCTGCTGCCACGGGGAGGGATTTATATTTTTATCTTCCCAGCAGAATCTTCTTGATGTCATTGAGCTTGTTCAATGCCTCTACCGGAGTGAGATTGTTCACATCCAGCCCGAGTATTTCATCACGTATCTGCGTCAGTACAGGATCATCGAGCTGGAAGAAACTGAGCTGTACACCATCCTTAGGTTCATCGATGTGCTGTACGTTCGGTTTACCGGCACCGCCAACCCCGGCATTGTCATCCTCCAACTGTTTGAGAATCACATTGGCACGGTTCACGATGCTGCGAGGCATACCGGCAATCTCTGCCACATGGATACCGAAAGAGTGCTCACTGCCTCCCGGCTCCAGTTTACGCAGGAAGATTACCTTTCCGTCCACCTCTCTCACACTCACATTGAAGTTCTTGATGCGAGGGAAGTTCTTTTCCATCTCGTTGAGCTCATGATAGTGGGTAGCAAAGAGCGTACGTGCCTGCGCCTTCTTATGTTCATGCAGATATTCCACGATAGCCCAGGCAATGGAAATACCATCATAGGTAGAAGTACCTCTTCCCAGCTCATCAAAGAGCACCAGCGAGCGCGGAGAAACGTTGTTCAGGATGTTTGCTGCCTCGGTCATCTCTACCATGAAGGTCGATTCACCGAGCGATATATTGTCGCTTGCACCAACACGTGTGAAGATTTTATCCACCAGTCCAACTCGGGCGCTCTCTGCGGGCACAAAACAGCCTACCTGTGCCAGCAGCACGATAAGGGCAGTCTGGCGCAGCAGAGCCGATTTACCAGCCATGTTAGGACCGGTAATCATCATGATCTGCTGTTTCTCGGTATCGAGCAGCACATCGTTAGGTACATAGCGTTCGCCCAGCGGCAGTTGGGTTTCAATCACCGGATGCCTGCCCTGCTTGATGTCGAGCACCTCAGAATCATCGACGATAGGGCGCACGTAGCGGTTCTCGTCAGATGTCTTTGCAAATGACAAAAGACAGTCCATACGGGCGATGAGGTTGGCATTGATCTGTATCTGCGGAATATACTCCTGCATGGCAGCTATCAGTTCGTTGAAGAGCTGTGCTTCCAATACTAGAATCTTCTCATCAGCACCGAGAATCTTTTCCTCATATTCCTTCAGTTCCTGGGTGATATAACGCTCTGCCTGAGCCAGCGTCTGCTTGCGTATCCACTCCTCAGGCACCTTGTCCTTAAAGGTATTTCTCACCTCCAGATAGTATCCGAAAACATTATTGTAACCAACCTTCAGACTCGAAATTCCTGTCTTTTCTATCTCCCTTTCCTGTATCTTGAGCAGATAATCCTTGCCGTGGCGGCTGATGGCACGAAGGTCGTCAAGTTCAGCATTGAATCCGTCGGCTATCACGTCACCCTTGTTGACCAGCTGTGGCGGATCGGGCTGTATTTCCCTGGCGATGCGGTCTTTCAGGGTCTCGCATACGTTCAGCTGCTCGCCTACCCGCTTCAGAGCCTCGTTCGTAGCATGCTGACATGCCACCTTGATAGGCTTGATGGCTTCGAGTGCATTCTTCAGCTGAACCACTTCGCGAGGCGAAACTCTACCCACGGCTACTTTGGAAATGATACGCTCCAGGTCGCTGATGCGATGCAGCTGGTCATCGAGAAGCTGACGGAATTCCGGTTCCTTGAAGAAATATTCCACGATGTCGAGACGCTCGTTGATTGGTTTAACGTCCTTCAACGGGAAGACCAGCCAGCGTCTGAGCATACGTCCGCCCATCGCCGTTACCGTACGGTCGATGACATTCAGGAGAGAAGAACCATCTTCCTGCATAGGGGCAACCAGCTCCAGACTGCGGATGGTAAACCTATCCATACGCACGAACTTATCTTCTTCGATACGTGAAAGGGCGGTGATATGATTAATCTGTGTATGCTGGGTAATCTCGAGATACTGCATGATGGCACCACTGGCTATCACGCCGTTCTTGAGATGCTCTACGCCGAAACCTTTCAGAGATTTTGTCTTGAAATGTCCCAGGAGTTTCTGCAGGGCTGTCTGTTCGGTGAAAACCCAGTCATCCAGTTCGAAGGTACAGTATTTGCTGCCGAAATATTTCTCGAAGTCATTCTTTCGGGCGCGGTCGTAGAGCACCTCTTTCGGCATGAAGTTGCCCATCAGTTTTTCTACATAGTCGTAGGTTCCCTCGCCGGTAAGAAACTCTCCGGTCGAGATATCCAGAAAGCTCACACCGCAGGCGGTCTTGCCGAAGTGTACGGCTGCCAGGAAGTTATTCTCCTTGTAGTTCAGGACGTTATCTCCCATCGCCACACCCGGTGTAACGAGTTCGGTAATACCTCGCTTCACCATCTTGTCCATCTGGCTCAATCCCTTCTTACCTTTTATTTCGAGTCGTTTCTTCTTCGGGTCTTCCAGCTGGTCGCATACCGCTACGCGCTTACCCGCCCTGATGAGTTTAGGCAGATAGGTATCCAGAGCATGATGAGGGAATCCTGCCATCTCGGTCGTGCCCGTAGAACCGCCATTGTTGCGTCGTGTCAGCGTAATGCCGAGTATACGGGATGCCTCCACCGCATCTTCGCAGTAAGTTTCGTAGAAGTCACCGCAACGGAAGAGCAGCAGCGCTTCGGGATGTTTCGATTTCATCTCGAAAAACTGTCTCATCATCGGTGTAAGACCTTTATTATCGTTTGCCATTATCTTAGTTTTTATTTCTTATTCTCTTCATTTCCGGTTGAAATCGGTTTAACCGGCGAATCCTTTATAATAGAAATGCAAAAATAAGAAAAAACGGGCAGATAGCAAAGGATTTAATCTATTTTTAATGTTTTTTCTTTGTATCACCATGATAAAAGCGTACCTTTGTGGGCATGAAAAAGAAACAATTATACATAGGGGGCCTGTCGGTTGCTTGCTGCGCGCTCGTAGCAATAGGCATCACCTTGCACCTGCTCTACCCCAAGAAACAGATACAGAACCTGGTGAAAACTCCACCGGTTCTCCGGCTCAAACCACAGCCTGCTGATACACTGAAGAAGAAACCTGTGAAGAAGATGGATTTCAATATCTCCGGAACTTTAAGAGATAAGGAAGGAAAGGGAGTGGCTGGCGTCATCGTGAGCGATGGATTCAACTGTGTGAAAACCGATGCACAGGGCAGATATAAGATGAAGCGAGACAGCCTGGCAAAATTCATATACTATTCTGTTCCAGCCGATTGCGAGGTTCCTACCCATTCTAAGACCGATCGCACGGCTTTTTTCTATCAAAAGGTATCCAAGGGGAAGAAAATCTATAACTTCACCCTCACCCGACTGCCGGGCGGCAAGGAGATTCACTATAAGATGATTGTCATCGGCGACCCGCAGGTTACCAATGCCTACAGCCCTTACTATACTTCTCCGGATGATAATCCCATCAAGAAGAGTGATGTAGAAAGATTCACTACCCAGACGATGGCGGACATCAGGCAGACCATCAGTTCGCTGCCTGCCGGAACACCGGTCTACGGGCTCAGCATGGGCGATGATGTCCAGTATTATGGCGGTTACAACGCCAAACTGGAGCGTCAGATACGCCAGGCATTGGGCTCTTCAGAGATGCGTCTCTTCTCCGTCATCGGCAATCACGACCAGGATGGTAAGGCGCTCTACCGCAGGAAATGGGAGGAAAATTTCGGTCCTACCGATTTTTCCTTCAATCGTGGCGATGTGCATTATGTCTGCATCAACAACTGCTTCTTCCACCGCGGCATGTCCTATTATTCGCCGGGCGAACTGCGTGAACGGCAGGTGCGCTGGCTGAAGCAGGATCTCGCCCTCACGCCAAAGGATATGAAGGTGGTACTCTGTTATCATATTCCTTTTACCTTTGGTAATGCGCCTTTCAGCAAGGCGAAGCCGCTGACCAATGCCCATGAGGAAGGACACTATTCTTCTTCTCGTCTCTCGCTCCTGCTTTCTTTGCTAAAACAGTTTAAGGGCGGTTACGAACTCTTCTGCGGACATACTCATTTTGCCTGCAACCACGAAATCAACTATGAGGGAGAGGATGTGATGGAGCATTGTCATGCTGCCGCCTGTGGCAATATATGGCAGTCGAATATCAACATCTGCGGAACTCCAAATGGATATTATGTATACAGTTTTGTGGGTACCAGCATCAGCAACTGCTATTACAAGGGAACTTTCTGGGATAAGAGCAAGCAGATGACCTTGTTCCGTGCGCAGACCGATTTCAACGGCGAGAAATACTCTAGGGATTGGCAGTTGGCAAACAACAGGAATATCCTGATAGCCAATGTCTTCAATGCTACCAGTCATTGGCGTGTTGTAGCCGTAGAGGATGGCAAAGAATATCTGATGGGGCGCCTCTGCGGAAAGGGGCAGGATGCCTTTGCCGCTGGCTATCATCATAAGTATAGCGAGAGTGTATCCTATCGCTTCGTGAGCAAGGGGAATGGTTATCTCATCATGAACCACCTATATTATTATACTCCTAGGAATCCGAATGCCAGAATCATCATCAAAGCATCCGATCCATACGGAAATACCTATACGGCATCGAGCGACGAGGCGATAACAGAGCCTTTCGCCAACTTTGCCCATTATTACGAAAAAGAGTATAAGGAATATAAGAATAAGAAAGATAAGATGTTGCGGGATTCTATATCTGGCAGACAGAAAGATTCACTTGCTGCAAGGAAGAAAGATTCTGCAGCAGTACAAAAATAAAAAGAGAGGGTGCGTCATAAGTTGATGATGCACCCTCTTTTTAAATATTATTTGTTCAATTTCCAGGTAACACCATCCTTGGTGTCCTTTACCTCGAAACCGGCTTCAGCCAGGGCATCGCGAATCTGGTCGCTGGTAACCCAATCCTTATCAGCCTTAGCCTTGGCACGCAGGTTGAGAACCATATCCACTACCTTGCCATAAGCCTCTTCACGAGCATCATTGTTGGCTCCCTTCTCACTCTTCAGACCGAGCAGGTCGAAGGTGAAGAGATGCATGGTGTCTGAAAGCTCCTTCAGGTCTTCAGCAGAGATGTTTGCCTTGTGGTCGAGGGCTGTGTTGATTACGTGGCAAGCCTCGAAGAGATAGCTGATAACGAGCTGAGTCTGGAAGTCATCGTTCATCGCATCGTAGCAGCGCTGGCGCAACTCGCTTACAAACTTCTTCACCTGCTCATCGCTCTGCTTAGCCACAGGCACACGCTCCAGGTCGTTCAAACCATTCATCAGGCGCTCCAATCCCTTCTGGCTGGCCTTCAAGGCATCATTAGAGAAATCTACGGTGCTGCGGTAGTGAGCAGAGAGGATGAAGAAACGGATGGTCATTGGCGAATAAGCCTGCTCCAGACTGTCGTGATTGCCAGTGAAGAACTGCTCCAGAGTGATGAAGTTGCCAAGACTCTTACCCATCTTCTGACCGTTGATGGTAATCATATTGTTGTGCATCCAGTAATGAACCATCTGGTCGCCCTGAGAAGCCACAGCCTGTGCAATCTCGCACTCGTGGTGAGGGAATATCAAATCCATGCCGCCACCGTGAATATCGAAGTGGCTGCCCAAGTACTTGCGTCCCATCGCAGTACACTCGCAGTGCCAGCCAGGGAAACCATCACTCCAAGGACTAGGCCAGCGCATGATATGCTCAGGTGAAGCCTTCTTCCAGAGGGCGAAGTCAGCCTGGTTCTTCTTCTCGCCGATACCAGCCAGCTCGCGGCTCTCGTTGATAACGTTCTCCAGGTTACGTCCGGAGAGGATACCGTACTTATGATCCTTGTTATACTTCTCGATGTCGAAGTAGATAGAGCCGTTACTCTCGTAGGCATAGCCATTGTCCAGGATTTCCTGAACCAGTTTCTCCTGTTCGATGATATGGCCTGTGGCATGAGGCTCAATGCTAGGAGGGAGCACGTTCAGCGCCTCCATGGCATCGTGGTAGCGGTTGGTGTAGTACTGCGCAATTTCCATTGGCTCCAACTGCTCCAGGCGAGCCTTCTTTTCAATCTTGTCATCGCCCTCATCTGCATCGTGCTCCAGGTGGCCCACGTCGGTAATGTTTCTAACGTAGCGAACCTTATAGCCCAGGTGCTTGAGATAGCGGAAGAGTATATCGAATGTGATGGCTGGTCGTGCATGACCGAGATGCGGATCGCCATACACGGTAGGGCCACAAACATACATGCCCACGTTAGGAGCGTGAAGCGGAGTGAATCTCTCTTTCGTACGAGTGAGAGTGTTGTAAATCAGTAATTTCTGTTCCATCTTGTATGAACCTTTCTTTTATATTATTTATATTTTGAGTGCAAAGTTAACTCATTTTTCTGATATATCCGACAAATCATTCGCAAAATGTTATTAAATTCCTCGAAAATATCAATGGAACTGATTTTCCATGGTAAATTCTCTCTGTATGATGCTGCTATATTTGGCTGCAAATATATAAAAAATACCACTTGGAGCCAAACGAATAGGTGGCAAAGTGGCTCTAAGTGGTAATTTTAACATACTTAGAGCCAAAAAGGTATTATATAAACTTATATAAAGCTTGTCATAAGTTGTTCAAGTGGGTTAAGCAACATTTTATGATAACCAACTCTATTTCGACTTCATGTTCAATTAATATATTTTAAGAGAAGCTTGTGATCTAAATCAATTATTATTAGTAATTTTGCAACAAAATTTAAATGGCACTACTCCGTAATGGTGCGAATAGATATCAATTCAGAATGAAGCAAGAAAATGAACTAAAATCGCTTTTGACAGATCAAGAGTTTGAAGCCTCGGATAACAGGGAACTATTACTCGCTCAAGCAAAAGCGTGTGCAAATGGTTATGCATTAGCAACAGAAGGCATAGCAGTTGTATCAGATTTTCAAAATAAAGAATGCCATATTTATTCTGGAAGATTCGGTCAAACTATAATGAATCTTCCAGAATATATGGTAGATCGTAATTCTGCCTTTGAGGACATCGTATTCTGTCATATAAAAGAAGACGAACTTATTGAACGTCATGTACTGGAACTTCGTTTCTTCAACTTTATAAAAGAACGTTCAATAAAAGAAAAGACAAATTTTTCAGCTTCATGTATCCTTAATTTTTACCAGGCCGGAGACAATGAAAAAGTCAAGATACTCCATACAACGAGATATTTCAGCTGTAGTGCCAACGGTAGTGTTTTACTCGGTCTATGCACTTACATCCCGTACCCTATTTCCCATAACCGACAAGATGGAATAATTGTTAATCTATTGACCGGGGAAACGGTTGGACGAGACATATACGAAGCGAGTGACCGTAAAATTCTTAGCCGCCGACAACTTGAAATACTGTCATTGATAGCTAAAGGAGTACCAAGCAAACAAATTGCTGACAAGTTAAACATATCCATTTATACGGTTAATCGCCATCGTCAGGATATTTTAGCATCGTTAAAAGTTGCCAATACCGCAGCCGCAGTAGAAATTGCATTAAGAATGAACCTTATTTAATGTGCATGCCTGATTCGAAAATTGGTTAGAAATCAGTATTGCACATATCGTAAATTTTCTCTAATTTTGCAACCGCAAATAAATCATAAGGAAGTTGCAATTTAATAAACATCAAATCAATGTTACAATGAGAAAATTAGTATTTATCGCAATCATAGCAAGTCTTGCTATGACTGGATGCACCCAGAAAGAGTCAGAGAAAAAAGAAGGAAGTTCTGACAAGAAAGTCTTAACGGAAAACGTTAAACTCGCTACATGCAATATCAATGTAGGAGGAATCCGTTTTACAAAGTCTAAAAACGGCGGAGAGAATGGTATCACACTTCTTGGCGACACTCTCAAGTTTGTGGCCGGTCCCCAAACTGATTATTTCTGCTCTCCGGATGGAAGCGTTGTCAATAGCTCTGCAGTCATTTTTACAGAAGTTGACAACACTAAGCCTTTCACTTTTACGGCTAAAGTACAGCCGAACTTCACCAAAACTGGAACATATTCGGCAGGTGTGTTATACGCATACGAGAATGACACTCATTGTCAAAAACTGTGTTTCGAACAGGATGAATATGGTGTTCACCGTGTGGTGTCAGTTCGCACAATAGGCACTTCTGATGACAATAATCATCAGGCGATTATCGGTCGGTATGTTTATATGAGATTATCATCCGATGGCACTACTCTAGGCAGTTATTTTTCAGAAGATGGGAATATATGGCACATGGCTCGTCTCTACAAGAATGATTTTCCGAAAAAACTGCTTCTTGGCCTAAGTTCCCAAAGTCCTAAAGACGATGCACACACCTGCTATTTTACGGAAGTGTCGCTTAAGCAAGAGGCTGTTGCCAATTTTCGCATAGGTAAGCTCGACGGGGAATAAACACCATACCTCAGCACTATTATCAGATTTTAACAAACATATTAAACATTTCGACAAATGAAGAGAAATCAATTTTTCATAGCATTGTCGCTGCTTGCATGCACTCTGCTGTCATGTCAAAATGAGAAAAAACAACAATCATCAATAGCAAATAAATCGAATATGGAAAAAAATGACACAATCTTAAAGCCATTTGTGGCTGAAAACTTGTTTTGGATTCGTGAGCCCAAACAATACACTATCACGGACTCTTTGATTACAATCGTTTCAGAACCTCACACAGACTTGTGGCAGCGCACCTATTATGGGTTCAGCAACGACAATGCTCCGGTGCTGCAAATGAAAACCTCCAACAAGTTCTTTTCTTTTACTGTAAAGACATCGTTCAACAGTTCGGCCCTGTTCGACCAGTGCGGTATCGCAATCTATCTTGACAGTGACAATTGGATGAAGGCGTCAATCGAATACGAGAACGAGGAATACCAGAGATTGGGCAGTGTGGTGACAAACAACGGATATTCCGATTGGGCTACGCATGATATTCCATCTTCCATAAAGGAAATGTGGTATCGCCTTAGCCGTCGGGGAAGCGACTATTATATAGAGACAAGTCCTGACGGTATTGTTTTTCACCAGATGCGTACATTCCATTTGGATAAGGGTGATGGGGAAATCTCGTTCGGAATATATGCGGCAAGCCCGGTTGACCATTCATTCACCGCACAGTTCTCTGAAATGGAAGTAGGCGAGTGTAAATGGCAACCATGGTCAGCGGAAGATACAGGATTCAAACAGACTGCAAACAAGTAAACTGTAATCCAAAGAAAAATTAAGGCCATACACGCTTATAGGGCAATGTCATCCAAACTTTCGGCTATCTTATTGCATAAAGTAAGCAGTTTTTGTATATCTATTCACTATTTGTAAGTTTTTTGCCTAATATATGCATAAAATTATCAAATTATTAGCGTATATCGAAAATAATGTGTAACTTTGCAGCCGCAAACAGTTATCAATTATCAAGAAGGCGGCTATAAGTTCCGCTAATGAGTATTAAGTTAGAAGAAAATGGCATATACAAGATTGAGTGCTGCCGAAGCGGCAGCGATGATTAACGATCAAGATACAATCGGATTGAGTGGTTTTACACCAAACGGCGTGCCTAAGGCAACCTTCCGCGAACTCTCCAAGAGAGCCGTGGCTGAGCACGAGGCGGGCAGACCTTTCCAGGTGGGCATCCTCACGGGTGCTTCTACCTCGCAGAGTATCGAAGGTGACATGGCAGCAGCCCATGCCATCAAGTTCCGTGCGCCATTTTCTACCAACAAGGACTTTAGAACTCATACCAACCTGGGCGAGATTGATTATGAGGATATGCACCTCGGCCACATGGCTGAGCGCCTGCGCCGTGGTTTCTATGGCGAAATAGACCTTGCCATCATCGAAGTTTCTGATTTGGAAGAAGGCGAAACCACCTGCAAGGCATTCCTTACCTCTGCCGGCGGCATCGTTCCTACCATCGTCCGCCTTGCCAAGAAGGTGCTCATCGAGAAGAATACCTTCCACAGCCCTGCTTCCCGCTATCTTCACGATGTATATGAGATAGCAGAATGCCCATTCCGCACACCTATCCCAATCTTGAATGTGGGCGATAGAATAGGTAAAGAGTATGTGGAGATTGATGCACATAAGATTGTGGGTGTGGTGGAATGCAACATTCCGGAGGAGGCGCGTGCCTTCAAACCGCTCGACCCTGTGACGGAACAGATGGGCCACAACGTTGCCGATTTCCTGGTCAGCGACCTGAAGAAGGGACATATTCCTCCTCAGTTCCTGCCTTTGCAGAGCGGAGTGGGAGTAACTTCCAATGCCGTTCTTGAGGCACTGGGACAGAACCCTAACGTGCCGGTATTCAGCGTTTATACCGAGGTGGTTCAGGATGCCGTGGTAAAATACATGCGCGAGGGAAGAATCAAGGATGCTTCCTGCTCTTCGCTCACCGTAACAAACGATACATTGAAAGAGGTGTATGATGATATTGATTACTTCAAGAAGCATCTCACCATCCGCCAGAGCGAGATTTCAAACTCTCCTGAGGTCATCCGCCGTCTGGGTGTCATCGCCATGAACACCGCCATTGAGTGCGATATCTACGGCAACGAGAACTCCAGCCACATCTGCGGCAGCAAGCTGATGAATGGTATCGGCGGTTCCTGCGATTACGAGCGCAATGGTTTCATCTCTATCTTCACCACACAGAGTACCACCAAGAACGGTTGCATCTCTGCCATTGTTCCGATGTGCAGTCACGTGGACAGCACCGAGCACGATGTGGATGTGATCGTTACCGAACAGGGAGTAGCCGATCTCCGTGGCAAAGGCCCATTGCGCCGTGCCAAAGAGATTATCGAAAACTGTGCCCATCCAGATTACCGCCCTATGCTTCGTGAGTATCTGAAGTTTGCCGAGAAGGGCCACGAGCCACAGAGCATGCGTGCTGCCCTCGCCATGCACGATACCTTCCTGAAGAAGGGAGATATGAGATTGACTGATTTCGGAGAATATCTGAAATAAGAGAAGGCCGAAAGATTGTGAAAACCGAGAAGACAAATCTTTCATAGATGACTCAGAAAAATATTGAATTATATGATAAGCATATAGAAAACACTTTAATTCTATATGAATAAACTATACTCCCAGAAGAAAGTTCCGCATAAAGACGCTGAACGGAGAAGTAATTAGGCATCAAAACTTTTTCTTATCAGAACAAGAATAATTTCAATTAACATAGGAGAAAGTTTATCCCTTAATCGAGCTATCGCACGACGCTTCTGTACCTTCACCGTCTCAGCGGAGATGTCCAGTTGCTCTGCAATCTCCCTGTTTTTCTTCCCCTCCATGCAAAGAAGAAAGACTTCCTTTTGGCGAGGAGGCAACTCATCTATCGCAGCAAAGAGTTGACGATAGATTTCTTCCTTATTAAAAATATCCAAGGTATCATCCACCAGCATAAACTCCTGCAGATTATCAACTATACTCTGCCGATAGTTGTTGTGTACCGCTTGATGACGCAGGTAATTGAGAGCAGAGTTATGCACCGTATTATATAAATAGGCGGAAAACTTGGAAATACTGTTGAAAAAAGGGCGACGTTCCCATAGAACAGAGAAAAGATCCTGCACGATATCTTCTGCAATGGTCATTTCCACAAACTGACAACCATAACTCACCAAGGCACGATAATATTTATCGTACAACAACTCGATGGCCTGATTATCCCATTGGCAAATTATTGCAATTTCAATATCACTTTTCTCACTCATGAGTGCAAAGATACGCATTTTTATGCAGTAAAATTTAAAAATGCAACTTTTTTTCACTTTTTTCTTGATTTTTGTAACCACAAACGCACCCAAGTGTGTTATAATAGTAAATAAGAGAATAATTCTATCACAAAAGTATTAGAAAATATGAATAAGAATATTGATATCAATACACTCGTCAGTAAATTACTGACTGGCGAAATCTCAGAGGAAGAAGGCAAGGAGCTCTTATCAAGAGTAGAGCAAGATGCGTCGCTAAAAGACAAAATAGAGCATCTCATGAATGAAGATGATTTTCTCCAACGCTACCATCTCTACAAGAGCATTGATGCCGAGAAAGCAAAAGCTACATTCAAAGCATCTCTCCAACATGCAGAGGAACAGGAAGATAGAAATGATGACAAAGCTGCTACCATCATCTGGTTGCGACGCATAGCCGCTGCAGCAGCTATCGCCCTCATATTAATGGGTACATGGATGTATTTCGGACATCAAGGTTCCACCCCACCAGCCGTCATCACCGCAGAACTGCATCAAGCCATAGAACGGGTTCAGCTGAATGACATGAATGGAGCTACACTTACCATCAACGGCAAAACCATCAAGGTGAAAGATGCACAGAGTGCATTGGCACAAGCAGAAAAAGTAGCTGACAGTAAGGATGGAAGCAGTTTCTTTGGAAGCGACGAAATAACAGAAAGCTCCCTGATAACAAAGAAAGACAAGGAATTCTGGATGGTACTGGACGACGGAACCTACGTGCATCTCAACTACAATACCACCCTCATCTATCCTAATTACTTCGTAGGCAGCGAGCGTAAGGTAAAGCTCAAGGGAGAAGCCTATTTCATCGTGGCCAACGACTCGAAGAAACGACCTTTCATAGTAGAGACTGCCAACGGAGATGTACACGACTATGGTACCGAGTTTAATGTCAACACGATGAAGGAAAAAGGTGTAACCAGCGTTGTTCTGGTGAAAGGTAAAGTTGGTGTGAGCAGCAAGTACGGTAAAGAATACCTGTTGAAACCAGGCGATATGGCAACCCTGAAAGCAGGCAGAACACCAGACATCCAGCAAGTGGATGTTAATCTTTACACCTCTTGGAACACGGGCAACTTCTTGTTCGACGGCTGCACGCTGCAAGATCTGATGGAAGTTATCTCCCATTGGTACAACATGAAGGTGGAGTTCTCATCCGAAGACATGAAAGAACTGCGATTCACAGGAAGCATTGACAAATACGAACCGATGGGACAGACTCTCAATGCTATAGAGAATATCACAAGATTGAAGATAACTGCCAAGGAAGGCATCATCAACATCAGAGAATATAAACATTAATATTATATACAACATGAAAAGATTTTTATCAATGATGGCAATAGCCTTGTTAGCGTGCATCGCAACAATGGCTACCACAGCCAAAAAGACGAATCTGAAAATACTCTATGTAGGAGGTCATTCCGACATAGAGACTTTAGGAGTAGCAGACTATGACAAGGAAGCTCATGCCAAGAGTATTGAGACAAGAACTGCCGCCTGGAAAGTCTTTCTTGAAACATATTTCACTACAGTGAAAACGGTACAAGGAAAAGACTACAACTACAGGATGTCATACGACTATGATGTAACCATCATTGATGGCGACCCAACTCCTATTGAGCCACGTCGCACAATCATTGAAAATGACAGATTCAGCAAGCTGATACCAGCCAAGTATTTCCCAGAGAACTTTGACCGCCCTGTCATCACCATCGCAGACGAAAGCGAGACAACAGGTCGCTATATCGGTGTGAAAAACGACTGGTATTGTCTCTGCCTTCTTGGTCATGCTTACAACATGAATACCAAGAGTGCCATCTTCAAAGGTCCTTATAAGGTGAAGATAACCACCACAAAACGCCCAACTCCTGCAGGCGCAAAGGAATATGCAGAAATATGCCAGGAGAAGCTTCCAGATATGATTCCGATGTGGAAAGTACAGAATAAAGACTATAGCAACACCAAGGGTTATAAGGCAGGTTTGGTTACTCGCCAGTGGGGCTATCTGGATTCTCCTGATACAGAAATCATGTCGGGTGGCGAAAGTGCCAAGAGCTATGGAGCCATCGCCATCGGTCGCCATGCCAACTTCTTGCATTGGGGTTTCTCTGCGTCTCCTGCAGATATGACAGAAGAAGCTAAGCCGGTTTTCCTCAATGCAGTTATTTATATCAACAAGTTTAAAGGTCATCATATCATTGCCCGCAAACTCAATGAGGGAATTTCTACCCGCACTACAATTGATGAGCACAAATATACCGTAAGCAAAGAAAACTACGAAGCTTACAAAAACTCGATTGAAGATTTCAACAATCAGATTAAGCATCTGGCGGATTCACTTCAAAAGGTGGTTGCTGCTGGCGGCAAGATGAGCGAAACAGACAAGATGTATATGAAAATGGCAGAAAATCCTCAACCCATTTCATCCTATATTGACTATGTAAAGGAAAGGGCAGGAGAACTGTATGAAATGTTTGGCACCGATGTTGACAAATATTCAAGCTATTATACCGAAAATCGCCCATATTTCTATTGCAAGCTCAATGAATATGGAGAAATTCTTGACGAAGATGCCAAGAGCATCGGCATCGCCAATAACGACAAGCGTATCCTTGACAAAGCTATCTCCATGTGGGAAAAAGGCAAAGACATAGAGAAGGCAAAGCGCATCCTCTATCGCTATACGTTGCTCCGTTACGACAATGCCAAGCAATGGCGAGAGTGGTATAATAAATATCAGAGCAAACTCTTCTTTACTGAGAGCGGAGGCTGGCTGTGGCTGGTCAATGATCTCGATCCGAAGACTCCAGGCAATGACTACAGCGTTCTCAAATTCTATGAATTCAATGAAAGCAACATCGCTCCTATCCAAGAGAAAGCAACCAAAGAAGAGCCTGTTGCCCTATCATCCGCTGTCAGCACTGTGGGCAAAGACAAGGAACTCATCATCCGCATGAAGATATATCCAGGCTATCACATCTATGCAAAGGTAAGCGATCAGGACCCTTATATCCAAACGACTTATGACCTCAAGGCAGAAGGCGATGTCAAACTGGTAGGCGAACTTCAGAAACCTGTTGGCAGACCTATGGCAGGCTCTAAATCTATCATCCTTGAAGGTGAGCAGATTTTCCGTCAGAAGATAGAAGGCAAATCGGGTAAGATTACCTTTATAGTCAACTATCAGGCTTGCGATAGCCATGCTTGTCTGATGCCAAAGAGCAAGACTATCACGATAGAATTATAAAAATATTGGTTTAATTTTATAACAAGAGAGAATGAAAGAATTTGGAAGAATGAAACGAATCCTTTTCGCTACCTCCCTGCTTGTAGGAGCAACCCTATGTGGAGGAACCAGTACTGCTATGGCTCAGCAGCCAAAGCACCAGACGGTAACTATCAATGCAAAGTCGATGAGCGTGAAACAGTTCTTCGCTGAAGTCAAGAAACAGACTGGCTTGAACTTCATCTACAGTACAGATTTGGCAGCCAAGTTGCCACACATCACGGTGAATGCCACCAACCGCCCGTTGCGCCAAGTACTTGACGAGGTGATGAACAAGGTGAACTGCCGTTATGAGATTGAGGGTAATATCGTGACTATCACTCGCCGTATGGCAGGTGAGAGAGTTCGTAATGTATCCGGTGTCGTCACCGATGAAAGTGGCGAGCCACTGATTGGTGTGTCCGTATGCATCGACGACAGCAAGGTTTGCACCATCACCGACAGCAAGGGTTTCTATACCTTGAAGGTGCCAGCCAATGCTTGCACCTTAAAGTTCAGCTACCTCGGTATGAGCAATGCAGAATTGCGTCTGGGAAGCGGTAGAGCACCTTTAAGCCGTAACATACAGATGGTTACCGACAATCAGCTTTCTGATGTTGTGGTAACAGGTTATCAGGAGATTTCCAAACCTAAGATGACAGGTTCTGTCACTACCATCACCTCAGCCAAATTGGACGAGCGTTACACCACCAACATCATGAACAACCTCGAAGGTCGCGTGGCAGGTCTTTCCACTTATAATGGAAAGATGACCATCCGTGGAACCTCCTCTCTCTATGCCGAAACCACCCCATTGCTGGTAGTGGATGGCGTACCTGTAGAGGGAAACATCGACGATTTGAACCCTTACGACATCGAGAGCGTAAACATATTGAAGGATGCCGCAGCCAATGCCATCTATGGTGCCCGTGCATCCAATGGTGTCATCGTTGTAACCACCAAGAATGCCAAGAAGGCAGGCAAGATTGACATCGACTTCGCAGCCAACCTCACGGTATATGAGAAGAAGAACGTAGATTATGCCGACAATTTCTATATGACTCCAGAACAGCAGGTGGATACCGAGGCCAAGTATTGGGACTACTATTTCTTCCATAATGATGGTGAAGTGGCTGACCCTATCGGTACTACTGCTCAGTCAATCTCTATGGGTACCCAAGCAGTAACTCCTATCGAATATGCCTATTACCAGCGAGCTAAGGGAGAAATTTCCGAGGAAGAATTGCAGAACCAGTTGGCTTCTTTCAAGAAGAACAACTATGCCAAGGAGTATGCAGATGCCGTATATAAGCAGAGAGTGATGCAGCAGTACAACCTCTCGCTTCGTGGCCGCAGCGATAAGTTCACCAACAACCTGACTATCAACTATAAGTATGACAACAGCGGACTGATCAATCATTTCGCCAATCAGTTCAATGCCCAGTATAAGGGTTCATACAATGTAGCCAAGTGGCTCACAGCCTCCATGACTATCAATGGTATCTATAGCAAGAGTAAGGAAGTAGGTTACGACAACAATAGCTACTATAGCGATATCTGGAAACAACCAGCCTATATGCCATTCTATAATGCTGATGGAAGCGTCAAAGGACAACACTATTGGTATGATGGCAATGATTACATGACCTTCGATTCTCCTTTTGAGGATTTAAGCTCCAATCCAGTGGATGAGTATTACAATAACACCCAGGTTACCCGCCGTCAGTATATGCGCTATCATGGAGATTTGCTCTTCAAGATTATTGACGGATTGACTGCCAATGCCCAGTTTGTATATGAAACCAATCATAACACCGTAGAATGGAATACAACACAAGATAGTCATGTGATGCGTACCATGCGTAATGCTTATTATTATCAATCTGCAGATGGCACTATCAAGAACTACGTTCCTACCACTGGCGGTCTGCTCCGTACTACAAATAGTGACGGACGTTATTGGACTGCACGTGGACAGTTGAATTATGCCAAGACCTTTGGCAAGCACGACATCATGGCGATTGCCGGCTTGGAATTCCGTGAAACCAAACTGACAGGTTCTAAGGCCTTAATGCTGGGTTATGACGACCAGTTGCAGACAAGCTCTACCCACACGATAGACTTGGGAACATTGAGTACCATGAACTATTCACCTCTTTTCTTTGGCGCCTCAGGTGGTTTCCCTGCAAGCCAGTTTGTATTCGATCCTTATATCAAGGAAGGAATGGGAGTTGTTCCTGAGACTCACCACAAGTATGCTTCTGGTTATTTCAACCTCACCTATACTTATGATGAGAAATACAACGTGTTCGGTTCGTTCCGTAAGGACTATGCTGATGTATATGGCTTGAACGCCAAGTTCCGCGGCACGCCACTCTGGTCTGTAGGTGCAGGATGGTTGATTCATAATGAAGACTTCATGAAGGATATCAAGTGGGTAAACTTCCTGAAACTCCGTGCCAGCTATGGTGTAACTGGTAACATCTATCAAGGTGCAACCAGTTATATGACAGCTACATCAGGAGAACTCAATCAATATACCAACTTGCCATACGGCACCATCGAAAGTCCTGCCAACCCTAACTTGAAGTGGGAGCAGAGCCGCACCACCAACATCGGTATTGACTTCGGATTGCTCGACAACCGCTTGCGTGGTTCCATCGATTATTATAACAAGGTGGCAAAGGATGTGTTCTCTTATCGCACCCTCGACCCAACAACGGGTTTCACCTCTATGTTCGTCAACATGGCTTCTATGCGCAATCGTGGTATAGAATTGCAGATTACTTATAATTGGCTGAGAGGGGCAAGCCGTAAGAATTGGAGTTGGACCACCAACTTCACCATGTCACACAACAGTAATATTGTAACCGATGTAGAGAACCCATCAAACAGCGCATACGAGTTGATTGAAAGACCATACGTCAAAGGAAAGCCATCCAGTGCCCTCTGGTCATACCGCTTTGCTGGCATCAGCGACCAAGAAGGCGAGAAGGGTCAATCTCTGTTCTACATTGAGGATGGGGGCAAATCTCACAGTGCAACAGGCAAAAGTATAAGCATATTGGAATACTCTGGTCAGAGCGAGCCAAAGGTTATCATGGGTATGGACAACAGCGTAAGATGGAACGGATTCTCTTTCAGCATTCTGATGGCTTACTATGGCGGTCACATGATGAGAGCCATGGCGCATAATGAAAGATTCTCAAGCACCTGGAGCACCGCTATCGCCAGCTATTTCCTGAATGCATGGACGCCAGAACACCCAACAGATATTCCAGGCATTGGCAGATACGCCTCTACAACGATTGGCTCTGAAACAACCTATAGCAATAATGCTATTCATCATGCAGACTTCCTGAAAATCAGAAACATCGTATTGGGCTATGATTTTCCACAAGAGTGGTTCAGAGGAACAGGCATTAACCGCCTCTCTCTCCGCTTCCAGATAGACAACCCTAAGTATCTATGGGTAGCCAACGATGTGCATGTTGACCCAGAGACTCTTGGACTCCGCAATCCAAGTTCATACATCTTTGGTCTGAACATCAGTTTCTAATCTTTAGAATCATATAACATAAAAAGTAAGATCACAATGAAAAAAACAATATACAGTTTACTGGCAATCACAGCATTGCTGTTCTCATCTTGTGAGAGCTTCACGGAATTGGAGCCAAAGGGCAAGAACTTGCTTACCACAACCGACCAATTAGAAATGCTTCTCAACAAAGAGTATGAGGGATGTTCCTCTGATATGCGACAAATGGCTGGTGATATGATATATGCCTACAGCAATGTAGCAACAATCATCAGTCAGCCAGTTAAGACCCGCAACGTCATCATCTGGACTTATGATGAAGCCAATATGGACAAGATGGCAGAATTGACTTCCAGTGATCAAGACTACACTAATTTCTACGGCTACATCGGCACGATTGCCAACCCAATTCTCTCAAAGATTGATGCCGCATCTGGTACGGAAGCAAACAAGAAACTTTTGAAAAGCGAAGCCCTGACGTTGAGAGCCTGGTCATTCTATATGTTGGTCAACAAGTTTGCCAAGGCTTACAATCCAGCTACAGCTGCTACAGATCCAGGAATTATCCTGATGACAGAGTATAAAGATATCCAGACTGCTCAACCTAAGAGTACGATTGAGGAAGTTTATCAGCAGATACTCAAGGATGCCAATGAAGCAATTGAGATAGATGGTCTTCCTAACTCTGCCGTTAACAAAATGCGCTTCAGTAAACCCGCAGCTTATGCCGTAAAGGCATTGGCATTGCTCAACATGCAGAAGTATGATGAGGCAGAAGAAGTGGCCAAACAGGCTATCGACATCAATGGCACTATTAACAACTATAATACCTCATATCTTGGTAGTACCCAAGGTTATATAACAGGCGGGACTTATCCTGTTATCAATCGTGGCAAGAAAGGAACCGATGAGGATTATTTCCTAAATGGAAATCTTGAATCCTTCAATGCTTACACCCCAACTACCATGGCAAACTTTGAAGCTGGACATGCCTATAAGGACAAGATGAGCAATATGAATATGATGTATGATTACATGATGGATGCCGGAGTAAGTATGCTGGGTGAAACTGGTTTCAATTTTACTTATGATCTCAACTCGTTATGGAATGATGGTGGTCTTCGCTCTACCCAGATGTATCTCACCATCGCCGAATGCGAGACCCACAAAGGCAACTACGATACAGCCATGGAATATCTCGACAAGGTACGCGTAAACCGCATCGATCCTGCCAAGTATCAGCCCCTCAAAGGCACAGTCAGCACCAAGGAAGAAGCCATTAAGCACGTGAAGCAGGTGACCATGAATGAGGACATTTACTCTGTCAATATCTTCATAGACAAGAAGCGCTGGAACCAGTGCGATGGCTGGAAGCAGAACTATAGCCGCACACTTGCTGGAAAGACTTATACCATCACTCCAGACAGTAAAATGTGGATATTCCCATTCCCTCAGAGCGTGATAAACAATAATGGTAATATCACACAGAACTACAAAGAATAAGAAAATATGAATAAAAAATCTATTTTATTGATACTTTTATCAACTTTAGCCTTGGGCGCAAATGCCCAAGGCAAATATACCATCAAGAGTAATCTTCAGAATGCTGAAGGTCAAAAAATATATCTGTATTCTGGCGACATGGGGAACATGGATATTGACAGCACCATCATCGCTAATGGCAAATTTACCCTGAAAGGCGAACTCGATACTCCTTTCAAGTGCGGTAATCTTATCTTGGGCAATCCCAAAGACTATCTCAATGCCAAGTCTTGGCAAATTGCCCTGGAACCAACTACCATCACGATTACAGGTGATGCGAACAAGCAGGACGCCGTAAGCATAAAAGGAGGAAAGGTACAAGACGATCTCAACAAGATGAAGGAAGAAATGGAACCATTCCAAAAGCCATTGACTGAACTTAACAAACAGTACTATGCGCAACAGACTCAGGCTGGCCGCGATTCCATCAGTGCCCTGATGGAGCCTTATCGCAAACAATATAAGGATTATACTGACAAGTTTATGAAAACTCGTACCGACTCTTACTTTGCCACTCAGTTTTTAAACATGAGTAAAGGATACATGACATACGAGGACGTCAAGGCGATATGGGAAAGCTATTCTCCTGATGTTCAGAAATATGGAGTCTGCGCTCAGGACATCAAATCAGAACTGGAAGTACTGGCAAAAGTAAGACCTGGCAAGCCTGCACCTGATTTCACAGCCAAAGACATCAATGGCAAGCCTTTCACCCTCTCTTCTTTGAAGGGTAAGGTTGTCATCATCGACTTCTGGGCAAGCTGGTGTGTACCATGCCGCAAGAGCAATCCTCATATGCGTGAACTCTACAACAAGTATCACAAAAAAGGATTGGATATGGTCTATGTATCCGATGATGATAGCAAGCCAGAAAGATGGAGAAAGGCTGTAGAGCAAGACCAGCTCATTGGCGATGGCTTCCATCATGTACTCAGAGGCTATAAGGTTATTGACCCTGCGAAAAACACAGCAGACAAGGCCAACGACATCTCCGACAAATATGCTATCCATTTCTTGCCTACCAAGTACTTGATTGACAAGAAGGGCAATATCGTCTGCAAAATCAATGAAGGCGAGGATGCCAAGTTGGATGCTATGATAGAGAAGCTGCTGAATGAGAAATAACTCTCTCTCATAATATAACAAAACAATATACAAATATCCGAAAACGAAAAGAGGTCAAGCAAAGCATTTCAACAAGCTTTACTTGACCTTTCTTTATCTCCCTTTACCTATACCGATAAAGCAGTCGAACCCTTTTTGTCTGCATCTTACAGGAATCCGGAGGATCGCCTACTGACTGGTAATGTGTAGTGAGAATATCGTGAGGGATAACCTCAAATCGTGATGGATGATAGATGATTACATAAAACTTATTCACGAATACGGCTGCATCGGGTTACAAATATGGCTGCATCGGGTCACGAATATGGCTGCATCGGGTTACGAATATGACTGCATCGGGTTACGAATATGACTGCGTAGGCTAACGGAGACGTATCTGTAAGCTTATCGAGACGTCTGCATCAGCTAACAGAGACGTCTGAACTCGCGGACTGAACTACTTGAGTTGCTTGATTGAACCACTTGAGTTGCTTGACTGAACCACTTGAGTATTCTTCTTCATGTGCTTGCATGCAACCATAAAACTTTTTCAGCAACTTTTCCCGGAAGTATGGAAGAAGGCAGAGTTGAAGGCAAACATGAGGCCAACACAGAAACAGCACAACGTTTGCTGGCGATGGGACTTTCTGCCGAACAGGTAGCCAAAGCTACCCAGCTACCTTTGGAAATCATTAAGAATCTGAGCAATTCAAAAAACTCAAGTTTCGCATGTAAGCTCCACACGCTCCAGGTATCAGAACACCATGGTATCCCCACATGCCCCAGGCATCAGAAGAGCATCACGTCCCCACACGCCCTGAAAGGAGCTTTTGGACCTTCAGCCCGTACTTAAACCACATGCGAAAGTTCACGACTCTAATAATTCATGCCGAAGTACCAGAGAGGGATGATGATTCCATGCCCCGTCTCTATATCGTCTTTTACGATACGTCCGTTTTTTACATCCTCTATCTGCTTTTTACCTTTCTTCCTTCCGCCAATCTCAAAGGTATAATCACCAATGGTAAAGTCGGAAACCCTGGAGGAA
Source organism: Segatella copri (assembly GCF_026015465.1). Lineage (GTDB taxonomy): Bacteria > Bacteroidota > Bacteroidia > Bacteroidales > Bacteroidaceae > Prevotella > Prevotella copri_E. The sequence continues at coordinate 1,421,013 of NZ_JAPDUQ010000001.1, forward strand.
GTAACGTCTTGTTTTTCTCTCATCTGATTGTAGAAGAAAGTTTCCCTTATGTTTCCTATGTTGGGATTAGAGGTGAGTACTGACATCAGACTTGGGTTATCGACATAAACTTTTTCCACCTTCCCCAGATTGCGCATACCCGAAGTATCATCTCTGAGCAGACCTATCATTCCTGCACGCTCCAGATAGACGAGATAATCAGGCACGTTGTTCTTGCTTACCCCGATTTCTGTGGCGAGGTTCTCTACGCTTGGCTTATAGGGAGCCAACCCGGAAAGAATGACGAGCATACGCTTCAGCTTGCGTGCTGTTGAAGCTTTCATATCAGCATATTGCGGAATGTCAACTTCTACCGTCTGGTCTATCACCTGCAGCATTCTTTGCGTAAAATCTCCCTCTATGGCAAATGGGTAATAGCCATGGTCGAGGTACGCTCTGAAAACAGGCAATGGATGGTCCAACCCCGGAATCTCTACCTGGTGATTGAGTATTTCGTTGAGACTGAAAACTCTGGTCTTGATGCCTTCAAAAAGTTGCAGGTATTCCCTGAACGACAAGCCTTGCATCATATACATCAGCGCCCGACGACTCAGATCAGCTTCGCCCTTCTTGATATCCAAGACCGATGAACCGGTAAAGATAAGGTTCAGGGATGGGTGCATGTCGTAAATTTGCTTCAGTTCTCTGCTCCAACCGGCATACTTGTGAATTTCATCTATATAAAGATGTGTACCACCCTCCTTGATAAACTCGTCAGCAAAGTCAATCAAGGAATGATTTGAAAAATAGATATTGTCGGCAGACACATACAGATGATGGCCTTCCTTAGACAGCTTGATGCGCTGAAGTATCATGGTGGATTTTCCAACACCTCGCGGACCAACGATACCTACTAATCGTCCATTCCAGTTGATTTCATCATATTTATATCTGATGAAATCAAGCGGAGTACGTTTCAATAACTCCGCCATGTATTCATAAAGTTTATTGTCTATCATATCTTGCTCTTTTAGATGAATATCGTTTAAAACTGCAGCAAAGATACAAATAATCCCTCAATGAGGGACGGATTCTTTTGAAAAGCTCCCTCATTGAGGGATGAATTTAATTATTTTTATCCCTCATTGAGGGATTTTTGCACATTGTTATTACCAAAATGAGTTCGTGCCAAACTTGGCAAAAAACGCAAGTTTGGCACGAACTCAACTTATAGTTTCAGGAGTTTGGCAAACTCCCAGACTACGATGCCGGCTGTTACGCTGACATTCAGGGAATGCTTGGTACCGAACTGGGGAATCTCCAGACAGCCATCGCTCATATCCACGATGTTCTGCTTGACTCCCTTCACCTCGTTACCGAAAATCACGGCGTAGCCTTTGGAGAGGGAAGGGTGAGCCTCAGGCAGGTTCTGGAGCTTGGTGGAGCCTTCTACCTGCTCGATGCTATATACAAAGTAGCCTTTCTGCTTCAACTTCTCTACAGCCTCTTCGGTAGTCTTGAAGTATTCCCAATCCACGCTGTCTTCGCCACCCAATGCCGTCTTATGAATCTCGACATTGGGAGGGGTGGCGGTGATTCCGCAGAGATACACCGCCTCTACACGGAAGGCATCGCAGGAACGGAAAACACTTCCTACATTATATAATGAACGCACATCATCCAGGACTACTATCAGGGGCAGCTTCTCGGCTTCCTTGAATTCCTCCAGGGTAAGGCGGTTCATCTCTATCGTTCTTAATTTGCGCATTATAATATACCTTATTTATATAATATAATCAGAGGCGGTTAAGCCTCTGCCTCTTTGGTCTTGTAGGCAAGGGCGTACATGCGAATCTGCTTGATCATCGCCAGAAGACCATTGCTGCGGGTTGGACTCAAATGGTCTTTCAGACCAATTTTCTCTACGAAATAGAGGTCGGCATCCATAATCTCGGTTGGGGTATGACCGCTCAACACACGGATGAGGAGGGCGATGATACCCTTTACGATGAGCGCATCGCTATCGGCAGTGAATACGAGCTTGCCATCTACATAATCACATTGCAGCCATACGCGGCTCTGGCAGCCGTCGATAAGGTTCTGCTCGTTCTTGTATTTCTCATCGAGAGGAGCCAACTCGTTGCCCAAGTCAATGAGCATCTGATACTTGTCCATCCAGTCGGTGAAATCCTGAAACTCCTCTACTACTTCATCCTGCAATTCATTAATTGTTGCCATTATTTTATTTCTTTAATTTCGTTTACTGTAATCAACTTATAGAGCTTGTCGTTAGGGCGTACCTTATCTGGTACAGGGATGGAAACTCTCCAGCCCTGCTGCGCTGTTTCTACCGGTTTCAGGTCGTAGCGGATTTCATCGGCATGGAGATACATCACACCGGTGGTGTTACCCGTAATCAGCAGTTTCTCGCCCTTGTCGAAGGTAGATGCCTCTACGGCTACTTCTGCCACACCCAACTTAGAGAAATATTTCATCACCTTGCCCACGAGCACCTTCTTCTCGGTAGCTACGGAACCGTAATGCTTGTTCCATTCACCGAGAGTCTGCCCCTGGTAATAACCATCCCAGAAACCACGGTTGAAGACGGTGGCGAGTTTCTCATCCCACTCATCCTTCTTCTCCTCGGTAAAGGTTCCGTCGAGCACGGCAGCTATCGCCTCCTTATAACATTTCACTACGGTATATACGTATTCAGGACCACGGGCACGGCCTTCAATCTTGAAGACGCGCACACCGGCATCCATCATGCGGTCGATGAAGCGGATGGTCTTCAGGTCCTTCGGACTCATCACATACTTGTTGTCGATTTCAAGCTGGTTGCCAGTTTCGTTATCTGTAACAGTATAGCTGCGGCGGCAAATCTGAACGCACTCGCCACGGTTGGCAGAGCGGTTGGCATTAGCGAGACTCATGTAGCACTTGCCCGATACAGCCATGCACAGAGCACCATGACAGAACATTTCGATGCGAATCTGCTTGCCCATAGGTCCGCAGATGTTCTGCTGCTCTATCTGCTCATGGATGTGCTTCACCTGGTTCATGTTCAATTCACGTGCCAGTACGGAAACATCAGCAAAGCGTGCATAAAATTTCAAAGCCTCTGTGTTTGAGATATTTAACTGTGTAGATAAGTGAACCTCCTCGCCCACTTCATTGCAATAGCTCATTACAGCCACATCGCTGGCGATGACAGCAGAGATGCCTGCCTCCTTGGCAGCATCGATGATTTCCTTCATCGTTGGGATATCGTTATCGTAGATGACAGTATTGACGGTGAGATAGGTCTTGATACCATGCTCGTTGCAGGTAGCAGCAATCTCACGCAAATCATCGATAGTAAAATGGTTGGCTGAATGGGATCGCATGTTCAACTTGCCGATACCAAAGTATACGGAGTCGGCGCCAGCCTGTATGGCAGCAGCCAGTGACTCGCGTGAGCCCACTGGTGCCATCACTTCAAATTCGTTTATCTTTGTATTCATGAATGCAATTTTCTAATTTCAGGTGCAAAGTTACACCAAAATGAAGACAAAACACAGAAAAATGGAGAAAAAATGACAGAAATTCGATTATATTGACAAATCAATCACGATTATTTGTCTATATTTGCCTATAAATAAGAATATATCCCTAGGATATACTTCTTTTTATATGAATCCAATCCAGTTTTACGGCTGGTATTATTAATTAAAATTAAAATGAAAGCGTATGAAGAAAGCTTTTACCTCAGGAATGATTCTGTTCCTGGCAATGACCACAATGGTTAGTTGCACACAAGAAAACGTGATGTTTGAAACAACACCACAAGTCAAGAACCAAGAAGTAAGATTCTGCTTCTTCGAAAGCTCCATTGTGCCTATCGGGCAGGATGAAGAGAGCAATCTTGCCAGAACGAGAGCCGACGGGAGCGAGAAATCGCTCAAGGATGCAAACCTCTACACAGATCTGCAAGTATGTCTCATTCCGAAAGGAGATGAAACTACTGCCGGTTATACCGTAAGACAGGAAAACTGGGATGACGAATTCGGAAACGTCAGCCTGCAGGTGCCGGCAGGAGAATACACACTCGTTGCCGTAGCAGCAAAAACTGATTTGCAGCAGGAAGAACGAATCGAAGTTAAATCAAGGTATGAAATGACCTTTGCCAACAATATCGTACGCGATATGGCGTATACCCTGCAGGATATCAAGGTGGAAACGGGCAGCAAAGCCGTAACACAGAATGTTTCGCTGAAACGTGCCGTCAGCTGTTTCAGACTGGAAGCTACCGACCCGATGCCTCTTACTACCAATACGCAGGATATCACGATAAGCGGAAGCTGCGGTACGGTATTCAATCCTTCTACCGGATTCTGCAAAGAAAAGGCTACCATCACCCGAAGTTGGACTTTTGACCCCAAAAAATACCAGAACCCATACATCAAATTCACACTCTACACTCTTCTGACCGACAATGATGTAACCGACATTCATATAACAACTACCGGAAAGGACAAGGAAGGAAAAGCAGTAAAGACCGTCAGCTTTGACAACGTACATCTGGTCATCGGAAAGAAGACTACCTATACCGGTCCGCTCTACACCTACCCTGCCAACAACACGTCGTTCACGATTGACCAGCCGGAGATTCCTGCATCAGGCTATGACAAGGAATTTTGATAACCCATGGCGTTTTAAGAAAGATTAATGCCACAGATTAAAATCTTTTTTGTATTTTTGCGGCATGGAAAGAAAGAACATTATAACCATAGGACTCGCTCTGCTTGTATTCGCCGGTTGCGGATACAGACAGCAGCGAGCCGGTATCTCAGAGACAGGTGGAGGCGAGGATTATCTTCCGGAGCATATCCACCTGATCAGTACTACGCCCGTCAAAGACCAGGGCAACAGCGAACTCTGCTGGGCATACGGCATGCTTGCCACCATCGAAAGCGAGCACATCATGAAGGGGGATTCCGTGAATCTCTCCATCGCCTACATAGCCCGCATGATGCTGGAAGAACAGGCACTGGAATATTACTTTGCACAAGGAAAGAAGAACATCAGCTTGCGCGGTACTGCCCCGATGCTGATACATTATATAGATAAGTATGGTGCACAACCTTACGACAGCTATGAAGATCCGAAGCACGTGAACTACAAGGTGCTCTGCCGCAAGGTGCAGAAACTGTGCGATGGCGCCATCTTGAAGAAAGCGGGCATCAGCCAGCTCAAGGAGGAACTGAACGACCTGTTTGACGCAGAAATAGGCTACATGCCTGCCAAGGCCGTACACATGCTGGGTGCCGAATATACCCCTCAAGAGTTTGCCCACAGCGTATGCTATCCCGAGGAGTATGTATCGCTCACCAGTTTCTCGCATCATCCTTACAGAGAATACTTTGCGCTCGAGATTCCCGATAACCGGATGCACGATGCCTATCTGAACCTTCCGCTCGACGAGCTGATGCTCCACATCAGGAAGGCGGTAGAAAAAGGACACCCGGTATGCTGGGAAGGTGACATCAGCGAACCTGGCTTCAAGGAACCAAGGAAGAACTGTGTAGACATACAGCCGATGGAACGCCCCGTGACCCAGGCATCGCGACAGAAGGAGTTTGAACAGCTTCGCACCACCGATGATCATGTGATGGAAATCATAGGTATCTTCATGAAAGGCAAGCAGAGATTCTACGTCTGCCGCAATTCATGGGGCAAGAACTGGGGCAACAAGGGACTCATCTACCTATCGGAAGACTATCTGCGCCTTAAGACCATCGCCGTGTTCATGAGCGAAGAGGCATATCTGTACAACCGGTCAGGGCGATGAGGCGTACCTTACTCATCTCCCAAAGACAGCATAAACCTCCTCTCTATATATAATAAGGTATAAGCTTAACTATAATCAGGAATAAGCTCCCAAACAGGCTTCAGACATAAGAAATGTGTTAAAATGGTTGACATACATCAAATAGCTGTTAAATAGCACGTGTGTGCGCACACACATAGTTGATTTATATCAAAAAAGAGGCTTTTTTATGTGATTTTCTCTTAAAACATTTGGTGGGTTCGGAAAATCGTCGTACCTTTGCATCGTCAATAAGACAAAAAGGTTATTAGGTTTTTAGGTTAAGATTGTTAGTTGTTTTAGGTTATTAGTTAGTTTAAAGGTAAATTTAAGATTGTTTATTCAGAGAAACGGTATTAGTTAAGGTAAAGAAAAGATTGTTTATTCAAGGACGACAAAAAGTTTAGGTTATTAGGTTTTTAGGTTTAAGATTGTTAGTTGTTTTTTTATTAGGTTTTAGTTTAAAGGTAAATTTAAAGATTGTTTATTCAAGGATTAACAGGATAATTTCAACAGGTGAGTTGAAGGTAAAAAGATCCAAATGTATGGGATAACCAAAGATGACGCCTGAGCAGAATTGCTGCTTCGGGCTCCGTAATGGAAAGGGTAACAAAAAACCCTTGAGTTATGAGAAATTTGGGAATATCGTATTAGAAGAGCGCAATTTCGAAATCATTCGAAGTTGCGCTCTTTATTTTATCCCCTAGGTAAAGAAGCTAGGACATATGTATTACTACATAAAAACTTAGCCAAAGACTATAGCCATAACTCCTTAAAGTACTTAACTCATTTACTCCTAGACTGGAGAAAGTACAGTTTGAGAAAAAATAACCGCCAAATTATTTTGTTTTACCAACGAAAAGTCGTAATTTTGCAGAAGATATATAAAGATAAGAAATTATGGCAAGACATCCTCTCTGGAACGAAGAATACTGGCTCCTGCTGTTGCAGCTGTACCAGAAGAAGCCCATGGGCGTGAAACCTCTCTATTCGAAAGGGATGGTCGACTTGAGCCTGGAACTGCATATTCCACCTGAGTTTCTGCACGAACAGATGTTCAAACTCAGAATGGTGACTCCGAGAATCAAGCGACTATGGGAGAAATATGCCGATAAGCCACAGAAACTGAAGCGCGATATACAGCGCATCAGGCAGATGAACGGCTGCGGAAACGCCATACAGTTCTTCGAGGGAGTGGAAGTGAAGGAAACATTCGAGAAAAACTGGGAACCACTGGAAAGTGAACCATCGCTCACCCCCGTGAAACTCATCATCATCCTCGATCTCTACTTCCAGCTTACGCCAATCACCATGGTGCCGGAAACACCGGAAATCATCGACCTGGGAAAACTCATCAGGACATCACCGAAGGTCATTGCCGAGGCGATGGGCGTATTCATGTACTGCGACCCCTATCTCAACCGCGAAGACGTGCTGATACACCCGCTGCTAGAAGCATGCAGCGACATCTGGCACCAATATGGAAACGGAAATCCAGACAAGCTTTACCAGCTTGCCAACGAACTAAAAGAATATTTTAAGTAATTATGGCTCAAAAACTCATACAGACACAGGCACAGAAGTTACAGCAACTTCAAAGACTTTCAGCCCAGCAAATGCTGCAGGTGAAACTGTTGGAAATGCCGCTCACGGAACTGGAAGACAGTATCAATGCAGAACTGGACGATAATCCCGCTCTGGAAAGCGAGAACCCAGACGACATGCTCAACGAGAATGTCGCCAATGATGATTCGCCCGCAGATGATGAGTACGACAACAGCAGCGATGAGGATGCCTACGAGGCTGAATCTGAAAAAGAAGAAAGAAAAGACGAACTGGACCAGGCACTGGAAAGCATCGGAAAAGACGACCAGATGCCTGACTACAATACAGACAGATACAACAACCAGGACAGCGCTGACTACGAAGAAATGGTTTACGGCGACACCACCTCTTTCTATGATAAGCTGAAGGAACAGATGGACATGCAGCCGCTCAGCGACAAGGAGAAGGAAGTAATGGAATATCTCATAGGTTCACTGGATGACGACGGACTGCTCCGCAAGGACCTGGACAGCATCTGCGATGAACTCGCTATCTATCACAACATCGATGTTATGGAAAAAGACATCGAGCACGTGCTCCACATTCTACAGACCTTCGACCCAGCCGGTGTAGGAGGAAGAAGTCTGCAGGAATGTCTCCTGCTGCAGGTTAAGAGACTGCCGAGAGGTGTGCTCCGCAAGACGATGGAAGAGGTGTTTACCGACTATTTTGACGAGTTTACCAAGAAACATTGGGACAAGATCAAGGCAGGACTGGAACTGAACGATACACAGGTAGAAACCCTACAGGCAGAAATCAGAAAGCTGAACCCGAAACCGGGCGCATCGATGGGCGAAACAGAGGGAAGAAACATGCAGCAGATTACCCCCGACTTCATCATCGACACCAATGACGACGGAACGATTACATTCTCGCTGAACCGTGGCAACATTCCGCAACTGACGGTTTCGCCATCATTCACCGACATGATTGACACCTACAGGAAGCATAAAGACAAGATGAGCCGGAGCGACAAGGAAGCCCTGCTCTACGCCAAGGAAAAGGTGGACAAGGCACAGGGATTCATCGAAGCCATCAAGCAGAGAAGACATACCCTCATCGTCACCATGAAGGCAATTATCGACATACAGCGGCAGTTCTTCCTGGATGGAGACGAGGCTGACCTGAAACCGATGATCCTGAAGGATGTAGCAGAACGCACGGGACTGGACATCAGTACCATCTCGAGAGTGAGCAATGTGAAGTATGCCCAGACTAAATGGGGCACCTTCCCGCTGAAGTTCTTCTTCACAGACAGCTACACCACTGAAGACGGCGAAGAGATGTCTACCCGCAAAATCAAGATTGCCCTGCACGACATCATCGAGAAAGAAGACAAGAAAAAGCCGATCAGCGATGATGCACTCGCCAAACTGCTGAAGGAGAAGGGATTCCCTATCGCACGACGTACGGTGGCAAAATATAGGGAGCAACTGGGCATACCGGTGGCACGACTCAGGAAATAAGATAGTGGTATGAGTCAGGAAGAAACCGGGGCCCACTACAAAATATTTGAGAGATAAAAAGAATATATACGTTATTAGTGTTATGAAAGAGAAGAATATCATATTGACAGCACGCATCATGAGCATGATCTTCACGCCCTTCTATCTGCCGATGGTAGGACTGATTGCTCTGTTCATCTTCAGTTATATGTCGCTGTTACCGATAGGATACAAACTGGTGATGCTGGGCATGGTCTACCTCCTGACCGTCGTAGCTCCATCGCTACTCATCCACCTCTACCGCATGGTTCAAGGCTGGACCTCGCGTGAACTGGGCAAGAAGGAGCGTCGTATTGTGCCTTACATCCTCTCTATCGTATGTTACTTCGGCTGTTTTTTCTGGATGGAATACCGCAATACGCCTCGCGTCATCAGTATCATCGTAGTGGTAGCGCTGGCGATACAGATGATTTGCGCCTTCATCAATGTATGGTGGAAGATCAGCACCCATACGGCAGCCATCGGAGGTGTGGCAGGAGCTCTGGTGTCTTATTCTGTAGCCTTCAATTTCAATCCGCTGTGGTGGCTCTGCCTTGTGCTGATGATGGCAGGCGCAGTAGGAAGTGCCCGCATGATACTCCGACAACATACGCTGTCACAGGTAGTTGCAGGATTTCTGATAGGCACCGCCTGTGCTATTTTGGTAATATAAAGTTTATAATAAAATATAAGAAGAAATGAAACCATTAGTAAGCATTATTATGGGCAGTACAAGCGATCTGCCTGTTATGGAAAAAGCATGTAAGTGGTTGAACGACAACCAGATTCCTTTCGAGGTTAATGCCCTCTCTGCTCACCGCACTCCAGATGCAGTAGAGTCATTCGCCAAGGGAGCCAAGGAGCGTGGCGTGAAGGTTATCATCGCCGCTGCCGGTATGGCTGCCGCCCTTCCTGGTGTTATCGCAGCATCTACTCCTCTGCCAGTAATCGGCGTGCCTATCAAGGGTATGCTCGATGGTCTTGATGCCATGCTCAGCATCATCCAGATGCCTCCTGGCATTCCTGTAGCTACTGTTGGTGTGAATGCGGCTCAGAACGCTGCCATCCTCGCTGCTGAAATGATTGCCCTTGCCGACAAGGAAGTGGCTCAGAAGGTAGAGGCTTGGAAGGCGGGGCTCGGTGCCAAGATCGAGAAGGCCAACAAGGACCTGGCTGAGGTGAAATACGACTTCAAGTGTAATTAATCTAATATGTGATATGCCCCATTCTTTTGGGGCATATCTTATCTTATATATTATGGTAGATTTATTCAATTATACCCGCCGTGCCTCTTCTGTGGCACATATCGGAGCCATCGACCTGGGTGGCGATAATCCTATCCGCATCCAGTCAATGACCACCACCAACACCAATGATACCGAGGCTTGCGTTCTCCAGGCAGAGGAAATCATCAAGGCTGGTGGCGAGCTGGTGCGCTTCACCACTCAGGGTTCCCGCGAGGCAGAGAACATGAAAAACATCAATGCCGGCATTCGTGCCGACGGCTATCAGACTCCGCTCGTAGCCGATGTTCACTTCAATCCTAATGTTGCCGACGTGGCTGCTCTCTATTGTGAGAAAGTGCGCGTCAATCCTGGCAACTACGTGGATCCTGCCCGCAAGTTCATCAAGCAGGAATATACCGACGAGGAGTATGCCCACGAACTCCAGAAGATTGAGGATCGCTTCATACCTTTCCTCAACATCTGCAAGGAGCATCATACTGCCATCCGCATCGGTGTGAATCATGGTTCACTCTCCGACCGCATCCGTAACCGCTACGGCGATACGCCAGAGGGCATCGTAGAGAGCTGTCTCGAGTTCCTGCGCATCTGCAAGAAGGAGAATTTCCACGATGTGGTTATCAGCATCAAGTCATCCAATACCGTTGTGATGGTTCGCTCCATGCGCCTCCTGGTAGAAGAAATGGAGAAGGAAGGCATGAACTACCCACTCCACCTCGGCGTAACCGAAGCCGGCGAAGGTGAGGATGGCAGAATCAAGAGTGCCGTGGGTATCGGTGCCCTGCTGGCCGATGGCATCGGCGATACCGTTCGTGTAAGCCTCAGCGAGGAACCGGCTGCAGAGATTCCTGTGGCACGCCATCTGGTAGATTACATCGGCAAGAAGAAGGGGCATCTGATGATTCCTGCCGCAGCTTGTCCTTCATTCGACTGGCTGCGCCCTACCCGCCGCGAAACCGTAGCTGTAGGCAATATCGGCGGCAGCAACGTTCCGGTAGTTATCAGCAACCGAATCAACTGCGAGAGCACCGCTTGTGAGAACAAGGATGCTACTCCAGACTATATCTACATCGGCAGCAAGATGCCTAAGCAGTTTGTGGCTGGCCAGAGCTACATCGTAGATTACAACGTTTACGAGACGCTGAACAGCAAGCCAGAGACGACTGGTGCCAAACTCTACCCTATCTTCCCTACCATGGCGATGCCGCTCATCGCCAGCATCAAGGCAGACGTGAAGTTCCTCACCCTGCAGTTTGGTACTCCAGCCGAGGAATATATCGCCTGTCTGAAGGCTCATCCTGAGGTGGTGGTTATCTGCGTAAGCAATCATCAGAACCGCCTGGGCGACCAGCGTGCATTAGTTCACGAGATGATGAATGCCGGCTTGAAGAACCCTGTGGTTTTCGCCGAGATGTACCAGTACGGCAAGGAGGAGAAGAGCTACTTCCAGTTGGAGGCTGCTGCTGATATGGGAGCCTTGGTGATTGATGGTCTGGCCGATGGTATCTGGCTGATGAACAATGGAGACATCCCTGCCCAGACAATAGATGAAACCGCTTTCGGAATACTTCAGGCAGCCCGTCTGCGCACCAGCAAGACCGAGTATATCAGTTGTCCGGGATGCGGCAGAACCCTCTACGATCTTCGTGAAACCATCGCCAAGATCAAGGAGGCAACCAAGCATCTCAAGGGTCTGAAGATAGGTATCATGGGCTGTATCGTGAATGGTCCAGGCGAAATGGCGGATGCCGATTACGGCTACGTAGGTGCCGGTCCTAACCGAGTAAGTCTCTACCGCAAGCAGGTTTGCGTAGAAAAGAATATTCCCCAGGAGGTGGCAGTAGAGCATCTACTCGCCCTCATCGACTCGGACAAGCAATAATTATTTAGGCACGGATTACACAGATTACACGACTCTTTATTAGAGATTATGATATGGTTTATTAGCAGTTGCGCCATAAATCCGTGTAATCCGCGTAATCCGTGCCTAATTTATACCCGCCCCTAATCACTCCCCGCTCCTAATCCATAGTGCCTTCAAAAGTTCAGGAATGAATGTTATCTTTAAGTTAATCTCCACCTCCTTATATGGCTCTTTCACAAAAAAAATGTATCTTTGCAACTGTAATCATCAAAAACTGAAAAGATTATGGCAAATACTACCTCAGTTCGGGATAAGAAATAGTGCCTAAAAAAGTTGGTAATCTCCGATATTTTTTGTATCTTTGTAGTTGAAATCCAATTAGTTACAAACATAAAAAGATATCATTATGGAGATTACCAAGGACAAAGTTACAGAATTATTTTGTATTATTGATGAATTTTACAAAGTTTTTGATGCTGAAAATGCAGGAAAATTGCTTTTGGGTGAAGATGGAGTAAAGCGCAGACGACGTAAAGCCTCTTTATCTGATAGTGAAATCATGACGATTTTGCTGTATTTCCATTTCGGCTCGTTCCGAAACTTCAAGCATTATTACCTATTCTTTATTAGAGGAACTTTGAAGTCATATTTTCCAAATGCGGTGTCTTATAACCGTTTTGTAGAACTTGAAAGTCGCGTATTCTTCCCTCTCATGTTCTTCCTGAATCTCCGTGCTTTTGGCAGATGTACAGGTATAACCTTTGTTGATTCAACCATGATACCAATATGCCACAATCTCAGGCGTTATGCCAACAAAGTGTTCAAAGGCATTGCCACAGACGGAAAGGGAACAATGGGATGGTGTCATGGGTTCAAGCTACATCTGGCTTGTAATGATAGAGGTGAGATAATTGCTTTTGTTCTCACTGGTGCAAACGTCAGCGACAAAGATCCAACGGTATTCGATGTGTTGGCTAAACGTCTGTATGGCAAGCTGTTTGCAGATAAAGGCTATATCTCGCAAAAACTCTTCGATTCGCTTTTTGAGGAAGGCATCCAGTTGGTAACAGGACTGAGAGTGAACATGAAGAACAAACTAATGCCGTTCTATGACAAGATGATGCTACGCAAAAGATACATCATTGAAACGATTAATGACCTGTTGAAAAATACGGCTCAGATAGTACATTCACGTCACAGGTCTGTTGCGAATTTCATCATAAATATTATTTCTGCATTAGGGGCATACTGTTTCTTTGACAACAAGCCCAAGGCACTTACTGGATACGTTATCGAAGATACGAAACAGCTTAGTCTTTTCTAACATTGCATATTTTACAGGAGGATTTTGTCTCAGCAACCATCCAAGATATATAGATGGTTGCCAAGCCTCTGTATCCCTTATATAAAAACATTATAAAGCCTTTAGATAGAGTTCATTATCCCGAACTGAGGTAAATACTAAACTGCTCCTGGTAGAGGATGATGAAAACCTCGCCTATATGGAGAAAAGTTGCTTCGAAGATATCATCGGAGGATATGAGGTGAAAACCACCGTTAACGGCAAGGAAGGACTGAAGGTTTGGCAAGACTTTCAGCCCGATGTCATCGTATCTGATATCGACATGCCTATCATGGATGGAATAGAAATGGTGAAGAAAATACGCGAGGTTGACGGAAAAACCATAATTCTGTTTACCACCGGACTCACCTCGCCGAAAGACCTGAAGGCAGGTTATGCCGCCGGGGCCAACAACTATGTGAAGAAGCCGTTTATTCCGGAAGAGCTTGATGCTCATATACATAGCCTACTCCAACTGAAAGCCGGAGCCCGCAGCGAAAACGCCAGCAACCAGATAAAACTGGGTAAATACATTCTAGATGCCGACCATGCTACTCTGAAAGATACGCAGGATGGTAAACAGAAAATGCTCACCGCACGAGAGGCAAAGATTCTGGAACTGCTGGCAGTAAACAAAAACGAGGTGGTACGCCGCGAAGCCGTATTGAGCCGGTTCTGGGGAGTGGAAGACAAAGACTATTTTGCTTCCAGAAGTTTGGACGTATTCATCAAGAAAATCCGCACAGCGCTGGAAGACGAACCGGGCGTAGAACTGAAAACCATCAGAGGTGTGGGATTCAAACTCATCGCAGAATAAGCATCCCCCCTCTAATAACATCATACGAGAATCAAATTAGAATAAAGAAAAAAAGACAGAAAAAACATCATCATGCTGAAAGCGATATTATACTATATACTATTCCTGGCGGAATATCTCATCACCATCTTCATAGGAGGATTCCTGGTGGGATTCTACATGGCCATAAACATCCCTTCGGGCTCCCACAGCCAGCAGATAGAAGGTCCGGAAGAATCCATCTATCCAATCATACAGGAAGAATCCATCTATCCATTTATAATGGTCATCGGATTTCTGTGCATACTCATTGTATGGTTTACCTTCGGACATTACAAGTTCTCCAGGTTCTCGCTTGGAAAGGTGATTCCTGCCGACAAATGGAAGGCAATGACCATTTGCACCATGCCGATTCTTGGCTTTACCATGGTCTTCTATTCCATCATGAACCTCTTCCATCTCGACTTCCTGCCCAAGCAGATGATGGAGATGAGCTATCTCGGCTTCCTGCCTTACAATATCATCGAATCGTTTATATCAGTCTATATCTTCTACGGCGCCATTCAGGAGGAACTCATCCGCTGCGGCAAGAAGAAATGGGTGCAGCTGCTCACGCTCTCGATCATGATGCTGCCTGCATGCATGATGTCGGTAACACCCAGTGGTGATATCAATGTAGATCTGACTGTGATCGGTTTTATCACCCTCTGCTACTGCAGCTGGATATACGGCAAGACACGCAGCACCATCATTCTCATCGTGCTCTATTTCATATCCAATCTGGTTCCCTTCCATTTTGAATCGAAAGTGCTCGGCATATTGCTCCTGATAGCCGGTGCGGCATTAAGCATAGGCGGATTCGCTGCCCTGAGCAGGAAACTGCCTGAAATGCTTGTGAAAGATGAAAACGAATAGAGCCAAGGCACTCAGCACCACGGCACTGATAGCCGTGCTCTGCATGCAGCTGTTCTGGATGTGGAACTCGCTGCAGATAACCGTTCACCAGATGGGATATGAGACGCCCTGGAACCTGGCACCAGATGTCAGGGTACAGGCATTGCTCGCAGCCTTCTACGAAAGCAAGTTTACGGTTCTCACCTCGCTCCTTACCACGGTAGTAATCATCATGAGCCTCATCGACCAGATCAACTACATCGATGAGCAGGAAAGGGTTCGCCTGCTGCGCGAGGATTTCTCCTATGCAATGGTTCACGACATGAAGTCGCCGCTCACCTCTATCATCATGGGAACCAAATATCTGCACAGCGGCGTACTGGAGAAGAAGCCGGAAATGAAGGAGAAATATTTCTGTATCATAGAAGACGAGGCACAGCATCTGCTTGCTCTCATAAACCGCCTGCTTACCATCTCAAAACTGGAACATGGTAAACTGAACATCCAGAAGGCTGAAATAGATCTGGAGGCGATGATAGAGGATGTGGTGGATAAATACAAGGCGAAATCGGCGAAACCGATTCATATCACCACTCTATTCGGAGCCACTTCGGCACTGGCAGATGAGGAATATCTGAAGGAGGCTATCAGCAATATAGTAGATAACGCCACCAAATACTCGAAGGAAGAAATCAATATTCAGATTTCCACCTCCGAGAATGACAGAAATGTATATATCAAGATATACGATGAGGGTATCGGCATAGCCAGAAGTGAGATGAAAACAATCTTCAACCGCTTTGAGCGTGCTGCTGAGCACGAAAGAGATGCCCGGAAGACCCGTGGCGGCTTCGGTATCGGTCTGAACTACGTGCTGCAGGTTATTAATGCCCATGGCGGAAAAGTAAGCGTTAATAGCGAAAAAGGCAAATGGTCGGAGTTAACCATATCGCTGCCGAAATAATCAACTTACACAGCCATATTAATAACAAAGCTCCCGATGCATCATGCACCGAGAGCTTTGTTTTATCTTATTTCACGATAGAAGAAACCGGATTTCTCACACCCTTCATTCCTACGAGGAATGCCTTGGCAGCACCAAACTTGAGGAACATATCCAGACGGATAGGAATATGATTCTCATCATCGGTTACATAGAAATCTACTATTCTCTTATACTTACGATCCTCATACTCCATATAGGCAAGGCGCAGGCAACGGTACTTCACACCATTATCTGCCTTGATGGTAACCTTACCGTCGAACTTAATCTGGGCTGGAGTGCGGTTCTTGCCATCAGCAATAGGGAATTTTACGGTGTAACCCTTCTTCCAGTTGGCAGGATCGAAACTGCGGGCACGCAGGAAGATGTTCATCATGTCGAAAACACAATCATCGTAAGTGGCATTCTTCCATACATGCTTACCATCATGCTGCTGACGGTGCTGTTTGAGATGACACCTACCGCCAGAATAGCTGTAGAAGACCTCATCTACCGTATAGCGCTTGCCCTCGTGAGCTCCCTTACGGAAATACATAGGTGCCAAATCGGTGCCGCTGTAGCAGAGCAGAGTGTCGCGAAGCACAAAGATATCATCTACACGCTTATTGCCTCTTGTAACAAGAGAACCGCGATAAGCAGGCTTACCATGACGGGTGGTTTGTACGATAGACATACTGGCATTACCAGCTTTTACCCAAACAAACTTCCAATTGTAATACAGATTGTAAGTAAGGAACTCACCCGACTTGAAGGCTGTATTACGGAAGGTACACTGGGCAGACACCGTAGTGCTGACTAGAAGTAGCAATAATGCAATCCCGAATGATTTGATCGTTTTCATAACTCTTTATAATTTAGGAATGTACTCGATGCCAAGTTTCTTGGCACGTTGCGCATTCTGGTTCTTAACTTTCTTTTCTTTATCAGGCTTCTGCTTGGTAATGGCACCAGGCTTCTGACGGGAAAGTTCACGGGCCGTAGGATCCCAACTCTCGGTTAAATCCCATTTAGCCTTGCATTCTATCACGTCTGGATAGTAATACACCTCTTCTGCCTGTTCATCCTTATCATAGCAGCCTGTATCCCACTTGCCGTTGCCGTTGCGGTCTACTATCAGACGCATGTAATACTTCTCCGGCTTGAGATAATAGAATTCGGCTACTCCGTTCACTGCCTTCACTTCTTTCACCACCTGATCCTGCGCATTGAGTAGCTGAACGAGGAGCGGATGATTTTCGAAATCGTGCGTTACATTAATGAGCAGCGTGCCGTAAGTATCCAGGGAATTGACCTTGAAACCCTGTTTCACAGGTTTAGATACAAGTCCGTAGATGTCCTGGAACGCGGCAGAATCAACCTCCAGACTATATTCTATGTCCGGACGCCACTCGCCTCTCAGAATATACTTGCGGTTGCCCAGCGGCTTAAACTCCATCGGTGCCCTATACCATAGCGTATCATGCTTGGCATAGAGATGAATGCCTGCCGTATCGGCCTTGGCAAGCGGAGTATTGAAGGTGAAGATAACATTCTTGTCAGGATCGAGCTGAGAAGAGACACTCATCTGAACATCAAGCGGTTTTACAGCCATCACGCTATCATAAGGTTCACCCTTCTTCTTCAGTTTTTCCTGCTTCTTGGTCCATTTCTCCAGTTCCTTAGCCTGCGCCTTCATACGCTTTTCGTAAGGTTCTTTCGAAAGAATTTCGAGCGTATCAGTCTGGTTGCGGAGCACGCCCGTACTGTCTGTCATACGGTAAGTAAGCTCTATATTCAGCGTATCCTGATTGACCAGCGCCGTATCCTTGAGCCAATAGGTAAGCGTATCGTTCTTCTCCGATTTTTCCAGAATAAAGGCATCTTTCTCATTAAAATTCAAGCCCTTGATCTGTGGCAGGATAGAATCACCATAACTGTAATAGAGCGAGAAGCAGTTGGCCTTCTGACGCTCTGCCTTGAGGAAGAAGCGGTCGGAAACCAGTTCGGTAAAGGCACGGAGCACTACATTATCCGGTAGGAAATGAGTATAATTAACCTGATCTATCGACTTGATATGCAAGGAATCAATCCATGTAGTATCCTGTCGTACATCCGGCTTGCTTGACGGCACGATAATATCATGAGAAAAAGCGAGTTTTTCGCTTTTCTGGCTGAACATATAGTTGCCATCCATATCCTGCAGGGCATAGATGCGGTAAGAGCCCGGAGCCACACCTTTTATGACGAAGCGACCACGGCTGTCGGTACGGCTTACACGCAGCATAGGCTTGGTCTTGAAGGCTGAATCGGCATGATCAGCGTAAAGACCTACCAGAATACCCTTGATAGGCTCCAGATTCTCTGATTCGAGCACATATCCCGACACCTCCATCGTATCGATGACCTCGCCGGTAGAGAAACTGTAGGTATAGTTTCCCATCGGATTGCCCTCGTTATTATCGCTGATGGCATCGGAAAAGTCGATGGTATAGGTAGTATTCGGCTTGAGCGAATCTACCAGAGAAACCTGAATATGCTTGCCCGAAGCCTTGATTTCAGGCACTTCGAGCTGCGGAGGCGAAACCACCACTTTCTCGGTAGGATTATCTACCTTGATATATTCGTCGAAATAGATATTCACCTTCTTCTGCTTCACATTTACGCCCTTGTCGGCTGGCGAAGCTCCAATCACCTTAGGAGGAGTTTCGTCGAACCAGCCACCATCCGGCTGTCCCATCTTGGCACAGGATGCCAACATGAGGAAAGCTAAGACGTAGAAAGGCAGAAACAGAGAATTTGCCTTCAACTTGCTCTTTATGTCGTTCAATTGAATCATTCTTTATATCTTCTTAATATCGCAGCATCACTTCAACTTCAGGCAGAAGAAGCATGCAGCTTGTTTTATTTGTTCATCATGAGCATCTCATCAATGTTCTTGCGGCTGTTGCTCAAGCGTGGAATCTTATGCTGTCCACCTAACTTGCCCTTGCTCTTCAGCCATTCATTGAAGAGTCCCGGCTTGGCCTTCACTATCTCCAGATGCTGGAGGGTAACGTCGTGAAAGCGCTTGGCCTCGTAATCGCTGTTGATTTCCTGCAGCTTCTGGTCTAACAGACTGGCAAATTCATCGAGGCTGGCTGGCTCCTGAGAGAACTCTATGAGCCACTGGTGACGGCACTTGGCATTACTGTCCATATAAACCGGCGCAGCGGTATAATCAGAAACCTGAGCACCCGTCTTCTCGCAGGCATAAGCCAATCCCTTCTCGGCATTATCCATGATCAGTTCCTCGCCAAATGCATTAATAAAGTACTTGGTACGGCCGGTAATGACAAACTTATAAGGATTCTTGCTGGTAAACTGAACCGTATCGCCGATGAGATAGCGCCACAAACCACAGGAAGTGGTGATGATCATAGCGTAGTTCTTGCCTACCTCAACACCCCAGAGAGGCACAACGGTAGGATTCTCGCTGCCGAATTCGTCCATAGGGATAAACTCGTAGAATACATCATAATCTATCATAAGCGACATGGCTGGGTCTGCCGGATCATCCTGCAGTCCGAAGAATCCCTCGCTGGCATTATAAGTCTCCATATAATGCATGTTCGGCGAAGTGATGAGCTGTTCATACTGCTTGCGATAAGGAGTAAAGGCAATACCGCCATGGAAGAATACCTCCAGATTAGGCCATACCTCTTCCAGATGCTTCTTGCCGGAAAGTTCCATGACACGCACCAGCACACTAAGCATCCAGCTAGGAACACCCGAAATATTAGTTACGTTCTTATTCATCGTTTCGCGGGCAATAAGGTCGCGTTTCACTTCGAAATCGCTCAGGAGAGCAGTTGACTTCTTAGGAACACGCACCAGATTGGCAAGCGGATTGATATTTTCGATGAGGATAGCGCTCAGGTCACCCACCAGACTATCCGACACATTATAGTTAGGCGAATGGCTTCCACCTAAGATAAGGCTCTTGCCATCAAAGAGTCTGCTCTTCGGATTATTGCGCAGATAATAGGCTACGGCATCAAAACCTCCGGCATAATGAATGCCATGCAAGCCATCATGAGAAACCGGGATAAACTTACTCTTATCGTTGGTGGTGCCAGATGACTTGGCGTACCATTTTACCAGTCCCGGCCATAGAATATCCTTTTCGCCATGACGCATACGGTCGATATCCCCCTTCAACTCCTCGTAGGTATTGACAGGAATATTCTGTGCAAATTTATCATAACTGTTGGTGGTATTTAATAAATGCTTGACACCATATTCAGTATTTTTTCCTTTATTTATAAGGTGCATAAGCACTTTATGCTGCAAATGTTCTGCATCATAGACATACTTCTCCAACTCCTTCTGCCGAGGTTTGAAGACGTTACTTACTATCGTTGTTAAACTCATATCTAGATATATATCATTTAAGTAGATGCAAAAGTAAATCAAACTTTTGATATAGAGAAAGTTTTTACTATTTTTTAATACAAAAGGGTAAGATAAAGTATACAAAAAGGAAATATACAACACAAAAGACTCTCATAAGTGGCGATATTTACCATCTTATGGGAGTCTTCTGTTAAATCGTATTTTCTATCCGGAAAGAGATACAGTTTACTCATCGTTACCGAAAGCTGCCGCTTCGGCAGCGGCAATAATCTCTTCTCTTGATAATTCCTTAGGCTGAGCCGTGATGTCGCTCAAATCGAACTCATCACTCTCCTTCTTTTCATCCTTCATCTCGACCTGCACTTCAGTTTTCTGGGCAGTTTCGGCAGATTTCTCTGTGAAAACCTCCTCTTTGAAAACATTGATGTGCTTCTCCTCTATCGGTGCGTTTTGTGCATCAGCATCCTGCGAGATGATGAAATCGTCTTTCACTTCTGTGTTAGGCACGTTTTCAACAGGTTCCTCTTCCATCTTGGTGCGGTTAGCCTTAGCTGTGAACACAGCATCAATATACTGTGGTTCTTTACGCAGTTTTTCCAAGCTAGTCTTAGAAGCCACCTGCTGGCTTTCCTTCTTGGAATAGCCCTTTCCGACTCCACCTTCAACACCTTCGAGTACAACCTGATAGGTGAAAATCGGGCTACCATTCTTGTCTTTTTGCTGGTCTAGCATAACGAAATCCAGCTTCACGCGGTTTTTCTGGCTCCATTCGATGAGTTTGCTCTTGAAGTTAACCTCCTTATAAGCCACCTTATCGATGTTTATCATTTGTGCCAGAATACGTTTCTGCATAAAATACATGCAGGCATCGTAACCACGGTCCAGATAAATGGCACCTACCAAAGCTTCGAACGCATTTCCTCCCATATAACTGTTATGAGAAGAACTGTGGCCATTAGAAAGAATCAGCTGGTTGATGCCCATTTCCTGTGCCAGTTTATTCAGCGTATCACGCTGCACTAACTTGCTTCGGGTATTGGTAAGAAATCCCTCACGCTTGCCAGGGAAATGCTGGTACACGATATCTCCTACTACAGCATCCAAAACCGCATCACCCAAGAACTCCAACCGCTCGTTGTTCACTGGTTTTCCCTTAGAATTGCGGTGCATGATGCTCTTGTGCAACAGCGCCATCTTGTAGTAGCTGATGTCGTGAGGATAAAAACCGAGGATTTCATATAAAGACAAATAAAGCTCTTTATCCTTGCGGAAAGAGAGCTTTATCCTATCTATAAAATTATTCAGCATACTTCTTGAATACTACACAGCAGTTGTGACCGCCGAATCCGAAAGTATTACTCAATGCAGCACGAACCTCACGCTTCTGAGCTTTGTTGAAGGTAAAGTTCAAGTTGTAATCGAGCTCTGGATCATCATCACCCTCTTCGTGGTTGATAGTAGGAGGAACGATATCGTTCTTCACACTAAGAACACAAGCCATAGCCTCTACTGCACCAGCAGCACCAAGGAGGTGACCAGTCATTGACTTGGTAGAACTGATGTTAAGCTTGTAAGCTGCATCACCGAAGACAGCCTTGATAGCCTTAGCCTCTGAGATATCACCTACGTGGGTAGATGTACCGTGAACATTGATATAGTCAATGTCCTCTGGCTTCAGATTGGCATCAGCAAGTGCACGCTCCATAACGAGCTTAGCACCAAGACCCTCAGGATGAGATGCTGTGATGTGATAAGCATCGGCACTCTCGCCCTCACCTACCATCTCAGCATAAATCTTCGCACCACGAGCCTTAGCGTGCTCAAGTTCCTCGAGAATCAAGCAACCTGCACCCTCGCCCATAATAAATCCATCACGGCTTGCGCTGAACGGACGTGAAGCATGCTCTGGGTCATCATTACGTGTTGACAATGCATGCATAGCATTGAAACCACCTACGCCACAAGCGCAGATAGCAGCCTCTGCACCACCGCTAACGATGATGTTTGCCTTACCCAAACGAATCAGGTTGAAGGCATCAGCCAATGCATTGCTTGAAGAAGCACATGCAGATGTAGTAGTGTAGTTTGGTCCGTGGAATCCAAAGTGGATGGAAATCTGACCAGAAGCGATATCTGCAATCATCTTAGGGATGAAGAATGGGTTAAACTTAGGACCATTCTCCTCGTGAGTACCATAGTACTTCACCTCATCCTCGAAAGTCTTGATACCACCGATACCTACACCGAATACAACGCCAACGTTGTTCAAGTCTTCCTTCTCAAGATCGATATTAGCATCCTTTACACCCTGCATGGCAGCAATCATAGCCAACTGGGTATAACGGTCAAGCTTGCGAGCTTCCTTACGATCAATCCAATCATTGATGTTCAGGCCTTTAACCTCGCAAGCGAACTTGGTCTTGAAAAGGGTTGTATCGAAATGAGTAATAGGCGCAGCACCGCTCTTACCTGCAAGGAGGCTCTCCCAAGTTTCCTCAGGAGTATTACCAACTGGAGTCACAGCACCGAGACCTGTTACAACAACTCTCTTTAATTCCATTTAGTATAATTTAGCTGCTAAATTACTTAGCGTTCTCCTCAATGTAAGAGATAGCGTCACCTACAGTAGCAATCTTCTCAGCCTTATCGTCTGGAATAGAGATAGAGAACTCCTTCTCGAACTCCATGATCAACTCTACAGTATCCAAAGAATCTGCACCAAGATCATTTGTGAAGCTTGCCTCTGGCTTAACTTCAGCCTCATCAACACCGAGTTTATCAACGATAATTGCCTTTACTTTGCTTTCAATTTCTGACATAATTGTAACTTTTAAAATGTTTATAAATCAATTTCTAATTAAAAATCTGGGTGCAAAGGAACACTTTTTTTTTGAGATAAACAAATATTTTGGCGAAAAAAGTGCATTATGGTGCACAAACACCCCCTAATTGTGCATATTTTTGGCATTTTTTTCCTTTTTTGTTGGTCGTTTCAGATTATTTTGTTACTTTTGTACGGTATTAATTAAACATTTAAATCCATTATGACATTTACAGAAAAAGCCAATAAGATATTTAATCAGGCGATAGCCGATTATCATATCAAAGACAACATTGATACACCAATCAATAATCCATATCAGGAAGGTAGCATCGAGAACTGCCTTTATCTGAAGTGCTGGATTGACACTGTACAGTGGCATTTCGAGGATATAATCCGTGATCCTCAGATAGACCCAGCTGAAGCACTCATATTGAAGCGCAGAATCGACAAGAGCAACCAGGACAGAACAGACCTCGTTGAGCAAATCGATACTTACTTCCGCGAAACATACAAAGACGTAAAGGTTCTGGATGATGCACGCATCAACACTGAGAGTCCTGCATGGGCTGTTGACCGCTTAAGTATTCTTGCCCTCAAGATTTATCACATGAAGGAGCAGGTGGAACGCCCGGAAGCTTCGGCTGAGCACAAAGCGAAATGCCAAGCCAAACTGGATGTACTCCTGGAACAGCAGGTAGACCTTTCTACAGCTATCGACCAACTCTTGGAAGATATCGAGGCTGGACGCAAATACATGAAGGTTTACCGACAGATGAAGATGTACAACGATCCTTCAACCAATCCTGTACTCTACAAGAAATAAAAAAACAGAATAGGAGAGCGCATATACCTTATTATATAATAAGAGGTATGGCTCTCTTTTTTCACCTTATAATATATATAGAAGAAAAAACGATGAAAACTGAGCATATCCTGGTAATTAGATTTTCAGCCATGGGCGATGTAGCCATGACCGTACCTGTAATTCAATCTTTGGCCAAACAATACCCGAAAGTAAGAATTACTGTGCTCAGTCGTCCCTTTGCCCGTCCTTTCTTTGAAGACTTGGCTCCTAACGTTGGCTTTATGGAAGCTGATATCAAGGAGGAATACAAAGGGGTGAAAGGACTCAACGCACTCTATCGCCGATTGATAGCCAAACAGTTTACAGCAATTGCCGATTTACATAGCGTGCTGCGTTCCGATTATCTACGTATGCGCTTCAACCTGGATAACTTCAAGGTTGCACATATTGACAAACATCGCAAGGGAAAACGTAAGCTGGTAGCTTCTAATGGTAAAAAACTTGTGCAGCAACCTACATCGTTCCAAAACTATGCTGATGTTTTTGCACAACTTGGATATCCTATCCACATGGATTTCACATCTATCTATGGGGATGGAAAACAAGGAGATTTAAGTATCTTACCACAGGAGGTATTCGGAGTAGGAGAGAATGCTATCTCACTAGAAGACAAGCGCATAACAGAGCCGTGGATTGGTATTGCTCCCTTCGCTGCACACGAGGGAAAAATATATCCGATACAACTGATGGAAAAAGTTATCCAGCGACTTATCCACAATCATCCACACGCTCATATCTTCCTTTTCGGTGGAGGCAAAGACGAAACACCAGTGATGAACGCCTGGGCTGAGAAGTATCCACAACTCATTAACGCTTCTTCTCATCTTAACGGATTGAAACAGGAACTCATCCTGATTAGTCATCTGCACGTTATGGTGAGCATGGATAGTGCCAATATGCACTTGGCATCGCTTGTTAACACTCCTGTAGTAAGCATCTGGGGAGCTACCCATCCATACGCAGGTTTCATGGGCTGGCATCAGGATCCTGCCAATGCCGTACAGCTTGACTTACCTTGCCGCCCTTGCAGTATCTATGGTAACAAGCCTTGCGCTAGAGGAGACTTCGCATGTATGAAGAATATCTCTCCTGAACTGGTAACAGAAAAAATTGATTCTGTTTTGAACAAAAGATAGGAAATCAGAACTTCTATATATAATAATATATCTGAAACCTATATATAAATAGGTATAGAATAGAAAGAAACAGATGAAAATCCTATAACCAAAACCAACCATATAAATAACTCAGACCAGAGAGCAGAATATCTTGATGGATTTCTGCTCTTTTTTGTTTTCCACAAAAGCGTGGATAAGTGTACGGAAAACCCCAATAATAACTTTTTAATAAGTTTGTAAATATCCACACATACCTATCTCAAACTAACGAAAAGAGGATATCCACATAGATATTATTAAGTTTTTAGAAACTTTTTCGCAGTTTTTGACCGAAAAAAGATATAAACTTATTAACTTTGCACCGAATTGGGGAAATGTTGATAAACCGGTTAATGCATTAAGAGACAAGAAAAAGATTTCAAAGGCCTCTGCGGATAACCTGGATTGAGACTTGGATAACGAAATACGCAATTTTTTATGCAGAATGTTATCCACTTATCCACGGCATATCATCATCTCTATATTCTCTTTTTAAAAAAATAAAAAATAAGAAATATAATATGAATGTTATGGTGAAAAAAGAATGGATTGAGAAAGGATACGTTGACGAACCCGTTGACGAAGCCTTGGACTTGAAAGCTGAAATCAGAAAGCTTTGCAAGGAGAAAGATGCTATTATCCTCGCCCACTACTATACGGTAGGTGAGATTCAGGACATCGCCGACTTTGTTGGCGACTCTCTGGCTTTGGCTCGTAAAGCTGCAGAAACCGATGCCCAGGTTATGGTTATGTGTGGCGTGCACTTCATGGCTGAGACATGCAAACTCTTGAGTCCAGACAAAACCGTGATCTGTCCTGACTTGGATGCTGGTTGCTCGCTTGCTGACAGCTGTAAGGCTGAGGATTTGAAAAAGTACAAGGAAGAGCACCCAGGATACAAGGTAGTGAGCTATGTAAACACCACAGCTGCTGTGAAGGCGCTGACTGATTGTGTCGTGACAAGCGGTAATGCTAAGAAGGTGATTGACAGTTTCCCACAGGACGAAAAAATCATCTTTGGTCCAGACTATAATCTCGGTAACTATATAAACAGCGTTACAGGCCGCAATATGTTGCTTTGGAACGGTGGTTGCCATGTACATGAGAAATTCTCTGTAGAGGCTATAGTTAAACTGAAGCAGAAGCATCCTGAGGCTGTTGTGATGGCTCACCTGGAGTGTAAGGCACCAGTACTTGCTGTAGCCGATGTAAAGGGCTCTACAGCCACCATGTTGCATTATGCCCAAGAGCATCCTGAAATCAAGGAGTATATTATCGCTACAGAGGCTGGTATCCTGCATGAGCTGGAGCGTAATTGTCCTAACGTATTTTTCTATCCCGTACCTCCAGAGGTAAGCGAGGGTGGAGTAGGTTGCAGCTGCAACGAGTGTGAGTATATGAAGATGAATACGCTCAAGAAGATATACAATGCATTGAAATTTGGTTGGCCAACAGTTGAAGTGGCTCCTGAAATAGCGAAAAAAGCAGTCAAACCAATAGAAAAGATGTTGTCACTATCGTAGGATGATGTGGTGAAAATTATAAGATTAGTGGTGAAATTTGTTTTTTTTGTGGGTAAAAAATCATATTTCGCTACCATAAAATATAGAATTTACGACTTTATAGACAAAAATCGTCGTATCTTTGCATCAGTTAAAACAAACGGACGTTGTGAAACGTCATTTCATCATCTTTTACTTATACAAATAATATTAGAAAATTTAATCTAATTATAAAGATAGAGCGTTCAAGTGATTTGAATGCTCTATTTTTGTTTATCAACATTTTCCTTTGATGATATTCTTATTTTCCCTTATTGGATAAGCAGTTTTTGATAGAATGCTTCATATCTTTCAGCAACCTTGATGTAGTCGTGATGCTTGTTGATGTATTCGATGCTTTGCTGCTTGAGTAAAGGAATAAGTTCTGGATGCAATACAAGGTGCTCCAGTTCTTGGTAAACGCTTTCGTAGTTAGGAAGTACATTGATGATAGGGCGTAGTTTATCCTCGTGTATAATCTCATAATTTTCAGGTTCTCCGCCACCTATGCAGATGATTCCTCTTGCCATTGCCTCCAGTGGATTCATGGATGGTGTGTAGCTGTAGAGTTGGTCGAGTATAGCATCGCTTCCATTCATTATTTTTACATATTCTACAAAAGGGATGTTTTCGGCTATCTGGAGTTCCGTTTTGTCTGGATATTTCTTTGCAATGGCTTGTGCAGCCTTCAGCATGATATCGGTGCCCTTATATTCGCTTCTGCTTTTGTTGATACCGATGAAGAGTTTTACCTTCTTGGGAGTATTCAATGGTAAGACCTGATGATTTTCCACATGAATATACGAGTTGCTGTTTTCTGAAGTTATAAATTGCGGTTTGATAGGAAAGGGGATAAACGTGGTTTTCTGTGGAAAACTAGGTTGATAACATACCCAGTATTCATACAGTCCTGTCACGATTCCGTCGCAGTCTTCAGCTATCATGCGGTTTAGACGTTCCTTGGCAGTACCCAGCCAGTCTTTCTTTTCTTTTTCAGCATCAGCAGTGATGCGCAATTTCTCTCCCATGTTAAAATCGCTGTATCTCAATGGCTTATCATTGCAACATACTTTTACCCAATAGTAATCCATGCCATATCCCCCCAATATCACTTTCTTGTTATGACGGCGCAGATAGCGATAAATAGGGAAGATACGCTCGGCCTTCAACTCCAAGAACATAGGGTTGATAAGTTGCACGATGTCATATCCACGCAGTTTATGCACAATTGTGTATAACTTCAGTAAAAGTAAGATTCCGCCCAGCTTTCCTGGACGTCGAGCCATGTTGAAATCTCGTGGATAATTCTTCCAAAAGTCACCATTGGATACTACAGTAACTTGATGCCCCAGCTTCCGGAGTCCATCGGCCAGAGTAGCATGTACATTACTGTATTCTCCCATTAATAGTATTTTCATATCAGCGAAGTCTTATTTCTTAATGAAAAACAAGAGGGTTATTCTTCCAACATAAGTACCTATCATCTTTCTGAACATAGTATATTTCTTGGTATAATCCTTGTCGGGAAGTGGATAAAGTCCATGTTGTCTTAGTTCAGCTATGGTTCTATTGAGGGCTATCAAACTATGTTTCATCCTGATGTTGTTGTAGAGATAGTCCATAGTGAGTTGGGCTATTCTGCGATTGAGAGCTTGGCGCTCACCAACAGGGATGGCATCTAGCTTGCTTTGCAGTTTGAGGATAACCTGCAGGTTATTGTTCATGCGCAGATTTACCATTTCCTTATCTATCTGATGGCTCACAGAGTCTGGGTTTTCCCTGTAGAAATAAGCAGCAATATCCATCTTGAAGATTCTTTCGGCACGCAGGAACAGCTGAGGGGTAAATTCCTCATCTTCTCCATATACGATGCCTGGAGTAAACTGGAGGCTACCGATGATGTTGTGTCTAAATATATAGGAACAAGCAGATCCGTGCAGATTGTGCTTATTTAAATATTCCGTTCCTGAGATAGGAGTAGGGAGTTCGTAGGGAACTTCCTCTTTAGCCTTGCTATTGGCAAAATTGAAGGTAACTATATCTGGTTGGTGGTATCTAACGATATCCAGACAATGTTCATAGGCAGTTTGAATCAGATAGTCATCACCATCCACAAACTGTATAAAGTTACCTTTGGCTATTTGAATACCATAGTTTCGAGCCACACTAACTCCCTGATTAGGTTGGCGCAGATAGATGATATGCTGCAAGTACTCTGCCATTTCGTCGAGCGGACAGATGTCGCTGCCATCATCTACCAAGATGATTTCTCTCTCCTTGGCATTTAGTGAGAGCTGGAGAATGCTGTCAATGCATTCTTTGAGATATTGGATAGGCAGGTTGTAAGTGGTGATGATAAAACTTACTAGTGGTGCCTGTATATCTTGTGTATAAGTCTGTTGAGTTTGCATAATCTTTTATATCCTATAATTAATAATAACTTGAGTTTTAGAGAATTGATTAGTCTTTTGTTATTTATCAACTTGGTATATTTGATAAGTGGAGCACAATTCTCATATTTTCCCGATACTTCGAAGAGATCCATCAAAACATTTAATATCTGCGTCAGATAAATGTTGATAGAAAGTTGATATTTCTGCATAATATCATCTCGATTACCTATTGTCTTGAATGTGTGGATAAGTGCCATGCTCTGTCCTATGTATAGACTTAGCAAATCTTCGTATTTGGCGCTAGCTGTTATTCCCTTATTGTTCCAGTAATATAGATAGCAGCCTTTGTTGGTAACTCTTATCTTTACTTTCTGTTGGAAAGTTCCTTCCGTAGGGATTAGACCTATTAGAAAGGGGATGGTTTGTACATCCTCAAAGGTTTTGCCTTTTGGAAAGTAGACGTTCTTGAATAAGCATCTTCTGAATATTTTGTTGCAAGCATAGGTATGAAGGTATCCTTGTTCATTGAGCCAATATTCCCAGCAGTTGTTGTAATTGCGAGGAGTGAATGCCAGCAGTTGTTCTTTGTATGGATGCCCTATTCTTTCCATAATGGGATATTCCAAAACATCTGTTTCTGGATATTTGTTGATTTCGTCCATCAATGCTTGCAATGTGTAGTTT
This sequence comes from Segatella copri, assembly GCF_026015465.1. Lineage (GTDB taxonomy): Bacteria > Bacteroidota > Bacteroidia > Bacteroidales > Bacteroidaceae > Prevotella > Prevotella copri_E. The sequence continues at coordinate 1,450,907 of NZ_JAPDUQ010000001.1, forward strand.
TGGATAGCATCATCGCTGTCGATAAAGGTGATATACTTTCCTTTGGAATGCTTGATTCCTGTATTTCTAGCATCGCTTAATCCGCCATTTTTCTTATGGATAGTAGTTATTCTCCTATCTTTTTGCGAATATTTGTCGCAAAGCAGAGAGCATTCGTCATCTGATCCATCGTCTACGAGGATTATCTCATAGTCGGTGAATGATTGTTGCAAGATACTCTCTATACATCTATCAATAGTGTCTTGCGTTTGATATACTGGTATGATGATACTCAATTTCATAGATGCAAAGATAGTTATAATTCTTTGAAAAAGATACTATTTTCTATAGTTTTTTCTTATAATTGTTGAGTTTGCTATTTATCCACATAATACAGTATGCTGAGAGCATCATGACAAATGGCATATAGGGAGCCTTAAATCTTGTTTCGCCCTGTACTAGCAAAACTAGGCTGAGCGTACCAAATATGGGTATAAATAAAGGCAGGAATCCCTGTTGCCATAACTTTTTATAGATGACGTAAACTCCGCCAAGCAAAGCTGTCAGTAAGATAAGATAATAATAAACAGTACATAATAATGCCAGGTATTGAGCATTGCTCAGATTGCCTATTTCTTGTATGATATTTCTGTAGGGTAATACTATATAGTTATCTTCAGCTTTTTGCTTATTGGGTAAGAATGCTGCCATATTATCTATGTCGTTCTGATACATATAATATAGTCTATATGGAATCTTTGAAAGATATTCCATTTTATGGTTCAATAGCCATGGTATGCATCTTTGCTTCCAAATCTCACGACATTCAAAACAAGTTTTGTCTTGCATATTTTCTATATATCTAGGTGTGCCTTTTTTGAAGAGAGGTTCACCAAAATGTGGATCAGGAGTGGCGCCACTATAGGCATCATCTGCCATATTATACCAGAATGATTCACATTGATATACAAAGTAGCCTGTTCGGTGATAGCATTCTGTGCCAAACAATATTAGCATACTTCCACATCCTATTAAGAAAGGAATGTTTTTCTTCCATATCTCTTTTCTTTGAAATAGGAGGATATAGATGAATAGGGAAATGATGAAGAGTACTGCTATAGGGCGAAACCAGTTGGCCCAAGCCATGATAACGCCCGAAAGGATGAGTGTGTATACTTTGTTTTTGCTCAATAGAATATATAGTGAAAGCAAAGCCAAGAATATCATGGGTATTTCACTAAGCAATGTGGTGGATTGCCCCCAGTTGTTGGGATATAGAATATATATAAAGAGTGTAGCAATGGCTATTTTGTCATTGCTTATATATTGGGCAATTTTGGCTATCAGCCATGCTGTCAGAGCTTTACATATACACATCAAAACAAGTATCGGATAGAAACTACCAAACAACCAAAGTGAAAATACTATTAAGTTGATGGAGCCAATGTTCCATATAAAAGGAGTGCCCTTAATAAGAGTACTACATGGATATGCTTCTCCTTGATGCAGGCATACTTGGGCATATTCCAAATATCCATCTGTATCATTCGTTGGAGTATAGCCAAATATGGCTAGAATGATAAGCAGAAAAACCAAGTATGCTATGGTTGCGATATTGATGATTCTATTATTGCTCATTTGATATACTTTTTACCATTTATGATGTAAACTCCTTGTGATGGGATTTTGTCTAGTCTTTGTCCTTGTATATTGTATATGTATTGTTTTGCTTGATAGTCTAAAATTGTATTATTGATACCTGTAGATGCAGGAAGTAAAGATTGGTCTAGATAGGCTAATCTAGCTTCTATCCATAGATTGATATATGATATTTCCTGCTCAAAGTTTAGTTCATTACCATTCAGGTCGGTATCTTTGCTCCATCTATTTTCTTCTCTTTTGGCTGCGCCACTTTGAGCTAACTTCCGATAGTAGCTATTATATCTATCTAGTAAAGCGCTCAAACTCAATTTGTCTTGTCTCAACTCTTTATATCTGAGAGCTACTTTTTCCTTAAATCCATCAACATTAAGTGATAAGAGTCTGTTATAGATATAAAAGTTCATGATGGCTAAGTTATTATCTGGCTTAACATAATCTGGATGAAGTGGATTGGTAGACCAATTACTGCCTACTGTTGCGTCCAAATCCCATACAGCCAGTGTCATTTTCTTGTCTTGAGCTTGGTCATAGATAGCCCAGTATATATTCTTGCCAGTATTATCTACAGCATTGGTAAATTGCAGGAAGATGTAATAGTCTATAAGAACAGGAATGTCGAAGTATTGGGCAACTTGTGATTTGAAAGTATCGTCATCACTAGTTGCCACAAAATCTATAGCCTGAAATAGTAGGCTGTAGTCGGTAGGACATACATCTTCTATATCTGGATATTTTACCTCGAAGGCATTCCATGTTTCTGAGTTGTTGTCATATTCACCTTCTGTTCCCCAGAACAAAGCATTTCCCCATTCGCTGGCTTTCCAAAACATACCATGAAACTCTTGATTTTTGTTATCATATTTTTTTAGTTTCATTTGCTTTCTGTCCATAGCTTCTGTCAGCGAATAGATTCCTGCATATTGATGGTTGAGAATCACCTCTACTACTTTTCCATTAACCGCACTTTGTGCCTTTGGTTCCTTGTCTGCATAATAAGGCTTGGTGCTCATATCTTGCCATATCTCGGTAGCTATTCTGTTTCTCAGCCTGAACAAGTCTATTTGTCCTGCATCTAAAATCCAGTTGTTGTCTTCTCTTAGTCCAAGGAATGATATATCCTTGCTTTTTCCTTTTTCGTTTAATGTCTTAATTTTATAGTTTCTTTTATGTCTGTCATAATAGTTTGTGGATCCTCCTCTCCATTTTGCTTTGATGAGAGAATGTTCACTATTTGCTGATGTGGGCAGCATGATTTCTATGCTACCATTGGCATAATCATATCCAAAATCTCCCGCTAAGTTGATGATAGGGAGAGATGTAAAGGTAATATATGAACTAAAGGTAACTTCATTTCTTTTACCATTCAGTGAATATTTCTTGCCACCTTCTATATTCTTAAAGGTGTAACTGTCATTCACAGGAATATTATCAATAGATATTTCTGTCCAGAGAGAATCTTTTTCTAGAGTAATATCTGATTGAAAGTCAGTTTGAAAACTTTTTTCCCCAATACTGATGAGATAAGTATTGGTTGATGCGTCATATACTGCTTGGTGTCCATTCACCATAAATTGGGCATGCATTGTTATAGTCAGCATGCAGAATGTATAGAGACTAATTATTCTTTTCATAATGATGTTTTTAATTTATGATTATTTAATGACTGTTACTTCTTCTTTGTTTACTATCCAAACAGCTTTATAGCCATGTTTTATTTTATGGTTGGCTATACTATAAGCTATTTCTTTAGCCTTATGAGTTCTGTCGATGGTAGTATCGTTTACGTATTGGGGCCATTTGTATCCTGTGGCATGCCAAATAGACCTTCCCCAACCTATAGTTTCATCTTTTGGTACGCAGAAGGATGAGTACTTGGGATAATCATCTTTTATCAATATGCAGTATGCTTTATCCACAGGTTTTCCTGTCTTTTGAACGATGGCTTGTGATATGCTCTTTTCAGGAAGAGAAGTTTGCCATGCGTTATACCAATGGTGAATATCTACAATGGCTGCAGATAAAATATATAAATATAATAAGGTAGATATCTTTTTCTTTGATAACTGACTTTTCTCTATTAAGTAGGCCATAATAATAGCAGCTATGCCCAGTGAGCCATAAGCGTTCATGATGGTCATGCTGATGAGTAGATTAGGAGATACTACTAGAGTGAAAGCTGCCAATAAGCAAAAGATGGTCTTACCTTGCCATATATTTTTGTTTTTCCACAATATTATCATAAGTGGAAGAGACAGGAATAGAGTTAATGTTGCCACAAGAAGATTTCTGCTAGGCTGATGTACAATGCATATATAATCAGCAGAAAACCATGTATATCCTATCCAAGTAACAAATCCTTTAATACGGCTGTGTAGGCTGACTATATCATCAGCATAGCTGGCATTGATAAATAGGTTATGGGGAATGGTGAGTCTTATCACGCCATATATGATGGCAATGGCTAAGCCTATCATCAAGTCTTCCCTTAATGTTTCTTTCTCTATTTTTAGGAAGGCAAAGCTTACGATAGGGGGAATAATGGCCCAGGCTATGCCATTGTCCTTGAAGGCTGCTGATAGATAGACGCAAATGGTCCATGCTATATATTTATATTTGTTGTTGATACTTAAATATAGATATACAGATAGGATTCCAAAGAAATGTGCAAAACTTTGGTTGGTAGCATCGCAACTAAGGATATTTCCTAGTACACAGGGGGATATATAGAAAAATATGGTGGCGATATTTCTGGATATTGGCTTAAATCCTAGCTTTTGTATGATAAGATATACCATAATCATACTTCCTATATGTGAGGTGAATACAAGGATATGATTCAAGGTAGGAAAAAACTTGGGGCTTAATCCATTGACATAGCCAATGAGGGCATCTCCTGGTCGCCAAGTCATTCCATAAGGAAGAAAATATTGTAGGAAATTTGGATCTCTGTTGGGAGCCGACAAAGTTGTCCAATCATCAAATGTTGGTAATATCTGCAAAATTCCCAATAAGATGATTGGTGCGCTTATGATGATAAATGTTATGAATCTTTTGTTATTATACATTGTTATGTGAATTATTAAGAGCCGATTATAATATTTCCAAGTTTTGACTTTTGCAAGATGTATGTGATGAACCAAGATATGCCAAGGCTCATAATGAATAGCACGATGGGATAAAGGATGTAATGCTCCATAGATTGCTGTCCTAGGGTGGAACTATTGGTCTCCAGTATGATGATATGGTGTATGATATATATACCCATCGCATATTTATCCAGTTTTAATATTCTTTTTCTGCCTACCAGCTGTGTTTCATTTTGTTTGCTTAGGATGGTGATGCAGATAATGAGGAGGAGGCTCAATCCTGCGAGTATGAATTTGTTGTTGTCTAATACATACTCTAGTGCAAATAGAAGTGAGCATGCGATTGCTGTATAAGAAGCAACCTTTTTCTTTATGATGTCTCTTTCTAAGATGAAGTATATATAATAGCCTATGATGAAATAGGGCATATATCTAACAAAATAACCTATTCCCATAAAGGGAGTCGGATTATAATAGTTGATAATACAACACGCTGAATATAAGGATATAAGTAAAATGTATTTGCTCCAATGAGGAATTTTATTGATGAAATGGAATATGATAAAGGCTTCAAATAAAAAGAATAAGTACCATAGATGTGATATTCCACATAGTAAATATGTCAAGTCCCATTTTTGAATGATACAGATGAGTAAGCCCCACACGATATATGGTATAAGGAGGCGTTTTGTCTTTTTACAGATAAAGGAACACGAACTTTGGTATCTGCCTGAGCAACTTAAATGTCCGTATAAATATGCACTCATTAGGGTAAAAATGGGTATGTGGAAATATACCAATATATGGGATAGATGATACCATGTGGGTACTGTTTGCCAAGAATATTCTTCCCCCCATATATTGCTATAGCCGCAAAGGCAATGATAAAATACCACGATTATCATTGCCCATATTTTTATATAACTTACATACGTCAGTTGTCTCATTATTACTTTATAATAGCTATTTTGCAGACAGTGCCTTTTTCTACATCATTAGTGGCAGTAGCAACCATATATATGCCACTGGCTACTTTTTTCCCATTAGCATCACAACCATTCCAGGTGTATGTACCGCCATTACTCTTGCCTTCATTTACTATCCTACCATTCGAAGTAAGTATCTTGACATCGGCGTTTTGGCTCAGTCCTACTATGGTTATAAGTCCTGTGTAGTCAGGTTTTACAGGATTAGGATAAGCCCACACATTATCAGAAGTCATGCTTTCGTTTGGAGTACTGGAGTCAGACATATATGAGCATAGACCTTTGTCTGTTCCAATAAATACTTCGCCCGTTTTTTCATTGATGGCGATAGATTCTATTCCGTTGGAAAGCAGAGGACTATTAAGTGTGGTGAAATGATGTATTTCTGATAGATTATCCTCACTGATAAGATATATGCCATTTTTTTTGGTACCAAACCATTTGCGGTTGGCTCCATCTACAGCTATACAAGAAACGTCTATTCCACTCAGCAGATAGTCTGCATAGTTAGTGCCATCATTTCTAGGTACTTTCACTTGGGTAAATGTTGGTGCAGATGCTGTTATCTGGTTAGGATCTAATAATAAAGGACCAGCACTGGTGCCTATCCAGATATTGCCATCCTTGTCTTCTGCTGCGCATCTCACAGCACCTACTGATACTTCTGTTCCATCTTCATTTACAAAACTAGTGAAAGCGTTAAGTCTTTCTTCCGAATAGTCTTCAGAAAACTGATAACAATAGAGAGAAGGTACAATCCAGTGGTTATTGACAAACCATAAGAGGCCTCTGCTATCAATCAGCATATTTCCCAATAAGCCAAGACTCTTATTGGTAAAACCTGCATCGTCAAGTTTCATCAAGTCGGGTAGCTGATGGCTTATCCATTGCTTATCTTTAGTAAATTCTATAAGCGATTGAGTCGGAGCTTGACTATTCAGCATCCAAAGATTGCCCTCTTTGTCAAATTTCACTCCCGTTATGAGCTCGTATTCTTTGCTTCTGTTATTATATCTTTCTATTGGAGAGTTCTCGTAGTTATAATAGTTTTCGAAGTTTCCATTTTTGTATTCGTAGAGACCATTTCTGCCTCCTACAAAGATATGACTTGTATCAGTAGGGTCATAGTCCAGACATTCCAAATTTTCATAAGTTACATTTGTCTTAGAGCTTATGTTGTCGTCTGGATAGATGTTCCATTCTTCATTCTTTAGCATCTGGATACAGCCTTTTCTAGAGATGCCTACTGCAAATCCACCATCACAAGTATACAGTTGATTGTTGGCAAACTTCATGAAGCCAAAATAGTTATACTTTGGTCCTCCAGGATTCAGCGTGCTTACCATCTGCTTGAGTTCGCTCTTGTCTGCTTGCTGTTTTGCAGCATAGCCTCCCACCTTGCTCCAGTTGTTCTTATCGAGCAAGTTAACTGAGAGGGGAGCGCGATATTGACCATCTGTTTGGCTATAGGCATAGATGCAATTATCCTTGATTTCGCACCAGTTTACCTTGAAGCCTAAGTTGTATGTATCGCTGATTTCTCCATCTGCCACGTTTACTTTTACGATGCCGAAACCATTGCTCATGTAGGCATATTTGCCGTTTACATAGATATCATAGATGGTCTTGTCGCCTGTGGTAGAGGCATTATAGTAATCTGCCAGATTGGTAACCTCATAATTACTCGTGTTCATGAGGTCGATGTTGGAGTTGCTATAGAGGATGAGCAGGCGATGGGCAGCTTGGCAGTAGGCGATGTGCTCGATGTCGCAATCGCTCAGATAGTCTATCTTGCTGAATGTCTGGATGCTCTGGTCGTTCTGATTGTAGACATATAGGTTGTTGGAAGCCTGGACAAATACCAGGTTTCCGGCTAGTTCTATCTCCTGTACGTCGTGGTACGCCATGTAGGCTTTCCAGTCGCCTATGGCTGCTTGCAGTTGTACTACCTGAAGCAGCAGCGCTATGATGATGACTGATATCTTCTTGTTCATATTGGGTTATGCTACGTTTTTATATGTTTCTGTCTAAATGTATATAGTATAATAACTTATATATATTAAACCAGAAAATGCTGGGTTTATTGCCTGTGAGCCTAGCTTTTATTGGCAAACTGAGCAGGGGATATAGTTTTTGGCAGAATGGATAGAGATGCCAGCGTTTCATTTTCAGGGCATAATCCAGTACTTTGGAGTAGCCCTGCAGTTCTTCCTTAAACTGGTTGAGGGTGCGCAGGCTCTCTTCTGTCTTATAGAGGAAACTCATGTTGCCGATGAAATTCTCATATCCCAATGTATTGTCTATATGCAATATCTTGATTTGGTTTTCTTGGAGCGTTTTTCCCCATAGCACGTCTTCGTAGCCATAAGTGATAAATCGCTCATCCAGTGGATATTGCAGCATAATGTCTTGCCTTACCATAAAGTTGGAGGTATGGAAATCTCCGTATGGATTGGCTTGGCGCTGCTTGTAGTCAGCATTCTGGGTACCGATGCACTCAAAGATGTAGCGCAGATTGTGTTGGTATTTCTCATCGTTTCGCTTAATCTGGTATCCACCATAGATAACGTCGCTTTCTTCTGATTGCAGGTATGTGGTAAGATATTGAGGATGAATTACTTGCATATTGCTATCTATGAACAGCAACCAGGGATGCAGGGCTTCTTCTGCCAGAAAGTTGCGGATGGCAGCCCTGCCCACGTTCTTTTCTCTTTCGATATAGCGGCAGTAGGGTAGCGAGCGTATCTCGCGGTTTTCATAGATGGTGAGGCGGTCGGTGCTGCCATCGTCTGCCACCAGGATTTCGTACTCGAAATCGGGCAATGCAGCGGCTTGAGCTTGTAAGGACTTTACAAGCTCAAGGCATACATTATTATATGTAGGGATTAGTATCGAAAGAGAATTGATCATATTATTTCTTCAGATATTCCACGAGTTTCTTCACGGCTCTGGCTCTGTGACTGATGCCGTTCTTGATTTCCTCACCCAGCTCAGCAAAACTCTGGTCATATCCTTCCGGAACGAAGATTGGGTCGTAGCCGAAGCCTTCGGTACCATGCTTCTCGGTGGCGATATGGCCGTTTACGATACCCTCGAACTGGTGAATTTTCTTGATGTTGGTGCAGCCGCAAGGACATACATTCTGCTTTTCGATGTAGCAGATAACGGTGCGGAAGCGGGCTTGGCGGTTTTCTTTACCATCCAGTTCTCTCAACAGCTTAGCCATGTTAGCCTCACTGTCGTGGTCGGTACCCTCAGCATAGCGGGCACTGTGAACGCCAGGGGCACCATCAAGTGCCTCTACCTCCAGACCGGTATCATCGGCAAAGCAACTTACGTGGTAATGGTCATAAACATACTGCGCCTTCTGCAAGGCATTCTCTTCCAAAGTGTTGCCTGTTTCTGGAATATCCACATCGCATCCTATCTCCTTCAGCGATACTACCTCGTAGCTGCTGCCCAGGATGTCGCGAATCTCCTGGAGTTTATGCTGGTTATTTGTTGCAAAAACTATCCTTTTCATAAGTTTATAATTTATAGTTAATAGTTTATAGGGTATTCTTGCAATAGTGCTTCTTGCTATACGGCGAAGCCGCTATAAACTTTTAACTTTTAATTGTTTTAATGTCTTTATCTTTGATTTTCACCTTCATTTCATCAAATCCCTCGCCATACACACCGATGACAGCACTCTGACTTACAAAGGCATTCGGGTCGATAATCTTGACGATACGGAAGATGGTGACGCTCTCGTTCTTCTTTGCCAGGATACAGAGCACCTTCATCTCGTTGCCCGTGTACCAGCCATGGCCATCGAGAATGGTTACGCCATGATCCATCTGCATACCGATGGCATTGGCTATCTCCTGATATTTCTTGCTGAATATCATAAACTGCACACTTTCTCGCTTGGCATTCATCACATAGTCGAGTACCAGGTTTTCTATCACCATCGTACAGAGACCGAATACTACCTTTCTAACAGCGTCTATCGTGGTAAACTCTGGTTTTGCATTGAAGACGAAGAATGAACTGCCCACGATAAGGAGATCCACGAAGATAAGCACACGGCCCAGCGAGATGTTGTGATATTTGTTGACGATGGCAGCAATGATATCCGTTCCACCTGTACTTCCATTATGCAGAAAGACGATGGCGAGTGATAAACCCGTAAACAGACAGCCGATGATGAGCGACATGAAGTCCTGTCCCTCTCCCAATATCTGCACCATCTTGCCATCTTCACCTATCATCCAGTCTTGCGCCAGAGCCAGGAATAGGGAGAGCATGATGATGGCATAGATGGTCTTCACCATGAATTTGAATCCCAGAATCTTCAGCGCGGCAAGCAGCAAGGCTGCATTGATGAGAAAATAAGACAAATAGATAGGTATCCCCGTGCCGTAGTAAATCACGGCTGCGATACCCGTTACGCCACCCGTTACTATCTGGTATGGAAGCAGAAAGATGGTCCATCCAAATGTGTAAAGCAAGAGTCCAAGGGTAATGTAGAAATAATCCTTGCACTCATTCTTAATTGTTTGACTGATTGCTATTTGCATAATATTTTCCTTGTATTTTAAAGCACAGAAGGTCGCCCATTTTTAGATGAGACGACCTTCTGTATATTATCAGTAAATTACTTTTTCAACACAACGTTGACGATCTTCTTCGGTACGATGATTACCTTCAATACGTTGAATCCCTCCAAATACTTCTGGCTCTTCTCGTCTGCCAATACCTGCTTCTGGATTTCCTCGTTAGGAGTATCCACAGGGAAAGTCATCTGGAAACGAGCTTTACCGTTGAAGGAAATGGTGAGCTGCATGTCGTTCTCCTTCAGATACTGCTCATCATACTTAGGCCATGCTGCATCGCAAACGCTGCCCTGCTCGCCAAGTGCTGCCCACAACTCTTCTGCGATGTGTGGAGCGAATGGAGCGATGAGGATGACGAGATCTGTCAGGAGTTCCTTGTTGCGGCACTTCTGCTGACCGAGTTCGTTCACGGCAATCATGAAGGCTGAGATAGATGTGTTGTAAGAGAACTTCTCGATATCCTCGCTTACCTTCTTGATGAGCTTGTGAACGCTCTTCAGGCTCTCTGGCTTCGCTGCCTCGTCGGCTGAAGGAAGGAAGTTGTCGGTGCGGTTCTCGTAGAACAGACCCCAGAACTTCTTCAGGAAGCGGTGACAACCGTCGATACCATTGGTATCCCAAGGCTTGCTTGCCTCTACAGGACCCAGGAACATTTCGTAGAGACGCAGGGTATCAGCACCATACTTCTCGACAATCATATCTGGATTTACCACGTTGAACATACTCTTAGACATCTTCTCGATAGCCCATCCGCAGATGTACTTGCCATCCTCCAGGATGAACTCAGCGTTCTGATACTCAGGGCGCCAAGCCTTGAATGCCTCGATATCCAAAACATCGTTGCTTACGATGTTTACATCTACGTGGATAGGAGTTACGTCGTAATCCTTCTTCAGATTCAAACTTACGAATACAGGAGCCTTGTCGTGGTCATCGCTGTTGATGCGGTAAACGAAGTTAGAACGGCCCTGAATCATGCCCTGGTTCACCAGCTTCTGGAATGGCTCTTCCTTGCAGCTTACGCCGAGGTCGAACAGGAACTTGTTCCAGAAACGGGAGTAAATCAAGTGACCGGTAGCATGCTCGCAACCGCCTACGTAGAGGTCCACGTTCTGCCAGTACTCATCAGCCTCCTTGCTTACGAGTGCCTCATCGTTGTGAGGATCCATGTAGCGCAGGTAGTAAGCAGATGAACCTGCAAAACCTGGCATGGTGTTGAGTTCCAGTGGGAATACGGTCTTGTTGTCTACGAGGCTCTTGTCAACCACCATTTTCTTCTCGGCATCCCAAGCCCACTTCTTAGCGCGACCCAATGGTGGCTCGCCAGTTTCTGTTGGCTTATAGGTCTCAATCTCAGGCAATTCGAGTGGCAGGCACTCCTCTGGAACCATCTGTGGCATTCCGTCCTTGTAATATACAGGGAATGGCTCGCCCCAGTAGCGCTGACGGGAGAAGATGGCGTCGCGTAGACGATAGTTTACCTTTACTCGGCCGATGCCCTTCTCGGTAACAAACTTCTTGGTAGCTGCGATAGCCTCCTTCACGGTGAGTCCGTTCAGAGAGAAGCCATCCATGCTGCTCTTGCCTGCTACAGGTGAGTTGGTTACGATACCTTCCTTGGCATCGAAGCTCTCCTCTGAAACATCAGCACCCTCGATAAGAGGAATGATAGGCAGGTTGAAGTGCTTGGCAAAGGCGTAGTCACGGCTATCGTGAGCTGGCACAGCCATGATGGCACCTGTACCATATCCAGCCAATACATATTCTGAAATCCATACTGGAATTGCCTCGTCAGTGAATGGATTGATGGCATAACTTCCTGAGAATACACCGGTTACGCTGTGGTTAGCCATACGGTCCAACTCGGTACGCTTCTTCACGTAGTCGAGATATTTCTCCACCTCTTCCTTCTGCTCGGCAGTAGTTACCTGCTGAACATATTCGCTCTCTGGAGCCAGAACCATGAAGGTAACACCAAACATAGTATCGGCACGGGTGGTGAAGATGGTGAACTTCACGTCGCTGTCCTTTACAGAGAATACTACCTCTGTACCCTCAGAACGGCCAATCCAGTTTTTCTGGGTTTCCTTGATACTGTCGCTCCACTGGATGGTCTCCAAACCGTCGAGCAATCGCTGAGAGTAAGCAGATGTTCTCAGGCACCACTGCTGCATCTTCTTCTGGATTACCGGATAACCGCCACGCTCACTTACGCCGTTTACTACCTCGTCGTTGGCAAGCACAGTACCCAGACCTGGGCACCAGTTTACCATCGTCTCACCGAGGTAAGCGATGCGGTAGTTCATCAGAATCTGCTGCTTCTTCACGTCGTCGTAGCTGTTCCACTCCTCGGCTGTGAAGTCAATCTGCTCGTTCTGAGCCACGTTCAAGTCAGCAGAACCCTTCTCCTCGAAGCGCTTGATGAGCTTTTCGATAGGCTGAGCCTTCTGGCAGCCGTTGCAGAAGAATGAGTTGAACATCTTCTGGAAAGCCCACTGAGTCCAATGGTAATACTTAGGGTCGCAGGTACGAACCTCGCGGTCCCAGTCGAAAGAGAAGCCGATTTTGTCGAGCTGCTCACGATAGCGGTTGATGTTGGCTACGGTAGTAACCTCTGGGTGCTGACCAGTCTGGATAGCATACTGCTCTGCAGGCAATCCGTAAGCATCGTAACCCATAGGGTTCAGTACGTTAAATCCGTTCAAACGCTTGTAGCGTGCATAGATATCGCTAGCGATATAACCAAGTGGGTGACCTACGTGCAAACCTGCTCCTGATGGATAAGGGAACATGTTGAGTACATAGAATTTCTTCTTGTTTTCATCCTCTGTCACCTTGTAGGTCTTGTTCTCGACCCATTTTTGGTGCCATTTCTTCTCGATTTCTCTGAAGTTGTATTCCATTGTTTTATCTAATAATTATGTTTCTTTTCTTAAATATAATAAGGTATACCCCTATTCAAGGTGCAAAATTACATTTATTTTGGCACATAACAAAATAAAATGCAAGTTTTTTATGAATTTAATGTCTTAGCATGCACACACTTCATGTTCTTTTCCAGCTGGGCGGTAGAGCTGGCTCCTACCAATACGCTGGTTACACCTTTCTGCTGCAATATCCAGGCAAGTGCCATTTCGGCGAGTGTTTCGTCTCTTTCTCCTGCTTCTGCGTTCCATTTCTTGAGCTGTTCCAGCAGTTCTGGAGTTAGAGCAGAGTGTTTCAGAAAATGCTCTTTTGCCATACGGCTGTCTGCCGGTATTCCGTTGAGATATCGGTCGGTGAGAAGTCCCTGTGCCAGAGGTGAGAACGAGATGAAACCGATGCCGTTTTCTGCGCAATAATCTAAGGTTCCATTCTCTTGTGGCGCATGGTCGAGCATGTTGAGTCTGTCCTGAAAAATGAGCAGCGGACAGTCGCGTTCCTTCAGATATTGGTCAGCAAACTTCAGGGCTTCCAGTGGCCAGCGGCTGATGCCGAGATAAAGAGCTTTGCCTTGCTTCACGATGTCTACCATGGCTTGAAGAGTTTCTTCGAGCGGTGTGCTCGGATCGTAGCGGTGGCTGTAAAAGAGGTCAACATACTCGAGATTCATTCTCTTGAGACTCTGATTCAGACTGGCCATCAGATACTTACGGGAACCCCAGTTTCCGTAAGGACCTTCCCACATATCATAACCTGCTTTGGTTGAGATAAAGAGTTCATCGCGATAGGGTTTGAAATCATCTTTCATCAGTCTGCCCATCGTTTCTTCCGCACTTCCGTATGGAGGTCCATAGTTGTTAGCCAGGTCGAAGTGGGTAATACCATGGTCGAAGGCATAGTGAGTGATGGCACGACTTCTTTCGTAAGAATCTACCTCTCCGAAGTTGTGCCAGAATCCCAAACTTATTTTAGGCAGCAAGATACCACTCTTGCCGCATCTCTTGTAGAGCGCTTCTGCATCGCTATAGCGATTGGCGTCAGCATGATAAATACCTTTAATGTCCATTATTCCTTATATTTTTTATTACGGCGAAGAGCCAGAAACTCTTCACTCTTCACCGGTATGTGGTTAGGAGCCTGTCGGCTCTTCCTATTCTACATCGCAAAGGTAATAAAAATATTCAATATAATCGTTGTATTGAATAAAAATTATATTTTTTTCGATATGGAAGAGTAAGTGGGGATGTAGTAAAGGTCGATATAGAGATTGGTTATGGAAAAAACATTCTGTTTATATGTTTGATATACTTTATCAAAATACATTTTTAAGGACGACTTTTTGTGATTTTCTACACTTTTAAGGACGACTTTTTGTTGTTTTATACATTTTTAAGGACGACTTTTTGTGCTCTTTGAAATAAAAAATGTATCTTTGCATTCAGAAATATCAAATAATCAGATAGTTATGAAGAGAAATGCCATCAAATACCTCTATCAATGGAAAGCAAGCAACGACCGAAAGCCGTTGATTATGCTTGGAGCCCGCCAGGTTGGCAAAACCTGGCTGATGCAGGAATTTGCCAAAGAGGCCTATACCCGTAGTGCGTATGTAAACTTCGAAGACAATGAAATGCTCCGGGAAGTTTTTGCACATGACTTTGATATTCCCCGTATTATCAATAGCATACAATGGAGTACAGGAGTTTCTATTGATGAAAATACGCTTATTATCCTTGATGAGATACAAGAAGCACCCAGGGGTATCACCGCATTAAAGTATTTTGCAGAAAAAGCACCTCAATATCATGTCGTAGCTGCAGGTTCATTGCTCGGAATTGCGATGCATCAGAATGACTCTTTTCCTGTAGGTAAGGTAGATTTCATGCATTTATATCCCCTTACATTCTTTGAATTCCTGGATGCAATCGGTGAAAGCCGTATGGTAGAACTGCTGATGTCAAAGGATTGGAATATGATAACCATGTTCCGGAATAAATTTGAGGAATGCCTGCGACAGTATTATCTGGTCGGGGGAATGCCGGCTGTAGTACAGTCTTTTGCCAGCGAGGGAAATCTGTCTGAAGTCAGAAGCATTCAAAAAGGAATCCTTGAAGCGTATGAGCGTGATTTTTCCAAACATGCTCCGGCCATAGAAGTTCCACGTATCCGAATGGTATGGAAATCCATCCCATCCCAGCTTGCCAAGGAAAACAAGAAATTCATCTATGGTGCCGTAAAGGAAGGAGCCAGAGCAAAGGATTTTGAGCTCGCTATCGAATGGCTGAAAGATGCAGGGTTGATCTATAAGGTAAACCGCTGTAAGAAAGCCCTGTTGCCATTGGCTGCATACGAGGATTTTTCTGCTTTCAAGTTATTCCTGTCTGATGTGGGACTGATGGGAGCCATGAGCAATATTCCTGCCCAAAGCTTGCTGGAAGGAAATGTGCTGTTTTCAGATTTTAAGGGGGCGCTGACAGAGCAGTATGTCCTGCAGCAGCTTAAGGAGAAATCTTCCTTGTCTATCTATTATTGGTCGGCAGAAAATTCACGTGGTGAAATAGATTTCCTGGTGCAGGATGAAGAAAGAATCATTCCGATAGAAGTAAAGGCTGAGGAGAATTTGCAGGCTAAGAGTCTGAGGGTGTTTGTAGAGCGCAATCAGGGATTGAAAGGTATGCGCCTATCCATGTCACCTTACAGGGAGCAGGATTGGCTTGCCAATTATCCTTTATATTCTATATCTGCAATATTCGGATAATGATTATAGGTATAGTATGCAGATAATCAGCGCTAACGTGCTTTTTTCATACCGTTAGCGCAGATTATCCGCGAATAATTTGCGCTAACGGTATGAAAGATAAGTTTTAAATGATAATATAATCTTTTAGATGCCAAAATACTTGTTTCCGGGTAACAATGATAGCACCTTGCTGGTAATCACGCAGCACAGATAGGTAAGCAGAGCTATGCTGGGGATAGCTGCCCAAACAGGTATGAGCGGCTCTGCCTGGTTGCCATTCACAAAGAAACTGGCAATAGGAGCCAGAAAGAACATATGCATCAGATACATGCTGAATGAGAGGCGGGAAATGCCAGTAATCCATCGGGGTGCTTCTTTCTGCTCAATGCAGGTGAACATCAGGAAGGCGCCAAAGGTGGCCAGTAGCACGTTGGGCGTACAGAATTCCCACGACCATTCAAGTAGAGGCGTCTCTATGAGCTGGTTAGGAGTGCCCTTCCACCAGAATGACCAACCTGTAAAGGCTGCACCTATGACAAGACAGGTCAGGCCTATCTTCATTTTCTTAGCCCGATTCCAGGTAAGGTGCTTTCGGATGTAATGCGCCAGCACCAGATAACCCAGGTAGCCCGAGCAATACCAGAGCATTGTAAATCTATTCCAGAAACATTCGCCCCAAAGCTCGGGGGTGATAAATGTGTGAAGCCATGGGATGAAGGTTGAGAGAATGAAAATACCTATGAAGGTAAGTTCCTCTTTGGCTGTTGATTTTTCCAACCAGGGCGAGACGACAGGAATGATGAGGTAGAGTGAGATGAGTGGATACATAAACCACAGGTGTCCTGCCATAGGTGAGAAATTGAATGGCAACATCCACAGACCGTGCAAGGCCTCATCCCATGTCCATTGACCAAGCATGGCGGGGATGAAAGTATATAGAAGCTGAAAGACTATGAATGGTGGCAGGATGCGCATGAATCTCCGTTTGTAAAATGCATGCATCGTCAAGCCCTCCTTCATAGGCACGAGTAAAAAAGCACTTACCACCATAAACAGAGGCACGCAGATGCGACCTAAGGCTCCGTCGTAGAACGAGACCCAGAAGCGATTGCTCTCGTTGGCCAGCATCGATACATTGCCTGCCAATCCTGAGGCATCGGCAGCATAGAAGTTCTCGCTGGCATGAACAAGCATGACCAGAAAGCAGGCCACGACGCGGATGTAGTCAATAAAGACAATCTGTTTCTTTTCCATATTTTATCTATTTCTAAAAGAGTTATTTCACAATCACGGCAACATGATTCTGATATTTTGGGAACGATACCTTACCATCCTTCACAACGGACTTTAATCCTGTATAAAGATCAGTAACTTCTGTACCATCGGAAAAATATCCACTCACATTGATACCTCGATTCGGATTTGGTTTTACACGTATCACCACCGTTTCTTCGCCTAAACGCGCACAGGTGTGCACATCTATGGTAGCCTGTCTTCCGGTAGCAATGGTTGGGTGCTGCTTTCGGATGGTGCCCAGACGATGGAAGTGCTTGAACACCTCCTCATCAATGCTATTCCAGTTCATATCGCTACGGAAAGCCTGATTGCTATCCACGTTGAATTGGGCATCACTCAGACCACGACGAGTTTCATCTCCATAGAATACCTGAGCCACACCCGGAGTCAGCAATAATGTGGTGGCACAATCTATGATGTTGGTCATGTCGGTCTCTCGGTTGTACGAATTGTTTAGATAACTGAACGGATGCCAGTCAACGTGAGCCGACAGGCTATCTGCATACTGCTGCCATGTATAGACGATGTTGTCGAGGTCGCCATGTTTCGGAAAATAGAAATTCACCATGCTCTGGAAGCCAGCTTCGGCATAATCTTTCTTATAGTCGATAGATGCGTAGTCGAAATCTCCTGTAAAATAGATTTTGTCTGTCCATTTGGCTGCAGGATCCTCGGGGTGAGCCTTACGCCATTTGCCCAAAGCCACATTGCAAGCATCATAGAGCTGACGCCAGCGAGGTATATGTGAATACTCCACAATGTCGCATCGGAAGCCATCGATTCCAAACTCCTCAACCCACGAGGCAATCCAAGCCACCATGTAATCTGATGGAGCCCATTTGTGGTCTTTACGCAGTTTGCGAGCCGATGGGTTGACCCACGCATCGTTGCTCTTACCCTCGCGCTTCCATTTTTTCTTCAGAAAATTAGGAATCTTCACGCTTTCGGTCTTCTCGGTCTTTACATCTGGCAGATCGTAGAGCGACATGGTAAGCGGATCGGTCTGGTCCCAGCCCTCGTCATTCATTCTGATCCATTGGCGGGTCCACCAGTCTTTCCAGTTGGCACACTCCCCATACCATTTAATGTAATCCAGGTCACGTCGGTGTTCTACAGCCTGCTTTTCGTTCATACCAAAGGCATCGGCATAGCCACATTGTACAGCATCGAGATAGGTAGGGCAGCCTGGATCGTTCAAATTAGCACCTAGCATCACACGGATGCCCTGAGCGTGAAGGGTATTCACCAGTTCTCGCATCTCTTCGATTGTGCCATAGTTTTTATCCATCTGGGTATAGTCAAGCGGATAATATCCGTGATAGCCGTAGTGAGGAAAATCGTTGATTTTGCCCGAACCTGCTATCCATCCATGCAGCTGTTCATATACATCGGTCATCCATAACACATCGATGCCCATCTGGGTGAAATACCCCTCACGCGCCTTTTGCAGAATACCCTTTAGGTCGCCACCATGAAATGTAGCTGCATTCATCTGTTCGCTACCATAATCGACCTTGCGACCATAATTTACATCGTTTGATGTTTCGCCATTGGCAAAGCGGTCTGTGACAAGGAAATACACCGTAGCGCCACGCCATGAAAAGTTGTCTGCAGCTACTGAATTTACCGAAAAAGTTAATGCCATCATACAGATAGCAAGAGAGAGAAAAAAGCGTCTCATAATCTTATTAATATGTTAGTTTATACTATATTGCATCCGTCCGTATTTCTACAGTCGTCATAATCCGGGTGCAAAGGTACGTTTTTTTCTCACCTTTCGCAATAGTGATTTTTCATCATTTTTGTGGTAGGAGCCCTAATCTTCGGGCCACATCTATAGCCTCGGTTGTGTTTTTGCAATGTAACTTGTGCATAATATTCTGTCTGTGATTATTCACAGTATTTGCACTGATACACAGCTGGTCAGCTATCTGCTTGCTGGCTAATCCCTGGCGTATTAGCTCTAGTATTTCACACTCACGGCCAGTGAGCAAGCCGTGCATTATGATGTTCGACTCTTTGACCAGCGTGTCGTCCATCGAACAGATAATTCCCGTCGGGCCAGCATTCTCTTTGATTACATTATAAAGGCAAAGCGTCAGCAGCAGGTTGCCCGAATCGTCGTAATCCAGATAGAAGATTCTGTGGCGGAGCGTAAGATAATTGCCTTGGCTTGTCTCAATGCGCACCAGATGCTGCATATAGTAGTTCGGACGCTGGTTTATGGGCTGCTGCATGATGAACGAATGAAATTGAAGCTCGCGTGTGATTTTTTCTGTGACATCATCGGGGTGAACATGGTCGAGCACCTTCTTCTCCCAGATGGAATCCACCTCTTCATTGGTCTCACCAAGTCCCATGGCTCGTCCCAGTCTGCCATAGCAGATGTAACATACATCAAGCATCATGTTGCTTAATACCACGAGAGCATTTTCAACCGATGCGTAGTTTTCGGCCATTCTCTTAGCCGAGGCATACGCCTGAGTATATCTCTCTTTGCAGCTGAAATCATGCTTAAGCAGTTTTTCATCCAACTGCTTCTGCTTTTCAATTTGTACCACATTCAAACGCTGATACATTGATTCGCCCATCTTCTTATTCTGATTCATATCCTTATTCTTTTTACATCATTTCTCTCTTAAACCAAAGCTCGAACACGCAGTCGGCGATGAAGATGCCATCCTTCTCCAGGGTGATCAATTCCTTGTCGATGAGGGCTTTCTTGATGCGGTCGATGTTGGATTTGCTGCCCAGCGGATAGGTTTCTGCTACTGCCTGGGCGGTGAAGCCGGAGTGAACGCCACTGCAGAGGAGGCGCAGAAAGTTGAGCTGATAGGTGGTTAAGCCCTCGGTTTGCTGTACGAAGAGACCATGACATTGTTGCAGCAAGGCGCTGATGCCGCTTTGCAAGGTTTCTTCGTTTACCTCTTTCTCGGTCTCAGCCATCACGTTCCATGCCAACTGTTGCACATAAGAAGAATAGTTCTTTACGGTTTCACAGATTCTTGTAGCAAAATCCTTAGATATGCTCTTGCCGTATTTCTCGAATCGCGAGCAGATGAAAGGTACCCAATATTCTGTAGGAATGCAATCCAAGTGCAGCATCTCGCCAAACATATAGAAAGGCATGCGTCGGTTTTGGAAAATGTTTTCCATCAGATGCTTCTTGCTTCCAAAGAAGCAGTATGATACATTCTGATGATGCTGCCAGGCACCACGCAAGCGTTTCTGCACCGTCAACGAATCTGGAAACTCTCCGATTTGCTGGAATTCGTCGATGCAGACTACCAGGCGGATTCCCTTTTCCTGAGCTATTCTTTCCGGAAGATTCAGAATATCTTCTGGGGAATAGTCCTTAGGAGTAATTCCCAGGGATAAAGAATATTCGGATGTAGGATCCGGACTAAAAGAGATTTTTGGTGAAACTCTTACCAAGAACTGCTTAATGTTTTCCACGACTTGTTCCAGTTTATTACCCATAGATTTCATAATGGCTTCTGCGAAGCGATTATAGAAATCATATTCGCTTCGGCAATCGTAGATGTCCATATACACCACTTTAATCTTTGGGTTGTCTATTTCGCCTATTACCTTTTTAACGAGAGAAGTCTTGCCCATGCGTCGGGGAGAGATGAGAATGACGTTGATGCCATGCTCAAAGTCTGCTTTCATGCGCTTGGTTTCTTCTATTCGGTCGGTGAAGTTGTTTCCGGCAACCGACATACCATATACGAATGCCTTTTCCATTGCTGTTTCTTTTTACTTGATTACGGATGCAAAGATAAGCAAAAAAAACAAAGTTCACAAGGTTGTGGACCACAAACTTGTGAACTTTTAATATTATTTTGTAAATCAGGCATTTAAATGTGAGGAGAATTTACAGGCCAAGAGTCTGAGGGTGTACTTTGTCTCATTAAATAAACAAATCGTTCATCGTAATCTGTTTCTGTACGATGTCGCTATGTTTGTTCTGTTTCAATCCGAAAGAAGTAATCAATGTGAGAAGAAGCGATTTGGAAGTCTTTGTCTCTTCTGTGAAGATACGCAGTTTCTCCAGCAACTTCTCCTCATATTCCTTGCTGATTTCGAATTCGCTCTTGTAGAACTTCATCTCACAGATGTTGATGGTTTCATCTTTCCGGTCTATCAGCAAGTCTATTTGAGTTCCTTTTTCTGTGTTGCTGCTTCTCCATGAGCAAACCAAGGTTTGTACTCCCGAAATTCCCAGGGCGTGCTTGATTTTGTCTATATGGTTTAGACAAAGCATCTCGAAAGACAAGCCAGCCCAAGTATGGTATAGCTGACTGTTCTGGGAGGATGACCAGAAACAGGAATCCTGATACTTGTTGTGTCTGATGAACCGGAAGTAGAAGAGCGTATAGAAATCTACTAACTGAAATAAGGTGTTTCGTTTTTGGCGAATGTCGGAAGTCATCTTGTTGGCTGTACAGAATGGTTCATACAGACGTATGAATCCGCATTGTTCCAGTTCTTCCAGTACAGTAGAGAAGGCTCCGTTATCTTTTCCTCCCGATGCCTTGACCAGTTCCTGTCGGGTCATACCCATTCCTTTGGTAGCAAGGGCAGTAACCACGGCGATATGGTCGGCTGATTTCTTAAACAAAGCTCTGTATAAATCGTTGAACTCATCTTTCAGTTCTGCATTGTCTGCGAAAAACAGCTGGTCGATGTTCTGTGCCAGACTTTTCGATTTATCCATCATAGACAGATAATAAGGTATTCCTCCCATAACCATATAGCATTCTGCTATCTGTTTTCGGCTGTAGCCGAAGTGGTAAGCCTTGAAGTATTCTTCGCATTCGTGTAGGGTGAATGGTTTTACAATCAGATGATGGGTCAGTCGGTTGTGTAAGCCACCACGGTTGCGAATCAGGTTGTTGATCATCCAGGAGGTGGCGGAACCGCAAACGATGAGTTTGATGTCGTTGCGCAGTACAGCCCAGCTATTCCAGAAGTTTTCCAGTGCAGGTATGAATCCCGATTTGGCGGTATCCATCCATGGTAATTCATCGATGAATATTACTTTCTTGCCTTCCGGAAGTGTTTCTATGTATTGTGATAGGGCATAGAATGCCAGCAGCCAGCTCTTGAATGTCTGCAGAGTGGTGGAGTGGGTATATTTTTGCAGGGCAATGCTGAAGTTGACAAGCTGTTCGCCTTTGGCAACTCCATTCATTCCTGTCATGAAGAAGGCAAAATGGTCCTCTACGGCTTTTCTGATGAGAAAAGTCTTGCCTACACGTCGTCTTCCATAGACGGCGATAAACTCTGATCTATTGGAGTTTATATATTCATTGAGCAGTTTGAGTTCTGCTTCTCTTCCTATCAGTCTCTGTTCCATATCTTTCGTTATTTTCTGCGCAAAGATATAAAAAAATACCCATTAGCGCAAATTATTCGCGGATAATCTGCGCTAATGATATAAAAAAAGCACGTTAGCGCAGATTATCTCGGAAGGCGTTCTTCCTTATTTTACATCATTTCCTTCTTAAACCAAAGCTCGAACACGCAGTCGGCAATGAAGATGCCGTCCTTCTCCAGGGTAATCAATTCCTTGTCGATGAGGGCTTTCTTGATGCGGTCGATATTGGATTTGCTGCCCAGCGGATAGGTTTCAGCTACAGCCTGGGCGGTGAAACCTGAGTGGACGCCACTGCAGAGGAGGCGCAGAAAATTGAGCTGATAGGTGGTTAAGCCCTCGGTTTGCTGTACGAAAAGACCATGACATTGTTGCAGCAAGGCGCTGATGCCACTTTGTAAGGTTTCTTCGTTTACTTCTTTCTCGGTTTCTGCCATCACGTTCCAAGCTAGTTGCTGCACGTAGGAAGAATAGTTCTTTACGGTTTTACAGATTCTTGTAGCATATTCCTCAGATATTTTCTTTCCGTATTTCTCGAATCGGGAGCAGATGAAAGGCACCCAATATTCAGTAGGAATGCAATCCAAGTGCAGCATCTCGCCAAACATATAGAAAGGCATGCGTCGGTTTTGGAAAATGTTTTCCATCAGATGCTTCTTGCTTCCAAAGAAACAGTATGATACATTCTGATGATGCTGCCAGGCGCCACGCAGTTTTTTCTGAACCGTAAGAGTATCAGGGAATTCTCCAATTTGCTGGAATTCGTCGATGCAGACCACCATGCGGATTCCCTTTTCCTGAGCGATTCTTTCCGGAAGATTCAGAATCTCTTCAGGGGAATAGTCCTTTGGTGTAATTCCCAGAGATAATGAATATTCGGATGTAGGATCTGGACTAAAGGAGATTTTTGGTGAAACTCTTACCAGGAACTGCTTGATGTTTTCTACTACTTGTTCCAGCTTATTACTCATAGATTTCATAATGGTTTCTGCAAAGCGATTGTAGAAATCATATTCGCTTCGACAGTCATAGATGTCCATATACACCACTTTTATCTCTGGATTATCAATTTCGGATATTACCTTTTTGACGAGTGAAGTCTTGCCCATGCGTCGGGGAGAGATGAGAATGACGTTGATGCCATGCTCAAAGTCTGCCTTGATGCGCTTGGTTTCTTCTATTCGGTCGGTGAAGTTGTTTCCGGCAACCGACATACCATATACGAATGCCTTTTCCATTGTTTTTTTGCTTGATTACGGATGCAAAGATAAGCAAAAAAAATGAAAGTTCACAAGGTTGTGGACCACAAACTTGTGAACTTTTAATATTATTTTGTAAATCAGGTATTTAAAAGCTATTTTTTATGCATAAAACAAGCCTGAATCAGAGGCTTTTCTTATCAAACACACCATTCATCGTGATGCAGAGATGCTGGAACTTGCTGAGGAGCTTGTCTGACCATTTCGTCATGTTGTAAAGGTCCTTGATTTCCTTAAACTTCTTTTCATCCCATTGCGGATAATCTATCTCTGAGAAATAACGGCGGTAGTCGCGGAGATTGTCGCCCGAGAAATGGAGATAATCGTCAATGTCGCCAAACCATTCGGGAGTCATCATCTGGGTGGCAAAGGCTTCGAAGTTCTGATTGTCCTGAAGCATGCAGTTGTGATTCAATACACACCATACGCAGAACCAATGGTTCTTGCGGGTAACAAATTTCAACATATTGGCTATCTGAGCCTTCAGATTCTGCATGTCGATGTATTTGCCGTCTTTTACTTTGTAGAAAACCTCGTTGGGAAGGGTTTCCGGAATGCCTTCGGGATGTTCCAAATCGTAGATTTCCTGCTCGATGATGTGCCATTTTACGGTGGCTGATACCAGCTTGAGATATTCTTGTGCTGTAAAATTGACGTGGGCAAGCTGGGCGCCCAGCAGTTGGGTGTCTCTTATATATTTCATAAAGTCGAGGCGCAGATTTTCCGGTACCTCGTCTTTTAGCGTTTTTCTTACTTCCAGCAATTGACTGACGGAGAGCTGCTTTCCGTTGTTGTCATATTCCAGGGTTGTAAAGTATCGGTCTATGTCGCTGATGCCCTTTTGTTCTTCCTGATATTCCTGTAGCGACATTTCGAAGAGGCGGGTGGTCTGCTCTTCGCTCATGGCGAGGTTGGTAAAATGGCTCAGCTGGCGGAAGTGGAGCATCAGATAACATGCCATGCTGTAAAGCTGGAAGAGATTCCAAAGGCGCTCTACGGGTTTTACGCCGGGGATATGAGTGGGTTTTACCTGGCGTAACAGTTCTTTCTGGAGTTTGGTTACTTCGTTTACGTCGATAGTACTTCCTTTGCCAAGTTCATCGGTTTCGAAAAAATCGTTGAGTTTCGGCAGGATGCGGGTCATATCCAGCGGCGCCACTTTCATCCGTTTTCCTTCTATCTGTTTTCCCTTTTTCATGTCTTCCATGATATGCGCCATCAGGGGTGTAAACTTCTGCATTACGATGATGCTGATGCTTACTTCGTGGGTTTCGTTCTGCTCCTTTCGCTGCTTGGCTATGTCATTGTGCTGCAGTACCATATCTTTCTCTGCCATATAGCAGAGCCGGGTGGCTTTAGTGCAGAGCGAACGGATATCGAAGGTAAGTTCCTGCGGACTGTAATCTTCCCATGCATCTACCAGAATGCTGAGCATTCGGCAGAAGTTGTCGAGCTGTCGGTCGAAGACTTCGTAGCTGAATTCTATTTCATCTTTATCTTCATTCATTGCAGTTTGTTTTTAAGAAAACCTTATTTCCGCAACACTATAATTTAATATTTTTATAAGCACCTGAGCAACAATAAGTTGCTCTGGATTTTGGCATATCAGAAATTTCACTTATCTTAGTGTTGCTTTTTAAAACAAATAAAACTCTGAATGACATGGCAAAAATACAAATAAAATCTGAGAAACTCACTCCTTTTGGAGGAATTTTTTCTATTATGGAGCAATTTGATTCTCTTTTAGCTCAAACCATAGATTCTACCTTGGGATTGAGATGCACATTGTTTGGTTATCAATATAGCGAGATTCTACGTTCTCTGATGTGCGTATATCTTTGTGGTGGCTCATGTTCGGAGGAAATCGTAGATATGGTAGAGGCTTATTGCAGGCATTTTTATATTCGTGCCAACAGATGCTCTTCTTTCTACGATTCCATGTTTACCTTGACTGGATGGAAAACTGTTGAAATCAACGGTATTGAGTTTGAGTTGAATTCCATCCTTGTTGAGAAATGGAAAGGAAAACCGTATCGTCTTGTCATACAGAGACAAAGGCGAATAGATGGAGACCTTGACATTTGGGAAGGCGAATATACCTACAGATGTATACTGACTAACGATTACAAGTCGAGTGCAAGAGACATCGTGGAATTCTACAATCTTCGTGGTGGCAAGGAACGCATCTTCGATGACATGAACAATGGCTTTGGCTGGAATCGATTGCCAAAATCGTTCATGTCACAGAATACTGTATTCCTGCTTATGACAGCTCTCATCAGAAACTTCTACAAAGCTATTATGCAGAGATTGAAAACCCATGAATTTGGATTGCGTGCCACCAGCAGAATCAAGACCTTTGTTTTCAAGTTCATCTCTGTTCCTGCGAAATGGATTAAGACATCACGTAGGCATGTATTGAACATTTACTCAGACAACAATGCTTATGCCAACCTGTTCAAGACAGACTTTGGTTAAAGACCATGCTTTTCTGGTTAAACCAGCGTATTACCTCAAGTCGCTTTATGGGGTAAGGGGATTTTGTGTCTGCGACATTTCTGTTGTGCAAGAAATATGTACAATAAAATGAATTTTGTCGCTTTGCAAGCAAAATCCCACTAAACCCTATAGGTTGCGGATTTGAGGGAAAGAAGAAATGTTGGAAGCCATCTATGGCACAGTTGAGAGATTGGAGCAGAAAGTCGATGAACTTTCTGCTTCACCAAAGAACGCAGGAGCGGAAACAGTTTTCAGCCCTGCAAGTGTTGACACAAGCAAACTTGAAAAAGCCATCCTTTCTGTATCCGCAAGAGAAGAGGAAACTATTGGCAAATTAGCAAAATTAAGAGAGGCGATATGCGTCTATATCGACCTTACCAAGAAAGAAGTAAGCAAAGAGGAACAGCGAAGTAAGCTCTTGTTTGATACCATTAATCAGGTGAAACAAGAACTGAATGACACATCAAAAGTTGTGCAGGACAAACTTCACGCAATAGGTTACACACCTCAAAAGAAGGTTGTCACCCACCGCTTAGAACCAACTTCAAAGTATGTTCTTCTTTTCATCGGGGGCTTGGCTCTATCCCTTATCTTCTCTATTTGGGGCAATTTCACCCAATGGCGAGAGCACCAAGATTGGGAGGAGGCAGACTTGAAGTATCGGGCATTGAAGATGGTTCTTCCATCTGACGACCCAAATGTTCGATACATCGAAAAGAACTTCTCTGTATGCCCTAATAAAGAAGTTATTGAGAATGTGAGAACTCGTGTAAATATTTATGAGGACTCAATTCGCTACCATAACGAAATGATACAGATGGCAACAATTAAGGATAGCATGGCTAATAGCCTATTTAAAGAGGCGAATGAAATTAAAAAGAAAATTAATAAGAAATAATAGACAACGGTCATCGGCTACAAGCGCATCCTTCGCTTCGATAAAGTAAAGACGAACGGTCTCCGTATCGTGTTTGATAGTGCAAGAACTTGTCCATGCATCAGCAACATAGCAGAATACTGACTTTTCATTAACTCTCAACTGTTCATTCGTGTCCGTGATGCCACTTGCTTGACATTGCGGACACTTTTTCTTTTATGGTAGCTATGAAGAGGAAATTGATAATTATAGCAGTTTTGGTTATCTCACTTGTTGTATCTTATATCTTATGTGAAACGAAACAAAATGATGCCGATATATTGATCCTGTTAAAGTCGAAGAATATACGGCAGTCTTAGAAAACAGTGTTGACTTGGATTCCATTGCAGGAACATATTGCGGTGTATTGCCTCCTAATGTTGAAACAATACTCACGCTAAATGCAGATGGCACCTATCGTTTGAAGCGGAAATCTGCAAACGAATCGGATAGTTGTGAAGTGTTGAATGGCATCTTCAAAGTAATTGACGGCAGTATTTTGATGCTTGAACATCCGTCAAGTAGTGACAACATATTTTATAAGGTGAAGAATGACAGCGGTATTATTCTGATAGATTCGTTTGGGAATGAGCCAAAAGCAAGAGACTCTAAATTATATATCTTGAAAAAATAAAATGGACTTCATTTTTGAATTAATATCAGAATATAGTTACATATACATAACTTATATCGTATTATTGCGTTAAAAAATAGCTTTTCCTCAGAAAAATCTTACATAAAATATATTTTTATCAAGGATTTGCTCTATTTTTGCAAGTAGATTTAGTAATTAACATAATTATGGTGTATATGAAACTTAAAAGATTATTAAAAATCACAGTTTTTGCATGCTTACTATTTTCTGTTGTGAGTTGCCAAAATGATTCGCCAGAAGAAGTGATGTATAGCAAAACTTCAATGGAGCAACAGACAGAACAAAAGTTGCAATGTCTTTATGAAATGTATAAAGACAAGCCTATTCAGTCTCTTTTCAATACAACACGAGCAACTCGAGAAGTATTAAATGGAGAATGTGTTATCGGTGCGATACAATATTGTGGAAATCATTTTAACGAGAACATCTCAAAGAATGAAATTGTGAGATATTTCGGAGACAAGGTTCAAAGAGACGAAAATGGCAACATCACAGGAATAGCCTTAAATACGTCTGATTGGGATGCCGCATTAAACAATTGGTTTACGGCTACATATCCTTATAGCCAAGCTTACCTGATAAAAGAAATAGCCAATGGTAAAATAGCTTGCTGTAGATTGGGGAGTGATAGAAGTCATGCCGTTGTTTTATTGGGAGTTGATGCAGATGCGGGGAAATTCATATATTATGATCCTGTTCTTGGTGGCGAAAATAACAAGGCGGCTTTTACTGAAATATATGATCCTAGAATTATTACAAAAAAGTAAAATGTATAGCTTAGAAAGATGCAGTTGAAACTCTATATATTTTAAACCAAAGAGTCATGGATGTTATAAAAATATCCAGGACTCTTTGATTATTTATAAGAATACTTAAACTATTTCATCAATATAGGTATGTCATAACTTCCATAACCAATAATTTCAACATCTGTAAGAGGATGGATCGGGGTCAGTGAACCTTGTATTTTATACTGAAAATAAATGGTGTCTGTTTGTTGAAGTTTATTAATTCGGATATTCTTTACTTTATCAAAAGCCTCCAATGTTGCACTCTTGAATTTTTTATTGTTGCAATCCACAACTTTTCTTTTGACAACATTTCCCTTGTTATCTGTTTTATATTCAATAGCAACAATTGCCTCTTGGTTACTGGCTTGAAGCTTTATAGGATATTTACAGATATGGCTTAATTTTGATACAAGCAACTGCTTATCTTCACAACTGCGATACCCTTGAGCACTGGCTTGTAAAAATAATAATACCGCTATAATAATCAATATTTTTTTCATACCCCTTAATTCCGCAACACTATAAATTTTAACTTTTATAATACCCTGAGCAACAAAAAGTTGCTCAGGATTTTGCCATGTCAGAAATTTCACTTATCTTAGTGTTGCAAAATAAAAACAAACAAAATTCTGAATGACATGGCAAAAGTACAAATAAAATCCGAGAAACTCACTCCTTTTTGGGGAATTTTTTCGATTATGGAGCAATTTGATGCTCTTTTAGCTCAACCCATAGATTCCACCTTGGGATTGAGATGCACTATGTTTGGTTATCAATATAGCGAGATTCTACGCTCTCTGATGTGCGTATATCTTTGTGGTGGCTCATGTATTGAGGATGTTACAACTCACCTGATGAAACATTTGTCTCTTCATCCAACTCTTCGCACTTGCAGTGCAGACACCATATTACGTGCTATCGAAGAACTGACTTTTAAGAGCATCACCTATAAGTCTGCTTCTGGCAAATTCTATGATTTCAATACTGCAGACAAGATTAACTGCTTACTGGTCAATGCCCAGCTTGCTACTGGTCAATTGAAATCCGGTCAAGAGTATGATTTATTTTCGGATTATGCAAGGATATGCATCTGTTTTTCCTCTTTTTTCCCCATACTTTTCCCCGTAGCCCCCTTGTTTCTTCCCTGATTTCAGAAAAGTAGCGGGAAGGTGGCGGGGAAAATTTGGAATCGGCGAAGGGAAGTATTAACTTTGCAATCGAAAACAAAAGAGCGGCGAAATGCTGAGCCATGAATGAGCTGAAACTCTTCACTCTTCACCTGAAGCCCGGAAATGCCCATAAACAGAGGGGTTTCGGGGGGTGAAGAGATAGAGACAACTCTTCACCCACTCTTCACCACTCTTCACCTTATTATATATAAGGGCAAAAAGATGATTATTATTAACTAAAAAAATTAATATATGAACAAAGTTACAGCTTTATCGTCATCAGATAAGATGACAAACGAAATTTCTGCACTCTCTCTTGTTGAGAGTTTTCTCGATGAGTATTATCTCTTCCGTAGAAATGTGCTAAGTGGTAAAACCGAGTATTTCACTCTCTCAAAGAATGAGGACGAAACTGAGGAGCCCGTAGAAGAGGAACCGGAAACCGGCGGGGAAGAGGAGGAATCTTCTGACTCAACCTGGAAGGTGCTGACTCCGGAGGCTTTCAATTCCGTCGTCCGTCATGCCAAGCGGTTGGGTGTGGGAGGCAAGAAGTCGCCCCGACAGGATATTGAGGAGTTCGTACGTTCTGAAGAGGTTCCGGAGTTTGACCCTATCAGGGAATATCTCGAGAACCTGCCGGAATGGGATGGTAAGAACCATGTGGCTGAACTCTTTGGCAGGATTCCGGGGCTTACAAGTGAACAGTTGGGATGGTGCGCCACCTGGCTCCGTTCGGCTGTCGCCCACTGGTTGCAGATGGATATGTTTCATGGCAACGAAACCACTCCTGTGCTTATCGGCAAGCAGGGTTGCGGCAAGAGTACCTTTGCCTATCGCCTGCTGCCGGATCATCTGCGCCAGTATTTCCTCGACCACATCAACTTTGCCAATAAGTTTGACTCCGAGATGGCGCTCACTCATAATCTCTTTGTCAACATAGATGAGTTTGCGAATATGGGACCATCGCAGCAGGGCAAGCTGAAGCAGATGCTTTCGAAGGTGAAGGTGAACGGGCGCCCTATCTTCGGCAAGTGTCAGGATGATCGTCCGCGTTATGCTTCCTTCCTGGCAACTACCAATGATGAGCATCCGCTCTGCGACCCTACGGGTAGCCGTCGATTCGTCTGTCTGCACATTCCGGCAGGTGAATATATCGACAATGGTTCACCCATCATTTATGACCAGCTTTATGCACAAGTTATGTATGAGCTTTGCCATAAGAAGACGCCTTACTGGTTTACCAATGCCGAGGTGGATCGTATCCAGAAGTGCAATCTTCCTTTCTTCAAGGTAGATGATTTTGAATCGATGCTGAAGAGCTGCTTCCGTGTTCCTGAAGATAATGAAACGGGCGAATGGCTTATCTGTTCGGATGTTTTCGAGGTTCTGCACGAAAGATTTCCGATGCTGATCAGTAATCTGAGTACCAAAATTCGCATCGGCCAGTCGCTCAAACTCCTGGGGTGCAAGATGAAGCATACCAAGAAGGGTCAGGCCTATCTGCTTGTAAGAATCTGAATATATAGCTAAGCGGCAGATGGGTGAAGAGTGGTGAAGAGTGGGTGAAGAGTGAGAAACAACTCTTCACCCTTCGAATCCCCTCTGTTTATCGGCATTTCCGAGGGTTAGGTGAAGAGTGAAGAGTTTTTCGCAGTTCCTTTCTTAAAATTCTTTCTCAGGCTTTTCCGATAGCTGTCTGACTAGAACAGCCCACTGTTCTCATAGCGGCTAGTTGGCTGTCTGTGGTTCGCCAGTTGGCTGTTTGCCGATAACAGCCTCTCAATCTTTCGAAGAAAAAATTATTTATCCAACTAAAAAAGTAATGAGTATGAACAATATTTCAATCCATTCCATTGATACGGTATGTCTCAAGGAGACGTGCCCGGTACATCACCTTTGTGCTCGTTTTGAGCGTTATCAGAAGTTGCGTAAGTCGGAGAAGGTATTCAGTATTCTGAACCCGGACCATATAGCCTGCAGCGAGCAGGGCTGCGCCTATCGTCTTCAGAAGAAGATCATACGCATGGCACGCGGATTCCGCCGCATGTTCGGCACGATACCTTCTGCCAATACGCCTCATTTCTGGCACTTTTCGCCCTATATCAGCGAAAGCACCTATTGCAAGGCGAAGCGCGGCGCCATCCTCATCGCACCCGATATGCAGCAGAAATTACTGCGTCTCTTCGAGCAGAATGGCGCCGATATCAGCATCGGTTTTGATGAATATGTAGAGCAGGAGGGCTATGAAGAAGTAGATACCGCAAACTGTAAAAAAATATAATTTTTGCCATCTTTTAGCGGTAATGAAACAGATTTTTATTACTTTTGTTTTCTGAATTTTACAACTAAACAATAAGAAATAGATTATGCGTGTTATTATCGAAAAAGATTATGAGAAGCTGTCAAAGTGGGCAGCTGATCATGTAATTGAAACAATTAACAGATTTCAACCAACTGCTGAACGTCCTTTTGTTCTGGGTTTGCCAACCGGTTCTTCACCTCAGGGCATGTATGCCAATCTGGTAAAGGCGGTAAAAGAAGGCAAGGTTTCGTTCAAGCATGTCATCACCTTCAATATGGATGAATATGTAGGTTTGCCGGAATCTCATCCTGAGAGCTATCACTCTTTCATGGCTGCCAATCTCTTCAATCATATCGACTGTCCTAAGGAGAATATTCATATTCTGAACGGTAATGCCGAGAATCTGGAAGAGGAGTGCCGTCATTATGAGCAGATGATAGAAGAAGCGGGTGGCATCGACCTCTTTATCGGTGGTATCGGTCCTGATGGTCATATCGCTTTCAACGAGCCATTCTCTTCTCTAACCTCCCGCACACGAGTAAAGACGCTCACTACAGACACCAAGATTGCCAACTCCCGTTTCTTCGATAATGATCCTGAGAAGGTACCTAGTCTGGCTCTGACCGTAGGTGTGGGTACCGTGATGGCTGCCCGAGAGGTAATGATTCTCTGCAACGGTCATAACAAGGCCCGCGCCCTGCAGGCTGCCATCGAAGGCCCTGTTACCCAGGCTTGGACCATCAGCGCTCTGCAGCAGCACCAGCATGGCATCATCGTTTGTGATGAGATTGCCTGCGATGAACTGAAGGTGGGTACTTACCGCTACTTCAAGGATATCGAAAAGGATAACATCTAAGTTATCTGATGCCTATAAAAAAGAATAAGGATGATGACTATTCGTCATCATCCTTATTTTCTGCTATTACCTGAGGACCGCGAACCTTGTCCTTGAGTCCCAGACCTTTCTTGATTTCAATATTTACTCCATCGCTCAAACCGGTGGTTACCTGTTTGCGCTCATAAGTCTTCTTCTTGTCGCTACCTTTTATGATATATACAAAGGTAGAATCGCCGCTAAACTCGATGGCACTCTCCGGAACGGTGAGTACATGGGTAGCCTTTGCCAGTACAATCTCGGCATTGGCGCTGTAGCCTGAACGGATTTTGCCGCCCTTGGTAGAACGGATGGCTGCCTTTACCTCAAACTGGTTGGCACCATTGTTTTCTACAGCCTTAGGAGAGATATACTCCAGGTTAGCTTCGAAGTTGAGGTTCTGCAAGGCTCCGATGGTAATCTTCATCGGCATTCCTGTAACGAGACTTCCCACTTCGGTTTCATCAATATTGCCACGGAAGATGAGGTCGTTCATGTTGGCCACACTGGCGATGGTAGTACCATCGTTGAAAGTGTTGGCAAGAATCACCGAGTTACCCACCTTGACCGGAATATCGAGGATAATGCCCGAGATGGTAGAACGGATGAGGGTGGAAGAAGCGCTGGCATTGCTCTTGCTTACACCATCGCGAACTACTTCGAGCGCATCCAGGGCGGCAACCTTCTCCTCCTTTGCCTGTTGTAACGACTGTTTAACCTTATCAAACTCATCGGCGCTGACCAGCTGTTTCTTGTAGAGTTGTTCCTCGCGTCCATAGTTTACCTGTGCCTGCTTCAGGTTAATCTCTGCAAGGCGCACGCGTGCCTGAGCCGAACTGAGCTGTCCCATATCCGGAATCACCTTTACCTTGGCGATAACCTCGCCCGCCTGAACATAATCACCCGCTTCTTTGCAAATCTCGGTGATGATACCGCTAATCTGAGGCTTTACGCTCACCTCGTTGCGAGGCTCAATCTTGCCCGTGATGACGGTAGTTTTCAAAACATCAGCCATCTTAGGAGTAAACTCAGTATACTCCACAGGCTTAGGCTGCGATTTCTCATAAAGGAACACGAAGGTTCCGATGAAGATCAAGGCGACAATCGCCGCAACAATCAACTTTGAATACTTTTTCATATCGTAAGTTTAAGTGAAGAGTGAAGAACGAAGAGTGAAGAATTCAATTGCTTTACTTTCGTCTTTCATTCTTATTTCGTTAATATTATTATTATCAAGAGTTATCATTTATCAGGAGTTATCATTTAGAGGACAAGTGAATTCTTCACTCTTCACTCTTCGTTCTTCACTCCTATTCGTCTCTCATCGCATCTACCGGTTTGATGCTCATCGCTCGCCATGCAGGGGCGAGTCCGGCTAGGCCGCCGAGAATGCAGATGAGGATGGCTGAAGAGATGGCCGTCCAGAAATCTACCTGGAAGTGGGCGGTAAGAATGCCGTCCTTGGTACTTCCTACTTCCAGCATCTGCAGGATGGCAACACCGAAGAGAATGCCGCTCATGCCGGCTACCAGGGTGAGAAGAATACTCTCTGAGATGATTTGCGAAAGTATCATCTTAGGCGTGGCTCCGATGGCTCGGCGGATGCCTATCTCGGTGGTTCGCTCCTTTACCGTTACCATCATAATGTTGGAAACTCCGATGGCGCCGGCAAGAAGGGTACCGATGCCTACCAGCCAGATGAGGAAGTTGACGCCCTTGAACAGGTTGTCGAGCATCTGGAAGAGAACTTCGGTATTGAACACCATAATGCCCTTTTCGTCCGTAGGGTCTATGCTGTGGGCTCTTGCCACGGTTTCTCTCATCCGCTGGGCAATGCTGCTCATCACTACGCCCGGTTTGCCGGTGGTGGCTATGATGTCTACTGCCTTACCCCGGTTATAAGCGCTGCGCAAAACCGATTGGGGCAGGGTGATGGTTTCATCGGCACGACCGCCGAAATTGATGCCGTTGCCCGAACGGTAATCTACGCCTATCACCATATAATAGGTAGAGTCAACTCTTACACTCTTGCCGCACGGATCACCGCCGCCAGGAAAGAGATTCTTGTAAATCTGTTTGCCGATGACGCAAACCTTGCGCTGCTGGCGCACATCCATCTCGTTGATGTATCTGCCGTAAAACATTTTAGGCGCAGAAACCTGTGCGTAGTCAGGATTTACGCCCTGGGTGCTGCCGCTGAATTTCTTGTCGCCAAACACTACCGACTTGTTGCCGCCGAAGAGCAGCGGAGTAATGACATCGAGTTCGGGCACCTGGTGGCGCAATCTGTCCAGGTCTTTCTCTTCCATCTGCCAGGAGCGCCCCTTGTTGAATCCCTTGTAGGGTTTGGTGGTGTTCTGCGCCCAGATGATAGCGGTGTTGGTGGCAAAGCCTGTGAAGTTGTTTTGCAGCATCTCCTTCAGTCCCTGTCCGCCACCCATCAGGGCGATGAGCATAAACACGCCCCAGAACACGCCGAAGCCCGTAAGCAGACTGCGGCTCTTGTTCCTCGTGATGGTGTCGAGAATCTCTTTATATGTATCTAAATCTAATCGCATAATAATAATTTATAGTTTATAGTTTAGTTGATAGTTTAGAGTTAATAGTTTATAGTTTATAGGGCAATCTGGCTAAATGGCGTAGCCGCTATTAACTATTAACTGTTAACTATTAACTAAACATTACTCCGCTCTCAGCGCTTCTATCGGTCGGATTCTTGCAGCCTTGATGGCTGGGATGAGTCCGGCGATGGTGCCTGCGATGACGATGGTGATGGTGGCGCCGATACAGGTGCCGATGCCCACCGTAGGGTTCACAAACATGGCGGCTTTAAACAGTCCGGTATCTATGGTGGTGTGGCCGATAGTTGCATCCATGATTTCGTTTGCCGCCACGCCACATACCATTCCGATGTAGCCGAAGAACGAGGTGATGATGATGCTCTCGGTAATGATGAGCTTCAGTATCGACCAAGGCTTGGCGCCGATGGCTTTTCTTACGCCAAACTCTCGGGTTCGCTCCTTCACGGTGATGAGCATGATGTTGCTTACGCCCACGATTCCGCTCAGCAGGGTGAACAGACCCACAATCCAGAGGGCTGTCTGCATGATGGCGATTCCCTGGTTCATCTGGATATTGTCCATGTATCGGTTCCAGAGCCAGATGGTTCGTTCGTCATCAGGTGCTGCCTGATGGTTGTTGTTGATGCTGGCGCGGTAGTTCTTTTCAAACTGCTTATTGTCCTCCCTGGTCTTCAGGTTCTTGATGGTAAACTCCAGACTTCCCGCATCATCGCCCTTGGCGTAGATGGTCTTTATGGTGGAGTAGGCGATGAAGGCTTCGGTATTGTTGCGCGATTCATCATCCTTGTAGATTCCTACCACCTGGAAGTTGAGGTTGCTGATCTTTACGTTCTTGCCCACCAACGAACGGTAGTCTTTGCAGAGTTCCTTGGTCTGGCTTCGGCTCAGCACCACATTCTTGCGCTGCTCCTTCATATCGATTTCGTTGATGAATCGTCCGGCTATCATCTCCGTCTTGTCGATTTTGGGATGTGTAGGAGCCACACCCACCAATGACTGGCTTGCCACATAATTATCACCATAGTTGATGTTCACGTTATACTGTTCCAGTCTTCCACCCACATCATCTACGTACTGGCCGTAGGTCTTGTTACTGATGAGGATATCCTTGTCGTTGAGCGTGATGCTTCTGCCTTCCTTCAGTCCCTTGTAAGCCTTGGAGGTTTCGCCCGGGAATACTCGCATGGAGTTGGCTAGGAATCGGGTGCTTTGCTGCAACTGGGCATTAATCAGTCCGTTGCCTGCACCCAGCAGGAATATCAGCATGAAGATTCCCCAGGCAACGGCAAATCCCGTGAGCGAAGTGCGGAGCTTGTTGCGCTTCGACGTACTCCAAACCTCTGAGAGGAGTGAAGAGTGTAGAGTGAAGAGTGAAGAATTCATATGCATTGTGTATTGTTTTAAAAATTAATAACCCCGAAGAGATGTCAGAGAAAGACAATTGGATTCTTCACTCTTCACTCTTCGTTCTTCACTTACTTTACGTAGTCTTTCGATACGAGATGATGGTCTCTGTTGTCTTCGATGCTTCCGATGAGTCCGTCCTTGATATGGATAACCTTATCGGTCTCGTTGGCTACACCGCTTTCGTGGGTTACCACCACGATGGTCATTCCCTCTTTCTGGTGCAGTTCCTTCAACAGGTCCATCACTTCCACGCTCGTTTTGGAGTCGAGGGCTCCGGTAGGCTCATCGGCTAGGATGATTTCCGGTTTGGTGATGAGGGCACGGGCGATGGCTACACGCTGCTTCTGTCCTCCCGACATTTCGTTAGGATAATGGTTGGCCCATTGCTTCAAGCCCAGTTTTTCTAGATATTCCATCGCCAGTTCGTGGCGCTTCTTGCGGCTCACGCCTTGGTAGAAGAGTGGAAGCTCTACGTTTTCCACCGCCGTCTTGAACGAGATGAGGTTGAACGACTGGAAGATGAAGCCGATCATCTTGTTGCGGTATTCGGCAGCACGGGTTTCCGAGAGGTCTTTGATGAGCACATCATTGAGTCGGTATTCGCCCGTATCGTAGTTATCGAGAATACCCAGTATATTTAATAAGGTGGATTTTCCCGAGCCGGAAGCACCCATGATGCTGACGAACTCGCCACGTTCGATGTCGAGGTCGATGCCCTTCAGTACATGGAGTGGCTGAGCACCCTGGTAGGTCTTGTTGACGTCTTTTAGATGAATTAATGACATGTTACTTTCGTTTTATGGATATCAATTTAAACCATTAGACGCTTGCAACTTTCAGAAAGTTGCAAGCGTAACTCTTTTTTTAAAACGTTATCCTTAATTCCGCAACACTTTGATTTAACTTTATTTATAAGTACCTGAGCAACAAAAAGTTGCTCAGGATTTTGCCATGTCAGATTTTTCACCTATCTTAGTGTTGCAAATCAAAATATGTATCAAACCCGACAGACATGGCAAAGGTAGCAATTAAATCCGAGAAACTCACTCCTTTTGGAGGAATATTTGCAATGATGGAGCAATTTGACTCCACATTGTCATATGTAATTGACACAACCCTCGGTCTAAGATGCAGGCTGTATGGTTATCAATACAGCGAAATCATCCGTTCTCTCATGAGCATCTACTTCTGTGGCGGCTCATGTATTGAGGATGTCACAACTCATTTGATGCCCCATCTCTCGCTTCATCCGACACTTCGTACCTGCAGCTCTGACACTATCCTCAGAGCGATAAAGGAACTGACGCAGGAGAACATTTCATACACGTCAGATACGGGTAAGAACTACGATTTCAATACGGCTGACACCCTCAATACCTTACTGCTCAATTGTATGTGTGCAGCTGGTCAGCTGAAAGAGGGTGAGATGTATGATGTTGATTTCGACCACCAGTTCATAGAAACAGAGAAATATGATGCAAAGCATACATACAAGAAGTTCCTTGGTTATCGACCAGGTGTGGCGGTTATTGGAGATTTGATTGTCGGCATTGAGAACAGCGACGGCAACACAAACGTCCGTTTCCATCAGAAGGACACGCTGAAGAGATTCTTCGAAAGGTTTGAACAGAACAATCTTGTTATCAATCGTTTCAGAGCTGATTGCGGCTCGTGCTCTGAAGAGATCGTGGAAGAGGTTGCCACCCACTGCAAGACCTTCTATATCCGTGCCAACCGCTGTAGTTCGCTCTACAATGACCTCTTCGCTCTCAGAGGCTGGAAGAGGGGAGAAATCAACGGCATTGAGTTTGAGCTGAATTCCATTCTTGTAGAGAAGTGGAAAGGCAAGACATACCGGCTTGTGATTCAAAGGCGGAAACGGATGGACGGTGAGCTTGACCTCTGGGAAGGAGAATACACATACCGCTGCATCCTGACCAACGACTACGAGCCTTCCGTAAGAGAGATTGTCGAGTTCTATAACCTCCGCGGAGGAAAGGAGCGCATCTTCGATGACATGAACAATGGTTTCGGATGGTCCAGATTGCCCAAATCCTTCATGGCAGAGAACACAGTGTTCCTTCTTCTTACAGCACTTATCCGTAACTTCTACAAGGTCATTATCCAAAGACTTGACGTAAAGAGGTTCGGACCCAATAAAACAAGTCGCATAAAAGCGTTTGTCTTCAGATTTGTCTCTGTACCAGCCAAATGGATCAGAACATCAAGGTGGTATGTGCTGAATATCTATACCTGTAATAATGCTTACGCAGATGTATTCCAGACTGATTTTGGATGACGACTACAACTTATGGGTATGATACTGCGTATTGTCTCAAGTCGCATTGTGGGGTAAGGGGGTATTGTAGGCAGAAGTGGGTATTTCAGCCTCAATTTATCTAATAATTCAGTAATGAGAGAACGTGTACACGTAAATAGGACGATGAAGGACTTAGTTGCGGATTTGAGGCTTATGAAAAGCGTATTGCTTTCTCAATACATGCCGTTCCTCTTCGCTCAGCGACAGGAAATAGGCTTTCCATCCCGGACAGAAATTGATGTGCCATCGCCAAAAACGACCCAACAATGACTTGGGTGAACGGTCGTATCGCCGCCTCAGTGGGCACTGCTGACAGTTATGTTTCTTTTCCAATACTTTATCTATTTATCTTTCGTAAAACTCTCGTGGCAAAAATAAGGATTATTTTCAGTGATCAAGCACACAGTTCATTAAAAAAGAGAGGATTTGCTAAGATTCAGAATAACGACGAGCCATCGACCCCAACGGGAGTCGAACTTCAAGTAACCGCACATGATACAATGTGCGGGTCGAAGTGCCTTCCCAATCCACGACCCCAACGGAGGTCGAACCTTTCTACAGATTATATGGTTCGACCCCGTTGGGGTCGGATGTATAGGAGTCATCTGGCCATCCGCAAGTCTTTGACATTGCGGTTAACGGGGGTGAGACCCTTTTCAGGGTCTGTTTGTTTGCACACCTTCATTCTACATAAACGGCTAAATTCAAATATTAAAAGCGTTTACATATTGCAACGTATTTATCTGTTATGCTCCTATTAAATTGTTCTATATCCTTATACTTTTCAACTAAATCCTTTATCACAGGCGCATTTAAATCGACGTTTAGGGTATATTGAACAAAAGCACGTAGCATCTCATAATTATAATTTACTCAAGTTTCGGATTTAGGTTGAGAGGATAGATTTGGGCATAAAAAAGGCTTTGAGGATTTCCGTATGTCACGGAAATTTAGTAATTTAGAGGTGCCCAAACAACTAATTACAATCACTCAAAGCCATGAGCAAAATTACAAAAATTCCATCGGAGATCCGCAACTTTTTCACGGGAAAACGAATCAATCCCGCATTTTCCAAGTTTATGACCCTCCTTGAGGGGATGAGGATTTCAGACAAAGATCTCGGAGGGAAAAAACGTGAGAACTGTCAGCTTACCAACCTTCAACTTTTCCAGATCATATTGATTCTGCCGTTTATGGCCGTCCCGGGTTTTTCTCATTATGCCGGATCGTCAATCTCGAAACTGTTCGGGGGTAAGAAGGACCTACTCTATTCGTTTATGGCCAAGGACAATATAGACTAGCAACATCATCTGGCACATCGCCTGTCATCTCATCAAGGCCGTGACCATAAGGAAAGACTATCAAAAGAGCCATCTTCCGGCAGTGCTTATTGTGGATGATTCCGACCTGCCGAAGACCGGATTGAGGATGGAGTGTATTGGCAAGATATTCTCGCACGTGTTTCAGCGGTGCATTCTCGGCTACAAGCTGCTGGCCCTGTGCTGGAGCGACGGCCGCTCTCAATTTGTCGTGGACTTCTCGATTCACGGCGAGAGAGGGAAGGTCGATGGCAAGGAACAAGGTCTTACGGCCCGGCAGCGCGAGAGGCGCTACAACCGCAAGCGTGACAGAGACTGCCAGACCGAAAAACGCAAGGAAGAGTATTTCGTATCCAAGCTTGAGCGCCTGAAGAGCATGGTGAAGAGACCATTGGAGGATTGTTCGCCGATATATATGAAGGCGTACACGAGCTCACCGTCGTGGAAAAGATCTGGTCAATCATTATTGATGTAATAGCAATCGTGGCTGAGATTTTTACCATTGACGAGAACGAATTGATGGAGCAAATTATACGGGATAACCGCAGGTTCAAGGCCATGCAACTGATCGCTCAGACTGCATAAAACCTAAATCCGAAACTTGAGTAAAATACATAACTGTAATAATCTACTACTAATCCTTAATTCCGCAACACTATAGTTTAACATTATTTATAAGTGCCTGAGCAACAAAAAGTTGCCCAGGATTTTGCCATGTCAGAATTTTCACTTACCTTAGTGTTGCGAAAAGAAGACAAGCAAAACTCTAATATGACATGGCAAAGATACAAATAAAATCTGAGAAACTCACTCCTTTTGGAGGAATTTTTTCTATTATGGAGCAATTTGATGCTCTTTTAGCTCAAACCATAGATTCCACCTTGGGATTGAGATGCACTATGTTTGGTTATCAATATAGCGAAATTCTACGCTCTCTGATGTGCGTATATCTTTGTGGCGGCTCATGTATTGAGGATGTTACAACTCACTTGATGAAACATTTGTCTCTTCATCCAACTCTTCGCACTTGCAGCGCAGACACCATATTGCGTACTATCGAAGAACTGACTTGTAAGAACATCACCTATAAATCTGCTTCTGGCAACTCCTATGATTTCAATACTGCAGACAAGATGAACTGCTTATTGATCAAAGCCCTGCTTGCTACTGGTCAATTGAAATCCGGTCAAGAGTATGATTTTGACTTTGACCATCAGTTCATTGAAACAGAGAAGCATGATGCAAAACCAACCTACAAGAAGTTCCTGGGCTATAGTCCAGGTGTGGCAGTCATTAACGACATGATTGTCGGTATTGAAAATAGAGACGGCAACACAAACGTGCGCTTCAACCAAAGAGAGACTTTGGAAAGAATCTTCAAGCGACTGGAGGCATCAGAAGTATATATATCCCGTGCCCGCATGGATTGCGGCTCATGCTCGGAGGAAATCGTAGATATGGTAGAGGCTCATTGCAGGCATTTTTATATTCGTGCCAACAGATGCTCTTCCTTCTACGATTCCATGTTTGCCTTGACTGGATGGAAAACTGTTGAAATCAACGGTATTGAATTTGAGCTGAATTCCATCCTTGTTGAGAAATGGAAAGGAAAACCGTATCGTCTTGTCATACAGAGACAAAGGCGAATAGATGGAGACCTTGACATTTGGGAAGGCGAATATACCTACAGATGTATACTGACTAACGATTACAAGTCGAGTGCAAGAGACATCGTGGAATTCTACAATCTTCGTGGTGGCAAGGAACGCATCTTCGA
Source organism: Segatella copri (assembly GCF_026015465.1). GTDB lineage: Bacteria > Bacteroidota > Bacteroidia > Bacteroidales > Bacteroidaceae > Prevotella > Prevotella copri_E. The sequence continues at coordinate 1,493,426 of NZ_JAPDUQ010000001.1, forward strand.
TGACATGAACAATGGCTTTGGCTGGAATCGATTGCCAAAATCGTTCATGGCACAGAATACTGTATTCCTGCTTATGACAGCTCTCATCAGAAACTTCTACAAAGCTATTATGCAGAGATTGAAAACCCATGAATTTGGATTGCGTGCCACCAGCAGAATCAAGACCTTTGTGTTCAAGTTCATCTCTGTTCCTGCAAAATGGATTAAGACGTCACGTAGGCATGTATTGAACATTTATTCAGACAACTATGCTTATGCCAACCTGTTCAAGACAGACTTTGGTTAAAGGCCATGCTTTTCTGGTTAAACCGGCGTATTACCTCAAGTCGCTTTATGGGGTAAGGGAATTTTGTGTCTGCGACATTTCTGTTGTGCAAGAAATATGTACAATAAAATGAATTTTGTCGCTTTGCAAGCAAAATCCCACTAAACCCTATAGGTTGCGGATTTGAGGGTTATTACATACACCTTATTATATATAAGGCAAAAACAGAAGCTATAAATATATATTTGAGGATGAATAGTGTCATCATATCTTTATCTTTTTGAGATTCTTCTCCAACTCTTCCTTCACTTCATCGATGGAGATGTCGAGAAGCTGCATTTGTCGGGCGAGTTCCGGAAGTCTTTCTTTCATAAACTCCTTTTTGCGGGTTTTCTTAATCTGCTTCTTGGCTCCAGCGGAAACAAAGTAGCCCAAGCCTCGCTTGTTGTAGATGATCTCTTCGGTGGCAAGCAGGTCGTATGCCTTCACGGCTGTGTTGGCATTTACCTCCAGCAGCACGGCATATTCCCTGACGCTCGGTATTCGTTCGTCTTCCTTATATTTGCCCGCCAGAATCTCATCGCTCAATCGCTCGGCTATCTGTACGTATATTGCTTTATCGTTACTGAAAATCATAACACTTTGGCTTTAAAGTTTTATCATTCTTATCGATTTCTTCTTTTCATACTTCTCATATTTCTCTTCTTCTCCTAGATGTTTATCCACTTGTTGCAGATTACCTGCATGCGGGTGAAGAGCTTATAGGATGCCCAGAGGCAGAAGGCTGCCAAAGCAAGGAATACGACCGACCAGAAGATTGCCAGGCAGATAGAAGTGCCTGGATTATCATGGTTAAGATGGGTGTAGAAATCGAAAACTCCCCATTCTTCGAGCTTGCTGCCGCAATAACCTACAATCATGAAAATGATAATACCTGATACGGCTGTCAGGATGATAGGCTGTTTGCGGAAGAAGGTGCCGCCTAGCAGAGTGAAGGAGTAAATCATGATGAGAAAGCTCCATCCAACCAGGGCTGCATCTATTTTACATTGCCACGCTAAGATACTGATAGGGTTGTTACAGGTGGCATCGGTTGCGGCTTTGTATATTTGACTTAGAGAACTTCCGATGATGCTTGCATGGTAACCGGGAGTCATGAAGAAGCTCAATATAAACTGCACGAAGTCGCCTATAAGCGTAGCAATCACCATGATGAGGATACTGCCTACACTCATCATCAGGAAACGTGCTGCATATTTCTCCAGATTGTTGGCCGGCAACATCATAAAACTCTCACGTTGCAGCTTGGTCTTCATATTGCTAAAGATGTTGCAGGCAGATATGAAGAAAAACAATATGACAATAGCGGCAAGGAATCCTGTCATTCTACCTTCGTAGTAATTACCCAAATCTCCTCCTTCTACTATAAAATGGCTATGAGGGAAAGAATAAAGCATGGAAATGGAAAGCATGATGATGCCGATAGCCAATCCTGCGATACTGCAGAAATAGCTTTTCCTGTTGGTAAGCAAATCCCAACGCAGCACCATTCCGAATCTATGTAAATCAAAAGTCTTGTTCATAATCGTTGTTATTTAAAGATGATTTTATATTTTTTCTAATTCTTGATGAACCTGATGGATAACGCTTACTCTGTAAGTTTTCCGCCTATCACTGCATTGAAGAGCAATTCCAGGTTCATCTGTGTTTCCTGCTCACCCTCCTGTCGCTTGCAGATGGCGGCATTGCCCTGCAGGGTTGGCTCGGCGTAGAGCACGGTGTCGTCCATTTCCTGTGGGTTGCGGTACTCGAAGGTGTATTTCCCGCAGATGTCTGAAACCGATGCATCGAGCAGGAGCTGGCTCTGGTTCATGATGATGATGTGGTCGAGCAGTGACTCTACATCGTGCACTTGGTGAGTTGAGATGATGAGGGTGCGGTCTTCCGTCATGTTGTTGGCGATGACCTTACGGAACTGGCTCTTCGATGGGATGTCGAGACCATTGGTTGGCTCGTCCATCAGAAGAAAGCGGGTACCCGTGGCGAGTGCGAAACTCATGAATACCTTCTTCTTCTGTCCCATCGAGAGTTCGTTCAACTTGAGAGAGAGTGGTAAATCAAAATCCTTGAGGCAACGGTCCAGCACTTCCTGCGAGAAGTTAGGATAGAACTCCTGGTTCATCTTCACGTAGGTGGCGAGGGAAACGTTGGGCAGTTCAAACTCTTCGGGCACCATGAAGATGTCCTTCAGCATCTCGGCTTTGCGGTCTTGTGCCGAAATGCCATCCACGAGAACGGTACCTTGTTGCTGGCGGAGCAATCCGCTGATAAGATAGAGCAGGGTACTCTTGCCTGTACCGTTCTTACCAAGCAAGCCATAAATGTTGTTCTCCTTGAGTTCCAAAGAGAAATCTCTAAATACAAGGTGCTTGCTACCTGGGTATCTGAAATCAATGTCTTTAATCTGTATCATAATCTTTGATGTTTTAGTGTACTACTTCAATAGAACACTGCAAAGGTATGCTTTTCTGCGATAAGTTCCAAACTTTTGGGCAATTATTTTTAGACTTTAACGTATTGTTAACAATTCCACCTTATTATATTATAAGAAGAGTATGATATGGATGAATGTCTTGTAATATAGAGCATTATAAAAAAACAAAGGCATCAGAAAGCGAAAACTTCCCGATGCCTTGATGCTTTTTATTAAGTCGTTTAGATATATTTCATCAGAATGTCCCAAACTGCAATGATGTGGCAGATACTACCAGCTAAAACGAAGAAATGGAACACGGAATGCATGTATTTCTTCTTGTTGATACTGTAGAATACGGCGCCCGTAATGTAGCAGACGCCTTCGGCAATAATCCACCAGACTGTGGCGGTGGATACGGAGTCTATCAAAGGTTTAAAGGCAACCAGTACCGACAATCCCATGCCTACAAAGCAGATGGTCTCCAGGTTGCTGTGATCCTTGAGTCTGGCAAAACTCATGATGGTTCCGGCAATGGCGCAAGCCCAGATAAAGATAAAGAGGCTCCATCCCCAATATCCCTGGTCTCGCATCGCAATGAGCGTGATTGGCGAGTAAGAACCGGCAATATGCCAGTAGATGGCGGCATGGTCCCATTTGCGTAGTCGCTCCTTCCATTTGCTCCAGGCAGAAACTGCATGGTAAACCGTTGAGGCGATGTAAGACATCAGCATACCGAACAGATAGAGGATAACTCCCGCCGTAGCCCATCCGTTATGCATCGTAAAACACCAATATAAGAAGATGGCTCCCACGACAAAGCCCATCAGGATACCTCCTGCATGCGACCATGAGTTCCAAAGTTCTTCTTTATGACTGAAATGTATCTTTAGTTTCATATCTCTATATATCTTTTCGTTACACATTCTGCTGATTTTGAAAAATAGGGCATTCAAGCCACTATACCTAAATCGTTATCAGCTATAACATTGCAAAGATACTAAGAATTTCTTAAAGTGGACTATCTTTTAGGAATTCTTTCGATTTCGGGAGTGTTTTCTTTGCTTTATTTGCTGATTGTTTGTCCTTTTCTGCTTTCTTCGAAAAATAAATCAAAAAAGTATTGGAGTGTATTGGATTTTTTTATAATTTTGCGATGTGAAAATGAGAAATCATCTCTCACAAAATAGAAATTGTAAACGCAACTAATAACTTAGAAAGGTAATATGAAGTTAAAATCAATTGCACTTATATTGATGACTGTCGCACTTCCGGCGATGGCAGAAAAAGTATCTGTAAATACAAAGGGTATGTCGCTCATTCTCGATGTTGAGAATGGAAAGCCTGCCCAGTATATCTATTTCGGTACTAAGTTGAATCCTAACGATTTGCAGAATTTGAAGGTCGCTACTGGTGGCCGTATGGATGCTTATCCGACTTACGGACTGAATACTCCAGCTGAAGCGGCGCTTGCCATGCGCCATAGTGATGGTAATCTTTCAACTGCTCTCGTGGCTACGGGCTGTGATGTGAAGAACGAAAGAAATGCTTCTGTCACGACCGTCCATCTGAAAGATCCTGTATATAATATAAAGGTAGACTTGAAGTATCGTGCATACAATGATGTTGATATGATTGAGGCATGGACCGAGATTCTGAATGGTGAAAAGGGTACTGTTACCCTGACTACCTTCGCATCGGCTATGCTTCCTATCCGTCGTGGAGATGTTTGGATGAGTCATCTTTCCGGTACTTGGGCAGCAGAGGGACAGTTGAGTCATGAAAAACTGCAGCCAGGAGAATTTGTAATCCGAAACAATGATGGTACCCGCAATTCGCATACCGATCATGCTGAAGTCATGTTCTCGCTCGATGGTAAAGGACAGGAAAATGCGGGTAATGTTATTGGTGCAGCCTTGGTTTATAGCGGAAACTATAAACTGAAGACGGTTACCGATGATACCGAATATCATTATTTCTTTGCCGGTATTAACGAACAGAACTCTGAATATCATCTTAAGAAAGGTGAGACTTTCAAAACTCCTGCACTCGCTTTGACCTATTCAACACAGGGCTTGAGCGGTGCAAGTAGAAACTTCCATAAATGGGGACGCAAATATATCTTGGCACATGGAGATAAGGAGCGTGATATCTTGCTCAATTCTTGGGAAGGTGTTTATTTCGACATCAACCAAAAGGGAATGGGCCAGATGATGGCTGATATCCATAGTATGGGTGGTGAACTCTTCGTAATGGATGATGGATGGTTCGGAACCAAATATCCTCGTGTTACTGATAACTGTGCACTAGGCGACTGGGTGGTTGATACCAAGAAACTTCCTAATGGCATTGAAGGCTTGCTGAGCGATGCCAGGAAAAACCAGGTAAAGTTTGGTATCTGGATCGAACCGGAAATGACCAATACTACCAGTATGCTCTATGAGAAGCATCCTGATTGGGTTATCAAGGCTCCTAAGCGAGATGCTGTTCTGGGTCGTGGTGGTACCCAGCTGGTGCTCGATCTCTCTAATCCAAAAGTACAAGACTTTGTTTTCGGTGTAGTAGACAATTTACTTACTAAATATCCAGATATAGCCTACATCAAGTGGGATGCCAATATGGCCATTATGAATCATGGCAGCCAATACTTGTCTGCAGCAGATCAGAGCCATCTCTACATCGCTTATCATCAGGGATTTGCGAAGGTTATCGACCGTATTCGTGCTAAGTATAAGGATGTGGTGATTCAATGTTGCGCAAGTGGCGGTGGCCGTGCCAATTGGGGCATGCTCCGTGGTTTTGATGAGTTTTGGGTAAGTGATAATACGGATGCCATGCAGCGTATTTATATGCAGTATGGAACCAGCTATTTCTTCCCAGCCATCGCCATGGCAAGTCATATCTCTGCTGTGCCAAACCATACCGTATTCCGCACTACTTCTTTGAAGTATCGTATTGATGTGGCTATGAGCGGACGACTTGGAATGGAAATTCAGCCAAAGAATATGACGGATGAGGAAAAGGCTCTCTGCCGAAAGGCTATCTCAGAATACAAGGAGATCCGTCCTGTTGTTCAGTTTGGCGACCTTTATCGTTTGGTTTCTCCGTACGATAATCAGGGCTTGTCTTCTATTATGTATGTTAGTGAAGCAAAAGACAAGGCTGTCTTCTATTGGTGGAAATTGGCAAACTTCTATAATGTTCATTTGCCAAGAGTTAAGATGGCTGGTCTGGATGAGAATAAGATGTATAAGGTAAAAGAACTTGATGTAATTGATAACAGGCCTCTTGATTGTGAGGGAAAATCTTACTCTGGTAAGTATCTTATGGAACATGGCTTGGAAATGCCGTATGTTCATGAGGTAGACTGGGGGAAGAAGAACGACTGGTCGTCTCGTGTTCTCTATTTGGAGGCAGAATAGTTTTCTGGTATCATTTTATATGTATATGCGCATGCTTGTGTGCCCACACGCAGATATGAGCGCGTGTATGTATATAATAAAGTGTTTGGTATCAAAATAAGTGCAAAATAAGATGTAAATGTTAAAATACTGTTAATTTCTAAACTTTTTCTTGGAAATATTTGGCGGTTTCGGAAAATGTTTGTACTTTTGCACTCGCTTTTGAGAAATACACTTTCTCTTAGCAAAAAAAGAAAGAGTTCTTTGAAAGATTTTACATAAACAGACAAGTAGTACAAGAAGCGGTTTTGGATTATACCTTATTATATATAGGGAATATGAAGAAACTGGGTAAAAGAAACGAACCGTCAAGCAATTGACAAGTCAGGTTTACTAAGCTTCAATAAACAAAAAGGATATTCGTCCTAAGTACAGACAACAAACAAACCAAGCCGCAAGGCTAGGTAAAAATGATATTTTACAATGGAGAGTTTGATCCTGGCTCAGGATGAACGCTAGCTACAGGCTTAACACATGCAAGTCGAGGGGAAACGATATTGGAAGCTTGCTTCCGATAGGCGTCGACCGGCGCACGGGTGAGTAACGCGTATCCAACCTGCCCACCACTTGGGGATAACCTTGCGAAAGTAAGACTAATACCCAATGACGTCTCTAGAAGACATCTGAAAGAGATTAAAGATTTATCGGTGATGGATGGGGATGCGTCTGATTAGCTTGTTGGCGGGGTAACGGCCCACCAAGGCGACGATCAGTAGGGGTTCTGAGAGGAAGGTCCCCCACATTGGAACTGAGACACGGTCCAAACTCCTACGGGAGGCAGCAGTGAGGAATATTGGTCAATGGACGAGAGTCTGAACCAGCCAAGTAGCGTGCAGGAAGACGGCCCTATGGGTTGTAAACTGCTTTTATAAGGGAATAAAGTGAGTCTCGTGAGACTTTTTGCATGTACCTTATGAATAAGGACCGGCTAATTCCGTGCCAGCAGCCGCGGTAATACGGAAGGTCCGGGCGTTATCCGGATTTATTGGGTTTAAAGGGAGCGTAGGCCGGAGATTAAGCGTGTTGTGAAATGTAGACGCTCAACGTCTGCACTGCAGCGCGAACTGGTTTCCTTGAGTACGCACAAAGTGGGCGGAATTCGTGGTGTAGCGGTGAAATGCTTAGATATCACGAAGAACTCCGATTGCGAAGGCAGCTCACTGGAGCGCAACTGACGCTGAAGCTCGAAAGTGCGGGTATCGAACAGGATTAGATACCCTGGTAGTCCGCACGGTAAACGATGGATGCCCGCTGTTGGCCTGAATAGGTCAGCGGCCAAGCGAAAGCATTAAGCATCCCACCTGGGGAGTACGCCGGCAACGGTGAAACTCAAAGGAATTGACGGGGGCCCGCACAAGCGGAGGAACATGTGGTTTAATTCGATGATACGCGAGGAACCTTACCCGGGCTTGAATTGCAGAGGAAGGATTTGGAGACAATGACGCCCTTCGGGGCCTCTGTGAAGGTGCTGCATGGTTGTCGTCAGCTCGTGCCGTGAGGTGTCGGCTTAAGTGCCATAACGAGCGCAACCCCTCTCCTTAGTTGCCATCAGGTTAAGCTGGGCACTCTGGGGACACTGCCACCGTAAGGTGTGAGGAAGGTGGGGATGACGTCAAATCAGCACGGCCCTTACGTCCGGGGCTACACACGTGTTACAATGGCAGGTACAGAGAGACGGTCCCTTGCAAAACGGATCAAATCCTTAAAGCCTGTCTCAGTTCGGACTGGGGTCTGCAACCCGACCCCACGAAGCTGGATTCGCTAGTAATCGCGCATCAGCCATGGCGCGGTGAATACGTTCCCGGGCCTTGTACACACCGCCCGTCAAGCCATGAAAGCCGGGGGCGCCTAAAGTCCGTGACCGTAAGGAGCGGCCTAGGGCGAAACTGGTAATTGGGGCTAAGTCGTAACAAGGTAGCCGTACCGGAAGGTGCGGCTGGAACACCTCCTTTCTGGAGAGACGAATTTCCTATAGAAGATTTAGGAACATGACTTAAAAAGTTCGCTTCTCTTCTTGTACGCACCATCTGTTTAATTAAATAAGAGATAGAGAATGTTTGGCAGAGATGCTACTCTTTACCAACACAGTCCTATAGCTCAGTTGGTTAGAGCGCCACACTGATAATGTGGAGGTCGGCAGTTCAAATCTGCCTGGGACTACTTCTTTACTTCTCGATTTGGGGGATTAGCTCAGTTGGCTAGAGCACCTGCTTTGCAAGCAGGGGGTCAACGGTTCGAATCCGTTATTCTCCACTCCAAAGGAAAAGGCTGGTATGAAGTATTTTACTTTTTTACTCTTTTACCTTTAAAAGATCTTTGACATATTGACACAAGCAAAACTGTAAGTAATGAACTTTAGTTCAGACTAAAGTAAATCAAATCGCAAGATGAGATTTCACTTTGTTAGAATACAGCTGAAAGTATGAGCTACTTATTCGTTATTCGGAAACGAGTAACAAGAATACAGTCGTAAAGAAAGTAAGAAAGGGCGTATGGCGGATGCCTAGGCTCACGGAGGCGATGAAGGACGTGATAAGCTGCGATAAGCTTCGGGTAGGTGCAAATAACCCTTGATCCGGAGATTTCCGAATGGGACAACCTAGCCGTCTGAAGGACGGTTACTCTTACCAGTGTAAGAGAGCTAACGCAGGGAACTGAAACATCTTAGTACCTGCAGGAAGAGAAAATAAATGAATGATTCCCCCAGTAGTGGCGAGCGAACGGGGAACAGCCCAAACCAGTGGCGTCGCAAGGCGTGGCTGGGGTTGTAGGACCGCGACATTGTACTGAAATGGTGAGTGGAAGTATCTGGAAAGTTACATCACAGAAGGTGATAATCCTGTACACGAAGCCAGATCAGGCATAGCGGTATCCTGAGTAACGCGGGACACGAGGAATCCTGCGCGAATCTGCCGGGACCATCCGGTAAGGCTAAATACTCCCGTGAGACCGATAGCGAACGAGTACTGTGAAGGAAAGGTGAAAAGAACCCCGAGCAGGGGAGTGAAATAGTTCCTGAAACCATACGCCTACAAGCGGTCGGAGCACAGCAATGTGTGACGGCGTGCCTTTTGCATAATGATCCTACGAGTTACCGTCACTGGCGAGGTTGAGTGTCATGAGACACGTAGCCGCAGTGAAAGCGAGCCTGAAGAGGGCGCACAGTCAGTGGGGGTAGACGCGAAACCAAGTGATCTACACTTGGCCAGGATGAAGTCCCGGTAACACGGGATGGAGGTCCGCACCAATAAGCGTTGAAAAGCTTCTGGATGAGCCGAGTGTAGGAGTGAAAGGCCAATCAAACTTGGAGATAGCTCGTACTCCCCGAAAGGCATTTAGGTGCCGCGTCGGATGGTCACCGTGAGAGGTAGAGCGACCGATAGGACAAGAGGGCTTCACCGCCTATCGAGTCCTGACGAACTCCGAATGCTCACGGTCTGCAGTCCGGCAGTAAGGGGGCGGGTGCTAAGGTCCGTCCCCGAGAGGAGAAGAATCCAGACCGCCGTCTAAGGTCCCGGAGTTCTGCCTGAGTTAGTCTAACGAAGTCTGGTCCCTATGACAGCTAGGATGTTGGCTTGGAAGCAGCCATTCATTCAAAGAGTGCGTAACAGCTCACTAGTCGAGGGTCCGGGCATGGATAATAATCGGGTATAAGGCAGACACCGAAGGCGCGGGATAGCAATTTTAAAAGTATCGGTAGGGGAGCATACTCACAGCGTCGAATGGTGTACGTAAGTTATCCTGGAGCGGTGAGTAAAGCAAATGTAGGAATAAGTAACGATAAGGAGGGTTAGATTCCCTCCCGCTGTAAGACCAAGGTTTCCCGGGCAATGCCAATCAGCCCGGGGTCAGTCGGGTCCTAAGTCTAAGCCGAACGGCGATGGCGATGGCAGAGACGGTTAATATTCCGTCACTGCCGCATGGGGCGACGTGGAGACGGAGCAGTGAAACCACCGCGGGGCGACGGAAGTCCCCGTTGAAGGGTGTAGGCGTTGAGGATGGCAGGCAAATCCACCATCCGAGCTGAACCTGACAGTACGGAGTCCTCCTCGGAGGAATCTGATAGTGTGGGTAATCATACTCCCGAGAAAATCCGCTAAGCTTAACCCATGCGGCACCCGTACCGCAAACGGACACACGTGGTCGGGTAGAACATACTAAGGCGTTGAGAGATTCATGGTTAAGGAACTAGGCAAATTGACCCTGTAACTTCGGGATAAAGGGTCCTCGTGATGAGCGAGGCGCAGAGAATAGGTCCAGGCAACTGTTTAACAAAAACACAGGGCTGTGCAAACTCGAAAGATGACGTATACAGCCTGACACCTGCCCGGTGCCGGAAGGTTAAGAGGAGATGTCACTCGCAAGAGGAAGCATTGAATTGAAGCCCCGGTAAACGGCGGCCGTAACTATAACGGTCCTAAGGTAGCGAAATTCCTTGTCGGGTAAGTTCCGACCTGCACGAATGGTGTAATGATCCGGACGCTGTCTCAACCATGAGCTCAGTGAAATTGTAGTATCGGTGAAGATGCCGATTACCCGCGATGGGACGAAAAGACCCCGTGAACCTTTACTACAGCTTAGCATTGACCTTGGTCATCCGATGTGTAGGATAGGCCGGAGGCTTCGAAGCGGGAGCGCCAGCTTTCGTGGAGCCATCCTTGAAATACGGCCCTTTGGCTGTCTGAGGTCTAACGCGCAGTTGCGCGGACACTGCTTGGTGGGTAGTTTGACTGGGGTGGTCGCCTCCAAAAGCGTAACGGAGGCTTCCAAAGGTGCCCTCGGGTCGATTGGTAACCGACCTCAAAGAGTGCAATGGCATAAGGGCGCTTGACTGGGAGGCAGACATGCCGAGCAGGCAGGAAACTGGGGCATAGTGATCCGGCGGATGTGTATGGAAACTCCGTCGCTCAAAGGATAAAAGGTACTCCGGGGATAACAGGCTGATCCCCCCCAAGAGCTCATATCGACGGGGTGGTTTGGCACCTCGATGTCGGCTCGTCACATCCTGGGGCTGGAGAAGGTCCCAAGGGTTGGGCTGTTCGCCCATTAAAGTGGCACGCGAGCTGGGTTCAGAACGTCGTGAGACAGTTCGGTCTCTATCTATCGTGGGCGTGGGAGTTTTGAGTGGTGCCGTCACTAGTACGAGAGGACCGTGATGGACAGACCTCCGGTTTACCAGTTGTGCCGCCAGGCGCACCGCTGGGTATCTGAGTCTGGATTGGATAAGCGCTGAAAGCATCTAAGTGCGAAGCCAGCCGCAAGATGAGAACTCCATTGAGGGTCGTCAGAGACGATGACGTTGATAGGATGCAGGTGTAAAGACAGCGATGTCAAAGCCGAGCATTACTAATTGCCCGAACACTTTCTTTAAATAAGTTCATAGTTTCAGCTGTTGACTCTCGATAAAATCGAGAGGGACGGTGGTTCTTTACTGATAAATACAGTTTGCTTGTGTGCAAATACGTCATAACCCATTATCAGGTGGTTATTGCGGTGAGGTCCCACCTCTTCCCATTCCGAACAGAGAAGTTAAGCTCACTTGCGCCGATGGTACTGCAATGCAATGCGGGAGAGTAGGTAGCCGCCTCCTTTTATCAAGAGCCTCAGATTTCGAAAGATTTCTGAGGCTTTTTTTTGTTTTCTGCAGTTTTGCTTTCTTATCGCAGCTTTATCCCACAGATTACGCGGCTCCTTTTATCTTTTTACCTATTCGGTCCTGGATTTTGTAAATGTGTATAGATTCAAAATAAAAAAGAGGGTGTGTCATAAGTCTGTGACGCACCCTTTTTTTGTGTGTGTTTCTATATATTCTAGTTGAATCGTAGTCTTTCTTCACAAAGGGAATCTTATTATATTGTATAGAAACTTTACTTTTCTTGTTTTATCGATAACAAAACAGCCCCAAAGCTCACAAAAGGGCATAGTTATCCCTGACGATAAAACAACCAAAATTGAGTTTTATCGTTTTATACCCAAATATTTCTTCAAATTGAATCCCATTCCGAACAATCCTAGATCCATGTAAACCTTGTCCATTCCAAAATGCCTGAATCGCTTATAATGCATATCTGCCTTCATCTGCCCAAATACAGCTTCCGGCTCTATCGGTCGCTGGCTTCTGTGTTTCAAGCCCTCTTCAGACGTTAGTAGCAGGAAGGCTTCCTTTTTATATGCATTCAGTTTATGGTTGACATATATGGTTCTGTTGCCTTTGGATTTCTTGCAGAGACTTCCAAGCGGACATCCATCACATCGTTGTGCTCTATATAATGTAATGACAGACACATAGCCGGAGTCACTTTTCGTTTGCCGTTGTCCACAAGGTTCCATGTGTTGTCCCATGGGGCAGACATAATAGTCATCATCCCTGTTGTAGTAGAAGTTCGCTTGGTTGAAGGCATCCTCCTTGAAAGGCTTATGCTGTTCCTTGTGAAACCAGTTGTACTTTACATAACCCATCATTTCTTCCATCTCTAGGTACTCGTAGTTCTCCTCCGAGCCATACCCTGAGTCTGCGGTGACGCTCTTGGATTGCTTTCCATATCTTTTCTTGTACTTATCCAAAAAAGGCTTGAAGGTCAGGGTGTCTGTTGGATTGGGATAAAGGGCGAAATTCGTCCAATATTGATTCTCTGTCGCAATTTGAAGGTTATAGGCAGGCTTTGTCTGCCCATTGTTCATGGCATCTTCCTTGAGGCGCATGAAGGTCGCATCGGGATCAGTCTTGGAGTAACTGTTTCTCTCGCCCAGTATATCCAGTGATTTTTCATACTCGCACAGTTTGTCCGAGGCTTTGAACAAGTGATCTATCTGAGTATTTAGCTTTTGCTTCTCTCTTCCTGTAAGCTTTGCCTTAGGAAGGTTCTTAGCTTGCCTCTCACACAAACGTGCACTTCTCTCTACATCCTTGGCGGAAGTGGCTGGCTCGCTGTCTTCTTCCTTAATGTCACTCCCGCCATTCAGGCGAATTTGTTCTTTTATCTGAGCCAATGCAGCAGAGGTCTTTTCCAAGAGCTTAGCCCTGTTCTTTTCCACAGTCTTCTTCCATACAAACGTGTACTTGTTTGCTTTCGACTCTATCTTAGTGCCATCAACATATTGTTCCTCCAGACTAATCACGCCCTTTTCAACCAATATGGAGACGACTGCATCAAAATAAAAGTCGATGCATTTAATCATATGATTGGATCTAAAGCGGTTGATTGTTGCGAAAGATAATTGCTTACCTCCACAAATCCACATATAGCGAACATCGTATTTAAGTGCGTCCGCTATGCCACGACAGGAATAAACGCCATTGATATAGGCAAAAACAACTAAACTTAGAAGCATCTTCGGACTGTAAGGAGGAGCACCAATCCCATCATAGGTATCCATGAGAGGGTTGATGTCCATACTGCGAACAATACGATCCACCATACGAACTTTGCTGTCTTTTGGCACATAATCATCGAAAGAGTTAGGAAAAAAGCTCAATTCGTGCCGAGTTTCAGATTTTATTTGTATCTTTGCCATACTTAAAGAAGTTTTCTGCAAAGATACAAATCTTTTGCGGAAAGGCAAAGCCCGAGCTTGTGAAAGTTTGGGCTTTGTTGTAAATAAAAATGTTTTTTAAAGATTTCGTATCTGTGAAAAGGCAAAAAATAAAAAGGGGTGCGTCACAGACTTATGACACACCCTCCAATTTGATATTATTTGTTTTTACGGTGATTTCGTGTCTTCTGCTTTGACTTTTTCGCTTTGCTGGAAGAAGTATTAGCTGCAGGCTTTTCCTTGCGTACAGGAGCCGAATCGCCAGCTAGGGTGAAATCTAGTTGTTTCTTTTCCAAGTTGGCTTGCGCCACCTTGATGCGGATAGCATCGCCTAATTGATATTTATTATGGTGGCGACGACCAATCAAACAGAAGTTCTTTTCGTCGAAGTCGTAATAATCGTCAGCGATGTCGCGCATCGGAATCATTCCTTCACAATGGTTTTCGTCTATGGTAGCATAAATTCCGTAAGAAGTAATACCGCTTATATGGGCATCGAATTCCTCGCCGAGTTTATCTCCCATGAATTCTACCATCTTATATTTGATACTGTCACGTTCTGCATTCTGTGCAATCTGTTCCATTTCAGAGCAATGCTCACAGAGTTCTTCGTAATGTTTCTCGTTGGCACTTCTGCCGCCATCTGCGTACTTAGTAAGCAAGCGATGAACCATCGTATCCGGATAACGGCGTATAGGTGAGGTGAAGTGGGTGTAGTATTCAAATGCCAGTCCAAAGTGTCCGATGTTGTGAACGGAGTACTTTGCCTTCATCATGGCACGGAGTGCAACCATCTGGATGAGATTATTCTCTGGTTTGCCTTCGCAATCTGACATCAACTTGTTGAGACTTCTTGCTGTAGCGCCTTTTGTACCCTCTGTTTTCATCTTATAACCAAACTTCACAACGAATTCACGCAAGGTTTCCAACTTCTGTGGGTCCGGATTGTCATGAATACGATAAGGAAGCGTCTTTGGCTTCTTTCCTTTCTTTACCTTTCCGATACTTTCAGCCACCGTACGGTTGGCGAGTAGCATGAATTCCTCTACGAGTTTATTGGCATCCTTAGAGCGCTTGTAGTAGCAGCTTACTGGTTTCCCCTTTTCGTCAACGTCGAAATGCAACTCTTCGCGGTCAAACTTAACAGCACCATTTTTGAATCTTGCGGCACGAAGTTTCTTTGCCAGTCTGTCAAGCGTAATGAGCTGAAGTGCGTTTTCTCCTTGATAAGGATGTTCCTTTGTTTCTGCTGGAGCAGGTTCGCCAGTACCATCAATCACACCATTTGCTTCGAGGAGTTCCTGTACCTCTTCATATTTATATCTGCGGTCGCTCTCTATGACGGTATGAACGATGCGATAGTTCTTGACTTCGGCATTGCTGTCGAGTTCGAAGATGACGCTGTATGCAAGTTTTTCCTCATTAGGACGAAGCGAGCAGATAAAGTTACAGAGACGCTCTGGGAGCATCGGGATGGTGCGATCTACGAGATATACAGATGTTGCACGTTTCACAGCTTCCTTGTCGATGATACTGCCCTCTGTGACGTAATGTGACACATCTGCGATATGAACACCTACCTGCCAGTTACCATTCTCCAATCTCTGGATACTGAGGGCATCATCAAAGTCCTTGGCATCCTTCGGGTCGATGGTGCAGGTGAATACCTTGCGGAAGTCCTCTCGTTCTTTGTAATCCTGTTCTGTGATTTCGCCCGAAATCTTATTGGCAGCATCTTCTACATTCTTTGGATACTTATAAGGTAATCCATATTGAGCAAGGATAGAATTCATCTCAACATCATTATCACCCATCTGACCAAGAATATCAACAACCTCGCCAATAGGACTCTTGTTTTCTCCATCAGGCCACTCAATAATTCGTACCACTGCCTTGTCATCGGTCTTTCCTCCCTTTACTTTTCTTCTAGGAATGATGATGTTGTGAGCAAAGACATCGCCAGGTGTCACGAGGTAAGCCAGATCCTTATCTACTTTCAGACGTCCTACGAAGGTATCTTTAGCGCGTTCAAGGATTTTGTTGACTTGTGCCTCCTTGATGTGATTCTTACGGCGAGCCAGGAAGGTGAATTCCACCCTGTCGCCATTAAGTGCTCCCATCGAATTACGTTCAGAAACGAAAATAGGCTTCTCGCTATCATCAGGGATAACAGAGTTTTTGCCATTTGCCTTTCTAACGAATTTACCTTCCATCACCTGTATGCTTTGATTCAGGCGATAAGAATTATCACTTACCTTAGCCAGGTAGTCATCCCATGCCATTTCCTCCATAATGTCAATCGCCAGCATCTTGAGCGGATGTGTAGTGAGACGGAGGGAACGGAATATCTCTTTAAAGCTGAGCGTTTCGCCCGGTCTTTCGGCAAAGAATTCCTGCAGCATCTCAGTGAGCTGCGCTTTGTTCATTCTTTTGCCACCTTTTTTACCTTTTCCCATAAATTATGACTATTATTAGTTTTATAAGGCAAAGAAACAAAAAAAAAAGGAGAAAACAAAGTTTCTTGGCATCTTTTTTCGTTTTTTATTAAATATGTAACAAAAAGGACACTTGTTTCGATTTTTTTTTCATAAGTTGCGTCGCATGCCGCCTTCATCATGCCGTGGTGGGCATAACGGTACACAGCTTCTCCACATCCTCTTCGAAAGTCTCACGATTCAATGCCTTGTTCTTGAATGCTGACCGATAGTTGTAGATAGTGCGAGGCATATAGAACAACAGGGAGGCAATCTCGGAACTGTCCTTAACGCCCAATCTGATGAGGGCAAATATGCGCAATTCGGTGGTGAGTCTCCTGCTATGTGCTGGTTTCACTTGTTCTTCTGGTTTGAGCAAGGCATTGAACTCTTCTATGAACGAAGGATACATGTCGAGGAAGGCGGTGTCGAACTGTAGCAAGAAGGTGGCTGAGTCCTCGTCTGACAAGCGTGAGGAGGAAGTCATGTTGAGCAAGTCGTTTCCTTGTCCCACTTTGATCTTTCGGTGTACCAATAATTCAAACTTGCTCAGTCGGTCAATGAATTTGGCGCATAGGTCGATATACAGTTTCGCCAATCGCTCGCGTTGCTTGTTGGTGTCTGTCAAGCGTGTGTTGAGCAAGTTGAGTGCATCGTTGAGGCTTGATAATTGCGTGTTGCTGTCAGATAGTTCGATACGATGCTTGTGCAGCAACTTGTTTTGTTGTCTATAGAAGTAGAAAAGCACGAGCATGATGATGAGGAGGATGGAAATCCCCCACAAGGCAGCGCGCATCAAGTTGTTTTGTGCGGTTAGCTTCTCTCGATAGTTCTTGACAATGATAGGCAGCTTTTGCGAGATTTCGATGATGCGCAGTCGGTTGTTGTACGCCTTTGCGTCATCCATGGCAAAGTTGATGTAGCGTTCGGCTCTAGAAACGTTCTCGTTGTCTTTCTGATATAGATACATGGCAAAGTCTTGTAACGCAAGATTCTCGCGAGTGCAGTTCTTCAGGTCACTGATACATGCCTGTACGATGTACTCTTCGTATTTCTCGGGTTGATGATTTGCACTATAGTTGTTGGCTATGGCAAATGCCGCCATGGCATAGTAACGAGAGTTGACAGATACTTCCTTCAAGACACGAAAGTAGTGACTCAATGCCTTCTTGTCGTTACGTTCCACGTAAATGTAGTATTCTCCCAGGAAAAAATTGTAACGTTTGTCATTCTTGCTGAGCAGACCGACCGCCTGTTTCAGAAACTCAGCAGCTTTTTGTCTGTACTTGGGAGCGTATGTTGCGTCATGGCAATAGTCAGACCAATACATATATATATAATACTTCGTGATAGTATAGTCAAAGGAAAGAGATGGAGTGAGCGAGGAAAAGTCTATCTCATTGAGCAGAGACATAGCCTCTCCATAAAGTCCACCGATGGCAAGCAGTGATGCTTTTTCTATTCTGCTTTTGTCATGGTAGAACTGGTTGGCGGTCTTATCAGCCAACTCTATGGACTTGTCAACATACACCATGGCGGAATCAAACTGATAAACGTAGTATTCATTGAATAGCTTGTCATAGATAGAAAGTAACGTGGCGGTGCTCTTGTCCTTGTCCATGATTCCCTTGTAGGTGTTGATACTAGCCTCCTTTTGCTTGAAGATTTGGGATCTGTTGTCTAAAAGGCTATCTAAAGTAAAAGAAAGTTTCTCGTTTCTTGTTGCAGACAAATGGCAACAAGAACATATCAATATGAATGTTATAATAATTCTTTGCATGGTAATCTCGCTTCTTAAAATTGTGTGCAAATATACAAAATTATTTTTGGGTAGCCAAATAATAGGCTGTGTTTTTATGAAAAAACACTTATTACCGCAAAATCCCCTCCAAAGACGAATGTACTTGATACGAATTTCCGATTATTTGTATGTTGCTCATTATCATGGGAATAAGGGATTTGTCATCATTCGTTTTTGTACTAATCGTGTACTTTGCCGCATGATGGTAGTAGATTATGACTATCTTTGCAGCATCTTTTAACAAAAATGGAATTATCTAGCCATCAACTAAATGTTTGAATTATGAAGAAACCTTTCATTATGCTTATGATGAGTAGTTGCTTATTGTTAACTCCTTCCATGGCACAAGTTGTGGTCAATGATCCTGTAGCAACAAGTCAGGCTGTCATTACTTGTGGCAATGCTCGTTTTACGGTTCTTACTCCGGAGATGATAAGAGTGGAGTATAGCGATCAAGCGAAGTTTGAGGATCGGGCGACCTTCACCATTGTCAATCGTAAGTTGGATGCGCCTCAGTTCACCAAGAGTGAGGATGACACCTATTTATATATAATGACATCCAACCTGAAGCTCAAGTATCGCAAGGGAACTGATCCACGCACCCTTCCAGCCTCTTCAGCCAATCTTACCATCGCTATAACAGGTAATGGTGTTTCTACAGTTTGGTATCCTGGCAAACCAGATCCACTGAACTTAAAAGGAACTTGCCGTACATTGGATGGTCTGATGGGCGATAGCAAGCGTTCGGAAATGGAAAGTGGTTTGGTTTCTCGCTCTGGTTGGGCTGTGATAGACGATTCATGGGCTTCACCTCGTTCTGATGGAGGACGTTCTTATGCCTTGTCTCCTAATAGTGATATGGGGTATCCTTGGTGGACACAGCGTGCAGACAATCATGCCATGGATACTTATGTGTTAGGATATGGCCATAATTACAAGAAAGCTCTTGCAGACTATACCAAGATTGCTGGTAGCATCCCTCTGCCACCTGATTATGTGTTCGGTTACTGGTATAGTAAGTATGCTTCTTATTCGGCAGATGATTATCGCAACATTATGAGCGACTTGAAAGCCAATAAGATACCTACCGATGTGATGATTCTCGATATGGATTGGCATTGGAATGGAAATGCTTATAGTCAGTCGGAAGGTCGTGGTGGTTGGACTGGTTGGTCATGGAACACCAATCTCATACCTAATCCAAAAGGTCTTCTTTCCGAGATGCGCTCACAAAATTTTAAGACTGCGCTCAATTTGCATCCTGCCGATGGTATCAATCAGATAGAGTCGCCTACTTATTTCGCTGCCATGAACAGTGAATTAGGTAGCAAGTACCTGAATGACAATCGTGACAATATAAATTGGAGCTTGGATTATACCGATTTCACCAAGTCGTTCTTTAAGAATATAATCCGTGACCATGAGAGCGAGGGTGTGGATTTCTGGTGGATAGATTGGCAACAATATCTTACCAGTCCGTATACCAACTCGTTGAGTGAGACTTTCTGGTGTAATTATGTCTTCTTCAATGAGGCTGCCAAGCGTGACAACCATCGTCCTGTTATCTTCCATCGTTGGGGAGGCTTAGGCAGTCATCGTTATCAGATTGGTTTCTCGGGTGATGCCAATATTAGTTATGAGGCATTGGCTTTTGAACCTTATTTCACAGCTACGGCATCTAATGTGGGCTATGGATATTGGGGACATGACTTAGGAGGCCACATGTTCTCGAACGAGGAGTTGGTAAACAATCCTAACTTGGTGTTGCGATGGATTCAGTTTGGTGTGTTTACTCCTATATTCCGTACTCATGCTACCAGCGATTCTCGCATAGAACGCCGTATTTGGAAATTCTCAAATTTCCCAACCATCTTGGAAGCAGTTCGTCTGCGTTACTCTCTCTTCCCTTATATATATACCATGGCGCGTAAGACCTATGATACTGGTGTGTCAATCTGTCGTCCATTGTACTATGAGTATCCTGAGGTAGAAGAAGCATATACATACGATAATGAGTATTTTTTTGGTGATGATATCTTAGTGGCACCTATCACTGAGAAATCTGATGCAAGAGGTATCACGATAAAGGATGTATGGTTGCCAGAAGGAAAATGGTGGAGTGTGTCTACTAATGAATTGATAGAAGGTCCTCGTTTGGTTACCATGTCATTCACAGATAAGCAGATACCTTATTTCTAT
The DNA here is from genome assembly GCF_026015465.1 of Segatella copri. GTDB lineage: Bacteria > Bacteroidota > Bacteroidia > Bacteroidales > Bacteroidaceae > Prevotella > Prevotella copri_E. The sequence continues at coordinate 1,513,632 of NZ_JAPDUQ010000001.1, forward strand.
CGTCAGGGAGCATTGATTCCTAACAATCCTGCAGACGTGATGAATGTTACGGAACGTCCTTCGCAATTGGTGCTCAACATAATTTCTGGAGAGAATGGCAAAGGTTCCATTTATGAGGATGATGGTGATAATCCTGATTATTCATCTAATTATGCAGAGACTATGCTTAGCCAGAGCTTTGATGGGCATGTAGGTGAGTATGTCATTTCTCCTCGCAAGGGTACATCTAAGGAGGCTCCAAGTAGTCGCTCTTATAAATTGTTGATATACAATACAGATAAGCCATTGTCCGCTAAGGTGGATGGAATGCAAGTTACTTTCACTTATAATGCGGAGAGTAAGTGTACTACGATTGAGGTACCTTCTGCAAGTTGCTCTATGGGGCATCGCATAGAAGTGGAGTATGCCACAAGTTCTGCTGTGGCAAGTATCACGGCAAATGATGCAAAGATAGCTTATGACAGTGCCAGCACAAAGTTTATCGCATCTGCCCAATGCTCAAAGAAAATATTGGTAGAGTAATCAAGATAATTATCATAAAATAATTATACTATCCAAATAATAATTTAAAACAATTAAAAATGAAGACATTCCTAAAAAAGACAATTGCACTGGCATGTTTTGCCATGCTGATGCCTCTTTCGCTTCTTGCGCAAGATGTTCTGAAAGTGCACGGAATCGTTACTGACCCTTCGGGTGAGCCCCTGATAGGTGTCAATGTAAAGGCTGGCTCTTCTAGTGTGGGAGCAGTTACTGATTTGGATGGAAAGTATTCCATCGAAGTTTCACCTAAATCTACTCTTACCTTTTCATACGTAGGTTTTGAGACTGTCGTTGAGTCGGTGAAGAACCGCAGACAGATGGATGTCACCATGAAGGAGAGCTCTGATGTGCTCAATGAGGTGGTGGTTATCGGTTATGGTACTATGGACAAGAAAGAGCTTACTTCTGCCATTTCTCACGTAAGCGAGAAAGACTTCCTCACCATCAGTTCCCCTGATGTTTCCATGATGATCCAGGGTAAGGTGTCGGGCGTGAGCATCACCAATACCGCGGTGGGCGACCCAAACAATCAGGCAAGCATCCAGATTCGTGGTGTCTCCTCTCGTGCCGCAGGCAATGGTCCTCTGATTGTGATTGACGGTGTGCCAGGTGGCAACCTCACCAACATCAATCCTAATGACATCGCTTCTTTCGACGTATTGAAGGATGGTGCAGCCTCTGCTATCTATGGTACTCGTGGTTCCAATGGTGTCATCTTGGTAACGACCAAGAAGGGAAGCAAGGACGGCAGAACGCACGCTTCTTACTCTACCTCTTATACTTGGAACACGATGGTGAAAGACCTGAAGATGATGAACGCTCAGGATTTCCGTGATGTTCGTCTGGGATGGGGTGACTCTGGCGTTGACCTCGGCGGTAATGTAGATTGGCTTGATGCCGTCAGCCGTACGGGTACTACCATGCAGCATACCCTGACCCTCAGTGGTGGCAATGACAAGAGCAACTATCGTGTGAGTGCCGATTATCGTGATGCCAAGGGTATCGACCTTCGTTCTCGTCGTCAGGAGTATGGCGCTCGTGCCAACATCATGCATACCACCAAGGGTGGACTCTTCACCATTACTGCCAATGTCGCTCCTCGTGTCATCTACAGCGACAAGGCTGATTACAGCGTATTCAAGGATGCTCTTGAGGCTAACCCAACTACTCCTTTGATGGATCCAGATAATCCGATTCGTTATTATAATTTCAAGGGTCAGGTTGTGGGTTCCAATCCTGTGGAGCGTCAACTCTTGGAGACCGATAAGGATGATATTCGTTTGATAGACTGGGATGGTACCGTTAAGTTGAACCTCTTGCCTTTGTTGGCAAAGAATGCATCTGGCAATCATCATCTCTCTACACAGGTGATGTTCGCTGACCATCAATATACTCATGATGCCTCTTGGTTCCGTCCTTCTACCAGCACCATTGCCATCGAAAGTGGTCGCGAAGGTGAGGCTAGTCGTTCTTCCAGCAAGGAGAGCCAGTATGTAGTAGAGTGGCTCAACAACTATAGCGGTAGTTTCGGCAAACACAATGTGAAGGCTATGGCAGGTTACTCTTACCAGTATTCTCAGTATTCTGGTTTGAACGCATCCAACAAGGATTTCCCTAATGATGCTCTGGGTCCAGACAACTTGGGTGCTGGTGAGTTTAATAAGGAAGAAGGTGAGGTAAACATGGGCAGTTACAAGAACGATGCCAAGCTCATCGCTTTCTTCGGTCGTGTAAGCTACGACTTCGCTGGCAAGTATATGTTCACCGCTTCTCTTCGCCACGAGGGCTCCTCTAAGTTTGGTGCTAACCACAAGTGGGGTAACTTCCCAGCTGTATCAGCTGGTTGGCGTATCTCTGAGGAGAAATTCATGAAAGGTATCAAGTGGATTAATGATTTGAAGCTTCGTGCCGACTATGGTGTTACTGGTAACCAAAACTTCGATAGCTACAAGTCATTGAATACCATGAATGGATTTGGCTACTATATATATAATGGTAAGTTCTTCCAGGTTTGGGGTCCAGCCAAGAATGTGAACCCTGACTTGATGTGGGAGAAGGGTAAGAACTGGAACGTAGGTATCGACTTCTCTTTGCTCAACAATCGCATCTATGGTTCTTTGAACTACTTCAACCGCAAACAGCAAGACTTGTTGGGTGACTACAAGGTATCTGTTCCTCCATACCTCTTCGACAATACATTCGTCAATGTAGGTACGATGAAGAACTACGGTTTTGAGTTTGACCTCAATTTCCGTCCAGTTACTACCAAGGATTTCTCTTACGACTTCAACCTCATCGGTTCTACCATGCAGAATAAGTTCGTAAGCTTCAGCAACTCCCAGTTTGTAGGTCAGGACTATTATGATGAGGTAGGTACTTCTGATCCATATCCTTACTACAACTTGCAGCGCATTGAGAAAGGCGAGTCTATCGGTAACTTTTATATGTGGAGATATGCTGGTCATACAGAGGATGGCGAGTGGTTGGTCTATGACAAGAGCGGTGACATCATCCGTGCTTCCCAAGCAACGGCAGACGACCGTGTGAAGGTGGGCAATGGTTTGCCTAAGTTTACCTTGTCTTCCAGCCAGAACTTCCGCTACCGCAACTTCGACTTGTCGTTGTTCTTCCGTGGTGCGTTTGGATATGACATCTTCAACATCCACGATTTCTATTATGCCAACCGCAACTTCACTGGCAACCGCTTGCAGAAGGCATACGGCAAGAACTTCAAGATTTCAGGCAATGCCAACCCTGTGGTTTGTGATTACTTCTTGGAGAGAGGTGACTACTTGAAGCTCGACATGATTACATTGGGCTATACGCTCAATTTGCAGAAGTGTCGTTTCATCGACCGCATTAGAGTATATGGTACTGTAAAAAACGTGTTCACCCTTACCAAGTTTAGCGGTGTAGATCCTTCTACCTATCAGGTGAACGGACTCACCCCAAGTGGACAAGGTTCTCGTGACTACTATCCATCTACCCGCCAGTTTATCATTGGCTTGAACGTAGATATCTGATAATCATCTAAAAATATAGAAACAATGAAAATATTCAATTATATTGTATCTGCTGCTTTTGGTACACTTGCCATGACAAGTTGTACTGATTTGAGCGAGAAGCTCTACGATCAGGTGGCATCAGAGAACTATTATAATACCAAGAACGATGTGGTCAGAGCCACATTCCGTCCTTTTGAGCATGCTTACTGGAGCATAGAGAGTCGTCATGTGCTCAACGAGCTTACTGCCGACCAACTGATTACTCCTACCCGTGATGGTTGGTGGGATGATGGTGGAAAATGGCGTAGATACCACTATCATGAGTATAATGTAGAGGACGGAGGTGATTGCCAGACCGAATGGAATGGCTGCTTCCAGGGTATCATGCAGAGTTGTAAGGTCATAGAGGACTTAGGTACGCTTTCTTTTGAAAAGTTCGGTTTCTCACAGTCTGAGTTCAACAACCTTACAGCCCAGTGCCGTGTGTTGCGAGCATGGTTCTACCTTCGTTTGCTCGATGGTTTCCGCAATGTGCCATTGGTGACCACAACCACTGGCGCTTCCATGAAGCAAGTGGAGCCTAAGGTAATCTACGATTTCATAGAGAGCGAGTTGAAGGAGTGCTTGCCACTTCTTGTTGAGAAGACAGAGCTTGGAACAAACTCTACCCTTCAAGGTCAGTGGACCAAGGCAGGTGCAGCCGCCTTGTTGGTTCGTCTTTACCTCAATGCCCAGGTATATGTGGGCGAGGATCATTATGCCGATTGTGCCCAAGTGGCTCAAGACATCTTGGATGGCAAGTATGGCAAGTATCAGGTAGCTGACCGTTGGGATGCCGCCTTTGATTGGGACAATGATGCCTGCGACGAGGTGATCTTCGGATTCCCTGGTTCCCCAGGTTATAGCCATTGGCAGTATGATGGCGATACCTATAACTGGACTGTTCCTGCACGTGCCAACTATTATCTCAACGATACCAAGAACAAGGCAGGTGGTCATAACACGAAGTATGCAGCTTCTCCAAGCTATGCGCCTAACGGTACGATGTATAAGTACGACTTGGGTATGCCTATCCAGAAATTCAAGAAATATCCAGACGATGAGCGTCTGAAACTCTATCGCAACTTGGGTAACAGCAAGCGTGAGGGTATGTTCTTGTATGGCTACTTGGAGTATAAGGATGAGAATGGAGCTACCAAGCGTGTAAAGGCACCAGAGGTAGATTATGAGTTGTATATCCGTGATGCAGTGGGCAAGTTCCAGAGCACTCCTCCTACCAAGTGGCTATCTGCAACCTCTTCCACCTTGCGTGATGGTGACCATAACTCAGGTTGGCACTTTGTGAAATATCCTCTTTATAGCGACGATGATGAACATCAGTTGGAGAGCGATTATACAGAGATTCGCTTGCCAGAGATTATCTACTCGCTTGCTGAGTGCAAGATTCGTCAAGGCAAGACCGAGGAGGCAGGCAAGTTGCTCAACAGCGTGCGCAAGCGTAATTATCCTGCTGCTGATTATGAGGCGTATCTCTATGCGCCTGAGGGCAAAGCCAAGCTTGACCTGGACGAGATGCTCGATGAGTGGGGACGTGAGTTCTTCGCAGAGAGCCGTCGCCGTATCGACCTCATCCGCTATGGCAAGTTCTCTTCTGGTACCTGGTGGGACAAGACTCCTGATGCCGACAAACATACAGAGATTTGGCCTATCATGCGTGATGTCTTGAATGCAAACCATGAGTTAATTCAGAATCCTGGTTATAATAAGTAAACCATTTTATTAAGATACGATTATGAAACGAAATATTCAATTGAAGCAATTCAGCCTCTGTCTGTTTGTTTGCACGCTCTTAATGTCGTTGCTCACAGGGTGTGATGGTGAGAAAGACTTGAAGATTATTGATGGCAATCTGCCTATCAAGACTTCTACATTGTTCATGGTGGGCGATGCTACGCCTAATGGTTGGAGTATAGACGATCCTACACCTTTTACTCAAAATGCAGATGACCCTATGCTCTTTACTTGGGAGGGCACTCTCAACACAGGAGAAATGAAACTTTGTCTTGTAGCTGGTAGTTGGGACAATCCGTTTATCCATCCAGTCAATGACCAAGAGACAATCTCTAAGTCAAATGTTAGTGGACAGACTTTTGCGATGTGGGCAGGCGACCCTGATAACAAGTGGAGAGTTACAGATGCTGGTAAATATCGTCTTACGTTTGATATGCGCAATTGGACCATGTCTACCGAATACCTCGGTGAGAAAGAAAAGCCAGCTGTTGAGCCTATATCTTTAGAGCACCTGTATATTATCGGAAGCGCTACTCCTGGTGGCTGGGAATGGGAACAGGCAACTGAACTTACGAAGAGTTCTGACTACATCTTTGTATACGAAGGAGAATTAAAGACAGGTGAATTGAAATTTAGTGGCGAAAAAGATTGGGGTGCTTCCTTCATCCACTGCCCTTCAGATGGTGTCAAGATTAACAAAAATGGTGTAGAGGATGAGAAGTTCGAATATTACGCTGGTGGTAACGACAACAAGTGGAAAGTAGAGGTACAGGGCAAGTATCGCTTAACCTTGGATCTTGAGCACTGGACCATCAACTCAGAGTTCTTGGGTGAGCTTCAGAAAGAAACACATATCTATATGATAGGTGATGCTACCGCAGGTGGTTGGGCTTGGGAAAAGGCGCAAGATTTTACCCAGGATGCATCTAACAAGGATGTATTTACATGGGAAGGTCAACTCACGAAGGGTACATTTAAGATGAGTGAGGAGAAAGATTACAACGCTCCTTTCTATCGTCCTTCTTCTGCCAATGTCACAGTAGATGCTAGTGGAGTTTCGGCTTCAGATATGGTCTTCACGGCAAGTCCTGACGACCAGTGGAAAGTAACAGAGGCAGGTACTTATCAAATCACCATTGACATCAACAACAGAACGATAAAGGTGGTAAAGAAATAATCAATTAAAGCGATTAGAACAATGAAAAAATCAATATTATTTTCCTTGGCGATAGTTGCCGTTTCTCTGTTTGGCTCTTGTGCCAATGATGTGGAAATGAACTATCCTTCTACTCACAAGCTATCCAACCTTCCTGTAGTGGAAGGTGTCCACGATGGTGTGAAGGCTCCTCTCTATTGGAGTGTATATGAGTATTGCATGTTGCAAAACGCTAAAGGTGTAAGCAACAACGATATGGATCTTACCTCCGACCAATGGGATGAACTTATCGACTATGTGGCCACCCAACTCAAGCCATCAGGCTATGACATGATTTGTACGGATGGTTTCATCCCAATGCTTTCCGAGGATGAGAGCGGTTATATGACCCATTATGGTTCTCAGGCTCTTAAGGACATTGCAGCCAAGTGTAAGGCGAAGGGCTTGAAACTGGGTGTCTATGACAATCCTCTCTGGATTCATGGTCCAAGAGAAACCAAGATAGAAGGCACGGAATATACCTTCAACGACCTCTTCTATAATGGCGAGAATAAGGACAAGTTGTCTCATCCTACTGCCAAGGACATGGATTTCTCTTGGGCTGTAGCCGAGAATCCCGGTTGCAAGGAGTATATCGATGGCTTCTTCAAGCATTACAAGGAGATGGGTGTAGAGTTCATCCGAATGGACTTCCTCTCTTGGTATGAGGATGGACAGGATCGCAACATCGGTGTCACTGGTCGTGGCTATGGTCGCGAGAGCTATGCGCTCGCCATGCGATACATCGCCGAGTCTGCCAAGAAATATGGTATCTTCACCTCACTTGTGATGCCTCACTTGTATGCCGACGCACAGGTAGAGAGCCTTTATGGTAACATGATTCGTATCGTGGCAGATACAGGTACTGGTGGCTGGTGGCACTGCTCTGCCCAGGACAAGGGTAAGTCTTATCGCACATGGCCTAACTGCATGAATATGTTTGATGGATTTACCTATTGGTCGCATATCAGCGGTCGCAACAAGGTGATTCTCGATGGTGACTTCATTCGCCTCAATACATTCGATACGGATGCAGAGAAGCAGACGGTAGTTTCCTTGCAGTTGATGGCTGGTGGCCCAGTCGCAGCCTCCGACCTGCCATCTACGATTGGCAATGACATGAAGTATTATACCAACGATGAGTTGCTCGCCCTCAACAAGGATGGTTTCGTGGGCAAGCCTCTCAGCGACAAGCTCAACGACAAGAACAATGAGATATGGTATGGACAGATGACCAATGGCGACTATGTGCTTGGTATCTTCAATCGCAATGACAACTCCGACCAAGTGACAGTTGATTTCAGTACGCTTGGCATACAAGGCACCAAACAAATCCGTGACCTTTGGGAGCATGAGGACGAAGGCAGTGGCTCTTCTATCACAGCTACTATTCCTGCTCATGGTTGTAAGATCGTAAGACTCAAGTAAAGTATATAATTTACCTAATTTTGTATCACAATAAATGAAAAGTAAACTGAATAAACTATGTGTAACGTCCCTCTCTCGTCTAGAGGGGCTGTTACCTCACCTTTTGTTAGGTTGCATGATGCTCCTTACTGCAAGTGCATCTGCCCAGAAGGTATCGTCTCCAGATGGTAACCTGAGTGTGGAGTTCTCGCTTACAGGCGATGGCGTTCCAACTTATCAAGTGTCATTCAAGGGAAAACAAGTCATCAAACCCAGTACATTGGGCATTGAGTTGGCTGAGGAGAACTCCTTGATGGATAAATTCCGCATCAACAAGACTTCTACATCTACCTTCGATGAGACATGGCAACCAGTATGGGGTGAGGAGAAAGAGATACGTAACCATTACAACGAACTTTTCGTTGAGATGGAGAAGCCTTCCAATGGTAGGTTTATGAATCTTCGTTTCCGTGTCTATAACGATGGTGTAGGTTTCCGCTATGAGTTTCCTCAGCAGCAGTTCCTTCCTTATTTCGTGGTCAAGGCAGAGCATACGCAGTTTGCGATGATTGGTGACCATAAGGCATGGTGGATTCCTGGTGATTACGATACTCAGGAATATGACTATACAGAATCAAAGCTTTCAGAAATCAGAGGTTTGTTGCAAGGAGCCGTGAGCAGCAATGCTTCGCAGACCATCTTCTCGCCTACAGGTGTGCAGACCGCTCTACAGATGAAGACAGCCGATGGTATCTATATCAATATCCATGAGGCAGCTTTGGTGGATTACTCTTGCATGCATTTGAATCTCGATGACAAGAACCTCGTGTTCACCTCTCAGCTTACCCCTGATGCACAAGGTAACATGGCTCACATGCAGACCCCATGCCATACTCCATGGCGTACCATCATGGTAGTGGACGATGCTCGCAAGGTGCTTGCCTCTCGCCTTATTCTCAATCTGAATGAGCCTTGCAAATATTCAGATACTTCATGGATCAAGCCTGTCAAGTACATTGGTGTTTGGTGGGAGATGATTGGTGGTGGCAAACAGTGGTCTTATACATTCGATTTGCCTTCTGTCAAACTTGGTGAGACTGATTATACCAAGGTAAAGCCTCATGGTCAGCATCCTGCCAATACACAGAATGTAAAGAAATATATCGATTTCGCTGCCAAGAATGGCTTCTCTCAGGTGCTTGTCGAGGGCTGGAACATTGGTTGGGAAGACTGGTTTGGTCATAGTAAAGACTATGTGTTCGATTTCCAGACTCCTTATCCTGATTTCGACATTAAGTATCTCAATGACTATGCTCACTCCAAGGGTGTGCGCTTGATGATGCACCATGAGACGTCAGCTTCTGTGCGTAATTATGAGCGTCATTTGGAGGCTGCCTATAACTTGATGAATAAGTATGGCTACAATTCGGTGAAGAGCGGATATGTGGGTAACATCATTCCTCGTGGTGAGCATCACTATGGTCAGTGGCTCAACAATCACTATCTTTATTGCGTAACCGAGGCTGCCAAGCACCATATCATGGTCAATGCTCATGAGGCTACTCGCCCAACAGGTCTTTGTCGTACCTATCCTAACTTGATAGGCAATGAATCTGCTCGTGGAACAGAATATGAGTCTTTCGCAGGCAACAAGGCTTTCCATACCACTGTATTGCCTTTCACTCGTTTGCAAGGTGGTCCTATGGATTATACCCCTGGTATCTTGGAGGGCGATATGAACAAGATTGATCCAAGCAAGCATCATCATATCAACTCTACCTTGGCTCGTCAGTTGGCATTGTATGTTACGATGTACAGTCCATTGCAGATGGCAGCTGATATCCCAGAGAACTATGAGAAGTATGCAGATGCCTTCCAGTTTATCAAGGATGTAGCTATCGACTGGGATGAGAGTCGTTATCTTGAGGCTGAGCCTGGTCAGTATATTACCATTGCCCGCAAGGCTAAGGGCGAAGACAAGTGGTTTGTTGGTTGTACAGTGGGTGAGACTCCTCATCAGTCTACCCTGAAACTTGATTTCCTTACACCGGGCAAGAAGTATGTTGCTACAATCTATGCCGATGGCAAGAATGCAAGCTACAAAGCCAATCAACTGTCATACGTCATCACTAAGCGTGTGGTAACCAATAAATCTACCCTTAAACTGAATGCTGGTGCAGGTGGTGGTTATGCCATCAGTCTCATGCAAAAGTAAAAAGATAGATATATTTTTCTCCCCATACCTATACCTTATTATATATAGGGGTATGGGGAGTTTATGTTCATCATCCTTATAAAATCGTTTTTATGAGAAAACCTTTACTCCTCTTCTTGCCTAAACGTATGATGGTGTTGGCATTGCCCCTCATGCTTTCCCTTTGTAGTTATGCTGCCACAGTTACTTCGCAGTTGTCTGTCAATATGAAAACCGACAAGGCTTGCTATGTACCAGGACAAACTGTTACGTTTGTGGCAGAAGGGAATATTCCTTCTTCGGCCAAGGTGCGTTATCGTTATGGTTCCCATGTGCTTCTTGTCCAAGACTTCTCAGAGGTGACTAAGAGTAAGCAGTGGACTTGGTTGCCACCATCTACCGATTATCAAGGTTATTTGGTGGAATTGTATACAGAGGGCAGTGGTGTGGAAAATATTCTTGGTACGATAGCCGTAGATGTTTCCAGCAATTGGAAACGTTTTCCACGTTACGGCTTTGTCGCTGACTTTGATAATTACAGCAGTACAGTCGATAAGAACGCCAACATCAAGAGCGAGATGGCATATCTCAATCGATTGCATATCAATGGTGTGCAATTCCAAGACTGGCAGTGGATGCACATCGACCTGTAAAATTGAATGGTGATGGTTCGCTCACCCAATGGTATACCGATATTAGCAATCGATGTGTAGGCGTGGAATATGTCAAGAACTATATTGCCACACAACATGCTTACGGCATGAAATCCATCTTCTATAACCTTTGCTTTGGTGCATGGAAGGATGCTGCAAACGATGGTGTGAAGTCTCAGTGGGCTTTGATGAAGAAGGATGGTAATGGCAATTATTATCAAGACTATCATGGACTCCCTTCTTCTTGGGCAAGCAATATCTATCTGCAAGTACCGGGCAATGGCGATTGGCAGCAATATATGGTGGAACGAAACAAGGAAGTGTATGGCAATTTTGATTTCGATGGTTTTCAGATAGACCAGTTGGGGTATCGTGGTACTGTGTATGACGCCAATCATCAAAAGGTAGATTTGCCTTCGGGTTATGGCTCATTCATTGATGCCATGAAGCAGGCTCATCCCGAGAAGTCCTTGATTATGAATGCAGTGTCGGGATATGGAACCGAGCAAATCGTCAATAAGAATGTGGATTTCTGCTATAATGAGGTATGGGGAAATGGCAATGGATATGGTGGTGCGCCAGAAGACCAGTTTGCCAATCTCTATGACATCATCGCCACTAACGATCGCTTGAGCGACCATCAGCATCCTACGGTCTTTGCAGCCTATATCAATTACGACAAGGCTGACAATGGCGGCTCGGGCGACCACATGGTCAATACGCCTGGTGCCTTGCTTACCGATGCGGTGATGTTTGCCTTGGGAGGCTCTCACTTGGAGATGGGCGACCACATGCTCACTCGTGAGTATTTCCCAGCGGCTCCTTTGGCGATGAGCGATGAACTGAAGACTGCGCTCGTAAGGTATTACGATTTCCTGACAGCTTATCAGAATTGGTTGCGTGGCGTGTCTTCCAAAGCTGCTTATTCGGCTCATGTGAGTGTGAATGGCAATACGGTGAAGGCATGGCCTCCACAAGCAAACTCCATCGTGACGTTCGCCAAGACCGTGGGCAACAGTGATGTCGTTCATTTCCTCAACTTCTCCAACACCTCCGACCTTTCTTGGCGAGACCTCAATGGTACTCGCCAGAAACCAACCCGGAAGGACAACTTGGCTGTAACCATCCAAACCAATCGTAAGGTGTCTAAGCTATGGGTAGCCAGTCCTGACACTCATGCAGGTGCGGTGCAAGAACTTTCGTTCGAGCAGATGGGCAATCAACTTACCTTTACACTTCCTTCCCTGGAATATTGGACGATGGTGGTCATGGAAGGCGAGAGCCAGGTTTATCTGACGGGTGAGGCTGTGAAGAAAGATGGGTATGGAGCCTACGACCTATCGCAAGCCATACCTTTGAATAAGGCAAGTGGGGGCAACGTCTATAAAACCACGGTATATCTGAAAGGAAACGAGTTGTTCAAGTTTACTGATGGTCGTGATTGGGGATATTGCAAGAGCTATTGCTCGGAGTATGAGAATTATCAATTCAACTCCCATATTCAGTTGGCTCACCTCTCCACTTTTGGCAAAGATTACAAGTTTTGTGTGCCAGAGTCGGGCTATTACGACATTACCATCAACCTGGATAGCATGCGAATAGTGGTAAAAAAAGCCGATCCCATGGCGATAGAAGGCGTAACGGCGGATGTCGCTGCCAACAAAGACCATGCTCCTTGGTATTCTTTGGCAGGTGATCGCGCTCCCAATCCTCATAAGGGTATTTATGTGAAAAAAGGCAGGAAGGTTATTTTCAAGTAACAGGAGCCGATCAGAACGGAAATAGAATATTAATTAATAATTAACAACTTAGATTATGAAGACAACTATTACTAGATTTTTGATGTGCTGCATTTTGTTTGCAGTTAGTTTTGTGACCTCTTTCGCAGCAGATAAGCTGATTCTCATAGGAGATGCGGCACCTGATGGTTGGGCATTGAACAATAGTGTGGCGATGCTGAATCAAGGCAATGATGTATGGAAAGTTACCGTACAGTTGAAAGCCGATGAAGGCTTCAAGTTTTTGACAGATACAGACTTTGGTTCATTCCAGTATCGTGCTGGTGACAGCGATGTAATGCTTTCAGACGGTGTGGCAGCCACGCTTTATGATTCAGGCGAGAATGCCAATGACAACAAGTTCAAGGTATCAGAGGCAGCCAACTATGACGTAGTTTGTGACCTTACCAACAAGACAGTGACTGTAACTAAGTCTGCTTATCAGGAGCACGCATTGCGCTATGCTGCCTTATGGATGGTAGGTGGTGCTACTCCTGGGGGCTGGTCTATCGGTGATGGTGTGCAGTTGAACCAGCATGAAGATAATCCTTTGGTATATTCTGCTACCACATGGTTGACAACAGGTGAGTTTAAGTTGGCTACTAATAAATATGCTGATTTCGGACAGTCTATGTTCCAAAGAGATGCTGCTGATGCTACCAAGATGGTATTGGGTGGCGATGACAACAAGTGGAACATCACCGAGCCAGCCACCTATGATGTAGAGGTGAATGTCGCAGACATGACAATCTCTCTCAAGAAACACTATGCCGACTTTAAGGCAGATTGCATGTTGATACTGGGTGATGCTGTGAAGAGCGGCTGGGATATGAGCAACAGTGTGGCAATGTTGGAAGGTGAACCAGGCGTATGGACTGCTACCGTTTACTTGGCTGCCGACCAAGGCTTCAAGTTCTATGCCGAGAACGACATCTTCAATGGCTTCCAGTATCGTGCCGCAGGTGAAGAGAATGTAACATTGGCAGAAGGTGCGGCTACATCTTTGGTTTCTTCAGAGGTGAATCGCAATGACAGCAAGTTCCAGGTGGCTGAGGCTGGCAACTATGTCATCACTTGCGACCTCAATGCAGGAACAATCACAGTGAAGAAGGCTGACTATCAGGACAACGAAATCGTATATGCAGCTTTGTGGTTGGTTGGTGATGCTACAGAGAATGGCTGGGATTTAGGACAGCCTGTCGTATTGGCTCAGGATGCTTCCAACCCAATGGTTTATACTGCCACTGCTGACTTGAAGGAAGGTGAGTTGCAGGTAGTAGTCAACAAGTTTACTAACTATAATTCTGATGTCTATGTAAGCGATGCAACAGATGCCACCAAGGCTATTCGTGTAAATAAAGATAGTGAGAAGAATAACTGGAAGATTACCGAGGCTGGCAAGTATGATGTGAAGTTGAATGTGCTTGACAACACCATGTCGATTATCAAGAATGTTCCTTCTGTTATCTCTTCTGTCAACGCCAATGGGGAGCAAGCTCCTGTAGAATATTACACATTGGAAGGTATGCGTGTGAACCAACCAGTAAAGGGTATCTACATCATGCGCCAAGGTAATAAGGTCGTAAAAGTAAGTAATAAGTAGTTAGCATAATTTGCTTGGTTTTAGGTTAAGGTATGCCATGTCGGATGGCATACCTTTTCCGTATCTATAACTCATACTTGGGGGCAAATATTCTTATGTATGATAAGATGGATGAGTCTGAATATCCTTATTTCTTCGTTACAACTGTTTTCTATAATGGTATGATGACGAATAAGGGTATCTATCAAATGCCGATCATGAATGGTGAGACGACGGGACAATATGGATTGCCAGTGGCAACTTGTGGCGCAAGCCGATATGCCTTGTCTGATAAAAGTTCGTTTGGTGGCTCTTTTGGGATAGTACAAATCACAATCTGACAACATACGATTGGAATTTGGTCACTTGTATGCTATGAACTTCAATGATGAGAATATGAATGAAATAGAACTAAAACCTGAAGGCATTGGCTCAGGTGAGAATATCGTCTTTGTGGCAAACCAATTTTGGAATGTGTCAGGCAGTAGTGACGATAAGTTCAACTATTTGATTGTTGGTACCCAAAGCGGCGATAACTATAAGTTGTATTTCTATAACATCAATGGTGGTGCTCCTGATGGAAAACCTTTGATGAAAAAGGAAGGAAAAGGAAAGGTAAAATGTATCAGATTCTTGAATACAAAATATTCAGGAGGTGGTATGGCCTCTACTTTGGATTGTAATGCCAATGACTAATCATATTCTCGGTCAGTGGAACGTGATCAAATAAAATCTCTCTCTTCACGGACGTGCGCTCCATCCCTATGGCGTACGTCCGTTTTTATTCTCTGCGATGCTCCGAGAAATCGCAATATGTCTTCTTCTCTTGTCCTACATGTTACAATACTGTTACAACTTGAAATATCGGTAACAAATATTTCGTAATAACGGAAATTCTTATTATATTTGCAACCGAAACGTAACAAACATTTCCACAAATACAAATGAATATGGATACAAGTCAATATCTTGTGATTTTTTTTCAGATTCTCGGTTCTTTAGCTTTGCTCATCTATGGTATGAAGGTGATGAGTGAGGCCTTGCAGAAGATGGCAGGATCTCAGTTGCGCCACATTTTGGGTGCTATGACAACCAACCGATTTACGGGAATGCTTACAGGTACCTTTATTACCTGTGCCGTTCAGAGCTCCTCAGCAACTACCGTTATGACGGTTTCTTTTGTAAATGCAGGTTTGCTGACCTTAGCCCAAGCAATTTCCGTTATTATGGGTGCCAACATTGGTACTACGTTTACGGCATGGATTATGTCGTTGGGTTATAATGTAGATTTAACGATTGTCGTATTCCCTGCGTTCTTCCTCGGCATCATGCTGATTTATAGTAAGAAGCGCCGTTATTTCGGAGATTTCCTTTTTGGTATCGCCTTCCTCTTCTTCTCGCTCGTTCTGTTGAGTAGTGCGGGTAAGGCTCTTGATCTGGAACATAATCCGGCGGTTATCGATTTCTTTGGTTCTTTTGATACGAAGAGTCATTTCACGATTGTAGTCTTCCTCCTGATCGGTACGCTTATAACCTGTATCGTACAGAGTTCGGCAGCTGTGATGGCCATCACCATCTTACTCTGTTCTACGGGTGTACTTCCTATCTATCTGGGCATAGCCTTGGTAATGGGTGAGAATATCGGAACTACCGCTACAGCCAATCTTGCCGCTTTGGGTGCCAATGCCCAGGCTCGTCGTGCAGCCTTGGCCCATCTGGTATTCAATGTCTTTGGTGTAATCTGGGTTCTCTGCCTGTTCTATCCATTTGTAGATTTCGTTTGCTCTATCGTAGGGTATGATCCTGATGGTGGTATGTCTGCGGCACAGAAGGCAAAGTTGTTGCCAATTGTTCTGGCGATGTTCCATACCTGTTTCAATGTTTGCAACACGGGCGTTCTGATTTGGTTTATCCCACAGTTGGAAAAAGTTGTCTGCAAACTTATCAAGCCTAAGGCAGATAAGGAGGATGAAGATTTCCGTTTGCGCTTTATCCAGGCTGGCATCATGAAGACCCCAGAACTTTCTGTCTTCGAGGCACAGCAGGAAATCGGCAGTTTCGGCGAGCGCATCCATCGTATGTTTGGTATGGTGAGAGAGTTGCTGGAAACTCAGGATTCCAAGACTTTCGACAAACTCTATGAGCGTATTGAGAAGTATGAGGGTATTTCTGATAATATGGAGATAGAGATTGCCAAGTATCTTGATCAGGTGAGCGATGCTCATCTGAGTGATGATACCAAGGCGAAGATCCGTGCGATGTTGCGTGAGATTTCTGAAATCGAGAGTATTGGTGACAGTTGCTTTAATCTTGCCCGCACCATTAAGCGCAAGGGTGAAAACAAGGAGGAGTTTACTGCCAAGCAGAGTGAAAACATTCATCAGATGTTTAAGTTGGTAGATGAGGCGCTGACTCAGATGAACTATATGTTTGCTCATGAACGCCATTCTATCAGTCTCAACCATACGTACAATATCGAGACTGAGATTAATAATTATCGTACTCAGTTGAGAAACCAGAACCTGGATGATGTGGATAACCATCTTTATACCTATGGTGTAGGTACATTGTATATGGATATCATTCAGGAATGCGAAAAACTGGGTGATTATGTGGTTAATGTCGCCGAGGCCCGTATGGGAGTCAGAACATCTGAGGCTGTGTAATGCAGAATGTTATTGATAGAAAGAAATTAAAGTAATAAAAGCAAACGGGGAAGTTTCAATGGATGCTTCCCCGTTTGCTTTTGTTGTTTATATATTCTGAATGTTTTTATTTTTCCAATATTTCCTTCAGTTCCTTCATACCATCTGAAGCCCCTTTCATGATGTGCTCTATCTTGTAATATCCATTGGTATTTACGGCACCCGGGTCTATCAGATAGATAGGAATGTGAGGCTTGGTATATGAAATCAGACCTGCAGCAGGATAAACGTTGAGTGAGGTTCCGATAATGACGAAGATATCGGCTTGCTGTACAGCTTCGGCTGCCGGCTCAATCATAGGAACGCTTTCGCCGAAGAAAACGATAAATGGGCGCAACAGGCTTCCGTCTCCAGCTTCGGTTCCCGGTTTTACCTCGCAGTCATCCTCAGGTAATTCCTTGATGTAGCGATAGTCGTAAGGGTCTCGTGAAGAGCAAACCTTTGATAGTTCGCCATGCAGATGGATTACATTCTTGGAACCTGCCTTCTCATGCAGATTATCTACATTCTGGGTGATTACCGTCACATCGAAGTCTTTTTCCAGTTCCTTGATAAGTTTATGTCCCTCGTTAGGTTGCGCAGCATAGAGTTTATGGCGCAACATATTATAGAAGTTTGTTACTAGGGTAGGGTCAGCTTCCCATCCCTCATGGGTAGCTATCTGTTCTACAGGATAGTTTTCCCATAATCCATCATTGCCACGAAAAGTTTTGAAACCACTCTCCACAGACATGCCTGCACCGGTTAAAAATACGAGTTTCTTCATCTTATCACGTTTTAATTATTCATATTTTCTTAATCTTTTTATTAAGAATGCACAAATTTAGCAATTTTTCTGCAAATAACATCGTTTTAAGCGAGAAAAATGTTATCTTTGCACTCGTTTTAAGGACAAAAAGTACATTTTAAGATTATTAATACATTATTATAAATAAATTTTATGGATAAAGTAAGTTATGCTTTGGGCATCGGCATCGGTCGCCAGTTGGCTTCTATGGGTGCAGAGAGTTTGAATATTGATGATTTTGCACAGGCTGTAAAGGATGCCATCGCCGGTAAACTTCAGCTCGGCGAGCAGGAGGCTCAGGAGTTGGTACAGAACTTCTTTGCAGAGCAGGAGGCTAAGGCTCAGGCTGCTGCTGCCGAGAAGGGCAAGGTTGCTAAGGAAGCTGGTGAGAAGTTCCTCGCCGAGAACGGCAAGAAGGACGGTATCATCACTACTAAGAGCGGTTTGCAGTATCAGGTTTTGCGTGAAGGTAATGGCAAGGCTCCTAAGGCTACCGATCAGGTTGAGTGCCACTATGAGGGAACGCTTATCGACGGTACTAAGTTTGATAGCTCTTACGACCGTGGTCAGACTGCTACCTTCCCATTGAACCAGGTTATCGCTGGTTGGACAGA
This sequence comes from Segatella copri, assembly GCF_026015465.1. Lineage (GTDB taxonomy): Bacteria > Bacteroidota > Bacteroidia > Bacteroidales > Bacteroidaceae > Prevotella > Prevotella copri_E. The sequence goes on from NZ_JAPDUQ010000001.1 coordinate 1,531,886, forward strand.
GGGTCTTCAGCTCATGACCGAGGGTGCCAAGTTCCGTTTCTTCATCCCTTATCAGTTGGGGTATGGTGAGCGTGGTGCAGGTGCATCTATCCCTCCATTCTCAGCATTGATTTTCGATGTAGAGCTCGTTGCCGTTAAGTAATCTGTTAGTAGATATATTTAAACGAAGTAAAGGCAATTCTGGAATATAATAGATAAAAATAAAATTTAAAATATAAAATAAGGAAATGAAAAAGTTATTTTTCGGAGCCCTCGTGGCTTGTGCTGCTGCTACATTCGTAGGTTGTGGCAATTCTACTCCTAAGGCAGATCTCAAGACTGATGTAGATACTATGAGCTATGCTATGGGTATGTCTCAGACTCAGGGTCTGAAGGAGTTTATGGTAGAGCGCATGGGCGTTGATACTGCTTATATGGATGATTTCATCAAGGGTCTTAACGATGGTGCCAACGCTGGTGACGACAAGAAGAAGGCTGCTTACTATGCAGGTATCCAGATTGGTCAGCAGATCAGCAACCAGATGGTTAAGGGCATCAACCACGAGGTATTCGGTGAGGATTCTACAAAGTCTATCTCTCTGAAGAACTTCATGGCTGGTTTCATCACAGGTACTACAGGCAAGAAGGGCTTGATGACTGTTGAACAGGCTGCCCAGGTAGCTCAGGCTAAGATGATGGCTATCAAGGCTAAGAACATGGAGAAGGAATATGGTCCTAACAAGGTTGCTGGTGAGAAGTTCCTCGCTGCCAACAAGAAGAAGCCAGGAGTTGTTACTCTGCCTTCAGGTGTTCAGTACAAGGTAATCAAGGAGGGTAACGGCCCTATGCCAAAGGATACTTCTATGGTTAAGGTTAACTACGAGGGTAAGACAATCGACGGCAAGGTATTCGATTCTTCTTTCAAGCGTGGTCAGGCCGTAGATCTCCGTGCTAACCAGGTTATCAAGGGTTGGACTGAGGCTTTGGTTCACATGCCAGCAGGTTCTGTTTGGGAGGTTTACATTCCTCAGCAGTTGGCTTATGGTGAGCGCGAGCAGGGTCAGATTAAGCCATTCTCTGTATTGATCTTCAAGATTGAGTTGATTTCTGTAGGTGGCAAGTAATTTTTGTGGGAACTCATTTTTATAGAGGACTTATAAATGAAGAAAATATTAATGACAGCACTCGTCCTCGTGGCGGGTGCTTCTTTGTTTACAGCTAGTGCTGCAAGCAAGAAGAAGGTTAAGAAGGCGGCTACTCTTGTTGAGTTGAAATCATCAGCCGATTCTTTGAGTTATGTAGCTGGTATGAATGCCACTCGTGGTCTGATTCCTTATATCCAGCAGAGTTTTCAGGTAGATACTGCCTATATGGAGAATTTCCTTCGTGGTTACAAGGATGCGCTTGCCATGGGTATCAATCCTAAGACCGTAGCTTATTCTGCAGGTATGGAGGTTGCCAAACTGGTAGAGAAGCGTGTATATCCTGGCACAAAGGAAGAGTTGAAGAGCACAGGCGATTCTATCAGCCATGCTATGTTCCAGAATGGTTTTATCGCAGCTTTGGCTAATGATACAACATTCTTTACTACTAAGGCTGCTGCCGATTTCCAGAAGGAAGCTTTGGCTGGTGCCGGCGAGAAGTTCCTTGCTGCTAATGCCAAGAAACCTGGTGTAAAGGTGTTGCCTAGCGGTTTGCAGTATAAGGTGATTACCGAAGGTCATGGCGAGGTGCCTAAGGCTAGCGATGAGGTAGAAGTTATCTACGAGGGTCGTCTGATTGATGGTACCGTTTTTGATGCTACATCCAAGCATGGTGGCAGCAAGACTGACAAGTTCCGTGCCAATGGCTTGATTAAGGGTTGGACAGAGGCGCTTACTCTGATGCCTGTGGGCAGTAAGTGGCAGGTTTACATTCCTTACGAGTTGGCTTACGGCGAGCGTCAGGCTGGTCAGATTCCTCCATACTCTACTTTGGTGTTCGATCTTGAGCTGGTTAGCATCGTAAAGCCAGAGGTTAAGCCAGAGCCAGCAGACGAACAGAAAGAAGATGCAGCTGCAGTAAAGAGTGCCGACAAGAAGGTTGTTAAACCTGCAGCCAAGAAAGCTGCGCATTCAAAGAAGAGAAAGTAATTACGAAATTCATGTCATCAAGTAATTACTACTAAAATATAATAAGGTAAGAGCCAAGGATAGAATGCTATCTTTGGCCCTTTTTGTTTCTTTTACGTTTGTGTTTGTTGCTTTTGTATAAATAACGAAAAAGCGAATCTGATAATTCTCTTATTTGTATTATCTTTGCAGAAGATAAACTGCACTCGGCATAATATTCAAGCAAGCTTGATATTCTGCGCTCGTTTGCATTATCTTTGCACATGATAATAAACAACTTCAATATTTTAACCTAAAATAAAATGATGAAACAAATTACAACAACCGTATGTGCTACTGTGCTGATGGCTAGTTGCAGTAACATAAACAATACGGAACAGCAAGTGAACCAACAGGTAGATGAACTCTACAGCAGAATGTCACAGCCAGAGCGTATCGCTCAGTTGAGAAGTGGGTATATGGATGAGCTTTTTGATGCGGAAGGCAATTTGGATACCGTCAAATGCAAGCAGCTCATTCCTTATGGTATTGGACATTTTTCTCAGTACGCCAGTCAGGAATTGGTTGATGCCAATTTCTTGCGAAAGCGTGTAGCTGTTGTACAAGATTGGTTGATGCATCATACCCCTAACGGAATCCCGGCTCTTTTTCACGAGGAAGTTCTTTCGGGTATCAATACGCAAGATGCAACAGTCTATCCACAGCAGATAGGTCAGGCTTGTTCGTTCAATCCAGAGTTGGCAGAGCTCAAGACTTTGCAGACAGGTACTGCTCTTCGCAAGATGGGTGGCGTATTGTCGCTTTCCCCTATGGTAGACGTCTGCCGTACTCCAAGTTTTAATCGTCTGGAAGAATCATACGGTGAGGATGGCTATCTTTCTGCCGTTATGGGTACTGCTTTTGTCAAGGGTCTTCAGCAGGGCGACCTCAAGAAGGGAGTGGGAGCTTGCTCTAAACACTATCTGGGATATGGTGGTGGCGGTGATGCTGATGAGAAGGAGATGATGGAAGATATCCTTTTGCCTCATGAGACGATGATTCGTCTGGCAGGTTGCAAGGCTTTGATGCCGGGTTATCATGCTGTTCATGGTACCAAGTGCGTGGCAAATAGTGAGATTCTCAACGATATTTTACGAGATTATCTCGGATTCGATGGAATGGTGGTGAGCGATTATACTGCCATTGACCAGTTGCCGGGACTAGATACTCCTCTTCAGAAAGCTGTGGCTGCTATCAATGGTGGCAATGATGTTGATTTCCCTAGAGGCGAAAACTATCAGTATTTACAGGAAGCCTTGGATAAGGGACTTGTTAAGAAAGAAGTCTTTGAGCGTGCTGTAAAGGATGTTCTGCGTTATAAAATTCGTGCAGGACTGATGGATAAAAATCCATATCTGTATAGTACGGAGGATGTAAAGCTTGATACTAAGGAAGAACGGCAGACGGCTTACGATATAGCTAGCCAGTCTATTGTCTTGTTAGAGAATAAAGGTGTTTTGCCTCTTGTGAAGGAGGCTGATGTTAACAGCGCCAAGCAGGTTAAGAATATCTTGCTCACGGGTCCTAATGCCAATTCCATTTGGGCGATGTGTGGCGACTACTCTTTCCCTTCTATGTTCTATTTCTGGCAGAGTTGGAAGAAAAAGTGGGATGATAGCCACTTGCCACATATCGTTAAATTGCTAGAGGCAATGCAGGCAAGTAAACCTGAGGGTATTAATATTAAATATTCTCGTGGTTGCGACTGGACAGAGGAGATAGAGACCAAGTTTGAAGAGTCTGGCGATAAGCGTGCTTGGGAATATCAGCTCCTGCATCGCAAGGTTGATTCTGGCGAGAAGGCAGACAAGGCAGAAGCTTTGGCGATGGCAAAGGAAAGCGATGTTATCGTTGCTGCTGTAGGGGAGAATGTGATGCTCTGTGGTGAGAATCGTGAGCGAGATGGTCTCAAACTTCCTGGTAAGCAAGAGGAATATGTTGAGGAACTCTTAGCTACAGGCAAACCTGTAGTCCTGGTAGTCTTCGGCGGTCGTGCGCAGGTTATCTCCAAGATAGCTAAGCGCTGTGCAGCAGTCATCCAGGCCTGGTATCCAGGTGAAGAGGGTGGTACAGCTGTGGCTGACATTCTTTATGGCAAGATTTCACCATCAGCCAAGCTGAGTGTCAGTTATCCTAATACTGAGGTTTATGAGCCTATCTGCTATAATTATTCCATCCGGCAGGATGCCCGTGTAGAGTGGCCTTTCGGTTATGGATTGAGCTATACAACCTTTGCCTATAAGAACTTGCAGGCAGTTAGGGAACTCTCTACTGCTTCAGAGTCGAGCAATATCTACTTTGAGGTTACCAATACGGGTAAGGTTCGTGCCGATGAGATAGCGCAGGTATATCTGTCGCCAACTCAGAGCAACCAGCAGATTCATCCTATCCAGTTGCAGGGCTTTGCCCGCATCTCTCTCAATCCTGGCGAAACCAAGAGAGTATGCATCAGGTTCTATACTGATCAGTTTGGTTATTATTCTCATCGAGGCAATCGTCAATGGAACATAGCTCCTGGAACGTATGAACTGAAGATTGGAGCCTCTTCTCAAGACATTCGTCTTAAGCAGCAGATAGTTTTGACGGGTGATAAAGTGGTGAAACCTTTGCGTGATCATTACTTCTCCGAGGTTATCAGATAAGCGTATGATTTTTCTACTAAAAGTAGCAAAATGCCAAGGCTTTTGGTTAAAAACAGTATAAAAAACAACAAAATGCACGAATATTGCAAAATATTCGTGCATTTTGTTTGCAGTTTCAATAGATTTTATTAATTTTGCTATCTGGTATAGAAAAGTACCTTATAAATAGAATAATATAAAACAAAACGAAATGGAGAAAATAGACAATCTAGACAGAAAGATTCTCGGCATCCTTTCCAAGAATGCCCGTATTCCTTTCAAAGACGTAGCCGCAGAATGTGGCGTGTCTCGTGCTGCCATCCATCAGCGTGTTCAGCACTTGATGGAGGATGGTTTCATCACCGGTAGCGGTTTTGATGTAAACCCTAAAAGCCTGGGTTATTCTACCTGCACTTATGTAGGTTTGAACTTGGAGCGTGGTAATATGTATAAAAAGGTGGTAGAGCGCTTGCAGAACATTCCTGAAATCGTAGAGTGCCACTTTACAACCGGTTCATACACCATGCTGATCAAACTTTATGCCCGCGACAACGAGCAGCTCATGGATCTGCTCAACAATAAGCTTCAGGCTATCCCTGGTGTGGTTTCTACCGAAACGCTTATCTCTCTTGAGCAGAGCATCAAGCGTGAGATTCCTGTACTTCTCGATGAAGATTAATAAGAGTCTCCATACCTGAGTACGATTTTTAGAAGATCTTGAATCATTATTTATTGAAAGATAAACAAATGGAAACATTTGACTTAGAGTCGCATCTCCAGGATGCATACTCTAGATTTCCCGAAGCGAAGCATCAGCCCATAATTGGCCTTACTGCCAATTATGAAGGTATCGATGCTACGCTTCGCGACCGTTATTATAAGCAGGTAATAGCGGCTGGCGGTACGCCGGTTATTATTCCTCCTGTTGCCGATGCTCAGGTCATCGTCAATACCCTGGAGCATCTTGATGGATTGATTCTGACGGGTGGCGGCGACCATAATCCGCTGTGGATGGGCGAAGAGCCTTCTCCCCGTCTTCACAACATCAATCAGGAACGTGATGCTGCCGAACTGATGATTACCCGATTGGCTTTCAACCGCCAGATTCCGATGCTTGGCATCTGCCGGGGCATCCAGACCCTCGCTATTGCGCTGGGCGGAAAGGTGTGCCAGGATATCAAGCAGCTGGTAAAACACAGCCAGGATGCCGACCGTACTGAACCTACCCACATCGTAGAAATCAGGAAAGATTCCACCTTATTTAATATATATAATAAGGAGAAGATCTTTGTCAACTCGTTCCACCATCAGGCGGTAAGCGAGCCAGGCAAGCATCTGCGCACTATCGCCAAATCTTCCGACCATATTATCGAGGCAGTAGAGAGTAGCGAATATAAGCAGATTCTCGGTGTGCAATGGCATCCGGAATGGCTGGAAGAAGAAGGATTGAAGATTTTCCAATGGCTGGTTAATCAGGCTAACAACTTTTATGCAGCCAAGCAGTTGCATAAGCGCATCCTTACGCTCGATACCCATTGTGATACTCCGATGTTCTTCCCTCAGGGCATCAAGTTTGATCATCGCGATTCCCGCATCCTGGTTGATCTCCATAAGATGACCGATGGTCATCAGGATGCTACCACGATGGTAGCTTACCTGCCACAGCCTCAGATAGGCGAGAGCTTCAGCAGCAAGGTGGCTTTCGATGTAAAGGGACCTGCGCAGTATGCCGACCTCATCTTCGACAAGATAGAAGAGATTGTGAGCAAGAACAGCCAGTATCTCAGCATAGCCCGCACTCCTGCCGATCTTTATAGCGATAAGCGGAATGGCAGAAAGAGCATCATGCTCGGCATCGAGAACGGTCTCGCCCTGGAGCACGATATCAGTAACGTGAAGCATTTCGCCCAGCGCGGCATCGTTTATATCACGCTCTGCCATAATGGTGATAATGATATCTGCGATAGTGCCCGCGGCTGCAATACCCATAATGGTGTGAGCAGTTTTGGCGAGAAGGTGATTCAGGAGATGAACCGTCTGGGCATCATGGTAGATTTGAGTCATGGTGGCGAGAAGAGTTTCTACGATGCACTTGATATCAGCCAGACGCCTATTGTCTGCAGCCATAGCAGCAGCCGCGCGCTCTGCGATGTGCCTCGCAATCTGACCGATGACCAGATGCGTGCTCTCGCAGCAAAGGGTGGTGTGGCTCATACCACGCTCTATCACGGATTCCTGCGTAAAGAGGGTGAAGCCGACATCATGGACGCTATCGCCCATCTTGAGCATGCCATCGATGTGATGGGTATCGACCACGTAGGTCTGGGTACCGACTTTGATGGAGACGGCGGCATCCGGGGGCTCGCCGACTCTTCTGAACTCATCAATTTCACCCTCCAGTTGTTGCGCCGCAAATATAGCGAGCAGGATATTATCAAGATTTGGGGAGGCAACTGGCTCAGAGTGATGACGCAGGTGCAGAAATTTGGAAAGTGAAGAATGAAGAGTGAAGAACGAAGAAACAACGTTCGGCGGCCAAAGGGAAAGCCAATTCGATAGTTATTAAGTAATCATAAAGTTCAAAGTAAATACGATGACGAAGAAAATGAAGATAATTTTAGGCTTGGTAGTAGCTGCCGGAGTGGTAGCTGGAGCTATCAGCTATAAGAATGCCAACACCAGTTCGCCGGAAATCCAGGAAGTAGAGGAAGCAGAGAAGCTGAATCCTGTAGGTCCTGCCTTTAATGCCGATTCGGCGTTGGCTTATTGTGCCGCACAATGCGATTTCGGTCCTCGCGTCATGAACAGCGAGGCGCACGACAAGTGTGGCGAATGGATAGTGAGCAAGTTCAAGCAGTTTGGTTGCGAGGTAGAAACCCAGAAGGCTGACCTCAAGGGCTATGATGGTACCATCCTGAAGAATACCAATATCATCGCCCATTACAACCCGAAGGCTGAAACCCGCATCTTGCTCTGTGCCCATTGGGACAGCCGTCCTTGGGCCGACAACGACCCCGACAGCACCAACTGGCGCAAGCCTGTAATGGCAGCCAACGATGGAGCCAGCGGAGTAGCTGTCATGTTGGAGATAGCCCGCCAGCTGCAGGCTGACAAGAAGCTGAATCCCAACATCGGCGTAGATTTCGTATGTTTCGATACCGAAGACTGGGGAACACCTCAGTGGGCTGATGTTCAAGACGATGGCGATACTTGGGCATTGGGTGCCCAGTACTGGAGCGAGAACAAGCCTGAGGGATATAATCCACGTTTCGGAATCCTCCTCGATATGGTGGGCGGACAGGGAGCCAAGTTCTATCGTGAGGGCATGTCTATGCAGTATGCCGGTGGCATCGTGAAGAAGGTTTGGGCTGCAGCCCGTCAGGCTGGTTTCGGCTCTTACTTCCCTAAGAGCGATGGCGGAATGATTACTGATGATCATATTCCGGTCAACGAGAAGGCTAAGATTCCTACTGTAGATGTGATTGCTTATTATCCGGACTGTCAGCAGAGCAGTTTCGGTCCTACCTGGCACACCGTGAGCGATGATATGGCTCATCTAGATAAGAATGTGCTTAAGGCGGTTGGCCAGACTATGATTCAGGTGCTTTATACTGAGGAATAGGTGGGCATCCCATTCGAATATAAAAGGAAATGTTCCTAGGAAAAGTTGTTGCTTTTCTTAGGAACATTTCTTTTTTCAGTCTGTTTAAATCTTCGTTCATCGACGTTGAACCGCCGTTCAACGTCTATGAACCGCCGTTCAACGACGCTGAACGGACATTCAACGTCGATGAACGGAGATTTCTTCTGCTTGTATCAACAAAAAAACTTAGGTATAAAAGCAATTCCTATTGACTGGAAATGCTTTTATACCTAAGTGTATGGGCTTTCTGAATAAGATGAGCTGGTTAAATCTGCCCCGATTCTACCTGTCTTACCACTCTTTCTGTTAATCTGTCAACGCCGTTCGGGTCGTACTTCTTGTTGAGGCTGGCACCGAAGAGGCTTGCAAATGCCTGATAGAATCCGGCACGGATAGGACCCAGGAAGGCTTGGATAAGATGATAGGATGAGGAATTGCATTCGCGATACACCAGTTTGATGCAGAGTTTACCTTGTGCATAGGTGAGTTTCTTCATTCTCGGGGTATATTCCTGTTTGATACCTTTCTCTACCAGTTTCATGTGGGCATCTTTTGCCTTCTTGTTAGGCAGCGTTTCCAGATAATCACCCGTTTCGATGATAATCTTTCTTACCTCTTTGGCTATCGGCAGCACCTTCTTGATGTTGTATACCAAACGGTTGTAAGCCATTCGCTCCTTGGCGTTCTTGAATACTGGTTGTGGATAAACGTACACGTTGTTCACCTGAACATATTGTACGCTGTCATGATCCAAGAGCACTTTTCCTACCTTCACCATCGGTTCAAAGGTAGGGGCATCCATGTCCACCTCCCTGTCTTCAGGGTTGTCGCCATCGGTCTGCGCCATGGTTTGCAGGGTGATACAGAAGAGCATCGCCAGTAAAAAGTATATTTTCTGTTTCATGTAAATCTCCTCAAAGTTCTTTGTCCAGCTCCTTTTCTTCGTGGAGCTTCTTCTATATATAAAGAGGTGTAAGCCCCTTTGTGTTACTAATTACGCCGCAAAATTACAGATTATTTCTCAAATTGAGAAAGATTCTTGGCTTTTTCTTTCTCTTTTTCATATTTTAGCAGTAACTTTGTCTTAATTTAATAAATGAAGTGCCTACTGCAGATGAAGCATGCTCATTCCATAACATCCCTCTTGTTGAAACTGTTTCTCGTAGGCAGCTCCCAAATCTTCTGTGCCTCATGGGCTCAAGCCCAATCTTCCTCTCTTTCAGAACTGGGCGCCGTGCCCGAAGATTCTCTTTCCGCTTCGCCACCCTGGCAGCAACTGCTGTCCGACCTTTCTGCATCCGAAGATTTCGAGCATGTAGCCTGGCAGGACTATGAAGAAGATTTGGAGGAGATGGCACAGCATCCCGTCAATCTGAATACGGCAACGAGAGAAGAACTGGAGCGCATGCCGTTTCTTACTGCATCGCAGGTAGAAGACATCCTGTTCTATATTTACCGCTATGGCCAGTTGAAGAGTATGAGCGAGCTTACCCTGATAAGCAGTATCGGTTGGTACCAGCGCCAGCTGATGAGTTGTTTCTTCTTTGTGGCCGATGACGGGAGCAAGCCGGCTTTTCCCAGTCTTAAAAACATCGCCCAGTATGGCAAGCACGAAGTGATGGGCATGCTGAAGGTTCCTTTTTATGAGCGCAAGGGCGATGCGAGCGGAACCGGCGGCTATCTGGGTTATCCTTACAAGCACGGACTGCGCTACCAGTTTCGCTACGGCAATTCCGTCAAACTGGGATTCGTAGCTTCTCAGGATGCCGGCGAACCATTCTTCGGAGGCAGGAACACGATGGGTTACGACTTCTATTCCTTCTATCTTCAGGTAAAGAACCTGGGCAGATGGAAGAATATCACCCTGGGCAGATACAGACTGAACGCAGGATTGGGACTGATACTCAATAATGATTTCGGCTTCGGCAAACTCTCAGCCTTAACCTCCTTGGGCAGATCATCTTCCTGCATCATCCGCGGTCATTCTTCCCGTTCTTCAGCCAATTATCTGCAAGGCGCAGCAGCCACCTATACCTTATTTAAAGGACTGGAACTGACCGGCTTTCTTTCTTATCGCCAGATAGATGCTACGCTTTCTGCTGACGGCGGGGGCATCAAGACCATTCTGAAGACCGGTTTGCATCGCACGGTGAATGAGATTGCTAAACAGAAGGTAGCATCCAATACACTTGTGGGAGGCAACATCAGTTACCGGCATCAGGGCTGGCACATCGGAGGTACAGCCTTTTATACCTCTTTCTCCCTACCGCTCACGCCCAATAAAACCCAGCTTTACAAGCGTTTTGCTCCAGAGGGGAATGCCTTCTGGAATGCCAGCATCAGCTATGGTTACATCTCCCATCGCCTCACCCTCTCTGGCGAGACGGCTACTGGCGATTGCGGTTCCATAGCCACGCTCAATGCAGCCTCCTATCTCTGTTCCGACCATTTCACGCTCATGGCTCTCCACAGGTTCTATTCTGCCCGTTACTATTCTCTCTTCAGCAACAGCTTTTCCGAGGGGAGCGATGTGCAGGATGAAAACGGCGTATATCTGGGCTTTACCTGGATTCCTGCCCATCATTGGAGCATCACAGCCTATAGCGATTTCGCCTATTTCGCCTGGCCTAAGTATCAGACTCGGGAGAGTACTCAGAGTTGGGATAATCTGGTGAATATTCTCTTCCAGCCCTCCAGAGTCCTGACGGTAGGAGGAAGGTTCCGTTATAAGGATAAGGCGGGAACCACGACCGGCCGTCTGCGCCTCTATGCCACAATAGTCCAAAAACGATGGAGCGCCAAAACCAGTTTAGACTATACGATGAGCCAGGCGGAAAGCACGATGAAGAATGAGGGCGATGAGCTTAGTAAAGGCTATATGGTGAGCGAGCATATAGGATGGGAATGGAAATGGAAGAAGCAGTTGAAAGGAACGTTGAGAGGCTGCCTGGGCTATTTCCATACTTCCGATTTCGCCTCCCGTATCTACGCTTATGAGCCTGGTCTGCTCTATCAGATGAGTTTCGGCAGCTACTACGGCGAGGGCATCCGTTACGCCTTGGTGGCACGCTCAGAGATAGGTTCCCATCTGCTGCTTATCGCCAAATTGGGTACAACCGATTATTTCGACCGCTCTCACATCTCTTCTGGTTTGCAGGAAATCTCCCGCTCTTCACAATCCGATCTGGAGATACAGGTAAAGTGGAAATGGTAAGAAAGAATGGAGAAAAACGGGAAAAATATATCAAGAATAAAAAATATTAACCGTTTTTCTTGTTTAAATAGAAAAAATGAGTTACTTTTGCATCTTGAATAAATACTGGCTTATAAATGAAGATATTGATAGTTATCCCTTGTTATAACGAGGAAGAAGTGCTGCCTAAGACCTTAGATGTGCTGGGGGCATTGATCAGAAAAATTAAGAAAGAGACTGATGCCGACACAGAACTGCTGCTTGTCGACGATGGCAGTCGTGACCATACTTGGCAGATGATTTCGGATGCTGCCAAGGAGCATGGGTATGTGCATGGCATCAAACTGTCGCATAACCGGGGCCATCAGAATGCGCTTTGGGCAGGTATGGAAGCTGCGGTAGACCATTGTGATGCGATGGTAAGTATCGATGCCGACCTGCAGGACGATGAGAATGTTATTGTGGATATGGTGCGCCAGGTGCAGGAAGGCAAGGATATCATCTATGGTGTGCGCAAGGAGCGCAAGACCGATACCTTCTTCAAGCGCTTTACCGCCCAGGCTTTCTATAAACTGATGCAGAGTGTGGATAAGGAGACGGTTTACAATCATGCCGATTTCCGCATGATGACCAACCGCACCCTAAAGGCGCTGATGCAGTATCCTGAGCGCAATCTTTTCCTCAGAGCCATCGTCCGCCAGTTGGGTTTTCGAGAGGGGTTCGTCTATTACGACCGCAAGGCTCGTGAGGCGGGTGAGAGTAAGTATCCGTTTACCAAGATGCTGAGTTTCAGTATAGATGGCATCACTTCGTTCTCCGTGGCACCATTGAAGTTTATCACCTTCCTGGGTCTGGCGATGACTTTAGTAGCAATCATCATGATTATCTTTGCCTTGGTAGAATATTTCCAGGGCAAGACCATTCAGGGCTGGACCTCTATGCTTGTTTCCATGTGGTTTATCGGAGGCATCATCACCACGGGTGTAGGCATCACGGGTGTTTATATCGGCAAGATTTATACCGAGGTGAAACGTCGCCCACGATACTTCATCGAAGAAAGAGTATAATCTTATCGAAGAAAGAAAATAAGAAGAATATCAATTTGATAGATACAAAAATAGCATCGGTACTTATAATCCCGATGCTATTTTTGTATCTAATCACTAATAATTAATCACTACTCATTTGTTAAGTGCAATATTGGCACTAGTCTTCACGAATCGGTAGAAACCTACCTTGTTGTGCCATTCTACCGTCTTTCTTACTTCCCAAACCTTCTGGAAGGTGTAGTCCTTGCCGAATTTCTCAAGGAAATCAGGCATGTCTTCTTCCGGAATCATCAGTACACCATCCTGTGGCAATACCTTGTCAAACTGCTGGATCTTATCGCCCAGATAGAAGTTGAGGCTGAAGAAATGCAGCATATCTACCGACATATAAGAATAGAGTTTGCTGGTATCAAACTTCTTCTCGATAACTGGCGCCAGATGCTTATCGGTCTTCGTGTTGAGCACAGGTGGCTGCAGACTGGAGTCGAGCATCAGGAAGAGACCCACGATGGTGGCAAGGGTATATGAAACAATATTGCCTGGATTCTTCTTCTTGAGTGCTCGGAAGATGAGGTAAACTCCCCCCAAAGTGATAACCATAAAGATGCTGCATGGGATGAGCAAATCGTTGTTTTCGAGCGCATGGAGCATGGCGATATTGTCTATGGCATGCTTGCCGTGGAAGATGCTTTCTGGCACCCATCCTTTTTTTACCACCAGCAGGGCGATATTGAGAATCAGGGTTATCGAAGCAATCGCCCCGGCATAAACCTTCAAGGCTCCCATCTTCTCCTTCATCATCCAAACGATGTATTCGGCGATGAGATAGGCCATGAACGGATAGCATGGCAGCAGATAAACGCTGCGCTTGCTCTTTGGGATGCAGTAGAAGAAGAGTACCAGGAGGAAGGCGAGCCAGGTGAACACCTGCAGCGGAGTAGCCTTCTTCGCATTCTCAAGGAAACGGGTCTTCGAGAACTTCTTCCATGGCAGAATGAAGAGCGAGAACAATAATAATAAGGTGTAAGGCAACCAGCCCGTGATGAGCGTGAGAAGGTTGTACCACGCTGGGTTCTCGTGCGATTCGTATGCCATCTTGCCCATGAATCGGTCGATGTTCTCTTCCTTCACCAGGCGCAGAAACTCATCGCCGCCTTGCAGATAGGCTGCATAATACCAGCAGAAAGGAATAACGAGCGAGAGCAGGGCGGTTAGAGCCATGCGCCATACGATGCCCCAGAAGTTCTCACGCTGGGTAAGCATGAATACGCCCATCACAAAGCAAGGCAGGATGATGCCCACAGGACCTTTGGTAAGCGTAGCGCCACTCATGCAGAGGATAGCGAGCCAAGGCAACTGGTGCTTTCCTTTCTCCCACCAGCGGTAGAGCAGATACATGGCTCCCACCATGAAGGCGGTGTTCACCATATCTACACGGCAGTTCATACCCGCACGGTGCACCTCGAAGGCGGTGAGCGTGAGGATGGCTGCGATCAGGCTGGTTTGTGTATCCTTGCGCTTGGCATAGAATACGAAGCCGCCAATGGTCATCAATACCAGCGATACGGCTGACGGCAGGCGTGAGGTGTACTCATTCACATGGCCGATGAAGAGGCTGAAGAAGGCGATGCACCAGTGGAAGAATGGCGGTTTGTAAGGGATATCACCTCCGTTGTTGATAGGCAGAATCCAGTTGCCATGTTCCAGCATGGTGTAGGCAACCACCGCTTCGCGCGGTTCTCCTTTGGTATTGAAATCTGTGAGTCCAAGGAATGGAATCATCATCACGATAGCCAGGATGATGATGAGCCATAGGGCTTTGTTGTACTTGATGTTCATGTCTTATCGAAGTCTTATTATGTTATTTTGGCTGCAAAGTTACATATAATTATTTGTTTATAGACAGAATAAGGCTAGAAATTTTGCTTTTATTGGGATATTATTAACTTTGCACCCGATTTCTAAAGTAGAATAAAAATGAAACGATATTTTAAGGCTTTTGGGTATCTCCTTTCGGTGCATGTATTGGCATTGCTGGTGATGACTCTGTTCAGATTGGTAGAATTCATCGCCCTGCATGGCATGATTGTAGATGTAGAGGCGAGTAGGGTAATGGCGTTTGTCAAGGGTGTATGGTTTGACAATGTCATAGCTTGTTATATTTCGGTATTGCCTGTGGCTGTGCTCCTGATAGCAGCCAGCCTGGGGTGGTGTCATCGCCGTTTGCTGCGTGGCATCAACATCTGGTAGTATGCTCGGCATGAGCATTGTCTAATGGGTGCAAGTCCCTAGTAAGCCCTAATAGCGGGAATTACCTAGCCAATGTCAAGGGTGTCCATCGTGAGTTGGAATCTGAAAGAAGCCGGCGGCAAACATCTGACCTAACGTACAGAAACTTCATACAAGGCATATGACCGTGGATTAGATTGCTATACAAATCAAAGTCCCATAGCTATTCGGAACGGTTGGTGTAAATGAAGTGGGTATAAGATGGAAAGACAATGCCCTTATCCGAGGAGGTCTCACGGACTTGTCGAATAGCTATGTTGCGAAAGGCAAGGAGTGAGTCCACTTGAAAAAGTCATTTTTACGAAAACGTGCCATTGATTGTCAATAAGTTACAAAGATAAAAATATGATTCTGGACTTTTTCAAGTGGGCTCAGGAGTAAAGCTAGCCGTGAGAAGTCAGCAGATGTCATAGTAGTGTGCTTTTCGATATAGCGCATGAAGGACAGAACCTATATTAAACGATAGTAATTGAAACATACCTTATGAAAGTAAGAACGCAGAAAACATTGGCAGAAGTTAATGGCTGCCCCCAAAGAGCTAGGACGGAATCCGAATGGTATGGGGTAGCGCAGACTTTCATGTGGATGTGTGAAGACAACATCGTGGAAGTACCATTCGACAAGGAGCACTTGTTGGAGCGAATCCTTAGTCCCGATACCCTGAACCAAGCCTACAAAGCGGTGGTTCTCAACAAGGGATGCGGCGGTATCGACAAGATGTCTTGTGAGGAACTCCTCCCTTGGCTCTTGGCTAACAAGGATTCTCTGATACGTTCCTTGCAGGACGGTTCATACCGTCCGAACCCAGTCCGTCGAGTAGAGATACCGAAGGACAATGGCAAGAAGCGCCTGTTGGGCATCCCCACCGTGGTTGACCGATTGGTGCAACAAGCCATCAACCAAACCTTGACACCCATCTATGAGCGACAGTTCTCGTCACGGAGTTACGGCTTCCGCCCAAGGCGAGGATGCCACGATGCACTTAGGGGAGCGCAGAAGATAATCGACAATGGCTATATATACGTTGTCGATTTAGACTTGGAACGCTTCTTCGACACGGTGAGTCATAGCAAACTCATAGAAATCCTAAGCCGAACCATCAAGGATGGGAGGGTTGTCAGCCTTATACACAAATATCTTCGCAGCGGTGTGATAAACAAGGGCTTGTTCGAGGCAAGTGAGGAGGGAACTCCCCAAGGAGGACCGTTGAGTCCACTGCTGAGCAACATCATGCTCAACGAGTTGGACAAGGAACTCGAACGCAGAGGTCTCCCCTTTGTTCGTTATGCCGATGACTCAATGATATTCTGTAAGTCCAAGCGAGCAGCAATGCGAGTCAAGGAGTCCATCACCAAGTTCATAGAAGGTAAACTATACCTCAAGGTGAACAAGGAGAAGACTGTCGTCTCGTATGTGCGTGGTGTGAAATCCCTCGGCTACTCCTTCTATGTATCCAAAGGCAAATGCCAACTGACTGTGCATCCCAAATCCAAAGCAAAGATGAAAGCCAAACTAAAGGAACTTACGAATCGGAGCAATGGATGGGGATATGAAAAATGGAAGCAAAAGCTAGAGGAATACATACGAGGATGGGTGGGGTACTATCATCTTGCAAATATGAAGCAACTGCTCCTTGAAACGGACAAATGGCTGCGCAGACGAATACGCATGTGTATATGTAAGTCTTGGAAGAGAGTCAAGACGAGAATTGCCAACCTCGTAAGGTGTGGTATAGATAAATACCAAGCCTATATGTGGGGCAACAGCCGTCTTGGGTATTGGCGTGTAGCAGACAGTCCTATTTTGAAAATGGCTATCAGCAATGATAGTCTTCGTAAGACAGGGTATGTCACGCTGATGGGTTCGTATCTCGAATGGCACCCAAAGTAGGAACCGCCGTATGCGGAACCGCACGTACGGTGGTGTGGGAGGTCGGTGAATGCGAAAGTAGGAGGTAAATGCCTCTTATGAGTAACATTTACCTCCTACCCGATTATATATAAAAAATTGAGGTGTTATGCTTCATGCTGTCTTACACCCATGCGGGCCTCTACTACGTTTACTACATAGTCGCCGAGCTTCTCGCATTCCTGGATGATATCCATATACATGGTACCGATGGCGTAGGTATAGAGATGGTTGTTTACATCGTTGATGTTCTGGCTCTTCAACTGATTGCGATAGTTGTTGATTTCGTTCTCGATGTTGAAAGAGAGGTTGGCATCGTTGTCTCCCTTATGACCTACGAGGGTGATGTTCATCTGGGTAAGGGCATTGTCGGTAAGCTCCATCATCTGATGCATGTGCTCATACTGTGAAGTGATGAAGTCTTCCTTGCTCTTGAAACGGCGGTTCAGCGTGCGGGCGATGTTGAAGCAGCTGTCACCGATACTCTCTATCTCAGAAATCTCGCGGAGCATGGCGCGGATTTTTGCCTTGGTCTCGTCAGAAAGATGAGAATCGCTCACCTGGTCGAGATATTTGGCAATCTCTATCTCCATGTTGTCAGAGATGCCCTCGTATTTCTCGATGCGGCTATAGAGTTTTACAAACTTTTCTTCATTGGTCTCGCCAAGAAGCGTCTTCACCATACCGAACATGCGCTGGATGCGCTCGGCAAAACAATGGATTTCCTTCTGTGCCTCCAAGACAGAGATTTCCGGTGTCTTCATGATACCGCTCTGGATAAAGCGCAGGCGGAAGTCGTCCTCATCGGCATTCTTCTTAGGACGGATAATCTTGCATACCAGCTTCTCTATCTGTGGAATGAACCATACCAGGATAAAGGTGTTGGCGAGGTTGAAGGTGGTATGGAAGGCGGCAAGCACAAAGGATAGCTTGGCTGCATTGGCTACGAAATGAGGATCAGTCTTCTCCATGGCATCGTCGAAACCTACCCAGCCGCAAACCAGATGGATGAACGGGTGGAATATGCAGAGTATCCAAAGCACACCGAAGATGTTGAACACCATGTGCGCCATCGCCGCTCTCCGGGCCTGGGTATTGGCGGTGAGCGCTGCCACGTTGGAGGTTACGGTTGTACCGATATTCTCACCCATCACAAGCGCAATGCCCTGATAGATTGGCAATACACCGGTAGAGCAGAGAATCATCGTAATCGCCATGACGGCTGCCGAACTCTGCACGCACATAGTGAGTATACTACCGATAATCAGGAAGGTGATGGTAGTTTGGAAACTGTGAGGGTCGAAACTTGCGAAGAATTCAAGAACTGGCTGATTATGAGCCAGATCCATGTCGATACCGGTTTGGCGTAAAGTACCCAAACCGAGGAACATAAAGGATATACCGAAGATGAAGTCGCCGATAATCTTGCGCTTCTTGCTGTAAATCAGGATGATGGCGATGAAGAACGCCGGCCATACAAAATCTGTGATGTTAAACGAGAAACCGGCACTCATAATCCATGCGGTGAGCGTGGTTCCGATGTTGGCGCCCATGATAACGGAGATAGCCTGGGCTAGGGTAAGGAGACCTGCATTAACGAATGATACGGTCATCACCGTTGTGGCTGTAGAAGACTGCACCGCTGCGGTGATGAGCGTACCCGAGAGGATGCCCGTCAAACGATTGGTGGTCATTGTTCCTAACACATGGCGGAGCTGTGGTCCCGCCATCTTCTGCAAACTGTCGCTCATGGTCTTCATACCGAACATCAGTAGGGCGAGTGCTCCAATAAGCTTAAAAAATATCCAAATCGACATATAATAACTTAATTAATGTTGTCAAATACATCAAGTTTCCGAATTTCTTCGTAACTTTACACTCTGTAGGCGTCTCTCTTCTTAAAAGAGTAAGCCGGTGCTCAAAAAGCACCTTCGGGGGCTTCGAGAGCTGGTAGATTAGTTTAATTTTGTAACATAGTTTTAATACAAATGAAACAAGTAATTCAAATCCGTTGCAAAAATAATAAAAAATCTCAGAAAGTAGAAATCGGAAGCACACTTTTTGATATTTTTTCTGCATTTGACCTCAAAATGACCCATGGACCGGTGTCTGCAAGGGTAAATAACAAGGTTGAAGGCATGCATTATCGTGTTTATAATTCTAAAGATGTAGAATTTCTTGATATGACTTCTTCATCCGGTTCGCGTGCATATACCCGTACCCTCTTCTTTGTTCTCTGCAAGGCGGTACAGGACATTTATCCTGCTACAGATGTGGTGATTGACATTCCCGTATCGAATGGTTTTTACGTAGATATCCGCCTGGGCAGACCTGTTGTAGATGAAGATGTGAACATTATCCGCCGTCGCATGCAGGAGATTATCGATGCCAGGATGCCGATACGCCGGTTCACCGTGCCTACCGAAGAGGCTGTGGCGCTGTTCCTGGAGAAAGGGGATATAGAAAAGGTGAAACTGCTCAAGACATCGGGCTCTATCTATACTACCTATTATAAAATAGGTGATTATGTGGATTATTACTACGGCACGCTGCTCACCAATACCTCGCAGCTCTATCTCTTCGGGCTGGAGAAATATTATGATGGCATGCTCCTGCGCATTCCTTCGCTCAAGAACCCGGATGTGCTGGGCGAAATGACCCGACAGGACAAGATGTTTGAGATATTCAAGGAGCATCATCGCTGGCAGAGTATCCTGGGCATCAGGACTGTAGGCGATTTTAACCAGGCGATAGATGCCAATCATTCTACCGACATCATCAATATCAGCGAGGCGCTGCAGGAGAAGAAGATTGCCAAGATTGCTGAGGAGATTGCCAGCCGCAAGGGCGTGAAACTGGTGCTGCTGGCAGGTCCTTCTTCTTCGGGCAAGACCACTTCGTGCAAACGCCTGAGCATACAGCTTGCCGTAAACGGATTGAAACCGCTCCAGATTTCGCTTGATGATTATTTCGTAGATAGGGAAAAAACGCCGAAGGATGCTTCGGGCGAATATGATTATGAGAGCATTTATGCCCTGGATCTCGACCTGATCAACGAGCAGTTCAATGCCCTCTTCCGTGGTGAGGAGGTGGAATTGCCGAAGTATGATTTCCAGAGCGGAAAGAGTAAAAAGAGCGGCAACAAGCTGAAGATGAACGATAACAATGTACTGGTGGTAGAGGGCATTCATGCATTGAACCCAGAGCTGACGGCCCACATCCCACAGGAGCAGATATTCAGAGTATATGCTTCGGCGCTGACCACGATTCTTCTGGATAATCACAATTATATCCCGACGACAGACAACCGTTTGCTCCGCCGCATCATCCGCGATTACAAGTATCGGGGTGTCTCTGCCCAGGAAACCATTCATCGCTGGCCTTCGGTAAGGGCGGGTGAGAACAAGTGGATATTCCCATTCCAGGAGAATGCCGATGCGATGCTCAATACGGCGATGCTTTATGAGCTGGCTGTAATCAAGACGCAGGCAGAGCCGCTGCTGCAGCAGGTTCCGGAGAATTGTGAGGAATATGCTGAGGCTTACCGGTTGCTTAAGTTCCTGAAATACTTCAAGGGTATACCTTATAATAATCTGCCGCCTACTTCGCTTCTGCGAGAGTTCCTGGGGGGCAGCTCGTTCCATTATTAAAGGGTAGCTTATCAAAAAAGTCCAAAGATAGTTTTCAAACCAGATTTCTTTCTTTGGACTTTTTCTTTAAAGACTATGGCTCTATTATTTGGTATTGTAATTTGATGTTTGGCTTATCCTCTCTGTCGATAAGATATGCGACATTCCATCTTTGCATCACATTTGTAAAGTTCTGTTCTATATGGATGGATAGAATTTTGCAACTTTCTGTTGACGCCAAGGAACTCTCTAGTTTGGCTATCCCATGTGTTGATTCTCCTTGTATGTAGATTAGCGTGTATTTTAGAAAGTTCACTTCTGGTAGTTCTATTTTTGTGTCAGGCTTTGCGCTACTTACACAATTCTTGAAATACTTTTCAAAGTCATCTTTCGTATTTATGGTAAGAATCTGATTGTCTGGAGTCTCTATCATCGCATCGGTAGGAATCTCATACTTTCTATATGACGCAGTATTTTCATCGTTGTTAGAACAACTTGCCATTAATGTTAAAATGCAGCTTAATATTGCTGATATTATTGTACTTCTCATAATCTTTTTCATACGTTTGGCATTTTTGTTAATAATTAAATTATGGGTGCAAATATACAAGATTAATTTAAAACGAACTTTGTCTTATGTAACAAAAACTTTTCCTATTTTATTGTCTGTGCGCTTGACGATACGATTTTTGTTCTAAAAGAGCGCACTTATAATAATCTGCCGCCTACTTCGCTTCTGCGAGAGTTCCTGGGGGGCAGCTCGTTCCATTATTAAAGGTTTTATCTATCGGAGATAAGTTGGCTGTTTGAGTAGGACAGCCAACTGGCAGAAGCCGAACAGCCGACTAGCGCCTTATCCGCTAGTCGGCTGTTTGGGTTTGGCTATTGGCTAGTTTTCAATCGCTAGTCGGCAATTTGTCTTTAACAGTTCTCGGAACTGGTTTTATCTGATATCCTTTTAAGTGTCTGATTTGCTTTTTTAGGCGATAGACGAAAAACTCTTCACTCTTCACCAAAAGCTCCGAATCCCCTGTGTTTATCGGCATTCCGAGGGGTGAAGAGTTATTTGTATCTCTTCACCTACTCTTCACCACTCTTCACCCTTCAGTTCTGGCTGATTTGCAATTCTCCTATCTGTCTTTCGCATCTGTTTCCGTTCCTGTCGGTGAAGAGTGGTGAAGAGAGGGTGAAGAGATACAAATAACTCTTCACCCCTCGGAATGCCGATAAACACAGGGGGTTCGGGCCGAAAGGTGAAGAGTGAAGAGTATTTCAGAGTATAGTTGCTATACTTTTTATAAAGCGTACGAATTTATAAAGCCTGCGGCTTAGAGCTTGCTGCCATAGCACAAGTCGCCGGCATCGCCGAAGCCTGGCACGATATACTTATGCTCGTTCAAGCCTTCATCAATAGAGGCACACCAGATGGTAGTCTTGTCCTCAGGGAAGGTCTTCTTGACGTGCTCAATACCCTCAGGTGCAGCGAGAACACAGGCAATGTGGATATGTTTAGGATTGCCCTTGGTGAGGAAAGCCTTCATGCCCATCTCCATGCTGATACCTGTGGCAAGCATAGGGTCGGCAATGATGAGCACCTTATCCGTAAGATCAGGTGTGGCGAGGTATTCGATATGTACGCCCACCTCAGTATGCTCCTTGTTGGTATACTCGCGATAAGCACTCACAAAGGCATTGCCAGAGTGGTCGAAAATATTGAGAAAACCTTCGTGGAAAGGAAGTCCGGCACGGAAGATCGTACCGATGACAATCTTTTCGGTAGGAAGATTGACCTGGGCTACACCGAGCGGTGTTGTCACCTCAGTCTTTTCGTAATTAAGAGTCTTTGATATTTCAAAGGCTTCATACTCACCGATTCTCATAATATTGTTGCGGAAGAGCAGTCGGTTCTTTTGATAATCGCAGTCACGCATCTCTGCCAGATACCGGTTGATGATGCAATTGTGCTCGCTCAGATTATTTATCTTCATATAGCTGTAGTTTTTCTGCAAAGATATAATAAATCTCGGAAACGGCAAAATGTTTGGGCAATTATTTTCTCTCTGGAGGAATGAAAGAACATGTTACTATCTTATTTTTCTTCAAATATCCTCTTATATATAAATAGGTGTAAATCTCTGCTTGTTTTTCTCTAAGCAGAGATTTTTTGCAAAGTCAACGTGGCAAATTTCAGATGAAATCTTTCGTTTTTAATTTCTTTAACCTAAAAAGATTTTAAAATACATTTTTTATGCATGAGAATCTTTGCTATAAAACATATTTTTCGTAACTTTGCGGCGATTTAGGAAACGAACAAATATTTCACAACTTAAATACATTTAAAGTAAAATGGCAAAGTTAGATTTGACAAAGTATGGCATTACTGGTGCTACAGTAATCGCTCACAATCCTTCTTACGAGAAGTTGTTCGAGGAGGAGACAAAGGCTGGTCTCGAAGGTTATGAGAAGGGTCAGCAGACAGAATTAGGTGCAGTTAACGTTATGACTGGTATCTACACAGGTCGTTCACCTAAGGATAAGTACATCGTAATGGATGAGAACTCAAAGGACACTGTATGGTGGACTACTGATGAATATAAGAATGATAACCACCCAATGTCTGAGGAGGTTTGGGGTACAGTTAAGGATCTCGCTGTTAAGGAGCTCTGCAACAAGAACCTCTATGTTGTAGATGGTTTCTGCGGTGCTAACAAGGATACTCGTATGGCTGTTCGTTTCATCGTTGAGGTTGCTTGGCAGGCTCACTTCGTAACAAACATGTTCATCCGTCCTACAGCTGAGGAGCTCGAGGCATTCGAGCCAGACTTCGTTGTTTACAACGCTTCTAAGGCTAAGGTTGAGAATTACAAGGAGCTCGGTTTGAACTCTGAGACTTGTGTTGCTTTCAACGTAAC
Organism: Segatella copri; assembly: GCF_026015465.1. GTDB lineage: Bacteria > Bacteroidota > Bacteroidia > Bacteroidales > Bacteroidaceae > Prevotella > Prevotella copri_E. The sequence continues at coordinate 1,555,259 of NZ_JAPDUQ010000001.1, forward strand.
ATCTAAGGAGCAGGTTATCATCAATACATGGTATGGTGGTGAGATGAAGAAGGGTATGTTCTCTATGATGAACTACTTCTTGCCATTGAAGGGTATGGCTTCTATGCACTGCTCTGCTAACTGCGATATGAACGGTGAGAATACAGCTATCTTCTTCGGTCTTTCTGGTACAGGTAAGACTACATTGTCTACAGACCCTAAGCGTAAGTTGATCGGTGACGATGAGCACGGCTGGGATGACAATGGTGTATTCAACTTCGAAGGTGGTTGCTACGCTAAGGTTATCAACCTTGACAAGGAGTCTGAGCCAGATATCTACAACGCTATCAAGCGCAACGCTCTCTTGGAGAACGTAACTGTAGCTGCTGATGGTAAGATTGACTTCGCTGATAAGAGCGTAACAGAGAACACTCGTGTTTCTTACCCAATCTTCCACATCAACAACATCCAGCCAGGTTCTTCTGCTCCAGCTGCTAAGCAGGTTATCTTCCTCTCAGCTGATGCATTCGGTGTATTGCCTCCAGTATCTATCCTGACTCCAGAGCAGACTCAGTACTACTTCCTCTCTGGCTTCACAGCTAAGTTGGCAGGTACAGAGCGCGGTATCACAGAGCCTACTCCAACATTCTCTGCTTGCTTCGGCCAGGCATTCTTGGAGTTGCACCCAACAAAGTACGCTCAGGAGTTGGTTAAGAAGATGAACAAGAACAACGCTAAGGCTTACCTCGTTAACACAGGTTGGAACGGTACAGGCAAGCGTATCTCTATCCGCGATACACGTGGTATCATCGACGCTATCTTGAGCGGTGACATCGACAAGGCTCCTACAAAGCAGATTCCTATGTTCGACTTCAAGGTTCCAACAGAGTTGCCAGGTGTAGCTACTGAGATCTTGGATCCACGCGATACATACGCTGAGGCTTCTCAGTGGGAGGAGAAGGCTAAGGATTTGGCTGCTCGTTTCATCAAGAACTTCGCTAAGTATACAAACAACGAGGCTGGTAAGGCTCTCGTTGCTGCTGGTCCACAGCTCTAATTCGACATTTCGAATTTATACTAAATATGGAATCCCGTTTCTTGCAAAAGAAGCGGGATTTCTTCGTTTTTACGCCTCGAAATCACTAAAAAACTTAAAAAATGCGTCTAAAATGAATAATTTGCATAATAATAAGGAGAAAAGGTCGAGTTTTTAAAGAATTCTCAGTAAATTTGCAGCTAAAAATAAAATAGGATAGAATGAAAAGGAAGTTTTTTGCTTTCATAGCGCTGATTACAGCTACGCTCTCGCTCTCTTCTTGCTTGAGCAGCGATGAAACAACAGTAGAATATACACATGATACAGCCATCACGGCTTTCTCGTTGGGTAGTCTTGACAGATATACCAAAACGAAGGCAGGTAAAGATACCTTGCTCAAGGCTAATGTGACGGGCTCTGACTATAAATTTTACATAGATCAGGCACAACGCTTGATTTATAATGTAGATTCCTTGCCTTGTGGGGTGAGGGATACTGCCATATTGGCTACTATCAGCAGCAAGAATAGCAGCCCTATTCTCCTGATGGATATCAACAAGACTGATTCTGTCGCAGCATACTATTCAAGCTCTGATTCCATCAACTTCTCAAAGCCTCGCTTTATTAGAGTTTACAGCAGCGACTACTCTGCCTATGCCCAGTATAAGGTTACCGTAAACGTACATAAGGAGTTGCCTTATGAGTTTAAGTGGCATGAGCTGGCTCAGAACAACAGTCAGTTGGCAGCATTCTCTGATCTGAAGGCTGTAGCTTGTGGTGATGACATCTATGTATTCGGCAAGACTGCCGAGGGTACTCAGGTGCTGAAGTCAGCCATCAATGATGGCAGCGCCTGGTCATCTATTATGATGAACGTAAGCTTAAGTAGTGACGCTTACCAGAGTGCAGTAGCGCTGGAAGGCAAACTCTATATCTCAGATGGCGGCAAGGTTTATGCTTCTGCCGATGCAGCAACATGGGCATTGGTTTCTTCTGAAAATGCAGATGTCAAGCAGCTCATTGGTGCAAGCAGCAAGAATCTCTATGCTTATAATACTGCTGCAGGTATCTCTGTTTCAAAAGACAAGGGTGTCAGCTGGGAGCAGGAGAAACTTGATACAGATAAAGCCTATTTGCCAACACAGAATATCTCAATGAATGTGGCTGGCGTACTCTCTGCTAAGGATGTAGAGAACGTAATGCTGCTGGGTACTCGCGACAAGGCTTTGAATGATACGGTTGCTACCACATGGTTGCGCACGGTTGACTATGATGCAAATGAAGACGGACAGTGGAACTATCTGGAAATCGAAAAAAATAAAAGTGGAAAGATGCCTTGGCTGGATCAGGTAATTACCTGTGCTGCCGATACAGGCTTCGTTGCTTTAGGCTGCAACGGCAAATGGTATAAGAGCCAGGATGCCGGATTGACTTGGAAGCAGGATGCGATGGTTGTTCTGCCTGCTAAGTTTGCTACTGAAGGTCGTTTCGCTTTCTGCCGTGACAAGCAACATTATTATTGGATTATCAGAAACGGATACGTATGGAGAGGACGTTTCAATATAGATGGCTGGAGCAAGGAAGATTAATCATCCTGCTTGCCTTCTTAACTCTGGGCTGTATGGCGGTTCGTGCACAGGACGATCCGCAATATCGCATGGAGATAGGCGCCGGTGTTGGAGTAATGACCTATGAAGGCGACTTTAACGGAAATGTGCTTGGCGACATGCAACCTGCCGGTTTCCTGGTGGGAAGATACAATTTCGACCCCTACAAGGACTTGAAACTGAGCGTGGGCTTTGGAAAAATAAAAGGTTCTTCGGCAAATGTGGATACTTTCTATCCTGATTATGCGGAGAATCCCTATAGTTTCAATCATACGCTGGTGGATATGAATCTGGTGTTTGAGTACAACTTCTGGCCTTACGGAACAGGCAGAGACTATCGCGGAGCCCAGCGCCTGGTTCCTTATATACTGGGAGGCCTGGGAGCAACCTATATAAAAGGTAACGAAAAAAATGTATTTACAGCCAACGTGCCTTTAGGCATCGGCGCAAAATATAAAGTAAATGAAAGGTTGAACTTGGGACTGGCCTGGACTTTCCATTTCTCGCTCAGCGATGAACTGGATGGTGTGAAAGACCCTTACTGGGTAAAGAGCAGTGGCATTTTCAAGAATACCGACTGCTATTCTACCATAGCCGTTTCGGTGACCTATAGTTTCAGTGCAAAATGTAAAACTTGTAATAAAGAAGAATGATGGACAACTTAGATATGAGCAGGATTCCTGAGCACATCGCTATCATTATGGATGGCAATGGTCGCTGGGCAACAGAACGGGGCAAGGAGCGTAGCTACGGCCATCAGGCTGGAGTAGATACCGTGCGCCGAATTACATCGGAGTGTACCAGGTTGGGGGTAAAATATCTCACCCTCTATACTTTCTCTACAGAGAATTGGAACCGTCCGGCCGATGAGGTTGCTGCCTTGATGGGACTGGTACTGACTTCGCTCGAAGATGAAATCTTCATGAAGAATAATGTCCGCTTCCGTGTGATAGGCGATTTGAAACGCCTGCCACAACAGGTGCAGGACAAGCTTCAGGAGACCATGGACCATACTGCGAAGAACGATTCGATGACTATGGTAGTGGCATTGAGCTATTCTTCACGTTGGGAAATCCTGAATGCTACAAAGAAAATGATAAAAGAAGCGCTCGATTCTGGTTCAACCTATGAGCAGGTAGAGGACAAACTGACAGAGGAGAACTTCGAGAAGCATCTTGAGACCAGTTTCATGCCAGATCCTGAACTCCTGATACGTACAGGAGGTGAACTCCGTATCAGCAACTATCTTCTTTGGCAGATAGCTTATTCAGAGTTGTATTTCTGTGATACCTTCTGGCCAGACTTCAATGAAGAAGATCTGCACAAGGCAATAGCAAGTTATCAGAACCGCCAACGTCGATTTGGAAAAACCGAGGCACAGGTGGAAGAGGAGGAGAAATAGGCAAACCTCATACAAGCATAGAAAAATCATATTATATATAATAAGGTATAAATGAATAGATTTAAAAAGATTTTCATCCTGCTGTTCGGCGTAATGGCATGCATGCAGATTCAGGCACAAGATAAAATCGTAAACCCTGACATCTCGTATGCTGGTACACCTCGTACCCTTAAGATTGGTGGTATCAATGTTTCGGGTGTTGAGGGCTATGAAGACTATGTACTCACAGGTATCTCAGGCCTCAGTGTGGGCGATGAGATTACTGTGCCTGGCGACGAGATTACCAATGCCGTAAAGCGCTACTGGAAACATGGACTCTTCTCGAAGGTGGCTATCGCTGCCGACTCTATCGTAGGTGAGAAACTTTATCTCCATATCTATCTTGCGGTTCGTCCACGTATCTCTAATATCAACTATGTTGGTTTGAAAAAGAGCGAGCGTGAAGATATGGAGCAGAAGTTGGGTATGGTAAAGGGCACTCAGGTAACTCCGAATATGCTCGACCGTGCCAAGATTCTTGCCAAGAAGTATTTCGATGATAAGGGCTTCAAGAACGCTGATATCCAGATAAACCAGCGCGATGATATTGCCAACAAGGGACAGGTAATCCTGGATGTTGTTGTTGACAAGAAAGAAAAAATCAAGGTACATCAGATAACAATCGATGGAAACGAACAGCTTTCTGACCGCAAGATTAAGGGTGGACTCTTCTCGAAGGGTGCTTTTGCCAAGACGCATGAGGCTGGTAAGTTCGCCTCTTTCTTCAAGTCGAAGAAGTTTACCCCTGAGAGATGGAAGGAAGATAAGCAGAAACTCATCGACAAATATAATGAGTATGGTTTCCGTGATGCTCAGATTCTGGAAGATAGCGTGAGCAACTTCGATGAGAAGCACGTTAATATCTACATCAAGGTAGATGAAGGTAAGAAATACTATATCCGCAACATCTCTTGGGCAGGTAATACCGTTTACTCTTCAGCTTATCTCGAAGCATTGCTCGGCATGAAGAAGGGCGATGTATATAACCAGAAGATATTGGGTAAGCGCCTGAATGAAGATGATGACGCAGTTTCTAACCTCTACTATAATAATGGTTATGTGTTCTCTCGTATCGAACCGACTGAAATCAATATTGATGGCGATTCTATCGATTTGGAGATGCGCGTAACAGAGGGACCTCAGGCTTATCTGAGCCATGTACGTATCAATGGTAATACCCGTCTTTACGAAAACGTAGTGCGTCGTGAACTTCGTACCAAGCCAGGCGACCTTTTCTCTAAGGATGCTCTGATGCGTTCGGCTCGTGAACTTGCTTCTATGGGACACTTTGATCCAGAGAAGGTTAGCCCGGATGTAAAGCCTAATCCTGAAGATGGTACGGTTGATGTAAACTGGAACCTGGAGCAGAAGAGTAACGACCAGATTGAGTTCTCGCTCGGTTGGGGTCAGACGGGTGTCATCGGACGTGTGGGCTTGAAGCTCAACAACTTCTCTATGGCAAACCTCTTCAACAAAAACAAGGAGCATCGTGGTATCATGCCTATCGGTGATGGTGAGGTGCTGAGTATCGGTGCACAGACCAATGGTACCTACTACCAGAGCTATAACGTAAGCTACTCTACCAACTGGTTTGGCGGCAAGCGCCCTATCCAGTTCAGCGTAGGTGCATACTACAGTAAGAGTACCGACGTGTCAAGCAACTATTACAATAGTGCTTACATGAACAACTATTACAGTTATATGTATGGTTATGGTTCTAGTTACTATAACAACTACGAGAATTATTACGATCCAGACAAGTATATCCAGATGGTGGGTGTAAGCCTCGGTTGGGGTAAGCGCCTCCGTTGGCCGGATGATTACTTCACCTTGTCTGTACAGTTGGCTTACCAGCGCTACATGATGAAGAACTGGAGCTATATGTTGATGACCAACGGTAATGCGAACAACTTGAACTTGACCATCGCATTGAACCGAACATCAACCGATAACCAACTCTTCCCACGTCGTGGTTCTGAGGTTGAGGCAAGTGTCAACCTTACTCCACCATGGAGTGCGTTCGACAACAAGGACTACAAGAATCTTGCCAACGATTCTAAGTCGCCAACCTATTCTGCTGAGCAGCAGGAGAAGTACAGATGGATTGAATACCATAAGTGGAAGTTCAAGGCAAAGACTTATACTGCACTCACAGAGGGTCAGAAGTGCTTCGTATTGATGACCCGTGTAGAACTCGGTTTGCTCGGTTCTTATAGCAAGTATAAGAAGAGTCCGTTCGAGACCTACTATGTGGGTGGTGACGGTATGAGTGGATACTCATCATATTATGGTGAGGAAACAATCGGACTCCGCGGTTATGAGAATGGTTCTGTATCTTACAGTCCTACAACCGGTTACTATGCTTATGCATACGACCGCTTCTCATTGGAGCTTCGCTATCCATTCCTCTTAGGTAACACAACCATTTACGGTTTGACCTTCGTAGAGGCTGGTAACGCCTGGTATGAAACCAAGAAGTTCAACCCATTCAGCATGAAACGTAGTGCCGGTGTCGGTGTACGTATCTTCTTGCCTATGGTTGGTCTGATGGGTATTGACTGGGCCTACGGTTTCGATACAGTATGGAATGGTAGCTCATATAAGAAGGGTGGAAGCCAGTTCCACTTCATCTTAGGTCAGGAATTCTAAAAATGGGTTTTATGAAGAAAATAGTATTGATGCTGATGATGGCTGTAGCAGCCATCTCAGCACATGCACAGAAATATGCATTGATAGATATGGAGTACATCTTGAAGAATGTACCCGCTTATGAGCGTGCCAACGAGCAGCTGAATCAGGTAAGCCGCAAATGGCAGGCTGAGGTAGAAGCTCTTAACACAGAGGCAAGCACCATGTATAAGAACTATCAGAACGAGGTAGTGTTCCTTTCCCAGGAGCAGAAGAAGGCTAAGCAGGATGCCATCATGCAGAAAGAGAAGGAGGCTAGTGATTTGAAGAAAAAATATTTTGGTGCAGAAGGCGACCTCTATAAGATGCGTGAGGCGTTGATGGGACCTATTCAGGAAGAGATTTATACAGCCGTAAAAGAGATTTCAGACCTGCGCGGATATTCGCTTGTTCTCGATAGAGCTAGCAACAGCGGCATCATCTTTGGCTCTCCTAAGATAGATATTAGCAACGAAGTGCTCCAAAAATTAGGTTATTCCAAATAATAATTGTATATTTGCAGCCGGTAAGTACATGTGCCAATGGTTGGCGGCATGAAAACTTCATTTAGAAATTAATAATTAAAAAGAATAGAACAATGAAAAAGCTTATTTTAATGTTGATGCTCTGTGCACCAATGACTATGATGGCTCAGAAGTTTGGTAAAGTAAATACTCAGCAGATTATGCAGTCTTTGCCAGATGTAGCTAAGGCTAATGGCGAGATGGAAGCTCTCCAGAAGCAGAAGGAGAATGACTTGAAGTCTATGCAGGATGAGTTCCAGCGTAAGGCTGACGAGTATCAGAAGGGGTCCAGCACAATGAACGCTACAGCAAAGCAGCAGAAGGAAACTGAGTTGCAGACTCTCCAGCAGAAAATTCAGCAGGCTTACCAGGATGGTCAGCAGGAGTTGCAGAAGAAGAGCAGCGAACTCATGCAGCCTATCGTAGCAAAGGTACGTACAGCTATCGAGGCTGTAGGCAAGGCTGGCAACTACACCTTCATCTTCGAGGATGGTGCAGCTGTATATACAGGTACTAACGTAGTAGACGTTACTAAGGAAGTACAGGCTAAGATTAAGTAATCAAGGCAAATAAAAAGAATATAGATTGAGGGCAGGCAGAAGTGCTTGCCCTTATTTCTCATTTTCAATAACGAGGTATTTATAAGGTATTCATCATAAACGGTATCACTCATCATGAAAAAGAATCTCTTATTTCTGGCTTTTGCTCTCATCTCTTTGACTGTTTCAGCCCAGCATACAACGCCTGCAGCAAAGGTTCAGCAACAACAGATTGCTGTATCTGCTCCTTTGCATTTTGGCTACTTTAGTTTTGATAAGGTTTTTCATACTATGCCTGGTTACGCTATAGCCAAGCATAATATGGATGAACTCCGTGAGAAATACGATGCAGAAACGAAACGTGTAGAAACTGAGTTTAATGCTAAGTATGAGGAATTTCTTGATGGACAGCGCACTTATGCCAAGACAATTCTGGAGAAACGTCAGGCTGAATTGCGTGAATTGATGGAGAAAAATATTGCCTTCAAGGCTGAGGCTACCCGCCTGTTGCAGCAAGCAGAGAATGATGCTTATGCTCCGCTCAAAGCAAAAATAAACGAGGAAGCTAAAAAGATTGGCAAGCAGAAGGGGTTTGCCTTTATCATCAATACAGACAATAATGCAGCTCCTTATCTCAACGAAGAGATGGGGGAGGATATTACAGCTTTGCTGGAGGAGACTTTGAAATGATGCTGCCTTCTAATCCCGGACCAATCGGTGTCTTTGATTCTGGTTATGGCGGACTGACCATCCTGCATGGGTTGCGCCAGACGATGCCTCAGTATGATTATATGTACTTGGGTGATAACGCTCGTGCTCCTTATGGCTCGCGTTCGTTTGAGGTGGTTTATAAGTTCACACGCCAGGCTGTGCTTAAACTTTTCTCTATGGGGTGTCATCTCGTTATCCTGGGATGTAATACTGCTTCGGCTAAGGCACTACGTTCTTTGCAGCAGCGCGATATTCCTGAGTTGGATCCCAGCAGAAGAGTTCTGGGTATTATCCGCCCTACTGCCGAAGTAATTGGTACTATTACCAAGAGTAATCACGTGGGACTTTTGGCTACAGAAGGTACTATTAAAAGCCAAAGTTATAATATGGAAATTTCGAAACTTTGGCCAGAGATTCAGGTGAGTGGCGTGGCTTGTCCGCTTTGGGCTGCCATCGTGGAAGCCAATGAAGCAGATAGTCCGGGAGCTGATTATTTCGTAAAGAAACGCATCGACCAGCTGATGCTGAAGGACGCTGATATTGATACCATTATTTTGGGTTGCACGCATTATCCGCTTCTTATGAGCAGCATTGTGAAGAATCTTCCTGATGGCGTAAGAGTGGTTCCGCAAGGACAATATGTAGCAAACAGTCTGAAAGATTATCTGAACCGCCATCCGCAGATGGAACAGATGATAACCAAAACAGGCTCTTGCCGATATCTCACAACAGAGAGTGAGGATAAATTCAAGGAATCTGCACAGATTTTCCTTCATGAACAGGTGGAGGTTACACATGTAGACCTTGAATAGTTTATAGTTAATAATTATAGTTAATAGTTATGCAAGAAACAAGACAAAACCGTATATCAAGACTTCTCCAGAAGGAGTTGAGTCTTATCTTCCAGTCACAAACCCGCATGATGCATGGTGTGATGGTAAGTGTTACTAAGGTTAGAGTAAGTCCAGATCTCAGTATCTGTACTGCTTACTTGAGTGTGTTCCCTTCTGAAAAAGGAGAGGAGATTTTGAAGAACATCAATGCAAATGAGAAGACGATTCGTTTCGATTTGGGTAAAAAAGTGAGAAACCAGTTACGTATTATTCCAGAACTCCGTTTCTTCCTTGATGATAGTCTCGATTATTTGGAGCACATTGATGAACTCTTGAAAAAGTAAAAGAGTAAAGAAGTAAAAAGACAAGGGAGTTAAGACGGCAATTCTTGACTCCCTATACTGTTATATAAATAAGGTAAGATAGAATTATGAATTTCCCATTCTTTATAGCTCGCAGGTATCTTTTCTCAAAGAAGAGTACGCACGTCATCAACGTCATCAGTTCTATTTCTGTAATAGGAGTGGCGGTAGCTACGATGGCTCTGGTCATCGTTCTGAGTGTTTTTAATGGCTTCCATGACCTGGTAGCTTCACTCTTTACGAGTTTTGACCCACAACTCAAGGTTGTGCCTGTTGAGGGAAAGACTGCACCTGCAGATGATCCTATTCTTACTAAGATTCGTCTTTTGCCGCAGGTGGATGTTGCAACAGAAACCGTAGAAGATCAAGCTCTTGCAATCTATAATGATCATCAGGCTATGGTGAAAATCAAGGGTGTAGATGATAATTTTGCAGAACTTTCTCATATTACAGATATTTTATATGGTGATGGTTCCTTCTCCTTGCATGCTGCCAATCTGGAATATGGAACAGTAGGTATCCGTCTTGCCCAGAATTTAGGCATAGGAGCACAATGGGATGGTTTCCTGAAAATCTATGCTCCTAAAAAGGAAGGACAGCTGGATATGACTAACCCTGGTGATGGCTTTGTTGTTGACTCGCTCAACTCTCCTGGCGTACTTTTTGCCGTTAAACAGGCTAAGTATGATAAAAACTACATCATCACTTCTATTTCATTTGCCCGTAATCTCTTTGGTCAGCAAGGTATGCTCTCTGATTTGGAATTACGCTTGAAACCGGGTAGCAATCTGGATGCTGTAAAGGCTGAGATGCAGCAGATAGCTGGTAATAAATATAAAGTGCTTGACAGATTTGAACAACAGGAAGATACCTTTAAAATTATGTCGATAGAGAAGATGATTGCTTATATCTTCCTGACCTTTATCTTAGTTGTTGCATGTTTCAATATCATCGGGTCGCTTTCTATGCTTATTATTGATAAGAAAAATGATGTAGTGACTCTTCGTAATCTTGGAGCTAACGATAAGCAGATTACCAGAGTATTTCTTTTTGAAGGTAGAATGATAGCTGTGATAGGTGCTGTTATCGGTATTGGATTGGGCTTGCTCCTCTGCTTTTTGCAGCAGCAATATGGATTTGTACGTCTGGGAGATTCTGAAGGCTCCTTTATTGTTGATGCTTATCCGGTAAGTGTCCATTACTCAGATGTTGCCATTATCTTCGTTACTGTAATTGCTGTAGGTTGGCTTGCTGTATGGTATCCTGTAAGAGCGCTGAGTAAAAGGCTGTTGAGTTAAAACCTACAGAATTTCTTATACTTGGGTGCATATACTAAAAGAAATGGCATGAATCTTTTATGGGGGATTCATGCCATTTCTTGTTCTAATTGATTTTTTATTTTTTCCTGATGAGTGTAAGACCATCGCGTAGTGGTAAGATAACAACCTCTACCCTAGGATCTTTTGCTATTAAATCATTGAAAGCCCGAATGCCTTGAGTCTGGTGGTCTCGGTCGTAGGCAGGATCGATGACGTGACCATCCCAAAGAGTATTGTCTGCAAGGATGTAGCCTCCAGGGTTCAGGATGCTCATAACCATTTCATACGTTTCTATATAGGTACGCTTATCGCCATCAACAAAAGCCATATCGAATTTTACGCCTAGTTGGGGCGCTTCTATGTTGGCATCACCGATGTGGAAGTCAATCTTGTCGGCAACATTCGAACCTTCTATCCAGGGACGGGTAAAATCTTCCATCTCATCATTGATTTCGAAAGTGTAGAGTTTTCCACCTTCCTGCAATCCCTGGGCCAGGCAGATAGCACTATAGCCACTAAATGTGCCTACTTCCAGAATATTCTTCGGGCGAATCATCTCTACAAGCATCTTGAGAAGTCTGCCCTGAATATGGCCGCTAGCCATACGTCCATGGATAGTATGTATATTGGTGGCGCGGTAAAGACGATACAGATAATCGCCTTCAGGCTCTATATGCTGGCAGATATATTTGTCTATGAGTTCAGTCTCTGTCATAATCTGATGGATTTAGAGTAACGGAAATCTTACTCTTCTGTTTCTTTCTGTGCTAAGATTCCTGAAATGGCAAGTTCGTAAGAAGCCAGACCGAAACCGCAGATTACGCCCAGGCAAGCACAGGAAATATATGAATGATGGCGGAACTCTTCACGTTTATGCACATTAGAGATGTGTACTTCAACGCAAGGGCATTTCAAACTGCGAATACAATCCTGCAAGGCGATGCTGGTATGAGTATAGGCGCCAGCATTGAGTACTACACCATCATAGGAAAAACCTACTTCCTGCAGCTTGTTGATTAACTCGCCTTCAATGTTGCTCTGAAAGTACTCTATCTCAATATCAGGGAATTTCGCTTTCAGCTTAGGCAGATAACTCTCGAAAGAATTGCTACCATAAATACCCGGTTCTCTTACACCAAGAAGGTTCAAGTTTGGACCATTAATAATTTGTATCTTCATATTTACTTGATTTTTAATCGTAATCCATATTTTTTTCGTATCTTTGCGGCTGAGATCTTTTGTACTCTCCTGTCTTATGCAAAGACGATGCAAAGATACAATAAATTAAGGAAACTGACAAAAAATGAGGAATGAAATTATAAAGAACTATATGAGATACCTCAAGTTGGGGCGTAATTTCTCCAAAAATACGTTGGATGCCTATTACCATGACTTGAATTTTCTCTTGGAGTATGCTGATAAGAACAATTTGGTGCTGACGGAAATGAAATTGGAAGACTTGGAGAATTTTTCTGCAAGTTTGCATGATCGTGGTGTTTCTGCTCGTTCGCAAGCTCGGATTTTGAGCGGAATCCGTTCATTTTACCGTTATCTGGTGCTTGATGATTATATAAAAGACGATCCGACCGAATTACTGGTTTCTCCCCAAATAGGAAAGCATTTGCCGGAGTATTTATCTGTAGAAGAGGTTGACATGCTTGAAGCGGCTATCGATTTGGAAAAATGGGAGGGACAGCGTAATAAGGCGATTATAGAAACCCTGTTCTCCTGTGGCCTTCGCGTTTCGGAACTTGTGAATCTAAAGAAAAGCGATGTGTTTGAAGAAGAAAAGTTTATTAGGGTCATAGGTAAAGGTAACAAGGAACGCATCGTTCCTATTTCTGGTAAGGCTCTGAAAGAAATCAATCTTTGGTATATAGACCGGAATCTGATGACAATCAAGCCAGGCGAGGAAGACTATGTCTTCTTGAATCGTAGAGGTGCTCATCTCACACGCAATATGATACTTATCATGATAAAAAATGCGGCTTATGATGCAGGAATCAAGAAAACCATTTCTCCTCATACTTTACGCCATAGTTTTGCTACAGCCTTGTTGAAAGGTGGAGCCGATCTGAGGGTAATTCAGGCCTTGCTGGGGCATGAAGATATTGGAACCACAGAGATTTATACTCATCTTGAAACTTCAGATTTGCGCAGAGCTATCTTGGAACATCATCCTCGAAATATCAAATATAGTGAAGAAAACCAAGTGCTTGATTCTGATAAAACAGACAAAAGATGCCCGAATAACAGATAAAGCACAAGGAATTGACGTTTTTTATATAGGAATATGACAAAATCTGAAAAAATATGAGTAACTTTGCAGCCGCAAAATAATGAATATCAATAATTAATAGAAATAAAGTAAGAAAATATGGCATATTTGTTTTCATCAGAATCAGTTTCTGAAGGACATCCAGATAAAGTGGCTGATCAGATTTCAGATGCATTGCTTGACCAGTTTTTGGCTTACGATGACCACGCTCATTGCGCCATCGAAACCTTTTGTACTACTGGTCAGGTAGTAATCATGGGTGAGGTTCGCTCTAACGTTTATGTTGATTTGCAGACCATTGCCCGCAAGACTATCAAGAAAATCGGTTATACCAAGAGCGAATATCAGTTTGACGGCGACTCTTGTGGTGTGCTTACTGCTATCCATGAGCAGAGCGATGATATTAACCGCGGTGTAAGTCGTGAGGAGGATGAGAATCAGGGTGCAGGCGACCAGGGTATGATGTTCGGTTATGCTACAACGGAAACCGAAAATTATATGCCGGTATCACTCGACTTGGCTCAGCTCATCATGCGTGTCCTTGCAGATATCCGCAAGGAGGGCAAGGTGATGACTTATCTCCGTCCGGACTCTAAGAGCCAGGTAACTATCGAATACTCAGACGATAATATCCCACAGCGCATCGATACCATCGTAGTTTCTACCCAGCATGATGATTTTATCAAGAAGGCAAATGGTGAGGACGATGATGATGCTATGCTGGCAAAGATTCGTGAGGATGTAATCAATATCCTGATTCCAAGAGTAAAGACTCACCTGAGTGATAAGGTGTTGGCTCTCTTCAATGATGACATCAAGTACTTCGTAAACCCTACAGGTAAGTTCGTGATTGGTGGTCCTCATGGAGATACAGGTCTTACCGGTCGTAAGATCATTGTAGATACTTATGGAGGTAAGGGTGCTCATGGTGGTGGTGCCTTCTCAGGTAAGGATAGCAGTAAGGTTGACCGTTCTGCAGCTTATGCTGCCCGTTATATTGCAAAGAATATGGTTGCTGCCGGCGTTGCAGATGAAATGTTGGTTCAGGTAAGTTATGCTATCGGCGTGGCAGAACCGGTTAGTATCTATGTAAATACTTACGGCAGAAGCCATGTGAATATGACTGACGGCGAGATTGCAAAGAAAATTGCAGAAATGTTTGATCTTCGTCCTAAAGCAATCGAGCGCCAGTTGAAGTTGCGCCAGCCAATGTTCCAGGAAACTGCGGCATATGGACACATGGGACGTAAGAATGAGATAGTAGAGAAAACCTTCACCAGCCGATATCATGAGGCTAAAACTGTGAAGGTAGAACTCTTTACATGGGAAAAATTAGATAAGGTAGACGAAATCAAGAAAGTTTTCGGACTTTAAGGAATGGTGCAACAGGCAGATTCGATACAGACAGATGCCGCACTTGAGGCTGAATCGCAACAGCAAGTGCTCAGGCAACATAGCAGCCAGCTCACACCCAAAGAGGTGTTGAGCTGGCTGCCTAAGAATGCAACGCCAGCTCAGCAGGACTCCATGATTAGGGCACATATCAAGCCCAGTGAGATTCATTGGAGCAAGATGCCGGATACATTACACTTGCCGGGACATAAGGCAGGTAAGAGTTTTAGGGATGTAAGTTTGCCACAATATTATCGTGAGTCATTCTTTTCAAAAGATTCTCTGTTTCATCCGGAATTAAAGGGTGGACGCTTAGGGGTGGCAGGTGATCCTGTTCCCTATACGGTAGCTGGTGATAACTTTATTACTTCATTGCTGTTGGTCTGTTTTCTCTTGGCTTGTATAGCATTCTCTAAATCTAAGCATTTTGTTATACGCCAGGCAAAAACCTTCTTCCGTACTCCACGCATCGGTACAACAGAGGTGACGGAGACCAGTTCTGAAGTAAGATACCAGTTCTTCTTCGTGTTGCAGACCTGTCTTTTGCTGGCAATCGGGTATTTCATTTATTCGAAAGCATCTATCAGCGATACGTTTATCGTAGACCAATATCAGGTAATCAGTATATATGCTGGTTGTATGGGGGGCTATTTCTTGTTGAAGGCGTTCCTCTATGTGATTTCTGGTTGGGTATTCTTTGAAAAGAAAAAAAATGTACAATGGCTCAAGGCATATTTGTTCCTTATATCATGTCAAGGAGTGGCCTTGTTCCCAATGGTGATGCTTTTGTCGTATTTCGATTTCCCATTGCAAATTGCAGTGATATACACGTTGACTATCCTTGGATTAGTTAAATTGTTGGCTTTTTTGAAGGCTTACATTATCTTTTTTAGAAGAAATGGCGTGTTTCTGCAAATATTTTTGTACTTTTGTGCCCTTGAAGTGATACCCTTGTTCGCTCTTTGGGGTGGACTTGTGTTAATCAGTCATTATTTGAAAATAAACTTTTAAGACAAAATGATAAAGAAAATTTTAGTTTCTCAGCCAAAACCTGCAAGTGAGAAGTCTCCTTACTTCGATATCCAGGCTCAATATGGAGTAGAATGCGTGTTCCGTCCATTCTTTAAGGTAGAGGGGCTCTCTTCTAAAGAATTCCGTCAGCAGAAAATAAATTTGCTTGACTATACTGCAGTCGTATTTACATCTCGTCATGCAGTAGACAACTACTTTAAATTAGCTAAGGAGATGCGTATCACAATTCCTGAAGATATGAAATATTTCTGTGTGATAGAGACTATCGCTCTCTACATCCAAAAGTATGTTCAGTATCGCAAGCGTAAGGTGTTCTTTGGTGATACAGGTAAAATTGATGGGTTGATGGGACAGATGGCTCGCCATAAAACCGAGAAATATCTGGTACCATTAAGCAGTGTTCATAATGATGATATTGCCAACTTGCTTGATGAGAAAAAACTCAATCATACAGAATGTGTAATGTATCGTACTGTAAGCAATGATTTCTCAGAAGAGGAAATCAAGAACTTCGATTATGATATGATGCTTTTCTTTAGCCCAACAGGTGTAAAGGCTCTGAAGAAGAATTTCCCTAATTTTGAACAAGGGAATATCGCTGTTGGCGCTTTTGGTCCTGCTACAGCAAAAACGGTTGAAGATGAGGGCTTACGCCTTGATCTGGAGGCTCCTAATAAAGCTTTTCCATCTATGACAGGTGCCTTGGCTGATTATCTGAAACGTCATAATAAATAGGAAATATTTAATAGAATAGATATGTCAACAGACAGAAATAAAACATTCGGAAAGAAAGAGCATCTATGTAAACTGACACTTATAGAACAGCTCTTTGGAGGTGGTGCTAAAGCAATGACGGCATGGCCTATGAGAATGGTGTTTCTTCTTGTTGACAAGAAAGATGAGCAAGCCCCTTCTGTTCAAGTTCTTATCAGTGTATCAAAGCGTTATTTTAAGCACGCAGTAAAGCGCAATCGGGTAAAGCGACAGATACGTGAAGCTTTTCGTTATCAAAAACAAGAGCTGGAGACTTGTATGCAGAATTATGTTGGAGAACAATTGCTTGTGGCTTTTGTTTGGCAAACAGAACAATTGCAGCCTTCAAAGCTGGTTTCAACCAAAATGACTAAACTTTTGGATAGATTGGTTGTTAATATCAAGGAGATGCAATCTGAAACAGTCATGAAAGAGAGCAGTTTATGATGAAGATTCTCTTTATGATAGCACATGGCATGAGAAAGGTGTTGGTATGGATTCTTATACTGCCGATATTGTTTTATCAGAAGTGTATTACTCCTTATACGCCACCTTCTTGTCGCTTTCAGCCCACTTGCTCAGAGTATGCGAGACAAGCCATCCTGAAGCATGGTCCCTTTAAGGGACTGGCTTTGGCTGTTTGGCGCATCTTAAGATGCAATCCTTGGGGTGGTTCGGGTTATGATCCCGTACCGTAAGTTTCCGACTGTGTTGTTGGGCCCCTTATACATATTATATAATATAATAAAAAATCATATTCTATGGCAAAAAATTTTGTTGAAGAATTGAAATGGCGTGGTATGCTGGCGCAGATAATGCCAGGTACTGAGGAATATCTCAACACCCACATGGTGTCTGCCTATCTCGGAACCGACCCTACTGCAGACTCTCTGCACATCGGTCACCTTTGTGGTATCATGATGTTGCGCCACTTGCAGCGTTGTGGCCATAAGCCTTATCTCCTCGTCGGCGGTGCCACGGGTATGATTGGCGACCCTTCTGGCAAGAGCCAGGAGCGCAATCTTCTCGATTCAGAGACTCTCTATCATAACCAGGAAGCTATCAAGAAGCAGGTATCTAAGTTCCTCGACTTCGATGGCAATGAGCCTAACAAGGCGGAGTTGGTGAACAACTACGACTGGATGAAGGACTTCACCTTCCTCGATTTCGCTCGTGTGGTTGGTAAGCATATCACTGTAAACTACATGATGGCGAAGGATAGCGTGCAGAAGCGCTTGAATGGTGAGGCTCGCGACGGCTTGTCTTTCACTGAGTTCACCTATCAGTTGCTCCAGGGCTACGACTTCCTCTATCAGTATGAGAAGTATGGTGTTCGTCTCCAGTTGGGTGGTAATGACCAGTGGGGTAACATGACTACCGGTACTGAGCTGATTCACCGTACATTGGGTAACGATGCAGAGTGCTTCTGCCTCACTTGCCCATTGATTACCAAGGCAGACGGTAAGAAGTTCGGTAAGACAGAGAGTGGTAACATCTGGTTGGACCGTAATCGCACTACTCCTTACGCTTTCTACCAGTTCTGGTTGAACGTAAGCGATGATGATGCCGAGAAGTACATCAAGATCTTCACTGACCTTGACAAGGAGACTATCGATGCTCTCGTAGAGGAGCACAAGCAGGATCCAGGTCGCCGTGTACTCCAGAAGCGTCTGGCTGAGGAGGTTACCGTAATGGTTCACTCTCAGGAGGATTTGGATATGGCTATCGCAGCCAGCAACATCCTCTTCGGTAAGGCAACCAAGGAGAATCTGGCACAGCTCGATGAGGCTACATTGAACGATGTATTCGCCAATGTTCCTCACTACGACCTCGACAAGAACCTGCTCGGTGGTACAGCCGTAGATCTCTTCAATCAGGAGGGTATGCAGATCTTCCCAAGTAAGAGCGAGATGCGTAAGCTCGTTAAGGGTGGTGGCGTTTCACTCAACAAGGAGAAACTCGCTGCTTTCGATCAGGTTGTAACTGCTGATGACCTGATTGACGGTAAGTATCTTTTGGTTCAGAAAGGTAAGAAGAACTACTTCTTGATTACCGTTAAGTAATCGTTAAAAGTATTGAAAATATTTGGTAGTGGAGAAAAAATCCACTATCTTTGTAGCCGATTTGCTTGTCCTATGGTGTAATGGTAGCACTACAGTTTTTGGTTCTGTCAGTGGTGGTTCGAATCCGCCTGGGACAACAGGTCATAAATAACCCTTCAAGTCTTTGCGGATTTGGAGGGTTATTTTGTTTATAATAAAGTTCGGATACAACAAGCTCTTTGCATCTATTATAGGTCAATTTTGATGAAAAGTAGTCAATAAAATGAGAAAATAAGTAAAAAGGGTGCATCTTTCGTATTGATTTAGGGTGATATTCAAAATTATTTTGTATCTTTGCCCTCGTAACAAATCAAACAATTTATAAAAAATAAAATTATGGACTTTAATAAACTATTCTCATTAGAGGGTAAAGTAGCCCTCGTTACAGGTGCCGCTTATGGTATCGGTTTTGCTATGGCTGAGGCTTATGCCAAAGCTGGTGCTAAGATTGCTTTCAATTGCCGTAGCCAGCACCACATGGATCAGGCTCTTGCAGATTACAAAGCAAAGGGTATTGAGGCAAAGGGTTATATCTGTGATGTAACAGACGAGGAACAGGTGAAAAACATGGTAGCTGACATCGAGAAGGAACTTGGTGTTATTGATATTTTGGTAAACAACGCAGGTATTATCAAGCGTATTCCTATGACAGAGATGTCTGTAGATGACTTCAAGCAGGTTATTGACATTGACCTCACAGCACCTTTCATCGTATCTAAGGCAGTTATCCCAGGTATGATCAAGAAGGGTCATGGTAAGATTATCAACATCTGTTCTATGATGAGCGAGTTGGGCCGTGAGACAGTTTCTGCATATGCAGCTGCCAAGGGTGGCTTGAAGATGTTGACACGTAACATCTGCTCAGAGTATGGTGAGTACAACATCCAGTGCAATGGCTTGGGCCCTGGTTACATTGCAACTCCTCAGACTGCACCTCTCCGTGAGCGTCAGGCAGATGGTAGCCGTCATCCATTCGACAGCTTCATTTGTGCAAAGACTCCTGCAGGTCGCTGGTTGGAACCAGAAGAGTTGGCAGGTCCTGCTGTTTTCTTGGCTTCAGATGCTTCTAATGCAGTGAATGGTCACATTCTCTACGTAGATGGTGGTATCTTGGCATATATCGGAAAGCAGCCAAAATAAAGGATCAAACATGAAGATTTAAATTTGAATAAACTTGAATAGAATAAAAAAATATAGGGCAGCCATAAAGGACTGCCCTATATTTGTAATTAAAATAATCTTTACAATTATTTATTGATTGCATCTGCAAGCTCAGCGCCAGCCTTGAACTTAGCAACCTTTTTAGCTGCAATCTGGATCTTCTCCTTAGTAGCTGGATTGATACCCTCACGAGCAGGACGCTCGTTAATGCTGAATGTACCGAAACCTACCAACTGGATCTTGTCACCTGCAATGAGGGCTTCCTTCAATGCGTTTGTTGTAGCTTCAAGAGCGGCCTTAGCCTGTGCCTTTGTAATCTCAGCACCTGCTGCAATCTTGTCAATCAATTCTGTCTTGTTCATAATTTTTCTTTATTAAATGAATAATATTGTTGTTTCTTAGTTGAATTCGTTTACAAATATAGCTTTTTCTTGTGAAAGTTCAAATAAAAAAAGCAGAAAAGTGATGAAATTATTGAAATTTAAGTGTAATAAGTCTATTTTTTGGTGTTTTCACGGATATTTTTCGTAATTTTGTCGCCAAAATACAAATATTATTCAGATTATTAAACTGTTTATAGAAATAAAGTTATGCGCAATATTCCAATTGTAACAAAGAATTTGCTGATAGTGAATGTAGTAGCATTCCTGGCATGCATGCTGATGGACAAGAGTATGGGTGGCGGTTCTGGCCTGACAGATATGTTTGGGCTTCATTTCTTCCTGGCATCCGATTTCCATATTTATCAGTTAGTTACCTACATGTTTATGCATGGTGGTTTCCAGCATATTCTCTTTAATATGTTTGCCTTATGGATGTTTGGCTGTGTGGTTGAAAGAGTTTGGGGACCAAAGAAATTCCTTTTTTATTACATAGTGTGTGGAGTGGGAGCAGGTTTGTTCCAGGAAGCTGCACAGTATATTACCTATGTGGCAAAGGATATGGCAGCTTATGATTATGTTAGTGTTAATGGAGCCAGAATAACAATGGAGCAATATCTGAACCTATGGACTACCGTGGGTGCTTCAGGAGCTATTTATGCCATATTGCTTGCCTTTGGTATGATTTATCCAAACGAGCGTCTCTTCATTTTCCCGTTGCCAGTTCCTATTAAAGCTAAATTCTTCGTGATAGGCTATGCTGTCATAGAATTGGTTTCAACATTCTCTCTCTCTGATGACGGTGTGGCTCATATTGCCCATTTGGGAGGTATGGTCTTTGGATTCTTCCTGATCCGTTATTGGCGTAAGCAGATTGGTAATGGTTACTATCAGTCTAATTCTGCAGACGCTTTTGATAAGTTGAAAGGTATGTTCGGCGGAAAGCGTCGGGCAGGTAGAACGCATTTTACTTATACCAAGAATGAATCTTATAATCCGACTTATGAACAGGATGCAGAATGTAAGACCAATGAAAAGGTCGTATCTCAGGAAGAGATAGATAGGATCTTGGATAAGATAAGGAAAAGCGGTTATGATAGCTTGACTCAGAGTGAAAAGCAGATGCTCTTTGATCAGAGTAATAAGTAGGAAACTATGTTTAAAGGATTTAAGGAATTTACATATAAGATGGTAGCTGGTGCTAATGTGGCAACTATCATCATCATGTTGCTGGTGGGCTTTTCTGACTTCTTTCAGCCGGAAAAGTTCGCCGCATTGGCTAATCTTGGCTTACTTTTCCCGGTTTTTCTTATAGTTAACTTAGGCTTTTTGCTTTTCTGGTTGCTCTTCCGGTCTAAGTATGCCATTATTCCATTCTTAGGCTTCTTGATCTGTTTTGTGCCTGTCCGCAAGTATATGCCAATCAACTTTTCTGGCGAAACTCCAAAAGGTTGTATCAAAGTTCTATCATATAATACCTGGAATTTTGGTGCACAGACAGAGGATGCCGAAGGTACTAATGTCTGTATTGCTTATCTGCAAGAGCAGGATGCTGACATAGTTTGTCTGCAGGAAGCATGTCCTACAGCCCGGAATATTGAGCAGATAGATAGTATGCTCAAGCCGATGTATGCTTATCAGGATACAACGATGCACATAAATGGCGGAAATTGTCTTATGTTGCTCAGTAAATACCCCATTCTTTCAAAAGAGCGAATTCCTTATGAATCGAAAGGAAATATGAGTGTAGCGTATCGTCTGAAAGTGAAAGATAGAGAGGTCCTTCTCATCAATAATCATTTGGAAACTACCGGCTTAAGTTTAGAGGACAGACGCCAGTTCAAGAATCTGGTTATCGGAAAATTGCAGGTTGATACTGCAGAAGAAACGTCCAAACTGCTCGTTGTAAAACTTGCCGAGGCAACAAAGAAACGGGCTCCTGAGGCTGAAGCTGTAGCAAAATACATTCAGCAGCATAAAGAACAGAGTATTATTTTGTGCGGTGACTTTAATGATGGTCCTATCTCTTATGCTCATCGTACGATAGCTAAAGATTTGACGGATTGCTACATTGCAAGTGGTAACGGACCGGGTATCAGCTATCATCATGGAGGCTTTTTTGTTCGCATTGACAATATCATGTGTTCAGACGATTGGGAGCCTTATGAATGTAAAGTTGATGATAAAATCGCCGTTTCAGACCACTATCCTATCATTTGTAAGCTAAAAATGCGCCCTAAAAAGCAAAAATAGAGCAAATTATTCTTATATAAGAAAAAAAATGCTTATTTTTGCACAACTTTATGGAGGTTTTTGAAAGAATCCCTAAAAGCAATTGAAAAGAAACAAATAATTAATAACAATAAATAGAAATGCAAAACAAAGGAATTGTAATTTGTGTAGCCGTCTTACTGACACTCGCAAGTATCTTCTATTTGTCATTCTCGTTTGCCACACGTTACTATGACAGCGAGGCTGCAAAGATTAAAGATCCTATTGCTCAGCAGGATTATAAGGATTCTGTTAAGTACTTAGGTGTTTATTCTTACCAGAACTGCTTGGAGACTCAGATTGGTCTTGGACTTGACCTTAAGGGCGGTATGAATGTAATTCTTGAGATTTCTGTACCTGATGTACTTGAAAACCTTGCCGATCATAAGACCGACGCTGGTTTTACCAATGCCATGAAGGAAGCTAGAGCTCAGGAAGAAGCTAACGGTGGTGACTTCGTGTCACTTTTCATTAACGCTTATCATAAGAGCGCACCAGGTCATAAACTCGCAGAAGTATTCGCTACCCAGCAGTTGCAGGGCAAGGTTTCTCCTCAGAGCAGCGACGCAGAGGTAGAGAAGGCTATCCGCGCTTCTGTACAGGATGCTATTGACAACTCTTTCAATGTTGTCCGCACCCGTATCGATAAGTTTGGTGTTGTACAGCCTAACATCCAGAAGTTGGAAGGTCAGCAGGGCCGTATCATGGTAGAAATGCCAGGTATCAGCCAGCCAGAGCGTATGCGTAAGATGCTCCAGGGTAGTGCAAACCTTGAGTTCTGGGAGACATACAACTCAGAGGAAATCGCTCCTTATCTCCAGCAGCTTGATACCCGTATCGCAAATGGTGATAATGGTGAGGAGAAGAACGATACGGTTGCAGCAGATTCTGCAGCAGCTAAGAAAGAAGTTGCTAAGGCTGAACCTAAGAAGGCTGAGGCTAAGTTCTCTATCAAGAAGAAGGACGATGCTGCAAGCAAGGTAGGCGAGGATGCTCAGAATGCTGCTGCTATCAAGGCTCACCCATTGTTGGCTCGTTTGCAGCTCGGTGGTGGTTTGAGCACTGTTGGTTATGCTAGCGTTCGCGATACTGCTGCTATCAACAAGATTATCTACTCTGCTGTGGCTAAGCGCGTTTTGCCATCAGACTTGCGTCTGCTTTGGAGTGCTAAGCCAGCTGATAACCTGAAGGCTAAGAATATCTTCGAGCTTCACGCCTTGAAGGTGACTACCACTACAGGTCGTGCTCCTTTGGAGGGTGATGTAATTACCGATGCTAAGGACGAGTTCGACCAGATGGGTTCACCTGTTGTTAGCATGAAGATGAATACTGAGGGCGCACGTAAGTGGGCTCAGATGACCAAGGCTAACGTAGGTAAGGCTATTGCTATCGTTCTGGATGGCGTAGTTTACTCTGCTCCTCGTGTAAACGGCGAGATTGATGGTGGTAGCTCTCAGATTTCCGGTAACTTCACTATCGAGGATACCAAGGACTTGGCTAACACATTGAAGTCTGGTCGTATGCCAGCTCCTGCACGTATCGTTCAGGAGGAGGTTGTAGGTCCTACACTCGGTGCACAGTCTATCCAGATGGGTATTGTATCATTCGTTGTAGCTTTCGTACTCCTGATGGTCTACATGGTGATGATGTACAACATCATTCCTGGTATGATGGCTAACCTGGCTTTGCTCGTCAACGTATTCTTCACGCTGGGTATTCTGACGTCCTTCCAGGCGGCTCTGACGTTACCAGGTCTTGCCGGTATGGTCTTGTCTCTGGGTACTGCCGTGGATGCCAACGTGCTTATCTTTGAGCGTATCAAGGAGGAGCTCCGCTCCGGTAAGGGTATGAAGCAGGCTGTAGCTGCCGGTTATGGCAACGCTTTCTCTGCTATCTTCGACTCTAACTTGACATCTTTGATTACTGGTGTTATCCTGTTGACTACCGGTACAGGTCCTATCCGTGGTTTCGCTACTACATGGATCATCGGTATCGTAGTTTCATTCTTCACTGCTGTGTTCCTGACTCGTCTGGTTTACGATTATAAGTTGAACCACGATAAGTGGATGCACTGCAAGTTTGATACTCCAGTTTCTCACAACCTGATGCAGGGCAAGAAGTATAAGTTCATGTCTATGTACAAGACTACCTTCACCGTTGCCATCGTAGCAGCTGTCGTATTCATCGGTAGTTTCTTTGTTCGTGGCTTGAGTAAGAGTATCGACTTCACAGGTGGTCGTAACTATGTAGTACAGTTCGAGAACCCTGTAGAGCCAGAGCAGATCCGTACGGTTCTTGGCGATGCATTCGTCAATGCAGACGGTACTAAGGCAACTACTGGCGCTATTGCTATCGGTACAGACGGTAAGACTATCCGTGTATCTACCAATTATATGATTGAGAGCAACAGTCCAACTGTTGACGATGAGGCTGAGACTATCCTTTACAATGCCTTGAAGAAGGCTAACCTGGTTTCTCAGAAGAGTGTTGAGGCATTCAAGAATCCAGATGTTCGTCAGGGTGGTTCTATCATCAGTAGTACAAAGGTAGGTCCTTCTGTGGCTAAGGATATCACTATGGGTGCTATCTATAGTGTGCTCTTCGCATTGATTGCTATCTTCCTCTACATCCTGATACGTTTCCGCAACGTGGCCTTCTCTGTAGGTTCTACTGTAGCGTTGGCATTCGATGCCTTGACCGTTATCGGTTTCTACTCACTCCTATGGGGTCTCGTTCCATTCTCATTGGAGATCGACCAGACCTTCATCGGTGCTATCCTGACCGTGGTAGGTTACTCTATCAACGATAAGGTGGTTGTGTTCGACCGTATCCGTGAGAACTTGAAGTTGCATCCTAAGGGCGACCGTCAGCAGCTCTTCAATGCATCTATCAATGAGACATTGGCTCGTACCATCAATACATCTACATCTACATTGCTCGTGTTGCTCTGTATCTTCATCCTCGGTGGTGACAGCATCCGCAGCTTCTCATTCGCAATGATCCTGGGTGTTGTATTCGGTACATTGTCATCTATCTTCATTGCATCTCCAATGGCTTACATCGTTCTTGGTCGTAAGATTAAGGAAGAGACAGCTGAGGAGGTTGCAGAAGTTAAGTAATCAGAAACTCTTCATTCTTTCTCTGTCCGATGTATGTCGGATAGAGAAAGATACTGGAAAGAATATAAAAATAATAAAGGTCGCTTCCTGATTGTCAGGAGCGACCTTTATTGTTTTATCATCTCTGGAATGATAAGGAAAGTACGTGGTCCCACCGAGAATCGAACTCGGATCAAAGGTTTAGGAAACCTCCGTTCTATCCGTTAAACTATAGGACCATTGTAAACCGACTGCAAAGATACATCAAATCGTTGACAATACAAAATAAAATGTTATGTTTTTCACTCTCATCTTATCAAGTTTCCTCACTTTTGTGGAGTTGAACTGCGAAAACCTCTTCAATACGAGGCATGATTCGCTGAAGAATGACTATGAATTCCTGCCACAGAGCAGTTACAAGTGGACACCTTATCGCTATTGGCGCAAGCTGGCAAATCTTTCCAAGACTATAGTAGCTTTGGGTTATGAAGATTTGTCGCTTGTTGGTACCGCCTCCCCAGATAATCTTTCAAGACCCTCGGAGAAGTCCTGGCATGTTCCCGATTTTGTGGCGCTTTGCGAAGTGGAGAACGATAGTGTGCTGTTTGATTTAACCCGGCGTTCAGCTCTTCGCGGTGTGAATTATGATTATGTGATGACCGATTCGCCTGATGAACGAGGCATAGATGTGGCTTTGCTTTATCAGCCATCTTCTTTTGCGCTTATACAGTTCCGGTCCATCCGCATCAAGCCGCTGCCTGATACTCGTCCTACGAGAGATATTCTCTACGCTTCGGGGCGGATTATGAATGATGATACGCTCCATGTCTTTGTATTGCATGCGCCTAGCCGGCGTGGCGGCGAACAGGTTTCGCGTCCCTACCGGCTGCAGGTAGCCAGCCAGCTGGTTTCTGCCGTAGATTCTATCTATGCGCTCAATGATAGTGCAAGGATTATCGTAGCCGGCGATTTCAACGATTATTCCGATTCTCCGGCTCTTCGTTATCTTTATCAGCATCACCTTATTAATATATCTGTTGGCGCCAAAGGCTCTCATGGTGCCAAGGCTACTTATCGCTGGCATGGAGATTGGCGAAGTCTTGACCAGATTCTCTTCAGTCCTTCGCTTTCCCGGCTTAAGATGAGTTGTCAGATAGGAGATTTGCCATTCCTCTTAGAAGATGATGAGAAATATGGCGGAAAGAAACCTTTCCGCACCTATCTCGGTCCCCGATATTTGGGTGGATACAGCGATCATCTTCCGCTTGTTGCCAAGTTTAAGATAGAGGGTGGATATGAAAAAAAAAACAGGTATGCTCAGATTTTTACTGAACATACCTGTTTGTATATTAGTGAGATTTTTTCTCTTCTGCCTGATTATCCGTAGATAACCTTACCATTCTCATCCTCATAAGGAGTCATATCCTTAGCATACTGGTTCATGGCACGGAGGCTCATACCCATTGATGAGAAACCACCATCGTGGAAGAGGTTCTGCATGGTCACCTTGCGGGTGAAGTCAGAGAACATCATCACGCAGTAGTTAGCGCAATCCTCAGCTACGGCGTTTCCGAGTGGAGACATCTTGTCGGCGAAGTCCATCATGTTCTCGATGTCCTTGATACCCTTACCTGCTGTTGTAGCTGTAGGGCTCTGAGAGATGGTGTTGATGCGCACGTGCTTCTCACGACCATAGATGTAACCGAAGCTGCGGGCGATACTTTCGAGCATGCTCTTGGCATCAGCCATATCGTTGTAACCGAAGAATGTACGCTGAGAAGCTACGTATGTGAGAGCTACTACAGAACCCCACTCGTTGATAGCATCCAACTTCTTGGCTACCTGCAACATCTTGTGGAAAGAGATAGCAGAGATATCCAATGTCTTGTTCAGGAAGTTGTAGTCGAGGTCATCGTATGTACGATGCTTGCGAACGTTAGGGCTCATAGCTACAGAGTGGAGCACGAAGTCGATTTTGCCACCGAGTTTCTCCTGAGCCTCTGTGAATACCTTTTCCAAGTCTTCTACGCTAGTCGCATCAGCTGCGATGATAGGAGCGTTAATCTGTTCAGCGAGCTTATCCAGCGTACCCATACGCAAAGCCATAGCTGTATTACTAAGTGCGATAGTAGCACCCTCTTCAGCAGCCTTTACAGCTACTTTCCAAGCGATTGATTCCTCATTGAGTGCACCGAAGATGATGCCACGCTTGCCTTTTAACAAATTGTGAGTCATTGTTATCTTAATACTTTTGTTTATACTAACGACAATCCCCTACATATATCATTCTCTATATATATAATAAGGTGTAAAACCACTTTGTTTTGTTCTAGTCGTTGAAATCGTGCGCAAAATTACGAAAAATGTGCAATATACCCAAATTTTTTAACTAAAAAGTGCCGTAAACGTTTTCTTTTTTGTGGTATGTCAAGTATTTCGCTCCCTGCAGTCAGTATGATATTCTATTTATTCTTTGCAGATAATAAGCCTGAAACAAATATATCTTATGCTTATAGATAACGTATCTGTTGGTCAGCGGAATTAGATTTGTAGGGTTGCTGCCATATGCCAGCAGAGTTGTCGACATATGCCAACAAGGTTCCTGACATATGCCAACAAGGTTCCTGACATATGCCAACAGAGTTATCGACATATGTCAGCAACCTTGTTGGCAACTGCCGGCAACCGTACGGAACTAATTGTTAGAACCGATGAATCGTAGAACTGTGACTATTTAATCTATTTGTTCTACGTATTTAAACAATACTCCTTACCCAGCAGATGCCGGTATAGATAACTTAAGAAACTTCTTATTTCTGTTCTTACAAATTATAGCCTTATTGCAGCAAAAATATCCTTTTTGTTGCAATATGACAAGGTAGAAGTGTTAAAAATAGACTTTTTTATGTACGTTATTAAATTTTTCTTTCAAAATATTTGCAAATATCCGAAAAAAAATCTAATTTTGCAGCCGATTATTATAAATTTATAAATTATTATCTAATAAAGAGAGAGATTATGTTTAAAAGAATCGCTTTATTTGTGGGGGGGGCAATTCTCAGTTGTGGAGTAGCCTTTGCCCAAACATCTGTTACCGGTAAGGTAGTAGCTTCAGAGGATGGTGAGCCTGTTATTGGCGCATCAATCAAAGTAGCTGGTACTAATACGGGTACTGTTACGGACGTCGATGGAAACTTCAGTTTGAATGTTCCAGCCGGCTCCAAGTTGGAGATTACCTATATAGGTATGAATCCACAAACTGTCAAAGCAAGTTCTAATATGAAGATTGTTTTGACTTCTGATAACAAATCCTTGGATGAGGTGATTGTTACAGGTTATGGTAACTTCAAGAAATCCTCATTTACAGGTGCTGCTGCTTCCATGTCAACAGCTAAGTTGAGTGATGTTCCTTCACTTTCTGTTGAAGATAAGCTTTCTGGTAATATCCCAGGAGTTTCTATTTCTTCTTTCTCTGGCCAGCCAGGTGCAATGAACTATATCCGTATTCGTGGTATGGGTTCTATCAATGCAGGTAACGATCCATTGATTGTGATTGATGGTACTCCTGTGAACTCTGGTAACTTGAGTGGTTTCAATGATGGTTCCACACAAGCTGGTTACAATGGTTCTGGTACCAATGCACTTTCTACATTGAACAGCAACGATATCGAATCTATCACTGTTATCAAGGATGCTGCCGCAGCCTCTTTGTATGGTTCTCGTGCAGCCAATGGTGTGCTTGTCATTACAACCAAGAGTGGTAGTGCAGGTAAGACCCAGGTTGATTTCCGTAGCGACTGGGGATTCTCTAACATGGCTATCAACTATCGTCCAACGTTGGATGGTGATTCTCGTCGTGCCTTGATTTATCAAGGCTTGAAGAACTATGCTTTTGATAATATTGATGGTACTACTGATGCCTCTGCTGCAGCTTTTGCCGATCAAAATATTGATGATTATGCAGCAAAACCAGAGAATGGTTGGGCAAACTGGCGTGATGCGCTTTTCAAAAATGGTTCAAATCAGAACTATCAGGCAAGTGTAACTGGCGGTAATGATAAGACCAAGTTCTATGCATCTTTGTCATATGCAAATCAGAATGGTATTGTTGACCGTTCAGGCTTGGAACGTATGACAGGTAATGTAAACGTTTCCCATCGTTTTGGTAAGTTCAAGTTGGATGCTAGCACAATGATTTCATCTATGCATCAGAACTCTGCCATGGATGGTGGCGCTTCTTTTGCTGGTGCCATCTCAAGTGCAGTATGGTTCCTCGGCCCTTCTAATGCTATCTATGACAAGAATGGTAATTTGCTGACAGAGACAGATGGTGCTTATAACAATGGTTATAACCCTATTTATGAGAACCAGCACATGTCTGATAGAACTAACACGACACGTTCTTACAGCACCTTGGCTCTCGAATGGAACATTTGGGACAACTTGAAGTTGCGTGAGAAGGTAGCTTACGACTACATCAACTCTACAGAGGATGTGCTTTGGGATAAGTACTGTGGCAATGGCTCTGGCTCAAATGGTGTGATGCAGCGTACTTACAATGAGTGGACAACCATGAACACTCAGACACAGTTGACATACAATAAGTCTTTTGGTGCCCACAATGTGGATGCTTTGCTTGGTTTCGAGACAGAGGCATGGCATAACAACAACTCATACGCTTCTGGTACAGACTACCCTGGCAACTTGTATGAGTTCGCTAACTCTGGCGATACCTCTATGCAGAGTTACAAGTATGACTCAAAGATGACTTCTTTCTTGGGTCGTGTCAACTACAACTATAACGATTTGTATTATGCTGGTGTAAGCTATCGTCGTGATGGTAGTTCTCGTATGGCACGTGAGAATCGTTGGGGTTCGTTCTGGTCTGTATCTGGTGCTTGGCGCTTTGGTGCAGAAAAGTTCATGGATTCTATCAAGGATATATTGAGCGATGGTAAGATTCGTGTATCTTATGGTGTGAACGGAACTCTTCCATCTGGCTTGTATAGTTACATGAACCTTTATAGGTATGGTGAGTACTACAATGGTAGCAATGGTATGGGTATCATTGGTGTAGCCAACAAGGACTTGAAGTGGGAGCAGAACAAGGCTTGGAACTTTGGTCTTGACTTGACATTCCTCAACCGTATCTCTGTAACATTGGATTACTACGTTCGTAATACATCCAATTTGATTATGAACCGTCCTATCTCAATGATTCCAGGTTACTATGATGATTCTTCTCTGTTGGCTACCATGGCTCAGAATGTAGGTTCTATGCGTAACCAAGGTATTGAGGTGACCATTTCTTCTACCAACATTCAGAAGAAGGACTTCCTTTGGACTACTTCTCTGAACTTTGGTCATAACTCCAACAAGGTAACAGAGTTGACAGGTGATGATGACAAGATTATCAGCGGTGCCATGATTCATCAGGTAGGTAAGCCTTACTATTCTTACTATATGTATGAGTATGCAGGTGTTGACCCTGAGACAGGTTTGGAGAGCTATTACATCAATGATGGAACCGAGAATGCTCGCAAGACCACTACTAATGTAGCTGAGGCAAACAAGACTATTGTTGGTCATCATGAGCCAGCACTTGAGGGCGGTTTGTCTAACTTCATCAAGTGGAAGTTTATCGACTTCAACTTTACTTTGACCTATAAGTTGGGCGGTGACTCTTACGATTATGCTACTTGGTTGCACGATAATGGTGGTAGTTACGCCCTCCGTGGAGCAATCCCTTCTTACTATAAGTTGGAGGATATGTGGCAGAAGCCAGGCGATAATGCTAAGTTGCCTAAGTTCCAGGCTGGTTATGGTAAGGGTGTGTTGTCTTCTCGCTGGTTGATGCCTAACGATTATCTTCGTTTGAAGAACCTTACCTTAGGTTTCTCAGCACCAAAGGAGTGGATCAGCAACCTTGGCTTGAGCAAGGCTCGTGTATATTTCTCTGCCAACAACTTGTTGACCTGGAAGTCTAAGGATCTTTTTGTTGATCCAGAGACACCAGTGGATGGCTTGTGTACATTCGAAATGCCAGCTTTGAGAACTTATACATTTGGTATCGAACTTAGTTTCTAATTTATAAAAGAACGAAATACAATGAAAGTATTAAAATCAATATATAAGGTAATGGGCTGCGCTATTTTGGCAGCCAGCCTGTCATCTTGCGTCAATGATTGGTTGGACGTAGCTCCTTCTGATGGTACAGATACAGATGCAGCCTTGACCAGCAGTTCAGACTTGGATGCTGCGAGAACGGGTATGTACAAGGCTTTGAAGGGAAACAGCAGCTTGGTAGATTACTATGGTATGCAGTTCTTCGTTTATGGTGATGTTCATGCAGGTGATGATTATCAGTATAATAATATTGGTGGTTCTAACCGTGCAAGTTTCTACTATGATATGAACTATCAGACAGCATCTGAGTTTACATCAAGTACCGTAACTTGGAAATCACCATATATTGTTATTGGCCGTGCTAATCGTATCATAGCTGCTGCAGAAGGTGGTGCTTTGAGCGATGCAGCAGAGGCTAAGGCTACTATCGACCAGTATGCGGCAGAGGCAAAGGTACTCCGTGCCCTTGCTCATTTTGACCTTGTTCGTATCTATGGTAAGCCATATACAGAGGATCAGGGTGCATCTCTTGGTGTACCATTGGTAACAGGAGTGCTGGAGTCTAATGCAAAACCTGCTCGTAGCACTGTTGCTGAGGTTTACACCCAAGTAGTGAAGGATTTGACTGAGGCTATCAGCTCTAATGCTCTTGCTACAGAGACAGAACCAGGTTATGTAAGCGTTTGGGGAGCAAAGGCAATCCTTTCTCGTGTTTATTTGAATATGGGTGATTATGCTAACGCCTTGTCTGTTGCTGAGGATATTATCAAGAATTCTGGCGCAGCGTTGTGGACTCGTGACCAATACTTCAAAGCATGGGATGCTTCAACTCCTAATGAGAGTGAGTTCTTGTTCCGTCTCAATGTGGCAGGTTCTACAGACAACAATGACTTGAATGGTATCGGTAACCTTCAGCAGCGTGATGGCTACAAGGAAATGGTTGCTACTAAGAAGTTTGTTGACATGCTTACTTCAGACCCAGAAGATGTTCGTAACGATATGTTCTTGCCTGCAACTGCAGCCAAAGAGGTGGAAACTTATGGTACCAACAAGGTATTTCTGAACAAGTTGCGTGGTCAAGGTGGTAATCTTCGTAATGTTACTATCGTTCCAATTATCCGTCTTTCTGAGGTTTACTTGACAGCTGCAGAGTGTGCATTTAGAAATAATGACAAGACTAAGGCTGTAGAGTATCTGAATGATTTGGTAAAGAACCGTACCACAACAGAGGCTTCTTTGGCAACTGTTGATAACATCACTCTCGACCGCATCTTGATTGAGCGTCGTAAGGAGTTGATTGGCGAGGGACAGCGTTACTTTGATGCTTTGCGTAATAACGAGACTATCACCCGTTATACAAGTGAAGCTGATAAGGGTTGGCACAAGACATTGAGCAAGGAAGCTCAGTCTTTCAACCGTGATTTCTATAAGGCTATCGCAGCCATTCCTCAGGCAGAAATCAATGCAAACCCTAACATCAAGCAGAATGATGGTTACGGCGAGTAATCGCTGTGATGGAATATTTTAATAAGATAATATTTTTAATCAAGATATAGGAATGCCATGAGTGGCATTTTCTATAAATCTCTCGGGAGAGGCTGGCAGTGAAGCTCGCCTCTCTTTTTTTTGTCTTTTTATTTGCGTATCTGATATTTTATTCGTAACTTCGCACCGTCTAAAGTAATATGGCTATGGAAGAGATAAGAAAATACCCAGTAGGAATGCAAACTTTCTCTGATATACGAGAGGGTAATTATGTGTACGTAGATAAGACAAGGTATATTGTCGATTTCTTGCGTAATGGTTCTAAATATGTGTTTCTGAGTCGTCCTAGACGATTCGGCAAGTCGCTTTTTGTCTCTACACTCCAGGCATATTATGAGGGCAGGAAGGAACTGTTTGATGGTTTGGCACTTGGCGAATATGAGAAAGAATGGGTGAAACGTCCTGTTCTTCACTTCGACATGAGTACTGCCAAAAATCAGACACCCGAAGGGTTAGAAGAGATGCTGGGCTACATGCTTTCAGAATACGAGCAGGTCTATGGACGTGACGAATTGGCGGTGCAGCCGAGCCAGCGTTTGCAGTCTTTGGTAAAGCGTGCCTATAAGAAGATGGGGCAAAAGGTGGTCGTTTTGATAGACGAATATGATGCTCCTCTCTTGGATGTCGTGCATGAGAAGGAAAGTTTGATGCCATTGCGCTTGGTTATGAGGAAGTTCTATAGCCCATTGAAATATCTCGACCCTTGGCTGGAATTTACCTTTATCACGGGTATCACCAAGTTCTCTCAGTTGAGTATCTTTAGCGAGATCAATAATTTGGATAATATCAGCATGTTCGATCAGTATTCTGCTATCTGTGGTATCAGCAAGACAGAACTACTGACGGCGATGAAGCCTGATGTTGAGTTGCTAGCCAAGTCTTTGGGAAAAACTTTTGATGAAACGGTTGCCGAGTTGGGTTCATATTATGATGGTTATCATTTCAGTAAAAAATCAGAAGATGTGTTTAACCCGTTTAGTCTGGTTAAAGCGTTGAGAAGTAAGGAAATAGCAGCTTATTGGTTTAGTTCAGGTACTCCTGCATACATTATCAACACTTTACGCAAACATCATGTGGGGGTGATGGATATAGAACAGAAATCCGTAGGGGTGGATGATTTCGATGTCTCTCCTGAGCAGATGACTTCTGCTTTACCATTGCTTTATCAGAGTGGGTATCTCACCATCAAGAAGTATAACCCTATCTTGCAGAGCTATCAGCTGGATTATCCAAACAAGGAAGTGCGTGTAGGGATGGTTCGTTCCTTGGCTCCTAACTATCTCTCTCCAATATCGTTGAACAATAATAGTTTCATCTTCGACTTTTTGGAGCAACTATATAACAATAATATGGATGGTGCTTTGCAGAAAATGCAGGCTTATCTCGCCAGTATCTCCAATCGACTTGCCAACAAGAACGAGAAGGACTTCCAAACGGTCTTTTATCTCATTTTTAATTTGATGGGTGCTTACATCTTGGTGGAGGAGGATAGTGCAATAGGCAGAGCAGATGCCGTTCTTCACATGCCGGATACAATCTATGTGATGGAATTGAAGTTTGATAAGACGGCTGAGGAAGCTTTGAAACAGATTGATGACAAAGGCTATCTCATTCCTTATTCAGCTGACGGCAAACGAATGGTAAAAGTTGGAATCAACTACGACAGCCAGAAGCGAACCATTGGTCAATGGAAGATAGCAGAAGGATAAATATTGCTTTTTGTTACTGTTTAAACGAGTGACATTGTATAACACTTTGCGAGAACAGGTCTTTCATGGAGAAAAATGGCTGTAGGATGCAATATTATCCCTTGTTTCTTGTTATTATGATATACAAACTGTTGTGGAAATGAAAAAGAAAATAGTTATAATGCTGGTGCTGCTGCTTGCTGTTGTGGGAGCAAAGGCACAAGAAGTGGAGAATCCGGTAGGCAGATTCTCGGTAATTCCCCGTATTGGTGTATCTCTGGCTAACTGGAGCGGATTGGTTCTCGAACCTGAGAAGGGAATCTCGCTAAAGCCTAAGTATCAGGCTGGATTCATGGGCGGCGCAGATGTGGAATATCGCATAAATAAGAGCCTGGGTATTACGCTGGGTGCTTATTATGCCCGACAGGGTATGCGTTTCCCTGACTGCGAGTTGACTGAGAATGCTGAAAAAGGGGAATATACAGGTATTAAGAATCATCATGTGAACCTCGATTATATCCAGGTACCGCTCATGCTGAAGGTCTATCTTGTTGAAGGCTTGTCGTTGAACACAGGCGTTCAGCTGGGATTCCTTTGTGGCGACGGCAAGGTTAAAAGAGAGGAAACCGACCTTCAGAAGGATAAAAACGGGTCTATTACATACAAGGATATGCAGGAAACCGAAGCTCTTTGGCCTGCCAAGAAGGTGGATGTAGCCATTCCTCTGGGCTTGAGCTATGAATATATGAACGTGATTCTGGATGCCCGATACAACGTGAGCCTGACGAAGGCTGGCAAGGGCGATTGGGATAACTGCAAGAACAAGGCTCTGACCTTTACCGTGGGTTATCGTTTTACATTATAAAAGAATATTTGGATAGAAATAAGAAAAGCCTCAAATCCGCAAAGGATTTGAGGCTTTTACCTTATCTGATAATCAGATGATTCTATGATTCTTTATCCTACCTGGCTTCCTGGCTTAACCTTGCCAAGGAGAGAAGTTACGTTCAATGAGCCGTCGAAGTTGACAGCACTCAGAATCATACCCTGACTCTCGATGCCCATCATCTTGCGAGGAGCAAAGTTGGCTACGAACAATACGTCCTTGCCGATCAGCTGTTCTGGTTCGTAGTAGGCTGCGATACCTGAGCAGATGGTGCGCTCTACGCCAGAACCATCGTCGATGGTGAACTTCAGGAGTTTCTTAGACTTCTTTACCTTCTCGCAGTTCAGAATGTGACCTACGCGGATATCGAGTTTCTCGAAATCATCGAAGCTAACCTCTGGCTTGATAGGAGCAGCCTGATAAGAAGCCTCCTCGTTAGCCTTCTTGGTGTCAGCGAGCTTCTGGAGCTGTCTTTCGATAACCTCATCCTCAATTTTCTCGAAGAGCAATTCAGGCTCACCGAGCTGGGTACCAGCCTTGAGCAAATCTGTGCTGCCGAGCTGAGTCCACTCGAAGTTAGGCATATTGATCATCTTGCGGAGTTTCTCAGAAGAGAATGGCAAGAATGGCTCGAAGGCGATGGCGAGGTTGGCAACCAACTGCAGGGAGATGTTCAGGATGGTCTCCACACGCTTAGGATCGGTCTTCCAAACCTTCCAAGGCTCACACTCTGTGATGTATCGGTTACCGATACGTGCCAGGTTCATTGCCTCTTTCTGAGCCTCGCGGAACTTGAATACGTTGAGATACTGCTCTACCTTCTCCTTCACGTCCTTGAACTCAGCGATAGCCTTCTCATCTACCTCCTGCAATTCACCACAGGCAGGAACTACGCCGCCCCAATACTTCTTGGTGAGTTGGAGGGCACGGTTTACGAAGTTACCGTAAACGGCAACCAACTCAGAGTTGTTGCGCTCCTGGAAATCCTTCCAGGTAAAGTTGTTGTCCTTGGTCTCAGGCGCATTGGCTGTCAATACATAGCGCAATACATCCTGCTTGCCTGGCAAATCTACGAGATACTCGTGCAACCATACAGCCCAGTTGCGGGATGTTGAAATCTTATCATCCTCCAGGTTCAGGAACTCGTTGGCTGGTACGTTGTCTGGCAAGATATAGTCGCCGTGAGCCTTCAGCATAGTAGGGAAGATGATGCAGTGGAACACGATATTGTCCTTACCGATGAAGTGAACGAGACGAGTCTCAGGATCCTGCCACCACTTCTGCCATGTTCCCCACTTTTCTGGATGAGCATCGCAAAGCTCCTTGGTGTTTGAGATGTAGCCGATAGGTGCATCGAACCAAACGTAGAGCACCTTTCCATCTGCACCCTCTACTGGAACAGGAATACCCCAATCCAAGTCGCGTGTCATCGCACGTGGCTGAAGATCCATATCCAACCAGCTCTTGCATTGGCCGTAAACATTGGTACGCCACTCTTTGTGGCCTTCCAGAATCCACTTCTTCAACCAATCCTGATACTTGTTCAATGGAAGATACCAGTTCTTGGTAGGCTTCTTTACGAGACCATGACCAGGGTTGTTCTTGTTGGTAGGGTTAATGAGCTCCTCAGGAGAGAGGGTAGCACCACATTTCTCGCATTGGTCGCCATAAGCACCCTCTGCACCACAGCGAGGACAAGTACCTACGATATTACGGTCGGTAAGGAATTCGCCTGTTACCTCGTCGCAGAACTGCTCCTCTACCTTTTCTTCCAATACGCCCTTGTCATAGAGTGTGCGGAAGAAGTCTGAAGCAAACTTATTGTGAGTTGGCGAAGTGGTACGGCTGTAAATATCAAAAGAGATACCGAAGTCCTCGAAGCTCTTCTTGATGAGATTGTGATAGCGATCAACCACCTCCTGAACGGTAATTCCCTCTTTCTTGGCACGGATAGTAACAGGTACACCATGCTCATCGCTACCGCCGATGAAGGCAACATCCTGCTTCTTGAGGCGGAGGTAGCGAACATAGATATCGGCTGGCACGTAAACACCTGCCAGGTGACCGATGTGCACACCACCGTTGGCATAAGGCAAAGCCGCAGTCACGGTAGTACGTTTAAAGTTCTTTTGTTCCATATTAGCTAATATATTTTTGTTATTTGGCTGCAAAATTACAAAAAATGTTGGAGATAAGAAAGAATTATCGTCGCTTTTTCTTACTTATATATATAATAAGGTGTAAAAAGCTGGGTTCTTTAGTGTTTTTATAGTAAGGATAGCGTAGGGCAGGATACAAAAAAAGGCCCTTCGCATCTCTGCAAGAGCCTCCCATCTTGTACATTTCCATCAGACTCCTCCCTGATAGGACTGTACCTAATTATTATCATTTACTTTTTCTAAGAACTTATTCGTTCTGACAACTTATGTTGTTGACCTTTTACAATCTAATTACCTTAGTATGTAGAAAACTTCCTCCTTATATATTTTTATCTATAGAGAGATTTCTTACATTACGTTCATATAGGCGATAACGGCCAACTCTGCAAGAAGAATTACGAAACCAATCTTCTTTACTGCGTCTGTAATTTTAAAAATGCAATCCATAATCTTAATAGTTTTGTTGTTAATAATCAAACTAGCGTTGTGCTAGCGTTCTTTTTACGGTTGCAAAGGTAATGCATTTTTTTATCCTATATGGGGTAATTTTTATTAGAATTAGTGATTTTCGTAAATTTAAAAGGTAATTAAAATCAATTATTACACCTTATAGAGTAAAAATTACCCCATCTTAGACGATTTTGCTATTCGTTTTTGTCTGTTTTTTGTGGTACTTTTGTCTTTATGGGGTAATATTTTCGTAATAACAAAAGAAAATAGCCATTCAAAAACAGGTTTATAACTATTTTAAAATGGCTATTCTTCTATTTTTTTCTCCCTTTTTCTTTATAGATCCAACTTTTTAGAGCGAATGATAGGAAAAAACGGATTTTTATCCTTTTACATATATCTTCTTTATGATTATAAATGTCCTCTTTCTGCCCAATCGCCTCTGTCGAGGGTTCTGTATCCCACGGCTTCTGCTATATGGTCAGGCTTAATCTGTTCACTTCCTGCCAAATCAGCAATGGTTCGTGCCACTTTCAGTATTCTGTTATAGGCTCTGGCTGACAAAGAAAGCTTCTCCATTGCCATTCGGAGCAGTTCGATACCTTGTTCGTCGGGTTCGGCAAACTGATGAATCATTCTTTCGGTCATCTGGGCGTTGCAATGGATGCCTTTATAATCTTTGAATCTTTCGGCTTGAACTTCTCTTGCCTTGATGACTCTTTCTCTGATCTTGGCACTTGGCTCACCTGGTGCTGCCTTCGATATGTCCTGGAAAGGAACAGGACTGATTTCGCATTGGATGTCGATGCGGTCGAGTAACGGACCCGAAATCTTGTTCATGTATCTTTGAATCTGGCCTGGCGTGCAGACACAGCGATGTGTCGGATCACCATAATATCCGCATGGACAAGGGTTCATACTTGCCACAAACATGAATGAACATGGGTAATCTGTAGAATATTTCGCTCTGCTGATGTTGATGTGGCGGTCTTCCAATGGCTGGCGGAGTACTTCCAGAGTGGTTTTATTGAACTCCGGAAGTTCATCGCAGAACAGAACGCCATTATGGGCGAGCGATATTTCTCCCGGTTGTGGCGATGTTCCACCGCCTACCAGAGCCACTTGAGAGATGGTATGGTGAGGAGACCGGAACGGGCGTTGGGAAATGAGTGATACATTCTTGCCCAGTTTGCCTGCAATGGAGTGAATCTGTGTTGTTTCCAGACTCTCAGATAGCGTGAGGGGAGGAAGAATGGACGGCAAACGTTTTGCCATCATTGACTTTCCGGAACCTGGAGGACCTACCATAATCAGGTTGTGTCCGCCAGCCGCAGCCACTTCGAGCGCTCTTTTCACGTTCTCCTGACCGCGGACGTCGGCATAATCGTATTCACAATGAACCTGGTTTTCGTAGAATTCCTTGCGGGTGTCAACGATGGTAGGAGAAGGATTGCTTCTGTCGCTCATGAATTGTATGACTTCGAAAAGTGTTTTCATGCCGTAAACCTCAAGATTGTTTACGACAGCCGCTTCCCGAGCGTTCTGTTCCGGCACAATCAGTCCCTTAAAGTGCTCTGCTCTGGCTCTGATAGCTATCGGCAGGGCACCTTTGATAGGCTGGAGCGTACCGTCAAGGCTCAGCTCGCCTACCATCATGTACTCTTTCAGATGATCTTCGGGAATGTTGTTGTTGGCGCCTAGAAGTCCGATTGCAAGCGGCAAGTCGAAACTGCTGCCCTCTTTCCGGAGGTCAGCTGGAGCCAGATTGATGGTGATGTCGGCTATCGGAAATTTGAAGCCGCTATACTGGAGAGCTGCTGAAATTCGGTTACGGCTCTCTTTGACCGCCTCGTCGCCTAAGCCTGTGAGGTGGTACATGACGCCTCTGTTGAGGCTTACTTCTACGGTTACAGTAGTTACTTCTAGTCCGTTAACTGCTGCACAATATGTCTTTACTAACATATAGGCGTGCTTTTTATGGGTTCTTGACTAGCTCGAAAGTATTTATTTTAGCAGTTGGTCGAGCTTATTGTAAAGCTCTTGCTTTTTCATGCCTCGGGCGATGATTTTACCATTTTGAAGTATGATGTTGTCAGGAAGGTTTCCCAATCCCAACTTCTTCAAGGTCTTGTCTTCCAGCATTTCGCCGTTGCAGATGATAGGGCATGTGATAGAGTCGCGCTTGATGTTGTTCTTGCATTCGCTCTTGCTGGCATCCAGACAGAAAGCCATCAGCTTAAGCTTGCCGTTCGATTTCTTCTGACGGCTCTTCAGTTCGCGCTGCATGTCCTGGCTGTCATAGTTATAGGTAGCCCAGGTGTAGATTACGGCAACCGGAGCGCTGCTCATTTCTGTACTAGAAACGAGTTTTCCGTTGATATCGTATGCTGTAAATGAAGGCAGGGTTGCACCGATGCCTACATTCTTCATGGTTTCTGCCAACTGCTTCATCTTAGCCAACTGTCCGTTTTTAGGCTGTTCCTTCTCTACGATATTGATGAGTGAGAGCGCCTTGCGGTAATCAGGTTGTGTAGAAGTGATGAAGTATTTTTTGATCAGATAGATGCTGCACACAGAATTCGGATGTTCTCTGATGAAGTCTTCAGCATGCTTTTTAGCCTCAGGTGGCGTATCTTTCAGGATGTTCTGGCGGAATTTTGTCATCAGTTCGTTATCCTCGGTTCCGCTTACCTCCATTTCCTTAAGGTGCGAAGCATCTGCCTCGATTTCTACTGATTTGCCCGATTTTGCGAAGATAGGCTGCTCAGAGAAATTAGGGAAAACAAGCATAATGGTAAAATCTTCCTTACATTCGGTTTCGAAAGTGAAACGGCCGCCTTCTACCTTAATGGTGTCAACGCCTTCGAAGCCCCCGTCAGGACTGTATACATAAAACTCGCCTTGATTCATATTGAGAAATTTGCCTTCAAACTTGAAATGCCCACTGCTAACACCACATGATGTTAAGACCAGCGTAATGAATAAAATGAGGATGTAAGCAAATTTTTTCATAAGGAAAAACTTTAAAGTGCCGCGAGCGGGACTCGAACCCGCACAGCCATTACTGGCCAAGGGATTTTAAGTCCCTCGTGTCTACCAATTCCACCATTGCGGCATGGTAAACGTTAAGAGTTGAGCGGAAAACGGGACTCGGACCCGCGACCCCAACCTTGGCAAGGTTGTGCTCTACCAACTGAGCTATTTCCGCGTTATGTGGGTGCAAAGGTAATGCTATTTCTTTAAATCTCCAAACGATTTACATTTTTTAAGACAAGAAAGCGCCATTTTTTTCGTTTGCCCTCCGTTTCTGCTTAGTTTCCCACGTATATATCGGTTCCTTTGCCGCCGTAGGTTACCCGATATTGCATCAGCGGCTTGTCGCTTTTGCTCTTTCCGCCGCTTGTGATGGTTCCGTTTTCCAGGCTGTAGATGCGTTTACATTTGTCGCAAATTACCGATTGGCGGTTGCCGGTCCATTCCAGCGGATAGTTGGTTCCACCATATTGTTCCAGGCAGTTTGGACATTGGCGGTCCCAGGCTACAGGTCCGCTGAAGTTGGATAATCCCATGATGAAGCCGTTCTTTTTGGCATCTTTAGGGTCGTTGCCCGCTCCCAGATAAGTATAGTTGGCATAATTCTCCTTCGCTGTAGAGAGGATGATGGTTTCAGTCTGGTTTTTCCCATCGTTTAATGTAGAATAGATATTCCAGGCTCCATTTACCTTTTTGGCACTAACCATCGTGTAGACGCCCGTTCCGTTGAGGGCTGTTTCCAGACTTGTGCCCGGATGGTATTGCGACTTGAAGTAGAACTGGCAGGGATATTTGGTGCTGATGCTGTTTTCTGCATCGCACGAACAAAGTAAGAGCATAGCTATTCCAGCCATGCTCTTCACCTTATTATATATATATACCTTATTATATATGCTATTCTTCATGCAGAAACCTTTCAGTCTTTATTTCAGAAGATTCTTCTCGGCATTCTCCATGCGCTCGAAGTGGAACTCAGAGAGGGTCTGCTCCATCAGCGCCTGAATCTTGTCGTTGCAGAGATTGCCGATGCTGCCTTCGTGAGTATGATGAATATCCTTGTTTGGCTTGAATTCGCCAGCCTCGATTTCCAGTCCTACCTTCTTGTAAGCATCGCGGAATGGCATTCCGTTGGCTGCAAGCTGGTTCACTTCTTCTACTGAGAACATAGGGTCGTAGCGAGGATCGTCTAGAATATGCTCGTTCACCTCCATCTTGTTGATGATGTAGGCAGCCATCTGCAGACAGTCCTTCAACTCGTCGAAGGCAGGGAGGAACACTTCCTTGATAATCTGGAGATCGCGGAAATAGCCTACTGGCAGGTTGTTCATGATGAGCATTACCTGCTGTGGAAGGCTCTGGAGCTTGTTGCTCTTGGCGCGAATCAACTCGAATACGTCTGGATTCTTCTTGTGTGGCATGATGCTCGAACCGGTGGTGCACTCCTTAGGCAATTTCACGAAACCGAAGTTCTGACAGTTGAACATACAGGCGTCGAAAGCCATCTTTGCCAAAGTTCCTGCCACGGTAGCCATGGCGAAAGCCACGTTGCGCTCCATCTTTCCTCTGCCCATTTGTGCATAAACCACATTATAGTCCAAGCTGTCGAAACCGAGAAGTTCGGTGGTCATGGTGCGGTTCAAAGGGAATGAACTTCCATAGCCGGCTGCGCTACCCAATGGGTTGCGGTTGGTCATGCGGTAAGCAGCCTGAAGGAAGAGCATGTCATCGGCAAGTCCTTCAGCATAAGCGCCAAACCAGAGACCGAATGATGAAGGCATAGCCACCTGCAGATGGGTGTAGCCCGGCATCAGCACGTCCTTATACTGGTTGCTCTTCTGAATCAGCTCGTCGAAGAGAATCTTCACGGCGTCCACAATCTCCTTCAACTCATGACGGGTGAAGAGTTTGAGGTCTACGAGAACCTGGTCGTTGCGTGATCTACCCGAATGAATCTTCTTGCCCATGTCGCCCAGTTTCTGGGTGAGCATCAGTTCTACCTGGGAATGAACGTCTTCCACGCCGTCTTCTATTACGAATTCGCCCTTGTCGGCGATGGCGTAGATGTTTTTCAGTTCGGCAAGGAGCTGGGTGAGTTCATCTTTCTCCAGGAGTCCGATGCTTTCGAGCATGGTGATGTGTGCCATACTGCCCAGCACGTCATACTTGGCGAGATAGAGGTCGAGTTCGCGGTCTCTTCCTACGGTGAATCTTTCAATTTCCTTGTTTACTTCGAAGTTCTTTTCCCAAAGTTTATGTGCCATAATTTCTTTATTTATTAATCCTGGTAAGGAATCATCGCAAGCGCATCAGCAATTTTTTCGATGCCTTCCTGCAATGGCTTCTTCACCATACCCTTGATAAACATGTTAAGTTCTGCCTTGATGGTGAGTTTCATTTTGCATGAGAACTCGCCTGTAGGGAGCAGCTGAATCCAGAAGTTGAAAGGAACAGGGCTGTTTTCTGTTTCAAACTTGATGGTCTTAGGCTCCTCGCGGTCGATGATGCGCATCTTGATTTCACCCACCATAGGTGCTGTGATAGAGATGCTGTCGCTATCAAACTTGAGGTCCTTCAGCTTTTCCATTTCCTTTCTCTTGTCCTCAGGAATCTGGTCTTTCACCTGCTCGAAGCGGTCTTTGAGCATCTGCAGGTTGTTCAGATCGCTCAATGTACGGTAAACAGATTCCTGCTTGTGAGGAATCTGTTTGATATTACTTTCGAATGTACTTGTACTCATTATTGATGGGTCAGCTTGATTACTTCTTCCAGTTAGCTGGGTCCTTGCGCCACTCGTGGAGCAGCTCTACGTCTTCCTGCTTGATATAGCCAGTCTCCAGAGCCTCTGCCACTACGTGCTCATAGTCGGTCAAAGTAACCAGCTTTACGTTAGCATCAGCAAAAGCCTTCTCGGCGATAGGGAAACCATAGGTGTAGCTAGCTACCATGCCCACAATCTCGTTGCCGTTCTTGCGGAGAGCCTCTACTGCCTTGAGAGAGCTGCCGCCGGTAGAAATCAAGTCTTCTACTACCACAACC
Source organism: Segatella copri (assembly GCF_026015465.1). Lineage (GTDB taxonomy): Bacteria > Bacteroidota > Bacteroidia > Bacteroidales > Bacteroidaceae > Prevotella > Prevotella copri_E. The sequence goes on from NZ_JAPDUQ010000001.1 coordinate 1,599,667, forward strand.
TTAGCCTTAGGGTCGAGCTGACCTTCGATGAGGTTCTGCATACCGTGATCCTTTGGTTTAGAACGAACGTATACGAAAGGCATGTTCAGTTCGTCAGCAACCAAAGCACCCTGCGCGATGGCACCAGTAGCTACTCCGGCTACAGCATCAGCCTCTGGGAACTGCTCCAGGATAGCGTGAACGAGCTCAAGCTTTACATAATTGCGGAGTTCTGGGAATGAGAGAGTCTTGCGGTTATCGCAATAGAATGGTGACTTCCAGCCTGAAGCCCATGTGAATGGATCATTAGGCTGCAACTTGATTGCCTTTACTTTCAATAACTTAGATGCGAATTCTTTCTTCAGTTTGTCCATAATCTTTAAAGGATTAAATTATTATTAATTATTTTGCAAAGGTACAATGATTTTTGCACACGGCGGCTATATTTAGGGTTAAAATGTTTTAACTCTCGGCAAAAAGGGCCTTTAGTCATGTGCGAAACCTACAGTCAGCACGCTTATCTTCATCTTTCCGGCTGCTTTTATCAGGGTTTCCGCACAGGAGATGATGGTGGCTCCGGTGGTGCATACGTCGTCGATGATGAGGATATGTTTGCCCTCAAGTTGCGTGATGGGGTGCTCCCCCTGCCCGTCATGATAGGTTGCTGCGGCTTCAAAAACCTGGCTCACGTTTTCCAGTCTTTCCTGCCGGTTCTTGTGGGTTTGGCTTTCGCTAAACTTTTTCCTTCTTACGGCATCCTTGATGATGGTCAGATGGGTGAGTTGCTGGATGCCTTTGGCGATGAGAAGGCTCTGGTTATAGCCGCGTTCTTTTTCTCGTTTTCGGGTGAGCGGGATGGGGATGATGGCGTCTATTCCGTCGAAGAACTGAATGCCTAACCCCTTCTTTGCCAGCATTCTGCCCAGATAGATTCCCATTTCAGGATGATGCATGTATTTCAGCTGGTAGACGGCTCTAGCCGATGTGGCATGGCTGATGTGATGGAAGAGAGCGCAGCAGCGTTCGATGGGAATCTGATGCCAGAAGAGTTTTGCCATCTCGTTGTCGTAGGGCTGTTTCCAAGTATCGGTTCCCGGCATGCGGAACAGACATTTTATGCATATCATCTCCTCCCCGCCAGCGAGCACATTTCCGCAGATGGCGCAGGTTCGGGGGAAGAATAAATCTAATATGTCTCTTAACAGGCTGGTACGCATGGCTTTACTCTTAATTTTGAGGCTTGGATATTGAACTTGATGCTTTGCTTTAGAATTCCTCTTCGAAATCGATGTCTCCCAAATCTTCTTCCTTCATCCGGTCGATGCATTTGTGGATAACCTCCATGCTGTATCCTCTTCCCAGGGCAAAGCGGATGAGTTTCATCGAGCGTTCATAGTCGTTCTTTGCCTTGATGGTTTTATATTTGTTTTTCATCAGGGGCAGGAGGGTTTCCATATACAGGTCGTCTTCTATCTCTTCGAAGATTGGGTCGGAGATATCCTTCGGAATATGTTTCATCCACAGCGCCTGTTCCACCTTCCGGCGTCCCCACTTGTTGTATTTTATTTTGTCGTTGATAAAGAAGCGTGCGAAACGTTCGTCGTCGATGAATTTCTTCTCGGTCAGGAATTCCATGTTTCTGGCGATGGCATCTTCGGGCAGTTCCCACTTCTTCATCTTGTCGATCATCTCTTGCGAGCAATGTTCGGCTTGAGTGCAGAGGGTGGTGAGCTTCAGGAGCGCCTGCTGCTCGGTCATCGGCTTTTTATACTTTGAACTTTGAGATTTGAACATGATGATTTTACTTTGAACTTTGAGATTTGAACATTGAACTTTATGATTTGCCGGCTCGCATCATTCTCTGCTTTCCGAAGGCATCTTCCTTTGTATCAATAGCTTTAAACCCCAATCCTTCCAGCATTTCCCTTGTTTCTTTTTCGTAGATAGGATTGATTTCGAAGTATAATGCACCTCCGGATTTGAGGGCAGAAGAGGCATATTCGGCGATGGCTCTGTAGAACTTCAGAGGCTCTTCATCGGGCACGAAGAGGGCGATTCCAGGTTCGTGTTCCAACACATTCTTCTCCATATCCGCTTTCTCCTTTTCGCAGATATACGGGGGATTGCTCACGATGATGTTCCATCTTCCGGCATCCGATGTTTCCGCCAATTTCAGGGCATCCTGATATTCTATTTTTACGTTACCGGCATCCAGAAGTGCAACATTTCCCTGTGCTATCCTCAAGGCATCTTCTGAAATATCCCAACCCGTAACCTCCGAGCCGCCGATGTCCAGTCCCAGCGTAATGGCGATGCAGCCCGAACCCGTACAGATGTCCAGGATGCGGATGGTGTTTTCTTCCTTCTCTCCTTCCGTAATCCCTTTGTTTTCAGTCGCATCTTTTTCTATCCACTCGCAGAGTTCCGCCGTTTCGGGTCTCGGAATCAGCACGCCCGGCTCTACATGGAAGGTTCTTCCTGCAAAGTCAGCTTCGCCCAGAACATACTGTACAGGTTCGCCTTTTTGCAATCTTCTGATAATTTCTTCCAGTTTTCTTTCTTCATCTGCAGATAATTCATTAACTTTGCCGCAGATTATGTCGGTCAGCGTCATTCCGTACTTCACATCGAGCACGGTGCGGACGATAGCCTGTGCTTCGCCCGCCTCATATAGAGTGATAATGGATTGCCAGAGTTGTTGATACGTTTTCATCTCTAAATCGTATATTATGATTTGAGAGCAAAGGTACGACATTTTATCGAAAAGTAAGTAAAAAACGAAGAAAAGTTTTAGATATGGAACAAAATAATGTTTCTTTTCAGAATGTGAAGACGGGCGAACCGTTGTCGCAAAAGGAAATAGACGAAATGTTTATGCGCCGCTGTCTGCAGCTGGCGAAAAACGGAAGAGAGAATGCCAAACCCAATCCGATGGTGGGAGCCGTTATCGTGAGTGGGGATGGCAGAATCATCGGCGAAGGCTATCATGTAAGATGCGGAGAAGGGCATGCTGAAGTCAACGCCTTTGCATCTGTTAAGCCCGAGGATGAGCATCTATTAAGCCAAGCTACCATCTATGTGAGTCTCGAACCCTGCTCTCATTACGGCAAGACGCCGCCTTGTGCCGATTTGATAGTAAGAAAAGGAGTAAAGCGATGCGTTTGTGGCTGCGTAGATCCCTTTGCCAAGGTTCAGGGCCGCGGTATCCGCAAGATTCGCGAGGCAGGCATCGAAGTAACAGTAGGCGTTCTGGAGGCGGAATGTCTCGAACTCAACAAGCGCTTCATCACCTTCAACACCCATCAGCGCCCTTACATCATCCTGAAATGGGCGCAGACCGCGAATGGCTTTCTTGACAACGGGGGTAGGGGTATGGCTATTTCCTCGCCTTTCACCAAGATGCTCTCTCACAAGTTGCGTGCTGAGAACGATGCTATCCTCATAGGCCGCGTAACCGATGAGCGCGACCACAGTCAGCTCAACGTTAGAGATTGGAGCGGCAAGGACCCGATGCGCCTGGTCATCGACCGCCATCATCCTTGTTTAGAAGGTCTGGATTTCTCACGGGGCAAGACGGAAGTGTTGCAGCAAATCATGCAGTACTTATATAATAATAAGGTACAGTCGCTGATAGTAGAGGGAGGCGCCATCACCCATCAGGCATTCCTCGATGCTGGACTTTGGGATGAAATCAGGGTAGAAACGTTGTTGTCCACATCTGTGGAAAACTCCGTAACTTCAGGAACGCCAGCGCCTATGCTTCCTCATAACGTCCGGTTAATCAGCCATGAGGCGTATGATGGAAATGTTATCAACACCTACGAGCGGATGTAATCTTCTCATAGATTTGCTTTTCCCTTCGGCCAGCGATTTTCAATTCACAGATGACACAGATTTAGTGGCGTATGCCCAATTCAACATTTAACATTCAACACTTAACATTCAAAAAAATGAGTAACAGATTTACATCGCGTCTGAGCGATGACGACGATTTCAAGCGAGACGAACTGATACGTAAGATAGAGCATTCGGTAGAGCAGATGACGCTCTCAGAACTGGAAGCCCTGTCCTACGATATGTTTACCAAGGGTTATATGGAGGATTATTAGATTCCTGTTTTAACTCAAATAGCTTCGAAGACTGATGCAAGTACTTACGAAAGCCGATAAATAATGAGGTTTCTGTCCAACAATTAGACGCCGGTGTCTAATTGTTGGACAGTTTGTTTAATGAGGCTTTTTATCTAAGGAATTGATTATCAGGAGAAATGCTGTTTTGGCACGGCTCTTGTCCTTATCATGCCAAAATGAAGAAGATTATGAAAAGAATAGGAATATTGATAGGATGGTTGGTCTGGGCGGCTGGAGTCTCGGCACAGAGCTGGAGCCTTGACGACTGCATGAAATACGCCGTGGAGCACGCCACGGAGGTGAAGCGGGAGGTGGTAAACGCCCGCCAGCGCAAGCAGGATTACCAGCATGCTGTGGCAGGATTCCTGCCTACCGTTACGGGTGGCGTGCAGGGACAGTATGCCTGGGGACGAAACATCGACCCGGAAACCAATACTTATAATAATGTAACGACATTCAACAACTACTATCAGCTTTATGCCGAACTGAATGTATTCGACGGTTTCGCCACCATCAACGCCTTGAAGCAGGCTAAGTTGAGCCGGGATTATTCAGCCACGGCGATGCAGAAGATTCAGGACGACCGAGCCATCGACGTGATGCAGAAATATGTGGATGCTGCCTATGCTGAGGCAAGTATTCGGATAGCAAGCGAGAAACTGAACGAAAGTAAGCGGATGTTAGTTAAGATGAAGCGCCTGTATGAACTGGGCGAGAAAGGTCGCCCGGATGTGGTGCAGATGGAATCGCAGGTGGCGGAAGATGAATACAATCTTACGCATCAGGAGAATGTGGCAAAACAGAGTCTGCTCGCCTTGAAATCGGCGATGAATTTTCCTGTGGATGAAGAGCTGAAAATTCTGATTAATGAGGAGCAGAATTTGAAGTTAACGTCTGATAATAAAGAGGTTCCTGAATCTGGAGTAAACTACGAAACCGTTTACCAGGGCTTTCAGAATATTTCTCCCGATTTGAAGTCGGCAGAATACGAAGTGGAGCGGGCACGGTATGATTATAAAATAGCAAAAGGCAGATTGCTGCCATCACTCTCTCTCGGTGGCGGCATTTCTACCAACTATTATAAGAATCTCTCTCAGAAAGGGCAATACGATGGGTTTGCCTCGCAGTTTCACAACAACCAGGGCGAATACCTCGCATTGACCCTTTCTATACCTATTTATAATAGCGACCGATGGCACAGCGTGAAGAAGGCACGCAACGACTGGCAACTGGCGCAGGTGAACCTGGAGGAAACCCGTCGCAAGCTTCACGACCAGATAGCCCAGGCGGTAATGGATGCAGAGGGTTACGCCAAGGAGTTGCATCAGATGCAGAAGAAGGTGGCCTCCGATTCGCTCGCCTATCACATGTCGAGCCGCAAGTTTGAGGAAGGAATGCTTTCCACCTTCGACCTTCATACCGCAGCCCAAACGCTTCTGGAAAGCAGAATCAAGGAACTCCAGATGCAGATGCTGCTCATTATCAAACAGAGGCTGGTTGCTTATTACCAAGGAGAAAATTTAATTAAATAAACCTGGAGAATGCAAGTGAATTCTTCACTTTTCGTTCTTCACTCTTCACTTAAATTATGGATATAAAAATAGAAAAGAAAAAATATCTCGTGCCTCGCAAGTATTGGGCATGGATTGGCGGAGGAGCGGTTTTGATCGCAGTCCTCATTTGGTTGGGATTGAGCAATTTCTCTTCCACCCTGAAGGTGGACAGGAAGGGATTAAGCATCGGAACCGTGGAGAAGGCGCAGTTCAACGATTATGTTTCGGTGGATGGTCAGGTGGTTCCAATCTCCGTGGTGCAGATCAGTTCCGAAGAAGGTGGTATTGTTCTGGAGAAAGTGGTGGATGAAGGCGCCCACGTAAACAAGGGTGATGTGATCGTGAAACTGAGCAATTCGAATCTCGATCTGGAGATTCTGAATGCCGAGAGCGAACTTGCCGAAAAGCAGGATATGCTTCGCAACACCCAGATTTCGATGGAGCAGGACCGCCTGAACAATAGCAACGAGGAACTGTCGCTTTCGCAGGATGTCATTACCAAGCGCCGTTCCTATCAGCATCAGGAGGCGTTGCACAAGGAAGAACTCAATTCGCGCGAGGAGTATCTCAAGGCAAAGGAAGATTACGACCTTGCCGTCAAGAAGCATGCGCTCATCAGCAAGCGATTGAAGAAGGATGCCCAGCTCCGCCGTTCGCAGATGGATCAGATGGGCGATAATCTGGAAGCCATGCAGAAGAATGTGCAACTGGTTCGCCAGCGCAAGGAGAAGCTGAACATCCGCAGCACCATTTCGGGTGAGATAGGCTTGCTCGATGTGGAACTGGGACAGAGCATCCAGGCTGGACAGAAGATTGGAGTCATCAACGACCTCAGCGATTTCAAGGTGCAGGCGCAGGTGGATGAGCATTACATCGACCGGGTAAAACCGGGACTTACTGCCACTTTCGACCAGAACGGCAAGCATTATCTCCTGCAGGTCCGCAAGGTTTATCCCGAGGTAAGAGACGGCAGGTTCCGCATCGACTTCATCTTCAAAGGTGTTCGTCCTGGCAACATCCGAACCGGTCAGACCTATTACGTGGATTTGCAGCTCGGTCAGTCTAAGCAGGCAATAATTATCCCTAAAGGCACGTTTTATAGTGTAACGGGTGGTCAATGGATTTTTGTATTAGACAAGAGTGGCAAGAAGGCTTATCGCCGAAAGATAACCATCGGTCGCCAGAATCCTCAGTATTATGAGGTAATTGAGGGCTTGGAGCCGGGCGAGCAGGTCATCGTTAGTGGCTATGAGGCCTATAAGGATAATGATGTATTAGTTTTTAATTAGTAGTGATTAGTTAGTAATGATTAGTGATAAATTGGGCTAACGCCCTTGAAACAGGATATTTGATATGAATCATATTATTAACGCATTCAAGAATCTGCCTCGAAGAGGCCAGCACAATTTCGTGAAGATCTTGTGTCTGGCGCTCGGATTGGCAATCAGTTCGGTAATTATTGCCGAGATTTATTTCGAGCAGACTTACGATACGTACTTTCCAGGATGGGAAAGGACGTATCAGATTATGGAAGTGGGGCATAATAAAGGAGAAAAACTTTATTTTGATCAAACTTCGGGAGCTACGGCTCATGGTATAGCCCAGTATGCGCCTATCGTTGAGGCTGCAACCCGAGTAAACTGGTTGAAAAGCAACGCACAATGTAAGTTGGAAAACCAACAGGTATTCTCTGCTGATATGGTATTGGCAGATAGTTGCTTCTTCGATGTCTTTCCCCAAAGAATATTCATGGGTAATGCCAAGGAAACTTTGTCTCGTCCTAACTATTGTCTGGTTAGTTCACGGGTTGCTGAAAAGATAGGTGGTAATGTTGTAGGTAAGCATTTTTCTGTGCCGAATTATCCTGGTATCATATTTACGATAGGTGGTGTATTCGATGCTTTTCCATGGAATTCTACTTTTACATCCTATGGAGTGGTTGTGTCCATGTCAACGATGCCGCAGGTTCGTACTTTTGATGCGAGAAATGACTGGATTGGTTCTGATATATTCAATTCTTATATTCGTATAGCAAAAGGACATGGTGTAGGCGAATTGAAACCCTATGTTGACAAGATGCGCCAGGATCATTTTCCTATGAAAGAGTTGAAACAGGCAGGAATGGAATTGAATTATGATTTTGTGGTACTTAGTGAGGTCTATACTCAGAATTCTTACATCAAGATGATGGGGTGGATTCTAGGAATCATAGCCTTTGTGCTTCTTTTTACATCGGTAATGAATTATCTGCTGATTATTGTCGGTAATTTGATGACACGTTCTCGGGAGATGGCCGTCAGAAAGTGTTATGGTGCAGCACCGAAGAATATTCATTCTATCATATTTTCAGAGGCATTGGTACAGGTTGGATTAGCGGTATTGTTTGCGGCTTTATTCATCTTCCTTTGTAAAGGAACAATTAGAAACTTCCTTTCTGCGCCAATTGAAGCCTTGATGTTCTGTAGGGGAAGTTGGATATTGGTAGCCATTTGTCTTTTCGTGTTATTGGTGGGAGGATTGGTTCCTGGTTGGTTATACAGTAGAATTCCTGTTGCCGTAGCCTTTCGTGGTTATCAGGAAAATCGGAATCGCTGGAAGCTTGCTTTGCTTGGTTTTCAGTTTGTTATATCAGGCCTCCTGTTCAGTTTGCTTTATGTTGTGAGTGCTCAGTATCACTTGATGGTGAATCAGGATCCTGGCTATAGTTATGAAAATGTTGCCATATTGAAAGTTGATGCCTTGGATAGGGAACGTCGTGTTCAATGCCTGGAAGAAATCAGGCGAATGCCCGATGTAAGCATGGTCTCATCTACTTATACCATCCCTTTGGATGATTGGGGAATAGATGGTAATACGATAGCTTTGCCTGGTGACGAAACTGCTCAATTCAATGCTCAGGATATTGGAGGCGTGGATGATAATTTCTTCAAGATGTTGGAGATTCCAATCATACAAGGCTCTTTCTTCACCGAACGTAATGATAGCTGCAGCCAAATCATGATAGAAGAAAAAATGGTTGGAAAATTACAGAAGGTTTTTCATTGGAAAGATGGTGTTATCGGTAAGCGTATAGAATATTCGGGTGATGGAAAGGTTTACTCTATTTGTGGTGTATTCCGGAATATACAGATAGGTAGTCTTACCGGTCAAGATTCGGACCTCAAGTCTTTGCCTGCTTTTATTTTCTATGAAGATAAGGTTGCGCCGTATATGTTGGTTAAGTTTAAGGAAATGGCGGATGATACATTAGAAAAGCTCCAAAAGAAGGTGCAAGCTATGTATCCGAATAATTTGGTGAATGTATATTCTTATCAGTCGGAAATGGAATTACAGTACGTTTCCCAGCTCCATTTCCGCAACGGAATCCTGGTTGCCGGCATCATCACGATGATCATCGCCCTCTTCGGATTGGTGGGCTATACGAGTGATGAGGTAAACCGCCGCCGTAAGGAGATAGCGATAAGGAAGGTGAACGGGGCGAAGGTGAAGGATATTCTTCGCATCTTCCTGAAGGACATCATGAAGATTGCCTTGCCTTGCATCATCGTGGGCGACTTGGGGGCTTGGCTGATAGCCAGACAATGGCTGATGTCGTTCAGCGAGAAGATTACGATGACGCCTTTGCTGTTTATCGGCGTTACCATCATCTTGCTCGTCATCATCGGGCTTTCCGTCGTCATCAACTGCTACAAGGTGGCTAACAGTAATCCGGTGAAGTATCTCAAGGATGAATAAAATTAAAAGTAAAAAAGTAAAAAGATAAGAAAATGCTTAAAATAGAGAATCTTTGCAAGTCATTCCGCACAGAAGATGTGGAGACGATTGCTTTAAATAACGTATCTTTCACAGTAGAAGACGGCGAGTTTGTCGCCATTATGGGACCATCAGGTTGTGGCAAATCCACCTTGCTCAACATCCTCGGTTTGCTCGACAACCCAACTTCGGGAAAATATTTCCTGGGTAATCACGAGGTGGCAAACCTGAAGGAAAAGGAGCGCACGGATGTGAGAAAGGGAGAAATCGGTTTTGTGTTCCAGAGCTTCAACCTGATAGATGAATTGAATGTAGAGGAGAACATCGAGCTTCCTCTTACTTACCTCAACATTCCGAAGGCGGAGCGCAAGGCAAAGGTGCAGGCGATTATGAAGCGAATGGCCATCAGCCATCGTGCCAAGCACTTCCCTCACCAGCTATCAGGTGGTCAGCAACAGCGAGTAGCCATCGCCCGTGCCGTGGTTTTCGGTCCGAAGCTCATCCTTGCCGATGAGCCTACGGGTAACCTCGATTCCAAGAATGGAGCCGAGGTAATGCATCTGCTTACCGAGCTGAACCACGAGGGCACCACCATCGTCATGGTAACGCATAATGAGCATGATGCCAAGATAGCCCATCGCACCATCCAGTTGTTTGATGGACAGATTGTGGAGACGGAGGGCAATCAGCTTTAGGCTTCTGTCACTTCTGAGGGGCATCCGATGCTTTGTTAGAAGAGGAATGTCATAAATCGCTTGGTGTTAGCCTCTTTCTGCTTCAGCTCTTCTTCCATTCTCTGTATTGCCATCTTGAAGAAGAAGTGGATGAGGTGCTCGTCGGTTGCTTCTGTGCGAATCATGCGGAGGGCAGAAATGTATTCCTGTCGAGCTTCTGATGGGATGATGAGAAGAGGTTGATTCAATCTTAAGAGAATGTAGTTGCTGACGAGTCGGCCTGTTCTTCCATTCCCATCACGGAAAGGATGAAGATATTCGTAGAAGCCATGGAAGCGGGCGGCAAGAATCATGGGATGAACAGCTGCTGAAACAATGGCTTTTTCGGTTGATTCCAGCAGCTTGGGAACTCTGGCGATGAGTTCTTCGTGATTGCCAAATACCGTGTCGCCTGCAGCCATGTCTGTGGTGGTGTATTCGCCCGGAATGGCTTCTGGAGAACGGTAGGAAAGCGTATGGCTGGTAACCCGCCTGTTGATTTCTTTCAGAAAATTCTCATCGAGCGGATGCTGCGTGTTTTGCATCATGTACTCGAAGGCTTCGAAATGGTCGAGCATTTCGAAAGCCTCGAAGAGAGTCTTTCCGGCAGGAATCATCCCCAGACCTTTCTCCTTCAGTTCCCGGGTGTCATCTACGGAGAATGAATTGCCTTCAATGGCGCACGAAAAAGTAGAGAAGAGTACTTCATTATATTTGATGTACTCTTCTCTATCCATTTTATTGATGATAAGGGTTTGATATTTTCCTCTCAAATCCTCGTATTCCTTGATTTCCTTTTCGAATGCCATAATCTTCTGTATTTGTGGGGACAAAGATACGATTTTTATGGATAAGTACCAAACTTTTCAGAAAAAATTACGCTAAAAACTGCCGAATAGCTTAAAATGAGCTATTTATGAGTCTTTCACCTCAATAGAGGTAATGATTTGGCAACAGTCCTAAATTCTGCTATCTGCATACGTTTGCTGCCTAACAACTCTTTTCGGCTGCAAAAATACAAAAAAAATAATGAATCTAAGATTTTTAATTCCAAAAAAAACATCAAACCGAAAGACATGTTACAAAAGTACCAGTTTCCTTACAAAATAGCAGCATAATGTTTAATCAGATTTAATTTTACCGTCAATAAGTTTAATTCAGTTTAAAATAACCATCAAAAAGTTCTATCAATCATTTTTTTTGTACTTTTGCAATCGAAAACAAAGAGGTTTATACCTCCGCAACATGTATAACATTTAAAAAAGGAGAAAACATGAAAAAGTTTTTGTTTTCTATGGCTTTGGCATTAGGTGCTATATGCATGCCAAGTCAAGCAAATGCGGCTGAAGTATCTTCACCAGTAGTAAACAACATTAAGGCAACAACAACGTTCCAAGCAACTCCATCAAATGGTCCTGTCGTTATTATTACCAAAGATGGAACAGTCATTATTGTTCTCTAATGTCGTAGTCTATTGCTAATCAACTCTGTACAAATATGAAAAGGGTTATATTATTCACGCTTTCGTGCTTAGTCTCTTGTCTATTAGTCTCTGCACAAAAGATAGGATTATCCATACATTATAATATGGTGATGCAAATTCCGAAGGAGGTCTATAGTATGAGTGATTTAAGTAAAAGACAAATAATTATAAATCAATTGTCCAATCAGCATAAAACTTATACTTTATTTACTAATGGCAACGAATGTGCATTTTCAACCACAGGCATAGATAACAATGTTATCAAACTTGAAGGAAGTGGCTCATACTATACAAATACAACAGATAATAAGGAAATAAGTATAAAAAGCATTGTAGATAAGGCGTTTGTCGTTTTTTCTGATTCATTAAAAAATGAATGGGATTTGTATTTTGATGAGACTATAGAAGTTTTAGGAAAGAAATGTACAAAGGCCGTATATAAGAAAAATCGTTCTGTAGTAGCATGGTTCTGTCAAGAAATACCATCCCCCGTAGGACCTTGTGGATATATAGGGCTGCCAGGGGCAATACTCCGCTTGACGACATCAAGCGAAATTTATGAGGCAGAAAGTATTTTGCCTATAAAAGGGCAAGTCAAGATAGAGTTACCAAGAGGAAAAATAATGCAAAAACCTGCTTTTGAAAAGTTACAGAAGAAAAAGATTGAAGAGTTGAAGGAAAGCGGCAATGACAATGTCATAGTTTTATAGGATAAAACATAAGGATGTATGGGACGTTTAAGAAGTTTACTGTTATGTATGCTAATCTGCATATGTAGATTTTCTATAGCACAGAATATATCGGGTATGGTTGTTGATGCACAAAATACAGCCATACCCTTTTGTACTGTAACATGTTCACAAGATAGTGCGGCACATTCCATCGTTTCGTATGCAATATCAAAAGACGATGGTTCGTTCACTATTCAATCCAACAAGGCTTTGTCCTCATTTTGGTTGACAGCAAGATGTGTCGGATATACTACACTGAGAGTACATTATAAAGAAGTGCCGGCAACCCCATTACACTTAATGATGAAAGACGACAGCTACACATTGTCTGAGGTAACAATAAAAGGTAGAAACTTAGGGGCGAAAATAAAGAATGACACAATTGAATTTAGTCCAGATGTGTTTAAAAACGGAAGTGAACAGAACATGAGCGATGTCATTAAAAAGTTGCCTGGAATGACAGTCGATGAATCGGGAAATGTTTCCTACCAAGGAAAAAAAATAGATAAGTTCTTGGTCAATGGCGAAGATGTGCTTTCTACAGGAGGACATGCACTAAAAACTTTGTCCGCCGACTTTGCTTCTGGTGTGGAGTTGCTTAGTAACTATAATGATGGAAATGTCGGCAACTCTTTTAATTCAAAAGAGACGACAGCATTAAACCTTATAAATAAGGACTTCCATAACAAATGGGCAGGCAACTTTACAGAAGGTGGCGGTATGAAGAACAAGTTTGACAGCAAGAACTCAGCTTTAAAGATGGGCAATAAAGTATCTGCATCCATCATCGCAAATGCGAACAACACCAATGAGGCTGTATTCTCTATAATGGACTATCTCAATGCCAATGGCGGTCTTACAGGAGTAAAAACAACCAATGGATTTGCGCAATTGAGCCTTTCCAGTGCAGAAAGAAATGTCTTGATGCCAAGTAATGACGAATACAAAAGGACTTCAGGTATTGGCAATGTCAATTTAACATTGAAACCGTCTTCACACTACAAGGCCACAATAGGTGTAATCCACAATGAAATGGATGCAAAGTCTGCATTGTCAACGGAACAACATATAAAGATGGCGCAGGAAAACATACGTAAGTCAACAGAAGAGAATGGCAAGAAAAGAGGCAGCTTCAGTTCATTTAACCTCAGCCAAAAATGGGATGTCAATCAATACACAAGCTTGCGTTTCCAAACGAAGTTGGCATATAGCGATATGAGAAACAGTATGTCTATCATGGATTATTACAACAATAATTCCGATAGAAATGCAGACAATGACAAAAACAAAGGATTTAATGCTTTACAGCAGGTCAGCTTAAATTCGTTGATAGGCAAAGGCTTGCTTTATGGAAGTGTAGATTTCGCTTTTTCTAAGTCAGACAGAAACTTGGACATTCTTTCCTCTTACGAATTGCCTATCGAATATACACAGGATGATGGTTCTTACTATATAGATAGAGGTTTGAAGAAGCTGAATGTGGCAGGTGCTGTAGGATATGTATTTCCTATTTTCCATAAAATCAACTTGAAATGGGAGTTGTCCACTCAGAACTACGATTCATGGATAGACCAAAATGTAGATAGCGAACATTTGAACAGTCACAATTTCGGGATTTATGGGGGGCTCATGAAGAACAAAGGTCTCTTTAGGTTTGATGCAGGCGTTAGATTTTCTGATTATGGGAATAATACAAACATTAATGGACTAGCGACAAAGTCTGTAATCAAGTGGGAGCCATCCTTTGCAACAGAATTACGTTTCAGTCAGCAACACTCTGTTGCATTTGGACTGAGTTACAAATATGTGCCAACCGATATTGAAGCACTTTCGAGACTTTCTGTCATCAATAGCTACGATGAGGTCACAGATGCTTCCTCATATTCAAGGTTGGGCAACAACGCCCTGAACATGAATATTGCTTATAAGTTGTATAGTTTGTATAGCAGAACAATTATATTTATGTATTTGACTTATGAGAAGGCTGATAACACCGAAATGCTGAACTATCAGAATGACGGTTTATTACACAGCCAAAATTATATGGATGGAGGAAAAAAGGAAACCGTAAATGCAACTTTATATGCCAACAAAGGATTGGGCAACTTGCCTATTGATGCCAAACTGACCACAACATTTTTATGGAATCGAAACGAAATTGCATACAATTCCATTCCGTGTAAAATGTTGATAGGGAACTTAAAGACAGACTTAGGTTTCGTCTCACGCTTTAAGATTCCTTTCAATGTTGAGGTTGATGGCTTGTACAACAAGTTGACAAACAAAGTCACCGACTTAAACATTGATTCTAGTGACAAGGAATTTGGTGGAACTGCAAAGCTCATATTTGCGAAGAACAAGTTCGCCAGTTTTGTTACCGGCAAGTGGAACAAGATAGAGAATACAAGCGGAAGTAAGATATTGCGAGATATTGATTTTTCCATTTCCTATAAAATCAAGAAATTCACATGCAAACTTTCTGGCACGAATATCTTTCACCTTAACGGAATCAATTGGTTAAAACAAAATGTTACACCAACTTACACATCCTATGTTAGATACAAACAACATTCTGGAAATGTTATGCTATCTCTAACATATCAATTGTAAAAGCAACAACAAAGAGGCGGTTTACCCAAAAAAAGTAAGCTGCCTTCTTTGTTCTTGCAAAAAGTATATTAAAGTTTGAAACGACGCTGTGTTTTTAACCTTATATTATTCCACTGTTCCTTAAACCATTCAACCATAGTTTGTCTATTTATATACAAAAATAGTTGGTTCGGCTTGGTAGAATCAGAGAATACATTAATTTCTGCATTCACTACATTGAACTTTCTTCTGTGCTCCTCGGAATAGAGTGAACCGCTAAAGTTGAGTGCCTTTCCTGTAAGAAGCACCCCAATTTGTTCAACGGTAAAGCCAACCCTCCTGCACAGGTCTTCCATTTGCAAGCGTGCCTCCAACATCGGGAACCAACGCTTGGCTTTGCGGATAATGTTGTTGAGCATCGTTATCTCCGTGGTGTGCTTGCTCTCCAAATTCGCGACCTCCGATTGGTGCTTCCACTGTATCTCGTCAAGCTGTTTGCTGTGGCTGTCCTCCATACACTGCACCTTCTCATGGAGTTCGTCAATGTATTGCTCTCGGTTTGTCACAAGCTCGCACAACTTTCTGTTGTGTTGCTCCACCTCCTTCAATTTTCCACTACCTAAAAGAGAACCAATCTTCGACACAAAGGCTGTCTTGGCTTCCATCTTAGCAGCCTGTAGTTTCTCCGTGCTGATTTCACTCTTGGTTTGTTGTAGAAGTCGCTGTGCTTCCTCAATATCAGATTGCAGCAGCTTCATACAGTTTTGAAGTCTCTCGGTCTCTCGCTTGATGTTGCGATAATACTGTGCCGTGGTGGTATGCCTCGCATCTGATCCACGGACCCCTCTCTTCAAGCCATACTTGCTCATGGCTTCAGCATAGCTGTCGTGATAGCCAATCATTTTGTCTCGGTTGAGCACATCATCGGCACACAGTCTCACGGCATTGGCTTTCTTGCGGTATGTCCGCTTGCCCTCTTCCGTAGGTTTGCTTCTTGCCTTTCTCCGCTCGCCTATCACTATTGGAACGATGGAGGCATGGAGGTGTGGCGTGTGCTCGTCCATGTGCAGAACAACCGAAACAACATTTTCCTTGCCAAACGTGTCTTGTAACCATTTCAAGCTGTCGTTGCACCAATCATCAAGCTGCCCATTGGCTGCGATGTTCATCATGTCCTCGTGCGTTCCAGACAGCATGGTTCTTATCACCCTCACCTGGTCGTTGGTTATCTTACGCTTGATGCCTGCCGTCTTGATGCGGTGGGCGATTGCTTCATCACGACCATACACACCGCTCGGCATCTTGACAAGCTCACGGTTGAGGTGAGTTCTCGTAGGGTCAGCGTTGTCGGGTATCACCTTGCGTTCTATGTGGTCTGATTCCCTTGCGTCCGAGCTGCCCTTTGCCTTCTTGAAATCCAAACTGAAATGTCCCATAATAAACTTGTTTTTGAGTTGTACAAATCCGCTTGCCGCATTGCGCCCTGCGCATGGCTCACGGGGTTTCAAAAGGGGATGCCCCTTTGCTCAAATGGGTGTTTTTAGCGGTGGCGTGCCACTGCGTCAAGAAAACGCCCTATTGAGCTATGGCTTTTCCGTTCAGAATAGCCATTGGAGCAGGAACCGCCTATATGCCCAAGGCTGCGCCTCTCTTTCGAGGTGGAACGGTTTGCTTAACAGGCTGTACTTGGTGTACAGACTGTTTGGATTTAACTCCGCACAGATAGTCGTTCAAGTCTTTGTACTCACTGTACAAGTGGGATGCGTCCCTCACATGGTAGCCGAGGGCTGTCTCGATGGCAAGCGTTGCCTTCCGCCCAGCCTCGTCGTTGTCGAGCAGACAACTGATGCGCTCGTAGCCGTGTAGTGCGTCAATAGCCTTGTCAACGTTGCTTGTTGAGTTGAGTATCACGTAGTCCTGCGCTTCCAATGACGGACAAGACGGAAACTTCTCCATGCGTAACGAGAGAAAGGAAAGATAGTCCATCATGCCCTCGAACACATAGCAAGCGTATCTTGGCTCGCCTTGTTGTCGGATATGTGTGATGTCCTTGGGGGACATGCAACCCTTGAAGAATCGGTTACGAACCTCGTAACCGACCGACTTGTTCTTGAAGCCGATGGCGAAGTAGTTCTTGCCATTATGCGAGAAGTGGAGTTCCACACATTCCTTTCGGGCGATGCACAGGTCAATATTCCGCTCGCTCAGATAGCGTAGGAGTGCAGGGTGGTTGAGTTCCCTAACCTCCAATCTCTCAAAACTCGGCTCGGAAGCTTGCTGAGGGAAAGAAAAGTCGGTCGGGCGTACATGGGGTGCTTGCTTCTCCATCTTGTCCAAGAGATATGGCAAGCTGTCTGATGCGTAGAGGTATGACGCAAGGGTGATGATGTTGCCGCCCTTGCCCATTCCGAAATCGAACCAACTGTTCATCATGGTGTTCACCTTGAAAGATGCCTCGCTCTCATTTCTAAGCGGTGACTTGTACCAAAGGTTTGCGCCCTGCTGCTTGACAGGGCGGTGTCCCAAACTTTGCAGGTAGTCTGCAATCTTGATTTGCTTTGCTTCTTGAATGTTCATGTTTTACTGTGGATTAAGTGGTGTATGTATTTCTGATGAATTGTTGAGAATGGCATGTATTGGTATGATAGTCAAATACTTATCTTCTCAACAAACTCTCAACAAATGGTTCTTTTTAACAAAATCACTGGGCAAAAGAGAAAGACAGGCATTAGCTGTCATGTTTTCTCTTTTCAACAGTCTCTTTCTTTTGTTGAGAGATTTGTTGAGAAAATGTTGAGCCTTAAATACTTGATATTCAACAATTCTTTCATCATATTCAACAATTCAACAAAATTATATGCTATTTAGCTTGTCCATCGTTACAGTGTAGAACCTGCCCACACGTTTTGTTGGCGAGTAGTGACCGCTGCTATTGTAGTTGTACTCGTATGAGGTGTAGGTGAGGGCGTTCTCTGAAGGTTGCAGCTTCCAACAGTCCTGCACTATCTTTCGCACAAGGTGCTTCTCCGCTTTCACGTGGTTGCATTGCAACAAGGCGATTGCGTCATTGAGGCAGAATTGCAAACTGTCGGTTTGAGTGTTCTCCATGACCTCAAGGAACAGCTCCGACATTTCCACCTCAAGTCTGTTACGGTTGCAGCGTATGATTCTCCTCAGAGCATCGGTCGCTATCTGTTCGGGGGCGAACCACATTCGGCTCTTGTGCTCTGTGGATAGCGTTCTGCCTTGCAGATGGAACAGAAAAGCGGGTATCTCCGCCTTCAGTTTCTCCAAGAAGTCGGTATCGTCAGATTGCAACGATGAAATCTTCCTCACCCAATATCGGGTCTCGCCCTCGTCAATGATGACAGGCAGGGATTCGTTGTTGGAGCACAGCACAAACTTGGCAAAGAAAGAAATCTCGTTTCTGTCCTTGCCCTTGGCTTCCACCTTGTAGGAGAGTGTGGTGCTGAGATTCTTTAAACGCTCAGAATCCTCCCTGCGACTGAGTAGCACCTCATCCACGACTATGAGCAGCTTGCCAGCCCAATCTGCATTGAACTGACTGCGGAAGTCCTCGTTGGTATTGAACGTAACGTTGTCTTGGAACAACGCTTTCAGAAAGTTCAAGAACGTGGTCTTGCCTGTGTTCCTCTCCTCAGACACAAGCAAAAGAATTGGAAGTTTCTGCACAGGTCTGAGATAGAGCAGTTGCAGATAGTCCATGCCAAGCTCGTATTGCTCACCGAAGATGTGAAAAAGCAATTTCTTGATGTTCGGAAAATCCCCTTTCATTGGCTTGTGGCTTATCGGCTCGTAGAGATTGAGAAAACCATCTATTACAGTTCGGTGGTTCACATGTTCGGGAACGGTACAGAATCCGTCATACTTGTGGACATACTTGATGAACTCCTTGCCGTAGTCCTGACGCAAGGTTTCCATGTTCCAAGGGATGCGCTTTCTTACCTTCCCTCCATTGATAGTAGGTTGGTCAACCACCTTGTATAAGGTTGTGCCAACACGGATGAACACCTCGTTTGGTGGAGGTGGTGCCTGTGGCTGCATGGTAGCAACTTCGACTGGCAGTTTGTTGTCATTTGTCATGTTCATAAATTCTCCTTTGTAACTTATAAAAATTAAAGTTGCAAAGGTAATGGCGGAAAATCAAAATACAAAACTCAAACCTACGCAGAATGGAGAAGTTTGAACCGACAGTGTTAAAAGATAGGAAATCAAGGTGTTTGATGTAGCTTTTGGGGATAAGGTAAAACGAAAAATCCCGAAGAAAGGCTTACAAAGAAACCGTTCCTCGGGATGAACAAAAATGTATTCCTGTATGTCATACGTTTTACATGTCATACGATAAACATATAAAACGTATGACATCAAAAGTTCTGCTTTTTCTCACGACAACACTTCTCGATACGACAATGAATCAGTACGACAGCACCTCACTAAACTGCCAAGTATTCAATCATATTTTGCTAAAGGTGTTTGTACCTCCATAGAGTTGTAGGATTATGGTACTTTTCTCTTTTGCTCCGTACAATCTCTTGAGGATTGCATCACGAAGTTGTGCTGCGCCAAAAGAGTGGAGACGAAAGCTAATGGTAACTATCATCGGAAAACTAAACAGCGTTTGCCAAACGCCAACGGAAGTTTTGTCCTTGCGTTGAACTTCTGACATAGACAGCATACCTTCCTTATATATGGCTCGTATCACAGAGTTGAGTTTGGGAGCTGTGGCATGAAATATATTCACCAACTCGCCTTCACCCATCCACAAGTTCTCTAAGTTGGACGGAATGGAAAGTGTCCCATTTCCGTCCATAGTGATAATTGTCCTTTTCATACCATTCCTCCTATTACAGGCAAATGCCCCTTGATTCGACTTTCAAAAACAGATATGTCATGGTCAAGTTTGTTACTTGTCACCTTGGCGTATATCTGTGTTGTGGTGATGTTCGTGTGACCGAGAATCTTGCTCACGCTCTCTATCGGCATACCATATTCTAAAGCCAAAACTGCCCAACTATGACGAGATACGTGGAACGAAACTTGCTTTTTGATACCACACATTGCAGCAACTCGCTTGATATGCTTATTGATAGTTCCATGGTCACCAATATGGAATAAGTGACAGTCTTTTCTGAATGATTTGTATCTCTCAATAATCTGTATAGGTATATCCATCAGCTTGATTTGGAATGGTACACCTGTCTTCTGACGCTTCGACACAATCCAAGGAGCACCATTAACTATACAGATGTTGTCCTCCGTCAAGTTCTTGATGTCTATGAAAGAGATACCTGTCCAACAACCAAAAATGAAAAGGTCTCTCGCAAAAGCCATGTTTGGGTCTTCCAACTTTATCTCAGTCATGGCGGTTAGCTCGTCCAATGTCAAGAACTCACGTTCCTTGTGGTCTGGGTCAACATGGTACATGGCAAATGGATTTCTCGGTATCTTGCCATTGTAGTGTGCGGTCGTAACGATATGTTTCAGCGGAATGGAGTAAATCCAAATGGAGGACTGCGCAAGTCCTACCACATTCTTCAAGTACAGACAATAGTCACGGATGAACTCCTCGGTAAGCTCATTCATGGACATGTCGCTGCGCTTGTACTGATACTTGATGAACTCGGCAACATACTTTCTCACCGTTAGGTACTTGTTGTAAGTAGTCTTTGCCCTGTCCTTGCCGACACGCTTGGCAAAGGCGGCGTTCTCCTTGTCAAAAGCTCTGAGCAAAGTCTCGTACTCCGTGCCAATGCCTTGGTAGGCATTTCTCACCATTTCAGCGGTAACGAACGCCTCACGGTCGGAAAGACGTTGGTAATGCTTGGCGATTTGCGCCTTGATGTTATCAAGCACGAAGTTCACCTCCTTGGCTTCCTTACTCTTACCTATGGCTCTGTTGCCCTTGGCATCCCAGATAGCCTTGGTAACGCTCTGCTTGCAACTGAACTGTGCGATAGTTCCGTTGATTGTCACACGTCCCATGATAGGGACAATTCCGTTTCTCTCCTTGCTTCCATTTACATAGAAGACTGTCTTGAAAGTGCATCTCATAATTCTTACTTTTTTGTTCGGTGCAAAATTAAACTATGAGAGTTGCATGGCAAAGCCAAAACCTACGCAGAATGGGGAAATATGAACCGCCACCGTTAAAAATGCTTATTAGGGCGTTTCCATTGGGTAATGATTTGAAAGCGTTTCTACTTCTCTAATATGCTTTTTCCTCATTTCCTTGTCACTGACAACTAAAGCCAAAGACTGCCACAACCACTTGAAACTCAAAACAAATGCTCTATTTTGCTATTTTTTGCCTTTTTAGGCGTTCTTTTCTCTTAAAAATGTGCTTATGTTATGGGATGATGATGCGGAAGGTGGTGATTCCCTGTGCCTTGTCCTGATGGAGCGAGAGGCTGCCGCCGCTTACTCGCATGATTTGGCGGGAGAGGGAGAGACCGATTCCGCTTCCTTCCGGCTTCGTGGTGAAGAACGGGATGAAGATATGAGAGGCTACATCATCAGGGATGAGACCGGCGTTGTTGCTCACGTCGATGATGATGGATTCCTGGGCGTTGGCGTAGGCTTGGAGATGGATAAATGTCTTCTTGCTTGACGCTGATTGCAAATCCGCGGAACAGCATTCCTGTTTGTCTTCTCTTTCCTTTTCCTTGAAAGCTTCTACGGCATTCTTCAAGAGATTCGTTACAACGTGAGAGAGGAGACTCTCATCGGCGTAAACCAGCAAATCCTTGGGAGAAACTTCTATCTCTACTTCGTGGTTGCAGAGCAACGCCATTCTTTCCAGGAATGGTTCCACATAGAAGAGGGCAGGCTGAGGCTGGGGAACATGGGTAAAACGGCGATAGTTGTTAACGAAAGCCAACAGCTCGGTTCCTGTTTTGTGGATGGTTTCCAAACCTTGCTTCAAGTCTTTATCCTCTGTAACCCGGGTAAGCAGAGTCTCGCTCAACGAAGTAACCGGCGTGATGGTATTCATGATTTCATGGGTCAGCACACGAATCAGTTTGATCCAAGAATCCACCTCCTGGTTGCTCAGCTCGTGGCTCACGTCGCTCAGGGCGATGATGCGCACGTGCTTGTCTTTCAGCATAGCTTGCGTCTCATGCTTTGCCAGGTGCTCATCCTTCAGCTTTCCTTTTACCTGGTTCATGTGGGTAAGCACATCCGTATCGAGCAACCGGAGGGCTGCCTGATTATGCTGCAGGATGTTGTCGTGACTATCCACCACAAGGATGCCCGTATCCACCGCATTCAGAATCTGCTCGTAATATTTCTCCCGATCCATCTGCTCCTCTCTCGTATGCTGAAGAAAGAGCTTGATTCGGTTGAGGGACTGGTGTAGAATATTATCTTCCTTAAACCTCTTCTCCGTAGGAAAGTTGAAGGAGAAATCCCCATTATCTATCGCATCAAAAAGGAAGGTTACCTTCTTGATGTTACGGCGATAGTGGCGGTAGAGGCGAATGTAACCCACTACAGCCACGAGCAAAAGCACGATAATAATCACCTTATTAATATCCATACCTCAAAAACTATAGAATTCTTCACTCTTCACTTTTCGTTCTTCACTTAAATCCCGTATCGCTTAATCTTATTATAAAGCGTCTGGCGTGAAATGCCCAGTCTTGCGGCTACCACCGACAGATTTCCCTCACATTCCCTGATGGTTTTCTCTATCATGCGGCTCTCCATCTCGTCGAGTGTCTGAACCTCTTCCAGGGGCTTCTCTCTTCTCTGCTGATTTCCGCCGTCAATATCTTCGGCAGAAATCATTCCGCCATCAGACAGAATCACGGCTTTCTCGATGGCGTGCTGGAGTTCACGTATGTTTCCGTACCAAGGCAAACTGGTAAGTTTTTTCTCAGCTTCTTCCGAAAGACGGAGATTCACCTTATTATATAAATCGCCATATTGACGGAGGAATCTTTCTGCCAGTGGAACGATGTCTGATTTTCTCTGTCTCAGGGCAGGCAATTCCAGATGGATGGTATTGATGCGATAGAGCAGATCCTCTCTGAATTCGCCATCGTTTACCATCTGCTGCAGATTGCGGTTGGTGGCGCAAACCAGTCGCACGTTGATGGGAATCTGCGTGCTGCCGCCCACTCTTACGATGCTTCTGCGTTGCAGGGCGGTAAGAAGTTTTGCCTGAAGACCATAGGATAGGTTTCCTATCTCATCCAGGAAGATGGTGCTGCCATCGGCAAGCTCAAACTTACCCGGTTTATCCACCTTGGCATCGGTAAAAGCACCCTTCACATGACCGAAGAGTTCGCTCTCGAAAAGGGTTTCCGTGATGGCCCCCATATCCACAGGCAGCATTTTCTTTCCACATCTTGTGGATAAACGGTGTATCTCGTTGGCTAATACCTCTTTACCCGTTCCGTTTTCGCCCGTAATGAGGATATTCGCATCGGTAGCGGAAACTTTTTCCACAATACTTCTTAAATTGTTCATAACTTCGCTATCGCCCCAATACATAGCGCTTTGCGTATCTTTTCCACCAAGTTTTCCACCTTTCCTGTTGATAGCGTTATCCACAGCCTTGTTCTTATCCCTAGCCTCTATCAGCGTGCGGATCATCTTCTCGTTTTCAAAAGGCTTCACGATGAAGTCGGCGGCACCATCCTTAATGCCTGTTACGGCAAGTTGGATGTCGGCATAGGCAGTAAAGAGCACCACTTCGGTTTTCGGGCTGAGGCTCTTGATTTCCCTGAGCCAGTACAATCCCTCGTTTCCCGAATTGATGCCGCTGGAGAAGTTCATGTCGAGCAGCACCACGTCGGGATGCTCCTCTCTCAGCTTGGCTGGGATGGAGTTAGGGTTGGCGATGGTGATGATGCCATCGAATATGGGTTCCAGCAGTATCCTCACCGTAGTAAGAATGTTGCGGTTGTCATCAACTATCAATATCGTTCCTTGTTTCTTCATTATTGCTGAAATTGCTATTATTTGTGCAAAGTTACACTTTTTCTAACGAATCTCCTAATATTTTTAGTACTTTTGCATAAAATTCTTCCAGCTAAGGGTTAGGAAAACGTTAGGTAGTTAGTATTATAAGCAAACAAAACAAGAAAGAAATCATGCAAATGAGAAAAGAACAGATAGAACAGCTCTTCCGACAGCATTACCCCAGGATGTATCAGCTAGCCTTGGTGCTCCTGAAGGATGAGGCGGCAAGCAAGGACGTGGTGAGCGATGTCTTCGCCGACGTGCTTGATGGGGATGTTGAGTTATTGCCTGATAAGGCAAGAAGCTACTTGTTGGTTTGCGTACGCAACAAATGCCTGACGCTTATCAATCGACAGAAGATGAAGGACAGGGTTCACCACCTGCTGCAACTTGACGCTTCACCCACCATCGAACCTGCCGAGGCAACCATCGCTGCCATCGACCGTGAGACGGATAAGCAAGAAACCATCCTTGCTTATATGGAGAGTGAACTGACGCCCCAAACGAACCAGGTACTACAACTCCGCTTTCGGCAAAAGCTGAAATATCGGGAGATAGCTACCGAGTTGGGCATCAGCGAAGTGGCGGTGTACAAGCATTTGGCGCAAGGCATCAAGAAATTAAAACAAAAGTTTAACCCTTAGAAATATAGTGAAGATTTTATGGATAAGTTTGAAAAGATATTGGATATGATCGATCATCAGGAGAAATACACTGATGATGAGATTCGTGAGATATTGCGAGATGAGGAATGTCGCAAGCTCTATCAGACGATGCAAGAGGTGGATTCGACTCTCCTGAAGCATCAAGCGACAGAAGCGGATGTGGATGAGGCTTGGGAGAAATTCAGCGAAGAGCATCACTTGGAAGAAAGCGCGAAAACGATTCCTATGCAACCTGCCTCTCGCTTCTCTTGGCGCAAGATAGCTGCCTCCGTCGCTGGCTTCATCTTGGTTTCTGGCATCGCTTTCGCTGCCATCCACACCTATATCCGCAAGAGCCGGGAGCCTATGCCGATAGTGGAGAATGCGGAGCAGGGGGCAATGGACGATTCTGTGAAGAATGATACTGCCCAGGTGGCTACGCCATCGGCGGTGAAAGCCGAGAAATCAGCCATTCACAAGACCTTTGAGAATGTGGCTTTCGGCAAAATGATGGCAGAGATAGCTGCTTATTACGACCTGCAAGTGAAGTTCATAAGCGATGAGGCAAAGAGCCTTCGCCTCTATTATGAGTGGGATAGCCATACCAAGATAGAGGATGTCATCAAGGAATTGAATCAATTTGAGAATGTGGATATTGCCTTGCAAGGCAATGAAATCATCGTAAAGTAATATGCAATATCTTATGAAAAGATTTTCAATCATAATATGCTTGTTGTGTGCCATCATTTCTAATATGTGCGCCCAACATATCTCTCGCCGCTATCACGACCGCAGCATGTCGGACGTGCTCATCGACCTCGATAAGAGTTCCTCTCGTTATAAGATTAGCTTTATCTATAATGAGTTGGAGGACTTCACCGTTACCCAAAATGTGAATGAGCAGAATATTCCCGATGCCATTCGCCGTGTGATAGGATTTTATCCGATGAAGATGACCGTGGGCGACAGTTTGATTACCGTAGAGTGTATCCGCAAGGGCGAGCGCAAGCTGATAGGTAGGTTGATGGATAATCACAATCTGCCCGTGGAGTTTGCCAACGTGCAGTTGCTCAGTGCCAAGGATTCTTCTTTCCTCTGTGGTGGCGTGATCGCATCGGTGCCGAGGGCGTATGGCGCGAGCAGAAGTATGAGGACATCAAGAAGACGAACAGTTATATCCGTCCAACTTTCTTGCTCACTTATCCTATCAAGAGTGGCTCCATCCAGTTGCAGACAGTCAATGGCGTGAACTATCCACCGATAGCTAATCTCAATGAGAACACCACCATTATCATCCCTGGGGTAGTGAACCAAGGCAACCCTAATCTTACCTCCAACAATGAGTATGGTGCCTTCCTCCGCATCAATCATTATTCCTCTTGGCTGCAAGGTCAGTTGACATTCTTTGGTGTCTATACCGACAGCCCGATGAGCGTGTATTATGAGTGGCGCACCATCCAGGAACAGAAGTATCTGGTGCAAACCTATGAGAACTCCAACTATCAGTGGTGGTATGGTATGGGATATGCCCTCAACATCAAGCCTTTCAAGAGCGAGTTGCTCAACATCGGCTTGTATGGTTCCCTCGAGCGATACTCCATGAGCAGCGGCATCATCGGCAAGCACAACCAGTGGCGCATCCCGCTCACTTATCAGATCAATGTGCGCAAGGGCAAGTGGGGAGCCAGCTACATTGGCAATATCGTGGCGAAGGAGCCAAGAGGTCCCTATAACTATTGGGATGAGAGTGCCAGCAACTTGTCTGTATATTATCAGCTTGGCAACTGGCGCATCACCGCCACGGGTTATTGGCTCTTGAATGATGCCAAATACAAGTTTGAAACCATCGACAACCCGATATTGAGTCGCAAGGAGTGGCATACCATCAAGGATAACAACCGCATGGTAAGCATCGGTGTGAGCTGGAACTTCTTCTCCGGTAAGAAGAAGGATATCCAGAAGCATATCAATAACCGAGATGGGGATTCGGGTGCGTTTAAGTAAAGTTTTAAATTAAGAGAATTAATACCAAGAGAAGGAGTATCATGTACTTTGATGCTCCTTTTTTTGTTAATTATTCTAATAAATTCATTCAAATTCTTTCCAATGTTTGCAAAATTGGAGAGAATTGGATAAATTTGCAGACGAAATTAATATGTTTTAGTTATGGCAATAGAGAAAGCTCCATCTATATCGCAAGAGGATTTGTTGTCTGCAATGCTCTTGACTCCCAATGACAAAGTGCAGGAAGTGGTAAATAAAGTCAATGAAACTTTTGAATATTGGGATACAATTAAATATAAGAGGTGTCCTGAAGGATGCACTCCCCAGCAATTATGGACATACGTGAAAGCGGCTCGTGTCAAAAGCATGATGTCTGTATGGGGAAAGTATGGTATTACACTAACGCTGACCAATCAAATGCAACGTATGTGTCATGAGATAGATATGAATTGGGGTGGCTCTTGGGGCACAGATTCGATTATTGGGGATGAGAACAAGGAACAGTATCTTGTTGGTTCATTGATGGAAGAGGCTATTTATTCAAGCCAGATGGAGGGGGCGGCTACTACCCGAAAGGTTGCCAAGGAGATGTTGCGTAAGAAAATGACGCCTAAGGACAAATCGCAGCAGATGATAGCAAACAATTATCAGACAATACAATTTATAGTATCTCATAAAGATGCCCTATTGACTCCAGAATTGCTATTGCAGATACATCAGTTGATGACAGAACATACGATGCAGAATCCTCAAGAGGCAGGTTGTTTCAGAAGTAATAACGATGTGGTGGTGGAAAATGGTATTACGCATGAGACGGTTCATATACCACCCACCTATGAAGAGATTCCTAACTTCGTGGAAGACTTGTGTCGCTTTTTCAATGAGCAGGATGCACCGCAGTTTATTCATCCTATCATCCGTGGCATCATCATTCATTTTATGGTGGCATACGTTCATCCTTTTGCTGATGGCAATGGTCGTACCGCACGTGCCTTGTTTTATTGGTACATGCTGAAACAAGGGTATTGGCTCACTGAGTATCTTTCCATTTCGAGGGTTATTGCCAAATCGAAGAAATCGTACGAGAAAGCATTTCTTTATACGGAGGCGGATGGCATGGACATGGGGTATTTTGTGGCTTATAACATGAGGGTACTCCAACAGTCGTTTAAGCAGTTGCAAGATTATATCAAGCGTAAACAGGAAGAGAAGCGAGCTGCCAACTCTTTTTTGCGCATTGGTAACATTAATGCTCGTCAAGCTCAAATCATCAAGATGTTTGCCGATGATTCCAATTTGGTGGTTACGATTGCTGATTTGCAAGCTAAGTTTTTGGTAAGCCCTACTACAGCAAAAGCCGATGTCGTCGGTTTGATGAATATGGGACTTTTATCAGAAATCTCCTTCAATAAGGTTAAAAAAGGCTATATAAAGGGGGAGCAATTTGATGAAATAACAAAATCTTAAAATCCCTCCAATCCTTTCCAATTTTGCAAACATTGGAAAGAATTGGAGGAATTTTGTACTTTTGTAAAGCCGCATTTTACAAAAATCGCAAAAATGCAAAGTACGACTTTATAAAATGGAGTATAATGGGCGTACCTGCATAGTTCCGTGGATGAGGTTATCCAAAGATGCAGCATAGCCTATACATAAAGAATTTGGCTCAGGAGAGGTTGTCTTATCCACGGACAATCTCCCCTGAGCCTCTAAAAAGGGGGAATTACAGTTCTATCGGAACCACTACTTTGATGCAGAAGTTGCGCCCCATGTTGTAAACGCCCCTTCTGCCTGTTACCTTGTTTTCCGCCAGATACTTCAGACGGCTCAGGTGGTTCTGGTAAGCACGGTTGGTAATTTCAGAGCAGCATCGACTACGAAAGCAAGTACGAGTACAAGTCGGGCGACCCTCATCTCAAGCCTCAGAAGCAGCACAGTTTCAACCTGTCGGGCAATTACAAGTGGTTGTCGTTCATGGCTTACTACAACTATGTACTCGACATGTACATGACCTGGTACAAGCCTTACGATGAGGTGAATCATCCGAGTGTGCTTTTGCAGACGATGGCTACGGTGCCTCATTCCTACTATTGTGGAGCCAATATCCGTGTGGCGCCTTCGTTTGGAATCTGGTATCCTAACCTCACGGCGAGTGTCTTCTACGGTCATGATAATGTAGATCATCTCAATATCCCCGAGTTTGGCAAAAACCAGCCTCAGTTTACATTCAGCATGAACAACAATCTGAGGCTTCCCCACCGGTGGTTCATGAATCTTTCGGGTAATGTCAGCACGAATGCAGAGATGGGAATCGGAAGGAGGAAATGTACGGGCAACATGCAGTTCCGGGTTTCCAAGAACTTCCTGAAGAACGATGCCATCAAGGTGATGTTTGTAGTGCAAGACCTCTTGCATACAGGATATTATTATTTCGAGGCAAACGGCACGCAGTCGCATCGCACGTTAACCCTGATGCAGGGCAAGGTGAAGGTGAGCAATGCCGATACAGAGGTGGAAATGCGCCCAGGTCAGACCGCCACGCTCCAGGAGGATAAGATTGTGGTGTCTAAGGCTTCCTCTTCAGCCTCCGACTGGCTGGAAGGCGATTTCGATATGGATCAGGTTACGCTGGCAGAGGCGATGAGCGACATCGGAGCCTGGTACAACAAGACCGTGGTCTTCCAGTCCCAGGCGAATATGGATAAGCTCATCCACTTCCGCTTCTCCCGCAGGGCAAGCCTGCAGGAAATCATCACGGCACTGAACGAGATGGGTGTGGCAAAAGTCAGAATAGAAAAGGGCAAGATCATGGTGCTTTGAGCCATGGTCTTGCCCCTATTCCTTTTCCTATTCCATCTCCCATATCGGCATAACCTCAATCCTTATTCCGTCTCGTTCGAAGGTCTCCCGTTGGGAGAAAGTGATGATTTTTCCCTGTTTGCAGCCTGTAACGGAGGAGGCAGCCATCAAGCCTCCTATCTCTCGTTCTACGTTATCATCATTCAATGTCCAGCAGACTTGTATCAGCTCAGCTACACGCTCGCCCTTTTTCACAACGAAGTCGCATTCCTTCGATTCATAGAAGTAGAATATCCCGTCCTCTTCTCCAAGTGTTCTCTCTAAGTTGAGATAAACGATATTCTCCAAAGCCTTGCCTGCATCTTCGCTCTCTGGCAATAATACGGCATTGCGCAGGGCAATGTCAGCCACATAATACTTGGCAGGAGCAGAACGCTGTTTTACCATCGACTTATCGTATTTTTCCACTTTGCGAAACATGAAAATGTTGCAAGCATAGTCGAGCCACAGATAGAGGGAATCCTTGGAGACCTTTAAGCCTTGCGATTTCGAGTCGTTATAAATATTGTTCACGCTAGTCGGCTTCGTGAGATTGTTCATCACACGCTTTAAGAAATAACGCACCACCGAAGGAGAAGCTCCGATATGATAATGCTCCACCATATCCCTGAAGAGCATGGTGTTGAAGTAAGACTGCAGTATTTTGACCTTTTCCATCTTGCTTTTTTCGAGAACAACCTCTGGAAAACCGCCCTCCTCGCAATAACCGCGGAAGGAGACCGCCAACTTTGCCTTGCCAGCTTCGCTGAATGGATTTGCCTTGGTGCCTTTGAACGCCATATATTCCTTGAAACTCAAAGGATACTCACGATATTCGTCAGGCCATCCTCGCAAAGCGGAAGCCATTTCTTCTGAAAGCATCTTGGCTGTGCTACCTGTTATATAGATATGCTTGCAATAATTCTTATACACCCGGAGAACAAAGAGTTCCCAGCCCTCTATGAGTTGTATCTCATCAAAAAACATATAAACATCCTTAAGCGATGTATCAGGATACATTTCACGATAAGCTTGCAGCAATTCATCGAAGTTTTCGGGCGACATGGAGAGAAAACGTTCATCGTCGAAGCCTACATAGAGGATGCGCTCTTTTGGAATTCCTTGTTGTAGCAGGCGATTAATCGTAAGTCCCAATAATGATGACTTTCCGCAACGGCGAATGCCAGTAACAGTCACGATGCGGTTTCCATCCAACGGAAGTTGGGTGCTTCTCTCTTGCAAGGCAAAAGGTAATTCCTCTTGGTGCAAGGAAATGATTGACTGAAATGTGCTGCGTAGTTCCATTTGTGTACCTTCTTTATTACTGATTATTTTATTGTTAATATGTAGATTCCTACACTCGGTTGCAAAGATACAAACTTTCCTTCTAAAAAGGAAAGAAATCGGCAATTATTTCCTTTTAGAAAGGAAAGTTTCTGTTTTTATCTAAAATCTCTTTTTGCTCTTTAAAGCTCTAGTTGTTGTCTTGCAGTAGCCATTTCCAAATAGGTGCTACCTCTATCGTATAGCCATCTGCCTTTATTTGGGTCTGGTAATCACGGGTGATAATGTAGCCGTGATAGCCTGGAAAGCGGCTTAACCATTACTCCACATTATATAAAGGGATGTCTTTGTTTCGCAAAAAGAGAAAAGGATGTTCCTATTATATTTTTTAATGTGTAACCCAAATAATAAAAATCACAGCAATTATGGCAAATAACAAATGTATCAAGAGTCGTTCCAAGTATTCATTCGTCAACTTCATGACAGACATCATTACCCAGCTTCACAAGAACGGACAACACAAGACATGGCAACACTATCGTGCCACTCTCAACAGTTTTATGCGATTCCGACAGAACAAGGACTTGTCTCTCCGCAAGATGGATGCAGCGATGATGGAAGCCTATGAGGCATATCTCAAGCAGCAGGACGTATGCCGCAATACCAGTTCCTTCTATATGCGAATCCTCCGAGCCGTCTATAACCGAGCGGTAGAGCAAGAACTGATAGCGCAGCAATACCCATTCCGCCGAGTCTATACAGGCATCGACAAGACACGCAAGCGAGCCATCCCTTTTGAGACAGTCAAGCTAATCAAGCAACTCGACCTCCAGCAATCCCCATCCAGCGACATGGCAAAGGATGCCTTCATGATGAGCTTTTACCTCCGAGGTATCTCTTTCATCGACTTGGCACATCTCAAAAAGTCCGACCTCCAAGACGGTTATCTCCATTACAACCGCAGCAAGACACATCAACGAATCACCGTCAAATGGGAACCACAGATGCAAGCGTTAGTAGATAAATATAAGCATCTCACCGATAATTCACCTTATCTCTTCCCTTTTCTTCATGACAATTCCGATGAAGAAAACCCCGACTACCAACTCTATCACAATGCCGAGTCACGCATCACCTACCACCTCAAAAAACTCAAACAGCAGTTAGGCATCCAAGGAAACCTCACCCTCTATGTTGCCCGCCATTCTTGGGCAACAGCAGCAAAAGAACATCACCAACCCATCTCAGTCATCAGCGAGGCATTGGGACACGATTCCGAAACCACCACACAAATCTATCTCCGCTCCATTCAGACATCAGAAGTGGACAAACTCAATGCAGAGCTTCTTTCTGAACTAATATGAACCAATTCTAAAAGTGAAGAAGTGATGGGAACATGAGAAAAATGATCCGGAATGCCTGTATTCTGTGTCTCTTCATAAGAGATACAGAAGACATTGCAAAAATACGAAAAAATATTGAGAATAAGGAAGTCACGAGTGTTAAAAAGTTTAATGCATGAAACAATTTTCAGCAAATATTTAGTAATGTTTCTTAACATATTCAAATAAGTCTTTAGTATTCAGATGGTTAACAAGGTATCTGTATCTCTTATGAAGAGACACAGAGTAACAACATCGAAAACGAACGAATATTCAGTTAAGAGATGGACGTGACAGAAATAGAGAATCAGGTTTCGGCCCCTCAGATGGGGGACGACGGCGAAGCCGTGCTTAAAAATCCCCAAAATGAGGCATTTGGATATGAAAATGAGCCAAAAATGCCCAATGATGCAGGTTGGTATGTCGCTGTCGTAAGATGCAACTGCGAGAATACCATCGCCAAATCCATTGAACTTTATTTCCAAAAACAAAAGATTTGGTTTGAATATTGGGTTCCGATGCAGAGAATGGTAGTTCTCGACAAACGAAGCAACAAGCGAAAGATAAAGGAGAAAGTCTTGCTTACCACCTTTATCTTCTGCCATGTCAGGCCCAATTATCTTGACACCATCCGTTTCCGTCCCGATGTCTATAAGATGCTCACGATGCCAGGCTATCGTGAAATCTACCGCCTCAGTGACAAAGAAGTGGAAGATTATCGTCGTCTTGTAGAAAATCCCGACCTCCCAGTGTCTCCATGTTCCGGTCCTTTACGTAAAGGTCAGAAAGTAAGAATCACCGAGGGAAAGTTGGCAGGATTGGAAGCATACGTGCAACGTCTATCTGGTAAGAAAGCCACCATCGGCAATGAAATCAAGTATATCAGCGGTGCTACCATAGAGATAGACCGAAGTTTCCTTGAAGCCATTGCCGACGAATAATTACAAATCCTCAATCCATCCAAAGATAGTATGAGCATCGAAGCATGGACACTCCTTAGGCGAAGCACCAGGCAAATCACGATGCCCCACAATCTTCGCCTTTGGAAAAAGCTTATGGAGATTGATGAGCAAATCAGTGATTCGCTCCTCCTGTTCTTTGGTGAGCGTATTGGCAGGCTTGCCATCTTCATCCAGTCCACCCTCATAGCAGATGCCAATGCTACATCTATTATAAGGAATGCAATGCGCCCCTACTTCCAGCAACATTCTGTGCTGCGTCTTCTTCCCATCCTTTCGGATATAGAAGTGATAGCCGATGTCATAAAACCCACGAGCCTTATGGTCGCGGCGCAGCAGTTCCACACTATAGTCCTGATTGCATCGGCTAGCCGAGCAATGCAAAACCAGATATTTAATGTCGTTAGCCGACATATATTGACTTTGTCTCATAATTCATAATTCAACATTTAACATTCAACACTCAACATTACAAAATGTTTGCGCACGAGCTCACTCCCAGTGCCGTCAGGGCAGCGATAAGCGCTTGCACCACAGCATTCAAGATTTGAACCCAGGTAAACTTCTTACTTCCCACATTTTGATTTTCATTGAAATTGATCATAATCGTAAATGAAATTAAAGATTAAACATCAGATAGATAGCAAAGAAGTAGCTGCACCCAGCCCTAAGCTGGGCACAGCCGATGGATTGCTACTCCAATCCTGCATTGTCGCCCTCGCTAGAGCCACCACCGCTTGGGGTACTACCGCTATCGCCAGATGGCTTGTTGCCACCGTCACCCTCATCCTTAGAGGAATTGGCTTTCTTCTTGGCCTCCGCCAAATCGACGGTGCCCTTGCCAGCCTTCTCTGCCTTGAGGGTAGCTGCTTGAGCAATACGACTAGCCACGAGCTTAAACTCCGCTTGGTTAATCAAGTTCTCAAAGTCCACGCCAGGATTGAAGTTGATGTTCACCGACTTGATGTTGTCCTCGGTAAACTTCTCTATCGACTCCGCTCCCTCGCAACTCAGCGAGATGCTGAATACACCAAGCGAGCCCAACTTAACCTTGTTGCCATTGAGCAGTTGCTCTACCAAGCAGTCGCACATATCCGACAGGATGGCCTTCACCATACCACGGCTGTAGCCAGCATTGTGAGAAGCGATGTGCTTAGAGAACTTGTCAAGCTCCCAGATTTCACGAACTTGGTTCTTGGCATAAGCCTTAGCCCCGTCTTCAGGCTTGAGGTAGTTGGTCATCAAAAATACAGAATACTCAATCATAATGAATCCTTTCTTTTAAAATGTTAATACTAATGTTACCTATGTCAACTCCAAACATCGAATGTCAAGTGCCCGGGTAATGAATTCTTCACTCTTCACTCTTCGTTCTTCGTTTAACTGATGCAAAGGTACAACATTTGAGAGGCGAAATCAACTTTATGGAATAGCGTTGAATAACCATTGAATATTCGTTGAACAACCATTAAATACCCCTACTAGAAATGGAAGAAAACAGCAAGTCTAATGTGACTTTCAACATATACGGAGGCAACAACCAAATCCTCCCCAATGCCACAGAAGCTGTACAAAACTTCTATGGCGACCAATTCGCAGACCAAAAGCTCCATTCAGAAGGCGAATCCACCGATGCACCTCATGAAGATGAGCAGCGTCTCGCTATATATATTAATAAGGTGGAATCTCTCCGAGGTTACATCTCTCTCCTCACCGCTTGCAAGACAGCAAAGGAAGTGGGCGAGGTAGTAGCCACGATGTGCCAGAACGAGGAGGCGATAGATGCCGACCTTATCGCCAGGAAAGATTTCATCCATCTCCTCCTTCCATTCCTCACGAATGTGAAGACAGGCAAGGGAGTAGATAACCTCCGCCTCTACATCAACAATGCTTGGGATGCAAGAAAAAAGGCACTCCGCCAGTCAAATCGATGAAATAGCCCTCAAAAAGTATATTATATTACTTGCGCAAGTATATTATATTACTTTGCCAAGTATATTATATTACTTGGGCAAGTAACCTTAATACCCCCAAAAGTATAAGTTATGAATGATACAAATATAGACGTACAGAATGGTTACAACCAGATAGCTCCTAATGCTACCAATCAAATTCAGAACTTCTATGGGTTTGATTTTGCTGAGAAGCTTCTCAAAACGAAGGAGTGTCCTTTGACATTGGTTGTGCTTGGAGCTGGAGTGGATGCCACGTTAGGATTGCCAACATCCTCCAGCCTTGTTCCTCGAATCGTGGAATATTTGGAGAGCGATGAGGGTAAGGCTGTTGATGCGGCACTTCGCAAGGCAATCGGCAACGTGCGCTTTCATTTCGATAAATTCGTAAACAATGCCATTGATCGTTTGGCGAAAGATTTAGACAAGGAACTCCTTACCATCTGTCGAAACATCACGGAAGAATTGAATCACAATTCAAGTCTTTCTGATGATCAGCGTAAGCTTGGAAATCTTATCATACGCCTTTTCGGTAAAATCATTGACATCAAGAAGGGAGCAGCTATAGATGCAGAAACAGAGATGTTGATAGAAGAGGTGTTGGGTACAACAGTGAAGGATGACACCATCATAGACTTTACTCACATCAACTATACGGAGACATTCAAGTCGATTATCGTGGAAATCTTGCAAAAAAGCATGTATGAGGCAGAGAATCCAATCCTTCGTCATGTATATAAGAATATCCTCGACATCGAGCAGTTGCTCTCCAACTATTTCTATGGCTTTTATACAGGCCAAATCAGTTATGTGCGAGATTATCTCTACATATCATGGATTTTATGGGCTTACCTGGTGAATGAAGAGCAGCGGATGGTGCAGCAAGAGAATGCTCAAGCAGACAAGCCTAATCTCTATGCTCAGCTCAAGAATTTCGGTAGTCAACAGAAAGACGCTACCTGCCAGTTGCTCACGTTCAACTATACCTCGTATGCAAGTCAAAGTTCAGATACGGCTCTCTATTTTCATGGTTCCCTTACGGAATATGTGGATGTAGAGAATAAGAACGACTTCAAGTTGGAAAACTTGCAAGGCATCGATATAGAGGCTTTCTTCAAGAATCAGTTGGCTTCAGAAATCAGCTTTGATCCTGATAGAAAGTCCCTTCCAATCCCCTCATTTATGCCGCCATTGAAGTTGCAGACAGTGATTTCCAGGAAGTATATAGACATTTGGTATCAAGCCTCCCAGATGTTGTTACGAGCTAATCGAATCATCATCTTAGGTTATTCTTTCAGTTCTCCCGATAATTTCTTCTGTGATTATTTGCGCGAGAACAGGGATGCCCAAGTCGTCATCATAGACAAGAATATAGATGCTGTAAGTCGTAATGTATGTCGTATTCTGCAATTGATGCCAAATCGCTACAGCCGCCAGGTCGTAAATGGCATAGAGCACCGCCGTTATGATAATAGAGTAACCATAATTGGTGCCGATTTGGCAGAGATAGACTTAGATAAGTACGGAAGATAAAATGAGGATTTGCAGGAAGCTATTTCTGATGAATAGTATAAAACTTTATTAAAAACTTTGGCGATTTCATAGGAAAAGTGTATTTTTGTACCGTTTATAACATAAAAACGAGACAACGATGAAGACAATAGATCAGATATTAAAGATAGAGGCTGTAGTGCTTTATGTATTGCAGGCTTTCAAGGAAGGGGTTGATTATATCAAGCTCTATAAAATCTTGTATTTCGCCCAGAGGGAATATCTAGGCAATTATGGCTTATGTCTTTTGCCTGATAGCTTTAGAGCAAGAGACTATGGTCCTGTGCCGTCCTTAATTAATAAGGTGGTGAAGATAGCAGAAAATCAGTGCTCTGATGAAACTGCTATCGGATTGTCTGATTTCGTGGATGCAATCAACGTAAGAGGACAAAGAGTCTTTGCGAAGAAATCTCCCGATATGGATATGCTAGCCGATATGGAAGTGAGCACACTCGATGAATGTATTGAGAAATATAAGGATATGGATTCAATGGATTTGTCTGAGATGTCTCATGATAGTGCCTGGAGTCATGCCAATAATAGCCGCAAGGATGATCCCGACAAGGATTATCTGACGGTGATAGACATAGCCAGAGCAGGCAATGCCCCTAAGGAACTGGTGGATTATATTCGTGAAAAGCAACTTCTTAAAAAGGCATTGGCATGATCATAGACGATTCAAGAAATGTGTTGGCACATTTAAAAGCTGAACTGCATGAGGAAAGTGCAGTGAAGGCTTCTGCTGACATGAATATAGGTGACATCGTCTATTTGGAAATGGATGAGAATGATGGCTTGACATTGCGTAATGGGTATGCTACTCGAAGAAAGTATGTAGTAATAATAGGTAAGAACGAAAAAGGCAATCTTGTAGGTTCATTGATTGTGAATTCAAAGATTACTCCCTTTAAGCGTACAGCTGTTATGCAGCAATACCAATATCTGCTGCGCCAAAGTGATTATCCCCAGATACTCAACTATGACAGTTGGCTTGATTGCACAGAACTATTCGAGATGGATGCTAATAAAATAGTATCTGTAGAAGGTGAGTTGAAAGGAAAACTGACAGAAATAGACTTGACGAATGCCTTGAATTTGGTAAGGCGTTGTGGCTTTATACATCGCCAAGCCAAAGAGAAATTTGGACTATTGTAAACATATCACCATTGGCAATGAAATCAAGTATATCAGTGGTGCAACCATTGAGATAGACAGAAGTTTCTTGGAGACTGTGGAATAAAAATCATTAAACATAAAAATCAATGTAAGCATCCAACCCCTATTTTGGCGGTTTGACAGATAAGTGTTACCTTTGCGCCATGTTTCATTTAAAACTTGAATAATATGGCAGTAAGTAGCAAAGATCTTGAGAGCTTGTGGCAGCGCTACACAGTTGAAGCTGTACCAGCAGGTATCT
>NZ_JAPDUQ010000010.1:0-3032 GCF_026015465.1 Segatella copri
GTAAGCGTCCAAAAATGTCACAACGCCCCTATTTGCGGGCTTTTTGCAAAGTCCGCAAATCTCATTTTTAATTTTCTTTCACTAAAAAATTCATTAATCCAAGCAGATTGTCATTGGAAGCAGGTTCTCGTAGTCCGTTCTACCAGATTTCACGGCCTTGAGCAAAGCCTTGAAATATTGCCTGAACGAGACTCCAACTTGCTTGCAAGTCTGGATAAAGGTATTGTACATTGCCGATCTCAATGCACCCTGAACACTACCAAAGAACAACGAGCCCTTGCGCTGTATGGTCTGGGGACGTATCGCTCGTTCTGCTGCCAGGTTATCTATGGAATATTCACCATCATTTCGATAGGCAAAGACTTGCTTCCAAAACTTATGGAGATAGTTAAGTGCTTGCTGCATCAGTTTAGGCAACTTATCCATCTTGTTCGCCATCAAGTCGAACATCTCATTCTGAAGTTCATCTACGATACCTCGAGTATACTCATCATTGCGCATCTCCTTGATTTTTTCGGCATCATAACCTTTTTCTACATACAAGTCCTCACGCTTATAAAGTTTGCGAATCTTACTCATAGGTGAAGAAGCTTCTTTGCAACCCATACGTTCCGCACGTTCTAGCTTGGCACGAACGTGGGCAAGACAACATAGATGCTCTATGTCTATCAAGTCATCGTCGAGATACATGTAGCAGATATAACCATCACTCTGAAGAGACTTCAACTTGGCGTCACCCAAGAAGTCCTTCAAAACAGCACGGTTACGGCCACCACTCTTCTGATTGCCATACTTGTCTACCGTATCCTCATAGAAGAATATCACGATGTTGGCCTTGCGATTTACCAAACACCACATATAGGTCTTACGATGACCGAAGTGGGTCTGGAATCGCTCCCATGTCTCATCTACGTTTACGTTGGAACCAGGAGCCAAGGCTCGGTCCTTCAATGCCGGAAGCACTAGCTTCAATATCTCATAGCCCTTATCCGCATAGTTGGCCAGATTCTGGCGATGAGTCTTCAATCCCATCTCGGACAGTCTGTTTTTCACCTCACGATAAGCAGGACAGGCCATGTCATACATATTCGATGTTTCTTCCGTCAAGAAGTCTGATGTTACATGAGTACCAGGCACAATCTCGTCATAGAGGTAGCCATTCTTATCATTCTCCTGAGGCATAAAATACGTTTCCTTATGACCATCAGGATAAGTCAAGACAACTTCCTCGAACCAATGTTCCTCTACTTTAGTTATTGTATGAAGTACCTTCTTCGGATTCTTCTTGATATGATAAGTTACGCCTTCAGGCAAGTGACTCAAATCGCACTTATGGATAATCGGCGTACCAACTGTATACTTATTATAAGTACGACCCTTACGAGAAGGACCATGATATATTGTCTTAGGAGTTGGTGTTCCCGGAGTTCCTTTACTAGAGTCTCTGTCTTCCGAAGAGTTATTAGGCTCTCCGGATTGAGATTTCTCTGATTTCTCGCCATCAGAGTTTGCCTCTGAGGACACTTCATCCTTACGATTCGCCTCTGGTAAAGATGCATCCGTACCATCGAAATCATCCCTGCCATCATTAGCTCCTACCTCTTCCGCAGAACGACCTGACTGCTGGCTCTTTGTTCCACTGTAAAGATCAGAACGAAGGAGAGCGATGTCATTCTCCAAGTCCTTACGCTCCTTGGCATCCTTCTCTCGTTCAGCTTCCAACTGACGATTCTTCTCTTTGGCATCTGCCAACAGGGTCTCAGCAGTTTTCAGCTTTCTCTTTGTATCAGTAAGCTCTTGCCTGGTTTCTTGTAATTGCTGAAGCACAACATCCAACTTTTGAGAATGGCTGGCACTTACCGCCTTGTTTTCATCATTGTATGTTTGCTGTTGAAGACGAGACAATCGAACCTCATCCGTCAACTCTTTAATATTGGCAGTAAGGCGGCTTATCTCTTCATCCTTGGACTGAATCTGCGAATACAAGAATTTACAAAAGTTATGTAGTTCTTCTCCTGTCATACCTTGGGACGGGTCATAGTCAGCAGAAGTCCAAGACTCCTGCTGAATTTGATTGAGACAGTTTTGTGCCTCTATATCTATGCCTAATTCGTCTAATTCCATAACCTTTGTATTTCAGTACAAAGATACAAAAAATATTTGAATTATGCAAATTTATAAAACACATAACCATCTGATTATTAGTTAATTATACTTAAATACGAATTACACTCTAATCTGCTTTATAACAGGCGATTCCAATACTATCATCACGGTTTTCCAATCCATCTTATAGGTAGGAACTCCTTCTCGAAGTACAACTTTCTTAAATCGATATTCATTGCTGAAAGTACGTTCGTGAAGGGCATAGACATGATGCTTATATTGAAACAACCTTATCGTTCGTCGATCACGAGACATATAGATATAGATGTCACCATTGAGAGGGTCACGATGATATATATTACGTATGATCTCAGAGAGACGAGGCCCCTTGTACCTCATATCATGAAGCATGGGTAAGTAGTAGAAGTTGTCAAGACCTGAGAGCCTTAGCATAATCCCTCCAATCTAGACACTAAGTCCTTCATGCCGGCATAGTCAAGCCCACCCTTCTTGACAAACAAACCATCCGTCGTTTGGATGGTAATGAGTATGCCACCCTTCGACTTCTTTGCTTTTGGCTTGGATGCTGGCTGAGGTGGGACTTCAACATCATCTGTCTCTTCATCTGTAGGTGCTCCCTCTATTTCAACAGGGATAACAGTATCCTTGGCATGCTTCTTGAACCACGCATAGAATTGCTTGTATGGAACACCTTGGTTAATACAAAAGGAATTAATTGAAATTCCATGTGGCTCCCCTTCCGTCTTGTAGCGGAACCAGAATGTCTGAAAGTCTTTGTCGCTGTACATTATACTTACGTTTAAAATTACTGGCGACAAAGTTACATCATCTTTCTCAAATCACCAAATCCGTTTTTGGACGCTTACGATATTTACGCCTAAATAGTAAGCATCCAACCCCTATGA
>NZ_JAPDUQ010000011.1:0-2499 GCF_026015465.1 Segatella copri
GCAGTTGTTATCTATCAAGACGCTGCCTATCTTCGTATATGCCATCAGCTCTTCCCAATGCTTGGTCATATATATCAAGGCTTGTTGCAACTTAGCGGAGAGCTTAATCTCGTTTTTCTCAAACTGTTTCAACAGTGCCGTCGCTTGCTGATAGATGTCGTGTAACACTGGTAGGGATTCCTCACCTCGATGCTTGACTATCTCTTTTTCTGTGCGACCCAATACTTGATTCTCAACTTCGACCTTATATAATATACCGATCAAATCTATGAATGCCTGTGCCAAGGTATCCTTGTAGTCACGACTCGCTGAGACAAACAGTCTTCTAACGTGCGACCAGCAACATACATGAGTGCAGTCCTTCAACTTATTGAAGTAAAGGTAAGCCGCATAGGCATCGGTCATCAATGTACCCTTGAAGTCGCCAAGAAACTCTTTGATAACCTCTTGTCGCCTGCTACCATACAAATAATAACAAACCTTCGTGGTCAAATTGACTATGACCCACATATACCGTCGTCTGTAATGAACCTCGCCATTGGCTTCCGTCACCTTGGTGTCAACCCAAGACTCATCACAATAGATTGTGGTACCAGGTTTTAGAAGCCATGTTTTTATTGTTTCCAAGCAATTCTCCAAAAACTCTGCACCATGACGCAACCAATTGAAGATAGACATCTTTGACATCTTCATCTTCTCATTAATCATGCGGTACATCTCACGTCCGCTCGTTATCGCATACTGAAAGCGATTGACAACCAAGTCGGATACCATGGAACTTGTACCACTCGTATGAGGGACGACTGTAGGCATGTCATACTTCGACTCATCGACAAACTTGCAGGAGCGTTGCTCTACATCCTTATCCATAGGGATAAAGAAAGCGAACTCCTTACCCTCCTTATCACGAACCCACACATAGCGGTAACGGTCTTGGCGAATCATGCTGATACGGTCAAACTGGTCCACAGGGCGAGTATAGCGCAAGAAGGTCAAACCCATTGCCTTGACCTTTTCCAAGTCACACTCATGAACCACACAAGTCTCAGCTTGCATGGTGTTATAGTGGTCTGGGCGCTTACTCAAATCTCCCTTGGGATTGGTTGCCTCCGAGGATTCATCAGACTCTTCGTCCGAAGATTCCTCAGACTCCTTAGACTGCTGACACCCATTATTTATATAGTCATCCTCAGCCTCATCCTTGGTTTTACCTTTGTCCCCAGACTTTGCGCCAGACTTCTTCTCGCTGTTCTTGCCATGTATCTTGCGGCGGCGAGCCTGTAGCTCGCCGTTGAGTTTATCCACTTGGGCTTGCAACTCTGCAATTCTCGCATCAGACTTCTGGGCTTTCGCCTCTGCCTCCTTTTGCTTTTCACCCAAGGTAACATTGGCATCCAAAAGCGTCTTGACTGTCTGAATGAGTTCCTTTATCTGGTCTTGATATTGCTTACGTTCCATATCTGTCATGTCAGTATCCACTGGCGATTGGTTCATCGCCAACAGATACTGAGCTTGCATTATCATGCGATCTATGTCTGTATGTATTTCTGCCATAATATGAAACGATTTGCTGATGCAAAAGTACCCATATTATAAGACATAACAAAATTCATAAATCTAATTTAACAATCTGATATTCAGTAATTTAGAGTATTAAACCGCATTTGGCATGATTAGTAATACCACCCTATGTGAGTCTTTTTTAAGTCCTGCACAGGCTGCCACATCAATGCTAAAACGCATCTTGTAATACCTTATAAATAACTGATACACAACAAATTAAATAAAACAAACAGTTAAAATCCCATACACTAAATTTAGTATATTTAACTGTAAGATGTATGTCATGCTACTTCTTGATAACATTTCATTTCTATCGGACCAATCTTCTTGATGACTGGGCACGACAGCATAGCCACAAGATATTTCCACTCCAGCACATATATAGGAGCAACGCCCTCAAACTCCAAGCGAACAAAGCTCATGTTCTTGTCGAACTTCTGAAAATACATTTGGCACTCATTGTGCTCATGTCGGATTATCTTGACTATCTTCTGATTTTTGGACGTAAAGACGTAGGCTGTACCATCATCAGGATCCTCTCCCAGTGAGCGAACAACACCACATAACTTGTCATAACCTCCACGCATATCCTGATAGTTGGGAATATACTTATATTTTACGGCACCATTTAAGCTAAACATAAGGCTTGAAGTTTGGAGATGAAACTTTGAAGACTAGAATAACTCAAATTATGATGCTCTATCTTCATACCATTGCTAAGTCCAATATTGACATACTTGACGACAACCGCATCCTCGACTGGAGATACACTTGCAGTTGATGTAACTTGTTTAGCATTTGCCTGATTCACGTTGGGTGCCTCAGGTGCCCCCTTGACCACACACTCAACAACATTGGGAGACTGGTACTTTTTCTTGTACCACTTCTCAAATACATGGTAAGGTACTCCATTGGACTCAAAAAACTGATTTACCG
>NZ_JAPDUQ010000012.1:0-1675 GCF_026015465.1 Segatella copri
TTTCTTCTTTATTATCTCTTCTACCAGATAGGCATCTTGGTAGAAGAGTAATGCTATCTGAGCCAACGTTGGATTTTCCTTCAAAGCCCGTTCTGCCGTTCGACGAGCATGAGCCACACATCTACATAGGATAAGACCTTCTATCTTCTTCATCCAATCATATCCTGCGTAAGCATCACACATAAAGACATTGCCAGTCCAATCCTTCAGATTGTCCATGATATCAGCCTGACCTCGACCACACTTGTTCTTGGTGTTGACGAGGAAAATTGGTATTCCTGTTATCACTGAGCGATACTGAATCATGTAATGCCCCACCGTCTTATGCTTTTCGCAATTGATAATCGGGAAAGGACTTCCGTCACCAGCCAGCAAAGAGCTAGAAAAGACCCTTTCCTTTTGTAGTTCATACAAAGGTTCCAGCATCTCACATGTTGCCTGATGCCAATCATCCACAGTGGCTGGAGCCATCGGAAGACCATCCTGTTTCATCTTCTTTATCTGTCGATTGAACGGCTGATGTAGCACAAACTTTCCTGTTTCTATCTTAGCAATCAACTCTGGAGTAGCATAACTCTTCCAAAAGAGACCTTCATAGCAATCCGCCTGTTCTGTCGGACCATCCGGATCATCCTTTCTCCTCACAACCGGACGAACGACTGGTTGGACAACATATGGTGCAGGAGCAGGCAGAACAAACTCCTGTACATCTTTGCCCACCACGTCATATTCATCCTCATGTCCTTCATAACAATCAGGCCAAATCACTTGTTCCACTAAGCGAGGCAAGCTGGCCGGAAGTTTATTTCTACCATGCCCTTTCTTCTGACCATCGCTCTTCAACAGTTTAAGGGTTTCCTGCTTTTGCCTGTAATCACGGCAATAGTCACGACATCTCTCAAACTCCTTCTTGGTTTCTGGAGTGAGATTCAAAGATTGCATTGCTCGCTCATACAAACTTTCACGTTGCTCTGGGGTAAAGACAATACGCTCA
This sequence comes from Segatella copri, assembly GCF_026015465.1. Taxonomy (GTDB): domain Bacteria; phylum Bacteroidota; class Bacteroidia; order Bacteroidales; family Bacteroidaceae; genus Prevotella; species Prevotella copri_E. Next base: position 995 of record NZ_JAPDUQ010000012.1, read on the forward strand.
CGTTTTTGAGTAAACAACATCCGCACAAGCGAGGCTACCTGATCTGTCTTAGCCTTGTTCTTGGCTTCTGCCTTTGCAAGTTTTTCCTTAATTTCTTCCTTTAGAAGCGTTTGCGTTTCCTCGGCAGCCTGCCGATACTTAGCAAGCAATTCCTGACCTTTTGCCGAATCCTTGTCCATCACAGCTATAAAAGCTTGAAGGAAGGTCTCAAACATGTCAGCCAATCTTGTCAATGCTGTTTTCTCTGTTTTTGCTCGAAGTTCAGCTATGCGCTTGTTTGCACGCTCCTCTATATTCTGTACTATGGTGTCTGCCTTCTTAACTATCTCCTTCTCACGGGAATCAAGTTCCTGCTTACGAGATTCCAAAGCTTTCTTTTGCTCTGCAAGTTCTGCTTCCACCTCTAGCCTGATACGTTCTTTTGCAGCAGCAACCTGTCGAGCCACTTCTTCGTCAATCAACTGTTGACGAGAAGCACGCTCGGCATCCAATGCGTGTTCTGCGAGATCTGCTCTTTCCACAGCAGTGGCAACCTGACCTCGCACATTGGCATATTTCTCTGCCAAAGACGCACTTTTCCCTGTATTTTGTTGCTGTTCAAACATATCGTTTACCTTATTATTTACCATACAAAGGTACTAAAAATTATTGAGAAAAACGAATGTTTTGATTGATATTTAC
>NZ_JAPDUQ010000013.1:0-1140 GCF_026015465.1 Segatella copri
GAACTCTATCTAAAGGCTTTATAATGTTTTTATATAAGGGATACAGAGGCTTGGCAACCATCTATATATCTTGGATGGTTGCTGAGACAAAATCCTCCTGTAAAATATGCAATGTTAGAAAAGACTAAGCTGTTTCGTATCTTCGATAACGTATCCAGTAAGTGCCTTGGGCTTGTTGTCAAAGAAACAGTATGCCCCTAATGCAGAAATAATATTTATGATGAAATTCGCAACAGACCTGTGACGTGAATGTACTATCTGAGCCGTATTTTTCAACAGGTCATTAATCGTTTCAATGATGTATCTTTTGCGTAGCATCATCTTGTCATAGAACGGCATTAGTTTGTTCTTCATGTTCACTCTCAGTCCTGTTACCAACTGGATGCCTTCCTCAAAAAGCGAATCGAAGAGTTTTTGCGAGATATAGCCTTTGTCAGCAAACAGCTTGCCATACAGACGTTTAGCCAACACATCGAATACCGCTGGATCTTTGTCGCTGACGTTTGCACCAGTGAGAACAAAAGCAATTATCTCACCTCTATCATTACAAGCCAGATGTAGCTTGAACCCATGACACCATCCCATTGTTCCCTTTCCGTCTGTGGCAATGCCTTTGAACACTTTGTTGGCATAACGCCTGAGATTGTGGCATATTGGTATCATGGTTGAATCAACAAAGGTTATACCTGTACATCTGCCAAAAGCACGGAGATTCAGGAAGAACATGAGAGGGAAGAATACGCGACTTTCAAGTTCTACAAAACGGTTATAAGACACCGCATTTGGAAAATATGACTTCAAAGTTCCTCTAATAAAGAATAGGTAATAATGCTTGAAGTTTCGGAACGAGCCGAAATGGAAATACAGCAAAATCGTCATGATTTCACTATCAGATAAAGAGGCTTTACGTCGTCTGCGCTTTACTCCATCTTCACCCAAAAGCAATTTTCCTGCATTTTCAGCATCAAAAACTTTGTAAAATTCATCAATAATACAAAATAATTCTGTAACTTTGTCCTTGGTAATCTCCATAATGATATCTTTTTATGTTTGTAACTAATTGGATTTCAACTACAAAGATACAAAAAATATCGGAGATTACCAACTTTTTTAGGCACTATTTCTTATCCCGAACTGAGG
>NZ_JAPDUQ010000014.1:0-1036 GCF_026015465.1 Segatella copri
ATATATGGTTCTGTTGCCTTTGGATTTCTTGCAGAGACTTCCAAGCGGACATCCATCACATCGTTGTGCTCTATATAATGTAATGACAGACACATAGCCGGAGTCACTTTTCGTTTGCCGTTGTCCACAAGGTTCCATGTGTTGTCCCATGGGGCAGACATAATAGTCATCATCCCTGTTGTAGTAGAAGTTCGCTTGGTTGAAGGCATCCTCCTTGAAAGGCTTATGCTGTTCCTTGTGAAACCAGTTGTACTTTACATAACCCATCATTTCTTCCATCTCTAGGTACTCGTAGTTCTCCTCCGAGCCATACCCTGAGTCTGCGGTGACGCTCTTGGATTGCTTTCCATATCTTTTCTTGTACTTATCCAAAAAAGGCTTGAAGGTCAGGGTGTCTGTTGGATTGGGATAAAGGGCGAAATTCGTCCAATATTGATTCTCTGTCGCAATTTGAAGGTTATAGGCAGGCTTTGTCTGCCCATTGTTCATGGCATCTTCCTTGAGGCGCATGAAGGTCGCATCGGGATCAGTCTTGGAGTAACTGTTTCTCTCGCCCAGTATATCCAGTGATTTTTCATACTCGCACAGTTTGTCCGAGGCTTTGAACAAGTGATCTATCTGAGTATTTAGCTTTTGCTTCTCTCTTCCTGTAAGCTTTGCCTTAGGAAGGTTCTTAGCTTGCCTCTCACACAAACGTGCACTTCTCTCTACATCCTTGGCGGAAGTGGCTGGCTCGCTGTCTTCTTCCTTAATGTCACTCCCGCCATTCAGGCGAATTTGTTCTTTTATCTGAGCCAATGCAGCAGAGGTCTTTTCCAAGAGCTTAGCCCTGTTCTTTTCCACAGTCTTCTTCCATACAAACGTGTACTTGTTTGCTTTCGACTCTATCTTAGTGCCATCAACATATTGTTCCTCCAGACTAATCACGCCCTTTTCAACCAATATGGAGACGACTGCATCAAAATAAAAGTCGATGCATTTAATCATATGATTGGATCTAAAGCGGTTGATTGTTGCGAAAGATAATTGCTTACCT
>NZ_JAPDUQ010000002.1:0-322500 GCF_026015465.1 Segatella copri
ATTACTTATTTATGATGCAAAGATACGAAAAATATCGATACGATGTGTTAAGAAAGTGTTAAAACTTTGATACAATATTATCAAAAAGGCGGCTGTTTTTGAAAGAATAGGGATTTCCCCCTCAGTTTGTATCCTTTTCCCCTTTGATGCAGACGAGAAATCCACTACCTTTGCATCGGGTTCAAGAAAGAATGCTGTTCTTCAAGAGCTCAATAAATTAGAAGATATAAGGATATAAATAACTTAACTGATAAATTGATATGAAAAAGTTTACTACTCTTCTCACAATGGCTTTCATAGCTTTGATGAGTATCTCATTCACCTCATGTGATGATGATTCTGATATTGCATACACCCTCGATGGTACATGGAAGGGTAATATGTTGGTAGAATATGGTAAATATGGTAATCACAATCCCCTCTACTCGGTAATCCGATTCGACCAGAATGATGGCATCTATTCCGGTACAGGCTATTGGATCGATTACTTTGAGAGAAATTACTGGCATGGCAACAATTATATAGCAAACCGTATTACCTGGACAGTACGCAACAGAAACATCTATATCACTCTTCTTGATGAGGGTAGCGATGTTGTGATTTACGACTATGCTCTGGGCGACCGCAAGTTCTCTGGATATGTAGATGCTGATAATGGCAACCGTGCTTATTTCGAGCTTTATCGCGATTCTTACAGCTATAACTGGCGCGATTATGACTGGGGCTACGATTGGGACTACGATGACGGTTGGGGCTACAGCAAGCAGCATTCGGGCTTGGAGAACACCCAGATTGTTTCTCGCGGAGCTAAGGATTCTGTAGAGTATGTTAAGGTGGCAGATGATAATCAGAAGCCTGTTCGCCGTTTTGTAGTGAAGTAAGGCAATAAGGAATTTAGTTTGAAGAAAGGAAACAAGATATGAAAAAGTTTAATCGGATATGGATGTGGATGGCGATAGCCGCAGCATCTTTCTCATTCACCTCATGTGATGATGATGATTATTGGCATGATGATTATTACTGGTATGATGACTATAATCATGGTGGCTGGGGATGGAATCAGGGCGACTGGAACAACGGTTCTAACGGCTCTCAGGATGGTTACCTGCTGAAGGAGGCTCAGACTCTTACAGGCGACTGGAGAGGCTCTGTGATGCTCTCTGAACTTGCTGAGGACGGCCAGTCTCGCAATAACTACAGTTTCAATGCCGAGATGACGTTCTATCAGGCGGGTGATAAGGTTAACTCGCTCAGCGGTAATGGTGTAGAAGTGGATTATGCCGATGATGGAAGCAATGAAACCCAGACCCTGAAGTTTGCCTGGTACATCGATAAGAATGGTGATATTTATATCCGTTATAATGATTCTGGTGCTACCTATGTGATGGATGCAGGTGCTAAGCAGTATGGTTTCTATCTGGGTGATGAAAGGGGCCAGGATGTGTTCTATGGTTATATGATAGGAACAGGTAAGGCTAAGGGTGATGTGATGCAGATCGATTTAGTGCGCTACAATCCGAGTGGAGCCCGTAAGAAGACCCGTTCTGCTGCAACCGATTCCGTAGCTTCTAGCTTCGGTAAGGCTACCGGTAGGGCATTCATGCCACATGCTATCAAGAAGTTGCCAAGAAGATGATGATATAAACCAAGAAACGGGGGTGTCATAAGTCTGGATAATAGTTGGTGCATAACAGTTGACCACCGCTTGCACAACAGGTGTTGTGCATGCGCATATCAGCTGTTATGCAAGCGCACAACAGCTGTTGTGCGACCGAAGATACTAACTATCTCAACTACATATCCTATCTTTTCCAACAACATATCCTATCTCTTTCAACAACTTCAACAACAAGAAGAGGGTGAATCATAAACTTATGACACACCCTCTTCTTTGTTTGTATATAGCCTGATTTATTTAAAGCCCCAAAGTTTCTTGATGACTTCTGTATCTACGTTTTCCACATCCTTCTCTATTTCATCCGGGAGATTACAGAAGAAGTCGATGCCGGTTTTGTCTTCCAGCGTCTTGATGTTTACGACATATTTGCCGAGCTTATCGTTCTTCTTATCAAATACCTTGTCCTCGTGAAGGAACCAGTAGCCGAAAGCATTGTATTTAAAACTGTCAGTGTCTTTATTATATTTCTTTTCCAGGAATGCTACAAAGAAATATTTTGGCACAGGGATATATCCATCATGAGGTTGCTTTACGTACTCTGATGGTTTGATATGGCTTCTGTTTTTAACATATTCTATTACGTTTCCATTTTCAATAGTGCCACCCTTCACTACGAATAGCGTATCTCTTCCTGAGATGTTTTGCTTTAAGTTCTGCTGTTCCATTGCAAACCAAATACCTTTAGATTGGTTAAAGGTAGAATATTGTGGCTGCATATTGGTGAAATAGAAAGTCTGTTTGTTTGATACAGCTGAAACTTGGCGCTCATCAGATGCTATCAGGTGTCCGCGATCATAGCCTGAGTTTTTGTATGGTGTTTCTGCAAATTCTGTAATTCCTGGGTAATACTTAGCCAAGTCTGGGTCATTGATATAATCTCCTAAACGTCCCACGTTACCTCCTTTGTTGCTTTCACAATAGAAGTAGCAAGTCCAGCGCTGTGATTGGAGATTGTCGTCCCATTCAGAACTGAAGTTAACTGCATTATCTGCCATGTGAGTAACCACATAGCTTGAACCGCCTTTAATCTTAGGGAATTCCAGACCATTGATGGCATTCTTTACAACCTCAGGCATAATGGCTGTAGGCATATTCATATTTTGGTTAGCCTTGTTGGTAGATACTCCTGGAGTATTATCTCCCAAACTGCCATCACCTGTGCTTCCACCTCCGGTATTACCGCCACCTGTATTACCGCCACCGGTATTACCACCGTTTTCAGGAAAATAGAACTGCAGGGTATCGTCAGTGCCGCAGGCAGAGAACGTCATCGCAGCAACGAGTGCGAAGATAAAAAACTTAGTATGCTTCATAATTCTCGATAATGTTTTGAAGTTAAAGATTAAGTACTTTCTATATAATTATGTAGAAATCGATTGCATGAGGATAGAATAGAGAAAAAAAGTGCATTCCTACGTATATGCAACTACGCTGGAATGCACTCAGTATCTTTGCGATAATAAATATATCCTTATAAAAAAGGTATATTATTACTTCTTCAATTTGCCGTAACGGTTCATGAAGCGGTCTACGCGACCCGCTGTATCAACGAGCTTGCTCTTACCTGTGTAGAATGGGTGAGATGTGCTAGAGATTTCAATCTTAACAACTGGATAAGTCTCGCCTTCGAACTCAACAGTGTCGTTAGTCTTGCATGTAGACTGAGAGAGGAACATATCGCCGTTAGACATATCCTTGAATACTACAGGACGATAATTCTCTGGATGAATACCTTTTTTCATTTTTCTTTTTTTATTTTTATTGGGTTATTAAAATTAGACGTCATGGGGATGCTTGCTGCATCATTTCGTGTCCCTTATCGGGGCATGCCCATTATAGCCTGTTATCAATTTCAGGCTGCAAAGTTACGCTTTTTTCCTGAAACCACCAAATTTTTCCTCTTCTTTTTAAGAAATATTTGAGAATTAGCGCTTTACTCCGCATAAACTATCTTGATGGTCTTCACGCGAAGCTGAACACCGCCGCCTGTTGTCTCTGTAAAGAGGTTGGTGTAGGTGGCTGTGGTGCCTGAGAACTCGATGGTGGCTGTGGCATTGCCCACGTAGTTGGTGCCGTTGTAGCTGTCGCAGGTCATCACAATCTGCTTAATCTTCTTGATGCCCTTGAAGATGAGCTTGTTGTTGGCATATACGCGAACGCCCTTGGTTTTGGTGTAGAACTTAGGACCATTATTCTGACCGTTGGCATCGAAGTTTACGGTGGAACCATCTGAGAACTTCACGGTTTCTACGGCTGCCTCGTTCACCAAACCTGCTGCGTTGAGATCCAGCTCTACGCTGGCACCCGTGGTTGTGGCTGCCGCATTGCTCAATGTAACGGTGGTGCCATCGATGGTAATGCCGTCTTTTGTAGCAGGAGTATCAGGTTTTGATGGAGTGTCTGGAGTTCCTCCTGTAGCCTCTTTCACTGAGAGATTCTTTACTTCCCATGTTCCAGATGAAGCTGCGCAGGCATAGTGGAGAGCGATAACTACGTTCTTCTTACCTTTGAAGTCTGACAGGTCGTGCTTGTATGTTTCCCAGGTCGCCCAGTCTGTGCCTTCCTTCATTGTGCCTGTAATGTCTGTCCACTTGGTTGTAGCTGGGTCACCAGTGTAATTGTCTGTGATGAGAACCTGATTCTTTACTCCCTCAACGGCTGTACCATTTTTTGTAACGTAGCGGAGAATGTAAGAGAACTCCAATGTCGCGCTTTTAGATGCAGAGAGGTCGATAGCCTTAGAAACAATGTAGCTTTCTGAAGGAGTTGTTATCTTAGAGGCATTATCGTAACCTGTAGCCTTGGCATAGCCGTAAGAGTCGATAACCCATGCTGTACCCTTAATGGTCTTGGCTGTGAATGAACCGAAGCTCTTGCTGAATGTCTCATTGATGTAACCGTCAGCTGGAGTATCAGGGGTTGTAGACCCACTTGTTGGTTTACCATTGAGAGATACAAGATAGTTACCTGTATCATATTCGTTGGTTCCGCTGTAGTTCTTAGCCTTACCGCAGATAACAACCTCATCGCCTGGCTTCAGAGCATCTTCGCCTGAAAACTTTGTGCGATTTGGACCAGCATAGCCATTGTAAACATAGAACTGGTTAGCCGTAGTACCATCATCAGAAATATAATACTTCAAACTACCAAAACTGGCATCAAAGCTGCCTGCCTTAACTGATACCACCTTACCCTTGGTGTAAACTTCCTGATCTGCGCTACCGCCATTTTCGATATACTTAATGATACCGGCAATGTTGAATGGATCTGCAGCAGTACCTGTACCCTTAGGCTCGCCAGCACTTGGAGCATCAGGCTTGGTAGGCTGTGTGTAAGGTTCTGGCACATCCTCGCAGCTGCTGAATGTGAAGGCAGCCATTGCCGCCATCAAAACTGAAAATATATACTTTTTCATATTATTGTCTTTTTAAATATTGTTACTATTTTGATAATCAGTAATTACTTGATAGAGATGAGATTGCCACCCTTGATCTCTTTGGTGCCGTTATAATCAAGCAGGGTGCCTGATACAACCACCTTCTTGCCTGGTACAAGGATACCCTTGGTTTCCTCTGTCCACTTTGCACCATCGATGTTGAAGCAACGGAATACATCGAGAGTCTTGCCTTCTGTATCCTTACCGTCGTCAGAGATAACGAATGTAGCATTACCATACGTGCCTGTATCTACATCTTTCACCTTTACGATGATACCGGTAGCATAAACCTTAGCATCGCCTGCTGTACCGGCATTGATCTTCTCCAGTGCCTGAGCCACGGTATAAGGCTTCTCCAATGTACCGCCTGTTTCTGATGCCCTCAGATCATCCGTGCTGCGAATCACAATCTGCCAGGTGTTGCCGAATCGGGTGAAGATACCGGTGATATCGAATACACCCTGTGGAACCACCTCGTTGGCAAACTTAGAATAACCTGAGTTGCGCACTACCAGATTGCTGCTGCTGATCTTCTTGCCCGTTTCTGCATCAATCAGTTCCAGACTCGTATTGGTATCATCTGGCGCCCATACGTTTGTACCGTTGGCAGAAGCAAACTTCACTTTCTTCAGGGTCATCAACTTGCACACGCTAGCCTCCATATAGGCTGCATCAGTAAGCTTTGTCAGGTCAAACTCCTCTGGCACTACCGTGCTTGCATCCGCCTCGCCAGGGTTCAGAATCTTGAAGTGCTCGTTCCAGATGGCACGCTCTATCTTTCCTATACCCAGACTTCCATCTGAGAGCTTGGTATTCACACCGCCAATCTGAGGCAACTTCTTGTAACTTCCGATATAGAGACCCTTCAGGTTTACGAGAATCTCCTGACCAACAGGAAGATAACCTGACAGGCCACTTCCGTTGATGGCAATGATGATTGCGCCGGATGCATCCTGTACGCTCACCTGGTTGTAGATATTGCCACTGACATCATTGCCCGTCACTACCGCCTTGATCATCATGTCCTTCTCAATCAGCTTGTAGCCATTGTCGCTGTTGATAATCGTAGCAAACTGGGTCTTCAAATCTGCTATGCTGATCACATTCTTCTCCCTCAGGCTGTTGTTGCCCCATGGAGATGCAGGCACCTTCTCGGTCAGGTCTGGGTCAGCATAACCGTCGCCCATACACGACCCCAGAGTCAGTGCCAGGAATGCCAATGCTATGAATTTTATCTTTTTCATTGTTCTTTCTTTTTATTGTTATAGAGAAACGGGATTACTCCCTGTTCTTTATGTTAAAGAGAAACTGCTCTTTAGAATCTGTAAGATACCTGGAACATGCCGTTGGTACCCCAGGTGTAATACTTCTTAGGATTCTTAGAGAACTGGTAGAGGCGTGGATTCTTCACGTTGCCGTTAGCATCCAGTGTATAGCTTGAACGTGAGTTCTGCTCATATCCGCCTGTTACGATGGTCTGGTTGTTCAGCAGGTTGGTAATCATGAGGTTGAAGTTGAGAGAACCCTTCTTCAGTCTCACGCTCTTGCCTATGCTCAGGTCAACCATCCATCCTCCGTGACCCTTCTCCTGGGCTACAGCATCCTCAGTCCAGCTCATACCGTCGAGTGTAGTAGGAGCAAAGATTTCAGGGAATGCCTTGTGGGCAGCCTGGCGGTTGGTCAGCACCTTCTCATATCTGTAGCTTGGAGAATAAGAGAGGTAGATGCGGTCGTAGTAGTTGGCATTGAGGTTGACGAACCATCCGTTTACGTGGGCATCGAGACCGATGCTTCCCACTGTGAGCGGTGTGCCACTCTCGCGCATATTCATCACGTAAGCCTTGTCCTGGTAAACCTCAGCACTCTTTGAGAGCATGTATACGGCGTTTACATTGTTGATGTTCTTTGCCTCGCTCATAGCGCCCAGAGTCTTCAGGTCGAGCCATGATGTAAGCTTGATCTTAGCGCCCACCTCTACACCATAGTATTCCTTCTTCAGTCCGGTCATGCTCACGTAGGTGAATGAGTTCTCATCATCGTTGTAGAAGTTCTGCCATTCCGTAACGTTCTCCAGTCGGCTGTAGTATCCGCTCACGTTGGCACTCAGCCATGCGTTGCGATACTGGTAGCTGAATTCAGAGCTGAAGATGCGCTCGTTCTTGAGGTTAGTCACGAAGTCGTTGCTGATTTCAGGCGAAATGAAGGCTGTGTTTGCCATCGGTGCACGCAACTCGTATCCGGCTCCGATGCTGAAGGCATGACCTCTGCCCATATCCACGTTCAGGCTTCCCTTTACACCACCGTCCAGGAAGTTGGCTGTGCCGCTCTTGCCCTGACTGTTATTCGGTGCCATACCGTTGCGCATGTAGCCTCGGCGGTTCATTCCGGTATATCCGATACGTCCGCTCAGCATCGCCTTCATGTTGTAGAATTCGGCTGTATAGGTGCTCCATGCGTTTGCCTTGTCCACGTCGATGCGATAGTCGTAACCGAACTTGTCGCCCTCGTAAACCAGCTTGCCTGTGTTGTTAGGACCGGCTGTGTTCAGGTCGTACTGCACACGTGGGTCGGTCTTAGGATAATCGCCCAGGGCATAGGTGTTGATGTTGTGGAAGATGGCACCGCCCAGCATGTCTTCCAGTGTCTGATAGTGCTGGTTGGTACTCTTTCCGAGCATGATACCCGTAGCCAGGTTCGATTTCTTGGTCAGCTTGGTGTTCAGAACGGATGACAGGCTCAGGGTCAGGTTGTCGTTGTGCTTAGCCTGAACATAGTAGAGCAGATCCTGTCCGTTCTTGGCTGCCTGCTGGTTGGCATAATACAGGCGGTCCCAGTTAATCTGTCGGTTTGCCTTGCTTGCCTGCCAGTAGTTTACGGCGTTGTTCCAGTTTTCCCAGGTATACATGTTGTTGCCGTTCTTGTAGTCGCCCCATACATAGTAGCTGGCTGATGGCATGTTCTTCCAGTAGTCTGGCTGTGGATTCTCTGCGTTGTTGTAGTTGAGCTTGGTGCTCTTGTACATAGAGTATTTTCCGAACACCGATGTGGTGAGCTTCATCTGGTCGTTGATTTCCCAGTCCCATGTAGCGATAGCCGAAGGGGCAAAGTCGTTCACTATGCGTGAGTTTCTCTTGTGTCCGTTCTGGTATCCCCAGTATGGGTTATACTGGTAGTCGTTTGCCAGCCAGTAAGCCTCGTCGGTAGATGCTCCCTGGGTGCTTCTTTCTGTCGGGTTACCCCATGTGGAGAAGCTCAGCGAGTGGCCGTTCATCCACTTCTTCTGTACACCGAAGAAATAGGAGAGGGCATTGTAGATGGTTCCCTCTACGTATCCCTGGTTAGCCCAGCGGTAGGTGAGACCGGCTGTAATGGCCCATCCCTTCTCGTTGAATCCGCTGGAGTAGGAGTAGAGTCCGCGCAGAGTATAGTTGCGGTTGGCAACACCTACGCTGGCATACTGGCCTTCCTGCATGCTTCCGGCACGGAAATCATAGTTGTTGGAGCCTGCCATGCCCGTCATCGAATAGCCGTTGGCTTCGAAAGGCAGGGCGAAGTCTACGTTTCTGGAGAATCGGTTCAAACCGCCGATATTGGAGAAACGGAACTGTCCGGTCTCCATATCGTTCATGGAAGCACCGTTGATATAGACATCGTTGTACTTCTGGTTGAAGGCACGGTAGCGGAAACGTGCTGGCGAGAACAGGTAACCTGCCTGACTCGCGTATACGTTGCTGGTAGAATTGAGAATGGTGACATTGGATGACATGTCATCGTCCTCGCCCAACTGTGCCTCGGAGAAGGTGAAAGCATTTTCGTCGAGTCCCTGGGCTATGTTCTGGTCAGTCTTTTCGTTCTGAGCCATAGCCAATGAACACGAGAAGAGCGCTAACATTGCTAAGTTTACTTTCTTCTGCATAGTTTATATGTATTAAGTATTAATAAACCGGCAACAGCAGTCTTTTTGAGCAGTGATGATATATGTCCCGCTAGGTCTTGTTTAGGCGATAAGGGGACTTACCGTGGTCCCTGGTCTTGTGTCTTCTGTTCCGATTCAATGTGTTTAATGCTGCAAAGTAACAAAAAGTTTTTTGAAAAATGAATTTATTTATGTTAAAAATGCATGAAATCTGAAAAAATATTCGTTTTCATGGAGATATTTCCGGTTTTTTAGGTATCTTTGCTGCCTGTTACCTCACCGCGTTAAGGTGAATATATATAATTAGGTATACATTAATAATTAATATTAGTATGAGAAAATATTTGCTCTTGCTGGCTGCCCTCCTCATGATTGGGCTGGGCGCTACGGCACAGAAAAAGAAGTCGCAGACTTCAGGCAACAGGCAGTTTCAAGTGTATGCTGTAGGTTTCTACAATCAGGAGAACCTCTTTGATACCTGCCATGATGCCGGTAAGAATGATTATGAGTATCTCCCTGCTAAGGGATGGAATGGTATGAAATATACCAATAAACTCAAGAATATGTCGCGTGCACTTGCCGACATGGGTACCGATGTGCTGCCTAACGTGGGTTGTGCCTTCATCGGTCTGGCTGAGGTTGAGAATGCCAACGTGCTGAAAGATCTCACCGCACAGCCGCCTCTCAAGGCAAGAAACATGCAGTTCTGCCATATCGAGGGTCCCGATAAGCGAGGCATCGACTGTGCGCTGCTCTATAATCCGGCACTCTTCACGGTGAAGAACACCCGATTGGTGCCTTACGTACAGGAACTCGCCAAGGATTCTGCCTACAAGACCCGTGGTTTCCTCACCGTTCGCGGTGAACTGGCGGGCGAGGATGTGGCGGTTATCGTATGCCACTGGCCAAGCCGTTTCTCCGTTTCGTTCTATCGCGAGAGCGGAGCACGCCAGACCAAGGCTGTAAAAGACAGTTTGCTGAAGTTGAACCCAGCGATGAAAGTGTTCGTGATGGGTGATATGAACGATGATCCTACCAACGCCAGCATGCACAAGGTGCTGAAGGCGAAGGCTGAAATCAGCGAGGTGGGTGCCGATGATATGTACAATCCATGGTACAACATCCTGGCCAAGGAGGGCAAGGGAACCCTGTTCTACAGTGGTTCATGGAATCTCTTCGACCAGATAGTCATCACGCCTAATCTCCTGAACAGGGATAGTAAGAACAAGGACTACAGTTCTCTGAAGTTCTGGAAGAACCACATCTTCCGCCGCGATTACCTCATCCAGCAGGAAGGTCAGTACAAGGGTGCTCCTTTGCGTACCAAGGCAGGCGGCAGATGGCTTAACGGCTACAGCGATCACCTGCCGGTAGTGATGTACCTGGTGAAGGAAAAGCTTTGATTTAGTTGATAGTTAAGAGTTTATAGTTAACAGTTGAATGGTTGAGAATCATCCTTTTGAGCCGTGGCTGCCGGGCAATGCCAAGTTGCTGATGCTCGGCACGTTTCCGCCTGCAGAAAAGCGGTGGTGCATGCCCTGGTATTATCCTAACTTCCAGAATGATATGTGGAGGATATTCGGGATTATCTACTTCCAGGATAAGTTCCATTTCGTGGATGTAGAGAAGAAGACCTACCGCCTCGATGCTATTAAGAAATTTCTCGGGGAGAAGGGCGTCGCCATCTATGATACCGCACAGCAGGTGATACGTACCAAGAATACGGCATCCGACAAGGACCTGCAGATCGTGCAGCCCGCCGATCTTGACGGCATGCTCCGCCAGCTGCCCCATTGCAGGGCGGTGCTTACAGCCGGCCAGCTTGCCACGAAGGTATTTTCAGAACACTTTGGCATCAAGGAAAAGCCTGAGATGGGAGGCTATGCAGAATTCCAGTTCGAGGGCCGCAGACTCCGTCTGTACCGCATGCCCTCCAGTTCCCGTGCCTATCCTATGGCAGTGGAGAAGAAGGCTGAATTCTACCGCAAGATGTTTGATGAAATCTTATAGAAAGAATATGAAAGATAAAGTGACCGTTATTGGCATTGCGGGAGGCACAGGCTCCGGCAAGACTACTGTGGTGAAGAAACTCGTAGAAGTGCTGCCGCCTCATTATGTGGCTGTGGTGCCCCTCGATTCATATTATAACGATACCTCGCAGATGACCGAGGAAGAACGTCATCGGATCAACTTCGACCACCCGTCGGCATTCGATTGGAAGCTTTTGCACCAGCAGCTCGCTGATCTGCGTGCTGGCAAGGCGATAGAGCAACCCACCTATAGTTATATCAAATGCAACCGTGAACCGGAAACTGTTCACGTTGACCCCAAACCGGTTGTGATCATCGAAGGCATCATGACGCTGGTGGACAAGAAGTTGAGAGACCTGATGGACCTGAAGGTGTTCGTGGATACCGATGCTGATGAGCGCCTGATACGCAACATTCAGCGTGATACCATCGACAGGGGTCGCACCGTATCGATGGTGGTAGACCGATACCTCAAGGTCCTGAAGCCGATGCACGAGCAGTTTATCGAACCCACCAAGCGCTATGCTGACATCATCATTCCGCAGGGTGGCGAAAACCTCAAGGGCATCAGTATCCTCTGCAAGTATGTAGAGGGACTGATAGAGAAATAAAAATATTTTTGCTCAAGCATTGCATTTCTTTAATGCAAAACAAAGTTTAATTATGAAACAGGGCGGCCTTCTTCGTGAGAAGATGTCCGCCCGCTTTGTTTTTATCCCGGTCGGGCTATTCAAGTAGTTCAGTTTGCTAACTCAAGTAGTTCTGTCAGCGAATTCAGCCGTCTCAGTTAGCTGATTCAGCCGTCTCAATAAGCCTACGGATACGTCTGCGCTAGCCGACGCAGTAATATCCGTACCCCGACGCAGTAATATCCGTACCCCGACGCAGTAATATCCGTATCCCGACGCAGTAATATCTGTATCCCGACGCAGTAATATCTGTATCCCGACGCAGTAATATCTGTAACCCGACGCTGTAATATCTGTAACCCGACGCTGTAATATCCGTGAGCCAGCGCAGCACAACGTGTGGTCCGTTTTCGCCAGGTCCCATAACCATATTCTGCAAAGATCTTCTTGCTTTTTGCAAGAAGATAAGCTGAAAAACGTGATAGATGAAGGCTATTAGTGATGGATAGCGTGATGGATATTGTAAACATTTTATCCATCCATCACGCTTTCCTAAATGGATAATTCCTTTATTATCAAGTGATTAGTGTTTTAAGAAGAGAAAAAGTGAGGGATGTGAGGGATAAAACTTTAAAGATTATTCCTCTTCCTTCTTCTCAAAGGCCTCTACGAAAGGCTGGTGGAAACCCTGGAAGATGCGGAGATACTCGGCTCGCACCTCATCACTCTCCTCAAAAAGATTCAACTCGCCACGCTTGTGAGCCTTCAGCATACTGCTGTAACGGCGAATCTTACGCTTGTAGTTCCTTGCCATCAACGCATCTGCCTGAACAGGATTCTGACTGACATACGAAAAAGCACAAAGCTGCTTCATGAACATGTCGAACACCGGATTGTCATGACTCCAGTCGTCCTCACTCAGCCAGAACCACTGGAAATGATACTTCTGCTCCAGTGCCATCAGATGCTGCCCCAGCTCGTCAATCTCCATGCCCTTCTGCATCTGCTCCTCAGCAAAAGCTACCAGAGATGCCGCATCTACATTCAACTCAACCTCGTGAGACAGCGTGGTGCCCTCAATCTGAATGCGCCAACGGTGATTTCTGTTCTTGATGAGCGCAGAATTCGTGTTCATCAGCAACTCAGAAAGCTTGCCCTCGGTAGGAATCTGATCTACTACCGAAAGACGGTCGCGCTGGTTGCGAACCACCAGCTGATGGTCCTCATGGCGCAATACACACATGTAAACCAGCCTGTTGCTGTCGAGCTGAAGGGTGAAACGGTCGTTGTTGTCATCGCCCACAAATTCGTAGGTGTAGTCATCTACCTTATCCTGCGGAATGCTCAGCTCGCCATGCACCTTGTTGCCCTCGGCATCGTAGAGCGAGAAACCGATATAAGGAATCTGAAGACGGAGGACAACCGGATTGCCGCCGTCCTCAGGAATCAGGGTAACAGCCAGTCCGTCATCGCCGAAATCATCCTTGCGGCATACGAATCCGTCATCCGTCTTCTCAGCCTTCTCCACCTTCACCTCGCCGTAGCGCCACCAGAAATCGAAGGTGATGGTCTGGTCGTCCTCAGCGGCTACACGGATGAAATCCTCGATGTCCTGACCCAGGTAAATCACCTTGGCAGGCTCAATCTCCTCATCATCATCGCCCAGCGCGCGCACCCACATCTCGCCCGGAACAGGATCATCTTCCCATTCGGCATCAGCAGGGGCTGCAGTAGACTTGAAAACGAGGAAAACCATTCTTTCTTCCTCCCTCGTGCCATCTTCGCGGCACGTGAAGCACTTCGCCTCCTTAGGGATGAAGAATGGGGTTAACAGGTACGGGGTTTTGCATAATGCGGTATACTCTACCTCGGTCCATGCCGGGAGAGCGTGTGTATTTGTCTTGTCTGTCATATTCTCTTGTTGCATATAATTCTTGAGTTGGTCCTATTTCTTTTCATCATCCGGCGTGTGTGGCAGGACGAGGGGATGTTGATCCCCAAAAACGGTTGCAAAGGTAATGCAAAATCGAGACACTACAAAATATATCACCTATTTTTTTAATTATTTTACGATTCAATATTTGGTGCTTCCAAAAAATAGTTGTAGTTTTGCATCTGAAATAATGAATAGAAAGATGAAAGTCAAGACAATACTCACACTGGCGCTAGCCGCCACAACCCTCGCAGCATGTCACAGGGGAAAGAAACCACCACGTATGGACAATTCGAAACTCGCCATCAGCCTCTCGAAACCGGCTAAGGGCGACAGGGCTATCTATGGACTTGCCTGCCTGGGCTGCTCGGATACCGCGCTGGTGCTGCTGCCCAACGGAGGCGGCGACCCCGTAAGATACAACATTCTGGATGCCACTCGCAACCATCAGGTGTTTGGAGATATAGAGGTGGGCGACTGGGTTTGCGTGATGCCATGCGAGGAGAAGGATGAGAAGAACCGTGCCGACATGGTGATAGACCTGGACCAGCTGAAGGCCACCTGGACCTATCCGGTAATGCCGAAGCTGCGCGATGTATCGCATCTGAGTAAGCGCCAGCAGGCGAGAATCCTTGCCAATATGCCCGACAGCATCGTAGAAACCTATATGGTGCCGCGCCAGTATGGCTTCACCCTAAAGCGCATGAGCGAGGCGATGGCCGTGGGCAGGGTGAGGATAAACAAGGATGTGGATGACGACAGTCCGGTAGAATATCCTGCTGTGCCTCAGTATACGGAATGGCATGCCTACAATGGCAAACTGATTCTGGTGCAGGGCCACCGCGAGCTGGATGGCGTGGTGATCAACGAGAAGACGAAGCGCGATACCTTCACCTTTGTATATATGAAGGGCGACAGTCTGGCTCTCTCAGACCGTGAGGGCCGCATCCAGGGTTTCCACCGCTCGCTCGATGCGATGAAAGCCAACGCCAAGGCCCATGCCGCAGCCGAGAAGCTGAACAGCAAGATGAAGAAGGAAATATTGAAATAAATTACATAATAAATATAAAAAAAGAGGCGAATAGGACGATTTCTCGATTTTTTTGTCTAATTTTGCACCTTGGAATTTAATTCATACATCGAATATAAAGAAAAAGAACAAGAATAATGAAGAAGAAAATTCAGTTCAGTCTCGTTTATCGAGACATGTGGCAGAGCTCTGGTAAGTTCCAGCCACGCAAGGATCAGTTGGCTAAAATTGCCCCAGTTATCATCGAAATGGGATGCTTTAGCCGAGTAGAGACTAACGGCGGTGCCTTCGAACAGGTTAACCTCCTGGCAGGTGAAAACCCTAACGATGCCGTACGCGCATTCTGCAAACCTTTCAACGAGGTGGGTATCAAGACTCACATGCTCGACCGCGGATTGAACGCTCTTCGTATGTATCCTGTGCCTGACGACGTGCGCGCCCTTATGTATAAGGTAAAGGCTAAGCAGGGTACCAACATCACACGTATCTTCGACGGACTGAACGATGTGCGCAACATCATTCCTTCTATCAAGTGGGCCAAGGAGGGCGGCATGACTCCACAGTGTGCACTCTGTATCACCAACTCTCCTGTACACACCCTGGAATATTACATGAACATCGCCGACCAGCTCATCGCTGCCGGTGCAGAGGAAATCTGCTTGAAGGATATGGCAGGTATCGGCCAGCCAGCATTCCTCGGCAAGCTCACCAAGATGATCAAGGACAAGTATCCACAGATCATCATCCAGTATCATGGCCATTCTGGTCCTGGTCTCTCTATGGCTTCTATCCTCGAGGTATGCAACAACGGTGCCGACATCATCGATACAGCCATCGAGCCACTGTCATGGGGTAAGGTTCACCCAGACGTAATCTCAGTTATCAGCATGCTGAAGAACGAGGGCTTCGAGGTGCCTGAAATCAACATGAGCGCTTATATGAAGGCGCGTGCTATGACTCAGGAGTTCATCGACGAGTGGCTCGGATATTTCATCAACCCAGGTAACAAGATCATGTCTTCACTCCTGCTCGGTTGCGGTCTCCCAGGCGGTATGATGGGAAGTATGATGGCAGATCTCGGCGGTATGCGCCAGACCATCAACAACATCCGCAAGAAGAAGGGTGAGGAAGAGTTGTCTATGGACGACCTGCTCATCAAGCTCTTCGACGAGGTAGAGTATGTATGGCCACGCGTAGGTTATCCTCCATTGGTAACCCCATTCAGCCAGTATGTAAAGAACATCTCACTGATGAACCTCCTCACCATGGAGCAGGGCAAGGGCCGCTTCGTAATGATGGACGACTCTATGTGGGGTATGATTCTCGGTAAGAGCGGTAAGATTCCTGGAACTATCGACCCAGAACTCGTAGAGCTCGCCAAGAAGCAGGGCCGCGAGTTTACCGACGTAGATGCTCACACATTGCTTACTAATGCCCTCGACGACTTCAAGAAGGAGATGGACGAGAACGGTTGGGATTACGGTCAGGACGACGAGGAACTCTTCGAGCTCGCTATGCACCCAGAGCAGTATCGCAACTACAAGAGCGGACAGGCAAAGAAGAACTTCCTGGCCGACCTTCAGAAGGCAAAGGATGCCAAGCTCGGTACAACCCTTACTCCTGCACAGCTTGCAGAGTTCAAGCATGCCAAGGCAGATGCCATCGTGGCACCAGTAGCCGGCCAGCTCTTCTGGGAATTCCAGGGCGAGGGCGAGTGCCAGCCAGCTGTAGAGCCATATATCGGCAAGGAATATAAAGAAGGTGATGCCTTCTGCTATATCCAGGCTCCTTGGGGCGAGTTTGAAACCATCCCAGCTGCATTGGGCGGCAAGCTCGTAGAAATCAATGCCAAGCAGGGCAGCAAGGTGCGCAAGGGCGATGTTATCGCTTACATCGAGCGCAACGCTGAGTAAATATAATAGAAATGAATTATCAAGCTATTATTGATAAGTATTATCCTGAGGATAATGAGCTTCGGCATATCCTCATCACACATAGCCAATCTGTAGCGCGAAAAGCGCTACAGATTGTTTCGTATCATCCCGAATTGCAACTCGATGCCCAGTTCATCGAAGAAGCAGCTATGCTCCACGACCTCGGCATCTTCATGACCGATGCCCCAGGCATACAGTGTTTCGGCTCGCAGTCCTACATCTGCCATGGACGACTGGGAGCAGAAATCCTGCGCAAGGAAGGATATGAGCGACATGCCCGCGTATGTGAGCGCCATACCGGTGCAGGCATCACAGAGGCACAGATCATAGCACAGAACCTGCCCCTGCCACACCAGGATTTCCTGCCGGAAACCATGGAGGAGAAGGTGATTTGCTACGCTGATAAATTCTTCAGCAAAACTCACCTCGACCGGGAAAAAACAATTGAGAAAGCAGAAAAAAGTCTCATGAAGTTCGGGGAGGAAGGAGTAAAACGCTTCCAGCAATGGGAACGCATGTTTGAATAGAATTCTAATTTATTGAATGAGAAAACAATCGACGATAGCTATGCTGCTGCTCGCTGCCATCTCGTGTATGATGGTGGCTAACCCAGGTACGCCCGATTCGAAAAAGAAAAAGAAGAAAACGGAGAAGACGGAAACCGTGGACAGCGTGGGTGACAGTGTGTTCGTAGACTCGCTGGGCAACGAAATAAAGCCCAAGCTGAAACAGGTTGACGACACCACGCAGATGGACTCGCTGCAGAAAGCTATATGGAAACATAATAAAGTGGTGGATGACAGTATCCGCCTCGACAGTATCGCCAGAAAGAAACAGGGTGGAGTAGACGCACCGGTTAACTATCAGGCGGACGACTCTCTCGTATATGATGCCAAGAACAAGGTGGCATATCTCTACGGAAACTCCAACGTGAAGTATACCAACATGGACCTCAGTTCCGACCGCATCTCCATGGATATGGACAAGAGCAACGTGAAGGCGATGGGTACACCCGACAGTACGGTGGAGGGAGGCATCAAGGGCAAACCTGTCTTCAAGATGGGTAGCGACACCTATGATACCGACACCATCAAATTCAACTTCAAGAGCAAGAAGGCCCTTATTAATAATGTATATACAGAACAGCAAGACGGATTCCTGACCGGTATGAAGTCGAAACGCGACTCATCGGGAGTCATCTATCTGCAGCACGGAAGGTATACCACCTGCGATGATCCGCATCCCGACTTCTACATCTCGCTCTCCCGAGCCAAGGTAAGGCCGGGCAAGGATGTGGTATTCGGACCAGCCTATCTCGTGGTGTGCGATGTGCCTATGCCGCTTGCCATCCCTTACGGCTTCTTCCCGTTCACCAAGAGCTACAGCAGCGGTTTCATCATGCCAACCTACGGCGATGAAACGGCACGAGGATTCTATCTCAGAGATGGCGGATATTATTTCGCCATGAACGATAAATGGGACCTGAAGCTGCTGGGCGAGATTTATACCAAGGGATCGTGGGGACTCTCGGCAGCCAGCAACTACCGAAAGAGATACAAATACTCGGGTTCCTTCTTCTTCAGTTACCAGGATACGAAGAACGGCGACAAGGGAATGCCAGACTATACCGAGCAGGAGAGCTTCAAACTGCAATGGAGCCACCGCCAGGACAGCAAGGCAAGCCCATACAGTTCGCTTTCGGCAAGTGTGAACTTCGCCACATCGAGCTACGAACGCAACAACCTCAATTCGCTCTACAATCCGCAGACGATGACGCAGAGTACGCGAACCTCATCTGTTAACTGGAGCACCTCGTTCTCAAGCATCGGTATGACGCTCAGTTCCACCGCCAACCTCTCGCAGAACATGCGCGATAAATCCATCGCCATGACGCTGCCCGACCTCAACATCAGCATCTCTCGCTTCTATCCGTTCAGAAGAAAGAAGATGGTGGGCGATGAGAAATGGTACGAGAAGATAGCCATGAGCTATACGGGACACATCTCTAACAGCATCAATACCAAAGAGGATAAGCTGATGCACAGTTCACTCATCAAGGACTGGCGCAACGGATGGCAGCATCAGATACCGGTGAGCGCTACATTCACGCTCTTCAAATATCTCAATGTGAACCCATCGTTCAATTTCACTGACCGTATGTATACCAACAAGGTGGAGAGATCATGGGATGAAGCCAGCCAAACGGAGAAATGTGATACCATCTACGGTTTCAACAACGTATATAACTGGAACATGAGCGTAGGTCTCTCTACCAAACTCTATGGTTTCTACATACCAAGCCGCAAGCTCTTCGGAGATAAAATACAGGCTGTGCGCCACGTGTTTACTCCTACGGTGAGTTTCAGTTATGCCCCAGACTTCGGAGCTTCACGCTACGGCTACTGGGACACCTACCAGAAGACCGATGCCGACGGAAACGTATCACTGGTGAGCTACTCGAAGTATGCCAATGCCCTTTACGATGCGCCGGGCAAGGGTAAGAGTGGTAATATCTCGTTTTCCCTGGGCAACAACATCGAGATGAAGGTGAAGAGCGATAAGGACTCTACCGGATACAAGAAACTCAGTATCATCGATGCGTTCGACATCAACATGAGTTACAATACCGCAGCTAAGGTTCGCCCTTGGAGCGATATGAATATCAAACTCAGACTGAAGTGGTGGAAGAACTATACCTTCAACATGGACGCTGTGTTTGCCACCTATGCCTACGAGCTGGACGACCAGAACAATGTTTATGTGGGTACCCATACGGAGTGGGGCAAGGGCAGGTTCGGACGATTCCAGGGTATGTCGCAAAACTTCTCGTTCACACTGAACCCGGAGAAGCTGAAGAAACTCTTTGGCGGGGGCGATGATGAGGACGACAAGAAGGACAGCCAGCGCAATGATGATGACGATGAAGGTCTGGATACCGACATCGAGAGCAACGTAGACGACAGCATGGAGAAGGGTAAGACGGCAGCCAAGAAGGGCGGCAAGGCTGAAACGGATTCAGATGGTTATATGGCGTTTAAGATGCCATGGTCGCTGACCTTCGGTTATGGTGTAACAATGCGCGAGGATACGCGAAGAGAAAAGTTCAATGAGAAGACGATGCGCTATGCATATAAGTTTACCCAGACTCTAAACATGAGTGGTAACGTAAGAATCAGTGATGGCTGGAACATCAGTTTCTCATCCGGTTATGATTTTGACAACCACAAGATCAGTATGACCACCGCCAGTCTGGCTCGTGATCTTCACTGTTTTAACATGAGCTGTTCTGTGGTTCTCGCTCCATATACGAGCTACAACTTCACCTTCCGTTGTAACGCAGCCACCCTGACAGATGCGCTGAAATACGACAAGCGCAGCGGTTATTCGAACGCTGTACAATGGTACTAGATGATAGCTTATAGTTGAAAGTTTCCAGTTGATAAAGCTTTTCAGCTTATAGATAAAACAAAAAAACAGGCAAGTGATTTTGCCTGTTTTTTTTGTTTTATCTATATTGCTTTTTACCTTTTTACTTTTAAAAGCCTTTTTTTCGCCTCCGGGTGCTCAGGATAAAGGGTAAGGGCCTTGCGGTAATTCATGATGGCAGCCTCTTTCATTCCCTCTTTTTCGCACTCCTTCCCCATAATCACATACTCCGTGGCAAGGCGCTTGAGGAACTTCTGCTGCTTCTCCTTCTCTTCATTCTTCTTTCTTATTTCTTCGCGCAACCGCTCGTTCTCTGCCTGAAGCTCGTTCACCCTGTTCAGCTTTCTGCGGATGAAACGCTTGGCAAGCGGCTGCTCGATATCATAACGGCTGTGGATGGCAAGGAAGAAGTTGTCGAGAGCCGACTGCATATCGCCCCTGTCAAAGGCCTTGACGGCATCATGATACTGCTTGTCGGCCTTACTCTGGGTAAGCGCTGTGTTGATGGTGCTCTGGTCGTTATAATGACGGGCAAACTGCTTGACATCATTGCGCACGAAAACATCACTCTGACGCAACGGCTCCTGAAGACTGATGCCCTCGAGACTGGTGCAGCGGGACAAGGCAACATACGTCTGTCCGCCCGCAAAGACACCACCCGTGAAATCAATCTTCACCTGGTTGAAGGTGAGGCCCTGGCTCTTATGAACCGTTATCGCCCAAGCCAGACGGATGGGGTACTGCTCGTATCTGCCAATCTCTTCCTCCTCAATCTTTTTCTCAACCTCATTGAAATGGTATCTCATGTTGCTCCATGCCGCAGGCTCCACCATCACATCCTTGCCTTCCTCGGTGCGCACATAAATCTTGGCATCCTCATCCTCATCAAAACCGATGATGGTGCCCAGCGTGCCATTCACCCACTGATGCTCGATATCATTCTTGATGAAGATAACCTGAGCCCCCGTCTTGAGGTACAGCTCGATAGGGGTAGGGAGACTGCTCTCCGGAAACTCGCCCTGTATGTGGCCACGGAAGAGGCAAGGCTCTCCCGGAAGACGCTGGAGTTGGCTGTCGTTGATGTAATCTACCGTATCGCGGCGTGTAGAGAGGGTGATGGCAAGTTTGGAATCGCTCTCATCGAGCTGGGCTCCCACGCGCTGGTTGAGGCGCTGGAGATCCTGCATGGGCACCTGAGACGTGCGGATATGGTCGAGGATGCTGATGAAAACGGGATCGCTCTGACGGTATACCTTCTTGAGTTCAATGCTCACGAGCTTGAAGTATTCGAACACCTTGGCATTGAAGAAGAAACTGCTGCGGTAGAAGGGGCTGAGCAGACGGCGGTCGTCCTCTCTTACCACAGGCTCCAGCTGGAAGATATCGCCCACCAGAAGCAGCTGCTTGCCCCCGAAAGGCTCTCGCATGTTGCGGCAATATACCCGCAATATCTTGTCCAGGAAATCGATGATATCGGCACGAACCATACTGATCTCATCGATGATGATGAGCTCTACCTCGCGGATAATCTTTATCTTCTCTGAATTATACTTCAGGGTGTTGCGGATGTTGCGGACGGAATACATGCTGTCGTTGGGTAGCAGCGGGTGGAAAGGAAGCTTGAAAAAGCTGTGGAGCGTGCTTCCTCCGGCGTTGATGGCCGCAATGCCTGTTGGGGCAAGAATGATATGTTTCTTCTTGGTATTAGCGGCTATATAACGTAAAAAAGTAGATTTACCCGTCCCCGCCTTTCCGGTAAGGAAAAGCGAACGACGGGTAAACTGTATGATTTGGAGTGCATTCTGCAACTCCGGGTTGTCGAGATCAATCATTGTATTTAATTTATAGTTTATAATTTATAGTTTATAGCATAAGCCACATTAAATCGCCTTCTTGCTAAACGGCGTAGCCGCTATAAACTATAAACTATAAACTAAATTTAAAGATCATCGAAGTTGATTGGCTGCTCGGTTGGCTTGGCCTTCTTCTTCTCTTTCTTTTCTTCTGTGGTGGCAGTACCGGTGGCAGATTCGCTTTCAGCCTTCTTGGCAGGAACCTCGCGGATGATAGGGTTGCCTTCGTCATCGAGAACAATCTCTTCCTGGAAGGCGGTACTGTCTACCTTGGTGGTATCTACCTTTGGCTTTGGTGCATAGCTTGCACAGATGTACATATCGCTGGTGATATCGCTGTCCTGTGGCTTGTCAAACTTGCCGTGATACTGCTGGAAGGCTGGGTCGCCAAAGACACTCTGGAGGAAGTAACCGCACACAGGAAGAGCGGTTCTCGAACCCTGACCCAAGGCTCCGGTGCGGAAGTGGAGACAGCGGTATTCGCCTCCTACCCAGGCACCAACTACGAGCTTAGGGCTCACACACATGAACCAGGCATCGGAGTGGTTATTGGTGGTACCTGTCTTTCCACCGAACTCTGTATCACGGTAGTTGCCTACATAGCCCCAGAGACTCTGGGATGTACCTCCCGGCTCCTTCATACCGCCCTGTAAGAGCTGCTGCATGAGGAAGGCACTCTTGTAAGGTATTACCTGCTCTTCTGTAGAAGGACCCTCGTAAACCACCTTACCATCGTGGTCTACAATCTTGGTAACCAATACCGGATCGTGGTGCTTGCCATTGTTGGCAATGGTGCTGTAGGCGCATGCCATCTCCAGAAGGTTGACATCGCTGGAACCGAGGGCGAGAGAAGGGGTGTCATCCAGCGGACTGTTGATACCCATCTTCTTGGCTGTCTCGATGATGCGCTTGATGCCCATCTCCTGTCCTAATCTTACAGCCACAGAGTTGATACTCTTGGCAAAGGCACTCTTCAATGGGATACTGTCGCCCGAGAACGAACCATTGGCATTGGATGGACGCCAGATGGTCATTTCGTGCTTCTTCTTATCGTATACCTCCATAGAGATATATTCGTCGCGACGCTTGTCACAAGGGGTTAAACCCTGATTCATCGCCTCGGTATAAACAAAGAGCTTGAAGGTAGAACCAGGCTGGCGCTCGGCTGTTACCTTGTCATACTTCCAGTGGTCGAAGTCGATATCGCCCACCCATGCCTTTACTGCTCCGGTCTGTGGCTCCATGGCTACAAAGGCGCAGTGCATGAAGGTGGTCATATACTTGATGGAGTCTTCTGATGTCATGTTCATCGTGATGCTGCCCTTGTCATAATCGAACACCTTAACCGGGTGAACCCACTCCTTATAGTAATAGTTTACTGAGTCGGGATTATTAGGGAAGCGGGCTACCAATGCCTTGTAGAATGGCTGGCGCTCGGCGATGCCCTGGATGAAGTTTGGTATCACGTTGTGGTTCTCATCCTGCCAAGGATCCTGACCCATCCAGTTGCCTTTGCCTGCCTGGGTACGGCGGATGCTCCAGTGGTTGTTGAAGTTCTGCTGTACCTGTTTCATCTGCTTGCGGGCTGCATCTTCTGCATACTTCTGCATGCGGGTATCGATGGTGGTATAAATCTTCAAACCGCTGGTATAGAGGTCGTAACCTTCGTCTTTACACCAGTCTTTCAGGTAGTTGGCTACTGCCTCACGGAAGTATTTAGCCTGTCCGTCGTAGTTTTCTTCTACCTTGAAATCGAGCTTGATAGGCTCATCTTTCAGTTCATTGTATCTGTCTTTTGAGAGATCGCCATGTGTCACCATATTATATAATACGGTGTTGCGGCGTGCAAGACTGTTCTCCGGGTTGGTGCGTGGGTTGTAGTAGGTGGTAGCCTTGAGCATGCCTACGAGCACGGCAGCCTGACCGGTGGTCAACTCCTTAGGGGTGGTGTTGAAGTAGGTCTTCGCAGCGGTTTTGATACCATAGGAATTGCTACCGAAATCTACCGTATTAGCATACATGGTGATGATTTCCTTCTTGCTGAACACCGTTTCGAGTTTAACCGCGATGATCCACTCCTTGCTCTTGATGATGAGCAGGCGGAGTACAGGAATCTTGCCCAGCAAACCGGTAGAATATTGCGAACGTACACGGAACATGTTCTTCGCCAGCTGCTGTGTGATGGTAGAAGCACCGCGCCCGTTATGATGGAGGAGTGCATCCTTGGCAGCAGCAAACACACCGATAGGATCGATACCGATGTGCTTGTAGAATCGTTCATCCTCGGTATCTACCAGTGCCTTGAAGAAATCAGGTGTTACCTCATCATATTCTACCGGAGTACGATTTTCGTTGAAATACTTGCCGATGAGCTTTCCATCAGCCGAATAGATTTCAGAGGCCTCTGAGGTCTGTGGGTCCAGGATGCCTGAGAAATAGCCAGGTGACTTGCCGAAGAGCCATAAGAAGTTGATATCTACTGCGCCCAGATACAAGATGAAGGCGACTATACAACTTGCCAAGGCAACGAGGGTCTTGGTATACCACGCTCTGCCCTGATACAATCCTTTGTACCAGGTACAGAATGCGCGAAACTTTTGCCATAACCAGGCAAAGAGAGACTTAATTTTATTCATATATGATGATATAATGATTTCGTTGTTTTACTCTTCGTTCTTCACTTCCTCTACATCCACATAAATCTCCTTTGAATCCTGTTTCTGCTGCTGGTTCTTCAGCCAGATTCTCTTGTTGTTGGAGACTTTAAAGGCGTTGAGAAGCTCTACTACTCCATAGATGAGCATACCCCAACCGATGATGAAAAGAGGAGCAGAGGCGATGGCTGAAGGCTTAATGATGGCGAGCAGACCCAGCAGAAGAAGGGCTGAAGGGAAGAGCCAGAAGAGAATGCCTACGCGTCCCATCTTAGCTGCTGAAGCCAGGTTGGCAAACTGGGTCAGAGCACCCAGAATCAGAATGAATGCCAGGATGAACATCAGCCAGGCGATAAACACCTGAGGCATCAGGGCAAGCAGCAATCCCAGGATAAGACTGCCTACACTCACAAGCGGGAATTTAGGTATCATACCCATGATAGGCTTACCATTGGAATCATACAGAATCTGGCCCTGCATCTTCTCTGCATTGCGCTTGGCTGCCCAATAACTGGCAAGGGAGATGACACCTGAAAGGAAAAACAAAACACCGATGGCGATGGTTATCCAGGTGACGGTCTGCTCACGATATTGGATGAGCAGGACTCCTACGATGATGGCGCATACTGCGCGGAATATTGAACTGTGTATTACCTTCATACTAAAACTGATTTTGTTATTTCGGGGCAAAGTTACGAAAGAAATCCGAAACTAGCAAGAAGTTTTTTATATAAACTTAAATTATTGCTATATTTAACGCTAATTATTGCTATATTTAACGCAAATTATTTGTTGGTCTCGATAGAAAGCCGTAATTTTGTAAGCAAAATCAGAATCATGATGTCTTGGAAAGAGACTTAGTGAAAGTAAAAACTATGTCTGGAGTATAGACTTAGGAAAAGTAAAAACTCATTTTTGATATAGACGGAAAAAGTAAAGACAATGACAAAATTATATTTGGTGCGCCATGGTGAAACGGTGGATAACAAGGCGCAAATTATGCAGGGACAAACACCGGGAAAACTCAATATGAAAGGTATTGAGCAGGCTGAGGAAGTGGCCAGGAAAATGGCGGGTACACCTATCGATGTTTTCGTATCGAGCGATCTCTATCGCAGTATACAGACCTGTGAAATTATCGCCGGCTCGCATCCCGTTGTCACCACTCCCTTGCTCAGAGAGCGCGATTGGGGCGATTTTACGGGTAAATTCATCCCTGACCTGCCGAAGGACCCAAAGGATTGGCCGGACAACATAGAGACGCTGGAAAAGATGAAATCAAGAGCCCAGAATTTCCTTACCTGGCTCAAGGTTACTTATCCTGACCAGACCGTTCTTGCTGTGGGGCATGGCATCATCAACAAGGCTATCCAGAGTGTTTATTATAAACGTCCGATGAACCAGATAGAAAAAATGGCGAATGCTGAGGTCAGAGTCCTTATTCTTTAAGTGAAGAGTGAAGAATTCAATTGCTTCGCTAATCATAAAGTTCAAAGTATCAAAAGTTCTAAGTATAATTCAAAGTATCAAAGAATATGAATAAAATTGCTCTTATTACAGGCGCAACAAGCGGTATTGGTGAAGGTTGTGCACGTCGTTTTGCCCGTGGCGGCTATAACCTGATTCTTACAGGTAGAAACACGGGAAAGTTGGAAATCCTGAAGAAAGAACTCGAGGCTGAGGGCGTTGAGGTGCTTGCCTTGGCTTTCGATGTGCGTAACCGTGAAGCTGCCAAGAAAGCGGTGGATTACATCCCTGAGGAGTGGCGCAATGTGGATGTGCTTATCAATAATGCGGGACTCGCACGTGGATTGGAACCTGAATATGAGGGCGATTTTGAAGATTGGGACCAGATGATTGATACCAATATTAAGGGCCTCTTAACCATGACTCGTCTGATAGTACCTGGTATGGTGGAGCGTAATCATGGTCATGTAATCAATATAGGTAGTGTGGCGGGTGATGCTGCTTATGCTGGAGGTAATGTATATTGTGCTACCAAAGCGGCTGTAAAGGCTATTACAGACGGCTTGCGTATTGATGTGGCACATACGAAAGTGCGTGTTACTAATGTGAAACCGGGTTTGGTTGAAACAAACTTCTCTAACATCCGTTTCCATGGTGACCAGAATCGCGCAGACAACGTTTACCGCGGCATAGAGCCTCTGAACGGTGATGACGTGGCTGATGTAGCCTTCTATGCTGCAAGTGCCCCGGAACACGTGCAAATAGCTGAGGTGCTGGTTCTTGCTACGCATCAGGCTAACGGAACCGTGATACACAGAAGCTAGTTAATAGTTTACAGTTAATAGTTAATAGTTTATAGAGGCTGCGCCGTTGAGCAAGATAGCCAAAGCGGTTTATGCTATAAACTGTAAACTATTAATTATTAACTATTAATGATGTGGCAAAGCTGATTGATATCTGATTCGAATGTATCTCGATTAATCGCCTTTGCCCGCATTCCAGACTTGTAGTTATAGATGGTCTGGGTGGAGTAATGCAGCAGGGTGGCAATCTCCTGGCTGTCGGTTACACCCAGTCGCATCAGGGCAAAGATGCGAATCTCAGTAGTCAGGTCGTGAGTAGTAGGAACTTCCATTTGACATTCTGGCAGCAGAAGCTTGTTCAATTCTGTAACGAAACCCGGATACAACTCCATGAATGCCTTATCGAACCGGTTGTAGAACATCTGTGATTCCTCTTCTTCCAATTTATGGGTGTTGAGACTCTTCAGCAAATCGGCGGTCTGGTTTGCCTTGATCTTACGGCTTACCAGTTTGCGGTAATCTGATAACTTGCTGATATAAGCCGCACTGATGTCCATAAAGAGGCGCATGTAGGTCTCTCGCTTGATATTGGTCTCTACCAGCTGCTGGTTCAGTTCGGTGAGCTGTGCATTCATCTCTTTCTGCTTCTCGTTCTGTTCTTCAATCTCAGCCTTGTTTTTCTTCAGTCTGTTCTTCTGTCGGTTGTTGACTAAGGAGAGGATGAGGATGATGACCAGCGCTATGCTTACACCAATGAACCCCCAAAGAAAGCGGGTACGAGAGCGCTCGGCAGCCTGCTGGTTGGCTGAAGCGATGACTGGAAGGATGTTGGAAATCTCCATCATGCGCAGTTGGTTGTTGAAGAATTGTGCATCTTCCATCGTGTGCTGGATATATTTGGCAGCTCTCTTACTGTTGCTCGCATCCTTTTTAAAGATGTAGTAGGCTAGCTTTTGAAGCGCAACAGTTTCTTTGAGTTGGCACAATCCATCGCTCACGGATGCCTCTACGAGATATTCCTCGTAAAGGTCGAATTTGCCGGTATTTTTGTAATATCTGGCTATACCATAAGCCGACATGGCATGTATGCGGGATTTGGCTGGCGACATCTTCAGTGCCTTCAGATAATAGTTGAGCGATTCCTTGCTGATAGGGTTGTGGAGATAGGCGTATTCGCCCATGAGATACTGATAGAAGACGTTATGCTTATTGTTTTCGTTGAAACTCTGTATCAGAAGGGTCATATACTGTTTTTTCTGGGCACGGAATTCTTCGGCATAATCTGAGTTCTTGGCGTATGATT
The DNA here is from genome assembly GCF_026015465.1 of Segatella copri. GTDB lineage: Bacteria > Bacteroidota > Bacteroidia > Bacteroidales > Bacteroidaceae > Prevotella > Prevotella copri_E. The sequence continues at coordinate 28,093 of NZ_JAPDUQ010000002.1, forward strand.
CCCAATAGTTGTAGAGCCAGGCGTATGTGAAGTAATAGTATTGCTTCAGCTGGTATGGCATCTCATCAGGATTGAGCGATTGGAGTAAGCTTTCTGCTTTGCCATAAAATCCCCTCACCGAGAGTATGGACGCCCGGTTTATCTGGTTACGTAATATATAATAGGTGTTATGACATTTTTCTGCCAATTCAAGCCCCTGTTTCATATATGCGTATGCTGAGTCGTAGCGATAAGCACTATAGGCATGATATATGCTGTCAAGAAACAGTAGTCGGGTTTGGTCGTCTTCAGCTTCATAAGCTTGCCGCTTCAGATGTTTCAATTCCTTTTCCTTGATTCCCTGATAATATTGGTCGTTTTCAATCATCTTGTCAATACAATCCAATAAAGTCTTCTCGTCCGTTTTGCCTTGAGCAGCCAATGGCATAGTAAGCAAAAGAAGTAAATATATAAGTAGTTTCATCTTTAATGCTTCTTTATAATTATAACAAAATCGTCTTTTAAATGTCATTTTCGTCCTTTTGTCCGTTTTGTGGTGCAAAGATACAAATTTCCTTTCATATAATGCCATTTACTTTAGATAAAAATAGTTAATATATTAAAGCGTCTGATTCTTAATGAGTTATCTGTTTCTTTGGTAGACTGATTTTTTACCAAAATGCTACTTAGGTATACAACTTTGAAAAAAATGATATAACTTTGCAAACGAAATCAGAAAACAGTAGTTTTTATGGTTTAATTACCACTTCAAGTCTTCTAAAAGTATTTAATGATAAAGAAAATTCCTTTTGTTGATTTAGTATGTTGATTTAAATAGGAAAACAGGTTTAGTTTATATTAGGGAAAAAAGGATTGGTAATAGACTAGGCTACTTGATGATTCAAGTTTGCCCTTAAAGGCAAAGCTTATCTATTATGTTTTAGGGAAAACCGCCATGCTTTTGTGAAAAAGTGTGGCGGTCTTTGTTTAATATATGTTAGTTTCTTCTCTTTTCTTTTCTTTTTTTTGGTCAACTCAATTTTTTTTTTTACCTTTGCCACATATTTTATATATATAGGTAGTAGTAAATAGATTTCGAGAGAAAAAATCAGTTTTCTTCATGTGTAGAGGGAAATGGTAAGTAGACTTTAAAATATTATATTGAATAAAATATTAAAACAATGAATATATTAGTAACAGGCGCTAATGGTCAATTGGGACATGAAATGCAAATCTGTGCCCCAAAAAGCAATCACAAGTTTGTCTTCACCGATGTGGCTGAAGGCTATGAAAAACTGGATATCACCAATCTTGACGCTATCCGAGAAAAGGTGAGGGAGAATGATATTCAGGTAATTGTTAACTGCGCTGCTTATACCAACGTAGATAAGGCTGAAACAGATTACGATCTGGCTAATCTGCTCAACAATACTGCTGCGGGAAATTTGGCACAGGCTATGAAGGAGGTAGATGGTACTTTGATTCATGTATCTACCGACTATGTTTTTCAGGGCGACAAGAATATACCTTGCCGTGAAGATTGGGAAACGAATCCTTTGGGGGTATATGGTAAAACGAAACTTGCAGGCGAAAAGAGTATTGAAGCTACTGGATGCAAGCATATCATCATCCGTACAGCATGGCTCTACTCGCAGTGGGGTAAGAACTTCGTGAAGACCATGCAGAGTCTCACGGCAAGCCACGACACCCTGAAGGTGGTCTTCGACCAAGTGGGTACTCCAACTTATGCTGGCGACCTGGCTGCTGTCATCTCACATATCATCGAAACTGACCAGTTGGATAAGACGGGCATCTACCACTTCTCTAATGAGGGTGTCTGCTCTTGGTTTGATTTCGCTAAGATTATCTGCGAACTGAGCGGAAATACTTGCGATATACAGCCTTGCTACAGCGAGGAGTTCCCAAGCCCAGTGAAGCGTCCTCACTTCTCTGTACTTGACAAGAGTAAGCTGAAGCAGACTTTCGGATTTAAGGTGCCATACTGGACTGACAGTTTGAAGAAGTGCATCGCTGAATTGGCGGCAGCAAAATAATTATTAATTATAAATTATTAATTGAAATGAAGAATATCATTATCACGGGCGGTGCTGGTTTCATCGGCTCACACGTAGTAAGACTTTTCGTGAACAAATATCCTGAGTATCACATCATCAACCTCGACAAGTTGACATACGCAGGCAACCTGGCTAACCTCAAGGACATCGAGGACAAGCCTAACTATACTTTCGTAAAGGGTGATATCTGTGATTTCGACCTGATGTTGAAACTGATGCAGGACTATCAGGTGGATGGCATCATCCATCTCGCTGCCGAGAGCCACGTAGATAGAAGTATCAAGGATCCATTCACTTTCGCTCAGACCAACGTGATGGGTACTCTGTCTCTGCTCCAGGCGGCAAAGATTTACTGGGAAAGTCTTCCTGAGGGATACGAGGGTAAGCGCTTCTACCACATCTCTACCGATGAGGTTTACGGTGCCTTGCAGATGACTCATCCTGAGGGCATCCCTGCACCATTCACTACCAAGGCATCCAGCGATAAGAACCACGAGGCTTACGGCGAGGAATTCTTCTTGGAGACAACCAAGTACAATCCTCACTCTCCATATTCTGCATCCAAGGCAAGCTCAGACCACTTCGTCCGTGCTTTCCACGATACATACGGTATGCCTACCATCGTGACCAACTGCTCCAACAACTACGGTCCATACCAGTTCCCTGAGAAGTTGATTCCGCTGTTTATCAACAATATTCGTCATCGCAAGCCATTGCCAGTATATGGTAAGGGTGAGAACGTGCGCGACTGGTTGTATGTAGTAGATCATGCCCGTGCCATCGATATGATTTTCCACAAGGGTAAGATTGCCGAGACCTATAACATTGGTGGTTTCAACGAGTGGAAGAATATCGATATCATCAAGGTGGTTATCAAGACTGTGGATAGATTGCTCGGCAGAAAGGAAGGCGAGGATATGGATCTCATCACTTATGTAACAGACAGAAAGGGTCACGATATGCGTTATGCTATTGACTCTAGAAAGTTGCAGAAGGAACTCGGCTGGGAGCCATCTCTCCAGTTTGAGGAGGGTATCGAGGAGACCGTAAAATGGTATCTCGATAACCAGGAATGGATGGATAATGTAACATCGGGTGATTACCAGAAGTATTACGATAATATGTATTCAAACCGATAATAGCTTTTGGAGTAATCGGAACATGTTTTTATTGTAACCGGTGCAAGAGATTTTGTTTTGTATATTGAATCAGGAGTCCTGTATTTGTTTATAACAGCAAATGCAGGACTTTTTTGTTTTATGGCAATTAAAATGCAGTAAATATATTATTATTTCTTAATTTTTTATGCTTTATGTCGAAGAAAACTGAAAACTAGAAAATATTTTTCTATCTTTGCAGCCTTAATGATATATAAAAGAAACGGATATGAAGAAAAAAATAATATCAGGCATCGTTATGGCGGTTGCTACCTTGTCGTGCCTTCCCGTTAAGGGACAGGAAAAGGTGGTTCCTTTTAAATATGGTAATATGGACCACTGGGTAATCAGGAATATCAAAGAATCAGGCATTATCGGAGGAAATCAGAAAAAAGTTTATGCCGTTGGACCTAATATGACTATCAATGGTAATATTCCTTATAGCAATAAGGGTGGTTCGCCTTGGGGTTCCTCTAATGTCCTGGCACATGTATCGGGCATCTATAAGACGAATAACTCTGTGTTTCGTGATAAACATGGTAGTGGATATTGTGCCAAACTGGTAACCCATATAGAGAAAGTAAAAGTGCTGGGACTCATCAATATCAAGGTTTTGGCTGCCGGTTCTCTCTTTCTGGGTGATGTTCGTGAACCGATAACAAGTACCAAGGATGGTCCTAAAGCCATAAACTGGGGTATACCATTCACCGCACGTCCTAAGGCTTTGCGCTTTGATTATAAGACTTCTTTTCCTAATGCAGCCAATCGTATCAAGCAGAATGGATTTAGCGGAGCCTCTACGGTTGCAGGTCGAGATCATGCTATAGCTGTGCTCTATCTGCAGAAACGGCATGAAGATGCTAAGGGAAATATAACAGCTAAACGTGTGGGTACGATGGTAGTCAGATTCGGAAAGAGTACCGATAGATGGGTGGAAGATGCTACCTATACAATCCATTATGGCGATATCCGCCACATGGCAGGTTATCAGGCTGCTACTATGGGACTGCGATCCACTGACTATGCCCGTAACAGCAAGGGTAAGAGTGTGCCGGTAAAAGAAGTAGGATGGGCGAGTGCTAACGAAAAACCTACTCATCTGATTCTTCAGTTCTCCTCATCCGATGGTGGAGCCTATATCGGAACTCCAGGCAATACCTTGTGGATTGATAATGTAGCATTAGTGTATTAAAATAATAAAATCAACAAAATGAAGCATATTCTGACAATACTTATTATGATGTTGGCATTGGGCAGCTATGCCTCTGAGCTTTCTGTAACCGATAGTATCTCATCTGCAGAGAAGGTGGATACGATGGCTTTACGTGCCGGGAAATCATGGGTGAACCGGATTCTTGACTACTTTAATGATTCCAACAAAAACAAGAAGCATAAGCGTTTCGATTTTAGTGTGATAGGTGGTCCTCATTATGCCTCTGATACCAAGTTTGGATTGGGATTGGTGGCAGCAGGACTATACCGTACTGATCCGAATGACAGTATTCTTCCTCCTTCTAATGTCTCGCTTTATGGTGATGTCAGTTCTGTAGGTTTCTATATGTTGGGTGTCCGTGGTAACCATATTGCTCCTAAAGGAAGATATCGCATCGATTATCACCTTTATTTCTATTCTTTTCCCGCTGATTTTTGGGGAATAGGCTATGAGATGGGCGATAACGATGCCAATAAGAGTGACATGAAGCGTTGGCAGGCTCAGGCTGAAGTTAGCTTCCTGTTTCGTGTAGCAGATAATTTCTATATCGGACCGATGGCGAGTTATGACTATGTAATAGGTAAACATATTGAGCGTCCGGAATTACTGCAAGGCATGGATCAGCATACTTGGAATGTAGGAGCTGGCGTTTCTCTGGTATATGATAACAGAGATAATCTTACGAATCCACATCGTGGTATCTGTTTGAATATCAATCAGATGTTCAGACCTGGATTTATGGGAAATGATTATGCTTTCAGTACGACGGCATTTCGTTTTGATGCCTATCAGCAACTGGGTAAGGGAACGGTTCTTGCCGAGGACATTGGGGCTAACCTCAACTTTGGCAATCCTTCGTGGGGAATGATGGCTGAATTGGGTGGTACTCATTCCATGCGTGGCTATTATGAAGGCCGTTATCGCGATAAGCATTCTCTGGAAGCAACGGTTGAGTTGCGCCAACATGTATGGAAGCGTAATGGCATCGTAGTGTGGGTTGGAGCAGGAACCATCTTCCCGAAATTCTCGGCATTGCGCTCTAAACAGATTTTGCCGAATGCCGGTGTAGGTTATCGCTGGGAATTTAAGAAGAATGTGAATGTACGTCTGGATTATGGATTCGGTAAGTCGGGGCAGTCTGGTTTTCTCTTCAATATCAATGAAGCGTTTTAGTAATAATGCTCTTTATGTAGTTTGATAATGCTCTTTAAAGTGTTAATGAAAAAGTAGAATGAACAGTTTTACGGATATATATAATAAGGTGTCATCGGGAGCATTCCTTTACGGGTATGCTGTGGGAGCATTGTTGTTGCCTAATATAGCTCTGTGCTATACTGAATGTCTGGCTCCTTGGGCTTGTGGTGCCAATGTGTTGCTGCCTTTGGCACTCTACATGTGGTTCTTTTCGTTAACCAGATGCCCGGGTAAGATGATCTGGTGGGCTTTTCTTTTTGTTTTTTTCGCTGCCTTCCAACTGGTATTGCTTTATCTCTTCGGGACGGGAGTGATAGCGGTAGATATGTTTCTGAATCTTGTAACTACCAATCCTGGCGAGGTGAAGGAACTGCTTGATAATCTGTTGCCTGCTGTGGTGGGTGTTTTTGTGGTTTATCTTCCTTTGCTGGTTCTGGCTGTTGTCAATATCAGCAAGAAAGGGATGATAGTGGTTCAACTCCAGCATCGAGTGCGTCGTTGGGCTTTGGAGATAGCTGCTGTCGGTTTATTCTGTCTGCTGGCTTGCTATGTGGCTGTAGATGATTATCGCTTGCGCAACCAGCTTTATCCTGTTAACGTTTGCTATAATCTCTATCTTGCTTTCGAGCGTGATGCGGCTTCAGAGAATTACAGGGAGGCAAGCAGAAATTTCAGGTTTGATGCCAGGAGCGAGCACGATGCTGAGGCTCCCGAGGTGTATGTGATGGTGGTGGGAGAGACGGCGAGAGCCCACAATTTCAGTCTCTATGGCTATCCGCGCGATACCAATCCTTTGCTTTCCAAGACTCCTGGAATCATAGCTTTTCCCGATGCTACAACCCAGAGTAATACTACGCATAAGAGTGTTCCTATGCTCCTGTCGGCTGCATCAGCAGAGGATTTCGAACGTCTCTTTCATGAGAAAGGTATCCTGGCAGCTTTCAGGGAGGCGGGATTTCATACCGTATTTATCAGCAATCAGCTGCCTAATCATTCTTTTATTGATTTCCTTGGCGAACAGGCTGATGAACATTACTTCCTGAAGGAAGGTGCTTCTGCAAAAGATAATCATTATGATAGTGATTTGTTGCAGAAGTTGGATGGGATATTGCCTGCGGCAGATGCTTCTTCATCCAAGCAATACCGTTATCGGAAACTCTTCGTGGTACTTCATACTTATGGTTCTCACTTTAATTACCAAGAGCGCTATCCCCGTAATTTCGCTTTCTTTAAACCTGACAGTAAGAGCGAAGCGAAGCCAGAGAACCGGCGTGACCTGCTGAATGCATACGATAATACCATCCGGTATACCGATTATATCCTGCATGGTATCGTAGAACGTCTGCAGAAATGGGAGAAGACTCAGGCAAAGACGGATGGGGTATATAGCCAACCTACATCGGCGCTGCTCTATACCAGCGACCATGGAGAGAATATCTTTGATGATGACCGTCGCCTCTTTCTGCACGCCGCCCCGAAGGCATCTGATTATGAACTGCATGTTCCTTTCATCATCTGGACATCAGAAGGTTATGGAAAGCAATATCCGGGAATACTGAAAACTTTGTCTGGTCATCGTACCCAACAGGTACAGACGAGTCTTTCGGCTTTTCATACGATGTTGGGGATAGGAGGCATCCTGACCCGTTATCGCCAGGAAGAATATTCTGTGGCAAGTGAGAAGTATCATCCTGTGAAGTTGTTTTATCTGAATGATCATGATGAAGCGATTCCACAGGAAAATGCCAAATATTAGCATCTGATTTTAAGCGTAAACGCGCTCTTTGTGTAAAATACATGAAAAGAGTTTTCGTAAATGTCAATTATTTGCGAAAACTCTTTGTCGTATCTATAATTTGCTGTATCTTTGCACCCGGATTTAGATAATAATAAAAATACAGTTGTTATGGAACCAACTCGAAAAATCGAAAAGGTAGGCATGCGCAACCTCCGTATGGAGGATTATGATCAGCTTGCCAAGTCGTTTAAGCGTATTTACGCAGACTCAGATGTATTCTGGACAAAAGAACAGATTAAGAAACTCATTACTATCTTCCCTGAGGGTCAGGTGGTTATTATCGTTGATGATAAGATTGTGGGCTGTGCGCTCTCTATCATCGTCAATTATAATATGGTGAAGGGCGATCATACCTATGCTCAGGTTACGGGTAATGAAACCTTCAATACTCACGATCCTAATGGAAACATTCTTTACGGCATCGAGGTATTTATCCACCCTGATTATCGTGGTTTGCGCCTGGCTCGCCGTATGTATGAGTATCGCAAGGAACTCTGCGAGAAGCTCAATCTGAAGGCTATCATGTTTGGCGGTCGTATACCAAACTATCACAAGTATGCCGATAAGATGCGCCCTAAGGAGTATATTGAGCATGTAAGAAACCGTGAAATCTATGACCCGGTTCTTACCTTCCAGCTTTCCAATGATTTCCACGTGCGCCGCGTAATCCGCAACTATCTTCCTAGCGATGAGGAGAGCGAACACTGCGCCACCCTCTTGCAGTGGGATAACATCTATTATCAGCCGCCTACGGATTCTTATGTAGACCGCAAGCCAACCGTAAGAATCGGATTGGTACAGTGGCAGATGCGCCCATACGCTTCGGTGGATGACCTCTTTGAACAGGTTGAGTTCTTCGTTGATTCTGTGAGCGATTACAAGAGCGATTTCATACTCTTTCCAGAGTATTTCAATGCGCCTTTGATGGCTCGTTTCAATGATTTGGGTGAGGCGCAGAGCATCCGAAAGATGGCGCAGTATACCGAAGAAATCCGTGACCGTTTCCGCGAGTTGGCCATCAGTTACAACATCAATATCATCACGGGTAGTATGCCTTATCTTAAGGACGATTCCCTCTATAATGTGGGCTTCCTCTGCCGCAGAGATGGTAGCGTAGACATGTACGAGAAGATTCATGTTACACCAGATGAGCAGAAGTGCTGGGGATTGAGTGGTGGTAGCCATATCCAGACCTTTGATACCGATTGCGGTAAGATTGGTATCGTCATCTGCTATGATGTGGAGTTCCCTGAGTTGTCAAGATTAATGGCTGAGGATGGCATGCAGATTCTCTTCGTTCCATTCATGACCGATACCCAGAATGCTTACTCCCGAGTAAGAGTATGTGCACAGGCCCGTGCCATCGAGAACGAGTGCTATGTTGCCATTGCGGGTAGTGTGGGCAACCTGCCACGTGTTCACAACATGGATATCCAGTATGCCCAGAGCGCCGTGTTCACCCCTTGCGACTTTGCTTTCCCTAACGATGGCAAGCGTTCAGAGGCAACACCTAATACCGAGATGATTCTCGTATCAGATGTTGACCTGAATCTCTTGAATGAGCTTCATACCTACGGTGCTGTAAGAAATCTTCGCGACCGCCGTAAGGATCTCTACGAATTGAAACAGAAAAAGTAGGGGAAGGGAAGTGAAGAACGAAGAGTGAAGAATTCAATTGTATTGATATATAGATTATATAAAGAATGTATAAGATAGAAATCTCGGAGCGCACGCTCCACTTCAAGCAGCCGGCAGGCACGTCTCGTGGCGTATATACCACGAGACACAGTTATTATCTCACCCTTACATCGGATGAATTGCCGGGAGTAGAGGGAGTGGGAGAGTGTGCTACGCTCCCTGATCTCAGTTGCGATGCCAAACCGGAATATGAGATGACCCTGCGACAGGTTTGTCAGATGGTGGAGCAGATGGGACGCATTCCTTACGATATGATTCGTGCTTATCCTAGCATCACCTTCGGTTTGGAAACAGCCTTCGCTTCGTTCTTCGATGCAGCGAAGAAGTTTTTGGAGATTGTTCCTGCTGAAGGAGCATCTTCTTCTTCAGAAATGTTGAAGCAGAAAGGGGTTTCTGTTCCAGCCGGAATGGAGAACCTGACAGATCTTTTCGATTCTCCTTTCGGAAGAGGTGAAGAAGGTATCACAATCAACGGATTGGTGTGGATGGGTACTTACGAGGAAATGCTGGCCCGGTTGGAGGAGAAGCTCCAGGCGGGTTTCCATTGCGTGAAACTGAAGATCGGTGCCATCGATTTTTTCAAGGAACTCGATCTCATCAAGCGCATCCGTGATGTGTATACCAAGGAGCAGGTTGAGTTGCGTGTAGATGCCAATGGCGGCTTCTTGCCGGAGAATGCAATGAGTCAGCTGGAGGCTTTGGCTAAATATGACATTCATTCGATTGAGCAGCCTATCAAGCAGCATCAGTGGCCTAAGATGGCTCAGCTTTGTCGCGAAACACCGCTTCCTATCGCCCTAGACGAGGAGTTGATTGGTGTGAATGTCCGGAGTATGAAGCAGGCTTTGCTCGATACGGTCCGTCCTCAGTATATCATCCTCAAGCCTTCACTTCATGGTGGAATCTATGGATGTAACGAGTGGGTAGAACTGGCTAACCAGCGCGGTATCGGCAGCTGGATTACTTCTGCTCTTGAGAGTAATATCGGTCTGAATGCTATTGCTCATTATGCAGCTAAAGTATATGGTCCTAATGTCAAGATGCCGCAAGGCTTGGGCACCGGACAGCTCTTTACTGATAATATACCGATGCCTTTGGAGATTCGTGGTGACAAACTGTTTGTAGTAAAATGACTTTAGAAGAATTCCTTTCAGAATGGAATAACGGTAGCGACCGGATGCTTGTTCATACAAGTGGTTCTACAGGCAAGCCTAAACCGATGTTGGTTGAGAAAAAGCGGATGCTCAACTCGGCCCGCATCACTTGTGATTTCCTGGGATTGAAACCTGGTGATAGCGCCCTGCTCTGTATGTCGCTCGATTATATTGCAGGTAAGATGGTGGTGGTGCGGAGTATAGAGCGCCATCTCCATCTTATTTCAGTTTACCCAAGTGGGCATCCTTTGAAAGATGTAAATGAAGAGATTACCTTCGCTGCGATGGTCCCGATGCAGGTTTATAATACCCTGCAGGTTCCTGAAGAGCGGGCTCGTCTCTGCCGCATCAGGCATCTTATTATCGGTGGTGGAGCCATAGATGAGGCTCTCGAACAGAAACTGAAGGCTCTTCCCGGCGATATTGCCATCTGGAGTACCTACGGAATGACCGAAACGCTCTCGCATATTGCCCTGAGAAGAATTAACGGTGCTGAGGCTAGCGAATGGTACCAGCCTTTCGATAGTGTGAAAATCAGTCAGACCGAGGAAGGATGTCTGGTGATAGATGCTCCGCAGGTCTGTGCAGAGCCCCTGGTAACGAACGATATAGTGGAAATAGAATCCTATATATATAATAAGGTGGAAAAACTCCGTTTTCGCATCAAAGGCAGAAAAGACAATGTGATTTGCAGCGGAGGCATCAAGATTCAGATAGAAGAGGTTGAGGCTCTGTTGAAACCTTATCTCGAAAAAGCTTTCATGATTGTCAAGAAGAAAGACGGGAAGTTTGGAGAAATTGCTGTCCTCTTGACGGAAGATGAGGATATGGAAAAAATAGAGGCGACTGTTCGCCGCCTCTTATCTGATCATAAATATTGGATTCCTAGAGAATACCTTCATGTAAACCAGCTTCCGCTTACCGAAACCGGAAAGCCGAAGCGTGCTATCCTTCTTTAAAGAGATTCTCTGAAGAAAGATTCTTTAGCTGAATTATCCTTCTCTGAAGAAATCGAGTGCTTCCTTGATCTCTTCTGTCGTAGCTGTCTGGTTGATACGGATATCGCCTATGCCACCTAGCATCGTGAAGTTGATGATGCCATTCTGGTTCTTCTTGTCGTGGTGCATCAGTTCGATGAGCTCATCATAGTCATCGCAGGTAATATCCAGTGAACCATAGAATTCCTTGATGAAGTTTACGGTCTGGCGCATCTTCTCAGTAGGGAATCCGGTTTTGGCAACACTCAGATAGAGTTCAGGGATGAGACCGAATGCCACTGCATAACCATGCAGGATAGGCTTGCGCTTCAAAGCCCAACTCTCGAATGCATGACCGAAAGTATGCCCCAGGTTCAGCGCCTTGCGGATGCCCTGCTCGTGCGGATCCTGCTCTACAATGCGCTCCTTTACCTTCACGCTGTCGCCTACCATGCGCTGCAACTGCTTCAAATCAGGCTTGTCGAGGTCGAAACTGACCAGTTCTTCCCACATTGCTTCTGTAGAAATCAGACCATGTTTCAGCATTTCTGCATAGCCCGAACAGATGTTTTCTGCATCGAGCGTCTTCAGGAACTCTGTATCGAGAATAACAAATTTTGAATCATTGAATACACCTACTTCGTTCTTCAATCCGCCGAAGTTGATGCCTGTCTTTCCACCTACCGATGCGTCTACCATAGCCAGCAGGGTGGTAGGGATATTGATAAAGTTGATACCTCTCTTAAAAGTGCTGGCAGCAAAGCCACCCAGGTCGGTTACCATGCCGCCGCCCAGATTAATCATACAGGAGTGGCGTGAAGCTCCTCCCTCCTGCAGTCCTTTCCATACCATCATCAGGCTGTCGATGTCTTTATGGCTGTCGGTAGCCGGAATAGTGATGATATGGGCTTCCTTCATGCAGTAAAAACTCTGCAATACAGGCATGCATAGTTCCAATGTCGTAGTATCTGTAAGCACAAAAAGCTTGTCGTGCTCACACTCAGAAAGTGCACTTACCAGTTCGCTTTCCAGTTGGGTTGATATGATTACTCTTTGTTCCATAACATTCTAACGTATTAATTTTCGTGCAAAGATACACTAAAATGGAGACAATACAAAAAAAAAGTTGCTAATTTTGCGTTTTTTATCTCAGAATGCATTAAACCTTGGTGTATTTAACGCGTCAAAACTACCAGATTAACAAAAATGGTTATTAAAATATCATAACGGTTAAGTGAAAATAATGGTCAGGTGGAAATAACGAACAAGTGAATATAATAACAAATTAAAAATAAGAATGAAAAAATCGATTCTGACGATGCTGCTGCTGTTGATGGCAATAGCATCCTTTGCTCAGCAGCGACTGATATCCGGTCAGATTACCGACCGCGATACCAAGGAGGCCATTGAGCAGGTAACTATTCAATTGCTTAAGAGCGACAGCACGTATGTGGCTGGTGCCATCAGTAATGAGAACGGACTCTTTCACGTCACCGCTCCGGCTAATGGCAAGTATCTGCTCAAGATTTCGAGTGTAGGATATAAGTCTACCGTGAAGCGTATCCAAATTTCTGATAACAAGGATCTGGCTATGGGTAAGATTGTGCTGGGTGCTGAGGCTATCATGCTGAAAGGCGCAGTGGTAACAGCCATGGCTCAGAAGGTAACCCTGAAGGAGGATACTTTCGTGTACAATTCTTCTGCCTATCGCACACCGGAAGGCTCGGTAGTTGAGGAACTCGTAAAGCGTCTGCCGGGTGCAGAGGTGAGCGATGACGGTACCATCAAGATTAATGGTAAGGAGGTAAAGAAGATTCTGGTAGACGGCAAGGAGTTTATGACCGGTGATACCAAGACTGCCCTGAAGAACCTGCCTACCAGCATCATCGAGAAAATCAAGGCATACGATGAGAAGAGTGATCTCTCTAAGGTAACCGGTATTGATGACGGCGAGGAGCAGACCGTGCTCGACTTCGGTGTCAAGAAGGGTATGAATAAGGGTCTGATTTCCAATATCGACCTGGGCGTGGGCAACAAGAGCCGCTATAACATGCGTGGTATGGGCGGTTATTTCTCTAATAACAGCCGATTCATGCTCTTTGCCAATGCCAATAACACCAGCGACCGTGGTTTCGGAGGCGGTGGCCCCGGTAGAGGTTTCGGAGGTGCTAACGGTTTGAATGCCAGCAAGATGATAGGTGCTAACTATAATTATGAACTGAAAGATAAATTCAAGTTCAATACTTCACTTCGCTGGAATCACAGCGATGGCGATATTTGGAGCCGTCGTTCCAGCGAGAACTTCATGGGTAGCAGCTCTTCGTTCAGCAACAGCTTGACTCAGAATTTCTCCCGCAACAACAGCTGGAACGGCAACATCCGCTTGGAGTGGATGCCAGACTCTATGACCAATATCCTCTTCCGTCCTTCCATCTCCTGGAGTACCAGCGATGGATTGAGTGACAGCCAGTCGGCTTCTTACAACAAGGATCCTTATACCATTACCTCCAAAGACCCTCTTTCTGAGGAAGGTATTGATGAGTTGGAGAAGGCTGAGGCTATGGTGAACAGTCAGTTGACTAACGGAATCACCTATTCTGATAATAACAATATCAGAGGTATGCTGCAGGTGAACCGCAAGTTGGGCAACAAGGGACGTAACATCACCTTCCGTGTGGATGCCAAATATACGGATAATGACAGCAAGAGCATCTCGCTCAACAATGCCAAGCTCTATCTCGTACAGACAGCGGAGGGTAAGGATTCTACTTATCAGACCAATCGCTATAACCTGACTCCTTCGAAGAATTACAGCTATGCGGGCCAGTTGACCTATAGTGAGCCACTCTGGAAGGCTACCTTCCTGCAGTTCAGCTATAAGTTTACTTACAGCTACTCCAAGAGCGACCGCAGCACCTACGATTTCAGCAAGTATGCGATGAATGGCGATCATGAATATCGTAGTTGGGATAGTTATCTGAATCCGTTTGCCGGTCATCTCGAAGATTACAAGGATGATGATCAGAGCCGTTTCTCAGAGTATCGCAACTATAATCACGATATCCAGGTGATGATGCGATTCGTCCGTCAGAAGTACAACCTGAACTTCGGTGTGATGGTTCAGCCACAGCAGTCGAAGTATATCCAGGATTATCAGGGAGTGCATGTAGATACCGTTCGCAATGTGGTGAATGTGAGTCCAACCTTCGATTTCCGTTATCGCTTCTCAAAGATGAGCAACCTGCGTGTGAACTACCGTGGTACCACTTCTCAGCCAAGCATCTCTCAGTTGCTTGATATCACAGATAACAGCGACCCGCTGAACATCTCGAAGGGTAACCCTGGTTTGAAGCCATCGTTCACCCAGAACTTCCGATTGTTCTACAACAATTTCGTGCAGAACCACAACAAGGGTGTCATGACCTTCATCAACTTCTCAACCACCAACAATAGCATCAGCAACAAGGTGACCTACGATGAGAAGACTGGTGGTAGAATCACCCGACCTGAGAATATCAATGGCAACTGGAATGTGATGGGAGCCTTTATGTTCAACTGCTCTATCGATAGTGCCGGTGTATGGAACTTGAATACCGACACCTACTTGGGTTACAACAACTACGTGAGTTATCTGAGTCTCGACAAGCAGTCTGATTCCCAGAAGAATACCACCCGCAGTACTACTTGGAGAGAGCGCCTCTCTTTCAGCTATCGCAACAACTGGCTGGAGCTTTCGCTCGATGGAACATTGAATTATAACCATGCTACAAACAAGTTGCAGCCAAACAGCAACCTCAATACCTGGCAGTTCTCTTATGGTCCTAGCATGACGCTTACAGCGCCTTGGGGCACCAGTCTGAACTCAAGCCTCTCTATCAGCAGCCGCCGCGGTTATAGCGACAGCAGCATGAATACGGATGAGTTTGTATGGAATGCGCAGCTCTCTCAGGGCTTCCTGAAGGGCAAGCCTCTTACCATCATGCTGCAGTTCTACGATATCCTCCGCCAGCAGAGCACCTTCTCTCGTGCCATTTCTGCTACATCCCGCACGGATACGGAGTATAATGCCATCAACAGCTATGCGATGCTGCACGTGATTTACCGCCTGAATCTCTTCGGAGGCAAGGATGCCCGTAGGGGTGGACCTGAAGGTCCTGGTGGTCCTGGTGGTCCTGGTGGCCGTCCAAACTTCCATGGTCGTCCATTCAATGGCGGTTTTGGCGGTGGTCGTCCAGGCGGCAGAATGTTCTAGAAAAGAAAATGAAGTAAGCTTCATTTTAAACGATAGTAAGCCTCACTCCATGTTTACGTGAGGCTTATTTCAAACAGATATGACGAGAAAAAAAGAAAGAGGGTGTGTCATAAGTCTGTGACGCACCCTTTTTTTGTGTGTGTTTCTATATATTCTAGTTGAATCGTAGTCTTTCTTCACAAAGGGAATCTTATTATATTGTATAGAAACTTTACTTTTCTTGTTTTATCGATAACAAAACAGCCCCAAAGCCCACAAAAGGGCATAGTTATCCCTGACGATAAAAAAACAAAATTGAGTTTTATCGTTTTATACCCAAATATTTCTTCAAATTGAATCCCATTCCGAACAATCCTAGATCCATGTAAACCTTGTCCATTCCAAAATGCCTGAATCGCTTATAATGCATATCTGCCTTCATCTGCCCAAATACAGCTTCCGGCTCTATCGGTCGCTGGCTTCTGTGTTTCAAGCCCTCTTCAGACGTTAGTAGCAGGAAGGCTTCCTTTTTATATGCATTCAGTTTATGGTTGACATATATGGTTCTGTTGCCTTTGGATTTCTTGCAGAGACTTCCAAGCGGACATCCATCACATCGTTGTGCTCTATATAATGTAATGACAGACACATAGCCGGAGTCACTTTTCGTTTGCCGTTGTCCACAAGGTTCCATGTGTTGTCCCATGGGGCAGACATAATAGTCATCATCCCTGTTGTAGTAGAAGTTCGCTTGGTTGAAGGCATCCTCCTTGAAAGGCTTATGCTGTTCCTTGTGAAACCAGTTGTACTTTACATAACCCATCATTTCTTCCATCTCTAGGTACTCGTAGTTCTCCTCCGAGCCATACCCTGAGTCTGCGGTGACGCTCTTGGATTGCTTTCCATATCTTTTCTTGTACTTATCCAAAAAAGGCTTGAAGGTCAGGGTGTCTGTTGGATTGGGATAAAGGGCGAAATTCGTCCAATATTGATTCTCTGTCGCAATTTGAAGGTTATAGGCAGGCTTTGTCTGCCCATTGTTCATGGCATCTTCCTTGAGGCGCATGAAGGTCGCATCGGGATCAGTCTTGGAGTAACTGTTTCTCTCGCCCAGTATATCCAGTGATTTTTCATACTCGCACAGTTTGTCCGAGGCTTTGAACAAGTGATCTATCTGAGTATTTAGCTTTTGCTTCTCTCTTCCTGTAAGCTTTGCCTTAGGAAGGTTCTTAGCTTGCCTCTCACACAAACGTGCACTTCTCTCTACATCCTTGGCGGAAGTGGCTGGCTCGCTGTCTTCTTCCTTAATGTCACTCCCGCCATTCAGGCGAATTTGTTCTTTTATCTGAGCCAATGCAGCAGAGGTCTTTTCCAAGAGCTTAGCCCTGTTCTTTTCCACAGTCTTCTTCCATACAAACGTGTACTTGTTTGCTTTCGACTCTATCTTAGTGCCATCAACATATTGTTCCTCCAGACTAATCACGCCCTTTTCAACCAATATGGAGACGACTGCATCAAAATAAAAGTCGATGCATTTAATCATATGATTGGATCTAAAGCGGTTGATTGTTGCGAAAGATAATTGCTTACCTCCACAAATCCACATATAGCGAACATCGTATTTAAGTGCGTCCGCTATGCCACGACAGGAATAAACGCCATTGATATAGGCAAAAACAACTAAACTTAGAAGCATCTTCGGACTGTAAGGAGGAGCACCAATCCCATCATAGGTATCCATGAGAGGGTTGATGTCCATACTGCGAACAATACGATCCACCATACGAACTTTGCTGTCTTTTGGCACATAATCATCGAAAGAGTTAGGAAAAAAGCTCAATTCGTGCCGAGTTTCAGATTTTATTTGTATCTTTGCCATACTTAAAGAAGTTTTCTGCAAAGATACAAATCTTTTGCGGAAAGGCAAAGCCCGAGCTTGTGAAAGTTTGGGCTTTGTTGTAAATAAAAATGTTTTTTAAAGATTTCGTATCTGTGAAAAGGCAAAAAATAAAAAGGGGTGCGTCACAGACTTATGACACACCCTCTTGTTATTTTGTCTTATCAAGAGTTCTCGATTAGAGAGCGAACTTGTAACCTACAGTAATCTGGATTACGTTGTTGTAACCTTCGTCTGAGTGCTTGAATACCTTTGTACAGCCGATGTTGTAGCGAGCATCGAATACAAAGTTAGAATACTCATAAGAGAGACCTACTGGTACAGAAAGGTCGAATGTCTTAAGAACCTCGTCAGGCATATCATCCTTACCTACCATGAAACCTGGCTGAATACCAGCCTTGAGAGCGAGACCCTGAGCTACATAGTAGTTCAATGTTACAGGTACGTTGATATATCCTGGAGTCCAAGTTACATGGTCTGATTTTGTGCCCTGAGCAGAGTAGAGAGCGCCAACAGCGATACCTACCTTGTCTGTAGCCTGATACTGCAATTCTGCACCTGCAGCGAAACCAGCTTTCCAATCGCCGTCAGCGATAGTAGAAACGTTCAAACCTACCTTAGGCTGAATAGTTGTTGTACCTGCAGCCTGCTGTGCGAAAGCACCTACTGAAGACAGCACCATAGCTGCCATAACAAATAATTTTTTCATAACTCTTTCAATTTATAAATTTAAAACTGTTAATATTCTCGTAGCTTTTGAAATAGTATGTTACTATAAAGCTGAAAATGAGGTAGCCATTTATCATGCCTTTCCATCATCTCTCGGGTGCAAAGATAGGATTTTTTACAATAGAGTCCAAACAAATTAATGATTATTTGCTAAAATCGGGCGAAAAAATACGAAATTGTTACCAAATAGAATATTTTTAGATTTTTTTTATTCCCGTTTTCTTGCATTGTTTCATAAAAAGTTGTATATTTGCAGAGCTAAATAGAAATGCTTATGGGACTGGAATTTGGAAAATGGTTAATGGACGTTGCCAAGTATATGTTGACGGCGCTCTTGCTAGCAAGTTTTTTTGGAGACATGAATACCCCAGGAATGGTTGCTATAGCAATATTAATAATGATGGTAATATTAGGCTTAGGGCTTTGGTTTGTGCACCTTAATAGTCCTGACGATAAAAATAATAAAAGAAAGAAAGGAAAATAATTATGACTACACAAGAAATTAATTTCGCAATGATTTGTGGAGCACTCATCCTGATTTGTCTTTTTGCTGTCGGGTTGATTATTCATGAAAAGAGCCAGCAAAAGAAGAATGCTCAATGGGAATAAAAAAAAATCCCTATACAGTATAAAAGATGTATAGGGATTCTTTTTTATTCTTCATCTTCGTCCCAGTCTTCTTCGTCAAATCCAAACATGGCTGGATCTACGAAGGCGTCCAGGGCACGACGTTCCTTCTTAGTTGGGCGACCGGTGCCTCGGGCTCTGTCTACGAATCCGCTGATGCGGCTCATCTCCAGGAGCTCGTATTGCTTAGGGTCGGTTACGTTCTTATAGACACCATACAGCATCTTGGCGCCTACGCGCTGCTCTATGCAGTCGAGAACCTCGAAAGAGTAGGTGATAGGGGCTTTCTTTACGCTCACCACATCGCCACGCTTGATGATGAAGGAAGGCTTTCTCGTTACGCCTCCTACCGTTACGCGGCCATTCTTACAGGCATCGGCAGCAATGCTGCGGGTCTTGTAAATGCGGGCAGCCCAGAGCCACTTGTCTATTCTTGCTGATTCTTTCATGATTACTTCTTCCCTAGCTTATTGTATTGGTTCATGGTGATGTCGATACCAGCCAATACGAAGCTTTTGATGATGTCTACACCCAGGTCGATGGCTGGCTGAAGCTGCTTCATGTCTTCTTCAGTATATTTGCCCAGCACCCAGTCTATCTGGCCGCCACGCGGATAATCGTTGCCGATGCCCATGCGCAGGCGGGCATAATTCTGACCGATAAGCTGCTGGATATGTCCCAATCCGTTATGGCCGCCGTTGCTGCCGTTCGCCTTCAGTCGGAAAGCACCCAGAGGCAGGGCTAGCTCATCGCTGATAACGAGCAGTCGGCTCTGGTCAATCTTTTCCTGATTCAGCCAATATCTTACCGCATTACCGCTGAGGTTCATGAATGTGGTAGGTTTGAGCAGGAAAATCTTTCTTCCCTTGAGCGTAGTCTCGGCTACGAAGCCATATCGCTTATCCTCAAAATGAATATTGGACGCTTTAGCAAAAGCGTCCAATACCATAAATCCTGTGTTGTGCCTGGTGCCGGCGTATTCATCGCCAGGGTTACCAAGCCCACAAATCAAATATTTATCCAATGTTTGATAATGCTTTACTCAGGTTCGTAAAATCTCTTGATGACTCAGCGATTAAGCCTCTGCATCATCAGCAGCCTGAGCTGCGAGCTGAGCGTTACGTGTCATCTTGATAGAGCAAACTACAACAGCCTTGCTTGTAGCCAACTCAAGACCCTCGAATGAGAGGTCACCTACCTTGATGCTCTTACCGATCTTCAACTCAGTAACGTCGATATCGAGGTGCTCAGGAATAACCTGGTAAGGAGCTGTAACGTTGATCTTACGGATAGAGAGGTTCATACGACCACCATCACGTACACCCTGTGCAAGACCTGTCAACTTAACTGGAATACCGATAGTGATAGGCTTCTGGTCGTTAACCTCGTAGAAGTCAACGTGCAGAGGAGCGTCTGTTGTTGGGTGGAACTGAATCTCCTTCATGATAGCAGTGTGGCTCTCACCGTCGATGATGAGGTTGATAACGTATACATGAGGAGTGTAGATGATTTTACGCAACTCAGCGAATGGAACTGCGAATGACAAAGCCTCAGGAGCACCGTTCTCGCCCTTCTTCTCACCATAAAGGTTACATGGAATCAAACCTTCCTTACGCAATGTCTTAGAAGCTTTCTTGCCAAGGTCTGTACGCTTCTGACCTGTTACATTAATCTCTTTCATTTTGTGTTACTCTAAATTAAGTTATTAATAAAAAATGTGCCTTAACTCGCCATCACACGGATTAGCTTTGCTTAAAGCGGGTGCAAAATTACGAAAATTATTTGGAATGAGCAAACTTTTTATAGAAAAACATGTCCTACATGCAGAAAAATTAAGGAAAATACAATTTTTTGCTTAAATAAACTGAAATTTTTGCCCGTTTTCTTGTCTATTACCTATTTAATGTGTATTTTTGCAAGCGTATTAGGTAATTTAATAAATGAATCTTTTAAAACATTAGAGAATGATTAATAGGGATTTGATAAGACGTAAGATTGTGCAGTTAACCTACGCATACTATCAAAACAGCGATCATAACATGGATAACGCTGAGAAGGAGCTGATGTTTAGTCTCTCCAAGTCATACGATTTGTACAACTACATGTTGCAGCTCATCGTTGCCATCACCCAGGAGGCACGCAAGCGCTACGATGTAGATGTAGCTCGTGCCAAAAGAGAGGGTGAGCAGGAACCTTCACCACGTTTCGCATTCAATAAGTTCGCTCTGCAGCTCGAAGAGAACAAGATGCTGCTCGAATGGATAGATGTAAAGCATTCCAACTGGGATGAGGATATCGAAATGGTGCGCAAACTGTATACTGCGATTACGTCTAGCGATCTCTATGCTGATTATATCAGCGGTGCTATTGATGAGGAACTCGCCGATCTCGACGAGTACAGCCGCGACCGCGAGGTATGGCGCCGCATCTACAAGCAGTTCATTCAGAATAATGAAGATCTTGATGCATTCCTCGAGGAGAAGAGCCTCTACTGGAACGATGACAAGGATATCATAGATACTTTCGTATTGAAGACTATCAAGCGTTTCGACCCGGAAGCTAAGGCCAAGCAGGAATTGCTGCCAGAATACAAGGATGCTGAAGACAGAGAGTTTGCACGCAAGCTCTTCCGTGCTACCATCCTCAACTGCGATACCTACCAGCGCTATATGAGCGAGGCTTTGCGCAACTGGGATTTCTCACGTCTTGCCTATATGGATGTAATTATCATGCAGATTGCCATCGCTGAGATTGTGAACTTCCCTGGCATCCCGGCTACCGTCACTATCAACGAGTATGTAGAACTTGCCAAGGCATACAGCACTCCTCGAAGCGGCGGTTATGTTAACGGTATGATCGACAACATCTGCCGCGAGCTCATCAGCCGCAACCTCATCCAGAAGGAGATGCCTGAGCGCAAGCAGCACGCACAGCACGGCGAACATGCCGGCAAACAGCGCCCAGACAACCAGCACTCAGCCGGCCGTCGTCCGCGCATTCATCGCGCTCCGGGCGAGGGTGAGTAAATAACGGAGGCCTTTCTTGCTGGTCACACCTTATTTATATATAGAACATAAAATAATAATAGATAATACTTTAACAACATGACAAATTTAGTATTGCAAGCAGCTGCCGGTGGTAGCAGCATGAGTTTTCTCATCATGATGGTAGCTATCTTCGCTATCATGTGGTTCTTTATGATCCGTCCTCAGCAGAAGAAGCAGAAGGAAATCCGCAAGTTCCAGAATGCTTTGGCAGAGGGTACCAAGGTGGTTACAGGCGGCGGTGTTTATGGCACAATTAAGCGTGTTAACCTCGAGGCTAATACCGTTGATGTTGAGATAGCTCGTGGCGTGGTAATCACTGTAGCTAAGGGCTACGTGTTTGCTGATGCAGCTAGTCAGACACCTAATGCATAGTATCAAGAGCATATTAAAAGCTGTCAGAAACTTCCTGTTCAGTGGTCTGAATAAGGAGTTTCTGATTTTTTTGTTCTTTCTCGCTCTCAGCGGCATCTTCTGGCTGATGATGACGCTCAATGAGACTACCGAGAGAGAATTCAATATTCCTGTGCAGTTAACCGGCGTGCCCCGCAATGCGGTGATAACCGGCGAACTCACTGATACCGTGCATATTACGGTGCGCGATAAGGGATTCACACTCGTTACCTATGCTTACGGAGGCAAGATTCATCCGCTCACATTCCGGTTTGCCAATTATGCCGACGAGGAAACGGGAACGGGACAGATTCCGATGGCTGATGTGCAGAAACAGGTGGCATCCCAGCTCTATGGCTCTACCAAACTGATTTCCATCAAGCCGGCAAAATTCGATTTCTTCTTCACCTACGGCTCTTCCAAGCGGGTGCCTGTGGTGTTCAGAGGTAAGATTACAACCAGCAAGAGCTATTATCTGGCACATACCGAATTCCTGCCGTCTACGGTTACGGTTTATGCCAACAAGAAGCAGCTCGACCAGTTGGAATCGGTAGAAATCGAGCCGTTCAACATGCGCAACCTGCAGGATACCATTCATCGCAGCGTACCTATCAAGAAGATACGTGGCATGAAGATTGTGCCTCAGATGGTGCGTCTGGCGGTATATCCTGATGTGCTTACCGAAGAGTCGGTCGAGGTGCCTGTTACGGCCATCAACATGCCAGATAACATGGTGCTCCGTACCTTCCCATCTAAAGTGGCGGTAAGATTCACCATCGGAGCCAGCCTCTTCAGAACCATCAAGCCGAGCCAGTTTAAGGTGGTAGTAGATTATAACGATCTGGCTAACAACCCTTCTGACAAGTGCAAACTCCAGTTGCGCAGCGTGCCGCGCTCGGTGAGCAAGGCGCATCTCGAACTGAAAACGGTAGATTATCTGCTGGAACAGCAATGATAGTTGATAATTGATAGTTTATAGTTGATAGTTTTCTACTATGATGAAGATAGCGATAACGGGGGGTATAGGTAGCGGAAAGAGTTATGTGTGCCGGATATTGGAGAAACAGGGCATCCGGGTTTACGACTGCGATGCTGAGGCTAAGCGGCTCATGCGCACCGATGCCCGCTTGCAGGCTGGCTTGAAGAAGCTGGTGGGCGAGCAGGTTTATAGTGCAGAGGGCGTTTTGCAGAAGCCCGTGCTGGCTCAGTTTCTGTTGGCTGGCGAGGCTAACAAGCAGGCTGTCAACGATGTGGTTCATCCGGCTGTGGCGCGCGATTTCGAGCAGAGCAGCTATGAGTGGATGGAGAGTGCCATCCTCTTCGATAGCGGTTTCTACCGCCGTATCCACCTCGATTTCGTGGTCTGCGTAACGGCTCCCGTCCCGGTCCGCATCCAGCGCATCATGCAGCGCGACCATATCCCGGCAGAGAAGGCGCAGCAGTGGATAGATGCCGTCATGCCGCAGGAAGAACTTGCAGCCCGCTCCGATTTCGAAATCGTGAACGATGGCGAGCAGGATATCGATGCACAGGTAAGGAAATTATTAGATATCATTAATAATAAAGAATAACAGAAAAGACAATGGAAACAATCCTTTCAATTGCAGGCAAACCAGGCCTTTATAAATTGGTATCAAGAGGTAACAGAAACCTCATCGTAGAAACACTCGATGAGACTCACAAGCGTATCCCAGCTTTCGCTACCGACCGCGTAACAAGCCTTGGTGACATCGCTATGTATACAGACGCTGATGAGGTGCCACTCTGGGAAGTGCTCGACAGCGTAAGCAAGAAGGAAGAGGGCAAGCCTAGCACTTTCAACTACAAGAAGGCGCCTGTTGCTGAGCTCCACGCTTATTTTGCTGAGGTTCTTCCTAACTACGATCGCGACCGTGTTCACGACAGCGATATCAAGAAGCTCCTCCAGTGGTACAACATTCTCGCTAAGTACGGCATCACCGATTTCAAGGCTACTCTCGCTCCTACAGAGGGTGAGAACGTAGATGATCGTGCTGAGCAGGTTGCTGAGTAAATCCCGTTTTTAGGCACGGATTTTTTTCGAGATTACAACTCGTTTTGAGTTATCTCTCGTTTTTAGGCACGGATTTCACGGATTACACGGATTTTTTTTGAGATTATAACTCGTTTAGAGCATGTCTCTATAAATCCGTGTAATCCGTGTAATCCGTGCCTAATTCTTTCCCCCCGTGCCTAATTCTTTATTTCTTTTCTATCTTCTTCAGTTCCTTCTCAAATCTTCTGCGATACATTTCGCCTGCTATGGTCAGACCAAACGGGAAGGCTAACCAGATGCCCAGAATGCCCAAGCCGCAAGGGAACCCCAGGGTGTAGCCCAGCGGCAAGGAGATGACGAAATAGGCGATGAAGGCATAGAGCACCATCGGCTTCACACAGGCGATGCCACGCAGCGCATTGGCAAAGGTATACTGCAGTCCGTCGCCAAACTGATATACCATCATCAGGATAATCAGCGTAGCCACATACGCCTGCACCTCCACATTATCATTAAACCAGCCACCTATCTGATGGCGAAGCAGGAATACCGGCAAACCCATACACAGCGAGAACAGCAGGTTCAGCCGGAACCCGTCGTAGGCATTGCGGCGAACTGCCCCGTAGTCCTTCTGACCCATAAAATGGCTCACGCGGATAGCCAGCGCAGCCGCCATGCCCGAAAGCACGAGATAGAAGAGCTGCGAGAGGGTTATCATCACCTGATGAGCCGCCAGCGGAATGGTTCCCAGCCAGCCCACCATCACACAGCTCAGCGTGAAGGCAGCCGATTCCATGCCCAGCTGCAGCGCCACAGGCCAGCCCAACCGGTTCATCTCCCTGAAGTCTGCCTTGGTCAGAGAACTGTGCAGAATATCGCGTCTGTATTCCCCGAAATTCTTGCCCGTCATCAGCATGCCCACCATTGCCAGCGCCATCAGAATACGGCTCACCAGCGTCGAAATACCGGCTCCCAGCAAACCCAGTTCCGGGAAACCCGCCACACCGTAAATCAGTACCCAGTTGCCCAGGATATTGATTACGTTGCCGCCAATCATCGCCCACATCGCCACCTTGGTCTGTCCGAGTCCGTCAAGAAATTGCTTCATCGTGAAGAAGATGCCCATGAAGAGCACCGAGGCAAGGTTTACCAGAAAGTAAGGACGGATGAGCGAGAGCAGCTCTTCAGGCTGTCCGATGCGCTCCAGATTCAGGTAGAGCACAACGAGGGCGAGGGTGAAGATGATGCCCGTCAGCATGTTGGCACAGAAGGCATTGCGCACTTTCTGTCCGATGCAGTCGGTCCGTTCCTCGCCGTAGAGCCGTCCGATGATAGGAGTGAGTCCGTAGGTGAATCCCATATAGGATACGAAAACGAGACCGAAGATATTGTTCACCAGTCCGGCAGCCGCCAGTTCGGGTGTACTGTGATGGCCAATCATCAGCGTATCAGCAAATCCCAGAATGATGGTACCCAGCTGTCCTATGATGATAGGAATGCCGATAGCCAGCAGTTCCCGGTAGTGATGTTTCTTGTTTGTCGTTATTGATGTCGTATGATTATTCATATTTGCTTTTAATTACTAATCTATTTCCTTTATTCTGCTTAAGAGCATGCAAAGTTACGGCTTTATTTACTAACTACCAAATTTTTCTCCCTTTTTTTAGAGGACCAGCGATGGAATCGCTGGGAACGGAGCGCAAAGGGGCGCAAAGGGGCGCAAAGAGGCAGGAAGAGGCCTTTCCCCTTCCTGCCCCCGTCCCCAGCGATTCCATCGCTGGTCCCCCTAAAAAAGGTAAAAAGAGCCCTAGCTAGCTTATCCCCGCTAGGCTCTTTTTTACTTTTTTACCCTTTTACCTTTAATAAATGTATGAACTTCCTTCCTCTTTCTGTCCATACGAGGTAGGTGTGGGTGTAGGCGGTGCCCAGCTTCTCCTGTGCCCCATCGCAGTGAGGGTCGGGGAGGGTAGAGTAGCGGGTGCGGCTCTTCGCCAGGCCCATGTGGGCATAATCAGCATAGAGCAGATACTGGCCGCTCTGGTAGTACTGGATATGAAGGGCACAGAGCTGGCGGTTCAACTCCTGTGCCGTGATACCCAGCTCCTTCGCTATCTGCGTGGTGGTATAGCAGGAAACAGAGTTGAGCACATTGTCGGTGTAGAGCGCCTTTGGCAGAAGATGATCCACCTGATTCTCCAACTGGATGATGTTCTCACCGTTCTTGGCGATGCAAACCACCTGTTCGTCCACCACACCGTTCAGCCGACGAATCTCCGTATCCTGTTCACCGATGAGTTTCTTCTGCTGATCAATCTGTACCTGCTGGTTTTTCAGCAGATTCTCCTTCTCCTTGAGTGTAGCCCTGAGAATCTCTTCAGCATGTCGAATTGTCTCCTCATCACTCTCTCCCTGCTGTACCGGAATATAACCGCCCGTCTTGCGAATCTGTGGCAGCACCTCGGAAGTAACCCAGTTTTTGAACTTCACCGCCGTTGGAAGCTTGGAGCCGAGAACCAAAGCATAGAAACCGCTCTCGTTGACGAAAAGCATCTGCTGAGTTCGTACTGTTCGGCTTCCATCCTTACGAAGGCTGCCCGATACCTTGACGCCCTGTTTTAGGGCGTCAAGGTGGTTAACCAACTGGTTTACAGCGTTTCTTGATTTTTTATACCCCAGTATATCACAGACATCCTTTGCACAGAACAAGGGTTCTCCATCTTCATCGGTCAAGGTACGAATCTTACCGAATTCAGGGTTTTCAAACACAACAGCATTCCCCGCTGTCTTTTCATTCTTCATTTCTTCCTTTTTTGTTTTATAATTTTTTTCCATGATATAAAAATGTATTAAAATTAAACACTAATCACTATAAAATCGTAATCCAAATGCTCTCATCCCTGTCTCTCGCAGCGGTAATGGCATTGATGAGGCGGTGGAGCCAGATGCGGGAGTTCACAACCATGCCTTTTACACGGTTCTCACCCACCAGGATGCAGCCCTGCGTATCATCGGGATAATTGCCGGCATGAATGCGGATGCCCTCAAAATTGGGGACACCCAACAGCAGCGGCAACCACATCTTAAAACTCGGCGACTTGCTGACCACCACCGGATAAGTGCCCTCAGGTATCGCCGTCTTGCCCTTCATCTTCTGCGCCTTCTTGCCCGATACACGCCCCAACCGCACATTCTCCTCGGCAGGACTCAGCTCCACACCCAGAAGATTGCGCCAGCACGGCTCCATCGTATCACAGAAATACGAGTCCGCATTCAGCTTCTCCTGGGGCACCTCGCACACCGTCTTCAGCCCCCTGCACTTGTTCACAGTCTCAATCGTGCGCTTCTTCACATCCTCATCCTTCAGGATGTAAAGGCGACCTATCGTGTAGGTCTTCTTCTTCGCTATACGTTTTAAAACTATCTGCATAAGTAAAAATAAATTTAAGATTCAATAACCATACCGTCGTGGCGATACTTAAGCTTCTCAAAATTGTCACAACTGTCACAACTGTCACGCTTGCCCGTATACTGATACGCCCGCCTGATATAATTCCGGTGCAGCCACTGCCTGATCATCATATCAGTACCCTTCGCATCCAGTCCATGCTCCAGCCGGATGGCAAGCAACTGCGCAGCCGTAAAGCTATCGGGCAGAATCTGTAAAAGATTCTGAGGCCCACGCTTCGAACTCCTCTCCGCCGTATAGTTCTCCTTCGCAATCATGTCGCCGAAGAACCGCATCTTGCAGTACAGGTCATACTGCTCGCTCCAGCGGATAAACTCGTCAATCTCCGGCTCCCACTTGCAACCGTTGGCTACATACAGCACGCATGCCTTCAGGTAAGCGATGACGTTGGCACGGAACGAGAGATTCTCAAACGTCCTGTCCTGCGACAGTCGGGCAAACTCAGCATTCTCATCCTTCAGTTTGAGGGCAAGCTGAAACGCCTCCTTACACTCAATCAGGCCCGTTACTTTGTTCAGATTTTCGATGTAAGGCCTGAGCGCCTCACGGTACGATTCATCATAAGTTCCATAAACAGGCATATCTTCGCCGATTTCCCTTTCGGGGATGGTACAGAAGTTGATACGGCTGATAGGACCATCGGTAAGAACCCTAGAGAAGTAACGCTGACCCTTCTGGATGGTGGTAGATGCATTCCAGTTGAACCGGATGGTAACACGCTCCGTAACACTCATCGTTCCTACGCGAGTTTGTCCATATTTGTTACCCGGGTCTGCGGCAAGACACATGATACGGAACTGCTGGCTTCCGCTACCCTTGAGCGCATCAAACTGGTCTAGCTCATTGAGCGAAGTATAGAGGAAATGTTCCTGCGCTTCGGCCGTTCTCATCACGAAAGCCGGGTTCGTCATATCCGCATCAATCTCCTGGATAATCAGGTTTTCTGGTCTCTTGCGCTTATCCTTGTTGGCACCCTTGCGCAGCATCTCATCCTTCCACGCCTTCTCGCGCTTCAGGTTTTCAGCATCCCTCAGCCTGATATCCTCCATAATGAAATCGATAGGCCTGTTTACGCTGCTCTTACCCGCTCCGGTACCCGCAAGCAGCAGCGTCATCAGTCTCGCCTCGTGCTCTACGTTGTCAATATACCGGAACCTCGTCTTCCAGAGATGCGTAGCCAGCGGCGGGAAGATAGCGTGCGCTACAGCCGGCTTATAAAGTTCCGGTGTCCTCGATATCAGCAGCTCCACCAGCTTCGGCAGTTTCTTCGGCATCTCCGGCGGGTCAGGATAATCCTCCCCAGTACTTTGAACTTTGAGATTCGAACCTTGAACAGCATAATTAGTCACAGCATTCGAATTATTCACTCTTCGTTCTTCACTCTTCACTTCATTCGCCTTCTGCTCCGCAAGCGCATTCACCCTCATCACTTCCCTCGACATCGGCTTCGTATTGTCAGCATATTTCGCATAGAAGTCATGAATCAGTTGATGGCAGTCGTTCTCCTGATAGTAGCTCGGCATTTTCACCCTCACCACCTTCATCAGTTCCTCTTCCTCCATCACCCTCGAAGCACCGGCGCTCATGATAGCCAGCAGCGAAGAGTGTCTCGACCCCACGGTATCAATCTCCATACCCCCGAGTCCGGCAGCCTGCGTAAAGAGGTCAAACGCAATCAGGTTCTTCTCCCTGGCTCCCAGTCCGCCAGCATCCTGATTGCCTCCAGAATCCCCGATATGAGGAGCATCAGCACCATGGCTATTATCAGGTTGGGCAGGCTGAACAGCAGAGCCAGCAGAAACAGCAGTATTGCCGTCGTTGCCCGATAGTCTATTATTTTCAACATTGTCATTACTATTGCTATTAACTTTAAACTGTAAACTATTAACTTTTGCATCTCCTCTTCCGTCCACGGTCAGTCCGCGGTCCAGATACGCCTGCCTTCGCATCAGAATCTCCTTCTCGTTCAGCACGGCGCACCACATCTTCGACCTGTAGATTTCCGAGTCCTTATCCGTAAGATAAATCATTCTCTCGGGTGTGATGCAGCTCTCGTCATACGGCACCCCCAGCGCCTCGCAATACGCCTTCTGCGTCTCCTCGATGGTCATTCCCACCGGCAGTCTGATACCGATGTGCAGCTTCTTCCGGGCACTGTAGCAGAGGTGCAGCAGCGAGCCGTTCCAGATGCTGTCAGAGCAGTTCAGCTCCCTTGCCTTCTCGATAGCCTTGTCTACATACTCCCTGTCATCCACGTCGATGATAGTCTGGAACATGAAGCTCTCGGGCTGGGCATTCTCCTGTCTGCGCACATTGTTCTTGAAAATGCCGTAGTGGGGACAGAAGAAAGGCAGTTCGCTCTTCAGCCTGTCCTGCGCCTTCTTCACCGCCTCTGCATCGTTGGCATTCACCTTCGGGATAGGCAGTTCGCCCCTAATCTGCTGAATCATCTTCCTGATTTCCGGCGATGCAATCACCTTGTCATACACCGCCATACTGTTGGAAAACACCTTCCCCTTATTGCCCTTGCGATAAGGGTTCAGTGCAATTACATGTTGTGTTTCTGTCATGTTATTTCGTTAATAAAAGATTGGTTTGTGGGGTAATCCCCTCTTCCGTTTTCACCACTCTCAGCCGTCTGTAAGGAGGAGGACTGAACACATACGCTTTCACTTCCATCATTTTAAATAATTTAGAAGATTGGAGGCTCCCACCATGGTTGATGTGCAGATACACAAAAGCCCCCGAAACTCAAACCGCATTGGTTCTGAATTCCGGGGGCAAAGGTAAGGCAATTTTCTCGCTTCTACCTAGTACGTACTATGTACGCGTACTAGTACTACCTGCCAGATTAACCTCTGATAGCAGGCATTACTTTTTCGAGGAAGGGAATCGTTTTCTTCTGTTCCATTCCTCGGTTGTAGGCGGCTCTCATCGAGTTCGGATTAGGACCCCAATAATTGCCGAATACGCTCCATATATTATCGATTTTCAACTCTGTACCTATCTGGTTGGCAAGGATGGCAGCTTCGGATGATGACAGTCCTGAGGGCATGAAATCTTCAGTTACCATGCCTATCTCCATCAGGTTGTTCTTTATCCTCTGAGCCTTTTCCGTTTTCAGCTCAGCCGGCATCACAGCATTTCTGCATGAGTTTTGCTCACAGGCATTGCTGCCATAATAATTCTCCACATGCTCGAAGTACGAGCTACCAGCGTTCATGATGATCATTCTTTGTCCAGACATTTCTCATCCTCCTTTCCCTGATAGTTGTTCATGTGTTCGATATACTGTCCACCATTCATCTGTATGGTATTGTTGATAACGATGGTGAAGTGCTTTATTACGAAGCGAATAAATTTCCTATAAAAAAAAAGTTTCATCTTCTTTTATTGTTTTTATGTTGATTGTTAACTGTTTCCGCCTCATTTTAGTAGAGGACGTGTGTTTGCGCTAACGTTTTTAGCGTAAGCCGCTGGAGACTGCCGAGCGCCTACTATCGTAAGGTGTGGGGGCGGGTAAGGTTGTGTTTACTTTCTGGTTGTTGATATGGCATTAAGTTGATACTTGGTCGCAGATACCTGGCATCTCGACCGATTGTTTGTAATTATAGCATACCACAGCTCGCTTAGGAGTTCTCCTAAGCTTCCGAAACACCTTTTCTTCATAAAGTCGAGGTGATTGCTGTTAATATGCTTCATTTTTTTCATAATTTCAAAATTTCGTGCAAAGGTAATAAAAAACATTCAAATAACCAAATAAAAATTGAGCGTTATGACGCTCACTTTAATTTAATGTTTATTGTAATACGTGTGATGTTTTTAACAGATTAAACGCCATTCCCCTCACGCATCCCTGCAATTCCTTTCACGCCCCCTGCAATTTCCCTCACGCCCTGTTTTACTCTAATTGAGCAAGCTTTGAGCGTATTTTTTAACGTTAATTATATTTAACGACCCTTGGGTCTTGCCTAATGAAGTTTGCGTCATAGTATTCACCTTTTTCCACGAGGGTGAATATGATCCTTAGCAACTTGTTTGCTATGGCATTTAGCACATAATGACGCGGCTTTTTATCTATTAAAGTACGTCTCTCGTAGTACAGTTTAATCTCCTTGTTGTGCAATCTGGCGCTTTCTGCGCAGATGTACAACAAGGTCTTTGACCGTCTATTACCAATCTTGGATATATGTGCTCCCTTGTCCATTTTCCCCGATGATTTTTCGTATGGCGCAGTTCCTGCATAAGCAGCATATTGGCGCGCTGTAGTTATTTTTGTGAAATTCTCTGTTTTTACCAATAGTTCTACTGCGGTAATCAGCCCAACTCCATCGACACTTTTAACAAGCTCATAGTTGTGGCGAATGCTCTCATGTCCATTTATGACTTTCAACATTTCTTTTTCCGTCTCTGCAATTTCCGTGTCCAACATCTCTTTGATGCGGTCCATGCTTCGCTTGACGGCAAGACTTCTGATAGGACGACAATCCTCGCTCTTGTCGGCTGTTATTAGCTGCTTACGCTGTTCTACGAGCATTTCTCGGTGGCGTGCCAATTGACGAAGCTCATATAGAGCCTCTTCTGGAAACGTCTTGTATTTCAGCTTATCAGGATATCTCTCTCCAAAATCTCTGAGCAGTGCACAATCCAGGACATCCGTCTTGGCACGGTCAGGTGTAGCTCTGTATCTATGGATGACATATCCACCCACAAAGGCAATCTTCACATTGCTATCCATGCAGCACTTCAAGAGAGTATCACCATAAACTCCGGTATGCTCAGCAACCAATACAGCATCGCTTGGAAGGGTTTCTAAAAACCTTCCGATACTCTTAAAATTGTTCTTTACAACCTTATGTGAAGGTTGGTTTGATACTTTTTTTGATGTCAAGTCGAAAAAACTTACGTCAAATTTCTCTTTTGCCAAATCTATTCCGTATATTTGCATATTGAATAAAGTTTTTAATAAGAAGGGTGCTCCGTTCTGAGCGGCTACAACTATACTACGAGTCCTGTCTTGTTCTACACAAGCAGGCTAATTTACTCTCAAGCTTCTGTTCAGAAAATATCCAGTTCCCCAAACAGGGCTAAGCCTTTACTATGCTAGAAAGGGCACAGGGTTAACGCTGGATATGGAGTATTCTTCTTTTTTTATTGTACTTATCTAATTTTCTGCAAAGTTAACAAAAGTTTGCAGATATAAAGATTTTTACCTCTTTATTTTTCCAAGTGCAAATATAATAGAAAGGGCAGAAGCTCCTAGCCCAGGGCATTCGCCCTGGGTATTCATGTCCCCACGCCTGGCGCCCTGTAGGGGCAAAAGCTTTGTATGGCGACCCGAATATGATACAATACAGCGTTAAATTAACATTTAATCGTCTGTAAATCAATAACTTATATTAAGAAATACTTATGAAAACTTAACTATAAAAAGTTGGTCAAGTCACTGATTTTTCAGTAACTTTGCAAATCACGACAAACGCAAAATTATATGAATACAGGACTTGACCAATATATGGATATCTTTAAAGATGCAGTTGAAGATTCGGCTGCAAAGTTAACAAAAAGTTTCGAGAAAATACTCATCGAGGTGATAATTTTGTTCATGGTAATACCAAGAAAGATAAATTTCACCCAAATGGGGAGGTATGGCTCGCATGTTGAGCAAACCTATCGCAACGCATTCGGCTTAAAAAAGTCGAAAAGCATTGACTGGCTCAAACTTAATGTCTCACTTGCCAAGCGCTTCTTTGGTAAACAGGGAAGATGGAGATGAAAGATATAGAAGGAACAGCTTATACTTTGATAGCCTATTCCAAGGCACTCAGGTGTAAAGTTAGACTTGTCATCTGGCAGATGCCGAATGGCAAGAAGAAACTATTCTTCTCTACAGACCCCTTACTTTCGGGTGAAGAGGTACTTCTTTATTATAGAACCAGGTTCCATATCGAATTTTGCTTTCGTGACGCCAAAGGCTATACTGGTCTTATGGACTGCCAGGCTCGCGATAAGTGGAAACTCGATTTTGCTTTCAATGCTTCATTCACATCACTAAATGTTGCCAAGGTAACTATGAAGGAGCTGGGAATGGAATATTCTATGTCTTCATTCAAGTCACTGATGACCAACATTTATCTGGTGAAACGAATTTTTAAAGCAAGCGGGTACACCCCGAACCGAACTTTAATTAGCAAGATTTTCAAAGATCTCTCGTGCTTACAGCGTATAGCTGCTTAGCACATTATTGAATTATTAACGAACTATTGCTATACCAATATTACATTTTCTGCAATTTCTTGAGATATTCAGAAGGAATCTCCCCATATTCAGCCTTGAAACACCGGCGGAAATAAGCCACGCTATTCATACCTACCATAAAGGAGATCTCACTGATGCTATACTTACCCTCCAGAAGCAAATGCTCGGCATACTGCATCTTATACTTGCGGATATATTCGTTGGTAGATATACCCGTGAGCGCCTTCATCTTGCGATAGAGCGTACTGGTACTTACCGCCAAGTTACTGGCAATCAAGTTAACATCCACATCACCACTGATATTCTCTTCTATCAGCTTATTCAACTTGTCAAAGAATTCCTGATCTACCTTATTGAGCGATTCCCTCAACTGCTCTTTCTTCTGTGCCAAATTGGTTTCCTTCGATTCCTGTATCAGCATCTTGTCACGCCGACGCTGCTGCAAGAGGTTAAGGATTCGGCTACGCAAGAGCGAATGCGTGAAAGGTTTGGTGATATACGAATCGGCACCCGAGTCATAGCCCTTCTCCTT
Organism: Segatella copri; assembly: GCF_026015465.1. Taxonomy (GTDB): domain Bacteria; phylum Bacteroidota; class Bacteroidia; order Bacteroidales; family Bacteroidaceae; genus Prevotella; species Prevotella copri_E. The sequence goes on from NZ_JAPDUQ010000002.1 coordinate 62,529, forward strand.
GGCTTCGAAAGAATCCTTCGCCGTAAGAAGAATGATAGGAATATGACTCGTGCGTATATCTTTCTTCAAGGCCCTGCACATGGCATTGCCATCCATATTTGGCATCATGACATCTGAAATGATTACATCAGGCACCTTATTCAATGCCAAAGCCAATCCTTCCCGACCATCACCAGCCTTCAACACATCAAACTCGTCAATAAACGATTCTGCCACATAGTCGAGTATCTCCCTATTGTCCTCTACCACGAGGAGCAACGGCTTGCCATTCTCCACACTGAGCACAGCTTCCTCCAAATTGAGGACACCAGATGCAGTATCATTACCCTGCAATTTAGCAGAAGCATTCTCATCACCTCGCAAGGCATCGGGATAAATTTCATTCTCATCCAGAGTGACGATGAAACTGGTACCCTGCTCCAGATTGCTTTCTACCTTCACTTCACCATGATGCAGGGTCACCAACTTCTTGACCAGCGAGAGACCGATACCTGTGCCGGAAGCCTGATGGGGTCCATTCTCCTGATAATAGCGATCGAAAATATGCGGCAATGCCGTTGCAGAGATGCCATGGCCCGTATCACTCACCGTGATATCTACCAGATGACGTTCCCCGCTGCGACGACGCTCCACACTGATATCAATATTACCCTGATCGGTATATTTGATGGCATTCGATACCAGATTATCCAAGATAATGGCGATGACCTCCTTGTCGATATACATCATAATCGGATTCTCTGGAGCCACAAACTTGATGGCTACGTCAGGCTTCTGTGCCAATTCCTCGTACTTCAAAGAAACCTCATGCACGGCATCCACCACGTTTGCCTTCACTACACGAAGCTGACGGTTGTCGGTCTCCGTCTTTCTGAATTCCAATATCTGCGTAATCAGTTCGTTCAATCTCACCGCACTCTGATATATCACCGCCAGCTTATGCTTCACGGCCTTCGTAATATCCGACGAATGCGAGATGTCATCGAGCGGACCGAGAATCAGCGTAAGTGGCGTGCGAAGTTCGTGAGTGATATTAGTAAAGAAGCGCAGGCGTTCCTCGTTGAGTTTCTGTTCCTTCTCATGGTTCACCTTTTCTGCTTTCAACTCGAATTTCAAGCGGAGATGACGCTGATATATTCTCAAAGCCAGATACACTATCGCCAAAACGAATAAGGTATAGCACAACTTAGCCCACCATGAAAGCCAGAACGGAGGCCGAACGATGATGGTAAACTCGGCTATTTCAGAAGACCATGGCTGGTTATGAAAGCGAGCTCGTACCTGCAACTGATAGGTTCCTGATGGAATATCACGTAAAGTAATGGTTCCATTCTGTGCTGTAATCCAATCATTCTGCAAACCAGAAAGCATATAGCTATACTCCACATAGTTCTCCATGGCAAAGTTCTTCACGGTAAAATTTATCGCAAAGGAATTTTCATCATACGCCAACGAGATATGGTTGCGTATGGCAAGATTGATGACACTATCAGTTTGCTCTATACCACGAATCAGCCGCAACGAAGTAATTATCGGTTCAGGAGCCCGACTGACAGACAAGACTTGTCTTGGCTGGAAACAGCATAATCCCTGAGCCGAACCAAAATAGATAATACCCTGTTCGGAACGAGCCACACTACCATCGTTGAAATTAGCCTTAACGACATTATCTTTCTCATTAAAATTGATAAACCTACCAGCTTTTCCTGCCTTTAAGCAACTGATACCACGATTGGTGCTCATCCAGATGTTGTGCATCTCATCTTCTATAATGGCACGCACATGGATATTGCTCATTCCCTGTCTCTGGTCATAAATCACGTGTCTATCCTGATGCTTTACATCAAAGCAGATGGCTCCCTCGTTGGTAGCTGCCCAAATACGACCTTGGGAATCACGCATCAGTTGATTCACTGCGTTGGAAGGAATATATTCTTTTTCACCCTTAGTTGAATTAAACGACTTGATCCGCTTCATTTGAGGCGAAAACACCTCAATGCCAATGCCGAAATAGCCCACCCAGACTCTATGCTGTGCATCCATACAGATGGCACGTACCATATCATTGCCAAGATGATAATTATTTACCACCTTCATCCGCTTGATATCAACCACATAGATGCCATGAGCGGTACCTATCCACATCTGCTGCTTGTCATCTTCATAGAAACATCTGACATCTTCATGCGCATCTGGCAAAACCTTGCGGAAACCTCCACCCGCCATCTTTACGGTAGCACCCTGAAAGAAAGATCCAAACCACAAATTACCATTGCTATCTCGAGTTGCAGCTGCCACGATACTGCCACCTTCATGTTCATAGGTAGCCAATCGTTTTTTTTCTGGCGAGAAGACATTCAGTCCTTTACCATCAGTACCTACCCATAGCTGCCCATTCTTATCGAAAACCAATCCCATCACAGATTTCTCCGTAAGTCGTTCCAGCTGATCAGGAACACCAGCCCGAATGGTACTGAATGGTGCAACAGATTGAGTCAGGAAATTGATGCCGCTACCATAAAATCCTGCCCATACATTATTATATTTATCTAGCAATAGGCTTCGCACACTATTACCCGTAAGATTAAATTCTTCCAACCCCTCGCTGATGAAAGAACATGGAATTTGAGTACTTGCAGTAAATGATTTGTTGGCAACATCCAATACAGCTATACCCATCTGCTCGGTTGCTACAAGCATATTACCATTCGGCAATTCACAGAAATCAAAAATACGATGATTCTTGATGGTTTGATCCGCCACATGCAGAAATCGCTGGCTAAGTGGGTCGTAAATATCTATACCCATATTAGTACCGATCCATATCGTTCCTTTTTTGTCGCGATACAGACAAATTACCTCATTACCCGAAATAGAGTAGATGTCTTGGGCGTTGTGCTTAAAATTCCGGGCAGTTAAATGTTGGGTATCCATGATGGATAATCCACTCTTGACATGTCCCACCAAAAGATTGCCATTTCCCAAATCGAGCACACACCACAATTGGTTATCAGGCAAACCTTGCACTCTATCTTTATCAAAATGCACAAACCTGCCGGTTTCGGGATCAAACAGTTCTACACCTTTCCAATAGGTGGTAATCCAGAGTTTACCATTGGCAGAGGGTGTGATATGCGTAATATCATTCGTTGCGATGCTGGAAGGATTCTTGCCGTCATGCTTATAGCTATGCCATTCTTCTGTTTGATAGTTAAAGGAATTGAGACCATCATTCTTGGTTCCAATCCAGACAACAGGTTTCTTGGCATCATCAATCACACAGTTCAACTCACTACTGGATATGCCCTTTCTGTCTCTTTGCTTGTAATAGGTAAAGAAGCTATTACCATCAAACCGATTCAATCCTTCTTCGGTAGCAAACCAAAGAAAGCCATATTTATCTTGCGCTATGCTTACAACATAATTGCACGATAAGCCCTGCTCCAAGTCCAATGGTCTTACCTGATACTTCTGAGCCAAGGCAACAATATGCCCCATCAAACAGATGAAGACCACCCAAAGTGTCTTTTTTATTTCTATCATATTCATCGAAGGTATATGGTTTTTAATTTTCAATTTGCTGCAAAATTAACAAAAAAACGCCAAAAATCGGGCAAAAACAAGCAAAAAAACGAGAAAAACAGAGGCACAAATCCTTCACTGCACGATTTATGCCCCCTTTTGAATGATTTTTCTCCATTAATTCCTAATAATCGCCGTACATTTGCAACCGAATAAACAACACGCAAGTTGTTCAACTAACACAAAGTTACTCAACTAACGCATAATAAACAAAACAACAAATATAAATAACTAAAAAGAATGTCTTATGGCACATCAACCATTTAATCTAAAGAATGTCCTTTTATGGGCTGCAATTGCTTTGGGTGGATTCACATTCCAGGCATGCAGTAACGATGATGATTATCCTACAGTGGATGGTCAGAATCCAACGATTTCATTAACATCAGACCTGATTCATGCAGAACCAGGACGTACCTTCAACATCACAGGTAAGATTAGCGATGCCGACGGTATCAAGTCTATCCGACTCAAGAACGAGGGAATGCTCCTCGACAAGACCATCAACCTGCTCGACATCTACAAAGATTCCCTGCTCCATGAGTATAACCTCGACTATGCTTATACTCCTGCAGACGACTGGACCGACAACTCCAGCTTTCCTTTGGAAGTGACCGTTGAAGACGTGGTGGGAAAAGTATCAACAGCCAACATCACCATCAAGGGTGACGGCGACTTTACCTTCCCGGTATTCACAGTAGCACCATCTAATAAGGTGAACGTGATGAAGGAAGACCCAATATTCCTGCTCAATGTTGCCGTATCCGACAACAAGTCGTTGAAGAAGTTGGTCATTGATATTCCTGGCATCAACAAGCACGACGAGGTAACACTCTCTGGTACCGAGTACGAATACAGCGAGGAATATACATTCCCATCAGAAGATGCCGATTACGAGATGAGCATCAAGGTGTATGACAGTATGGACAACATGACCGAGCAGAAGAGCACCATCATCGTCAGCGACTTGGTTGACTTTGAGAAGATGTATCTTGCAGATGTCAACTCAGCAGCAGAACTGACAAGCGATGTTTATGGTGTACCAATGCTGGTTGATCACGTAGGCGAATTCCAGTATCGTGCCCGCTACTACAACCAGAAGCCAGGCACAGGCATACGCTTCATTCCACAGAAGACTGATTTCGTTCCTCTCTGCTTCGGTGTTGACGAGAAGACAGGTTTGCTCACCCGCAAGGCTAGCGATGCAAAGCCTATCATCTTGGAAAAGGTGGGTTACTACGAAATCAACTTCAACATCATCACAGGTGAATACAAGGTAGAGGAATATACTCCTACAACCAAGAAGATGACCCTCAACGGTTCTACCACGATTGACTTCAACGACGGTTCTGGCGCACAGCCTGCACAGATTTGTCTAGCAGGTAAGGGTTACTTGCCAGAGGGAGCCGGCGAATGGACAACCAATCAGAACGCAGGTGCATTCATCTTGAATCAGGACGAGAACAACCCATATCGCCTCTATCGCGAAATGAACCTCAAGGCAGGTGATGAAATTGAATTCACCATCAGCCAGACTCACTGGTGGGGTTGGTGGCCAGAGCCTTACTGGCGCTTCGATGGTTCGGATGAGAACGAGGCCAACAAGCTCAACGGCGGTGACAACATGAAAGCGGTAAGGGTTCCTGCTACAGGAAAGTACCTCTTCGAGTTCGACTACGCTCTCTTGCGTTCTCGCATCATCCCTATCAAATAGTATAACACGTGTGAAAGAACAGTCATCTAGAATATTAGAAACATTGTAATATGAACAAGAAATATATCATAGCAGCCATGGCAACCAGTTTCGCCCTCAATATGAACGCTCAGAGCGTGAAAGTGACGGGTAATGTCGTGGACAGCAACAACGAACCAGTTATTGGAGCATACATCAAGGTGAAAGGTAGCAACAGAGGTGCTGTTACCGACCTGGATGGTCATTATACCATCGATGCCGACAAGAACGCTACCCTTGTTATCTCATACGTAGGTATGGCAAACCAGGAAGAAAAGGTTGGCAACCGTTCACAGATCAACTTTGTGCTGAAGGACGATGCCAACGACTTGAACGAGGTGGTTGTCATCGGTTATGGTCAGGTAAAGAAGGGCGACCTCACCAGTTCTATCTCAGCCATCAAGGGCGACAAGCTGGAAAAGCTCTCTACCGGTAACGTGATGAACGCCCTTCAGGGTCAGGTGAACGGTGTACAGATCAGTGGCGCCGGTGGTCCTGGTGCTTCTCCTCGTGTCATCATCCGTGGTGTCACTACCGTGAATGGTTCTGATCCTCTCTACGTTGTAGATGGTATGCCTGTAGGTACCAACATCAACTTCCTCAACCAGAACGACATTGAGAGCATGCAGGTATTGAAGGATGCCTCTGCATCAGCTATCTATGGTACCCGTGCTTCGAATGGTGTGATTTTGATCACCACCAAAAAAGGCAAGAAGGGAGATGCCAAATTCAATGTCACAGCCACCGTAGGTCTCCAAACATTGAAGAAGCAGAATATGGCAGACTCTCAGGAATACAAGAAAGTGTTTGATGCTCGTTATACCAATGATGGCAACGTTTCTCCTTTCAAGGGAAGCGCTGATACCTATACAGACTGGTGGAAAGAATGTATCAACGATGTAGCCGTACAGCAGAACTACGACATCTCTTTCTCTGGCGGTAACGACAAGATGATCTACTCTGGAAGCATCGGGTACTACAAGCAGGATTCTCAGTACAAGGTAGGTCAGTGGCAGAAACTCTCTGCACGTTTCTCTACCGAATACAATTTCAATAAGATTGTCAAGGCTGGTGTTGACTTCACTCCTCGCTACGAGCAGTGGGATGACACCCCAGGACTGATGAGTGCCATCATGGCGATGGATCCAACTACTCCAGTGATGCGACCAAAAAGCGAATGGACCAGCAATCCATACAGCAACTATGACCGTTCGCACAACAACCAGGAATGGAACCCAGTGGCTTCTATGGCACGTATGGACTCTGGTGCTAGCGAATATGGATTGCTCGCAACTCCATACGTAAGTCTCACTCCAATCAAGGGATTGACCATCAAATCAGCATTCGGCTTGAACGCCCGCTTCCGCAGAACCGATTCGTTCAACGTTAACTTCTTCATCGACAACCTGGAGCAGAACCAGAACAACAATGCTACCAGAAAGATGGAGAACTGGGTGGACTGGAACTGGACCAACACAGTGAACTACATGACAACCCTCAACAAGAAACACAACATCAACTTGATGGGCGGTTACACTATGGAGCGCTTCCAGGACTACTGGGCTAATGCTTACTCAGAGAACATTCCAAATAATGATGAGTCTCTGCGCTACCCTAGTTCAGGAACCAAGAACCCGGCAGCTACGGGTACCGACAGCTTCACTTCGCTGGTATCTTACCTGGGACGTGTAATGTACAACTACGCAGAGAAGTACTACCTCACAGCATCTATCCGTGTGGATGGTTCTTCCAAGTTCTCCAAGGACAACAAATGGGCTACCTTCCCATCTGTATCTGGAGCTTATCGCCTTACCGGCGAGGAGTTCATGAAGAACCAGAAGGTGTTTGATGACATCAAGATCCGTGCTGGTTGGGGTAAGGTTGGTAACCAGAACATCGACAACTCGGCATATCTCAGCTCTATCGGTACAACAACCTATGTATTCGGTGGAACTCCAAACCGCATCATCGGTTCTACTGTGAGCGGTATCGGAAACACTAACCTGAAGTGGGAAACCGTGGAGGACTGGAACGTGGGGCTTGACCTTGCTCTTCTCCAGAGCCGCCTGAAGATTACAGCGGATTACTTCGAGAAGACATCTCACGATATGCTGATGAAGAAAGACAACCTCCTCATCCTCGGTTACCCAATGTGGAACGGACAGATGTGGGAGAACGTAGGTAAAATGAAGGCATCTGGTTGGGAACTTGGTATCAATTGGAACGACCAAATCCAGGACTTCACCTACGGCGTAGGTCTAAATCTTTCTCAGGTGAAGAACAAGGCAGTGAAACTGAATGGTGACTACATCTGGACAGGTGGATTCAGTGGCGACTACATCGTTCGCAATGCCGAGGGCGAATCTCTCAGCCAGTTCTGGGGTTACAAGACAGCAGGTATCTTCCAGAACGAGACAGAAGTGAAGTCATACACCAACGAGCATGGCGAGTCATTGCAGCCAAATGCCAAGCCAGGTGACCTCCGCTTCGTGGATTTGAATAATGATGGCGTTATCGACAGCAACGATAAGACTCATATCGGTAATCCATTCCCAGACCTCATGATAGGTTTGAACCTGAATGCGGCATACAAGGGCTTCGACCTCGTAGCCAACTTCTACGGAACCTTCGGCAACGACATCTTCAACAAGAACATCGGTCGCTATGCAGGAACCGACGGTCAGAATGTATATGCCGGCACTTACGACAAGACCTGGAGAACCGACAACACAGGTGCAGAATTCCCTCGCCTCTCTGTCAACGATTCCAACATGAACTACAAGCGAGTAAGCGACTTCTTCGTAGAGGATGGTTCTTACTTCCGCTGCAAGTTGCTCCAGATTGGTTACACCTTGCCTAAGCAGTGGTTCAACAACAAGCTGAACTTGCGTTTGTCATTCTCAGCTCAGAACCTCTTTACCATCACCAACTACTCTGGTGCAGATCCAGAAGCAGCATCAATGGGTAAAAGTGTAACAGAGGCAGGTATCGACTACACAGGTTATCCTAACCCACGTACCTTCCTCTTCGGTTTGAACATGAGCTTCTAATCGCAGGGAATATACATTATTATAATATATGTAATCATTAAAATAAGAAACAAGATTATGAAAAGATATATCATAGGTTTGACCTTGGCTTCTGCCTTGACTATGGGCTTGACATCTTGCTCCGACTTCCTTGAGGAGCCTATCCGCGGTCAGCAGGATATGGAGAACTACTTCACCACCGAGGAAGAATGTGAAAAGCAGATTACCGGTTGCTACAACTTCATCGCATGTGATGACTGGTGGCAGATTTACAAATTCTACAACCTCTGCAACATTACCACCGATGATTGCTGGATGGGTAACACCACACAGGACCCGGGTGAATATAGAGTAGCAGCCATGTTTACCGGCAACACCATCGAGTTGGGTAATACCGTACAGAACTTCTGGCAGTATCGCTACAAGGGTATCACCCAGTGCAACATCGCCATAGAAAAGATTGCACAACTGAAATTCAACGACGAGAAGTATCAGAAGCGACTGATTGCCGAGGCTAAGTTCCTCCGCGGTTTCTACTACTTCGAACTGGTGAAGAACTTTGGCGGTGTACCATTGGTAATGTCACTCAAGATGCCTTCTGAGGTTCAGGGTATCACCCGAGCTACCAGCGCAGAAACCTACGCTCAGATTGAGCAGGACTTCAAGGATGCCCTCGCCGATCTTCCAAAGAAGGCAGAGTTATCTGCCAACGACATCGGTCGTGCTACCAGCGGTGCTGCCAAGGGTATGTTGGCAAAGGCATATCTCTACCAGGGTAAGTATGCTGAAGCTGAGCCTATCCTGCAGGAACTCACCTGCCGTGGCTCTCATGCCAGCGGAACACCGGAATATGAACTGATGGATGACTTTAGCCAGGTTTGGAACATCGACTATAACAATGGCAAGGAGAGTCTCTTCGAGATTCAGACCAGTGATGATACCCAGTATTCTCTGGGTGAGCGCTACTCTGTCTTGGTTGGTTCACGTGACGACGCTGGTTGGGCATGGGGTCTTCCTACCAGCAACCTGGAAAAGGCTTTCAAGGATGCAGGAGACGAGATTCGACTTCGCTATACCATCCTTCACGATGGACAGACAGAAGTTCCTGGTGACCCAACATGGAATGAGGACAACCCATACGTGATTTCAGCCAGCAAGCATAAGTCTGGCCGTTGCAACATGAAGCTCTTCATCCCAGTGAACAGGCGCCCTAGTCCATACGATGCACCTCACAATCCATTGAACATCCGCTTGCTCCGCTATGCAGAGGTATTGCTGATGTATGCAGAGACAGAGAATGCTCTCAATCACGACAGTGAGGCACAGTGGGCACTCAACAAGGTACGCCAGCGTGTTCAACTTCCAGAAGTTACCGCCACAGGTACAGCCCTTCGTGATGCTATCCGCACCGAGCGCCGTCTGGAGCTGGCACTTGAGGGGACCCGCCTCGACGACCTGCGCCGCTGGAAGATGGATGATGGAAAGACAATGATGGAACACGTATTCGGTCCTAACGGTACTTTCGTGAAGTACAACATGGAGGAATCTACCGACCCATACGAGACCACCAACCAGCAGGAGAACAGCAACGAGGGTATCAACTTCCAGGCACCTCGCGACCTTCTCTTCGCCATCCCTAACTCAGAAATTACCATGAGTAACGGAACCATCAAGCAGAACGAAGGTTACAACTAAAATATCAAAGGGGCAGGACAAATCTCTTGTCCTGCCCCTTTTCTTTCATAAAAATATTGTTATCCATACACTTTAATTATATATAAAGCCTCAGCAAATGAAAAAAACATCCATCTTCAGCCTCACAGCTGCCTTGATGATGACTGCCAACTTATATGCGCAATCATCATATAAGGTCACCGTAAACCCCAACATCTGCTATCAGACCATAGCAGACTTCGGATCAAGCGACTGTTGGACAGCCGATTTTGTGGGCAAATATTTCAGTGATGCAGAAAAAGAGAAATCGGCGAAATGGCTCTTCAGCCAGGAAATGGATGCCGATGGTAACCCAGAAGGCATCGGTCTCTCAATGTGGCGCGTAAACCTGGGTGCCGGTTCAGCAGAACAAGGCAGCCAAAGCGGCATCGAAGACATCACCCGACGTGGCTACTGCTATCTAGATGCCAATGGCAACTACGACTGGACCAAGTCGGCAGGTCAACAATACTTCATGCAGCAAGCCAAGAAATATGGAGTAGATCATTTTCTGCTCTTCTCCAATTCAGCCCCAGTACAGTTTACCAAAAACGGCAAGGCATGCGCCAACAAGGGTGTGAGCGGAAGCAATCTCGCAGACAATCACTATGCCGACTTTGCCAAATTCCTCACGACAACAACCAAACACTTCACCGACAAAGGCTACAACATAACCCTCATTGATCCGGTAAACGAGCCACAATACGATTGGACTGAAGGTCAGGAAGGTTCACCATGGACCAACGAGTGCATCGCCAAGCTCGCCCGAGAGTTGGACAAAAGCATTACCGACCAGGGACTCTCTGCCCAGATACTCCTGCCGGAAGCCTGCCAATGGAAGGCACTCTATCAAGACGGAACCGAGAAGAGAGCCAACAACCAGATAGAGGCTTTCTTCAATACCAGCAACAGCAGCACCTACATCGGCGACTTGAAAAACCTGAAAAGAGCCATCGCTGGTCATAGCTACTGGACCTTCGGCACGAATGCCGACCTGAAGGACATCCGTCAGAACGTATGGAACAAGGCTCAGGAATACAATCTCGATGTATATCAAACCGAATGGAGCATGCTCGATAAGGAGCCATCCACTTCAGCAGGTTTCCCTTCCAGTTACGATGCAGCCAGCTATATGGACATCTCGCTCTATATGGGTAAGCTTATCCACTGCGATCTCACCTACGGCAATATGGCATCATGGAGCTACTGGACCTCTTTCGCACAAGAGAAATGGGGACAGAAGAACCGCTTCTATCTCTTGCGAATGAATACCCAGGGCGATAACAACAACGAGAGCTATGGTGATATCCAGAACGGCGGTACCATCACCGACAACAGTAACCTCTGGGTACTCGGCAACTACAGCCGTTTCATCCGCCCTGGTTACAAGCGTATCGACCATATCACCAATAAGGAAGAAAATCTCAATAAGCTTCTGGGATCTGCCTATCTTTCTCCAGATGGCAAACGAATCGTTTTAGTATATGTAAACATGATGGCATCACAAAACAGTGTACGCATCAACATTGAGGGACAGAAGGCAGCCAAGGATATCAACGTTTACCGCACATCTGCGAAAGAAAACCTGAAGCACATCAAGAGCAGTTTCAGTCTGGATAAGCTGATTGCCATCCCAACCAAGAGCGTTGTAACCATCGTGATTGATTTCGAAGATGCCATCAATACTGGCATTAGCCATATCAAGGCAGATAAGGCCGGTAGCAATGACATCTACAGCATCGAGGGCAAATTGGTTCGCAAACATGCAGATTCTACAGAAGGACTCGCCAAGGGTATCTATATCCAAAACGGAAAGAAATTCGTGATAAAATAACAGCAAGGGCATCCATCTGCTTTTGAACAACTCATCAAACATAAAATTCTATTATGGCACATAATTATATGAAATACGGTGCTTTATCTGCATTGCTCATCGCCAGCATCAACATGCAGGCAGCACAGGAAGGAACAACCCGTTATACCATCCTTACCCAAAGCCCGGAGCAGCACATCCAGCACTTCGGTGCCAGCGATGCATGGAGTATGCAGTTTCTCGGTCTATGGTCAGAGAAACAGCAGGAGCAGATTGCCGACTGGCTCTTCTCTACCGAGAATGATGCCTTAGGCAAACCTAAAGGCATCGGCTTGTCTATCTGGCGATTCAATCTGGGAGCCGGAAGCGAGGAACAGGGAGAGGCTTCGCAGATTCAGCCGGGCACAAGAACCCAATGCTTTCTCAATGCTGACGGCACCTACGACTGGAGCAAACAGGCTGGACAGCGCAAGTTTCTCAAGCTCGCCAAGCAGAGAGGTGTGCCTTATTTCCTCGCCTTCTGCAACTCAGCACCCGTGTTCTATACCAAGAACGGACTCGCAACCAACACAGGGCGCGGCGGCACCATCAATCTGAAGGATGATTGCTACGGCAAATTCGGAAAGTTCATCGCCACATCTCTCAAAGGCATCGAAGAGCACGATGGCATCCACTTCAACTACATCAGCCCTATCAACGAGCCGGATGGACATTGGAACTGGACAGGACCGAAGCAGGAAGGAACCCCAGCCACCAACCGCGAGTTTGCCAAGGTGGCAAAGGAGGTAAGCAAAGCATTGGTAAAAAACAAGCTCAACACCGAGATTCTCATCAATGAGTCGAGCGACTATCGCTGCATGCTTGGCACCCACATGGCCGACTGGCAGCGAGGCTACGAAATCAACTCCTTCTTCACCAAGGACAGTACGCAGACCTATCTGGGCAAGACCAAGCAACTCCTCCCTCTCATCGGTGCTCATAGCTACTGGACCAATACCCCTATCCCATACATGAGAGAAATCAGAATGAAGATTAGGGAAGCATGTAAGCAGAAGAACATCAAGTTCTGGCAAACAGAACTCTGCATCATGGGCAACGACGAGGAGATTGGCGGCGGAACTCCTTACGACTTCTCGATGAAGACAGCCCTCTATGTGGCTCGTGTCATCCATCATGACCTGGTATATGCCAATGCCGAGAGCTGGAGCTGGTGGCGTTCTGCAGGCGGTGACTACCGCGATGGACTCATCCGCATATACAGCAAGGATGGATGGAAGAGCGGCTGGGCAGTAGATTCCAAGTTGATGTGGGTACTCGGCAACTATTCCCGCTTTATCCGTCCAGGTGCCCAGCGCTTCGATATCGCTACAACTTCTGCCGACGGAAAGCAGATAGAGGAAGGCTACAACGACCCTTACGGAGTAATGTGTTCTGCCTATCAGAATGCCAACGGCAAATGGGTGATTGTGGCAATCAACTATTCTGAGGATGTGAAGCCTGTCAACTTCCAACTCGATAATCATGAGCAGAAAAACTGGCAGATGTATCGTACCAGTGACATCTCTTCCGAGAGTTTAGCGCCTATTGGAAGTTGCGATGGAACCACGCAGTTGGCTCCACGAAGCATTACGACTTTTATGCAAAAATGATTGAAATAGTCCCTTTTTAACGAAAAATCCCCTTTATTGAACGATTTTTATCCTTCATAAAGGAGATTTTCCGTTATCTTTGCAAATGTTTTATCAAGAATACTAAAAAATAAGTATAATGACAGTAACAACTTCAATCAAGACATTAGCCTTTGCCTCACTATTGGCACTGGCACCGGCTCAGATGATGGCGGCACAAAAAGGTGGCACCTTCACTACCGGCGACAAGACATTCCTTCTCAATGGCAAACCTTTCGTGGTTAAAGCTGCCGAGTTACACTATCCTCGTATTCCTCGTGCCTACTGGGAGCATCGCATCAAGATGTGCAAGGCTCTTGGCATGAATACCGTCTGCCTCTATGTGTTCTGGAATATCCATGAGCAGGAGGAAGGCAAATTCGACTTCACTGGCAATAACGATGTGGCTGCTTTCTGCCGCCTCGCCCAGAAGAACGGCATGTATGTCATCGTTCGCCCGGGTCCATACGTTTGTGCAGAATGGGAAATGGGTGGTCTGCCTTGGTGGCTCCTCAAGAAGAAGGATATCCGTCTGCGTGAGCAGGATCCTTACTTCATGCAGCGAGTAGAAATCTTCGAGAAGGAAGTGGGCAAGCAGCTGGCTCCACTCACCATCCAGAATGGTGGTCCTATCATCATGGTTCAGGTGGAGAACGAATATGGTTCTTACGGCAAGGACAAGCCATACGTAAGTGCCATCCGCGACATCGTCCGCAAGAGCGGATTTGATAAGGTAAGCCTCTTCCAATGCGACTGGTCATCCAACTTCCTGAACAATGGTCTCGATGACCTGACTTGGACCATGAACTTCGGTACGGGTGCCAACATCGACCAGCAGTTTAAGCGTCTCGGCGAGGTTCGTCCGAATGCTCCCAAGATGTGTTCAGAGTTCTGGAGCGGCTGGTTCGACAAGTGGGGAGCCCGCCACGAAACCCGCCCTGCCAAGGATATGGTAGAAGGAATGGACGAGATGCTGAGCAAAGGCATCAGCTTCTCTCTCTATATGACCCACGGCGGAACCAGCTTCGGCCATTGGGCAGGTGCCAACTCTCCTGGTTTCCAGCCAGACGTAACCAGCTATGATTACGATGCCCCTATCAACGAATGGGGATTGGCTACTCCTAAGTTCTACGAACTCCAGAAGATGATGGCGAAATACAACGACGGCAAGAAGTTGCCAGCCGTACCTAAGGCTCCGATGCAGATCATCAAGGTACCAGAGTTCAAGTTTACCGAATACAAGCCATTGAGCTATGGTATCGGAAAGGAGAAAGAAAGCAACGCTCCTCAGTGCTTCGAGGATATGGATATGGGATGGGGAACCATGGTTTACGAGACCCAGGTTCCAGCCATCGAAAGTACATCAACCCTTACCGGCGAGTTCCACGATTTTGCCCAGGTATATGTGAACGGAAAGTATGTAGGCAAGATTGACCGTGTAAAGAATGAGAAATCACTCGAATTGCCAGCCATGCCACAGGGTGCACAGCTCACCATCGTAGTAGAAGGTATGGGAAGAATCAACTTCGGTCGTGCTATCAAGGACTACAAGGGTATCATCGGCAACGTAACCATCACTACACAGAAAGAGGATTGCGAACTTGCCCTCACCCCTACCCGTTGGAACAACAGCAGCATCGCTGATGATTACCAGACTGCAGTCAAGGCACTCACCATGCCAACCAACAAGATGCGCGGTCTCCAGACCAAGGCGGGTTACTATCGCGGCTACTTCAACCTGAAGAAGGTGGGCGACACCTTTATTAATATGGAGGCATTCGGCAAGGGTCAGGTTTACGTCAACGGACATGCCCTCGGTCGCTTCTGGCAGATTGGTCCTCAGCAGACCTTATATCTTCCAGGCTGCTGGTTGAAGAAGGGCAAGAACGAGGTGATTGTTCTCGACGTTGTAGGTCCTAAGGGTGAAGCAGGAAAGTCAGGTTCTACCGTGGCTCCTACCGCTTTCTGCCAGGATCATCCGGAGCTCGACAAGCTGAATCTCGAAAAGAGCAACAAGCATAACGAGCCAGGTCATCGCATGGATCTCAATTCAGAGACTCCTGTATTGAAGGGCGAGTTCAAGGCTGGCAACGGCTGGCAGACCATCAAGCTCGACAAGCCTGTAACCGGTCGCTACTTCGCCATCCAGGCAGAAAGCAGCCAGAGCGGTGACAGCCAGATTGCCATCGCCGAGGTTTATCTGCAGGATGCACAGGGCAACCGCATCGACCGCAACAACTGGGTAGCCTTCTATGCCGACAGCGAGAAGGGCAACTCAACACTCGACAAGATGTTTGACTTGCAGGAGAGCACTTACTGGCAGACCGAGAAGGGTGCCAACTTCCCACATCTCGGCATCGTGGATATGGGCAAGGAAGTTACCATCTCTGCCTTCGAGTACTTGCCACGTGCCGAGCAGGGTGCTCCAGGCAGCGTGAAGGCATTCAAGCTCTATGTAAAGAAATAAATGAAAAGAGGGAGACGGAAAGTCTTCCTCTTTTTTCATTTTGTTTTTTTATACATTATTATTCTACAATACTGCGTTAAATTAACATTTAATCGTCTGTAAATCAATAACTTATATTAAGAAATGCTTATGAAAACTTAACTGTAAAAAAAAGTTGGTCAAGTCGCTGATTTTCAGTAACTTTGCAAATCACGACAAACGCAAAATTATATGAATACAGGACTTGACCAATATATGGATATCTTTAAAGATGCAGTTGAAGATTCGGCTGCAAAGTTAACAAAAAGTTTCGAGAAAATACTCATCGAGGTGATAATTTTGTTCATGGTAATACCAAGAAAGATAAATTTCACCCAAATGGGGAGGTATGGCTTGCATGTTGAGCAAACCTATCGCAACGCATTCGGCTTAAAAAAGTCGAAAAGCATTGACTGGCTCAATCTTAATGCCTCACTTGCCAAGCGCTTCTTTGGTAAACAGGGAAGATGGAGATGAAAGATATAGAAGGAACAGCTTATACTTTGATAGCCTATTCCAAGGCACTCAGGTGTAAAGTTAGACTTGTCATCTGGCAGATGCCGAATGGCAAGAAGAAACTATTCTTCTCTACAGACCCCTCACTTTCGGGTGAAGAGGTACTTCTTTATTATAGAACCAGGTTCCAGATCGAATTTTGCTTTCGTGACGCCAAAGGCTATACTGGTCTTATGGACTGCCAGGCTCGCAATAAGTGGAAACTCGATTTTGCTTTCAATGCTTCGTTCACATCACTAAATGTTGCCAAGGTAACTATGAAGGAGCTGGGAATGGAATATTCTATGTCTTCATTCAAGTCACTGATGACCAACATTTATCTGGTGAAACGAATTTTTAAAGCAAGCGGGTACACCCCGAACCGAACTTTAATTAGCAAGATTTTCAAAGATCTCTCGTGCTTACAGCGTATAGCTGCTTAGCACATTATTGAATTATTAACGAACTATTGTAATAAATAAGCCGAAAAAAATAGGAGAAAAAATGATGTAAATGGATTCTTTTTTGTACTTTTGTACGCAATAAAAGAAATGCAAGACTTATGGAATCTAGATTCTTGACCAATTATACAGAGACAACCTTCCTGTCTACCATTCAGATGAACTTGCGCCGCTGCAAGTCATTTGCTTTTTCAGTCAGCTTTATCAAGAAAGCCGGCCTGGTACTCTTGGCTAAAGACATTAGTGCTGCTATAGAGCGTGGAGCTAAAGGAAGAATCATCACTTCTACCTATCAGAATTTCACGGATGTTGAATCGTTAAACTACTTTTTGAGTTTAACGCAATATCCTAATTTTCAGTGCCATCTGGACGATGAATGTTTCCACGATGAGAAGAACTATTTCACCAATGGTTTCCATTCTAAAGGCTATATTTTCGAACTGGAAAATGGTATAGAAATGGTTGTTGGTTCTTCTAATATCACACGCTATGCTTTGCTGAAAAACATAGAGTGGGATTTGGTGGTGAATTGCGAGCATGATACCGAGGCTTATCTTGATGCAATGAATGAATTTGAAAGCCTATGGAATCAGACGTATGAATTATCGCAGGATAGAATTAAAGAATATTCTACCAAACTCAGTTTTGCTATTGAGCATTGGGATATGGATTATGATATGGCGGATTCTGAAATCAAACCTAATTATATGCAGCGCAAAGCACTTAGGGAATTGAACAGGTATCGTGCCATCGGTCAGGAAAGGGCTTTGGTGATTTCTGCCACAGGTTCAGGAAAGACGTATCTGGCAGCATTCGATGCGCTCAATTTTAACCCCGACAGATTGCTCTACATCGTACATGAAGGCTCTATCTTGAAGAAATCCCTGGAGACATTCCAAAAGGTCTTTGGTGGCTCTAAAACCTGCGGTCTGTATAATGCGGAGGCAAAGGAAACAGGTGAGGATTTCCTGTTCTCTACCAATGTTTCGATGTGCCGTTCGCTCGAACTCTTTGATAAGAAGGAATTCGATTATATCATCATCGATGAGTGTCACCATGCTGTAGCAGACAGTTATCGGAAAATCATCGACTATTTTGAGCCGGAGTTCCTGCTGGGCTTGACAGCTACCGAGAACCGAATGGATAATCAGGATGTAGTAGAGATTTTCGGCAATAATATCCCATACGAGTTGCGGCTTCGTGATGCCATCATCAATGATCTGATTGTGCCTTTCCACTATTATGGTATTCGTGACGAACTGGTTGATTATGGGTTGACAGCATCTGGCGAACGCCGTTTGATTTCGCAAATCTCTACACCTGAAAACTGCGAGTTTATCCACCAACAGATAGAGAAGCATCGAATGGGGAACCAGAAGCTGAAGGCGCTGGCTTTCTGTAGAAACATCCAGCATGCCAGAATGATGGCTGATAACCTGGGTGATTATTACCATACAGCTTCCTTGAGCGGTAAGAACAAGACCGGTGAACGTATTCGTGCTTACAATGATTTACAGGATGAAAACCGGGATTTGGAAATCTTGTTTGCTGTAGATATCCTGAACGAGGGTGTGGATATTCCTGGTGTCAACATGGTGCTCTTTCTGCGCCCAACGGAATCGAGTACCATCTTCTTGCAGCAATTGGGTCGAGGTCTTCGTAAGTATACAAACAAGCCTTATGTTACGATACTCGATTTCATTGGCAACAGCTATAAGCGTAGCGTTCATATAGCCTTGGCGCTAGGCAGTCTTTCCCGCAATTCTATTTTGGAAAAGAAACTCTTGAAGTTCATGGTAAGGAATGATTTCAAGAGCTTGGGTTTGGATAAATATGGCGTTGAGGTACACATCGATGACCTTTCCAAAGAGGAAATCATCGACAAGATTGAGAGCGAGAATTTCAACCGCATCAACTATCTGAAGATGGATTATCAGAACTTCAAGGCATATCTGAAAACTCCGTCTTATCCATCGCACATGGATTATATGAATAGTGATTATGCTCCTAATCTCTTGAAATTCATGAAGATAAAGATTGGCTCCAAGAAAACCAATTCTTATTATGGTTTCTTGAAGGGTATAGAAGAAGAGGGCTTGCCGGTATTCTCAGAAGAGCAGATTGCTTGTATCAATTATCTGTCTGGTCTTTTACCTTTGGTAAGAGAACATGAGTATTTGGTAATCAAGAATTTACTGAACGGAGAGACTACGTTATCGCATATAGAAGCCAATATCCAGGAGGAGATTCCTGGTTTCAAGCATGAGCAACTGGAGCACGCTTTGCGATTCCTGGAAGAGGGATTTGCTGTGAAGATAGAAGCGGATGAAGTGCATTTATGTGGCGAAAGAGAAGAAGAATATGAGGCATATCTGCAAGATTTGCTTAACTATGGTTTGACGCAATATGAGGCAAGATATGCTGACACGAAAGAAGATTTTCTGTTGTGGCAGGATTATCGTCAGGACCAGGTGCTCTTGAAAATCCTGGAGAATCCGAAGCACAATCAGTATGGCACTTATTATAAAAATGGCAATATGTATATCTTTGCGGGTTTAAAGAAGGATGCCTCGCTGGATGAACATTTGAAGTATAATGACAAGTTCTTGTCGCCAGATGTTTTCCAGTGGGAGAGTATTGCTCGTATCTCTGCTAAGGATGAGGCTTTGCAGCGAACTGCCAAGAGGGTATTGGTGTTTGTGAGGAAGGTGAGTGCTGAGAATGGTATCACTCTGCCATATACTTATATCGGAACTGGTCATTTGGAGAATCCGAGAAAGGATGTAACGACGAATGGTTCCATATTGTATGATATCCACATGGACAATCCGTTGTCGCAGGAATTGCAGGAAGATTTCCAGTGGATGGAGTAAATGATATTTTAAATAGGAGAATAGACAATGAAACATTATAATGTGGTAGCAGCTGTGGTTTGCCATGATGGCAAGTATCTCTGCATGCAGAAAGGCAAGACAAAGTTTGAGTATACCAGCTATAAATGGGAGTTTCCTGGTGGCAAGATTGAGCCTGGTGAAACTCCTCAACAGGCGTTGGCTCGTGAGCTGATGGAGGAAATGGAATATCCTGTAGAAGTAGGAGAGGAGTTGGTGACAGTGAATCACGAGTATCCTGATTTCTCGATAACCATGACTGCCTTTCTGTGTACGTCAAAAGGCGATGCTAATGGGTTCAGGAGGCGTGAGCACGCTGATAGCAAGTGGTGCAGCAAAGATGAGCTGAAGGGGCTCAACTGGGCTGCAGCGGATGTTGGGGTAGTGGCAAGTATCTTATAATATATTAGCCTATCCTGTCGTTAACTGATAAGGCAAATCCCTCTATATAGAATTTCTCCTTAACATCGTTTATGATAGCTTCTTTCTGCTCCTCGTTGGAATCTTCTTTCTCGAACGCAAGTATCAGATAATCATTGTCTTTCGTTGGTGAGAATATCTTGCCGATAAGCATCCTGAAATGCCTGTTGACGAATTCTTCTACATGCGTACCTTCTTTCGGTGTAAGGCGATAGAACTCATATCTTTCATCCAGCATTTTCTGGATTTCATCACGGAACATCTTGCGAACCCGGTTTTTCCAGGCGAATTTCTGGTGCTCGTTATGACGGGCATACAGAGATACTACATAGAGGAAGTTGACATCGTAGTGGAAGACGAGAAGGGTGTCACGATCGAACAGGCGGTCGTTGAAATGCTGGGTGTTGAAGCACTTCTTTTCCCTGTCGGTTGACGAAATCTGGTCTGAGAAAGAGAGATTCTCTGCCATCTTTGCGCTGATGAAGAAGTTCGGAATGATGTTGTAGCCTTCCGTCAGGTCATCGCGAAGCTTGGGTACGTTGCCAAAATTACGCTTGTCGTATTGCAGTTCTTCATCGTCCTTATCGTCGTTCATAAAGAGGTTCAGGTTCCACTGGATGATGTTTCTGGCGTACGTAAACTGCTTATACACAGATTCTTTGCCGATGGAATGACCTAGCTTGTAATATTTGCTGTCGCCGATGTAATAAACTGGCTCCTGATTTCTTGTTGTAATCAGGTTCTGGTAGCTGTACAGATGGTCTATGCGCTTGCCGTCAGCCTGTTCTTTCAGTCCGGCTGGAATGTTCTTCTCGCCTAGAAGTTCATCAATAATGGCCTCGAAAACGATATTGAAACTCTTTACCAGAAGATACTCCTTGCGTTCCTGCTGGATGTTCATGCGCTTGGCATTGTCAAAGAAATCGTAGCATAGTTGCCAGAGGTGTAAAGCCTTGTCTGAGAAGTATTTATACTTAATCTGGAGCAGCCTGGTCTTTCCTAATCCATCCAGATAGGTCTTGAAACGATAGCCTGTTATCAGCTGGAAATTGCAGTTGATATGATTGGCGAAGCCGTATCTTTCGCTGATATAATTCAGGATGGAATAGAAGATAATCAGGAGTTCTTCATCAAAATAGATCTGCTTTTTCCTGTTGACAGGATGGGGATAAACAGGGCTGTTTTTGCTGATGATGGCACTCGTGGTGGCTATGGTCTTTGACCAATGAATGCGGTTGTAACCGGAATGGATGTTCTTCAGGATGAAGAAGATGAAATCCTGGTTATGCTTGTTGAAGTCGATGAGAGCCAGCAGAATATCGAGGAATGTGTTGTTGATTTGTCTGTTACTTTTACCGAGGCACGCTATTTTCTGGTGATAAACGATACCGTTTCTGGTGGTATTGTTGTAAACCTCGATGGTGCGGTAAATCCAGACAGAGAACTCATAGATGAAGTCTTTCTCCTGTTGAGAGAGTGGGTTGTTCTGGTTCAGGTTGACGATGGTTTCCGGGGCGTATTTGCCGAATACTCTTTCGCCCTCTGGGGTGTCTTCGAGCAGTACTTTCGGCAAAATAAAGACGCAATCGTTGAGCTGGGTATTGTAGTAATACCCAACGTAGTTGATGCTGACGTTGCCATCAATGTCCTGCATGGCGTCGATGCCGTGCAGGACATCCCTAATCTGTTCAGCCTGATACTGATGTTCTTCTATGAGGATTCTCATAATCTCTTTATTTTGTTATTTCTACAGTCCAGCCTTGATCTTTTGCAAATTGGATAATTGAATCAATGTTTGTTATATTCCACCAATTACTTATATAGAACTCGACTCCATCAGAAGAATAGAATTTTCTATCTTTTTTATAAAAACCATAGGCTCTTTGCTTGTATCTTTCTATAGCGTTTTCTATTATTTCCTGACGAGTGACTATTAATCCTATGAGTTTCAGTTCCTTTCCAAGCATCGAGTCTGGGAAGGTTTCTTTGATTTCAGAATATTTCATCTCGGGATGTTCCTTCAGATATTGTTTAATGATGGAAATACCTAAGTCACCTTTGCCAAGCGGTTCAGAGCCATTGAAACTATATTTTGTTTTATCGTTGCCTTTAGTTTCATTGTTGCTTGGGACAGCATCAATTTTTTCCTCTTCTTCTTCTTCTGAAATGAATTCCTCTACTCCCAAATTCTCCAAGAACTGCTTAACGATAGCTATATCAACGTTAGTTTTGCCGTTCTTATCCTCATAGAATCGGTCGAAAGACAGAATCTTGCCTTCTTCATCCTGGAAGTCCTTATCATCGAATCCATAGTCTTTAAACACATCATTCCAGAGATAGAAGATAACCTTACTAACGAATAAATCGGCATCGATTTCGCCATCCTTTGCCTTGCAGAAGAAATAGCCGAGTTTCTTGTCTTCTGAATTGGTAAGTGAACCAATCAGCTCATTAACCTTGCTGATAAATGACCACCATTTGTACTGCTTATCTCCCGTGTTGATGTACCAGTTGAGAGGAGTGTTGGTTTCTTTGTCACGACCTTCGCGAATAGGCACATACTTCCAATCCCAGCGGCGCTTGAAGGCAGAGTCGATAGGGAAGAGGCTCTGGTCGCTGGTGTTCATTGTAGCCCAAATATAGAGGTTTGAAGGCAGAACAAGGCGCTCTCCCTTCATGATGAGGTTTACCATATTGGCTTCGCCATAGAGCTGGTTGATTTCTTCTTTATTAGTAATCTCCCATCCCGCAAATTCCTTTTCGAGATACTTCTGCATATCTTTATCTGCAACGATAGGATAATCAGAAAAACCATATTCGTTGCGGTCGAGCAATTGGAACAGATCACCAAAGATTTGGGCACAATTGCCTCGGTTTATTTCTTCGATAATAAGATATTGCTTCTTTGATGCCTTATTCTTAGTGAAAATTTCTGGAGTATCGAGAAGTGCTGGGTGGATTCTATTATAGCTTTTGTCGCTATTATCACTCTTTTTTCTGCCAAGTTTCTTCCACGCTTTCACATAGGCTTCGAGAAAAGCCTGAGGAATGAACTTGTAGGCAATTCTTTCTTCCTTTACGACTTCCTTTGTATCGTCATCGATGACCTTTTTCCCATAGCAATCTCGGAGATCAACTTCTTCTGTAATAGGTTTATAAGTACCTACAAAAGAGGCGTAATCAGAGTCTGGATGGAATGTAGTACGAATCACGCTCTCTCCGAAAGTCAAGTCCTTGATGGTCTTTGATTTACCTGTGCCAGGAGCACCATAGTAAATCTGCTGGAGACCTATGGGCTTAGGAGCATCTATCTTTTTTGCCTCGTTCGAGAAAAGTTCCTTAGCGCATAGGAAACGCATGTATGTCTTTAATGCGTTAGAATACTGGTAACTACCAGTCTTCTCATACTGCTTGAATTCTTCATTGTTGTTAAGTGAATCAATGATATCTTGTAGCTCTTTGGTATGTACACAAGAGTAGATATCAAAAGAATCAACTCCCTTGATTTTGGCAATAGTTTCATTGATGCGCTTAAAATCACTATAGTTGTTGACACTTTTGGGTGATGTAGTGCAATTCAGTATAAAACTTTTATATTGTTCTTCTGTTGTCATATTTCTACAGTTTATTTTGCTGCAAAAATAAGAAATATTTCTCTTTTATGCAAGTTTTTGGGCTTTTTCTTTGGGTTTTGAGAATAAAATAATATTTTTGCGGATGAAAAGGTATGATGGGATTGAAGAAATCCCTTTTTAAAAAAGATAGAGTAATATGTCAGACCGTTTGACCATAGAACAGCGCCACAACAATATGGCGGCAATAAGGGGCAGGGATACCAACCCGGAGATTCTTGTTGAGTTCCATAGTCAACATATTTATCTACTGGTGTCCCTAATCTATCGCTCCGCTATCACTTCAATCCCATCTTTCTCAATCTCTTTGAGCAGGAAGGGGTTGAGGTGCTGGTGCTTCCGGATAATATCGACAGGGCAGCCCAGAAGGGCTTTAAGGTATGCTTTCAGACGGACTATCAGGAAAAACTTAGGGGGCATTTCTACATAGATATCTACATCGCTGCCATCGTGGTGCTGGTTTCTTGCTACAGAACCAAAGAGGCGCAGGGAGGTGATGCCGAAGGTGTTTTGCAGTTCTTCGGCATGAGATGTGATGAGGGTTATGTATTCTTCTCTTGTTTTCATTCTTAATATCCTTTTTTAAAAGGCTTTTGCCCTTTACCTTTCCGCTACGCGCCGGTGACCGTTGGTTCAGGGCGCAAGGCGGATTTCGCTTATACCCAGGGTGTTACCCTGGGCTAGGAGCTTCTGGGCCTTCAGCCCGTGCCTGAACCACATGCGGAAGTTCAGTTCCTAACATAATTATATAATTTAAAATGTTTGTAATGCAAACGAGTGCAATGAAAGCTTGCTTTCAAATTGCCGAGTGTAGCTTTTCTTATGCAAATATATGAAATATTTCTCTTTTATGCAAGTTTTTGGGCTTTTTCTTTTGTGTTTTCATGAGAAAAGATTAATTTTGCCAATGAATGGTGTTAATTGATATAAGAATTGTTTCTTTTAATAGAATTAAATAATATGAGTATATTGGACAAAATACCTTCTTTGGCAGAAAATGAACTCTTCCAGAAACTTGCTGCGATAGAGGACATTACTGCACTCTGCAAGGAAGATCAAGAGAAATATGATGATGCAATCAAGGTGATGCGTGACCATATTGCAGCTTATAAAGGAGCTATCATAGAGGCTAAAATTGAAGTAGCTAAGAATATGCTGATGGAAAACGAGCCTATTGATAAAATCGCAAGATATACAGGGCTTGCCAAGGAGGATATTTTAAAACTCAACTAATATTTGAACGATGTTGCTGGTAAGAGTGACCTCGTTTTTATTTCTAAGTTACGTTAAAAGAAGTCTTTGTAAATAAAGAGTATGTCAGACCGTTTAACCATAGAACAGCGCCACAACAATATGGCGGCAATAAGGGGCAGGGATACCAAACCGGAGATTCTTGTCAGGAAATTTCTGTGGAGTAGGGGATTCAGGTATCGGCTCAATCATCCGCGGTTGCCGGGCAAGCCGGACATCGTGTTGAGGAAATATCGTACCTGTATTCTGGTGAACGGATGCTTCTGGCACGGACATGAGGGGTGCAAGTATTATGTGGTGCCGAAATCGAACACCGGGTTCTGGATGGAGAAGATCAGGAGGAACCGGGAGAGGGACCATGAGGTGCTGCACCGGCTGGCTGAAATGGGATGGCATACCATCGTGATATGGGAATGTGAACTGAAGCCGGCGGTAAGGGAGAAGACGCTGGAGTCGCTCGCCTTTACGCTGAACCATATCTATCTGGAAGATCATCATATCAGAAGATATGAATTGCCGGAAGAAGTGCCGGAAATGGTGGCGGAGCCGGAACCAAGGCGTCGTGATTAGTAACTACTATTATTGGGAATAAGCTTTATGAAAGATATGGATAAATTTTGGAAGAGCGTTGGTTCACTTTTCGATTCTAAAGATAATCGAAAAGTGATTTGGATAGGTTATGCAGTTGGTCTTGTATTGGTTACTGCTTCCATATTTACGCTATGCCTTAGGTTATTGAGGCATGAAGAATTTACTTTTGGGAGAATGTCTTCATTAATTTTAGTGTTAATGGTAGGTCTTTCTTTGGTTTGTTTTCTTTTTTATAGGAAGAAAATATCGATTAAAATTAAGTTTTACCTGTTGTGTCTGATTTTTGTGTGTGGTGGCATCAATATGTTTCTTCATTCAAAAGTATCAAGAAAAATTCCATCTGAAACATATTGTCAGGTAGTGGGAATAGTGGGCTGTCTCTTCTTTGGGGGAGGCGGTTTGTGGGTATTGTACAATGACTACAAGTGGCATAGGAGGCGTAGAGACGAGGAGGAATAAAGTGTACCGATGCGCAGACCTTGCGGAACCTGTCGAGTTTCTTACCGCTCATTTCTGTTTGCTATCACTTCAATCCCGTCTTTCTCAATTTCCTTGAGTAGGAAGGGATTGAGGTGTTGGTGCTTCCGGATAATACCGACAGGGCTGTCTAAAAGTTCTTCCAAGTATGCCTTCAGACGGACTACTAGAAAAAACTTAGGGGGCATTTCTACATAGATATCTACATCGCTGCCA
This sequence comes from Segatella copri, assembly GCF_026015465.1. Taxonomy (GTDB): domain Bacteria; phylum Bacteroidota; class Bacteroidia; order Bacteroidales; family Bacteroidaceae; genus Prevotella; species Prevotella copri_E. Next base: position 88,984 of record NZ_JAPDUQ010000002.1, read on the forward strand.
TCGTGGTGCTGGTTTCTTGCCTTCTCTTGTTTTCATTCTTAATATCCTTTTTTAAAAGGCTTTTGCCCTTACAGGGCGCAAGGCGGATTGCGCTTATACCCAGGGTGATGCCCTGGGCAAGGAGCTTCTGGGCCTTCAGCCCGTACCTGAACCACATGCGGAACGAGAGTTAGGAACCAATAATTTGAAATCGTCAACAGGCTGTTGACGATTTTGCTTGTTGGCTGCAATTTGTTGAATATCAATGGTTATTGTGCTATCAGTGAATTTGCCCGCAAGTTGCGGACGAATTGCAGACAATCGGAAAAAGTGACTACAGTACCGCTGCACAGACCTTGCGGAACCAGTCGAGTTTCTTGCCGCTCATTTCTGCTATGGATAAGTTCTCTTTGTTCACATCTTCTGGCTCAAATTCATAATAAGAATCTTCGGTAGGGAGATAATCCTCTGGAAGATCTTCTATGGAGTGGGCCTGGAAATTGTGGTGATTTTCAATTCCCTTCGTCCGGTGCCCGTTGGTTCAGGGCGTGTAGGGGGTTATTCCTCCGGCCAAATTGTTTTGTACATTGGCCAAACATCCATTTGGGGAACTGGAGTCAATTTTGCAAATTGATTTTTTTCATAGAAACCTACTGCGCTATAATCAGAGGTATGCCAAGCTCTTACAGTCAAGAAGACGCAACCGGCATATCTTTGGTTTCTAGCCATCGAAGCTATTTCTTCAATTAAGGCTGAACCTAGGTGTAAACTTTGAAATTTTTGTTCAATAGCTAAGTAGGCAATTTCTAAAGCGGGATAAGTATATTTTTGTTCGAATTGTTCTCGGAATGTTTCTTTTACTGCTGGCAAATCGGTTCCTGCTGCCCCCATACGCATATCATCAAAATCATCTGAATCAATGTCAACAGAGTCAAATGCTAAGGCGAAAATTGCAACAATCGTGTTGTTTGCTTTTAAGCGGACACAAAATGTCTTACAATAATGACTCTCTTCACAATCTTGTAAGTGATTATGAAGAAAGTCATCCATTTTGTCTTTTCCTGTATAGAAATTTATCAACTCATCAAAGTCTGATAAAAGTTCTATTTTATATTCTTCTAAATTCATTCTAAATTCCACTCAAATTTATATGGATAATTTGATGTCTTTGTGGTATCGTCTTTCTTTGCTTTTGCACCGATGGATGCAAGAGCGGCTTTACGAACGGCTTGTGCGTATTTGCCTTTAGCTAAAACTTTTGGTGCATTTATTCCTAACATAATTATATAATTTAAAATGTTTGTGATGCAAACGTGCGCAATGAAAGCTTGCTTTCAAATTGCCGAGTGCAGCTTTTCTTCTGCAAAAATAAGCAATATTCCTGTAACTTCCAAATATTTAGCTGGTTATTTTATTCTTTTTAGTATTAAAACGAGTATTTGACGGGTTATGGTGATGATTTGTCAGTTCAAAATTCATCAAGCAAGAATGAAAATTCTTAAATTCTTGATTCTTAAAATTATACCAAGTGCTTGATTCGTTTTTCGTCAAGAATTAGAGAATTTTTCTTAGTTAATTTCTTGGAAGTTACGAAAGAAAAGCGTATCTTTGCAACGTGAGTACATAAGGAAGAGTGTACTACGTTTTTAGATTGTTGGATTTATAATTTGAAGCATATGGAGACTTTAGAAAAAATGCCTTTTGAGGCTCAGCATAAGATATTCAAGAGACTGGCAGAAATCGCCGACTCCAAGACTCTGACCAAAGAGGAACAGGAGAAATACGACAATAGCATGATGGTCATGTGGGACAATTATGCGGTATTTAAGCATGCTGTGGAAAAAGAAGCCAAAAAGAAAAGCAAAGAGATTGCTTTGAAGTTGTTAGCGCGCAATACTCCATTAGATGATATTGCCGATCTCACCGACTTATCTATCGAAGAGATTAAGAAATTGGAACAATAAAATTAACAAAGTTGAGTTAGGAACCAATAATTTGAAATCGTCAGCAACCTGCTGACGATTTTTGGTTTTACAATGAATCCGAGAAAAGTTCCGCAAACTGCGGAATTTTTTCATATAGAGGAGCATATAGCTTGCAAAACTTATTAGATAAGAAGAAAGAAGTCTTTGTAAATAAAGAGTATGTCGGACCGTTTGACCATAGAACAGCGCCATAACAATATGGCGGCAATAAGGGGCAGGGATACCAAACCGGAGATTCTTGTCAGGAAATTTCTGTGGAGTAGGGGATTCAGGTATCGGCTCAATCATCCGCGGTTGCCGGGCAAGCCGGACATCGTGCTGAGGAAATATCGCACCTGTATTCTGGTGAACGGGTGCTTCTGGCACGGACATGAGGGGTGTAAATATTATGTGGTGCCGAAATCGAACACCGGGTTCTGGATGGAGAAGATCAGGAGGAATCGGGAGAGGGACCATGAGGTGCTGCACCGGCTGGCTGAAATGGGATGGCATACCATCGTGATATGGGAATGTGAACTGAAGCCGGCGGTAAGGGAGAAGACGCTGGAGTCGCTCGCCTTTACGCTGAACCATATCTATCTGGAAGATATCCAGGTGAAGAGGTATGTGCTGCCGGAAGAAGTGCCGGAAATGGTGGCGGAGCCGGAGGCGGAAAGACGAGAGGAATAGGCAGGGATTTCACGGAATTTTTTAAGGCTTTTAGCCTTACAGGGCGCAAGGCGGATTGCGCTTATACCCAGGGTGTTACCCTGGGCTAGGGGCTTCTGCCCCTTCAGGGTGTGTGGGGGAAGTGACTAGAGCAGCACAGATCTCAGAATTTTGATATAAAATAATTTATAGCTGCTAGTAAGTCATCGAGATTATTCTTGATGACGTCGAACACGATGTCTCCATCAATATCAAAATAGCCATGTGCTATATGGTTGCGAATGCCAATAACATCTTGCCATGGTATTTCTGGGCGCTCATTTAGTAGGCGAGATTGAGTTAATCTGTCAATTTGTTTAACTCCCTCTCCAATTGCTTCGATAAGTATACAGCTAGCTGCAAGATTCTTCATTCCTTCTGGTGTACAATAGTAATCGTCAACAGTCTGTACATCTTTGTTCCAATCTTGCAATTGTTTAATGGCTTCCTTAATTTGTATTAAGGTTCCAATAATTCTATTTGATGATGTATATTCCGTCATGTTCTATTTCTTTAAGGAGGAATGGATTGATATGCTTGTGCAATCTTACAATGTCAACAGAACATTCCAGCAGGTTTTCTAGAAAACGTTTCAGTCTTACTACAAGGAACATTTTCGGTTCCATATCTACCTCAGTTCGGGATAACGAACTCTATCTAAAGGCTTTATAATGTTTTTATATAAGGGATACAGAGGCTTGGCAACCATCTATATATCTTGGATGGTTGCTGAGACAAAATCCTCCTGTAAAATATGCAATGTTAGAAAAGACTAAGCTGTTTCGTATCTTCGATAACGTATCCAGTAAGTGCCTTGGGCTTGTTGTCAAAGAAACAGTATGCCCCTAATGCAGAAATAATATTTATGATGAAATTCGCAACAGACCTGTGACGTGAATGTACTATCTGAGCCGTATTTTTCAACAGGTCATTAATCGTTTCAATGATGTATCTTTTGCGTAGCATCATCTTGTCATAGAACGGCATTAGTTTGTTCTTCATGTTCACTCTCAGTCCTGTTACCAACTGGATGCCTTCCTCAAAAAGCGAATCGAAGAGTTTTTGCGAGATATAGCCTTTGTCAGCAAACAGCTTGCCATACAGACGTTTAGCCAACACATCGAATACCGCTGGATCTTTGTCGCTGACGTTTGCACCAGTGAGAACAAAAGCAATTATCTCACCTCTATCATTACAAGCCAGATGTAGCTTGAACCCATGACACCATCCCATTGTTCCCTTTCCGTCTGTGGCAATGCCTTTGAACACTTTGTTGGCATAACGCCTGAGATTGTGGCATATTGGTATCATGGTTGAATCAACAAAGGTTATACCTGTACATCTGCCAAAAGCACGGAGATTCAGGAAGAACATGAGAGGGAAGAATACGCGACTTTCAAGTTCTACAAAACGGTTATAAGACACCGCATTTGGAAAATATGACTTCAAAGTTCCTCTAATAAAGAATAGGTAATAATGCTTGAAGTTTCGGAACGAGCCGAAATGGAAATACAGCAAAATCGTCATGATTTCACTATCAGATAAAGAGGCTTTACGTCGTCTGCGCTTTACTCCATCTTCACCCAAAAGCAATTTTCCTGCATTTTCAGCATCAAAAACTTTGTAAAATTCATCAATAATACAAAATAATTCTGTAACTTTGTCCTTGGTAATCTCCATAATGATATCTTTTTATGTTTGTAACTAATTGGATTTCAACTACAAAGATACAAAAAATATCGGAGATTACCAACTTTTTTAGGCACTATTTCTTATCCCGAACTGAGGTATATCTACGCATATATCAACGTCACTACCTTCTTTCTGTTCGTTTCTAGACACAGAACCGAAAAGGCGTAATGATTTAATGCCAAAGTTCTTTTTTAGCTCTTCGGCATGAGAAGTGATGAGTGATATATAATATTCCCTTGACTTCATAATTATCGTTTTTGTTTCTACCGCAAAGATAGTGCAAATCGAGTGCAGAACATCAAGCTTGCTTGAATGTTTTGCCGAGATGCAGCCTATCTTCTGCAAAGATAAAATAAAAACCTGAAACTACCAAGTAAAAACCTTCTTTTTATGAATTATTACACGATTTACAAGGTTTTTGATAGAATGATTCTAGGAAAGTGGGAAAATCTTCGCTTTTAAATGAAATCGTTGGTTGAATTCACTTTCTATCTGCATTCCTGCTACGAAGCTTTTGCCCTTACAGGGCGCAAGGCGTATTGCGCTTATACTCAGGGTGTTACCCTGGGCTAGGTGCTTCTGCCCCTTCAGGGCGTGTGGGGCAAGGTATCTCAGATATAAAACTGCGGCTTAGTACCCTCTCTGCTTCTCGTAAATGAAATCATCGGCGATGTAGCCATTGCTCATGAGATACAGGCCGGTGCGCTTATCGTGGAGTTGGGCACAGGTCTTGCTGCGATAGAAAAGATCAAGAGCCAGAGCTGGAGATATTTCCAGGCGCTGTGACAATTCGTATGCTACGCCACCTATCTGATAGCTGAGAATCATTTCTTGAATCTCAGGTGTCTTTGTGTTGATCTGTTTATATTTTTTCTGTTCCATTATATACTAAGTATTTGTTGATGAGAGTTTGATTGAGTAAGCAAATCTGATTGTTGGGCTTATGAAATATTAACTGCTGTAGGGCTGATTCTGCATCGTAAAAACCTGTCATGTATAGGTTTACGGTATCGATTACTCGGTCGTTAGCAATACCTCCTTCTACATAATCGTAATCTCTGGCAAGGTTTTCGCCCCGTCTGTTGCCCACGATGAAGTCTAGCCAGTCTTTATCGTATGCGGTAAATATCTTGCAGCGAGCTTCTGCGAGAATAGCATCCCTATCTAGAGTGTAGATATTGAGTAGGGGTTGTGCTGTTCTTTTTTCGGCTATGGTTTTAGCCCATTTGATTGCCTGATTCTTTAAATCGGTTACATAGAAGCCTTGACCAAAGTCTAACCTTGGTCTTCCAACATGATTAAGTGGAGCTTCTATAATTTCTGTAGCTCCATGATAAACAGTTATTTTCATCTGTCTTTCTTCTCCCAATTAGTTAGACACTCAATGACATCTTCTATAAGATACTCTCGACTTTCGGTGTGGAGCGTATCGTAGTGGGGCAGAATGAACTTGTTGATTAAATCAACCTTTCTCATTCTTTCGTATATTTCAATATATGGTACCCCGAGCTTTCTTGCAGCTCCCTCAACGCATGAAGCAGCGAATGCGAGTTTGATTTCTTCTAGGGGTAATTGTATTCTGTTGTTTTCTTGTTCCATATCTTTTCTTTTTCTTCTTCTTTTCTTCTGCAAAGAAAATGCAAACGAGCGCAATGAAAGCTTGCTTTCAAATTGCCGAGTGCAGCTTTTCTTCTGCAAAGAAAATGCAAACGAGCGCAATAAAAGCTTGCTTTCAAATTGCCGAGTGCAGCTTTTCTTCTGCAAATATATGAAATATTTCTCTTTCATGCAAGTTTTTGGGGGATTTATTGTCTATTCTCCGAAAATTTGCGGAGAATAAGCCAGATAATCTCCGCAAACTGATGGGGCGGGGGGATGGAGATGGGTAGGTGATTTCTTTACAAAGATGGATGAAGGAGGAGAGAAGGGAGAAGGATTGAGGGAGCGTTACAGTTGTGACAGTTGTGACAGTTGTGACAGTTTTCAGGGGAGGGGGTATATGAATTCGGGCTGCTTTCAAATTGTTATTATTATATTTAACTTATTATATATATAATTATATATATAATAAGTTACCTCTAAAGAGAGGGAGGTGGGGGTAGGCGCTGAAAACTGTCACAACTGTCACAACTGTCACGCTTTGGAGGTTGAGGAAGGTGGAAGCATTAATGGATGATTTCTTGCTTCCTGCTGTTTTCGGAGTAAGAAAGCATAGAGAAACTTTTTACATTACATAGTTTTCTCGCACGATAAATTATGAGTTGGCAAGATTAACCGGATGTGCCCGAAGTGTTAAATCCGTTTAACATAACTCTGCAGGGTGAAATTTGGTAGTATCAGAAAATTGCCGTACCTTTGCACTGTCGTTCGAAGAAAGGCTGCACTCGACAAAGCTTAAGCAAGCTTAGCTCTGTTCTCGTTTGCACTTTCTTTGCACTGTCGTTCGAAGAAAGGCTGCACTCGACAAAGCGCACCCCACCAAGTTAACATTCAACACTTAACATTCAACATTAAACATTAATATTAACCCTTTAATAATTTAAGATCATGGAACAGAAAGGAACATTGAAGTATCGTAAGTTGCAGCGTACACCACAGAGCGGCGAGAACGCTGGTAAGAAAAAGTGGTATGCCACTGCGGTAACCGACCGCGAGGTGGATTTCGAGGGATTCGTATCCCACATCTCCGACCATGGTTCGCCTTACTCCCGAGGTACTATCCATGGTGTGCTGATGGATGCACTCGACCATCTGCAGGAGTTGATTCTTGACGGTAAGAGTGTGCGTCTCTCTGACCTCGGCCTGTTCTCCATCGGTATGACTTCGAAGGCGGAGGATACCAAGGAGAAGGTAACGGCTGCCAGCGTAGAGGGTGTACACCTGATTGTGAGAAACACAAAAAGCTGGAGCAACTCGGAACTGCGCAAGAAGTGCAAGATTCAGGAGTACGGCGGCTATACCGGCACCGACGAGGGTGGCACCTCTGGTGGTACCTCAGGCGGCACTGAACAGGGCGGCGGCACCAGCCAGGGCGGCTCCGGAACTACCGGCGGCGGTACGCAGCCAGGCGGCGGCTCTCAGGAAGGCGGCGACGGGCTTGAATAAAGCCCTCGCCTGAGGCCAACCAAGTCAACATTCAACATTAAACATCAACATTCAACATTCAACATTAAACATTATGAAAGCAAGTACATGGAAAACAATTTTGCAGATTGCAATCTCCTTTCTCACAGCTATCGCTACCACACTCGGTGTAACTAGCTGCAGCAGCCTTTAAAAGGTAAAAAGGTAAAAAAGTAAAAAGGTAAAAAGAACCTTAGCCCCTTTGCGCCCCCGTCCCCAGCGATTCCATCGCTGGTCCCCCAAAAAGCCTTTACCATAAAGGAAACCCAAAAAAGCCCCGATGCATCATGCATCGGGGCTTTTGCTTTATCTGCTTTTTCTTCGTTTATCGGATATCTCTTCCTTCCTGGCTGTATCCTTCGAGCATCTTCGGGCTGCTGATAGGCTTGCGCGAACAGTAGTCGAAATCTACCTTCTTGTAGCCCTGGCTGGAACGCCAGCGGATGGTAAGCTTCACCGTCTTGCCTTCTGTATCAGGCACAGCATCGTTCAGATTGAACGCTACGAGGGCATCGCGCCAGTAGTTCTGAGGGTCGCCATTGGCATTGTGGCGCAGCTCTACCTCGTAAGGATTCTCAGGATTCACACTCGTAACGAGGTTGATGTAATGCACATTCTGACCGCCCCAGAGAGCACGGAAACGGAGGGTGAGATAGCCATCCTCGGCTACCGTTACCCAGTCGCGAACGATGTCGACCATGTCGTCGCCATACTTCTCGCGGTTCTCGGTATCAGAACCGAGCGAAGGAACTGGCTTCTTGGTCAGGATGCTGTCTATCCAGTTGACGTGAATCACCTGGTTATACTTCTCGCTCTTCTCCGAGGTCTGGGAATAGTTGACCAGGGCGCGAACCTCCTTACCGTCAAAGATGGTAGGTTTCAGGTTCTTGGCGAGCAGCGTGGTGTTGTCGTCGAGCTGCAGATAGCAGGCATCGCCACTCTTCTTCACGGTTACCAGTGCGTTAGGGAAAACGCGGTCCCAGTCGGTATCGTTATCGTTATCGCACGACTGGAATGTGAGGGCCGACAGGAGCATCATCGCTGCCAGCCCGATCTTCTTGAAATCAATTTTTCTCATATATAATGTTCCTTTCTTTTTATTGTTTCACTTTCTGATAATAAAATAAGAAAGGAACAGAAATCTTGCTTCTGATTTAGAAAAAGATTGTTAAAAATTCAAGTTAAAAATAATACGTGCAGCCGATGGTGGCTGCGCGGTTGCCGAAGTGCTGGCTCGCCATATCGTGGAAGCGGCCCTCGAGCGTCCAGTGCTTGCCCAGATTCTTGTATACTCCTACCTCGGCATAGAGATTAGCCGGGGTGTAGGCTTCGCTGCGGCGGCGGGTACACCAGATGAGGTTGCCCGTAAAGCGCCAGCCATCGGCCATTGTGAGCTGCGGTGCCAACTTGAATACGGCAAAATGATTATACTCTGCATTGCGCTGCTGAGCCTCCTCTGAAGGGGTTTCGCTGCGCTGCCAGAAGTAGTTGACTCCGGCTGTGAGGCGAAGGATGCCCTTGTGCCAGAAGGCGGTGGTGCCGATGCCGAGCGTATTGTCGTGGATGGTGCTGAGCTGGTGCTGGTGGATGTTCTTTACCGAGGTGCTGAGCACGAAGGCAGGGCGGCTGTAGGTATGCTTGAGCTCTACCACATTCGCCATGCTGTTGCCGATATCGGCGGTATAAACCGGCTGCCAGGCGCCCTCCATATCGCCCGCGGTTACGAAATCGCCAAACTCGGGATTGAAGATGCGGCGACAGTAGGTGGCCTGCAGGGTATGACCCGGCGTGAATCTGTAATAGGCACTCGCCGAGTAGATATGGTTGCGCGTGGTATGCTTCCAGTGCTCTTCCGGCGCAATCTGCTTAGGTCGGAAGTTGATGATGCGGAAGCGGTCGCCTGCCATGAATCCCCACTTGCCGATGTTGTAATCTATCTGGGCGTAGAAATCCTGGTAGTTGGAATGGTTGATGTAATTGGCGACGCAGTTCTTCTCGATGGAGAGACCGCCCTCGAAACCTGCCGTAATCCAGAGATCAGGGGTGATGACCGGAGTGGCGTATTCTACCACCATGAAGGGGTAGGTAGAGTGGTTCTGGTAGGGCGCAGTCTGGGTTTCTTCCAGCGTGCGTCCGTTGTCGCTGATATGCTCGGCACCGAGGGTAAAGAGGATGCTGGAGCCGTTGTCGGCGAGCGTGCGGGTATAGTCGGCCTGCAGATGGTAGGCGCGCACGTAATCGGCTGGGGTGTGGGTGAAATGGTTGCGGGTATAGGTCTGCATCGCATCTATTTCGAGCACATCCTTCGCGGTAGGCGTCCAGAGCAGATTGAGTTTGGCGCCCTCGTGGGAGTAGTGGTTCACGGTGGTTCCTGAGATGCCCTGGTAGGCGTCCTTATCGCTGCTGGAGGTGCGCTGGAAGTTGCCTTCTACATGACTGAGCACACGGAGTTTATCTTGCTGGCTGATGACGCTGACGATGCCTTTTGCGCCGCCGTAGGTATCACCGAAGAGTCCCCATCTGCCGGTGGTTCCGTTCTCCTTCTTGCGCAGTGTGATGTCGATGACTTTCTTCAGACTGCTGCATCCCTTCATCACTTCGGCGTTCTGGCACACCTTGATGGTTTCAATCTCCCGAGCCTTGAAATGGTGGAGGAAGGTGGCGTAATCGAGTCCGTATTCCTGGTTGTCGATGCGGATGACGAACTTGCCGTAGAGGTTGGCGAATGGATCTCCGCCGATGATGTTGTTGCCGTCGAGTGAGATGACTTCGGGGCACATCATGAGTACATCGAGGAGTGATTCTTCGCCTGTGAGTTCCATTTCTGGAATATGCATGATGTATCTGTCGCCGATATGTTCTATCGGAGCGGCCTGTGTCTGGTAAGTAGTGCTGGCCATCGCGAGTGCGATGATGAGCAGGTTTTTCTTCGTACTGTTGTTTATCTTCATTTTCTTCTAATTTATTTTATTGGTAAAAAGGATTTCTTCGTGCCAAATTTATTTGCAAAGATAAGGCAAAAATCGGGGAATAACGAAAAAATGGAGATTTTTTTATCGTTCAATGCGTAAAAAAGGTGTCATTGCGTAAAAAAGTGGAGAACGGGGCAAAAAAAGAGGGCGTAAAACTTGCGTGGCATTATTTTTTTTCCTATCTTTGCAAAAGAACAAAGAATTTTCTAAGAACTATACATATTATATAATAACCCTTTAAAGATAAGAACTTATGAAGCGACTATTACACATTCAATTTCTATTGGTATTGTTGCTGGCGCTGGGATACTCTCCTCTGCAAGCCAAGCGAATCACACAGTGGCAGGCTCAGCAACAGGCCTACAGTTTCTGGGGAAAGCAGATGCCGCAGAAGGCGAAGGCGAAGAGCCGCACGGCTATTACGGCATCACCATCGGATGCTTACTATGTATTTAACAACGATGCAGGCGGATTCGTCATTATCGCAGGTGATGATGCCGTAACGCCAGTCTTGGGCTATACCTCAACGGGATCATTTGATGCAGAAAATCTGCCTGACGGACTGAAGGATCTGCTGAAGAGCTATGAGCGGCAGATTGCGGCGCTGGGCGACAATTATGTAGCGAACCAGACTGCCACAAGAGCCGCTTTTACAGGCGAAAAACTGCTCAAAACCGCAGAATGGAACCAGATGGCTCCATTCAACAAGTATACGCCAAACAACTATGTAACAGGCTGTGTAGCAACGGCTGGAGCCATCGTAATGAAGCACCACGGCTATCCTGCCAAGGGCGCCGGAAACCATTCTTATACCTGGAACGGCAAGACCCTCTCAGCCAATTTCGAGCATACCTACGACTGGGCAAGCATGCCTGCTAAATATGACGGCACCAACGATGCCGCTTTCGACGGCGTGGCAAGACTGATGGCAGACCTCGGTGTGGCAGTGGAGATGCAGTATAATAAGGACGGAAGCGGTGCGTATATCGGCAACCTGGTAACCGCCCTGCAGAAGTACTACGGCTACAGCAAACTTTCGCATCTGATGGCAATAGAAGATGTGGGTGCTGAGGCGTGGAACGGCAGACTGCGCGAGGAGATTGATGCCAACCGCCCTGTGCTCTATGCTGCTTCTGACCCAGCTGGTGGCGGTCATGCCTTCGTAATTGATGGATACAAGGACGAAAGTTTCAGCGTAAACTGGGGCTGGGGTGGCTATTGTGATGGCTTCTACCAGATTGGAGCCCTGAATCCGGAAAGCGCAGGAAAGCCAACGGGCGATAAGTATAATGTAGGTCAATCGGCAGTATTCGGCATGGAACCTTCTGATGGCACGGAGAAAGTATCTGGCATGGGATTCATGACAAATGTAGGTCGGTTTCATATACTGAATATGAATATCACCGATGTGAAGAAGGGGCAGAAGGTTGGCATCTTCTGTGCGCCAATCGGTAATACGGGAGACCAGCCGTTTACCGGAGAAGTAGACGTAGCGCTGATGAATGCGAAGGGCGAGATGCGGAAAATCGTAACATCCAGCCCTCTGACTGTTGATGATTTAGCCCCTGGTTATTATTATTCGTCTCCGTCTTTCAATTTTGTGAGTACAGTGGATGCAGAACCGGGTGATTATCTGGCTATTGTGGCAAAGGAAAAAGGCTCTTCGGAATATATAGAGTTGTATGATTCGAACTTCGAGAGATTGCGTCTGCCGGCAACCGGATATAAGCCTCTTACGTTTGAGGTAAGTACGAAAATGGGCGACGGGGCTACATTCCAGCTAGCAGGCACGGGATATAATTCTTCCTACAATTTCTATAATGGCAAGCCGGTTATCGGTGCCTGGTACTATTATTATCTGACGGTAGATGAGGGCATCTCACAGTATTTCGTAGAATTGAACGGAAAGCTGATGGATGATGTTAAACTGGGTACTACAGTCTATCCGAATTCTTTCAGAGGAATAGAACCGGTTTATGACCTCGTGGTGAACACTTATCGCGACTATCAGGAGAAGGAGTTGGTAATCAACCTGGAGAAGGCCGGACAGCTGAAGGAAAAACTTGCCAAGGAAAACCCTGACTATTTTGTATACAGAAATATCAAGGTGAACGGCGAGATAGACAAGCGCGACTTTGATGAGCTGGCGAGCCATTATTTCAAGAGCATCGACCTGAGCGGTGCCAAGGTGGTGGCTTATGAAGGCTACAAGGCTGATATGGTTCCTGGTTATGCATTTTATGGCAACACTTATCTGGAGCAATTCCAGATGCCTTCCGGCGTCAGGGAGTTGGGTTTCAACGCCTTCAGGTCTACCAAGCTGAAGGAGATTGATTTGCCTGAGACGATAACGGAATTCGGCCTCAACACATTCAATGCCTGCTTCGAATTGAAGGATGTATATATGCGCCATAAAGAGGCTCCTTACTGGATAAGCTGGTGTGTATTTGCTAGCAAGAGCAGTCAGTTGTATCGCACGCTGCATCTCTATCCGGGCAGCAAAGCGAAGTATGAAGCTCATTCGAATACCAAGAACTGGATAGTCTACTTTGATAATGTGGTAGAGGATCTGGAGCCTACCGGCATCCATTCTGTAACATTGGATAAGAAGCCAGGCAATGCTGCCATTTACGACCTGAACGGCCGCCGCATTACTGAGGCGATGAAGAAGGGTATCTATATCCAGAATGGAAAGAAGATGATTAGAAAATAATCATTTGCTGGCGAAAGTTCAGTTAAATAATAGAAAAATCCCCCTGGTGCCGCAAAGCATCAGGGGGACTTTCTTTTATCTAACTTTATGATTATCAGCATGAAAAAGATTAAGAAAACAGCAGCGTAATCAGCGGGATGGTGATGATGCTGCCAACCGTGGTGATGAACGTCATCTCGGTGATGAGCGAAGGATTGCGGCCGTATTTCAGACAGAACATCGTGCCGAAACTGGCTACGGGCATCGCAATGACAACCGTATTGATGTCGTTGACCTGATCGCTTACACCACATACCTTGAACAGGAAATAAATGCTCAGAGGTACTACCACAAGACGCAAGAACGAGGAGAGGTATACCTTAGGACTGCCGATAATCTCCTTCACCGGCAATTTAGCCATCGAGGAACCGATAATCATCAGGGCTGCCGGAACCGTTATGTTGCCCACCATCGTTACCGGACGCGCAATGATTTCTGGCGTATGAACCCCAAAAGCTACCAGGAGGGCGGCAATGAAGGCACCCAGAAGAGCCGGAGAAAACAGCACCTTAGGATTGAACTGCTTGACGCTGTACTCGCCCTTGATGAGCATGACACCTGCCGTAAAAATAAAAAAGGTGTTCGGCATGTTGAGCAGCGCGGCATAAAAAATGGCCTTCGGACCGAATATGCTTGAAACGATAGGGTAGCCGATGAAACCTACGTTGGCAAACATCAGCGCAAAACCTATCATGCCCTGGTCATCATGATTGCGAGTGATGAGACGTGGCACCCAGAAACCGAATACCAGCAAAAGGATGTAGGTAAGAAAACCTACGCCCAGGAGGGGAAGGATGAGCGTGCGGTCGGGCAGCTCATCGCCCATTACTGACGAGAGCACCAGCAGAGGACAGGTGATATCTACCACCATGCTGGATAGCTTCTTGTCAAACTTGTCGCCCATATATCCCAACTTGCAGGCGACGTAACCTAAAATCACGATGATGAAAAGTATCACCATCACTTCCAAATTCTCCATTTATCCTGAAAATCTATACCTTATATATATATGTATGCCGGAATCCCGATATTCTCTCGGAATTTCCGGCAAAAATGGTTTAATCGATAAATCGCCTGGTAATATCCCCGTAGTTCTCGATGCGGCGGTCGCGGAGGAATGGCCACCAGCGGCGCACATTCTCGCTGTGCTTCAAGTCGATATCTACCACCAGGCTCTCTTCTTCCTGATCGCTGGCACGGTAGTAGAGCTCGCCCTGAGGACCGGCTACGAAACTGCTGCCCCAGAACTGGATGCCCTCGGTCTGACCGCTTGGATCAGGCTCGAAACCTACGCGGTTTACGGCGATGACCGGCAATCCGTTGGCTACGGCATGGCCCCGCATCACGGTAGTCCACGCCTCGCGCTGGCGCTGCTGCTCCTCCTCGGTATCATAGGTAGCGTAGCCGATGGCGGTAGGATAGATGAGCATTTCGGCTCCCTGCAGCGCCATCAGACGGGCTGCTTCGGGATACCACTGGTCCCAGCAAACCAGCACGCCGAGCTTGCCTACAGAGGTCTGAATAGGGTGGAAACCGAGGTCGCCCGGTGTGAAATAGAACTTCTCGTAGTAGGCAGGATCATCGGGGATGTGCATCTTGCGGTATTTTCCGGCTATGCTTCCATCCTTCTCCATCACTACCGCCGTATTGTGGTAGAGACCCGGAGCGCGGCGCTCGAAGAGGGAGGTGACGATGACGACGCCGAGATCCTTGGCAAGCTTGCCGTAGAAATCGGTTGAAGGGCCCGGAATAGGCTCTGCCAGGTCGAAGAGGTCAACATCCTCTACCTGACAGAAATAGAGGGAGTTATGAAGCTCCTGAAGCACGATGAGCTCTGCGCCGCGATAGGCGAGGTCGATGATGCCTTCTGCCAGGCGCTGCTTGTTGTTGGCGATATCTGCCGTATTATGAAGTTGTAATAAACCGACTTTCATTTTTTACTTTTAATGTTAAATGTTTAATGTTAAATGTGGAATGTTGAGTCTCTGAGGGCTCCCTCGGGCAACTGCATGGTGATGCAGTGGATGCTGCCATGCTGGCGGATGATGGTCTGCGAATCTACGCCGATGATTTCGCGGTCGGGGAAGGCGAGCTGAATCTGCTTGCGTGCCTCCTCGTCCTTTTCCGGCTGATTATAGGTGGGATAAATCACCGCCTTGTTCAGTATCAGGAAGTTGGCATAGGTGGCTGGCAGGCGGTCGCCCTCGCTCTCGGGGTTGGTGGTGAGGCAGTCGCCCTCATCATAGATAGGGTCGGGCATCGGCAGTTTGAGCAAGCGGTAAGGGTATCCCTCCCAGGTGAAGAGGCCCTTGAGCTGCTTCTCCAGCGCCTGGAAGTCTTCATACTGCTCATCTTCCGGATTATCGCAGCCTACATATAATAAGGTGTCGTGTGGAGCCACTCTCACGATGGTGTCGATGTGGCCGTCGGTATCATCGCCTATCAGATTGCCGTGATCCAGCCAGACGACTCGCTTGAGCTGGAAGAAAGTCTGCAGCAGATGGTCGATGCTGTCGTGGTCGAGCGGCTGGTTGCGGTGAGGCGCCAGCAGGCACTGTGAGGTGGTGAAGAGTGTACCCTTTCCGTCACTCTCGATGCTGCCTCCTTCGAGCACGAAGCCCTGGTGGTTCTCTATATCGGCATTGAAGGCTGCCTGATAGTATAGTTGCAGGGTGATGGCGTTATCCTTCTCCCATCTGAACTTTTCGCCCCAGCCGTTGAACTTGAAGTCGAGTATGCGGTAAGGCACCATCCAGGTGTTCTGCTTTCTGCGCAGCACCATCGTGAGGGGTCCGTGGTCGCGCACCCAGGTATCATTGCTTTCTACCTCGTAGAGCAGCACGCGGCTCATCTGTTCGGCAGAAAGCTTTTTCTTGAGCTGGTATCGGGTGGCGGGCACATCGGGTGTAGCCACAAGCAGCTGCTCGTAGCGCGTGATGATATCTGCCAGTTCGAGATAAGTATCTGTAATTTCAGGCAGATACGGCTTCCAGTCGGTGCCGGCATGTGGCCAGGTGAGCATGATGGCGCTCTGTGGCTCCCATTCGGCAGGGAGTGCGAAATCGCAGGGTAATGTAGATTGATGCATAAGCTATACTATTTTTATGAAACGATGTTCTATACCAATTTATTATACTCTGTTCTTCATCGGGAACCTTTCCTTGGGGGACGGGCTCCGTTCTGCTTTTATGAAGTATGCTTGCAAAATTAATAAAAAATCTACAACTATCGGCTGTTTTTGTGAAATATTTTGCGCAAAAGCGAAACTTTGTATTAAAAAAGTTTAAACGGAGGGCTGTATGGAGATAAAATCGGGGAAAAATGAGTAACTTTGCAGTCTAAAAAATAAAATATTGAATAGGAGCGTGAAAATAAAACAGGTAGTTGATGCCCTTGAACATTACGCGCCTCTGCCCTTGCAGGAAGGATATGATAATGCCGGCCTGCAAGTTGGATTGACAGAGGCGGTAGAAATGTCAGGGGCATTGTTGTGTCTTGACGTTACTGAAGCAGTGGTTGAAGAGGCAATCCGGAAGGGATGTAACCTCATCGTGAGCCATCATCCGCTGATATTCCGCAAACTGGCGAGAATTTCGGACGAGAACTACGTGCAGCGTACCGTGCGCAAGGCGATTAAGAATGATATTACCATCGTGGCGATGCATACCAACATGGATGCGGCTGCGGGCGGCGTGAACTTCAAGATTGCCGAGAAACTGGGACTGCGGAACGTGCAGTTCTTTGCTGGCGAGAAGGAAGTGGACGGCGTGAAGGGCGGCGAGGGCGTCATCGGAGAGGTGGCTGAGGACCTGGCAGCCGACGACTTGGTGCTGATGCTCAAGGAGCGGTTTGGCGTGGAGTGCGTGCAGTGCAACCAGTTGCTTCGCCGGCCTATCAGGAAGGTGGCACTCTGCGGTGGAGCAGGTGCTTTCTTGCTCGACGCAGCCATCAAGGCAGGTGCCGATGCCTTCATCACGGGCGAGATGAGCTATCACGAGTATTTCGGCCACGAACAGGAGATTCAGATTTGCGTCATCGGCCACTATCAGAGTGAGCAGTTTACGGGCGAAATCTTCCGCAGCATCATCCAGGAGAATTTCCCTGATGCCAAATGCTGCATCTCGGAGGTGAATACCAACCCTGTTCTGTACTTGTAAAACGTTGAATATAAAAGATTTAAATTAAAAATAAATAAGGAATTATGGCAAAGAAAGATCCTACAGATTTGACAGTGGAAGAGAAGTTGAAGGCTCTCTATCAGCTTCAGACCACCTTGTCTGCAATTGATGAAAAGCGTGCGTTGAGAGGTGAGTTGCCTCTCGAAGTTCAGGATTTGGAAGACGATATTGCTGGTCTTACCACCCGTATCGAGAAAATCCAGACTGATATTGAGCAGTTTGACCGCGCCATCGATCAGAAGCAGCACGAGATTGAGGAGGCTCAGGCTAGCGTGGAGCGTTATAAGAAGCAGCTCGAAATGGTTAGTAACAACCGCGAGTATGATACTTTGAGCAAGGAAATCGAGTTCCAGGAGCTGGAAATCGAACTTTGCAGCAAGAAGATCCGCGAGGCGCAGCAGACAATCAACGAGCGCCTGTACGACCTTCACAAGGCTGAGGACCAGAAGGCAGACCGCGAGAAGGGTCTGGTAATTAAGCGTTCTGAGCTTGAGTCAATCATGGCTGAAACCCGTGAAGAAGAGGAGAATTTGAAGGAGAAGGCATTCGAGCTCGAGAAGAAGATTGAGCCACGTTTGCTCCAGAGCTTCAAGCGCATCCGTAATGGTGCCCGCAACGGTTTGGGTATCGTTTACGTGCAGCGTGATGCATGTGGCGGTTGCTTCAACAAGATTCCACCTCAGCGCCAGCTCGATATCAAGATGCACAAGAAGATTATCCCTTGTGAGTATTGCGGCCGTATCCTCATCGACCCAGAATTGGCTGGTGTTAAGATTGAGTCTCCTAAGACAGAGGAGAAGCCAAAGCGCAAGCGCGCTATCCGCAGAAGAAAGACTGAGGATGAGGATTAATCTTCCTTCTCTCTCCGCTCTTTTCGGATGATAATCTTCTGATAAAGATACGATAAGATACAATAAGAGGGTGTGTCATAAGTCTGTGACGCACCCTTTTTTTGTGTGTGTTTCTATATATTCTAGTTGAATCGTAGTCTTTCTTCACAAAGGGAATCTTATTATATTGTATAGAAACTTTACTTTTCTTGTTTTATCGATAACAAAACAGCCCCAAAGCCCACAAAAGGGCATAGTTATCCCTGACGATAAAAAAACAAAATTGAGTTTTATCGTTTTATACCCAAATATTTCTTCAAATTGAATCCCATTCCGAACAATCCTAGATCCATGTAAACCTTGTCCATTCCAAAATGCCTGAATCGCTTATAATGCATATCCGCCTTCATCTGCCCAAATACAGCTTCCGGCTCTATCGGTCGCTGGCTTCTGTGTTTCAAGCCCTCTTCAGACGTTAGTAGCAGGAAGGCTTCCTTTTTATATGCATTCAGTTTATGGTTGACATATATGGTTCTGTTGCCTTTGGATTTCTTGCAGAGACTTCCAAGCGGACATCCATCACATCGTTGTGCTCTATATAATGTAATGACAGACACATAGCCGGAGTCACTTTTCGTTTGCCGTTGTCCACAAGGTTCCATGTGTTGTCCCATGGGGCAGACATAATAGTCATCATCCCTGTTGTAGTAGAAGTTCGCTTGGTTGAAGGCATCCTCCTTGAAAGGCTTATGCTGTTCCTTGTGAAACCAGTTGTACTTTACATAACCCATCATTTCTTCCATCTCTAGGTACTCGTAGTTCTCCTCCGAGCCATACCCTGAGTCTGCGGTGACGCTCTTGGATTGCTTTCCATATCTTTTCTTGTACTTATCCAAAAAAGGCTTGAAGGTCAGGGTGTCTGTTGGATTGGGATAAAGGGCGAAATTCGTCCAATATTGATTCTCTGTCGCAATTTGAAGGTTATAGGCAGGCTTTGTCTGCCCATTGTTCATGGCATCTTCCTTGAGGCGCATGAAGGTCGCATCGGGATCAGTCTTGGAGTAACTGTTTCTCTCGCCCAGTATATCCAGTGATTTTTCATACTCGCACAGTTTGTCCGAGGCTTTGAACAAGTGATCTATCTGAGTATTTAGCTTTTGCTTCTCTCTTCCTGTAAGCTTTGCCTTAGGAAGGTTCTTAGCTTGCCTCTCACACAAACGTGCACTTCTCTCTACATCCTTGGCGGAAGTGGCTGGCTCGCTGTCTTCTTCCTTAATGTCACTCCCGCCATTCAGGCGAATTTGTTCTTTTATCTGAGCCAATGCAGCAGAGGTCTTTTCCAAGAGCTTAGCCCTGTTCTTTTCCACAGTCTTCTTCCATACAAACGTGTACTTGTTTGCTTTCGACTCTATCTTAGTGCCATCAACATATTGTTCCTCCAGACTAATCACGCCCTTTTCAACCAATATGGAGACGACTGCATCAAAATAAAAGTCGATGCATTTAATCATATGATTGGATCTAAAGCGGTTGATTGTTGCGAAAGATAGTTGCTTACCTCCACAAATCCACATATAGCGAACATCGTATTTAAGTGCGTCCGCTATGCCACGACAGGAATAAACGCCATTGATATAGGCAAAAACAACTAAACTTAGAAGCATCTTCGGACTATAAGGAGGAGCACCAATCCCATCATAGGTATCCATGAGAGGGTTGATGTCCATACTGCGAATAATATGATCCACCATACGAACTTTGCTGTCTTTTGGCACATAATCATCGAAAGAGTTAGGAAAAAAGCTCAATTCGTGCCGAGTTTCAGATTTTATTTGTATCTTTGCCATACTTAAAGAAGTTTTCTGCAAAGATACAAATCTTTTGCGGAAAGGCAAAGCCCGAGCTTGTGAAAGTTTGGGCTTTGTTGTAAATAAAAATGTTTTTTAAAGATTTCGTATCTGTGAAAAGGCAAAAAATAAAAAGGGGTGCGTCACAGACTTATGACACACCCTCTTATTTTTTTTTCGTTTTCAGGCAGCTAGGACAATCTGCCTTAACTCCTTTAATCCTAATCTGGAACTTTTAATCCTAATCTGGACCCTAGAGTCCTCTAGCCTTGTAAATGCGGTCTTTGGCGTCGTTGATTTCCTGGAATTTCTTCTCGGCTGCACGGCGCACATCTTCGCCCAGGGCTGCTACCTTGTCAGGATGATGCTTGAGCGCCATCTTGCGGTATGCGGCCTTCACCTCATCGTTTGAGGCGTCAGGACTGATACCCAGAACACGGTAGGCATCATCCAGACTGCCTGCTGAAGAAGCCCCGCTCTCCAGATTCAGCATCTGGTCTACATCCTCGGCAGAAAGACCCATGTGGATGGCCATCTCCTTGAGTGCCTGAATCTCCTGAGGATTCACAACTCCATCGGCCTGGGCTATCATGACGAGGAAATTGAGCAACTGCAGGCGCTGTTCATACATCATGTTGGCACGTATCTGATGACAGCTGTCCTGTATCACCGAACGGTACTGCTGCATGCCCATCTGCTTCTGCTGTTCGAAGAGTTTGAGGAGGATTTCCTCGCCCTGCTGCTTGGCTGCCTCGCCGAAATTCTGACGCAGGAAGCGGCGCACCATCTCCATCTCGGAATGCATGATCTTGCCATCTGCATTGATGATGTAGGAGCTGAGCACCAGCAGCGAAAACATGAAGGAGTTTCGCTCTCCTTCATAGCTCTGCTGGCGGCTGTAGCCCTGGTTGCTGAAGCCCTGGCGGCCGTTGTGCTGCTGGCCGCTGTAGGCATCGTAGGCGTTGTTGTAATGGTGGTCGCCGTCGCGGTTTACCGCATCCAGGCCGTGCTCAAAGAGGGAACCGAGGGCATAGCCTGCCAGGGCTCCCAGCGGACCGGCTGTGATGAAACCGAGCACACCACCAATCCATTTACCTGCTGCCATCTTTTAGTTGTTGAAATAGTAGAGGAAAGAAGCGATGCCTGAGAGGGCTGGCTTGCGCTGACCTTCTATTTCGATGTCAAACTTGATGCTGGTCTTGCAGATGCCACGGATGTTCTGGATGTCGTGGAGAGTGGCTACCAGGCGCACGCGTGAACCGGTGATGACTGGCTGACCGAACTTCATCTTGTCCATGCCGTAGTTTACGAGCATCTTGAGGTTGTTTACCTCGATAATCTGCTGCCAGAGGTATGGGAGTACTGAGAGGGTGAGGTAACCGTGAGCGATGGTGCTGTGGTAAGGGCTCTCTACCTTGGCGCGCTCTACGTCTACGTGGATCCACTGTGGGTCGAGTGTAGCGTCTGCGAACTTGTTGATACGGTCCTGGTCAATCTGCAACCAGTCTGATTCTCCTAACTTCTCACCGAGGTGAGATGCAAATTCCTCGTAGGAATTGATTACTAATTTTGCCATTTCTTATTTTTCTCTTTATTATAAATATTATTGTTTTCTATTTTTCGTCTTCAGCTTTTAACTGTTAACTTTCAGTTCAGATCAGTCTCTTCTGAAAATATCGCGGGTGTAAACCTTTTCTTCCACATCATCCAGACACTTGTCATACCGGTTGGCGATGATGGCCTGACTCTGCTGCTTGAAGGCATCCAGGTTGTTTACGATGCGGCTTCCGAAGAAGGTGGTTCCGTCTTTCAGCGTAGGTTCGTAGATGATAACCTGCGCGCCCTTTGCCTTGATGCGCTTCATCACGCCCTGTATGCTGCTCTGGCGGAAGTTGTCGCTGTTGCTCTTCATCGTGAGGCGGTATACGCCGATGGTGCAAGGCTTCTCTTCCTCCTCGCTGAAGTTGTTCTGGTTGGCATAATCGTAGTAGCCAGCCATGTTCAGCACGCGGTCGGCGATGAAATCCTTGCGGGTGCGGTTGCTCTCCACAATCGCCTGAATCAGGTTCTCAGGCACATCGGCATAGTTGGCGAGCAGCTGCTTGGTATCTTTCGGCAGACAGTAGCCGCCGTATCCGAAGGAAGGGTTGTTGTAGAAGGTGCCGATGCGAGGGTCCAGACCCACTCCGTCGATAATCGCCTTGGTGTCGAGGCCCTTCATTTCGGCGTAGGTATCCAGCTCGTTGAAGTAGCTCACGCGCAGGGCGAGGTAGGTGTTGGCGAAGAGTTTCACCGCTTCTGCCTCGGTAAGTCCCATGAACAGGGTTTCTATGTCTTGCTTGATGGCTCCCTCTTTCAGCAGTTCTGCAAAGGTGTGGGCTGCCTGGTCCAGTCGCTCGTCACCGTTCGGTCTGCCCACGATGATGCGGCTCGGGTAGAGGTTGTCGTAGAGAGCCTTGCTCTCGCGCAGGAATTCAGGAGCGAAGATGATGTTCTTGCTGCCCGTCTTCTGGCGGATGGTTTCGGTGTAGCCTACCGGAATGGTGCTCTTGATGACCATGATGGCATCGGGATTCACCTGCATCACCAGACGGATGACTTCTTCTACGTGCGAGGTGTCGAAGTAGTTTTTCACCGGATCATAGTTGGTTGGTGTGGCAATCACTACGAAGTCGGCATCCTTATAGGCTTCTTCTCCATCGGTTGTGGCTTTGAGGTTGAGTTCCTTTTCAGCCAGATATTTCTCTATGTATTCGTCCTGGATAGGCGAGCGGCGCGAGTTGATGAGCTCCACCTTTTCGGGTACCACGTCTACTGCCACCACCTCATGATGCTGGCTCAGCAGGGTAGCGATGCTCAGGCCTACATATCCTGTTCCGGCTACGGCGATTTTTATCTTTTTATTCTCCATTTCTTTCTGTTCTTTTAGGCAGTCTATACCTTAATATATATATTAGATGCAAAGATAATGCAAACGAGAGCAATGAAAGCTTGCTTTCAAATTGCCGAGTGCAGCTTATCTTATGCAAAGATAGTATAAAAGGAGGAGACTACAAAATGAAAATGTTTTTTTTATTAAAAAATAACGCGAGAAGGGGGATGGGAGGAAAAGGAGTGCTCAAAAAGGGAGAGGAAAAGGGGCAGAAAAAGGCCTCCAAAATTCGCGAATTCTAAAACGGATGGCCGGTTGGGCGGAAATTCGCAAATTTTGAAGGCTGGGGAAACTCTGTTTAAAAACTTCCGGACTATCCCCCGACGCTCTCATAATGTCAATAAATCGGAATAATCGGGAATGGTCTCTAAAAATACATATTTTTTACTTTCATAATCCATCTTGCAGATGTAATGCTCCAGCCCGTTGCTCACCACCAGAAAGTCGACATGGAGCAGAAGATTGTAAACCGAAATCTGGTCGAATACTTTCTGCGTGATGGGGATGTGAGGAGCTTTGTACTCGATAATCATGCGGGGCTGCAGCTCACGGGAGTAGAGCACACTGTCGGCGCGCAGCACCTTGTCGCCACATTTCAGCTGGATTTCGTTGGCGAGCAGAGAGGCAGGATACCCCTTGTGCTCGATGAGAAAATGAACGAAATGCTGGCGCACCCATTCTTCGGGAGTGAGCGTGATGAACTTCCGGCGCAGCACATCCAGTATCTGGGGATGCTGTTTTGAGCCCGAAACCTTGATGTCGAAAGATGGCAAATTTAAGCGAATCATTTTTCTGTACCTTATTATATATAGGAGTTATATTTCTTTCTTTTCTGTTTTCGATATGGTTTCTTTTCTTCTTTTAACCATACCTCATTTTCAAAAACTACCTCTTTTATATAGGCAGTTCAATTTATTTTTTGTAACTTTGCAGTCGAAGTGCAGCTGAAAACTGCACCTCAGAAAACTGCGAACCTGGAGGCGGAGCAAATGCTTGTCCGCACCCCCGGAGTTTGCTGGGTGCAAAGTTACAAAAAATAATCCAATGGTAGAAAAGAAAAGTGCAATAAGTTACGAGTCTATCATGAAAGATCTGAAGGCTCGGAAGTATTCTCCCGTCTATGTTCTGATGGGCGAGGAACCTTTTTATATAGATAAGATCTGCGACTACATTTCAGAAAATGTGCTCCAGCCCGAGGAGCGTGACTTCAATCAGATGGTGGTTTTCGGAGCTGATGTTACGGGTGCGCAAGTGGCAGATTTGTGCAAGGGCTACCCGATGATGGCGGAGTATAGAGTAGTGGTTGTGAAAGAGGCTCAGAATTTACGGAATTTGGAAGCGCTCGAGAAGTACCTCGAAAATCCGGTAAAAACAACCATCCTTGTTTTCTGTCATAAAAACGGCAAGCTCGACAGTCGTAAAAAGTTTTCTGCCCTCGCTGCCAAGGCGGGTGTGGTTTTTGAAAGCAAAAAGCTCTACGATCGAAATCTGCCGGGCTTCATCGAGACTTATCTCAAGACCCGCAAGGCAACCATAGAACCCAAGGCTACTCAGATGGTGGCTGATCATGTGGGAGCAGATTTGCACCGACTCACTTCCGAGCTCGACAAACTGCTCATTTCTCTTCCTGAGAACGACCGGCGTGTTACTCCGGAGATTGTGGAGCGAGAAATAGGGGTGAGCAAAGACTTCAATGCCTTCGAGCTGAGAAGTGCCATCATCAGCCGCGATGTGTTCAAGGCAAATCAGATAATAAATTATTTTGACAGCAATCCGAAGAGTGGTTCTCTCTTCACGCTTCTCCCGATGCTCTTTACTTATTTTCAAAACCTGATGATTGCTTATTATGCACCCAACAGGCAGAACGAAAATGAGCTCGCAAAATTCCTGGATTTGCGCGGAGCTTGGGCGGCGCGCGAATATATTACAGGAATGAGGAACTATACGGGCGTGAAAGTGATGGCGATTATTGAGAAGTTTAAGGAGGTGGATGCGAAGATAAAGGGACTGGATAATCCATCCACTCCGGTGGGTGAACTGATGAAAGAACTCATCTTTTTTATCCTTCACTGATGCTGAAGAGCGAGGTGGGGGAGAGTAGGCGAGCTCCTGCTGAGAGTTTTCTCTCGGCAGGAGCTCGTTTTCGTTTTCGGCCTTCTTTGCCGCCTGTTTCCAGAAAGCAGCCAACTAGCGTTTAGCATTATAAATTTGCCCCAAATGGGGGATTTTCAGCTCTTTTTGGAGCGTTTATCTGGGCTCATTTTGGGCGATTTTGGGGCAAAAATGGGGGATTTAAGCGATTTTTCGAGCTAGATGCCCATTTTTCGTTTTCGCCTGAAAATAGACTTAACTTTATTGGTTATCAGTAACTTATATAAATTAACCCTCTTCATTACTCGCGAATTTGCCCGTTTCCTTGCCGATGGGCTGGAATACGCTAGAAATGGAAAAATTTGCCATTTCCTGTTGTCTGAAATCGGTCGTTTGCATTTGTTAAGGTTTATATTTCCTAAGTTTATGTTTTTAAATTCATAAATCAAAATGGATGATTTTGATTTATAAACATAAATGCAAGAAAACTAAATACACGAATTTATGTTTTATATTTATAAAAATAAAGGTAAAATAGGATGTTTATGGTTATGAATGAATAAATATTCATACTATATTTTGAATTTGTAAGTAGCGGAAACTCAGTTAGTTATGTATTTTAGTTGTTTTATAAACCATAGACTTTTACATAGGTGTTGGGTAAACATTGCATAAACCGCTCTATATGCCTTTATTTAGGCGGTTTATGGTATGAATAACCAGTGATTTAGCCTAAATCTATAAAGAAAAGGTTCGTCATATATTTTGATTGATAGGTTTATATTTATAAAACTAAACCTAAAAACCGAACACTGGAGTGAGTAGAATTCAAATTTATAAACAGAAACCTAAAGTTTAAAAATCTAAATTTATTCAGAAATGTTTGGTTATTCTAAATTTTTGCTTTATCTTTGTAAAATCAACCGAAAAAGGTCCAAAAGTGGCTTGTTCGGAAATAAAACATCGTATCAGTAGAAAAATGAACACTAAAAATTTTAGAGCATGAAAGATAGAATCAGACAGCTGATGGAGGACCAGCACCTCACTCAGCAAAACTTCGCTCAGATGATCGGAATCTCGACCGCTACACTGAGCAATATTTTCAACGGAAAGACCAATCCATCGCTCAGCATTGTGGATGGCATCCATAAGAGTTTTCCTCAGGTAAACGTTTATTGGGTACTCTACGGTACTCCTCCTATGTATCAGAACCAGGCTTCCCAGGGTGGCAGCGAAGAGGGTGCTGCAGACATGCATCAGGGCGTTACGGATGGAGCAGCCGGTGGTGCTGAGGGGATGAAGCAGGGCAGTCAGCCTTCTGGAGCCGCCTCTGCCGAGCCTATGCTCGATTTTGGAGCCGAAGGAGCCACAGCCTCCCCTACTTCTCCCTCGCTCTTTGACCAGTCTCAAATGCAGGGTGTAAATCGTACACCTAAAAATATCGCCCAAGCGGCGGTAAAATATGTAGACAAACCGCAAAGAAAGATTACCGAAATCCGTATTTTCTACGATGATCAGACCTGGGAAACCTTCGTTCCTAAGAAATAAAGTAGGGATTGGAGAACCCTAAAACAATCACATAGGATCGGCTATAAAGAAAAAATATCTCTTTTCTTTTCGTAAATTCGGATTTTTGATGTACCTTTGCATCGTAGAAACGTAGGTGGGCGTAACCGGAAGCTACGCGTACCTATTATAATATACGTACATTATATAATAAGCATATTAAAAATTAGCAATAAGATGAAAAAATATGTTCTCGACCTCAGGGTGGTTTCTGTAGAGGCGCTTAGCGATAAGCATGTTTTGATTAAGCTTACCGATGAGAAACCTTTGCCTGAAATCTTGCCTGGCCAATTCGTAGAAGTAAGAGTAGACCATTCGCCTACTACCATGCTTCGCCGTCCTATCTCCATCAATTTCGTGGATCGTGAAAATAATCAGCTCTGGTTGCTCGTAGCAATGGTGGGCGACGGTACCCGTCAGCTCGGACAGCTCAAGGAGGGCGATGTGCTCAACTGTATGCTGCCTCTCGGCAACGGCTTCACCATGCCTACCGGGAAGAGCCAGAAATATCTGCTCGTAGGTGGTGGCGTAGGTGTGGCTCCGCTCCTCTATTTCGGAAAACTCATCAAGGATTTCGGGGCTGAAGTTACCTTCCTGCTGGGTGCGCGCAAGGCTACAGATCTGCTCGAACTGGATGAGTTTGCCAAGATCGGAAAGGTATGCATCACTACCGAGGATGGCTCGGCTGGTGAGGTAGGTTTCGTTACCAACCACTCTGTTTTGGAGAACGAGAAGTTTGATATGATTTCTACCTGCGGACCTAAGCCGATGATGGTGAGCGTGGCTCGCTTTGCCAAGAAGGCTGGCGTGGAGTGTGAGGTTTCTCTCGAGAACAAGATGGCGTGCGGTGTGGGTGCCTGCCTCTGCTGCGTAGAGAAAACTACCGAGGGTAACCAGTGCGTCTGCAAGGATGGACCTGTCATCAACATCAAGAAACTTACTTGGGAAATCTAATAGAGTGAAGAGTGAAGAACGAAGAGTGAAGAATTCTCTTGTCTTTGTTTGTAAAAACATTTTTAAGTAAAACAGAAGATATGGCTGATTTAAGTGTAAAGATAAAGGATTTGAAGTTGAAGAACCCTGTGATGACTGCATCGGGTACTTTCGGCTACGGATTAGAATTTGCCGATTTCGTTCCTCTGGAGGAGATTGGCGGTATTATCGTGAAGGGCACTACCCTGGAACCGCGCGAGGGAAACGACTATCCGCGTATGGCTGAAACGCCTCAGGGCATGCTCAACTGCGTAGGTTTGCAGAACAAGGGTGTGGAGTATTTCTGCTCTCACATTTATCCTCAGATCAAGGACATTGATACCAATATGATTGTCAACGTGAGCGGACATTCGCCTGAGAGTTATGCCGAGTGTGCGGCGCGCATCAACGAGCTGGATAAGATTCCGGCCATAGAGCTGAACATCTCCTGTCCTAACGTGAAGGATGGCGGCATGGCCTTCGGTGTAACCTGCGAGGGTGCAGCCAGCGTGGTGAAGGCGGTGAGAAAGGTTTATAAGAAGACCCTCATCGTGAAGCTTTCGCCTAATGTTACCAGCATTGCCGACATCGCCCGTGCCGTGGAGGCTGAGGGTGCCGATTCTGTTTCGCTCATCAACACGCTGATGGGTATGGCGGTGGACATTGAGAAGCGCCAGCCTCTCTTGAGCATCCGCACGGGTGGTTTGAGCGGTCCTTGCGTTAAGCCTGTTGCCCTGCGCATGGTTTGGGATGTGGCTCATGCCGTAAACATTCCGGTTGTTGGTCTGGGCGGCATTTCTTCTGCCAAGGATGCCATTGAGTTCCTGATGTGCGGTGCTACGGCCATTGAGATTGGTACAGCCAACTTCATTGATCCTGCGGTTACGAAGAAGGTGAAGGATGGAATCAACGAGTGGCTTGATGCTCACGGATGCAAGAGTGTGACTGAGATTATCGGGGCCATCAAGTAAATTACACCTTATTATAAAAGGAGTGGCTCATACCTTGACGCCCTGTTTTAGGGCGTCAAGTGGGTTAACTCCGTGATATACAACAGAATAACTTTTCGTAAAATATAAGGTTATGGATTTGAATCAGATAAACCCTGTTCTGTTGCTTGCTACGCTGACGCAGCAGATTGTAGAGCAGGAGAAAGAATTGGCAGAACAGAAGGATTCTGCGGAACACTCGTCTGTAAAAGCCTCTCTGAGCGAGAACCTCCTGAAGCGCGGCAATCTGCTGATGCAGATGGGCGACAAGGATGGTGCCGGAAAGGACATGAAGCGCTACCTGGAACTGAACCCGGAGAAAGTAGGGGAGCTGACAGGGGAATTCAAGGCTGAAGGCAGAGAACATTGCAGATAAAGGAAGAGGGCTTGTCTCACGGATTCCGGCGTTGCGTCTCTCCCTAGCGCCTGGCTTTTGAGTACATTTTTCTGCATTTTTCCGTATTCTGATGATAAAAATCGGGCGAAAATATGTTTTTTAGCATAAAATATAAGGAAAATGAAGAAAAATATATCAAATTGTTTGGTAGTATCAAAGAAAAATGTTACTTTTGCAATCGAGTTGAGATTTTTGCTAGTCGAGACTCGAAATCTGAGCACAGATAAGCTCCTTATATAATAAAGGAGAAACGGGCTCGGAAAGAACAAAAGTGAGTAACATATAAAATGTAAAGACAATGAAGAAGTTTAACGCATTCTTTTTTAGCTATTACTTTTACTTTGCAAATAATTGTAAAGCGGGAAGTTGCGTGTAAATTTCAACTTAGGATATTAGATTCTTGAAATCATCGAAACGGTCCCGCTCTTATTGAGTAGGACCGTTTTTCGTAACATTAGACAAGATAAAAGAAACATGAAGAGAATAGCAATTCAAGGAGAGTTGGGATCTTTCCACGACATTACCGCCCACCAGTATTTCGAGGGCGAACAGATTGAAATCATCTGTTGTGCTACCTTCGAAGAGGTGTTCGAAAACATCAAGCGCGACCCTACTGTAGTAGGCATCTGCGCCATAGAAAACACCATTGCGGGCAGCCTGCTCCACAATTACGAACTGCTCCGGCAGAGCGGAACCACCGTGGTAGGCGAACACAAGCTCCATATAGAGCATAGCATCTGCTGTCTGCCAGAAGACGACTGGAGCACCCTGCAGGAGGTTCACTCCCATCCGGTAGCCCTCATGCAGTGCGGCAAGTTCCTAGCCAACCATCCCGACCTCAAGGCGGTGGAGGCAGAAGATACCGCAGGCTCGGCAGCCTATATCGCCCAGCACAAGGTAAGGGGATGGGCAGCCATCTGCTCTTCTTATGCGGCCCACATGTACGGTATGAAGGTGCTGCAGGAAGACATCCACGACAATCCGCACAACTTTACCCGATTCCTCGTGGTCTGCAATCCGCAGAAGGCAGCCCTGCTCCGTCCCATCGAAAAGGCCAACAAGGCGAGCATCGTCTTCAGTCTGGCTCACGATAAGGGATCGCTCTCCAAGGTGCTCACCATCCTGAGTTTCTACGACATCAATCTCACCAAGATTCAGTCGCTGCCAAACATCGGACATGAGTGGGAATACCTCTTCTACGTAGACCTCACCTTCGACAACCTGACCCGATACCGCCAGAGCATCGACGCCATAACGCCGCTCGTGAAGAAGATAAAGGTGTTGGGAGAATATGAGGAGAAGGAGTAAAATAAGTGAAGAGTGAAGAACGAAGAGTGAAGAATTCGCCAGTTCGGAGGGTGAAAGCCCATTTATACATTATTAATTATAAATTATTCATTGAAAATTATGATACAACCAGCCAATAGAGTAACGGAAATACAGGAATACTACTTCAGCCGCAAGCTGAAGGAAGTGGCTAAGCTTAATGCCGAGGGCAAAGACATCATCAGTCTGGCCATCGGAAGCCCAGACATGCCGCCTTCTAAGCAGACCATTGACAAGCTCTGCGAGGTAGCCAACAATCCAAACGCACACGGATATCAGCCTACGGTGGGCATACCAGAGTTGCGCAAAGCAATGGCTGGTTTCTATAAGCGCTGGTATGATGTAGACCTCGACTGGGCTACAGAAATCCAGCCCCTCATAGGTAGCAAGGAAGGTATCTTGCACGTAACGCTCGCCTTCTGCAATCCGGGCGATGAGGTACTCATCCCGAACCCGGGATACCCTACCTACACCGCCATCAACAAGATTCTGGGTACCAAGATTACCTACTACGACCTGAGAGAGGATAACGGATGGCAGCCCGATTTCGATGCCCTGGAGAAGATGGACCTGAGCCACGTAAAGCTGATGTGGACCAACTATCCTAACATGCCGACAGGCGGTGTGGCAAAGCGCGAAACCTACGAAAAGCTGGTGGCATTCGCCCAGAAGCACAACATCGTGGTGGTGAACGACAACCCATATTCGCTCATCCTCAACGAGCACCCTATGAGCATCATGCAGGTGCCGGGAGCTAAGGACTGCTGCATCGAGTTCAATTCTCTGAGCAAGAGCCACAACATGCCAGGCTGGCGTGTGGCGATGATTTCGAGCAATAAGACCTTCATCTCATGGATTCTGAAGGTGAAGAGCAACATCGATAACGGAAGCTTCCGAGGCATACAGCTGGCTGCAGCCGAGGCGATGCTTAACAACACGGATGAATGGCACCGCGAGAACAACATCCAGAACTACCGCCGCCGCCGCGACATTGCTGAGGAGATCATGAAGGTGCTCGACTGCCAGTTTGACCCTAACCAGGTAGGCATGTTCCTCTGGGGCAAGATACCTGAGAAATATGCCGATGTAGAAGACCTGACAGAGAAGGTGTTGCATGAGGCTCGCGTCTTCATCACCCCAGGCTTCATCTTCGGAACCAACGGCAAGCGTTACATCCGTATCAGCCTCTGTGCCAAGGATGAGAAGATGAAAGAGGCCCTGGAAAGAATCAGGAAGGTTTTTGAAAGGTAAAAAGGTAAAAAGGTAAAAGGGTAAAAAGGTAAAAAGGGCCTTAACCCCTTTGAAAGGTAAAAAGAGCCTTTCCGCCCCCGTTCCCAGCGATTCCATCGCTGGTCCCCCCGGGCTTTAATCTTAAAGATAAAAAAGGAAAAAAGTAAAAAATAAAAATATACGACTATGGAATTAGAATTAGAACCATTGAATTTTCCTAGTGATCAGGAACGCCCTTGCGTCATTGCCGGCCCTTGCTCGGCAGAGACAGAAGAGCAGGTTATGACTACCGCTAAGCAGTTGGCTGCCAAAGGTTGCCACATGTTCCGCGCAGGTGTGTGGAAGCCACGCACCAAACCGGGAGGCTTCGAGGGTAACGGTGAAACAGCCTTGCCTTGGATGAAGCAGGTGAAGGAAGAAACAGGCATGCTGACAGCTACTGAGGTGGCTACCCCAGAGCATGTAGAGCTCGCACTGAAATATGGAATCGACATTCTCTGGGTAGGCGCACGTACATCTGCCAACCCATTCGCCATGCAGGCACTTGCCGACAGTCTTCAGGGCGTAGACGTGCCTGTGCTCGTTAAGAACCCGGTAAACCCAGACCTCGAGCTTTGGATCGGTGCCCTGCAGCGCATCAACCAGGCAGGCATCAAGAAACTCGGTGCCATCCACCGTGGATTCTCCAGCTTCGACAAGAAGATTTACCGCAACCTCCCTATGTGGCAGATTCCTATCGAGTTGCACCGCCGCATACCACAGTTGCCAATCATCTGCGACCCTAGCCACATCGGCGGCCGACGCGACCTCATCGCCCCTCTCTGCCAGCAGGCAATGGACTTAGGTTTCGACGGCCTCATCGTTGAGAGCCACTGCAGCCCAGACGATGCATGGAGCGATGCCAAGCAGCAGGTTACCCCAGAGGTGTTGGATTACATCCTCAGCCTCCTCGTAGTGCGCGATGAGCATTATTCTACAGAGGGTCTGCACCAGCTGCGCGGTCAGATTGACGAATGCGACAACCAGCTGATGGATCTCCTGGCTAAGCGTATGCGCGTTTGCCGCGAGATTGGTACCTACAAGAAGGAGCACAACATGACCATCGTTCAGACCAACCGTTACAACGAGATTCTCGACAAGCGTGGTGCCCAGGCAGCCCTCTGCGGCATGAGCCCTGAGTTTGCCGCTCAGATTTTCGAGCACATCCATGAGGAGAGTGTCCGCCAGCAGTTGGAAATCCTGAACCAGAAGTAAATTAAGTGAAGAGTGAAGAACGAAGAGTGAAGAATTCATATGCTTTTATGGGTTCTTTGTTCTTTAAACAAGAGAATTCTTCGTTCTTCACTCTTCGTTCTTCACTTTATAAAAAAATGAGAATATTAATTATGGGAGCAGGTAAGATGGGAAGTTTCTTCATCGACCTGCTCAGTTTCGACCACGAGGTGGCGGTTTACGAGAAGGATGCCAAGCGACTGCGCTTCACCTACAACTGTTACCGCTTCACCAAGATGGAAGAGATAGAGATGTTCCGCCCCGAACTGGTCATCAATGCGGTGACGGTAAAATATACGCTGCCAGCCTTCGAAGAGGTGTTGCCACATCTCTCTCACGACTGCATTATCAGCGACATAGCTTCGGTAAAGACCGGACTGCAGGAGTTTTACGAGAAGAGCGGTTTCCGCTTCGTGAGCACGCACCCTATGTTCGGCCCAACCTTTGCCAATCTGAACCAGCTTTCAGAGGAGAATGCAGTCATCATCAAGGAGGGTGACTACATGGGCAAGATATTCTTCAAGGACCTCTACCAGAAGTTGGGGTTGAGTCTGCATGAGTATACATTTGATGAGCACGACCAGACGGTGGCTTACTCGCTGAGTATTCCTTTCGTGAGCACCTTTGCCTTTGCGGCAGTGATGAAGCACCAGGATGCTCCGGGCACCACCTTCAAGCGCCACATGCAGATAGCTAAGGGCGTGCTCAACGAAGATGATTACCTGTTGCAGGAAATCCTCTTCAACCCATACACATCGGGTCAGGTGGCACAGATCAGAGAGGAGCTTGCTGAGCTCATCGACATCATCGACCACAAGGATGCGAAGCGTATGAAACTCTTCCTCACCAAGATTCGGAATCATGTGAAGGAAGATATTGAGATTAAAGAAAAATAAAATTGTTATTTGTGAGGGGGCAACCTTAACAATTGCCCCCTCTGTGTTACTTTCATAAGCCTTGCATATGAATGTAGGGCTTATATTGTTTTAAGCCTTGCATGTGAATGTAGGGCTTTGTTTTTGTAGATAATAAGGAAAAAAGCGGAAAAAATGAAAATATGTAAGGAGGATAGGCGATTTATGAAATATTATTCGTACCTTTGCACCCACAAATCAAAGGATAGATTGTAGAATCAATAAAACAGGAGAGCAGTTCTATTATGAGTGAACAGAAAGAAATGAAAAATATTAAGAATGCTGCAGAGGCACAGACCGCTGGGCAGAATACAACAGAAACAATAGTGAAGCAGACGGAAACTGCCGATGCTGCAAAACAGAATGATGCAGCTGAACAGCAGACAGATGCTGCAGCCTTCCAGGTAGTGAACGAGGGCTTTTCGACCCACGAAGCCATTGAAGAGGCAAAACGCTGCCTACACTGCAAGATTCCGCAGTGCAAGAAGGGATGCCCGATAGGCAACGACATACCTGATTTCGTACACGAACTCTCTATGGGTAACATGGGTGCGGCGATGAGCATCATCAATGCCAAGAGCAACCTGCCGGCCATCTGCGGCCGTGTATGTCCTCATGAGAAACAGTGTCAGGGCAGCTGCGTGCTCGGAAAGAAAGGCAAACCGGTACAGATTGGCAAACTGGAGCAGTTTATTGCCGATTTTGATACCAAGATGAATCTTTCGCGCGAGAAGTTGCCACAGAAAACACGTGGCCGTGTGGCAGTCATCGGTTCGGGTCCTGCCGGCTTGACCGTAGCCGGCGATCTGGCGCGTCAGGGCTTCAACGTCACCATTTTCGAGGGGCAGGCTGAGCCGGGAGGCGTGTTGATGTACGGTATTCCTGAGTATCGCTTGCCTAAGTCGGTAGTGCGCGATGAGGTGGCTAAGATTGCTGCCCTCGGTGTGCAGTTTATCACCAACTGCATGGTGGGCGAGAACAATGTAACCATCGACAGTCTGTTCCGTGCAGGCTACGACGCCATCTTTATGGGCACAGGTACCAGCGTGCCTCAGAACATGGACTCTACACCGGGCTCAAAGCTCCACGGTGTGAGCCAGAGTACATACTTTCTGCATAACGTGAATGCCTATAACGAAGGCGCTTTGACCCGCGACATGGTTCCGCTGCGCGACGGCGAGAAGGTGGGTGTCATTGGCGGCGGAAACGTGGCCATGGATGCTGCCCGTACTGCTATCCGTCTGGGTGCCGATGTAACTGTGCTGTACCGTAAGACCCAGGAAGAGATGCCGGCCATCAAGAGCGAATATGAAGATGCTGTGAAGGAAGGCGTGAAATTTGAGTGGAAAACTACCGTCGAGGCTTTTCTGAAGGGTAAAAACGGCCGTCTGGGAAGCTGTGTGCTGAACACTCCTGAGGGTGAAAGGGTAGAAAAATTCGACAGAATCTATCTCGCCATCGGTTCAAGACCAGCCAACCGTATCGTTTCTACCACTGCCGGAATCGAGGTGGATGAGAAGGGATATGTAAAAGTTGTTGAACGTCCGTTCGGTATGACCACCCGTCGCGGTGTGTTTGCCGGAGGTGATGTGGTACACCGTCCGCAGACTGTAGTCCTGGCAATGAAGGCTGCCAAGGAGGTGGCTCAGGGCATCGCTCAGTATGTAGATGCCATTAAGCTTCTTGAAGAGGCTAAGAGAATCGAGCAACGTGGAATAGTAGAATAATCAAATGAACTCAATAGAATATAAGTGAATTATTTCTGCAGTAACGGAACTGGTTTAACAGAGAGTTGTCACTAGGCTCGGCAGATGTGCTGACTGCAGTCGGCAGACCTGCTGACTAGGCTTGGCAGAGTTGCTGAGCCTAGTGGTAATATCTGGGAAACTATGTGTTTTGACTAAAAAGACTATATGCAAGAACTCTAAAAACTATATGCTTTTACTTATAAAATATTTCTTAGTGTTGAAAACACCATATCTTTCCTTTGAATGATACTATATACCTTTGAATGATGCTATATAAATAGGCCAACTGTTATAGACGCTTAATTTTATTACATTACTCTTTAAATGAACTTAAACTTCTTGGGGAATTTAATGAAATATCAGATTTAATCATTACTTTTGTATCAGATTCATATTTAAGAAGAAGTAATTTGTCTGGTACAAAGAAAAGATATAAATCAGAGAAAAAGCATGAAGCGTATCATATTGATTTTAACAGTATTGCTTGCCATGTTAGGGCAGGTAGCCTATGCGCAGAAAACGTGTGTCATCGCATCGGCAGAAAATCATGTGCCTATTCGTGAAGCACTTATTCATACCAATAACAATCATTGGGCAAGAACAGATTATCGGGGCTATTGGACGATGCGCTATCAGTTTGATTCAGCAACCGTATCGAAACCTGGTTTTATGAAGGCAACTATCCGGTACAAGGAACTGCCGGATACTCTGTTTCTCTTGCCGGATGCCAAACAATTAGGCGAAGTGACAGTTTGGGGCAAGAATCAGGAAGGCATCAAAAACATGGAAGAGGATATTAAGGAGAAGATAAACTCTTTGCCAACTTCATCTACTGGCATTGGTTTTGATGCTTTCGGATGGATGGATAAACAGGGAAAACGTGATAAGAAGCATTTGCAACAGGCTAAAAAGGTATTTGAAAAAATGGAACATAAGGATCCTGTGATAGCTGCTTATGAAAAAGCAACGGGGAAAAAGTATGAATTGACTAATCCGTATGATGTCTCGGCTTTTAAGAAAGATCCTCCTTTTGAAATGGCTACAGAAGAGAAAAAAGCAACTTCTGATGCTGAATCAAAATCGAAAAAGAAGGAGAATCCAGAAAAATAAGCACAAGAGAAAACTGAAGAAATGAACTCGGGAAAGGCAGAGCGACAGCTATTTTAGCCGACGGGATAAAAAAAAGCATAAACAAGTTGGCTTTCTCGAAAAAAAATCGTATCTTTGTAGCCAAAAATATAAAGAAAGAAAAATGTTTGAAAATTTAAGTGATAGACTGGAACGCTCGTTCAAAATCTTGAAGGGCGAGGGAAAAATTACAGAAATCAACGTGGCGGAAACTATGAAGGATGTGCGCCGTGCACTCCTCGACGCCGACGTAAACTTTAAAGTGGCTAAGGAATTCACCAACAAGGTGAAGGAGAAAGCACTCGGCATGAATGTACTTACTGCCGTAAAGCCGGGACAACTGATGATTAAGTTGGTGCACGATGAACTGGAAGAACTCATGGGCGGCGAAGAAGCCCCATTGAAGCTCGAAAGTCATCCGGCCGTCATCCTCATGAGCGGTCTGCAGGGTTCGGGTAAGACTACCTTCAGCGGAAAGCTTGCCAACATGCTCAAGACCAAGAAAGGCAAGAAACCATTGTTAGTGGCCTGCGACGTTTACCGTCCGGCAGCTATCCAGCAGCTCCATGTAGTAGGTGAGCAGGTAGGGGTTCCGGTATACAGCGAGCCAGAGAACAAGGATGTGCTCAGTATCGCCGACCATGCTATCCAGCAGGCTAAGACCAACGGCAACGATGTGGTAATCGTCGATACAGCCGGACGTCTCGCCATTGATGAGCAGATGATGAACGAGATCAGCAATCTCAAGAATCATCTCCGTCCAGACGAAACCCTTTTCGTGGTTGACTCCATGACCGGTCAGGATGCCGTAAACACAGCTAAGGAATTCAACGACCGCCTCGACTTTAACGGCGTTGTTCTCACCAAGCTCGATGGTGATACCCGCGGTGGTGCTGCCCTCAGTATCCGTACCGTGGTAACCAAGCCAATCAAGTTTATAGGTACCGGCGAGAAGATGGACGCCATTGACGTGTTCCACCCAGCTCGTATGGCAGACCGAATCCTCGGCATGGGTGACGTGGTATCCCTCGTAGAGCGCGCACAGGAGCAGTTCGACCTGGAAGAGGCCAAGAAACTGGAGAAGAAGATCAGAAAGAACCAGTTCGACTTCAACGATTTCTACAACCAGATCCAGCAGATTAAGAAGATGGGTAACATCAAGGATCTGGCAGCGATGATTCCGGGCGTGGGTAAGGCCATCCGCGACGTAGATATCCCAGAGGATGCATTCAAGGGCGTAGAGGCCATCATCCAGAGTATGACTCCTAAGGAGCGCACCAACCCAGCCATCCTCAACACATCACGCCGCCAGCGCATCGCTAAGGGTTCGGGCACCAACATCCAGGAGGTGAACAAACTCATCAAGCAGTTTGACCAGACCCGCAAGATGATGCAGATGATGACCGGCAACAAAATGGCGCAGATGATGAGCCGCATGAAGGGTATGCCAGGCATGCCTAAGATGCCGGGAATGTAAATCAGTTGATAGTTAATAGTTTATAGCGGCTTTGCCGTATAGCAAACTTGCGATAGGCAAGAATGCCCTATAAACTATAAATTATAAATTATAAACTAAAGAAAGAATGACGTTAATCGACGGAAAGGCGACGGCAGCCGCCATCAAGGAACAGATAGCCCAGGAGGTGGCACAGATTGTTGCCGACGGAGGCAAGCAGCCACACCTGGTAGCCGTGCTCGTAGGGCACGACGGAGGCAGTGAAACCTATGTGAAGAACAAGGTGCTGGCCTGCGAGAAGTGTGGATTCAAGTCGACCCTCATCCGTTATGAGGAGGATGTTACCGAAGAAGAGCTCCTGCAGTGTGTAGACAAGCTGAACCAGGATGATGATGTTGACGGATTCATCGTTCAGCTTCCTCTGCCTAAGCACATCGATGAGCAGAAGGTGACCATGGCAATAGATTACCGCAAGGATGTAGACGGATTCCACCCGGTAAACGTGGGCAGAATGTCGCTCGGCATGCCTTGTTTCATCTCTGCCACTCCGCTCGGTATCCTCACCCTGCTGCAGCATTACAATATAGAGACCAGTGGCAAGAAATGCGTCATTCTGGGCAGAAGCAACATCGTAGGCAAGCCAATGGCTCAGCTGATGATGCAGAAGCAGTATGGCGATGCTACCGTCACCGTATGCCACTCCCATTCCAAGAATTTGAAGAAAGAGTGTCAGGAGGCAGATATCATCATCGCAGCCATAGGCCGTCCTGATTTCGTGACAGCCGATATGGTGAAGCCGGGAGCCGTAGTCATTGATGTGGGTACCACCCGCGTGCCTGATGCTACGAAGAAGAGCGGCTTCCGCTTGAACGGTGATGTGAAATTCGACGAGGTGGCAGAGAAGTGTTCCTTCATCACTCCTGTTCCGGGAGGCGTTGGTCCGATGACCATCTGCTCGCTGATGAAGAATACGCTGGCTGCCGGCAAGAAGGAATATTACAGCTAAAAAGAAGATAATTATTTCAGAAAGAAGCAGTGCTTAAGTCACTGCATACTTGATTTTTTATAACTCTCTAATTTGTGGGGCAGGGTGCAGGGATGCACTCTGCCTTTTTATCAAGCCGAGAGAAATAGTGTAAAATGAACAAACAATATTAATCTAAAAATATAGAAACATGATAAAATTAAAGTACATATTTACATCAGCGCTGCTCGTGGCAGCTGCCAGTGCCAGTCAGGCTGTCAGCAGGCAGCAGATGCAGAAGCAAATAGACAAGGATGCCCCTGCATACACCATACAGGGCAAGGATTCCATCTGCCAGATATTCATCTATTCGCCAGCACCCAACCAGGGGTTGCATCTGGCTTATTTCACCGACGATGAGCGTTGGGTGGATGTAGGACAGCTTTGCGCCAGCGACTACGGTCCGTGGGGAGCTGAAAAGAAGATGTATAACCCCTTCGTGGTAAAAGCCAACGACGGCACATGGCGCGCACTCTGGAGCGTGAACCAGCATGCACCGCAGTTTGCCGTAGCCTATTCAGAAGATCTCATCATCTGGCGCCCGCAGGATTATCCCATCATCCGCGAAAAGGGCGTGAAGGATGTGGCTGCCTATCAGATGGATGACGGCAACTTCGACATCTATCTCAAGACATCCAAAGGCAAGCGATATGTACAGGCAAGCAACGATTTCCGTACCTTCAAGGAAGATACGCTGGAGGCTTCAGCTGATGAGATACTCTGGCAGCGCGACACCGCAACCATAGGCGGAAAACTCTTCCAGGGCTGCGATTTCGAGGTGCCGGCCGTACATCTCAACTACATTCGCTCCTGGTTCCACGCCCTCTCTGAAGAGGCAAAACTCAACGCCCAGCCGATGCCGAAGACCGATGCCGACCTCGCAGCTTATGCCGAGGACAACCACATCGACCTGCCGAAAGATTCGGAAATCCCTGCCAACCTCAGCATCAATCCACAGAAATCCCACCGCATCTCCAACAAGCTGATGGGTATCTTCTTCGAAGACATCAGCCACGCTGCCGACGGAGGACTCTCTGCAGAAATGTTGCAGAACGGCGACTTTGAGTATAACAAGGAAGACCACCGCCACCAGTGGAATGCCACCACGGCATGGGTGGGGGTAGAGAAAGAGGGCATCGCCACCGAAAACGGGGTGAGCCAGAACAATCCCCATTATGCCGTTCTGGGCGCCACACCTATTTATAATATAGGTTGGGACGGCATCGCCATACGTCGCGGAGCTGCCGTTGAGGGCAAGGAGGGTAAGCATCAGCCGGCCATCTACGAGGTGAGCCTGCACGCCCGCTGCTTCGATGCCAAGAAGAAAGATCTCACCCTGGCGCTCGTAAACCAGGAGGGATTGCCGGTATGCCAGGCCAAGATTAAGGTGCAGGGAACTGACTGGAAGGAATATAAGGCGCAGCTCATCGTTATCGATAAATATGAGGGCGAACTCGCCAGCGAAGCCATCACCAAGGAAGGCAAACTGGGCAAGAACATCCGGTTCGCCATCTTGCCTAAGGGCGAGCAGAAAGTGGCGGTAGATTTGGTAAGTCTCAAACCACAAGATACTTACAAGGGGCATGGACTGCGTAAAGACCTTGCCGAGGCCATTGCCGACCTGAAGCCTCGCTTCGTGCGCTTCCCGGGCGGCTGCATGCTCCACGGTCAGGGGCTCAAGAACATTTATCACTGGAAGGAGAGCGTGGGTCCGCAGAAAGATCGCAAGCCAGCCTACAACATCTGGGGATACCATCAGACCCGCCAGCTGGGTTTCTATGAGTATTTCCAGTGGTGCGAGGATATGGGAGCCGAGCCGCTGCCTGTATTGGCGGCAGGTGTTCCTTGTCAGAACTCTGTGGCAGATGAGCGCGGAGTGGCTGGTCAGCAGGGCGGAATCCCGATGAGCGAGATGCCGCAGTATATTCAGGACGTGCTAGACCTGATAGAATGGGCGAATGGCGACCCTGCCACCTCTAAGTGGGCTAAGATGAGAGCCGATGCGGGGCATCCGGCTCCGTTCAACCTCAAGATGATAGGCATCGGCAACGAAGACCTTATCTCTACCGATTTCGAGCAGCGCTACCTGATGATCTGCAAGGCAGTGAAGCAGAAGTATCCTCAGATAGAGGTGGTGGGTACCGTAGGTCCGTTCCACTTCCCGTCTTCCGATTATATTGAGGGTTGGAAGATTGCCCGCGAAAACAAGCGCTGGATTGATGCCGTAGACGAGCATTATTATGAGCAGCCGGGCTGGTTCCTGAACCATCAGGATTATTACGACCATTACGACCGCAAGGCTCCTAAGGTTTATCTGGGCGAATATGCATCTCGCGGTGCCAATGCGGTAGACAATGCGCTGGCTGAGGGCATCCACCTCTGCAATGTAGAGCGCAACGGCGATGTGGTAGAAATGACATCCTATGCTCCTCTCTTGTGTAAGGACGGATACAGCAACTGGCAGCCGGACATGATTTACTTTGATAATAATAATGTACGCGCGAGCGAGAGCTACAAGATGCAGAAGATGTTCGGTCAGCATGCCGGTGACCTCTACATCTCATCCGTGCTCAGTCTGCCGGATGCGCTGAAGAAATATGTGGGCACCAGTGTGGTGAAGGATTCTAAATCGGGCAAAACCTGGCTTAAAGTGGTGAATGCCTTGCCTCGCACGCTGAAACTCTCGGTTTTTGGCTTGGGCAACAAGCAGGTAACCATCGCAGGCAGAAGCGCTCAGGTTTTCGAACTTTAGCTTTCTTCAGAAGATGTTTTCTGATAGAAACGGATAGAACCAATAATGGCTCAGATTATTCATTTTGAGTAAAATAGAATGGAGAAATAGGATATTAAAATGTTCTTTTTCTCCATTTTTTATATTTTACAGCATAAAATATGGCCAAAAATTTGGTAGTTAATAATTTTTTTTATTATTTTGCACCCTGAAAATGAAGTTTTAAGTAATTTATATAAAATCAAATTTTAGAGAGAAAATGAAAAAGTTAGTATTAATGTTTGCTGCTGCCGTAATGGCAGTATCTGCATCTGCTCAGACTACACAGGAGAGCAAGTTCTTTGACAATTGGTATCTTGGTGTAAACGTTGGAGCTGCTACAAAGACTACTCACAATGCATGGTTCAAGAACGTAAATCCTTCAGTAGGTGTACGTCTCGGAAAGTGGTTTACTCCAGTTTGGGGTGCTGCTGTAGAGGCTGACCTCTATGCTCGTAACCGCAACCTGCCTTTTACACATAAGACTTTGGTTCGTGGTGCAAGCGGTAAGTTCATCGGTACTATCAATGCAACAAACCTCTTCTTGGGTTACAAGGGTGAGCCACGTAAATTCGAAATCATCCCATTGGCAGGCATCGGCGGTTACCACTCTTTCAACCTTCATAATGGCAACCTCAATGCCCTCACAGCTAACGCAGGTGTTGACTTCGCATTCAACCTTGGCGCAAACAAGGCTTGGCAGGTATATGTAGAGCCATCTATGAATTGGTTCCTTCACGACAACAAGAGTGCTTGCAATGGTTGCCAGTTTGATGTTAACAAGTCTGCTTTCCAGGTTAAGGTGGGTGTTAACTACAAGTTCAAGGGTTCTAACAACTCTCACAACTTCACTATCGTAAC
This sequence comes from Segatella copri, assembly GCF_026015465.1. Classification (GTDB taxonomy): domain Bacteria; phylum Bacteroidota; class Bacteroidia; order Bacteroidales; family Bacteroidaceae; genus Prevotella; species Prevotella copri_E. The sequence continues at coordinate 131,705 of NZ_JAPDUQ010000002.1, forward strand.
TCCACGCGACCAGAACGAGATTGATGGTTTGAATGGTCAGATCAACAACCTCCGCAACGACTTGAATAGCAAGGATTCTGAACTCGCAGCTAAGGACAAGCAGATCAAGGATCTCCAGAATGCGCTCAATGAGTGCCAGAAGGCTCCTAAGTATGTAAAGCCAGCTACTGCTACCAATTTGCAGCCAACAGTATTGTTTACTGTAGGTAAGTCAAAAGTAGAGCGTAGCCAGATGCCAAACATCGAGATGATTGCTCAGTATATGAAGAATCATCCAGATGCTAAGGTTGAAATTAAGGGTTATGCATCTCCAGAGGGTTCTAAGGAACTTAACCAGAAACTTTCTGAGGCTCGTGCCAATGCTGTAAAGAACATTCTCGTTAAGACTTACAAGATTAGCGCAAATCGTCTGCAGGCTAAGGGTATGGGTGCTACTGACAAGCTCTTCAAGCAGGTTGAGTTCAACCGTGTTGCTACATTTAATGATAACAATGCAGCTGAATAAATAAGTAGTTTCAGATATTTGGTCTTGTGACCAGGTCCTCCTAAACTTCGGTTTAGGAGGATTTTTTTTCTTCTTACCTTTCTTACATGTCTGGCCGCCTCGCTTTATACTTTTTCGTCAGGTAATCTTAATAAGATAAGAGTTCAGTGTGGTTAATAAGCTCTTTCTTGTTTTTTTGCACAAAATCAGCAGAAATGAGTATCTATCGTGATAAATTGTAAGCATTTTATTTGTTTTTCTAACAAAAAAACGAAGTTTTCTGAAATTTTATACGAAATTAGTTGGCTATTACATAAATTCTCTGTATCTTTGCAGGCAAATTATAACAAATGGGTTCGAAAGAGCCCTTTTAAGCAAGGAAATAAAAGAAAAAAGATATGAAACATCCATTAAGAAGTAGCGTCTGCACTGAAGGTAGAAGAATGGCAGGTGCCCGAGCACTCTGGGTAGCTGCAGGTATGAAACACGAGCAGTTTGGTAAACCAATCATTGCTATCGTGAACAGCTTTACTCAGTTTGTGCCAGGTCATACCCATCTTCATGAAATCGGTCAGATCGTCAAGAAGGAAATCGAAGCTATGGGGTGCTACGCAGCCGAATTCAATACCATTGCCGTTGACGACGGTATCGCAATGGGACACGACGGAATGCTCTATTCCCTCCCAAGCCGTGACATCATTGCCGACTCTGTAGAATACATGGTCAATGCTCACAAAGCCGACGCCATGATTTGCATCTCAAACTGCGACAAGGTAACTCCAGGTATGCTCATGGCATCTATGCGACTGAACATTCCTACCGTGTTCTGCTCAGGTGGACCTATGGAAGCCGGACGCTGGAAGGGTGAGAACGCCGACTTGATTACAGCTATGATTAAGGGTGCTGATACAAGCGTTTCTGACGAGGAGATGACGCAGATTGAGCAGTGCGCCTGCCCAGGTTGCGGTAGCTGCTCAGGTATGTTTACCGCCAACTCAATGAACTCACTCACCGAGGCCATCGGTCTGAGTTTGCCAGGCAACGGAACCATTCTTGCTACCCACAAAAACCGTATCCAACTTTTTAAAGATGCAGCACGCCAGATAGTTAAGAACGCTTATGCATATTATGAGGACGGCGACGAGAGCGTATTGCCACGCAATATAGCTACCCGCGACGCATTCCTCAACGCCATGACCCTGGACATCGCCATGGGCGGAAGCACCAACACCGTGCTCCACTTGCTGGCAGTAGCTCAGGAAGCTGGCGCAGACTTCAAGATGGAAGATATCGACCAGTTGAGCCGCAAGGTGCCTTGCCTCTGCAAGTTGAGCCCTAACACCCAGAAATACAGTGTACAGGAGTGCAACCGCGCAGGTGGTATCCTCGGTATCCTGAACGAGCTGAACAAGGGCGGTCTGATCAACAGCGCCGTAAAGCGTGTTGACGGCAAGACACTCGATGAGCAGATGAAGAAATACGACATTACCGGCACAGAGATTGATGCCGAGGCTGACAGAATCTACCACTCAGCACCGGGCAGAAAGTTCTCTACCCAGATGGGTAGCCAGGACGCTCAGTGGGAGAGTCTTGACACCGATCGTGCTGAGGGTTGTATCCGCGACCTTGAGCATGCCTACACCAAGGATGGCGGTCTGGCAGTGCTCTTCGGCAACATCGCCCAGAACGGTTGCGTAGTAAAGACAGCCGGCGTAGACCCAGTGCTTTGGCATTTTGAGGGTACGGCCGTATGCTTTGATTCTCAGGAAGATGCATGCGAAGGCATCCTTGGCGGCAAGGTTAACTCAGGCGACTGCGTAGTTATCACCCACGAGGGTCCGAAGGGTGGCCCTGGCATGCAGGAGATGCTCTACCCAACCTCTTACATCAAGAGCCGTCACCTGGGCAAGGAATGTGCCCTCATCACCGACGGCCGCTTCTCAGGCGGTACATCAGGCTTGAGCATCGGTCACATCAGTCCTGAGGCTGCAGCAGGTGGTAACATCGGCAAGATTAAGGATGGCGACATCATCGTCATTGATATCCCTAGTCGCTCCATCAATGTGAAGCTCTCTGACGAGGAACTCGCAGCACGCCCACAGCAGCCACTGAAGCGCAACCGCGTGGTTAGCAAGGCACTGCGCGCTTATGCCAAGAGCGTAAGTTCGGCAGATAAGGGCGGTGTGAGAATCATCGACTAATCTTCGAGAGTCTTTGAAAAGACAGTTTTTAGAGTCTTTGAGAAAAGAAAAGTTTTTGAATTATTCAGAATAATAACATATAAATGGCAAAAGAAGTAATAACAGGAGCCGAAGCACTGATGCGCTCCCTGAAAAACGAGGATGTTAAAACCATCTTCGGATATCCGGGCGGCAGCATCATGCCAGTGTTTGATGCACTGTACGGTTACACGAGAGGTGAAAAGAAGATGTTTGACCACATCTTGGTACGTCACGAGCAGGCTGCTGCTCACGCTGCACAGGGTTATGCCCGAGTCAGCGGCGAAGTGGGCGTCGCTCTTGTCACTAGTGGTCCTGGAGCTACTAATACATTGACCGGCATCGCTGATGCCATGATGGATTCTACACCAATCGTAGTCATCGCCGGACAGGTAGGCGTAGGTGCCCTGGGTACCGATGCCTTCCAGGAGGTAGACCTCGTGGGTGTTACCCAGCCAATCTCCAAGTGGTCTTACCAGATACGCCGTGCCGAGGATGTGGCATGGGCTGTGAGCCGTGCTTTCTACATCGCCCGCAGCGGACGTCCGGGACCTGTGGTGCTCGACTTTACAAAGAATGCGCAGGTGGCTACATGCGAGTGGGAACCAGTGAAATGTGAGAAGGTTACATCTTACAACCCTTATCCTACGATAGATGAAAAGGCGGTGGCTGAAGCTGCCGAACTCATCAACAATGCCAAGAAACCATTCGCCCTCGTGGGTCATGGAGTAGAGCTTGGCGGTGCACATAATGAACTCATCGAATTCCTCGAGAAGGCAGATATCCCTGCCGGCAGAACCCTGCTCGGCCTTTCTGCCCTGCCTAGCAACCACCCGCTCAACATGGGTATGCTCGGCATGCACGGTTCTTATGCTACCAACATGAAAACCCAGGAGTGTGATGTGCTCATCGCCATCGGTATGCGTTTCAGCGACCGTATCACAGGCGTGCCTTCTAAGTATGCTCCCCAGGCCAAGATTATTCACCTGGACATTGACAAGGCTGAGATTGATAAGGTTATCAAGACCGATGTGGCTGTTGTGGGCGACTGCAAGCAGAGTCTGCCAGCCATTACCCGTCTGCTGAACAAGAATGTTCACCGCGAGTGGAGAGATTCCTTCGAGGAATACCGCCAGCAGGAACAGGAAAAGGTAATAGAGAAGGATATCCACCCTACAGAGGGACCGCTGCTTATGGGCGAGGTGACCAACGTGGTAACGGAAGCTACTCATAATGAAGCAGTTCTCGTAAACGACGTAGGTCAGAACCAGATGATCAGTAGCCGCTACTTCAAGTTTACCAAGAAGCTGAGCATCGTAACCAGTGGTGGTTTCGGAACCATGGGCTTCGGCCTTCCGGCAGCCATCGGTGCCACCTTCGGAGCTCCCGACCGCACCATCTGCTGTTTCTTCGGCGACGGCGGTTTCCAGATGAACATCCAGGAACTAGGCACCATCATGGAGCAGCAGGCACCGGTAAAGATGATTCTGCTGAACAACAACTATTTGGGCAACGTTCGCCAGTGGCAAGACCTGATGTTCGGCGGCCGTCACTCCTTCACCCACATGATGAATCCTCATTATGCAGAGATTACCAAGGCCTACGGCATACCATACGATGTGGTAATAGACCGCAAGGACCTTCAGGCTAAGGTGGAGAAGATGATCAGCACCAAGGGTCCTTACCTGTTGGAGTGCGCCATCAAGGAGAATGAAGACATCGTTCCGATGACGCTGCCGGGCAAGAGTGTAGATGAGATGCAACTCGAGTTGAATTATTAAAAGCTTTCGGCTATATATAATAAGGTGTAAATTCCTTCATGAGGAAGCATCCTCCAAAAAGGAAAAACTCCGAAAAGTAACCGATTATTTTAAAATTTGGAAAAATGGAGAATAACAACGAAAAGAAATTATATACATTGCTTGTTTACTCAGAAAACATTGCCGGTATTCTGAATCAGATTACTGCCGTGTTTACTCGCAGACAGGTAAATATCGAGAGCTTGAATGTTTCGGCCAGCAGTATCAAGAATATACACAAGTATACCATCACGGTTTGGAGTGATGAAGAGCAGATTGAGAAAATCAACAAGGCAATAGAGAAGAAGATTGACGTGGTGAAGAGCGATTACTACACCGACGACCAAATCTTCATCCATGAAGTGGCTCTCTTCAAGATTTCCACTCCGGTATTGCTAGAAAATCCAGAGGTTTCGCGCACCATCCGCAAGCATGATGCCCGCATGATGGAGGTGAATCCTACCTACAGCACCGTGCTTCTGGCAGGACTTACCGAAGACATCGCCGACCTCTTCCAGCAGCTCAACAGCTACAACTGCCTCCTTCAGTATACCCGAAGCGGCAGAATCGCTGTTACGAGAAGTTTTGACGAACCCATCTCTGATTATCTCAAGCAGAATTCAGAAGATTAGATTTCTTTCATATTTTGATGCCCTTTGTTCCCCTGGCTTCAAACTAGCGGAGCAGGGGGCTTTTTCGGTTTAAAACAACAAGACAAACAACAAGATAAAAGGACGAGACAGATATTATGGAACAGAAAATATTAGATAAGGTAGGGCGTTACGAATTCCTATCTGAGCCTTTCCACTGCGATTTCAGCAGCCACCTCTTTATGGGGCATCTCGGAAATCATCTACTCAATGCTGCCGATTTTCACAGCAATGACCGCGGGTTCGGTATGAACTACCTCATGCCCCGACACAAAACATGGGTTCTCAGCCGACTGGCCATTGAGATGACAGAGATGCCTAAGTCTTACGACCGCTTTGTGGTAGAAACCTGGTGCGAGAGTGCCATGAAATATTTCACATCCCGAGATTTCAAAATCTGCGGCAAGACATCATCATCAGAAGCCAAGGTTTACGGTTACGGCAAGAGCGTGTGGGCAATGATTGATACGGAGACCCGACAGCCTGTTGATATTTTTGAAATTCACGACGGGCTCATCAAGGAATATATTGATTCAGAAAAACCTTGTCCTATCCAGGCAAGTTCGAGAGTGAAAATGGGCAAGAATGCCAAGCTGGTGAGAACCATTGACACCTATTATCATGATGTAGATGTTAACGGGCACATCAACTCGGTGAAATACATCGAACATATCCTCGACCTCTTTGATCTGGATTATTACAAAAATCACTTTTTGCAAAGATTTGAGATAGCTTACGTAGCAGAAAGTCACCAGGGAGACCAACTTCATTTCTATTTGGAAGAAACAAGTGAGGCAGAAAAAATGCAAGAATACTGCATAAAGATAACAAAAAACGGCAAAAATGACGCAAATGAGGTGGAAGTTGTAAGAAGTAAGGCTAAATTTATTAAAAATTGAAAGAAAAATTTGGTAGTTTCATTTTATTTGCTTACCTTTGCACTCAGAAAATAAAAATAAACCCAGAGCCGCCTTCTTGGATAGGGGGTGGACGGATCAAACAGGCTCTCTTTGGATAAGAATACAGCTCGCATCCGTATGGACAAGTATAACCCGCGGCTCCACAAACGGCAAGCCGCACAAAAAAATAAAAAAATATGGCAGAAATGAATTTCGGTGGCGTAATGGAAACTGTTGTCACCAGTCATGAATTTTCATTGGAGAAAGCACGTGAAGTATTGAAGAACGAAACAATCGCAGTTATCGGTTATGGTATCCAGGGTCCTGGTCAGGCTTGTAACCTTCGCGATAATGGTTTCAACGTCATCGTCGGACAGCGTCAGGGTAAGACCTACGAGAAGTGTCTGAAGGATGGTTGGGTTCCTGGTAAGACATTGTTCTCTATCGAGGAAGCTGCTGAAAAGGGTACTATCATCTGTATGTTGCTTTCTGATGCCGGTCAGATTGCATGCTGGCCAAAGATTAAGCCACACCTCACAGCAGGTAAGACTTTGTATTATTCACATGGTTTCGCTATCAACTGGAGCGACCGAACAGGCGTTGTTCCACCTAAGGATATTGATGTAATCATGGTTGCTCCTAAGGGTTCTGGTACTTCTCTCCGCACTATGTTCTGCGAGGGTCGTGGTTTGAACTGCTCTTACGCTGTATACCAGGATGCATCTGGCAAGGCAGAGGAGAAGACTATTGCCTTCGGTATCGGTATCGGTGCCGGTTATTTGTTCAAGACAACATTCCAGCGTGAGGCTACTTCTGACCTCACAGGTGAGCGTGGCTCATTGATGGGTGCAATTGAGGGATTGTTGGAGGCACAGTATGACGTGCTCCGCGAGAATGGTCACTCACCATCTGAGGCTTTCAACGAGACTGTTGAGGAGCTCACACAGAGCCTTGGCCCTCTCTTCGGTGCTAAGGGTATGGATTGGATGTATGCTAACTGTTCAACAACAGCTCAGCGTGGTGCTCTTGACTGGGCTCCTCGTTTCCGTGAGGCTATCAAGCCTGTAATGGAGTGGTTGTACTACTCTGTAAAGACAGGTAACGAGGCTCAGATTTCTATCGACAAGAACTCTCAGGCTGATTACCGCGAGAAGTTGAACGCTGAACTCGAGGCTATGCGCAACAAGGAAATGTGGCAGGCTGGTGTTACAGTTCGTAAACTTCGCCCTGAGAATAACTAATTTTTTTCTCGTACATAATGTTGAAAAGGGAATGGCCCGAGAGGTGTCGTTCCCTTTTTTCTGTTTATAAGGGGCTTTAGTGATTTCATATGGGAGCGGGCTCATAAAGTATAACTTATGATACACCTTTCTGCTATTTCATTTATGGGTCATGAACGATTTTGTCTCCCTCGACATAAAACATATTCTCTGCAACCATTTCTTCAAGAACTGCAGCCATATCTTCTGAATCATATTTCAGTTGGTTTAATTCTGTAATGTCATGTGGCTTTCCGTCTTTCAGCAAGTCTAGAATTTCTGATATAATGGTTTGCTTCTGGGGTATTTTGTGGTCTATGCAGACATCACATATCCCGCAGTCGTCCTTCATTTTCGTTTTTTCGCCAAAATAACTCAGAAGCTGGCGCGAACGGCAGATGCTGTCGTTCTTTGCATAACTGATAATGCTCTTGATGTGGGCAGTAAACTGTTTCTTGCGTACTTCCCATACCTCCTCAGGGATGATAACTCTGAAACCATCTTCCCTAGGACGCGTGTAGCTGATATAAGGTGTCTTGCGGCGGGGAATGAAGTCGATGATGTGGCGGGCACTCAGATTTTTCAGAATCATGTATACCTGCTGACGGTTTAGTTCGCTTACACGCTCTATCAGCGACTCATCAATGTAAACATAGTCGGTAAACAGACCGCCGTAATTACGCAGAAGCCCCGTAATAACAGACTCTTCCTTCTCCGAAACATTCTCTAGCAGATAGAGATCATTTCGGCTGATGTTAAATCTGATTCTTGCTTTTCCGTCAGGATTGTCCTCGTAGTGGATATAGCCTGAGCGCTCCAGAATGCGCAGAGCCGAGTCTACGCGAGTAGGGAAGTACTTGTAGGTGAAGCAGAACTTCTCTATCTCGAACATGAAAGTCTGTCCCGTTCCGCTTCCAACTGCCACCTGGAAAAAGTAAGCAAGATGCTCGTATACGTCTTTGATGAATTCTTTGTCTGGGAAGGTTTCGTCTATGCGTTTCATGAGTTTGTTTTCATCACTCTGGTTGTAGAGCAGCACAGCATAAGCTTTTTCGCCGTCTCTTCCGCCTCGTCCCGCCTCTTGAAAATAGGCTTCCAGTGAGTCTGGACAATCTATATGAATTACCATTCTCACATCTGACTTGTCTATTCCCATGCCGAAAGCATTGGTTGCTACCATTACCCTTATCTCTTCATTTTGCCAGTTTTTCTGTCGGATATCCTTCACGTCGGAATCCAGTCCGGCATGGTAAAATGTAGCAGAAATACCTTGTTTGTTCAGAAGTTCTGCCATCTCCTTGGTTCGTTTTCGGCTTCTCGCGTAAATGATTGCTGAGCCTTGGGTACACTGTAGGATATGAACCATTTCGGTCAACTTGTCGTTGGTGGTGCGCACTACATAGGCAAGATTCTTGCGGGCAAAACTCATTTTAAATACGTTTTGCTTCTTGAAGTGAAGCTGGTTCTGGATATCTTCTACTACATCGGGAGTGGCCGTAGCCGTAAGAGCAAGGACTGGTACACCGGGCTTCATATCTCTTATTTTTGCAATTTCGAGATAAGACGGGCGGAAATCGTAACCCCACTGGCTGATGCAGTGAGCTTCATCTACCGTGATGAAACTCACCGGAATGTGGCGCAGTTTAGTTTGGAACAATTCTGAAGAAAGACGTTCTGGTGAAACATACAGAAACTTGATTTCACCGAAAATACAATTTTCCAATATTCGGAGAATCTCTTGGCGCGACAATCCTGTGTAGATGGCTTCAGCCAGGATGTTGCGGGCTTTGAGATGCTGTACCTGATCCTTCATCAGCGCAATGAGTGGAGTTACCACAATGCAGACGCCCTTTTGGGCAAGGGCTGGAACCTGGAAGGTGATGGATTTACCGCCACCTGTAGGCATAAGACCGAGGGTATCCTCACCTCGGGCTATACTTTCGATGATGTCTCGTTGTATGCCGCGAAAGTCAGGATACCCCCAATATGTACGTAGTATTTCTTGATATTTATCTGCCATTTTTTGAAACTTTTGCCCTTGCAGATTTCGATGCTTTTGCGCGTCCAGACGGATTTGCTCTACAAATCCGTGTAATCCGAGTACTCAGTGCCTAATCCATGCATAGGGCTAAGTACCTCATCCTTCGTTTGGACGGATGTCTTCTATCTGAAGTTGAACTTGGTTTTTCTTAAAAATATTCTCTTCTATGGTGAAGGCTATGTCGAAACTTCGCTTACTCTTGATGTAGCGGGCAGCTGCACTCTGACCGAAAGCGATGCCGTTTAAGACCGTGCTCGATTTTGAGTCTACCAGTTCCAACTTGATGTGTTCCTGTTCTCTGCCCACCACCTTGCTGGTACCATAATCATATACCCGGTTGGTGCAGAAAATAGGTTTCTGGTTACATGGACCGAAAGGAGAGAAGCGCTTCAAGTCGGCCTGCAGATGCTTGGTAATGTCTTTAAAGTCAATTTCAGCATCTATGTTGAGCATCGGTTCTGTCTGTTGAGGCGAAATATGTTCTTCCACATAATGCTGGAACCTGTCTCTGAACTCTCTAACCTTATCCCACTTCAAGGTAAGTCCGGCAGCATAGGTATGACCACCGAAATTGAGCAGGAGGTCGCGGCAACTCTTGATGGCTGAGTAGATGTCAAATCCCGTTACGCTACGTGCTGAACCTGTAGCCATATCACCATCCCGGGTCAGAACAATGGTAGGGCGGAAGTAGATTTCGGTGAGTCGGGAAGCAACAATGCCAATGACTCCCTTTTTCCAGCCTTCATCATAGAGCACGATGCTGGAATTGTGTTTCATGCTTTCCAGACGCGATACGATGCCGTTGGCTTCTTCAGTCATCTGCTTGTCTATATCTTTGCGCTGCTCATTGTATTCATTGATGTGTCTGGCCATGCGCAGGGCTGAGGAATAGTCTCTTTCTACCAGCAGATCTACGCTCAGCTTGCCGTTCTCCATTCTGCCTGAAGCATTGATGCGGGGACCAATCTTGAACACAATATCGCTCATAGAGAGCTCGCGTCCGTTCAGTCCGCAGATGTCGATGATGGATTTCAGACCGATACTTGGGTTGGTATTTAGCAACTTAAGACCATGGAAGGCGAGTATTCTGTTCTCATCTACCACCGGCACAATGTCGGCAGCAATACTCACGGCGCAGAAGTCGAGCAGAGGAATGAGCCTGGAGAACGGAATGTTGTTGTTCTTGGCAAAAGCCTGCATAAACTTGAATCCTACACCGCATCCGCAGAGATGCTTGAATGGGAATGGATCGTCAGGACGTTTCGGATTGAGTATGGCCACAGCAGGTGGCATCACATCGTCAGGAACGTGATGGTCGCAGATGATGAAGTCTATTCCCAGACTCTTGGCATATTCTATCTCCTGAATAGCCTTGATTCCGCAGTCTAGAATAATAATCAGTTTTACACCAGTCTGATGAGCAAAATCAATTCCTTTCTTACTCACTCCGTAACCTTCGTCGTAGCGGTCGGGAATGTAGTAGTCGATGTTTGAATAGAATTGCTGCAAGAATTTGTACACCAGGGCAACGGCGGTGCATCCGTCTACGTCATAGTCTCCATAAACAAGGATACGTTCCTTTCTACCCATAGCATCGTTCAGGCGGTCTACGGCAATATCCATGTCTTTCATCAGGAATGGATTGATGAGATCTGAGAGTTGTGGACGGAAGAACCGTTTGGCTGCAGACTCTGTCGTAATCTCGCGCTTGATGAGCAAATGGGCAAGAACTGGGCTCATATTTAGCTTGGCGCCTAATTCTTCAGCTGCTTTTTGCTGTTCAGGTGTTGGTGATTCGTAATTCCATTTAAAATGCATTTTAATTATTTTTTATTTCTGCCCCCAAAGTTACGAAAATAAAATGACAAAAGGAAATGTTTAGGGAGGAATTTTACTAAATTACCTAGAAATAAGTAAAATAAGACTTGTTGGCAACCCAAAATAAGTAAATGAGAGTTTTTCTTGGCAACAAAAAAGGCAGCAAACTCATCGGTTTGCTGCCCCTTGGATATTTTTGTTTAGGAGAATGTCCATAGAAAACCTATAGACTGTTAACTATAACTTTTAACTATTAAAACTCTCCTAGATTCCGAGCTTCTTGCGGATGTCCTTAGGAAGGGCGTTCTTGTTAACCATGAAGTCCATAGTCTTGTAAGCTACGAAAGCCTTGGTCATGTACCAGGTTCCCTTGTAGTCACCATACTCGCCCCAAGAGTTCTTAACCATGTAGTACTCCTTGCCGTTCTGATCCTTAGCGGTACCGTAGATGTGCATACCGTGGTCGTCAGTTGTCTCCCAATTGTCGAATGCTTCCTGACGCATAGCCTGTGTAGGAACAATCTCAGGAGCATTTACGCCGAGAGAATCAAACTTCTCCTTCTTCTCGTCCTTAGAGAGCTTGAACCAATGGTCAGCATCTGTACCGGCCATAGAGCGAACCTTCTTTACGTCGTAAGCGATACCGAGACCCTTGCGAGTGAAACCATCTTCTGTTACGTCACCGCCCCAAGCTACTGTGTAACCGTTGTTTACAGCGTTGTCGATGATTTTGCAGATGTCTTCCATTGGAACGTTGTAACTCAAAGGCCAGCGCCAGTTATCCTGTACCTCAACAGCAAACTTGCTCCACATTGGGTGGTGGGTGTAGCTGGTAATGGTTACATAATCATCAAGATTCAAACCGAGGCTCTGGCAGAAGCTCTGTGGAGTATACTGCTTGCCCTCGTATGTAAACTTCTCAGGAGCCTTACCGATGTAAGAGTCGATGATGCCCTGAAGACCGCTCTTCCAGGCTGGAGAAAGCTTCTTAGCTGTGCTCTTTGCTACTGCCTCTACGTATGGAGTCATTACATTGAAGAACTCACCGAAGTTAGCCAAAGAGTCACCTGTCAATGAACCTGGTGCAGGCATGGCAGACTCAGGTACAATACCATAGTGCTGCAAAGCATAGAGTACATCGTAGGCGCTACCACCCTCAGAGAAGCTCACGTCGCCGTGCATTCTTACAGCCACTGTGGCGCGGTCCATATAAGTCTTGTTGGCTACGAACATTTCGCTGAGGTCGTAGGTCTTGCCTGTCTTCTTCAAGATTTCGCTCTCGAAGTAGCTGAGGGTAGAGTAAGCCCAGCACGTACCACTGCGGTTCTGGTCCTTGATGCTAGTGATAGGATTCTGCTTTACTACAGTAAATACAGGTTTGTTCTTTGCTACTTCTGCAGAGTCTGCAGCTTTCTTCGCATTTGCTCCTGTGGCTACCAAAGCCATCAAGGCTGCAACAATCATAGTTTTCTTCATGAATTCTTTTCTCTTTATATTAATGTTCTTGTTATATCTTCTCTCTGATTCCTTTTTCTGAAATGATTTCTCTTTCAGAAATTTTATTCCTTGTTGGCTGCCATGAACTCCTCAACATCTTTTGGATGATAAGGTATGCGGTCTTTGCCCAGGAATCTGCAACCATCTTTGGTGATGAGTACATCGTCCTCAATTCGGATACCACCGAAATCTTTATAGGTCTCAATCTTGTCGAAGTTGAGGAATTCTGCACAGTGACCGGATGCCTTCCAGTCGTCGATGAGGGCAGGGATGAAGTAAACTCCCGGCTCGTCGGTTACCACGAAACCTTCCTGCAGACGGCGACCCATACGCAGGCAGTTGGTACCGAATTGCTCCAGATTAGGGCGTACCTCTTCGTCGAAACCAACGTTAATCTGGTCGAGGTTCTCCATGTCGTGAACATCCATTCCCATCATGTGGCCCAAACCATGAGGCAGGAACATGGCGTGTGCTCCAGCCTTTACAGCCTCTTCTGTATCACCCTTTGCAAGTCCGAGCTCCTTCATGCGGTCGAAGAGCAGGCGGCAAACAGAGAAGTGTACGTCAGCCCATTTTACGCCTGGCTTGGCTACATCCAGCGCATGGTCGTGGCATTCTTCTACAATAGAGTAGATTTCCAACTGGCGCTGGCTGAACTTTCCGCTCACCGGCATGGTGCGGGTGTTGTCTGAACAGTAGTTGTTCATAGTTTCTGCACCTGCATCACAAAGTGCCAGTCTGCCTTCTTCCAGTACATTCATAGATGGATAACCATGCTGAATTTCACCGTGCTGACTGAATATGGTTGGGAAACTGACCATGGCTCCGTAAGAGTGGGCAATGCCGCTTACCTGACCTGCAACATATTTTTCTGTCACACCCGGACGTACGAGCTTCATCGCTGTGGTATGCATCTTGTATCCGATGACAGCAGCACGCTCCAATTCCTCGATTTCTTCCTGGGTCTTAGTTGAACGCATCTTCACAACAGCCTTGATGAGGTCCATGCTGGCCTCTTCTTTCTGCTGGTTAGGATGGATGCCCAGAAGGTCGAATACCTGCAGCTTGATGTCGTAGCGGTAAGGTGGCAGGAAATGAATCTTGCGCTTCTTCGACATGGCGTCGTTGCAGATAGTCTTGAGCGTTTTCATAGGTGCTGAGTTGTGAACGCCTACCTGCGCTGCAAGATCGTGAACATTGTCAACGCTTCCGTACCATACGATGTCTACGAGGTCGATGTCGTCGCCAATCAGGGTTTCAATATCATTGTCTATATCTATCACACCTACCAGACCGTCGCGCTGCAATCCGAAATAATAGAGGAATGTCGAGTCCTGACGGAAAGGGTAATATCCATTATTAGGGAAATTACATGGTGAATTGTTGTTTCCGAAAAGTATAATTACGCCGCTTTTCACAAGCTTCTTCAGCTCCTGTCTGCGGCTGATGTAAGTCTCTTTGCTGAACATATTTTTAGTATTTTACATTATTTTGCTTGCAAAGTTAGCAATTATTTCCCAAAAAATACGTATCTTTGCAAGCAAAATTGAATAAAACGCGTAAATTTATAAATAATTAATATAAAAACGGCTTTTAGCTAGACAAAATGTAAGAAAATTGTCTATGCTGCGAGCAAAATATAATTATTTTCAGAATTTTAAAAGCAGAGAGTGTGTTATGAAATTAAATTTGAAAACAACAGGTTTGGTTCTTGAGGGAGGAGGCATGCGAGGGGTCTTCACCAGTGGGGTACTGGATGCCTTCATGAAGCATGATGTTTATTTCCCTTATACGGTGGCTGTATCGGCTGGGGCATGTAATGGCATGTCGTATATGAGCCGCCAGCCTCGGCGTGCCCGTATCTCTAACATCGATTATCTGGCCCGATACCAGTATATCGGTATTCGCCATCTGGTGACTCAGGGGTGTATCTTTGACCGCAAATTGCTCTACGATAAGTTTCCGAACCAGCTCTTGCCTTTCGATTTTGATACCTATTTTAAGTATGCCGATGGTTTCGAGATGGTTACTACCAATTGTCTTACGGGCAAGGCTATGTATCTTTCCGAGAATCATGACAGGCAGCGTGCACTGGATGTTGTGCGTGCTTCCAGCAGTTTGCCATATGTGAGCAAGATTGTGGAAGTGGATGGCATTCCGATGTTGGATGGTGGTATTGCGGACAGTATTCCGGTACAGCACGCCATTGACATGGGGTGGCAACACAATGTGGTTGTCCTGACTCGCAACAAAGGATGGCGTGATATGGGCAAAGACCATAAGATACCTTATTTATATAAGAACTATCCTCGCCTGCGTGTGGCTCTGAGTCACCGTCATCGGGCTTATAACGAACAGATCCAGCTTGTAGATGATCTGGAGGCTGCGGGTAAGATTACCTGTATCCGTCCAATCCGTCCGTTGGAAGTTGGCAGAATAGAGAAGGATACCGATAAACTGGAACGCCTCTACGAAGAAGGTTTCATGCTGGGTGAGGCTTTCTGCGAAAAATGCGTAGAAAAAGAATAATATTAATAAGGTGTAGTTGATAAATAAGGTGTAGAGTTTTAGTATATGGCTTGAGAATGAGTAGAACGGTGATTTTTTGGAACGGATTACACCGTGCCTAAAAATCACCGTTCTGGGTATGATAGTAATCAGCAATGATTTCTTCTTATTTCAGCAGGTCAGGGCGCAGGCGCTTGGTTCTTTCCATGGCCTGGTCGAATTCCCACTGGCGAATCTTGGCTTCGTTGCCACTGAGCAGAATCTCCGGAACCTTCCATCCCTTGTAGTCGGCAGGACGGGTGTAGATAGGGGCGGCAAGAATGTCGTCCTGGAAACAGTCGGAAAGTGCGCTCTGTTCGTCGCTGATAACACCCGGAACCAGTCGGATGACGGCATCTGAGATGATGGCTGCAGCAAGTTCGCCACCCGTCAGCACATAATCACCTACACTGATTTCGCGGGTAATGAGATGATCGCGCACACGCTGGTCAATACCCTTGTAGTGACCGCAGAGGATGATGAGGTTACCCTGCATCGACATTTCGTTGGCTATCTTCTGGTTGAAAGTTTCACCATCTGGCGAAACATAAATCACGTCATCATACTCGCGCTCTGCCTTCAGCGCAGCAATGCAGCGGTCTATTGGTTCACATTGCATCACCATGCCGGCACTTCCGCCGTATGGATAGTCGTCCACACGCTTCCATTTATCTAATGTGTAGTCACGCAGGTTGTGCAGATGAATCTCCGCTAGACCCTTCTTCTGCGCACGTGCCAGAATGGACTCATTGAAGAATCCCTCCAGCATCTCTGGTAATACTGTAATAATGTCTATTCTCATAACATCTGCAAAAATAATAAATAATGCGGAGAGCACCAAAAATTTTTGCTTTTTCTTTCATTTTTACTTCTCTTTTCTTCACTTTCCTTTCTTTTTTCTCTGTTTTCCTGCCTTTCCGTAGCCATTCTTGTCTTTTCATATCATAATCCTGCTTTTCCGGAGAAAGAGAGTGATTAACGTATAAATATGCAACAAAATTATCAAAAAACAGAAAAATCATATCAAAATGATAAATTTTCGATAAAACATGCTACTATTTGTAGAAAAAGTTGTATTTTTGCAAACAGAATTGCTCGAAAGAGTGTATAATTAATTAAAATTGTGAACAAGATGATATTGGACATTGAAATGCTGAGAAGCTTTTACGCTTCGTATTCGGAAAGTGTAGCCCAGGCTAAGGCTACGGTGAAACGACCTCTTACTTATGCCGAGAAGGTGCTCTTTGCGCATCTTTTCGACCCTACACAGTTGCGACCATATAAAAGAGGTATAGAATATGTTGACTTCCGTCCTAATCGCGTGGCGATGCAGGATGCGACTGCGCAAATGGCACTCTTGCAGTTCATGAATGCGGGTAAGGACAAGGTGGCCGTACCTGCTTCCGTACATTGTGATCACTTGATTCGTGCCGATGTGGGCGCTACGCAAGACCTTCCTGAGGCATGTAAGACTAATAAAGAGGTATATGACTTTCTGAAATCTGTTTCTCAGAAATATCATATCGGATTCTGGGGACCTGGTGCCGGAATCATCCATCAGGTAGTGCTCGAAAACTATGCATTCCCTGGAGGTATGATGGTGGGTACCGATTCTCATACTCCTAATGCCGGTGGTCTCGGTATGGTGGCAGTAGGTGTAGGTGGTGCTGATGCCGTAGATGTGTTGACCGGTCAGCCTTGGGAACTCAAGATGCCACGTCTCATTGGTGTGCATCTCACAGGTAAACTCTCTGGCTGGGCCACTCCTAAGGATGTGATTCTCGAAATCCTCGGCATCCTTACCGTAAAGGGCGGAACCAATGCCATCCTCGAATACTTCGGCGAGGGATTGGACAGCATCTCTACCACTGGCAAGGCTACCATCTGTAACATGGGAGCCGAATTGGGTGCCACATGCTCTATCTTCCCATTCGACCAGAATGCTAGCGAGTATCTCCGCAAGACAGGCCGTGAAGAAATTGCATCTCTCGCACAGATGAATGCAGCCGAACTCCGTGCTGATGATGAGGTGTTGGCAGATCCGTCTGCTTTCTACGACCAGATTGTTGAAATCGACCTTTCTAAGGTTGAACCTCATCTTAACGGTCCGTTCACTCCAGATGCAGCCACACCAATCTCTCACATGAAGGCAAAAGGTCCTGCCAACGATTATCCGATGGTAGTAGAAGTAGGATTGGTAGGTAGCTGTACCAACTCTTCTTATCAGGACTTGGCCCGTGCTGCCAGCATTGCCCGTCAGGCTTATGAGAAAGGTATTGAGGTGAAGGGACAGCTTATCATCAACCCAGGTTCAGAGCAGATTCGCTATACAGCCGAGCGTGATGGCATCCTTGATGATTTCAAGAAGATTGGAGCCCTCATCATGACCAATGCCTGCGGTCCTTGCATCGGACAGTGGAAGCGTCATACCGACGATAATACGCGCAAGAATGCCATCGTCACTTCTTTCAATCGAAACTTCCGCCGCCGTGCTGATGGCAACCCTAATACGTTTGCCTTCATCGGCAGTCCAGAGCTCACCGTGGCTCTCACCATTGCGGGCCGTCTCGACTTCAATCCGGCTACCGATACCTTGTTGGATAAGGAGGGCAACAGCGTGATGCTCGATGCGCCTACAGGTTTCACCTTCCCACCTAAGGGTTTTGCCGTAGAGGATAAGGGATTCATTGCTCCAAGCGAAGAAAATGCCAATGTAGAGGTAGTTATTGCGCCTGACAGCAACCGACTCCAGAAACTTGCTCCGTTTGCTCCATGGGATGGAAAAGACCTGACAGATATGCCGCTTCTTATCAAAACCGAGGGCAAATGTACCACCGACCACATCTCTATGGCGGGTCCTTGGCTGAAGTTCCGTGGACATTTGCAGAACATCTCCGACAACCTTTTAATGGGTGCCGTTAATGCCTTTAACGGTGAGAGTAATAAGGTGAAGAACCAGTTGGATGGTGCTTATGTCGAGGTTTCTACCGCTGCCAAGGCTTACAAGGCAAAAGGCATCAGCAGCATCGTGGTGGCAGAGGATAACTATGGTGAAGGTTCTTCCCGTGAGCATGCAGCTATGGAGCCTCGTTTCCTCAACGTGAAGGTGATTCTCGCCAAGAGTTTCGCCCGCATCCACGAAACCAACCTGAAGAAGCAGGGTATGCTTGCCCTCACATTCTGCAACAAGGATGATTATAATAAGGTGCAGGAGGACGACCGCATCTCTTTGACAGGTTTGAAGGAGTTTGCTCCAGGTTCTAAACTCACCGTCACCCTGAAGCACAAGGATGGTTCTGAGGATAGTTTCGAGGTTGAGCATACTTATAATGATACACAGATTGCATGGTTTAAGGCTGGTTCTGCATTGAACTTTGCTGCAAAAAAATAATAGTTGTAGCCATACAGCTAAAAAAGTAACAGTTATGAATAAAGAATATTTAATATATAAATTAAGCGATGAGGTAAAAAACTCATGCAAGATTGATAAGGATGCATTCAAGAAGTTCAATGTGAAGCGTGGACTTCGTAATGAGGATGGCTCTGGTGTGTTGGTCGGACTGACCAATATTGGTAATGTAGTGGGTTATGAGCGCGATGCAGAAGGTAAGTTGACCCCTACTGAAGGTAAACTTTATTATCGTGGTTATGAACTTGATGACCTGGTAACTCCTCTCTTGAAGGAGAAGCGTTTCGGATTCGAGGAAGTAGCCTTCCTGCTGCTCTCGGGCCAGTTGCCTGATAAGGAGGAATTGGATGCTTTCAAGGAACTTCTGAACGATAATATGCCGCTTGATCATCGTACGATTACCCATATCATCGAACTGGAAGGCAGCAACATCATGAACATCCTGGCCCGTTGTGTGCTCG
Source organism: Segatella copri (assembly GCF_026015465.1). GTDB lineage: Bacteria > Bacteroidota > Bacteroidia > Bacteroidales > Bacteroidaceae > Prevotella > Prevotella copri_E. The sequence goes on from NZ_JAPDUQ010000002.1 coordinate 150,788, forward strand.
AAATGTACACCTTCGATCCGAATCCGGATGACATCAGCCGTGACAATCTGATGCGCCAGAGTATTGAATTGATTGCCAAGTTCCCAACCATCATTGCTTATGCATACAATATCTACCGTCACTCTGTTCAGGGTAGAAGTCTACATATTCGTCATCCTCGTGAGAATCTCTCTATTGCAGAGAACTTTCTTTATATGATGAAGCATGAAAACTATTCCGAACTAGATGCCCGTATGCTCGACCTTCTCCTGATTATCCAGGCAGAACATGGTGGTGGTAACAACTCAACCTTTACAGTACGTGTAACATCTTCTACCCGTACAGATACTTACAGTTCTATTGCTGCTGGTATCGGTAGTTTAAAGGGTCCTTTGCATGGTGGTGCCAATATCAAGGTTATCAATATGTTCCACCACTTGAAAGAAGCTATCAAGGATTGGGGTAATGTAACTGAACTTGATACTTACCTTAAGCGAATGCTTAACAAGGAGGCTTATGACAAGACAGGTCTCATTTATGGTATCGGTCATGCGGTCTATACTTTGAGTGACCCACGTGCCGTTGAACTGAAGCGCCTGGCAGGTGAACTTGCCAAGGAAAAGAGGAGAGAAGACGAGTATAATTTCCTGAAGTTGATAGAGCAGGAAGGTATCAAATGTCTGCAGGAACACCGTGGAGGCAGCAAGCCAGCGTGTGCAAATCTTGATTTCTACAGTGGCTTTATCTATGAAATGATTGGTTTGCCACAGGAAATCTATACACCTATTTTCGCCATGGCACGTATCGTGGGTTGGACAGCCCATCGTATTGAAGAACTCAATTTCGAAGGCCGTCGTATTATCCGTCCTGCATATAAGAATATTCTTGGCGAACTGGTGTATAAGCCACTTAATGAGAGATAAAATTCCTCTTTGTTATTATACAAGAAAGGCAATGCCCGTCGTTGGGTGTTGCCTTTTCCTGTCTATATACAAGCAGGCTATTGTCAAGTGATGCAGTGAAGTTTTTGTTTTGACCATTAGAATTAATATACGTTAAATATTCAAAGTAGTATGTTGTAATTTTGGAGAAATGAATAATTATTCTTATCTTTGTAGCCGAAAAGTATAAAGAAAAGTATAAGTATTGAAGTTTTAACCGTCTAGTTTTAAGACAAAACAGTAAATGGATTGCATGGAAAAAGAATTTGAAGATTACTGGAATAAGCACCAGAAAAGATTAATCTTGAATGCTCCAAAAGCATTACGCGATGAATATATCGAATCAACCAAGCTTGACAGCCCGATAGATTGGGTCTGTTTTATCCTGCCTGTGGCTTTGGGCATTGGCCTCCAGCCAATTTTGGATATTCAGAGTGAGATTCTCTCTTGGGCAGTAGTATTGCTTATTGTGGTAGTTTGTTTTGCTGTGATGCAGCTGGTTAAGCCTATGTTGCAGAAAAAGAAATCTACCATACAAGTAGTCAAGAGCATTAAAGCTTTTTATTATGAAGTATACAAGAAAAATGGTTTAAAGAAATTAGGAGGGTGTGTCATAAGTCTGTGACGCACCCCTTTTTATTTTTTGCCTTTTCACAGATACGAAATCTTTAAAAAACATTTTTATTTACAACAAAGCCCAAACTTTCACAAGCTCGGGCTTTGCCTTTCCGCAAAAGATTTGTATCTTTGCAGAAAACTTCTTTAAGTATGGCAAAGATACAAATAAAATCTGAAACTCGGCACGAATTGAGCTTTTTTCCTAACTCTTTCGATGATTATGTGCCAAAAGACAGCAAAGTTCGTATGGTGGATCGTATTGTTCGCAGTATGGACATCAACCCTCTCATGGATACCTATGATGGGATTGGTGCTCCTCCTTACAGTCCGAAGATGCTTCTAAGTTTAGTTGTTTTTGCCTATATCAATGGCGTTTATTCCTGTCGTGGCATAGCGGACGCACTTAAATACGATGTTCGCTATATGTGGATTTGTGGAGGTAAGCAATTATCTTTCGCAACAATCAACCGCTTTAGATCCAATCATATGATTAAATGCATCGACTTTTATTTTGATGCAGTCGTCTCCATATTGGTTGAAAAGGGCGTGATTAGTCTGGAGGAACAATATGTTGATGGCACTAAGATAGAGTCGAAAGCAAACAAGTACACGTTTGTATGGAAGAAGACTGTGGAAAAGAACAGGGCTAAGCTCTTGGAAAAGACCTCTGCTGCATTGGCTCAGATAAAAGAACAAATTCGCCTGAATGGCGGGAGTGACATTAAGGAAGAAGACAGCGAGCCAGCCACTTCCGCCAAGGATGTAGAGAGAAGTGCACGTTTGTGTGAGAGGCAAGCTAAGAACCTTCCTAAGGCAAAGCTTACAGGAAGAGAGAAGCAAAAGCTAAATACTCAGATAGATCACTTGTTCAAAGCCTCGGACAAACTGTGCGAGTATGAAAAATCACTGGATATACTGGGCGAGAGAAACAGTTACTCCAAGACTGATCCCGATGCGACCTTCATGCGCCTCAAGGAAGATGCCATGAACAATGGGCAGACAAAGCCTGCCTATAACCTTCAAATTGCGACAGAGAATCAATATTGGACGAATTTCGCCCTTTATCCCAATCCAACAGACACCCTGACCTTCAAGCCTTTTTTGGATAAGTACAAGAAAAGATATGGAAAGCAATCCAAGAGCGTCACCGCAGACTCAGGGTATGGCTCGGAGGAGAACTACGAGTACCTAGAGATGGAAGAAATGATGGGTTATGTAAAGTACAACTGGTTTCACAAGGAACAGCATAAGCCTTTCAAGGAGGATGCCTTCAACCAAGCGAACTTCTACTACAACAGGGATGATGACTATTATGTCTGCCCCATGGGACAACACATGGAACCTTGTGGACAACGGCAAACGAAAAGTGACTCCGGCTATGTGTCTGTCATTACATTATATAGAGCACAACGATGTGATGGATGTCCGCTTGGAAGTCTCTGCAAGAAATCCAAAGGCAACAGAACCATATATGTCAACCATAAACTGAATGCATATAAAAAGGAAGCCTTCCTGCTACTAACGTCTGAAGAGGGCTTGAAACACAGAAGCCAGCGACCGATAGAGCCGGAAGCTGTATTTGGGCAGATGAAGGCAGATATGCATTATAAGCGATTCAGGCATTTTGGAATGGACAAGGTTTACATGGATCTAGGATTGTTCGGAATGGGATTCAATTTGAAGAAATATTTGGGTATAAAACGATAAAACTCAATTTTGGTTGTTTTATCGTCAGGGATAACTATGCCCTTTTGTGAGCTTTGGGGCTGTTTTGTTATCGATAAAACAAGAAAAGTAAAGTTTCTATACAATATAATAAGATTCCCTTTGTGAAGAAAGACTACGATTCAACTAGAATATATAGAAACACACACAAAAAAAGGGTGCGTCACAGACTTATGACACACCCTCTTTTTGTTTGTTGAAACCATTATATAATCATGAAATCACTCATCACATCATCCGATATGTAAAGACCTTCCCGAGTGAGGGAGAGCCTGCCGTTCTTTATTTTCATCAGCCCCCGGCTGATATGCGACTGGGCTTCCTGGAGCAGTCTGTCTGCCAGTTCTTTTCCGAATTCCTGCTCCATCTTCATGAGGTTTATTCCGTCGCATGTTCGCAAGGCGGTTGTTATCAGATCGTTGTATCGGGTGGAAATATCTAGCTGTTCACTCTCAGAAGGCAGAATGCCATCGCCGATGCTTCGAATATAAGTCTGGATATTTTCGATATTCCAGCTGCGCTGCTTCCTATTGTAGGAGTGGGCGGCTGCTCCTATTCCGATATATGGTACCTCGTGCCAGTAACTGCTGTTGTGGCGTGAACGGAACCCCGGACGGGCAAAATTGCTGATTTCATAATGTTCGTAGCCTGCTCCAGTAAGCTGGTCTATCAGGGTTTCATACATCTTGCGACTGGTTTCTTCATCTATTTCGCTAATCTTTCCCTGTTTCTGCATATGGTAGAGGGGCGTTCCCTCTTCGTACATCAGACTGTAGGCAGATATGTGTTCCACATCCAGCTGTATGGCATGCCTGATATCGCTCATCCATTGGGAAAGAGATTCTTCGGGAAATCCGAACATCAGGTCGATACTGATATTGCGGATGCCGATATTGCGGAGCCGGTCGACGGCTTCTTCTACCTCTCTGGCGTTATGACGGCGATGCAGAAAGTGTAAGCGCTCATTGCTGAAGGTCTGCGCTCCCATGCTGATTCTGTTGACGGGGAGTTGCTTCAGCGTCTCACAGAAATCACCGGTTACATCGTCCGGATTGCATTCCATCGTGATCTCCATATTCTCTGCCAGCGTATAGTTTTTTCTGATAGCAGAGAAAATCTGGTTGAGTTGGAAGCCGTTGAGCTGACTCGGGGTTCCACCGCCCAGATAGATGGTTTCGATAGTTTCATTGCTTCCGAGAGCGGCTTTTGCCGGGCGCATCTGCATCTCCCGGCAGAGAGCTTCAGTGTAATCATCCCTTAACTTGAGGGAGGTGGTACTGTAAAAACCGCAGTAGATGCACCGGCTTTCACAAAAGGGGATATGTATGTATAGTCCTGCCATATTTCTGAACTTCTTTTTCTATATATAATAAGGTGTAAAGACAAAAACATGTCTAAACAAAGTGCAAAAGTACTAATATGTTTTAAAAAATAGAAGTTTTTTGCCCAAAACTTTTGGCAATGTGCGATTTTTTTTGTACTTTAGTAGCATGAAACAGAAAAACCGGTGGTTTGACTGTGGATTGCAACTAGCAAATTTAAGTATAACCCTTAAAAATCTATAAGCGTCATGAGAGTTTATCAGACAAATGAGATTAAAAACATTGCGCTGTTGGGCAGTGCGGGTAGCGGCAAGACTACACTTGCCGAGAGTATGTTATTTGAAGCAGGCGTTATCAAGCGTAAAGGCTCTGTAGAAGCGAAAAATACGGTGAGCGACTACTTCCCAGTTGAGTTGGAATACGGCTACTCTGTGTTCCCTACAGTTTTTCATGTAGAGTGGAACAACAAGAAGCTTAACATTATAGATTGCCCAGGTAGCGATGATTTCGTGGGAGGTGCCATTACATCTCTCAATGTTACCGATCAGGCAGTTATCCTTATCAATGGTCAGTATGGTCCAGAAGTAGGTACACAGAACAACTTCCGTTATACAGAGAAGTTGGGCAAACCTGTCATCTTCCTGGTAAACCAGCTCGACTCAGACAAGTGCGACTTTGATAATATCATAGCCACCATGAAGGACATTTATGGTTCTAAGTGTGTGCAGATACAATATCCTATCGAGACCGGTTCAGGCTTCAATGCTCTCATTGACGTCTTATTGATGAAAAAATATTCCTGGAAGCCTGAGGGCGGTGCTCCTATTATTGAAGATATTCCAGAAGAGGAAATGGAGAAAGCCATGGAACTTCATTCGGCTCTTGTAGAGGCTGCAGCCGAGAACGATGAGGGACTGATGGAGAAGTTCTTCGAGAGTGAGAGTCTGACAGAAGATGAACTTCGCGAGGGCATCCGCAAGGGATTGGTTACCCGTAGCATCTTCCCTGTGTTCTGCGTTTGTGCAGGTAAGTCGATGGGCGTTCACCGCCTGATGGAGTTCCTGGGCAATGTGGTTCCTTTCGTAAGCGAGATGCCGAAACTGCATAATACACGTGGTGAAGAAATAACGCCAGACAGCAATGGTCCTGAGAGTGTTTACTTCTTCAAGACTGGTATGGAACCTCATATCGGTGAGGTAAGCTACTTCAAGGTGATGAGCGGCTCTATCAAGAATGGTGACGACCTGACTAATGCAGATCGTGGCTCCAAGGAGCGTATCGGACAGATTTATGCCTGTGCGGGTGCCAACCGTGTGCCTGTAGAGCAGTTGAATGCCGGTGATATTGGCTGTACCGTGAAGATGAAGGACGTGAAGACCGGCAATACCCTTAATGGTAAGGGGGCTGAGTGGCGTTTCGACTTCATTAAATATCCTAACCCTAAGTATTCACGTGCTATCAAGGCTGCCAATGTTCAGGATACTGAGAAACTGATGGCTGCACTCCTGAAGATGCGCCAGGAAGACCCTACTTGGATTGTTGATCAGAGCAAGGAATTGCGCCAGGTAATCGTAAGAGGACAGGGTGAGTTCCATCTCCGCACGCTGAAGTGGCGTCTGGAAAACAACGAAAAACTCAATGTGACTTTCGAAGAGCCACGTATTCCTTATCGTGAGACTATTACCAAGAAGGCTCGTGCTGACTACCGCCATAAGAAACAGAGTGGTGGCTCTGGTCAGTTTGGTGAGGTGCATCTCATTGTTGAACCATACGCAGAAGGTATGCCTGATCCTACGTCATTTACCTTCAACGGTCAGGAGTTCAAAATGAATATTAAGAGCCGTGAAGAGGTTAGTTTGCCATGGGGTGGTAAACTGGTATTCCTCAACTCTGTGGTTGGTGGTGCCATTGATGCCCGCTTCATGCCAGCTATTCTGAAGGGTGTTATGGACTGTATGGAACATGGTCCGTTGACGGGCAGTTATGCACGTGATGTACGTGTCATCGTTTATGATGGTAAGATGCACCCTGTAGATAGTAATGAACTTTCGTTCATGCTTGCTGCCCGCCATGCGTTCAGCGATGCCTTCAAACAGGCTGGTCCGAAGATTCTGGAGCCTATCTATGATCTTGAGGTTTATGTGCCTGCTGATTTCATGGGTGATGTGATGAGTGATCTCCAGGGACGTCGTGCTCTCATTATGGGTATGGACAGCGAGGCCGGTTACCAGAAGTTGAGTGCCAAGATTCCTTTGAAGGAACTTGCCAGCTATTCCATCTCTCTCAGTTCACTGACTGGTGGACGTGCTTCGTTCACTACCAAGTTTGCCAGCTACGAGTTGGTTCCTTCCGACATTCAGAGTAAGCTGATTGCGGATCATGAGGCAGAATTGGAGAAGGATGCTGAATAGCAATTGTTAGGTTAGAGAAAAATCTCTCTTATATAAATTAAAATTTTATGTTGATATGACCAATATGGGGAAGTGTGCATGTGATATGTATACTTCCTCTTTTTTATGGAAAATGAAAATATAGTTTTATATATGAAACTAAAAATACAGAAAAATGTTAAAAACTAGAAAGAGTAAATAATTAATTAACGATTTTAAGTTAACTGATTAAGAAATTTCTTATCTTTGCCCCCATGAAGAAGAAAACGATTTGGACCATAGCCATTATCATGGGCTTTTCGTTCCTTGCGCTGCTTTACTTGCAGCTCAGTTACATCCAGGAGATGGTAAACATGAAGAAGGAACAGTTTGACGAGTCGGTCAACAGAGCCCTGTATCAAGCTTCAAGAAATTTGGAGCTTAATGAAACTCTGCGCTATCTCGAAAAGAATGTCAACGAGACAGAACGTAAGGCCAATAAAGATAAGAACAAGGGAACGGCAGTTTATTCAACTTTCGAGTTGAAGACAAATGCCACACATCCTGGCAATATGCCGAAGGCGATGATACTGCGTAGCGATAAGAAATCGCTGACAGAAACACAGAAGTCGCTTCAGGAAATCGTGAAGAACCGCTATGTCTATCAGAAAGCGTTGCTAGATGAGGTGGTATATTCTATCCTTTATTCGGCATCAGACAAGCCGCTGAAGGAGAGAATCAACTTCAAGCAGCTCGATCAGGACCTCAAGGCTGAGATGATGAATAATGGTATCAACATACCTTATCATTTCACCGTGACTACCCAGGATGGACGAGAGGTTTACCGCTGTCCTGACTATACGGACGAGGGTGAGGAATACAGCTACTCACAGGTGCTTTTCCGCAACGACCCACAGTCGAAGATGGGTGTAGTAAGGGTGCATTTCCCGGATATGAACAGCTATATCTTCTCCAGTGTGCGCTTTATGATTCCTAGTGTCATCTTCACGCTGGTACTGCTGATTACCTTCATCTTTACCATTGTGGTTATCTTCAGACAAAAGAGATATACTGAGATAAAGAACGACTTCATCAATAATATGACCCACGAACTGAAGACGCCGATTGCCAGTATCAGTCTGGCAGCGCAGATGCTCAATGATACTTCGGTGGCAAAGAGCGAACAGATGCAGAAACATCTGGGTAACGTGATCAACGATGAATCGAAGCGTCTTCGTTTCCTGGTAGAAAAGGTATTGCAGATGAGTATGTTCGACCGCAAGAAGGCGGTGTTCAAGAAGAAAGAACTCGATCTGAACGAGATGGTTGAGAATATTGCCAATTCCTTCTCGCTCCGCGTTGAGCATACAGGTGGTAAGGTCTATACCGATATCGAAGCCATCGATTCGGGACTATATGTTGACGAGGTGCATTTCCAGAATGTCATCTTCAATCTGATGGACAATGCTGTGAAATACCGCAAGCCGGACGAGCCGCTTAACATTACGATGAAGACCTGGAATGATGAAGAACATCTGTATCTCTCGATTACGGATACCGGTCTGGGTATGAAGAAGGAGAATCTGAAGAAGATATTCGACAAGTTCTACCGCGTACATACGGGCAATGTCCATGATGTGAAGGGATTCGGACTGGGACTGGCTTATGTCAAGAAGATAGTAGATCTTCATGATGGTGAAATTAAGGTAGACAGCGAATTGGGAAAGGGCACAACCTTTACCATCAAGTTGCCGGTGATTCACAGTTAAGGCTTGAAGAAACAGAATAAAGAATTAAAAGAATATTAATAATTTTAAAGAATAAAGATATGGAAGAGAAAATTAAAATCTTGCTTTGCGAGGACGATGAAAATTTAGGTATGTTGCTTCGCGAATATTTGCAGGCAAAGGGATTTACCACAGTTCTGTGCCCTGATGGCGAGGTAGGTTATAAGGAATTCAATAAGAATAAGTTTCATATTGCAGTACTCGACGTGATGATGCCAAAGAAGGACGGCTTTACCCTGGCACAGGAAATTCGTCAGACCAATGCCGACCTCCCAATCATCTTCCTTACTGCCAAGACATTGAAGGAAGATATCCTTGAAGGTTTTAAGATTGGTGCAGATGATTATATCACCAAACCATTCTCTATGGAAGAATTGGTATTCCGTGTAGAGGCTATTCTCCGCCGCGTACGTGGCAAGAAGAGCAAGGAGTCTACCATGTATCACATTGGTGACTTTACCTTCGATACACAGAAGCAGCTTCTTACCATTGGTGAAAAGCAGACCAAGCTTACCACCAAGGAGAATGAACTTCTTGCTTTGCTCTGTGCTCACTCTAATGAAATTCTGCAGCGCGATTTTGCTCTGAAGACCATCTGGATTGATGACAATTACTTCAATGCACGCTCAATGGATGTTTATATCACCAAACTCCGTAAGCATTTGAAGGACGATCCTCAGATTGAAATCATCAATATCCATGGTAAGGGATACAAACTGATAGTTCCTAACGAAGATTAAATGATTCTGTAATTGGGAAAAGATTCCCAAAGATATAAAAAGGATAAGTCGATGACCGGCTTATCCTTTTTTAAATGAATATACAAATCCTGCTATTCCTGCCAGGATGAAAAAGAGGCCAGCGAAGAGTACGCTGTTTCCCTGAATGGAAAACGCAAAGCTGGCCACCATCAGCAGGACGCCTAAAACGATGAAAGCCATGCCCATAGATGGTAGGGTATGGAGCAGAGTAATCAGTTTCTTGTTCATTTTTGCCATATTCTTTACAATTTAGAGGTTGTTTTTATACTATTAACAATTATTTTGTGCAAAAGTACGAAAAATATTTGGTTAATTCAAGAAAAAGTCGTAATTTTGCACCGCAATTCGTGAAAAGGCTGTGTTTCCGCACACATTTTCCGGTTTGCATGAGAATTTTTATATTAATATTTAATCATTTAAAGTAGTATGAATCAATACGAAACCGTTTTCATTTTGACTCCCGTTTTGTCTGATGAACAGATGAAGGAAACGGTCGCTAAGTTCGAGAAGGTACTCACCGATAATGGTGCTGAGATTCTGAACAAAGAGGCTTGGGGTTTGAAGAAGTTGGCTTACAACATCGAGAAGAAGACATCAGGCTTCTACAGCTTGGTTGAGTTCAAGGCTGAGCCAACTGTTATCGCTAAGCTCGAAACAGCTTATCGCCGCGACGAGAAAGTAATTCGTTACATGACTGTTAAACTTGACAAGTATGCTGCCGCTTACGCAGAGAAGCGTCGTGCAAAGCTTGGTAAAAAAGAGGAGGCTTAATCATGGCAGATCAGAAATCAGAAATCCGTTATTTGACTGCTCCTTCTATCGACACAAAGAAGAAGAAGTATTGCCGTTTCAAGAAGAGCGGTATTAAGTACATCGACTACAAGGATCCAGAGTTCTTGAAGAAGTTCTTGAACGAGCAGGGTAAAATCCTTCCACGTCGTATCACAGGTACATCTTTGAAGTATCAGCGCCGTGTAGCACAGGCTGTAAAGCGTGCTCGCCAGATCGCTTTGCTTCCTTACGTAACCGATTTGATGAAGTAATTTAAGGAGGATAAAGAAGAATGGAAATTATTTTGAAGCAAGATATTATCGGTCTTGGATATAAGAACGATATCGTAAATGTAAAGAGTGGTTATGGTCGTAACTTCCTTATCCCTACAGGTAAGGCTGTTATCGCATCTCCATCTGCTAAGAAGCAGTTGGCTGAGGATTTGAAGCAGCAGGCTCACAAGCTTGAGGCTATCAAGGCTGAGGCTGTTAAGAAGGGCGAGGCTCTCGAGGGTATCGTTCTTACTATTGCTGCTAAGGTGAGCGCTACTGGTCAGCTCTATGGCTCAGTTAACGCTGCAACTGTTGCTGAGGAACTCGCTAAGAAGGGCATCGAGGTTGATCGCAAGATCATCACTATGAAGGATGCTAAGAAGGTTGGTGAGTACGAGGCTACTGTACACTACCACAAGGAGGTTGAGGTTAAGGTTCCAGTTAACGTTGTTGCTGAGAACGCTCCTGTTGCAGTTCCTGCTGCTGAGGAGGCTCCAGTTGAGGCACCTGCTGAGGCTGCAGCTGAGGAAGAGGCTCCAGCAGCTGAATAATCCTAGCTCAATCAATTTGTATGAAGTACGATATTTTTCGCACTGTAAAGCAAATTAATATAAAGATCCCTTTTGCCGAAAGGCATTAGGGATTTTTTTTATGCCTGCTCCGCATTCAGAATGGAAAGTTTTTACCATTCTTGTAGTAATTTAGAATATATAACTTTATTTTTTAATATTCTCTGCTGATTCTCAGAATTTTATTGTACCTTTGCAGTCGGATTCAAAGAATTCATGTATATTGCAGGAATATTTATTATAAACTTAAAAAATAATAGGATAAAATGAAAGCATTTGTTTTCCCTGGACAGGGTTCTCAGTTCGTAGGTATGGGTAAGGATCTCTACGATAACAACGCATTGGCAAAAGAACTTTTTGATAAGGCCGACGAGATTCTCGGCTTCAAGATTACTGATATCATGTTCGCCGGAACCGACGATCAGTTGAAGGAAACCAAGGTTACCCAGCCTGCAGTATTCCTTCATTCTGTTATCTCTGCTCTTTGCCTGGGTGAGGAGTTCAAGCCAGCTATGGTTGCAGGTCACTCTCTCGGTGAGTTCTCTGCATTGGTTGCTGCCGGTGCTATGGCTTTCGAGGATGGTTTGAAACTTGTTGCTGCCCGTGCCAATGCTATGCAGAAGGCTTGCGAGGCTAACCCTGGTACTATGGCTGCCATCATCGGTTTGCCAGATGAGAAGGTTGAGGAAATCTGCGCTGAGGTAAGCACAGAAGGCAACGTGGTAGTTGCTGCTAACTACAACTGCCCTGGTCAGCTCGTTATCTCTGGTAACGTGGATGCAATCAATGCAGCTTGCGAGAAGCTGAAGGCTGCCGGTGCTAAGCGTGCATTGCCTTTGAAGGTTGGTGGTGCCTTCCACTCTCCATTGATGCAGCCAGCTAAGGATGAACTTCAGGCAGCTATCGAGAAGACTACATTCTCAGCTCCTAAGTGCCCGGTTTACCAGAATGTAGATGGTAAGCCTCATACTGATCCAGCTGAGATTCAGCAGAACCTCATCGCACAGCTTACAAGCTCTGTACGTTGGACTTCATCTGTACAGGCTATGATTGCTGATGGTGCTGATGACTTCACAGAGTGTGGTCCTGGCAAGGCATTGCAGGGTATGATTGGCCGCATCGACAAGAATGTTGCCGCTCATGGTATTGCTTAATCAACAATATCACTATTCAACGTTTTATCTTTTCAGCAAAGGCGTTGTTGGAAAGGTAAAACGTTTCATTTTTTTAGTAAAACCGCTAAATGAAGGAAAAAGTTATTATATACCAGGTTCTCCCACGACTCTTCGGAAATCAGAATACAACCTGTAAGGAAAATGGTACCATCGAAGAGAATGGTTGTGGAAAGCTGAATAATTTCTCAGATGAAGTTTTGGCTCGCATCCACGATATGGGATTTACACATATTTGGTATACAGGTGTGATTCGTCATGCCACTCAGACAAACTACTCTTCTTATGGAATTCCTACTCAGCATGCAGAGGTAGTGAAGGGAAAAGCAGGTTCGCCATATGCCATTACCGATTACTATGACATCGATCCAGACTTGGCAGTGAATGTCAGTATGAGAATGAAAGAGTGGGAGCAGCTGATAGAGCGTACTCATAAGGCAGGTATGAAAGTAATCATGGATTTCGTTCCGAACCATGTAGCCCGAGAGTATCATTCCATTTGCAAACCAACAGGTGTACGAGATTTGGGAGAAGATGATGATCCGAACATGCACTTCTCTACCAGGAATAATTTCTATTATGCATGGGGCGATTTGGATTTGAATGAAATCCGTCATTCCAAACCAGAGTTCAAGGCTTTTTCTGCGAAAGATGCCAAGATTTATGAACCCTATACCGAGAGCCCAGCCAGAGCTACAGGAAACGACCGGTTTGATAACCGTCCTGGCTGTAACGACTGGTATGAGACAGTGAAACTCAACTATGGTGTGGATTACTGTGATGCCGGAGGCAGAAGCTATCATTATGAGCCAGTGCCAAGTACTTGGGGTAAGATGACAGATATCCTCCTCTTCTGGGCAAGCAAGGGTGTAGATGGCTTCCGCTGCGATATGGCAGAGATGGTGCCTACGGCATTCTGGTCATACGCTACTGCGATTCTGAAGTCTAAGTACCCTCATATCATCGTTATCGGCGAGGTATATGATCCTAACCAGTATCGCAACTACGTGAAGGCGGGATTCGATTATCTTTATGATAAGGTGGGAATGTATGATTGCCTGCGTGGTGTGGTTCGGGGTGAGCGCCCTGCTGCCAGTATCACTCATGAATGGCAGGTGGTGGATGATATCCGCCAGCACATGCTCTATTTCCTGGAAAACCATGATGAGCAGCGCATCGCCAGCGATTTCTTCTGCGGCAATGCCATGAAGGCAATTCCTGCAGCAGCCATGAGCCTCTTCTTCCAGAAGAATCCTTTCATGCTTTATAGCGGACAGGAGTTTGGCGAGAAGGGTATGGACAAGGAGGGATTCAGCGGAAGAGATGGTCGTACCACAATATTCGACTACTGGAGTCCTTCAACTTTGGCGCATGCTTATCAGGATTCTGCCGATGAAACTTTGACAGCTGAGCAGAAGTATCTGGCTGCTACCTATCGTCAACTTCTTCGTCTTGCCAATGAAGAAAAGGCGCTTCGAGAAGGTGATACTTTCGACCTGATGTATGTGAATCCTGGTTCAGAGGGCTTTGATCCACGTACCAATTTTGCCTTCCTTCGCAAGAAGGATCAGGAGGTGATGCTCATCGTGCTCAACTTTGCCCAGGAGGCTCGCCAGCTTCAGGTATGTATTCCTGGTCATGCTTTCGATTTCTTCCAAATCACTGAAGAGGAGGTTCTCGTTACCGAACTGTTCTCGGGAGGTAAGAAGAAGGTTGAACTGAAAAAGGATGGCGTATTCCCGATATCCATGGATGCTAACGGAGTAAGAATCTATAAATTCAATGTCAAGATGGAGGAAAGTGATATTATATTGAATGAGCATCATAAGGAGGAGTTCCCTCCTGCTCATACGGCTGAGCATCTGCTAAACCAGTTGATGGTTCGTATGTTTGGTTGCGAGCGTAGCAAGAATGCCCATGTAGAGCGCAAGAAGAGTAAGATGACCTTCGTAGTCGATCATAAGCCTACCCGCCAGGAGGAGAAGGAGATTGAGACGGAGATGAATCGCCTGATAGAGCTTGATATGCCAGTAACTTACGAGTTCGTAGATCGTGATCACATTCCAGCTAACGTCAAGTTAGACCGTCTGCCGGATGATGCGAGCGAGACCTTGCGTCTGGTTCGTATAGGTGATTATGATGTTTGTCCATGTATTGGCAAGCATGTCCGTTCTACCGCCCAGATTGGCAAGTTCGTATTGCTTGGTACCAATTGGGATGAGCATGCGCATTCTTTGCGTATCCGCTTCAAGATTGTTCAGTAAAATATAAAATAAGAGGGTGTGTCATAAGTCTATGGCGCACCCTCTTTTATGTTATTTATTGCATAATCCTAGAAGTATCGTAGCCTATTCCAAAAAGGGAATCATATTATATCGTCTGCAAATTTTACTTTTTCCGATCTTCTCTATTATAAACAGGCAAGAAGTTCACAAAAGGGCATAGTTATCCCTGACGATAAAACAACCAAAATTGAGTTTTATCGTTTTATACCCAAATATTTCTTCAAATTGAATCCCATTCCGAACAATCCTAGATCCATATAAACCTTGTCCATTCCAAAATGCCTGAATCGCTTATAATGCATATCCGCCTTCATCTGCCCAAATACAGCTTCCGGCTCTATCGGTCGCTGGCTTCTGTGTTTCAAGCCCTCTTCAGACGTTAGTAGCAGGAAGGCTTCCTTTTTATATGCATTCAGTTTATGGTTGACATATATGGTTCTGTTGCCTTTGGATTTCTTGCAGAGACTTCCAAGCGGACATCCATCACATCGTTGTGCTCTATATAATGTAATGACAGACACATAGCCGGAGTCACTTTTCGTTTGCCGTTGTCCACAAGGTTCCATGTGTTGTCCCATGGGGCAGACATAATAGTCATCATCCCTGTTGTAGTAGAAGTTCGCTTGGTTGAAGGCATCCTCCTTGAAAGGCTTATGCTGTTCCTTGTGAAACCAGTTGTACTTTACATAACCCATCATTTCTTCCATCTCTAGGTACTCGTAGTTCTCCTCCGAGCCATACCCTGAGTCTGCGGTGACGCTCTTGGATTGCTTTCCATATCTTTTCTTGTACTTATCCAAAAAAGGCTTGAAGGTCAGGGTGTCTGTTGGATTGGGATAAAGGGCGAAATTCGTCCAATATTGATTCTCTGTCGCAATTTGAAGGTTATAGGCAGGCTTTGTCTGCCCATTGTTCATGGCATCTTCCTTGAGGCGCATGAAGGTCGCATCGGGATCAGTCTTGGAGTAACTGTTTCTCTCGCCCAGTATATCCAGTGATTTTTCATACTCGCACAGTTTGTCCGAGGCTTTGAACAAGTGATCTATCTGAGTATTTAGCTTTTGCTTCTCTCTTCCTGTAAGCTTTGCCTTAGGAAGGTTCTTAGCTTGCCTCTCACACAAACGTGCACTTCTCTCTACATCCTTGGCGGAAGTGGCTGGCTCGCTGTCTTCTTCCTTAATGTCACTCCCGCCATTCAGGCGAATTTGTTCTTTTATCTGAGCCAATGCAGCAGAGGTCTTTTCCAAGAGCTTAGCCCTGTTCTTTTCCACAGTCTTCTTCCATACAAACGTGTACTTGTTTGCTTTCGACTCTATCTTAGTGCCATCAACATATTGTTCCTCCAGACTAATCACGCCCTTTTCAACCAATATGGAGACGACTGCATCAAAATAAAAGTCGATGCATTTAATCATATGATTGGATCTAAAGCGGTTGATTGTTGCGAAAGATAATTGCTTACCTCCACAAATCCACATATAGCGAACATCGTATTTAAGTGCGTCCGCTATGCCACGACAGGAATAAACGCCATTGATATAGGCAAAAACAACTAAACTTAGAAGCATCTTCGGACTGTAAGGAGGAGCACCAATCCCATCATAGGTATCCATGAGAGGGTTGATGTCCATACTGCGAACAATACGATCCACCATACGAACTTTGCTGTCTTTTGGCACATAATCATCGAAAGAGTTAGGAAAAAAGCTCAATTCGTGCCGAGTTTCAGATTTTATTTGTATCTTTGCCATACTTAAAGAAGTTTTCTGCAAAGATACAAATCTTTTGCGGAAAGGCAAAGCCCGAGCTTGTGAAAGTTTGGGCTTTGTTGTAAATAAAAATGTTTTTTAAAGATTTCGTATCTGTGAAAAGGCAAAAAATAAAAAGGGGTGCGTCACAGACTTATGACACACCCTCTTTTTTCTTGTATCATCATCGCTTCCTTTCTTCTTTCTTTCGCGCACATAAAAAGTTTTTTTTCTTGAAAAAGTCTCAAAGTCTCATTATTCGTGTTTAAAAATGCTATATATGGTTGATATATAGTGGTTTATAAAAATGATACTTTTCTGTTTATTTTACAAAAAGTATCATAGAAGTATCATAAATTCAATAGAAGTATCATAAAACTCAGGTAAGTTGCTTGCAAAAAAGCCTTTTTTGAGGATTTATGTCTAGAAATACAGGCACAAAAACTAAGAAATGTCTAGTATTTCAGTTTTATAGTGTCTTATACGTGAAAAAGTTGTCACCTTTAGGATGGTTAAACTAAATTTGTTACTATCTATTTTTTGTATCACTAAATGGGTTACGCATTTTTAATTTTATCACTATATGGGTTGTCAGCGAATACCCATTATACCTAACTAGGTTACTCTTTTTAAGGAGCTATCCCTAGAAAGGTTACGGTGATGATATTCTTTCAAATGCAAAGATACACATTTTCAACTAATTAGAAGAATTTTCCCAAGGATTTTTCCACATTTTCTGCTGTGGCCCCACTTGAGTATGTGCAACTGATGGTGTTTGATTACCGATACTCATATGCGGTCTTTCGTCGTTATAAAACGCAATAATCCTGGTCAGTTCCTTCTTACATACTTTACGAGTAGGAATTGTCATTCTATAAAGCCATTCTGTTTTTAAAATGCCGTTTGCACGTTCTGCTATAGCATTCTCCAAAGGATCTCCTGTTTGAGTCATACTTATTTGTGAGCCATGACTTTTTAGGATAGATACATAATTCTGACTGCAATACTGGCTTCCTCTGTCTGAGTGATGAATGAGTCCTTTTGCAGTTTCTTCATCAATGCTTTTATATGCCATTTTAAGCGCTTCTAATGGATATACTGTTTCTAATGTTGGACCAACAGCCCATCCTACAATTTTATGGGAATACAGGTCTGTTATAAGCGAGAGATAGCACACACCTTCATTGGTTTCAACATAGGTGATGTCACTTGCCCAAATCTGGTTCGGATGAGTAGGAACTACTCCCTTAATCAGGTTTGGGTATTTGCGATAATTATGGTCGGAATCTGTTGTCTTATAGCGCCTACGGCGCTTTATACGCACCATGAGTCCATGCTTACGCAGCATCTCAATAAATGTGTCACGACCAGGGAAGCAGCCAGTATCCTCAAACATCTGTTTCAATATGGCATGCAACTTTGCAGCTCCTAAGCCAGGATTCGACTTACGATACTCACGTGCCTTTTCAATGATGATAGACTCAATGGCCTCTTCAGCAAAGCCGTCAGAGACATTGCGCTTATTATATGCTTGCCGGGTGAAACCAAACAGCCCGCATAGAGTGCCTAAACCTTGGCTCTGGCACTCTGTGCGGAGCAAGCTTACTGTTTGGTACCAGATTTTTTTCTCACAGGAATATTGAAGGTTTCTTCTGCGAGATCAATCATGGTGGAGAATGCCTTAGAGCGAAGCTTCTCTAACTCCAAAGCCTTGCGGAGACGCTTAATCTCTGCATCTTTCTCTTTCAACTGTTCATTTGTTGTCTTTGCCATATCGTCACGGTTTTGGTCTTCTGGCGGCAAAGATAACAAATCTTTTTCATTTAAGAACTTATCCATCCAAGAAAATAGCACTGTACGACTGCTTATATAGTATTTCTTGATGATTTCTTCTGCTGGGAGTCCACTCTCCATATACTCTCGAACTATCATGATACGATCATCATCTGTAAAAGAGTAGCTATTCAACTCTACCTCACGGGTCTCAAACCAACCTGTGTCCTCATTATACACACGTTCAATTCTTGTCTTACGTTTCATTGTCACTTCTGTTTGTTCCTAAGTGACAACCTTTTTCAGGGAAGTACATAGAGTAGTTAGGAAAGTAAGCACATTGGCTGGTCTCTTAGTGCCCGTCACACGGTCACTAAGGGATCAAGTGACGGGCATCGATAGACCAAGTGTTGGGTACTCATTGCCCGTACTGCGGGCATTGAATGCCCATTTCATGGGGTGATTCTTGGGCACTATTTTGAGCAAGCAAATTGTAGTTTTCTATATTTAGTTGACTATAATTTCGTGTTTTTTTATGATGCATCATGGTGATTTAATGATACTTCTATTGAAATCATGATACTTCTATGATACTTCTTTGTAAATATATTTGGAAGTATCATTTTGTAATTCATTATGTATCAGTGATATATTTGTAAATAATGATACTTTGAGACTTTTTTCAAGAAAAAACATTTATGTGCGAGGATAAAGGGATGGGCGAATCTGCGTCATTTGTAAGCGGCTCTCACCCAGAAGGAGGTTGCCGAGCTTACGGGGCTTGGTTTGACCACCATCCACAAGTTTGAGAATGGTACAGCGGGCTATCTTTCGCTTTCCACTTTTCTCCTCTTGCTGAAGGTGGTGGGTCAGATTGATGCCATCAATGATGTGCTTCCAGAACTACCCCCTTCACCTTATCTGATGAGAAAGGATGAGAAGAAAGCGCAGAGAATACGTCATACAAAACGATGACAGGTGGATCAGTTCCATAGAGTCAGCGATAAATGCTCATCTCGTATCATGGGGGTTGGAGGATAAAGACAACAGTTCTGCTTCTTTTGAGATAGATGGCAAAAGTTGTACTGATGTTCGCATAGAGCAGGCTTACAAAGCCAACTTCCATTTGTATGCAAGCATAGATGGGCGAGACTGTAAGTTTATTATCGGAAAGAATAAGCCAGAATATGCTTTGATTCAAGAGTCGGGAGTATCTAATCTTCCGGAGTCGATGCTTAGAGATTTGGTCGCGAAATATCTGGTGAGATAGAAGAAAAGTGATTAAAAATAGAAAAAAGGAAAGAAAAGTGAGGCTTATATGCAAATTTTCCCCCAAAACTTGTGGCTATGTCGGGAAAGTTTTGTAATTTTGAAGCGGATTTGGTGTATGCCATCTCCAAGACATATTAGAATATAAAGAGGCGTTATGCTTATCTTGTAACTTTGGAAACCTGAGAAATTTTCAAAAAGAGATACAATGGTAGCATAGTGGTTCTCACGCATAGCGTGGGCTACTATTACTATATCTGTATCTCAGGGTTTTCTCAGGACCTCCAAAGTTAGGTGTGGTATATGTAGACCACGCTTCTTGTATATGAAAGTTTAACTAATAAATAATGAGATTATGAAAGTAATTTTAAAGAAAGCCGTTGTGGTTGTTACCATAGGAATGATGGCAATGCTACAGTCTTGTTCTAGTAATGACGACCTGGATGGTTACACTCCTACTAATTTTAATGTAGGTGGTAAAGTAGAAAAAGGTCCTTTTGTTAGAGGTACAGCCATTCAAATGCAGCCTTTAGATGCTGAACTAGATGAAACAGGTGAATCTTTTACTTCTACGATTACAGATAATGAGGGTACTTTTACTTTTGGATCTAAATTGTTAAAGTCTCCCTATGTAAAATTGTCTGCTTCTGGATATTATTTTAATGAAGTAACTGGCGAACTTTCTAAAGGAACTTTGGCTTTAAATGCTGTTGCTAATCTTCAAAATGCAGCTGATGTGAATTTGAATATTCTTTCACATCTTAAGTATCAGAGAGTTATGGATTTGGTAGCTAAGGATGGTAAGTCATTTAAGGAAGCAAACAATCAGGCACAAGAAGAAGTCCTCAAGACTTTTGGCCTCGAAAAGTATGCTAAGACTGATGTTAATCATTTCTCGATTATTTCTGGTACTGATGAAGCTGCTGCTCTTATTGCCGTGTCATCTTTAATTCTGTACAATCGTTCTGAAGCACAAATTACTGAGTATTTATCTCAACTTTCAGAAGAGTTTGCTGAGGATGGTAATTTCTCAGAAACTACCAAACTACAAATTCGTAAAGATATGTTCTCTTTGGAAAGCAAATTGCCTCAAATAGCAGAGAATATCAAGAAACGCTATCAAGAGATGGGTAAAGAGGTTGCCGTTAAGAATCTTATCTATTATTTCGATTGGGATGGAGATGGAACCGCAGGAAATGAAATTGCGCCTGAAAATCATCCTGTCCGTTTGGAAACAAATAATATCAATGTACCTATGGAAGGTGGAAGCTATGAGGTAAAGGTAAATACAACTGTACCTGTTTACTTAGAGCGACCAAGTATTCCTAGTGATGATATATACGATAATTCGACTTCTGTTTCGGGAATGGAAATTTATGAGACCGGAAGTGAACCTTGTATCAACTATACTAAAGAATTGAATAATAATATCTTAAAGGTGGTTGTAAAGGCTGCCTCTTTTAGAAAGGAACAAGCAGTTTCAATTCCTTTATATGATGGTATGGGTAATGTAGTGGCTAGTTTGAACTTAACTCAGCAAGCTAATCCTAATGCAGAAATCATAGTGCCTCGACTCGGAAGTGATGGCATCAGATTGGTTTCCGGATTAATGGAGAGATTGGCAAATGCTGTAACCCTTGAGGCTCAGATGAATTATCGTTATACAAAGATAATAAATGATCCTCATTTTGTTGCTCCTATTAGTAGCAGTGAACCGAATATCAATAATTGTTGGAGGTACTCATATCAAGCGCTGAATAGAATTGCAATGTTGTATAGAGCAGATGCCATGTATAGGGCAGTATATTCTCCTTATCTGAATGTTTATCGAGATTTGTGCTACTATCAAATGTTGATTTGGTGGGGTGGTGTAGTTGTGGTGCCTAATGCAGGTTTTGAAAGTTATGCAGATCCTTCAAGAACATCCGAATCTAGTATTCTACAAATGCTGGAAGAAGAACTGGTAGAAGCAATAAGAAATTTGGATGAAAAGAAATGTGTAGCTTTTGCAACCAACGCCAATGATGCTCTGTTCGTATCGAAGGATGTAGCTCGTATTCTTTTGGCGAAAGTATATATGTACCAGCAAAAATGGGCTGCAGCTAGTAATTTACTCCAAAAAGTTGTTGATAAAAGCATATATCCTATAGAAAAAGTTCCAACAAAATATACATCTGAAAACAAAGATTTGATATTGGCTTTGATGGTTGGCAATGAGTCAAGAGCCTCTAGAGTATATGTAGATGGAAGTCCTGAAGATGTAGTGCCTATTATGACTACTACGGACGTCAAGCTTTTATATGCTGAATGCGAAATTCACTTGGGTAATAATGCAAAGGCTTCAAAATATATTTCAGAAGTAGATAATGTGAATGGTATTTCCGGAACAAGTGTTTCTGTTGAAGGAATTAAGCAACTGAGGAAGTCTCTTAAATTGCAAGACTATTTTGCTTTCTTGAAAAGGAATGGTTTGGCGATAAAAGAACTCGGATTAGAAAAATATCAGTTGCTTTTACCTATTCCTCAAAATGAAATAAATATGAATCCAAATATGACTCAAAACCCAGGGTATTGATATACAAAAATAGGGAGCGTTGATATTTCATAACGTTCCCTATTTTCTTGAAATAGACTCTGGTAGTCTGTAAAGTCTAAAAGTTGAGTAAAGGTTACAAAGTATTTCAACTCGACCCTTGTATCCTTATACGTAAAATGCTCCATCGTCGTCCACCTTGGAATTTCGTTTGCAAATGATACGAAATTAATTTCACATCGAGGCTTCCGGTATAGGGATAGACGTTGCAAAGGTAACAATTCTATTTCGGAAAATGTTTTATTCGACAGATAAAATGTGATTTTATGGTCTGATTTAACACTATTAAATATAAATATGTCAAAGAAATCTACTTTTGCGCGAATTTTCTTGCTCAAAAGTTTGTATTATCAATAATTATTTGTATCTTTGCAGCAACAGAATCCGCCACGCTTCCCATTTGAACAGCGAACCAGGGCGGGTCTTTTGCTTTTTATGGGTACATTAAGATTATACACTAAGCAGGCTCTTTCTATTTCGGAACAAATAGAACTACTAAAAAGTAGAGGCTTAAATATTGCTGATTCATCCAAGGCTGAAAAATTTCTTGGTGAGGTCAGCTATTTTCGTTTTGTTCAATACCTTCGTCCTATGGAGGAAGACAAAACTACACATCAGTTTAAGCCTAATAGTAGATTTGAAGATGCCGTAGCTCTCTATAACTTTGATATAGAGTTGAGAGATTTGATGTTCAAGGCTGTTCAACGATTAGAGATTGCTTTGCGCACAAAGATTATACAAGAGTTCTCTTTGGCACATGGACCATTTTGGTTCTTTGATACAAGCCTTGCTGACGATGAGCACAAGTTTATTGAGAATATGAACTCCATAGATCGAGAGCTTCAGCGTTGTAAAGAGGACTTTATCAAGGAACATAGGCGCAACTATGACAAGCCGATATTCCCTCCTGCATGGAAAACGCTTGAACTGGCATCTTTCGGTACGCTTTCAAAACTCTATTACAATTTCGGTGACAAGAAGTTGAAGAAGCGTGTAGCTCGTCAGTTCAATCTTCCACAGCATGAGGTGTTGGAAAGTTGGATGCGTAGTGTAACTGTCCTAAGAAACTGTTGCGCTCATCACTCACGACTTTGGAATCGTTATCTCTCCAATGCTCCACAAATGAATGCCTCTTTGCGTGGTGCATGGGTGAACATAGAAGGTGTTGATGCGAACAAAGTATATGCTATAGCCTGTTGTATTGCATATTGGCTTGATTCTATGGGATATGGATTGGACTTCAAGAATGAGCTCAAATCCTTACTCGTTTCTTATCCACAGGTAGATCCTGCAGCAATGGGATTCCCTGAAAATTGGATTTCCGAGCCCCTATGGAGATAACTTTATAGATAAAATACAAGTAAGCTTATGCCTAGTAAAAACTTGCAGGAAACATTATAAATGAAAAACAGCCAACTTTCAAATATGCTATTGAAGGTTGGCTGTTTTTTCTTGCTCAAAAGTTTGTATTATCAAAGATTATTCGTATCTTTGCAGCACGAGAACCCGCCAAGCCTCTCAACGATGCTCAAATGTGCGGGTCGTTTTTTAAGGCCGTTACCGCCCCGTTTCAAGCATGTTTTGTTGAATTGCGGTTCTATTTTTGCAGTGATATATTGTTAATAATCAGAAAAATGCTTGTTTTCTGAAATATTATCTGTATCTTTGTACATTAATTATTAAGAGTAAGATTATGGCTTCAAAGAGATATCCTTTGGGAATACAAACGTTCTCCGAAATCGTGAAGGGGAATTACTTCTATGCTGACAAGACGGCTATCGTCTATCAGTTGGCTCATTATGCCAAGTTTCATTTTCTGAGTCGCCCACGTCGATTCGGAAAATCCTTGTTTGTATCTACTCTCAAGGCCTACTTTGAAGGTAAGAAAGAACTGTTTAAGGGACTTGCCATCGAACAGATGGAGAAGGAGTGGACGGCATATCCTGTCATCCACCTGGATCTGAGCTGTGGTAAATATTATAGTTTGGAGAATACATATTCAATTCTAAACGGAATACTAGAAGTAGAAGAGAAAAAATATGGTTTAAAAGTTAATCCAATAGATGAGAAGTCTTTTGGAGGTCGTCTTAAGAACATCTTGCTTGCAGCAGCTGCTCAAACAGGTAAACAAGTTGTTGTTCTCATAGACGAATATGATGCTCCTATGCATGATTCTGTCAGTGACGAAGACTTGCAGAAAACCATCCGCAATATCATGCGAGATTTCTTCAGCCCCTTGAAGCAGCAAGAGGGAAACATCCGCTTTGTATTCATCACAGGCATCTCCAAGTTTAGCCAGCTCAGCATCTTTAGCGAGTTGAACAATCTCAAGATTCTCACGTTGAAGGATGAATACAGTAGCTGTTGTGGTATAACCAAGAGTGAATTGACTCAGTATTTCCGTGAGGGTATCGAGGAGATGGCTGAGCATAATGGACTCACTTATGAGGAGACCTTGCAGCAACTCAAGCAGCATTATGATGGCTACCATTTCAGTATCAATAGCGAGGATATCTTCAATCCTTACAGCATTATCAATGCTTTGGATGATAAGGAGTTTAATAGCTATTGGTTTACATCTGGTACGCCTACGTTTCTGGTGGAGTTGTTGCAGCAGAAGAATTTGGATATGCTCAATCTGGACGATCTGTGGATACAGGCATCACGTTTTGATACACCTACGGAAAAGCTTGCTGATCCTATTCCTGTCCTTTTCCAAAGTGGCTACCTTACCATTAAAGGATATGAGAAGAAAGGCAAGTTGTATCATCTCTGTTTCCCAGATCAAGAAGTAAGACAAGGTTTCTCGGAAAGTCTCGTCAGGTATTATTCTGCGCAAGACATGAACAGATATGATGCCATCGTGTATGCTTATTCCAAGAATGTGCTCATCAATGATGACATGGAAGCTTTTATGCCTCATTTGAAGGCATTCTATGATAAGTTCCCATATACGATTATCAACAATAATGAGCGTCACTATCAAGCCGTGATATTCACCATCTTCACCATGCTTGGCGAAGATGTGAAGGTGGAGCATACCACTTCGGATGGAAGAATAGACCTTGTGCTCAAGACGGATAAGAGTATCTTTATCTTTGAGTTGAAATATAAGAAGTCTGCCGACATCGCCATGGCGCAAATCAGCGATAAGAACTATGCCAAGGCTTTTGCCGATGATGGGAGAAAGGTTGTGAAAGTGGGTATTAACTTCTCGGAAAACCAGCGAAGTATAGAGGATTGGGTGATAGAATAAATGAAATAGAAGAAAGTTGGTGACCTTCATCAGGTGTATGTCACCACACTATATAGATAAAAATATAACTGAACAGGGACGGTAACTCGATTTTTTTAGGCAGTTACCGCCCCATTTCAAGCATGTTTTGTTCTTTTGTACAGTCGCAGAACTTAGATAATCACCGCCGTTCCGCTGCATGTTACCATCAGCATGGAGCCGCTTTTTCCTACGGTTTCGTAATCCAGGTCGATGCCCACGATGGCGTTGCAGCCCAGGGATGCGGCACGGTCGGCCATCTCTCTGAGGGCTGTATCCTTAGCCTCGCGGAGGGTGCTTTCGTAAGAACCGCTTCTGCCGCCGATTACATCACGGACACTGGCAAAGAAATCCTTTACAAAGTTGGTACCGATGATGGTTTCGCCGGTTACTACGCCACGGTATTCACGGATAGGGTGGCCTTCTATGGTTGGAGTGGTACTTAAAATCATAATCTTTTCCTTTCTTTTTTATGTTATTATCAATGTTATTTATAGCTTAGACGATAAAAGTAGTGAAAAGGTTGCAGAAAATCCAAAAATAATTGTTACTTTTGCATCTGAAAAATAAATATTTATAGGTTATATGAACAAGAGATTGATGTTTTCGGCAGCAGTCGTGATGACGCTGCTTTCGGCAAACGCTCAGAAAAGAGCGTTTACCATCGAGGATTTGTACAGGGTGAAGGGCGTATCTTCGGTGAGCCTTTCGCCTGATGGTAAGACGGTTTGCTATACCGCCAGTTCTTCTGACCTGAAGAACCAGAAGTCTGGCTCCGATATCTACATCATGAATGCGGATGGCTCTCACGCCAAGGCTCTTACCGAGGATGGAAAGAGCAGTTCTGCCATATGGAGCAAGGATGGAAAGAGTATCTTCTTTACTAATTATGAGAAAGGGACGGCTCAGATCTTTCGCATGGATCTGACTACCTGTGAGACGGAACAGGTAACTGATTATGAGTTGGGTATCGGTAGTCCTGTCATCTCTCCGGATGAGCGATACATTGCCTTTACCGCAGAAGTATATCCCGACCTGGGAGCTGATGCCAAGGCTAACAAGGCCCGGATGGAGAAAAAGGAGCAGGGACCTGTACAGGCGCATATCGCCGACAAGTTGCTCTACCGTCATTGGACGAGCTATAATGATGGCAGATGCAATCACCTTATCCTTTTCGATACACAGACGAAGACTTACAAGGATCTGACTCCGGGCAATTATTCGCTGATATTCGTGGTTGGGGGTGGAATCACCTATCAATTCTCTCCTGACAGCAAGGAGATCTGTTTCGTATCCAATCATGATGAGCATCAGGAGGCTAGCACCAATGCCGACCTGTGGACGGTATCTGTGAATGGGGGAGAACCGGTCTGCATCACGAAGGAGAACAAGGCTTGGGATGGTACTCCAGCCTATTCGCCTGACGGCAAGTATATCGCTTACCGCTTGCAGCAAGTACCTGGTTATGAGTCAGATCGCTTCCGTCTTGCTATCTACGACCGGGCTGCAAAGAAGTCTACCATCCTGACAGAGAAGTTTGACAACTGGGTAGATGATTACAAATGGGCTCCCGACAGCAAGAGTATCTTCTTCCTCGGTCAGGTACAGGGCGCTGAGCCGCTCTACAAGCTCGATATAGCCAGAAAAACCATCTCGCCGGTATTGACGGGCAAGGCCATCTCGGAGTTTGATTTCGACAATAAGGGTATGGTATATTATACCTATAGCACGACAGGCAAACCATCGGCTCTTTATCGCCAGCAGGTAAAAAAGTGGAATGGAACTCCTGTAGCCAGCGGCAAGGAACAGCAGATAACCTTCCTCAACCAGCAGTTGGAGGATGAGGTGGATATCCGTCCATCTGAGAGCATCTGGGTAGATGGCGCTGGTGGCGACAAGGTACAGGTATTCATCGTGAAGCCACACAACTTTGATGCCAGCAAGAAATATCCGCTTATCATCAATGTGCATGGCGGACCACAGATGCAGTGGATGAATTCCTTCCGTGGCGACTGGCAGGTTTATCCTGCTGCCGGTTATGTGGTGGCTTATCCTAACCCTCATGGCTCTACGGGATATGGTCAGGCTTTCACCCGTGCCATTTCCGGTGATTGGGGCGGAAAGGTATTTGAGGATGTGATGAAGGTTACCGATAAGATGGCAACTCTGGAATATGTTGACTCCACGAGGATGGGAGCGATGGGATGGTCGTATGGCGGCTATATGATGAACTGGCTGCAGGGTCATACCAAGCGATTCAAGTGTCTGGCTTCCATGATGGGTGTATATGACTTGCGCTCTATGTGGGGCAGTACTGAGGAAGTATGGTTTCCTAACTTTGAGTTAGAGGGACAGCCTTATAATTCCGATCTCTACGAGAAGTGGTCGCCATCCTCATACATCAAGAACTTCTCAACACCAACTCTCGTGATGACGGGCGAGCTGGACTATCGTGTACCATATACCCAGAGTTTGCAGTATTTCACAGCTTTGCAGACCCTGAACATTCCTTCGCGACTGATAGTCTTGAAGTATGATGGTCACTGGCCAAGCAACCTGAAGTCTATGCCGCTCTATTACAATGCGCACCTCGACTGGTTCCATCGTTATCTTGGCGGTGCTCCTGCACCTTGGGACACAGAGAAAATGGTGAATAATGAGATAGATTACTAAAATGCCCTATATATAATAAGGTGTAGAAAACCAAAATAAAAAAGCTCCATTCGCAAACTGATACGAATGGAGCTTTTTTCTGATAATTAAAAACTTACTTTGTTTCCTGTTCTTCCTGCATGTCCAGATACTGGTTGTCCTTGTCGTAGAATTCGTACTGGAGGAATGCCAGTTTCTGTGAAGGAATCACATTGAAGCCGAAACCATACTTAAACTGCCATCTGCGCTTCAGGGAAATGAAGCCCTTGTTGATGAAGGCAGCCACGTAAGGATTCACATACAAAGTGAATTTCTTGACGCCAATCTTGTTGACTAGGCGGTCGATTTTTCTTTCCAACTGGTCGGTAAAGAGGATGCTAGACTTAATCTTGCCCGTACCGAAACAGGTAGGGCAGGTTTCATCTACATTCACATCCATTGCCGGACGTACACGCTGGCGTGTAATCTGCATCAGTCCGAACTTGCTCAATGGCAGGATGTTGTGCTTGGCACGGTCCTTCTGCATGTTCTTGCACATGCGCTCATAGAGCAACTGTCGGTCTTCGGCAAGATTCATGTCGATGAAGTCGACAACAATAATACCTCCCATGTCTCGGAGGCGCAATTGTCTTGCCAACTCATCAGCAGCGCCGAGGTTAACATCCAGTGCATTTGCTTCCTGACCTTTCTCACGAGTTCTGTTGCCACTGTTTACATCGACAACGTGCAAGGCCTCGGTGTGCTCGATGATGAGATAAGCACCGTGCTTGTAGTTAACAACACGACCAAAGCCAGCTTTAATCTGCTTGGTAATGCTGAAATTGTCGAAGATAGGCACCTTACCGGTGTAGAGCTTAACTATGCCCGCCTTTTCAGGGGCTATTAGAGAAACATAATTCTTCACCTCGTTCATTACATCTTCGTTGTTCACGTAGATGTTCTCGTAAGATGGGTTAAACAAGTCACGCAAGAGAGCAACGGCTCTTCCGGTCTCCTCGAATGCAAGTTGCGGGCGCTGCTGGGTCTTCTGTACCTTGGCGATAGCATCCTCCCATCGCTTCACCAGGACTTTCAGTTCAGCATCGAGCTCAGCGACCTTCTTACCCTCAGCCACAGTGCGGACGATAACGCCGCAATTCTTTGGTTTGATGCTGTGAATGAGTTGTTTGAGTCGGGAGCGTTCTTCACCGCTTTTAATTTTCGACGAGACAGAAACTTTATCACCGAATGGCATGAGTACCAGGTATCGGCCCGCGAATGAGATTTCGCCTGTGAGTCGAGGTCCCTTGGTAGAGATTGGTTCCTTTACGATTTGTACCAGCACTTCCTGTCCTGCTTTGAGCACATTCTGTATGCTGCCGTCCTTTTCCAATTCAGGCATTTTGCTGGCTTTAGAGAATGGGAAAAGTTTCTTTCTGTCGCTCTGTACTTGTTTAAGGTACTTCTGGTAGGAATTAAAATGACTTCCTAGGTCAAGATAATGAAGAAAGGCGTCGCGTTCATAACCTACATCCACGAAGCAGGCGTTAAGACCCGGCATCAGTTTTTTTACCTTTGCGATGTAGATGTTGCCCACAGAGAACGATGCCTCACGAGGTTCGTTCTGGTATTCTACCAGCTGCTTGTCCTCCATGAGTGCGATAGAGATGTCTTTCTGTTGGACATCAATTACAACTTCGCTTGTCATATCTTCAATAATCTTTTAACTTTAAATTAATACAAAAAAAGGGTATGTCATTCCATATCAGAACTGACACACCCCCTCAGTCACGAACTGACCGAGAGCTATAGTAGACTAGCTACACTGCTAGCTTACTTGCTCTTATGTCTGTTCTTACGTAATCTTTTTTTACGCTTGTGAGTAGCCATCTTGTGGCCCTTCTTTTTCTTTCCGTTTGGCATGATTTTAAAATTTTAAAATATTGTTATTATAAAAAATGATATTTCTCTCTTCCTGTCCAGCAGTATTACTGAGCGTTCTGCATCTCCTCGATGAAGCTCTTTGATGGCTTGAAGCTTGGTAAGTCGTGAGCTGGAATGGTGATGGTTGTATTCTTAGAGATGTTACGGGCAGTCTTAGCAGCACGATGCTTGATGTTGAAGCTGCCGAAGCCACGCAAGTATACATTGTCCTTCTTTTCGATGAGGCACTTCTTAACCTCTTCCATAAAAGCCTCTACTACAGTACCTACTTCTTTCTTAGGCATACCAGTAGCGATAGCTACCTCATTAATGATATCTGCTTTGGTCATTTCTTTATTTTTTACTAATTTTACTTGTTAATCTTTATTTCGGTGTGCAAAGATACAAGTTTTTTATGATATAACAAAATACTTAAGGCTTTTTTTGCAAAAATAATGCTCTAAGTATTTGCATATAAGGTTTTTATTGCGTATTTTTGCACCAAAATAGAGAAATTATGAGATTTAAGAGATATTTTTTGGCTTTGATGATGGTTGCCTTTCATGCATTGGCGTTGACGGCTGGGGAGGTCTGGACGGCGAAAAATGTACCGATTCCTTTCCTCAAGGATTCTACGCAATATGTTTCCGACCCGGATGGATATGTTGATAAGGCTCAGAAGGATTCTGCCAATTTCTATCTTCAGAAACTGAAGTTGGAGTGTGGCGTACAGAATGTGCTCATCATTGTGGGAAAGGTTGATAACCAGGATGCCTTCCGGATGGCGCAGGATGTGGGCAACCAATATGGTATCGGTTACAAGAAGAGTCGGAGAGGACTGGTTATTGTCATCGCGGTGGAGGACCATAAGTACTTTATTGCTCCAGGAAGCGGACTGGAGGGTGAGTTGACCGATGTAGACTGCGATGATATTGCCCGAGCTTGCATCGTGAAGTATATGCGCGAAGGCAATCCGGGTGAGGCAGTAGCATCTGTAAGCCGTGCTATATATAATAAGGTGAAAAGTGGACGGACGGGAATTGCGGATGTTGATGAAGGTTCGGTTAATGACGAAGAGGACTGGTTCCTGGTCATTATCCTCTTCCTTATCTTCTTCGGTATTCCTATCTATCTGTTTATCAGGTATATTCTGGAGATGCTCGGCATTGTGAAGCCAAGACCGAAGAGCAATCAGAGAAACCAGTCTCGTAGGAGAAACAATGACGATGACTGGATACCTCCTTTCTTTATGGGAGGTGGCGGTTCTTCCGGCGGCGGTTTCTCGGGCGGTTCTTTTGGCGGAGGTACCTTTAGCGGAGGTGGCTCTGGCGGAGGATGGTGATGCCTTTGATAGTTAATAGTTTATAGTTTAGAATTAATAATTAATAATAATGACAATGGAACAGACAATGAATTCAAACATGCAACCGGCAAAGAGAGGTATAAAGAAAAGCTGGATTATTCTGGGCATCGTAGTTGTGCTGGTACTATGGATGTTCAGTGGTTATAACGGATTGGTAGAGAAACAGGAGTTGGCTACCACAGAGTTGGCTAATGTTCAGACTCAGTATCAGCGTCGTGCTGATATGATGCCACAGTTGGCTAAGATTGTAAAGGCTTATGCCAAGCATGAGAAAGAAACCTTCGCCGAGGTGACCAAGGCTCGTGCTGCTGTAGGTCAGGTAAAACTGGATGCCAATAATCTTACTGAGGCTAGCCTGAAGAAATATACTGCTGCACAGGGCGAGTTGGCGAATGCATTCTCCAAACTGATGGTAGTAGCCGAGAAATATCCTGAGTTGAAAGCCAGCGAGAACTTCAAGGCTCTTCAGGTTCAGGAAGAGGGTACGGAAAACCGTATCAGCGAGGCACGCCGCAAGTATAATGAAGCCGTTCAGAACTATAACCAGACGGTTAGAAAAATGCCTAGTGCCCTTATCGCCGGCCTCTTCAATTTCAATGTGATGCCTAAGTTTGAGGCAGCAGCAGGAGCTGAGAAGGCGCCAGATTTGGACATCTAATTTAGAATTGATCATTAAGAATCCTGTTTTTCAATGGGATTAATAGATTTGTTATCTAGTCAATGGGAACGAGAAGTGTCCCATTGGCTAGATTTTCTGTTTTATGCGCTTTCAATTTGAAAGTAACTCAATATTTTATATATATTTTGTATTTCAGATGTTTTTTATTTCAGAAATTCTTTGTATCTTTGCACGCAATTTAAGAAATATGGTAGAAATACCGCAAACATTGAAATTTCAATAAGGTAAATTACAAATATGAAACAAACAAAGATTGTCGCTTCCATCAGTGATCGTAGATGTGATCAGGATTTTATCCGAAAACTGTTTTTCGCCGGTATGAACGTTGTTCGTATGAATACTGCTCATGCCACAGAAGAGGGTATACGCACCATCGTAAAGAATGTAAGAGCCGTGTCTCCACATATTGGTATTATGATTGATACCAAAGGTCCTGAGGTGCGAACTACAGGTGTGAAGGAACCTATCCACTACAATGTTGGTGATGTAGTGAAAATCTTTGGACGTCCGGAAATGGAGTCTTCTCATGATATTGTGAATGTGAGTTATCCTGACATCGCAGCCGATGTAAAGGTAGGTGATGATTTGCTCTTCGATGATGGTGAACTCGATATGAAGATTATCGACAGCCAGGGTCCTATGCTGGTTGCCGAGGTTCAGAACGAGGGAGTGCTCGGGGCTCACAAGAGCGTGAATGTGCCGGGAGAGCATATCGACCTGCCTGCACTGACAGAGAAAGACCGCCGAAATATTGAACTCGCTATCGAGTTGGATATTGATTTCATCGCTCACTCTTTTGTGCGCAATGCAGCCGATGTGAAGGCAGTTCAGGATATCTTGGACGCTCACAACAGTGATATCAAGATTATCTCTAAGATTGAAAATCAGGAAGGTGTTGATAATATTGACGAGATTATTGATGCCTGCTATGGTATCATGGTTGCCCGTGGTGACCTGGGTATCGAGGTGCCAATCGAGAGAATTCCAGGCATCCAGCGCCGTATCATCTCTAAGTGTGTGAAGACGCAGAAACCGGTAATCGTAGCAACACAGATGTTGCATACAATGATTAAGAATCCACGTCCTACTCGTGCAGAGGTAACCGATATTGCCAATGCTATCTTCTATCGCACCGATGCGCTGATGCTTTCTGGTGAAACAGCAAGCGGAAAGTATCCTGTAGAAGCTGTGCAGACCATGGCCCGTATTGCTGAGCAGGCAGAGAAGGATAAGTCTCCACTGAATGATATTGATCCAATGGAAGATGGTAAGATTGACCAGAAGCTCTTCCTGGCTCATGCTGCCATTGAGGCTACAAAGAAGTTGGGTGTTGCTGGTATTATTACCGATGGCGAGACCGGTCAGACTGCACGCGACCTGGCAGCCTTCCGTGGTCCAAATCCGGTATTGGCAATCTGCTATAAGGAGAAACTCCAGCGCTGGTTGAATCTGAGCTATGGTATTATTCCAATTCATCAGAAGGATCAGGTTTCTACCAAGGCTATGTTTACCGCAGCGGTACGTATGCTTCGCCAGAAAGGCTACTTAGGTGAGGAGGATAAGATTGCTTATCTGAGCGGTAGCTTTGGAGAGGGTGGAGGCACAACCTTCGTAGAGATTAATAAAGTGAAGAAGATTTTCGATAACAGTTATAGCTTTAATTTGCCATCAAATGGTATCGAAGATAAGTAAAAAAGGCTATTATTTCAAAAAAAAATAGACGTAAATAGAATTATTGGTGCAAAAATTTGCAGTATTCAAAAAAATACCGTAATTTTGCACCAATATTTTAAAACGAAAATTTTAGAAAATGAAAAAACTCGTTAGTTCAGTTTTAGTCGCTTTGACTATGCTCTTAGTACTTGGCAGTTGTGGAAGTACTAAGAATGTAGCTTATTTCCAAAATGCAGATTCTATCAGTTTGGCTGCTTCAAGAATGCTTTATGAAGCTAAGATTATGCCTAAGGACGAACTTACCATTACCGTGATTACGACAGATCCAAAGGCTGCCATGCCTTTCAACCTTTCTGTTTCTCAAACTTTGGGAAACAGCGGGCAGTTGAGTTCTGGTACTGGTTCTTTGCAAGGTTATCTGGTTGACAATTCCGGTAACATCGAGTTTCCTGTTGTTGGAACATTGCATGTAGGTGGTTTGACCAAGAAACAGGCAGAAGATCTTATCAAGAAAAAGGTAAAGCCTTACTTGGCAGCAAAGGAAAATCCAATCGTTACAGTTCGTATGGCAAGTTATCATGTTTCTGTATTAGGTGAAGTTACCAAGCCGGGCATCATTTCAGTACCTCAGGAGAAAATGAGTATTCTCGAGGCTTTGGCTCAGGCAGGCGACCTTACTATCTATGGTAAGCGCGACAATGTGTTGCTGATTCGTCAGGATGCAGCAGGAGAGAAGCATACCTATCGTATGAACTTGAATGATGCAAATATCATTAATTCACCATTCTATTATCTGCAGCAGAATGATATTATCTATGTAGAACCAAATAAGGTGAAAGCTCAAAACTCATCTATCGGTTCATCTACTACATTGTGGTTCTCTGCCGTTGGTACATTGATTTCTATCGCATCATTGATTGTCAATATCTTGCGATAGCAGGTAATAGAAGGGAGTAAAATCAGGATACTACAAAAATAATAATATATATATGTGTGGCATTGTAGGATATTTAGGTAAGGGTGAGGCTTATCCTGCTCTTATCAAAGGCTTAAAGCGTTTGGAATATCGTGGATACGATAGTGCAGGCGTGGCTCTTATCAGTAATGATGGTGCTTTGAACGTTTACAAAGCAAAGGGTAAGGTGGCAGATCTTGAAGCGTTCTGCTCTGATAAGGATATTTCGGGACATGTGGGTATTGCTCATACTCGTTGGGCTACCCATGGAGAGCCTTCAGCTGTAAATGCTCACCCGCATTATTCCTCTAGCAAGAACCTTGCCATGATTCATAATGGAATCATAGAAAACTATGCCGATATCAAGAAGAATCTCATTGCTAAGGGAGTAGAGTTTAAGAGCGAGACGGATACTGAGGTTCTCGTTCAGCTGATTGAATATATTCAGATAAAGAAAAATCTCGACTTGCTGACTGCCGTTCAGGTGGCTCTCCGTCAGGTAATCGGAGCCTACGCTATCGCTATTCTTGATAAGCGTAACCCTAATCAGATCATTGCTGCCCGTAAGCAGAGTCCGTTGGTTGTAGGTATCGGAAAGGATGGTGAGTTTTATCTCGGTTCTGATGCCAGTCCTATCATCGAATATACAGATAAGGTGGTTTATCTGGAGGATGGTAACATCGCTGTGATGCGCCTCGGTGAGGAATTGCAGGTGGTGAACATCCAGAACGTTAAACTCAACCCTGAGGTACAGACCGTAGACATTGATCTCGGTCAGATAGAGAAGGGCGGTTTCCCTCACTTTATGTTGAAGGAAATTTTTGAGCAGCCAGAGTGCCTTCGTAACTGTATGCGTGGTCGTGTAGTTAGCCGCACAGTGGAAACTCGCGTAATGACTGATGGCGACGATACAACCAGCAAGAAGGAGACTGAGATGGGGGTCGTGCTCAGCTCCATTACCGACCATCGCCAGCAGCTTCTCAATGCCAAGCGAATCATCATCGTGGCTTGTGGTACATCATGGCATGCCGGACTTATCGGCAAGCAGATGATAGAGAACTATTGTCGCATCCCTGTGGAAGTGGAATATGCATCTGAATTCCGTTACCGTAATCCTGTGGTAACGAAGGATGATGTGGTCATCGCCATTTCCCAAAGTGGTGAAACCGCTGATACCCTGGCTGCCATCAAGCTTGCCAAGGAGAGCGGTGCGTTTATCTATGGTATCTGTAACTCCATCGGTTCTTCCATCGCACGAGAGACAGATACAGGTACCTATATTCACGTAGGTCCGGAGATTGGTGTTGCCTCTACCAAGGCGTTCACTGGTCAGGTTACCGTCCTTATCCTCCTGGCACTTGCCATCGGTAAGGAGAGGGGAACCATCAGCGAAAATGAATATCAGAAGATTACAGAACAGCTTTGGAACATTCCTGCCAAGATGAAGGAAGTGTTGAAGCTCAACAATAAGATAGCTGACTTGAGCCGTACGTTTACATACGCTCGCAATTTCATCTATCTGGGCCGTGGATTCCAGTATCCTGTGGCCCTTGAGGGTGCATTGAAGTTGAAGGAGATTAGCTACATCCACGCTGAGGGTTATCCTGCAGCGGAGATGAAGCATGGTCCTATCGCATTGATTGACAGCGATATGCCAGTGGTAGTTATTGCTACCCACAACTTCATGTACGAGAAGGTCTTGTCTAATATCCAGGAGATTAAAGCCCGTCAGGGTCGTGTTATTGCTATTGTCAGCAATGGCGACGAAACCATCTCTAAGATTGCCGACGAAGTGATTGAACTCCCTGAGACCTTGGAGTGCCTGGAGCCATTATTGGCTACCATTCCTTTGCAGCTCTTGGCTTACCATGTAGCTGTATGTAAGGGCAAGGACGTTGACCAACCTAGAAACTTGGCCAAGTCAGTTACTGTAGAATAATATATAAAGGGATTCGTCATTTCTTGACGTTTCCCTTTTTTTGGAGGGGGATCCCTCGGATAGGTATATTCAAATTTAACTAAATAAGATAAGGATAATAGAGAGATGGAACCATTGAAACATGAGTGTGGTGTAGCAATGATCAGATTGCTCAAGCCACTGGAGTATTACCAGCAGAAGTATGGTACTTGGATGTACGCACTCAACAAACTCTATCTGATGATGGAGAAGCAGCACAACCGTGGCCAGGAGGGTGCTGGTATGGCTTGTGTCAAACTGGGCGGTAAGCCTGGTCATGAGTATATGTTCCGTGAGCGTGCAGAGGGCAAGAATGCCGTGACCGAAATCTTCGGCAAGGCGAATGCCAACTTCAAGAGCCTGACTCCCGAGCAGCTTGCTGATGCAAAGTTCGCTAAAGAGGAACTGCCTTTTGCAGGCGAACTTTATATGGGACACCTGCGCTACAGTACCACCGGAAAGAGTGGCATTCAGTATGTGCACCCATTCCTGCGACGTAACAACTGGAAGGCGAAGAACCTCTGCCTTTGTGGTAACTTCAACATGACCAACGTAGATGAAATCTTCGAGGAACTTACCAAGCAGGGCCAGAGTCCTCGCATCTACAGCGACACCTACATCATGCTTGAACTGATGGGCCACCGTCTGGACAGAGAGGTGGAGCGCAACTTCGTAGCTGCAAAGGCGATGGAGATGCAGAATACCGATATCACCAACTATATAGAAGACCACGTGAAGATGAGCAATGTACTCAAGACCACGATGAAGAACTTTGATGGCGGTTATGTGGTTTGCGGTATCACCGGTTCGGGTGAAATGTTCTCTATGCGCGACCCTTGGGGCATCCGTCCTGCGTTCTATTACAAGAACGATGAAATCGTGGTAGTAGCCAGCGAGCGCCCTGTACTCCAGACCACCTTCGACCTGGAGGCAGAGGAAGTGCAGGAACTGATGCCGGGCACGGCGCTTCTCGTGAAGAAGAACGGAGAGTGCAGCATCGAGCGCATCATGGAGCAGAAGGGCGATTCAGCCTGCTCATTCGAGCGCATCTACTTCAGTCGTGGTTCCGACAAGGATATCTATAAGGAGCGTAAGCAGTTGGGCGAGCAGTTGACCCAGCCTATCCTGAAGGCTGTGGATTATGATGTAGACCACACCGTGTTCAGCTATATCCCGAACACTGCCGAGGTGGCTTACTATGGCATGTTGAGCGGTTTCAAGAAGTATCTTAATGAGACCAAGATTGAGCAGATTGCCAACCTCGACCATGTTCCATCAAAAGAAGAATTATACGAAATCCTCGGCGACTTCGTCCGCTCAGAAAAGATAGCATGGAAGGATATCAAACTCCGTACCTTCATCACCGAGGGCAACAGTCGTAACGACCTGGCGAGCCATGTGTATGATGTAACCTACGGAAGCATCGAGCCGAATGTGGATAATCTTGTCATTATCGATGATAGTATCGTGCGTGGTACTACCCTGAAGGAGAGTATTCTCCGCATCCTCGACCGTCTGCATCCTAAGAAGATTGTAGTGGTTTCCAGTGCCCCTCAGATCCGATATCCGGATTACTACGGCATCGATATGGCAAGACTGGAAGAGTTCTGCGTGTTCCGTGCTGCCATCCAGCTTTTGAAAGAGCGCAAGATGGAAGACCTTATCGAGCAGACCTATGAGGCTTGCAAGGCAGAATTGGCAAAGCCAAAGGAGGAGCAGATCAATCCAGTACGCTCCATCTACAAGTCATTCAGCACCGAGGAAATCAACGAGAAGATTGTTGAGATGCTTCGCCCAGAGGGCATGACCACTCCTATCCAGCTTGTATTCCAGAGCATCGAGGGCTTGCGCGAGGCGATTCCAAACCACAAGGGCGACTGGTATTTCACCGGTCATTATCCAACCCCAGGCGGCACGAAGCTCTGCAACCAGTCGTTTGTAAACTACATCGAAAACGTTTATCATAAATAAGTGAATAGAGAAGAACGAAGAGTGAAGAATTCATTTGCTCTTATAAGTATGAAATAAAAGAATCAAATGTCAGATATGAAAAAAGTAACCTTAGTTTTGAGCGATGGTACCAAGTTCCATGGCAAATCTTTTGGATATGACGCTCCTGTAGCGGGCGAGGTTGTGTTCAACACAGCCATGATGGGATATCCAGAGAGTTTGACCGACCCTTCTTACGCCGGTCAGTTGATGACACTTACATTCCCTCTTGTGGGCAACTATGGTGTGCCTCCATTTACTTTCGAGGAGAACGGTTTGCCAACCTTCATGGAGAGTGACAAGATTTATGCTTCTGCCATCATCGTGAATGATTACAGCGAGCAGTACAGCCACTGGAATGCAGTGGAGAGTCTTGCCGACTGGTTGAAGCGCGAAAAGGTGCCAGGAATCACAGGCATCGACACCCGTGAGTTGACTAAGGTGCTTCGTGAGCATGGTGTGATGATGGGTAAGATTCTCTTTGATGATGAACCAGACAACATTCCTGAGGCTAACTATGAGGGTGTAAACTTTGTTGACCAGGTAAGCTGCAAGGAGATTATCCGTTATAACGAGGGTGCCGGCAAGAAGGTGGTTCTCGTTGACTGCGGTGTGAAGGCAAACATCATCCGTTGCCTCATCAACAGAGGCGTAGAGGTGATCCGTGTGCCATGGAATTACGATTACACCGATATGGACTTCGACGGATTGTTCCTGGCCAATGGTCCTGGTGACCCAGATATGTGCGAGGATGCAGTAAACATTATTCGCAAGCAGATCAGCCAGAGCCGCAAGCCTATCTGCGGTATCTGTATGGGTAACCAGTTGCTTTCTAAGGCAGCCGGTGCTACTATCTACAAGTTGAAGTATGGTCACCGTTCACACAACCAGCCAGTGCGCATGGTAGGAACCAACAATTGCTACATCACCTCTCAGAACCACGGTTATGCCGTTGATGCCAAGACATTGGGCAACGATTGGGAGGAGCTTTTTGTAAATATGAATGATGGCTCTAACGAGGGTATCCGCCACAAGGTGAACCCTTGGTTCTCAAGCCAGTTCCACCCAGAGGCTTGCTCAGGCCCTGTGGATACAGAGTTCATGTTTGATAAGTTTGTAGAAACACTTAAATAATTAGGAAAATAATGAAAGACGAAAATATAAAGAAGGTGCTCCTCTTAGGTTCTGGAGCCTTGAAGATCGGTGAAGCAGGTGAGTTCGACTACTCAGGTTCGCAGGCCCTGAAGGCATTGCGCGAGGAAGGTATCGAGACTGTGCTCATCAACCCGAATATCGCAACCGTACAGACATCAGAAGGTGTTGCCGACCAGATTTACTTCCTGCCAGTGCAGCCTTACTTCGTAGAGCGTGTCATCCAGAAGGAGAAGCCAGACGGAATCCTCCTCAGCTTCGGTGGTCAGACTGCCCTCAACTGTGGTGTAGAACTCTATCGCCAGGGCATCCTGGAGAAATATAATGTCAAGGTATTGGGTACTCCAGTACAGGCTATCATGGACACTGAGGACCGTGAGCTCTTCGTAGAGAAGTTGGATGAAATCAATGTGAAGACCATCAAGAGCGAGGCTTGCGAGAACATCGAGCAGACCCGCAAGGCTGCTGCTGAGCTCGGCTATCCTGTCATCATCCGTGCTGCTTACGCCTTGGGTGGTCTCGGTTCTGGTTTCGCAGACAACGAGGAGGAGCTGAACAAACTCGCAGAGAAGGCTTTCTCTTTCTCTCCACAGGTATTGGTAGAGAAGAGTTTGAAGGGCTGGAAAGAGATTGAGTATGAGGTAGTTCGCGACCGTTACGACAACTGTATCACAGTTTGTAACATGGAGAACTTCGACCCACTGGGAATCCATACCGGTGAGAGTATCGTCATCGCTCCATCTCAGACCCTGAGCAATTCTGAGTATCATAAGCTCCGTGCCCTCGCCATCAAGATTATCCGTCACATCGGAATCGTGGGTGAGTGTAACGTGCAGTATGCCTTCGACCCTAAGAGCGAGGATTATCGTGTAATCGAGGTGAATGCCCGTTTGAGCCGTTCATCAGCCTTGGCATCTAAGGCTACTGGTTATCCTCTTGCCTTCGTTGCAGC
This sequence comes from Segatella copri, assembly GCF_026015465.1. Taxonomy (GTDB): domain Bacteria; phylum Bacteroidota; class Bacteroidia; order Bacteroidales; family Bacteroidaceae; genus Prevotella; species Prevotella copri_E. The sequence goes on from NZ_JAPDUQ010000002.1 coordinate 191,291, forward strand.
CAAGCTCGGTATGGGCTACGGTCTGTTCGAGTTGAAGAACTCAGTAACCAAGACCACATCTGCCTTCTTCGAGCCAGCATTGGACTACGTAGTTTGTAAGATTCCTCGTTGGGACTTGTCTAAGTTCCGTGGTGTAGATAAGGAGTTGGGCTCATCTATGAAGTCAGTAGGTGAGGTAATGGCCATCGGCCGCAACTTCGAGGAGGCCATCCAGAAGGGTCTTCGTATGATTGGTCAGGGCATGCACGGTTTCGTAGAGAACAAGGAACTTGAAATCGACGATATCGATGCAGCTTTGCGCGAGCCAACAGATAAGCGTGTGTTCGTGATTTCAAAGGCAATGCACAAGGGCTATACCGTAGATCAGATTCACGACTTGACCAAGATTGACAAGTGGTTCCTTGAGAAGTTGAAGCACATCATCGATATCGACGAGGCGATGAAGAAGTGCAACATCAATACTCTTGAACAGGATTTGCTCCGCATCGCTAAGGTTTACGGTTTTACCGACTTCCAGGTAGCCCGCGCCGTGGGCTTGGAGCAGGAGTTGGGCAACATGCACAAGGCTGCCCTCCTGGTTCGCAACAAGCGCAAGAGCTATGGCATCCTGCCTGTAGTGAAGCAGATTGATACCCTGGCAGCAGAGTATCCTGCTCAGACCAACTACCTCTATGTAACCTATGCAGGCGTGAAGAGCGACATTACCTTCGAGAACGACCACCGTTCTATCATCGTACTCGGTTCAGGTGCTTACCGCATCGGTTCTTCCGTAGAGTTCGACTGGTGTGGCGTTCAGGCATTGAACACCATCCGCAAGGAAGGCTGGCGTTCTGTGATGATCAACTACAACCCAGAGACCGTATCTACCGACTACGATATGTGCGACCGTCTCTACTTCGACGAGTTGACCTTCGAGCGTGTGATGGATATCATCGAGATGGAGCAGCCTCATGGCGTTATCGTATCTACCGGTGGTCAGATTCCAAACAACCTGGCTATGCACCTCGATGCACAGAACGTGCCAATCCTGGGTACTGCTGCCAAGGACATCGATAACGCTGAGGATCGTGCCAAGTTCTCTCAGATGTTGACCAACAACGGCATCAACCAGCCAGAGTGGAGCGCCCTGACCTCTATGGAGGATATCGACAACTTCATCGAGCGTGTAGGCTTTCCTGTATTGGTTCGTCCTAGCTACGTGCTTTCTGGTGCTGCGATGAACGTATGTTCTAACGAGGATGAGCTGAAGCGATTCCTGCAGTTGGCTGCCAATGTAAGCGAGGATCACCCAGTGGTAGTAAGTAAGTTTATTGAACATGCCAAGGAGATTGAGATGGATGCAGTGGCAAAGAATGGCGAGGTGATTGCCTATGCGATTTCCGAGCACATCGAGTTTGCCGGTGTTCACTCAGGTGATGCTACCATCCAGTTCCCTCCTCAGAAGTTGTATGTTGAGACAGTTCGTCGTGTAAAGCGAGTAGGTCGTCAGATTGCCAAGGAGTTGCACATCAATGGTCCGTTCAACATCCAGTTCATGGCTCGTGACAATGATATTCTCGTTATCGAGTGTAACCTTCGTGCCAGCCGTTCGTTCCCATTCGTAAGCAAGGTATTGAAGATCAACCTCATCGAGTTGGCTACCCGCGTAATGCTCGGTTTGCCAGTAGAGAAGCCACACAAGAACCTCTTCGATCTCGACTATGTAGGTATCAAGGCTTCTCAGTTCAGCTTCAACCGTTTGCAGAAGGCAGACCCAGTATTGGGTGTGGATATGAGCAGTACGGGTGAGGTAGGTTGCTTGGGCGACGATACATCTACCGCACTTCTGAAGAGTATGCTTTCTGTGGGTCATCGCATTCCTGCCAAGAACATCCTGCTTTCTACTGGTTCTGCCAAGCAGAAGGTAGATTTGCTTGATGCAGCCCAGATGCTGGTTAAGCATGGCTACAAGCTGTATGCAACCGGTGGTAGTAGCAAGTTCCTCACCGAGAATGGCATTGAGAACACCCGTGTGCTTTGGCCATCAGAGGAGGCAGAAGGTGGTGCGCCTAAGGCTTTGGAGATGCTCCACAACCATGAGATTGATATGGTAGTGAATATTCCGAAAAACTTGACCAGCAGCGAGTTGAGTAATGGTTACAAGATTCGCCGTGCTGCCATCGACCTGAACGTGCCATTGATTACTAATAGTCGTCTGGCGAGCGCATTCATCTATGCATTCTGCACTACCAAGCTCGAGGATATCGATATCAAGGCTTGGGGCGAGTATAAATAGTTGATAGTTAATAGTTAAGAATTGATAGTTAAGTCATTCTTGACGATTCCCAATAGAAAAATCCCTGCTGTAGGAAAGGCTTCCTATGGCAGGGATTTTTTAGATAATAAACGTCTTACTCAAATTCAATATGCTCTTGTGAAGGAATACGGAAAGAGAACCATGTTTCTCCATTTTTGTTGGTGATAGCTAAGTCTCCTCGTGTAATGGTGTCCATGCCAATGATAATGTCATTGTCTTCTAAATCACAAGCAAGAACTTCCAAATCTTTTATCCAAGCACCTTCTTTGGCAAAATATAGGCTTATTTTATAAGTGTAAGCCTCTACATTTCCGCCAATTCCTGCAATCATGGCTTTTTGGATAGGTTCCAATCCTAAAGCAGCTGCTATGTTTCTGGATATAATAGTGTTTGTAGCACCTGTATCCCAAAGGACATCCTTGGCTTCGCAATATTCAAGTTTATTGTTAGTTGCAGGTTTTATCACAAAACAGCTTGACAGAATGCTTTCAGCCTTTGCAGGATATTTTTGTGTAATAGACTTTTTCATCTTGAAGTTTTTATTGAGCCTTAACCTTGTGGATGGTAGCAAGTCGTGCTATGTGTCCTTTCGGAAGTGGAGACATAGTAATCTCGCTATGAGCAGGGAAAAACTTGTCGATGTCTTTGTAGTCTATGGTATGAACTTGTATTTTCTTGTCTTTTGTTTCCATATAGCTTTCCTTTCTTTTATTATTGTTGCAAAGATACGCTGAAAATTCGAAACTGCCAAACTTTTCTAGTAATTTTTGTGATTTATAGTCAAATGATAAGGGTATGCCAGTAAATTCTTGTGTTTATAATGTGGGATTATGGATACAGGAATTTACTGGTGCGACCAAAAAAGCAGTGAAAACTTTGGTTGTTTCAAAATAAAGCCGTAACTTTGCGTATGTAAACTGGTTAAATTTCATAGCATGATGAAACTGCAAGTAAAACAAGTACCATACGGAGTATCTGATTTTGCCACGGTGATGAGTCAGAATCTATATTATGTCGATAAGACGATGTTTTTGCCAGAGCTGGAGAAGCAGCAACGCAATCTCTTTTTCATCCGTCCCCGTCGTTTTGGAAAAAGCCTGTTTCTCAGTATGCTCTACTCTTACTATGACTGTAACCAAAAGGAGAGTTTCGAAAAACTCTTCGGTAATTTGTGGATAGGCCAGCATCCTACATCCCTGCAAGGAATTTACCAGGTACTGTTCCTGGATTTTTCTCAAATTACAGGTAAGATAGAAGTCTTGGAGGAAAGATTCAATGCCTATCTCTGTATCAAGTTGGATAGTTTTGCAGAGCAGTATGCTGCATATTATGGTGATAAGAAGGTTCAGGAAATCAAAACAAAGACACAGTATGCTGATAAGATGCAGATAATCTTTGATGCAGCCAAGGCAAATCATTTTCAGCTTTATCTTATCATCGACGAGTATGATAATTTTACTAATGTAGTGCTCAATGAACATGGTGAGAAAGTGTATCATGCCATTACTCATGCCGATGGTTTCTATCGTGATGTTTTCAAGAAGTTCAAGGGAAACTTCGAGCGCATCTTCATGATGGGTGTCAGTCCTGTAACCCTGGATGATGTGACAAGTGGGTATAATGTGGGATGGAATATCTCTGTAAAGCCAGAGTTCGACGAGATGCTGGGCTTCTCTACCAAGGATGTAGTCGAGATGTTCACTTATTATAAGGAGATGGGAAGCATTCCTGCAGATAGCGATGTGGAAGCCATCGTCAACGATATGAAGCCTTGGTACGACAACTATTGCTTTGCAGAAGAAGCATTGAATAAGAGTGTCAGAATGTTTAATTGCGATATGGTGCTTTACTATCTTCGCAATTATATGGATTACGGACGCTCTCCTCGGCAGATGATAGACCCGAATACCAAGACCGATTATGGCAAGATGAAGAAACTCTTGCAATTCGATAAGTTGGATGGCGAGCGCAAGGGTATCATCCGCAAGATAGCGGAAGAGGGACAGATTGTTGCCCAACTGGAGGAACAGTTCTCTGCCTATCAGATACCGAAGGCTGAAATCTTCCCAAGTTTGCTGTTTTATTATGGTATGTTGACCATCAAGGGTACACGTGGTTCAAAGTTGATTTTGGGCATTCCTAATAATAATGTTCGCAAGCAATATTATGGATATTTGGAAGAAGAGTATCAGGCAAAGTCGTATGTGGATACCAACAGATTGACGGATTACTATTACGACATGGCTTATGAAGGAGTATGGGAAGAAGGACTGCGTTTCATGGCTGATGCCTACGCTAAGGTTTCTTCTGTGCGTGACGGAATAGAATCGGAGCGAAATCTGCAAGGTTTCTTTATGGCATACTTGAACCTCAACGATTATTACATCACGGCTCCCGAATTGGAGTTGAATCATGGCTATTGTGATTTCTTCCTGTTGCCTGATCATACCCATTATGCCACTCAGCACAGCTATATCCTCGAACTCAAGGTTCTCTCCAGAAAGGAGTTTGATGAAGAGTTGAAGGATGTCTTGAAGGAAGATGGTAGCCCTATGAAGAAGTCGGAGAAGCAATGGTTGGATGCAGTGGAACAGATTAGGCGATATGCCGATGCTCCAAGGGTTGAGGCTCTTCGCCAGGGCACAACGCTTCATAAGATTATCATGCAGTTCAAGGGCTGGGAGTTGGCAAGGATAGAGGAAATAGAGTAAAAGATAGGGTTTATAACTCTATCTTTTATCATAAAACGCCCCTCTATTAATTCAGTTGGGTGGTGTTGAAATCATCAAAAAAAAGATAAAGCGCACTTCCTCCTCTTTCTCCAGTTCCGCCTTCAAGGCTTCGAAGGCGGAACTGGTGAAAGAGGAGGCGATAACATTTAACATTACGAATTATTTCACCCATTCCATCAAGTCGTCGTAGTTGGTTACCTTATGATAGTAGATGCCCGAACCTGAGAGTTGCTCGAAGAGCCTGTCGGCACAGGCTATCTTGCCATCTTCTATGCCTCGCAAGTCGAGGGTTGACATGCTGCCCTTGGTTTCGGCTACGAAATAGACATGTTTCACGGCACCATCTTTGAAGGCTATCGCCCAGTCGGGAGAATAATTGCCCACAGGGGTAGGAATGTGGAAGCCTTTTGGCAATTTGGCATATACGGCAACATCGGTGCTCGTATCGAGGTCTTCCACGAACTTGCGTTCCACACTCTGCTTTGCCGTACCATCGGTAAACACATAATCCACGATGCTCTTCCTGCCTTGGTAAGCCTTGTCGAGCGAGGTATGCTTCTCCTCCGTAAAGATGGCGGAATCGTAGCTTCCCTCTATCTCGTTGTAACTGATATGATCTACGATGATGGTGGCTTTCTGCTCCAGTATCAGGCGGCTTACCCTGCGGATAAACTCTTCCGGATTCATCTTGTACATATTAAACTTTTCTGGCTTAATCTGACTCAGAATCCCGGCGATGGTCTTGCGGGTCAATCGGGTGTTGGTGGCTATCTTGCCCAGCAGGTCGTACTTTACGGTGCTTACGACATCCGTTCTCAGGTCATCATGCTGCATTTCTTCCTGCACCATCATGCTGCCCGCCTTCATGTCGTCGTGCTTCAGTTCCGTCTTCTGCACTCCTCGGGTTACCACGTAGCTCAGTTTCGAAACCACTAGTTCCTTGTTGATGGCAGCAATGGCTTTCTCTATCAGTTCCTTGCATTCGAAGTTCACCGTATAGGCGTATTTGTGGTTGATGCGATTCCAGAGTTCCTGGAACTCCTTCTTCGTAAAGTTCTCATTCAGTCTGTTCTCCGGAGTCTGCGGTGTACTTCCGTTTTCTATCATACCGTCAAGGGCAGAAGGATTCCAAACGCCTTCTATCAGTTTGTGAATCCATTTGCCGTATGGCTTTACTTCATCTGGCAATGTTGCGAGTGTTCCCGATGTTGCGGCAGAGCGGTAAGCATCGGTTACATGACTTTCGTCATCCACATAACCGTTCTTTACCAGATAGAAATATATCTTCTTGGCTTCTGATGTCGTGATGCTGTGCTTGCTACCATCCTCAATCGTGAAGGTCTTTCCATCGAAGTAATCGATGTCGGCAACCTTCGGATGGTCATAGAGATCTTCCGAAATATTCTTCTGCAGGTCGTTTACGAAATCAGCATAGCCCTCAGAGGCAATCACGGTAAGGCGGTTAATCTGCTGCACCTGTCCCTGCAGGGTATCGGCATCCTGTCGTACTCCCTTGTTGTCAACGCAGAGTCGCAATCCTCGTCCCACTTCCTGACGCTTCTGCGAGATGCTGTTTGCCTGTCTGAGCGAACAGATCTGGAAGATATTCGGGTTATCCCAACCTTCTCTCAAGGCAGAGTGGGAGAAGATGAAGCGAACTGGCGAGTAAGTTGGGTCGAGACTCAGCAGCCGTTCTTTATCTTTCATAATCAGGTCGTAAGCCGATACGTCATCGCTTCCGGCTCCCTTCTTCTCATCGCTGTCCTTGATGCGCTTGGTCTTGGGGTCGATGGAGAAATAACCTTCATGGGTCTTGTTGACAGGGATGCAGCTGAGATACTGCATATACTCCGGGTCATACTTATTCTGATTCTCCAGTAGTTCTGCCTGGTATTCCTGTTCGAATATTTCTCCATAGCGTCCCAGCATCGCATTGCCGTCTTCATCATACTGGCGATACTTGGCAACCTCGTCGATAAAGAAAAGGGAGAGGCACTTGATGCCACGATGGAAGAGTGCACTCTCTTTGCGGAAGTGCGCCTTGATGGTTTCCCTTATCTGGATGCGAGCCTTGTGGTCGGCAGTTACGTTACCGATTACTTCCTTCAGCATCAGACTTTCGCCGTTACTGAACTTCACATGGCTGCGACTTGGCTGGAGGACATCCACCACAATGTCGGTAATCATGAACCCCTTGTATTGCTGCATGTTTCCGGAGGCACTATAGAGGTCATCGCCTTCTCCCAACTTCTTATAGATTCGCTTGATGGCTCCCGTAGTGCTCTGCTGTTCTATCTCCAGTCTTACCTGTGGTGCCTTGTCTTTCGAGAGTAGCAGCTCTGCGAAATAGATATAGCTGTCGGTACCTTTCAGATTCTTCAGTTCGAAGCCTACTACCTCTATCTTCTTCACCAGTTTGTGGTTGTAGGCATCGAGTGCATCGAGCACATACACCGTGTTGTGGTGCTCCTTGTGGGTAGCTGAGTAGTTCAGGGTGAAGAGCGGATTGAAGGCTTTGAGTGCCGTCTGTGTAGCGGCACCTCCCATCTTCTGCGGTTCATCCAGAATGATGATAGGGTTGTTGGCAGCAAGAACGGCAATAGGCTTTCGGGAACCGAACTCATCTCGTTCGGAGTTGATGATGCGTGCCGCCTTGTTCTTGGCTCCTTCCTTCATGGTGTTGAAGGCCTGGGTATTGATAATCATCACGCTGATGTCGTTGCTCTGCGAGAAGGTGTCGATGTCGTTGAGGCTGCTGCTGTCGTAGATGAAGTAGCGAGCCTTCTTGCCGTATTGCTCCATGAAGTGATCTACCGTAATGTCGAAGCTCTTCTTCACTCCTTCTCGGATGGCGATGCTTGGAACCACCACGATAAACTTGGTCCAGCCATACTGCTTGTTCAGTTCGAACATCGTCTTGATATAGACGTATGTCTTTCCCGTACCGGTTTCCATCTCCACGTCGAGCTGGCAGGCACCGAGCTTCTGACAGAGTTCTTCATCCTGATGGATATTGTTCTCGGTCTGAATCTGTCGGATGTTGTCAAAGAGAGCCACCTTATCCATGACTAGGCGGTTGTTCTTATAGCCCAGGCTATTGCCCGCATCATCGTTATCAGCAAAGACATCTGTTTGAACGATTTTGATGTCATGCTTCTTGCTATCAACCACATACAGTTTTCCCTTATCCATCCTGTATTCCAGGTTGGCTTGGTTGGGCTGCCCCTTGAAGACGTTGATGACGCTCTCCACGGCATCGGTCTGATATTGTTGTATCTTAAACTTCAGTTTCATAATCGTAATCAGTAAAGCTCTTTTTACTTTTACAAGTTTCAAGTAAACACAGCAAAAATGTTCTTTTTACTTTTTTACCTTTTTACTTTTTTACCTTTCTAAAGGATTTTGGTGACTGTGTCAGGAGAATATGTTTTAAAGATCTGCTCGAAGTTGGTGGCGGTGGAATCGTCCTTCATGCTGGTGTCACGGAGCACGGCATAGGCTGGTTGCATCTGAGCGATGGATTTTACCACATCGTCGGTAATATTCGGGTCGGAGCAAGCCACGAGGTATCCTTCGGCAACGTTATAGATGGTCTTGCCAGCTACCGTTGTCGTTTCTATCTTAGAATCCAGGGTTGCACCGAGTTCAAGCATCACCTGGAAGAGCAGGTCTTCGCCCGTTCTATCCGGCTTCACATTATCAACCTGCGAGAAGAGGTCGGCTTGCGAAATATCCTTTGGAGAATAGTAAATGTCCTGCATATTGGTGGAATCGAGTTTCAGCACACGGAAGCCAGTATCGAGGTCCTGAGTGGTTAAAAGAGACTCCTCCTTGATTTTCTTGCCGGCTCTTCTTATTCTTTCCTTTCCTATTTCACAGATGTTCTTATAGCCTGCCTTGAAAGCTTCGCTCTTCTCATCGGTCTTTTCTGGGAGCTGCACCATGATGAACTTGCGGTTGCCGCCATCTTCGGAGTTGAGCTGCATGACGGCATGGGCTGTGGTGGCGGAGCCACTGAAGAAGTCGAGGATGAGAGAATTTTTGTCAGTAAAAGAGTCGATGAAACTACTTAATATTTCTTCATCTTTAGGAAATGAAAAACAATCATTTCCCATGAGGGAACGTAATCTCTTACTGCTACCTCTTCTATCTTTATAAAATACGGTTTCTTTCAGTTGCGTTTCATTATCTTTTAGGTATCTTTTTTTGCATGGAACTCCATCGCCATTAAAATGAATTAACCCATTTTTAATGTCTTTCAATAAGTCCTCTTTGCTTGAATAAGCCCAACCTCGTTGAGGCGTTTTAACGATATTGTGAGTATAGGGATTTACAATATCCCATTTGGGACCACCACCTCCTCCTCTAGATATATCTGAAGCAAAGTATACTCCATTCTCATCAATCCAACTATAGTGAGAATGATTTCTACTCTCAGAATCATCAGGTAAAGATTTATACCATGATTTTAATTGTGCAGATGATTTCTCGTAATCTGTTCCATTGATTTTTTTTAGTTCTTCTGCTTTTTTGTATATTTCGTTTAATCCCTTTTTCTTTTCATGCCAACTGATGTTGTGTTCATTGCAAAAAGTAAGATTTTTAGCAAAACAGATTATATACTCATGTGATGTTGAAATGAATTTTGCTGCATTTCTTCTTCCTCCTCTCCAAATGAATTGAGCAACAAAGTTACTTTCTCCAAACACTTCATCGCAAACTTTTCTGAGATTCTCTACCTCATTATCGTCAATAGAGATAAATATCACACCATCATCGGTCAGCAAGTCTCTTGCAACCTTCAATCTCGGATAAATCATGTTGAGCCAATCAGTATGGAATCTGCCATTGCTTTCGGCATTGGTAAACATACGGTTGCCCTGCTCGTCAAACTGTCCTGAGTTGGCGAGGTATTCTTCTGAAGACTGAGCGAAATCATCTTCATAAACAAAATCGTTTCCGGTATTGTAAGGTGGGTCTATATAGATCATTTTCACCTTGTGGAGATAAGTCTCCTTCAGACATTTGAGAACATCGAGGTTGTCGCCCTCGATATAAAGGTTCTGGGTGTTGTCGAAATCAACGCTGTCTTCACGGCAAGGGCGAAGTGTGGCATTGATAGGAGAGTTGGCAAGGAGAATCGCCTTGCTCTTGTCGGGCCAGGTAAACTGGTAGCGTTCCGCTCTTTCTGACATCACACTATCAGAAAGATTCTGTTTGAGTTTCTCGAAATCTATGAGGTGCTTTGGCTGACCGCTTCTTTCATCCACGGTCTCCGTAACGCAGTCGGGAAACAGCTGCGCAATTTTCGTAATGTTATCCTCGACACCATTACTACTCTGCATTCTTAATTTGTCCATTCGTAGCTCTTTTCATTGTTGGTTACTATATATAATAAGGTATAGCAACAAACTTTGAAGCGAACTCCAACGTCTTTTGCTATAGCTGATGGGTGCGTTTGGAACTAAATCATTATCGGAGTAAAACGGGCAGCGGACAGAAGGATTAGCAGAAAGCCATCCAAGGAAAGCCTTGATGAAGTGAAGACAAAGAAGAAGCGTGAGCTTCCCTTATCAACACTTGAGGCTTTGGCGTGCCCGTAACATACGATAAGTTCCGCCCACGCTATAGCGTAGGCGTTTACAGAACTTACTCTTTCGTACGTTACTACTTTAAATCGCCAAATTTCAAGTGTATTCCGAACAAATTAGTAAACGCAAGTTTATAATCTTACTATGTTATATCTTTCTTTTCTGTTTCTTATATCTCTTTCTTTTTAAATTGTTATACATTCAAATTTCCTTGTTGGTCATTATGATGGCCAACAAGTTTTAATGGATACTGGAATTTCATCCATAAGGAGTCTATTCGCAACACTATAAGGTTTCCATCCATGCGATAGCATCTTGAGCAGTGCCAAAGCACAGAGTTTCTCCGTTTTTATGTTCTTCTCTCGCCTTGTCAAGCTTCGCTTGCAAATCGGGAGTAATCGCATTAGTTGATGTGCTCATATCCTTTGTTTTAAATTGTTATTTGGGGCAAAGGTAATAAAAAATAATGAGAAATGAGGTGTTCTTGTGAATTTTAACACAGATAATCTTGATTATAATGGCTCGTATGAGTCAGATTTAGCAAAGTTAACACAAAATAATTGCTTATCTCACTAATAATCAGTATTTTTGCGCATAATCTTTTAAAGAATCAAAAAAAACTAAGAATATGGCTAGAGCAACAGGTTCAATCAATTATTTGGAGCATCGCACGCCCTTGAAGGACGAAAGCGGTAAGTATCAGATACATCCGATGTTCGTGAAACAGGATGTCGTTGACAGGGAGAAGATGGAAAAGCGTGTTCGCGATCATTGTGCGATGAACGTTTCGTCCTTTATCTCTGCATTGGAAACGTTGGAGGATGAAACGCTTTACGCCTTGGCTGAAGGCAACGAGGTGAGGGTAGGCGATATGTTTATCGTCAAGCCTAAGCTGGGGATGGTGAAGCATAAGGACAAAAATGGAATCGAATGGAAAAGAACCTATCATGAGGGGGATCTGATTCCAGCCAATGAGGTGGATATCTGCGGCTTGGAAATTCAGCCCACGAAGGAGTTTCTGGAGAGGCTGAAGCGCCACTCTAATGGTTGCAGCCGACAGTATTGGAGTGTGAAATCTACTCCAAAAGAGGCGGATAAGGAGTTTACTGATATTGTAGAGATTTGTCAGCAGCAGGGTTATATCACGGTGAAGGATATGATTCGTGAATTCGGTGTTACCCGCTATCATGCCAATAAGGTGTTGAATGATCTCTGTGAGGAACCGGCTGCCAGAATGTATGCTACCAAGGAAGGTCCTATAACGCTCTATCGTTTGTGGAAGAAGGAGTAACTAAGACGTAGTTGTTGAAACGGCTCTTTAGGTTGACGGAATCGGTTCCTTAACTTGAATGAAGCGTCTCTTCTCGTTGAAGGATGCGTCTCCGAGAGTTAAAAGAAGCGTTTACTGGAGTCAGAACAAGCGTCTTTTAGAGTACAAGCATATACCTTCTCAGACATTGCCACTAGGCTCAGCAGCTCTGCCGAGCCTAGTCAGCAGGTCTGCTGACTGCAGTCAGCACCTCTGCTGAGCCTAGTGACAACACCTTTTAGTCGTACAGCTATAACCTGTTTAGTTGTACAACTGTATACCCTTTAGTCGTACAACTATAACCTCTTTAGTGAGGGTGTGTCATAAGTCTGTGACGCACCCCTTTTTATTTTTTGCCTTTTCACAGATACGAAATCTTTAAAAAACATTTTTATTTACAACAAAGCCCAAACTTTCACAAGCTCGGGCTTTGCCTTTCCGCAAAAGATTTGTATCTTTGCAGAAAACTTCTTTAAGTATGGCAAAGATACAAATAAAATCTGAAACTCGGCACGAATTGAGCTTTTTTCCTAACTCTTTCGATGATTATGTGCCAAAAGACAGCAAAGTTCGTATGGTGGATCGTATTGTTCGCAGTATGGACATCAACCCTCTCATGGATACCTATGATGGGATTGGTGCTCCTCCTTACAGTCCGAAGATGCTTCTAAGTTTAGTTGTTTTTGCCTATATCAATGGCGTTTATTCCTGTCGTGGCATAGCGGACGCACTTAAATACGATGTTCGCTATATGTGGATTTGTGGAGGTAAGCAATTATCTTTCGCAACAATCAACCGCTTTAGATCCAATCATATGATTAAATGCATCGACTTTTATTTTGATGCAGTCGTCTCCATATTGGTTGAAAAGGGCGTGATTAGTCTGGAGGAACAATATGTTGATGGCACTAAGATAGAGTCGAAAGCAAACAAGTACACGTTTGTATGGAAGAAGACTGTGGAAAAGAACAGGGCTAAGCTCTTGGAAAAGACCTCTGCTGCATTGGCTCAGATAAAAGAACAAATTCGCCTGAATGGCGGGAGTGACATTAAGGAAGAAGACAGCGAGCCAGCCACTTCCGCCAAGGATGTAGAGAGAAGTGCACGTTTGTGTGAGAGGCAAGCTAAGAACCTTCCTAAGGCAAAGCTTACAGGAAGAGAGAAGCAAAAGCTAAATACTCAGATAGATCACTTGTTCAAAGCCTCGGACAAACTGTGCGAGTATGAAAAATCACTGGATATACTGGGCGAGAGAAACAGTTACTCCAAGACTGATCCCGATGCGACCTTCATGCGCCTCAAGGAAGATGCCATGAACAATGGGCAGACAAAGCCTGCCTATAACCTTCAAATTGCGACAGAGAATCAATATTGGACGAATTTCGCCCTTTATCCCAATCCAACAGACACCCTGACCTTCAAGCCTTTTTTGGATAAGTACAAGAAAAGATATGGAAAGCAATCCAAGAGCGTCACCGCAGACTCAGGGTATGGCTCGGAGGAGAACTACGAGTACCTAGAGATGGAAGAAATGATGGGTTATGTAAAGTACAACTGGTTTCACAAGGAACAGCATAAGCCTTTCAAGGAGGATGCCTTCAACCAAGCGAACTTCTACTACAACAGGGATGATGACTATTATGTCTGCCCCATGGGACAACACATGGAACCTTGTGGACAACGGCAAACGAAAAGTGACTCCGGCTATGTGTCTGTCATTACATTATATAGAGCACAACGATGTGATGGATGTCCGCTTGGAAGTCTCTGCAAGAAATCCAAAGGCAACAGAACCATATATGTCAACCATAAACTGAATGCATATAAAAAGGAAGCCTTCCTGCTACTAACGTCTGAAGAGGGCTTGAAACACAGAAGCCAGCGACCGATAGAGCCGGAAGCTGTATTTGGGCAGATGAAGGCAGATATGCATTATAAGCGATTCAGGCATTTTGGAATGGACAAGGTTTACATGGATCTAGGATTGTTCGGAATGGGATTCAATTTGAAGAAATATTTGGGTATAAAACGATAAAACTCAATTTTGTTTTTTTATCGTCAGGGATAACTATGCCCTTTTGTGAGCTTTGGGGCTGTTTTGTTATCGATAAAACAAGAAAAGTAAAGTTTCTATACAATATAATAAGATTCCCTTTGTGAAGAAAGACTACGATTCAACTAGAATATATAGAAACACACACAAAAAAAGGGTGCGTCACAGACTTATGACACACCCTCATCGTAAAATGATGATACTTCTATGATATATTGGGTGCTCTCATTCAATCCAAACATACAGCATCTTCCTTTTATAACGTTTGTTTGCTTTTGTTCTATTTCAACGAACGAAATGAGGAAAAGCAGCTTCTCCTAATTCTGGCTCATATTCAAAACCTTCGTAACTGAAGCCTGCCAGTTCCTCTGGAGTAAGAAGCTGATTATTCAGAATATATCTCACCATGGCTCCACGGCAAGATTTAGCCCATACAGCCTGCATCTTCAATCTGCCGTCTTTCTGGCGGACATAAAAGAGTGGCTGAATGACCTTTATTTCCTTACATACTCTCTTCCAATCGAACAGATGTTCATATTCCTCTGTAGAAAGATGGATGAGTATGCCATCGTCAGCTTTCACACTATCGATGAGAACATCTGTCAGTTTGTCTTTCCAGAACTGATTGATAGGCCTGTCGTTTGTTGCTTCGAGAGATACGCAATGCTCCATACGATAAGGTACGATGCCATCCAACGGTCGAAGCAATCCATAAAGGAAGCAGGTAATCCAGAGATGTTTCTGGGCATATTCTAACGACTCCTCGCTCAAAGAACTGGCACGCAAATGTTTGTATGCCTGACCATTGTAAGCCAGGATAGCCGGCATCTTCTCTGCAGCCATAAAATCATGATATCGCTTCCAGTTCGTCATTGCAATCTTGCTGCTGCAATCCAGTTGCTTAGCCAAATCCTCTACATTCATCATTGCCATTTCTTTGGCCAAGTCATTGGCAACTGATTGGAATAGTGGCACGGAGATAGGCTTCCTGTCTGCCTTCTCAAACATGATTTTGGCATTTGCCAATAATATCTGCATAATAATCAATCTTTTGAATTGTACCTGCAAAGATAAGAAAAAATCAATATACAATGCTAAATAGCCAAAAAAAATCCCATAAAATTAAAATTTTTTATAAAACGAGCATTATATAGTACTTTTTCTTGTGTAATCTATAAATATTTGTTACCTTTGCGTGAAAAGAACAATATAATACACTACTTAGTATGGCGGTTAAATATGAGATTCGTCAAACAGTTTTCTCATACCTCTTTTACCTATATGATTTATGAACAAAAAATATCAGTTTAAGACAATGAAGCAAGTAAACATTCAATATTACAATTCGCCTTGCGGAGAAATCATCTTGGCATCGATGGGTGACGAACTGTGCCTTTGTGATTGGAATGAAATGCCATGTGCAGAGCGCAATAAGCATCGGCTTTTACGGTATATGAAGGCTGATTTCAAGATAGAAACATCCCCAATCCTGGATCAGACCAAAAAGCAATTGGATGAATATTTTGCCGGTAACCGCAAGATATTTGATATTCCGTTGCATCCTGTAGGAACTGATTTCCAGAAAAAAGTGTGGCATGCATTGCTCGAAATACCCTATGGAGAGACAAGAAGCTATAAGGAAATAGCTATAAGTATAGGCAAACCTAACGGCATCAGAGCCGTGGCAAGTGCCATTGGAGCTAATGGCATCAGCATTTTCGTTCCCTGCCATCGAGTTATCGGAAGCAATCATTCCCTTACAGGTTTTGCCGGAGGATTGGACGCAAAGAGAAAGCTATTGGAGCTTGAAGCTGAATAAAACCAACATAAAATGGTGATTTATTATTAATTTAAATATCCGTAAAAACAAATTTTGATTAATTAATAGTTGTTTCTCTTACATTCTTAGTAAATATCATTACCTTTGCACCATGAAAACATTATTAGACGTTCATACACATACAATAGCATCAGGTCATGCCTTCAGCAGTTTGCAGGAAATGACCTTGACAGCAAAGGAGAAAGGGTTGGATATCTTGGGAATCACAGAGCACGGTCCCAATATCCCGGGTACCTGTGATCCTATCTATTTCAGAAACCTTCATTGTGTTCCACGCCAGCTCTATGGAATCAAACTGATGCTTGGAGCAGAACTCAACATCCTCAATACGAAGGGAGATATCGATCTCGACAAGGATTACTGGCGTATGCTGGATATCCGAATAGCAGGCATCCATAGCCTTTGCTGGCAGGGAGGAAGTAAGGAGGAGAATACGCAGGGTGTCATCAATGCCATGCGCAATCCCTTCGTGCAGATTATCTCTCATCCCGGCGATGGTACGGCAGAACTGGATTTCGAGGAACTCATGAAAGTTTCCAGGGAGACGCATACCTTGCTTGAAATCAACAATCATTCCATGGCTCCCATCCGCCACAAGACTGTGGCTGCTCCCAATAATCTGGAACTGCTGGAACTTGCCAAGAAGTATGAAACTCCAGTCATCTTCGGAAGTGATGCCCACTTCTCTACGATGATTGCCGACTACAGCAACATTATGCCACTGGTAGAAAAAGCAGAGTTCCCGGATGAGCTGGTTCTCAACTATCAGCCAGAGAAATTCATGGCTTACCTCAAGCCAACCCCTGAGAAATAGGAAAATTTAGTTTCACATTTCAATTTACATGACTATGATTATAGAAGAAATCATCAAGTATAATGAAAACTTCGTAGCCAGTAAGGCTTACGAAAAGTATCTTACGAGTAAATATCCAGACAAGAAACTTGCCATTCTTTCCTGTATGGACACCCGCCTCACTGAGCTTCTGCCAGCAGCTTTGGGCCTGAAGAACGGAGATGCCAAGCTCATCAAGAACGCCGGTGGACTGGTTATCAGTCCTTTCGACTCTGCCATGCGTAGTCTCCTTGTAGCCATCTACGAATTGGGTGTAGAGGAAATCATGGTCATTGCCCACTCCAACTGCGGTGCATGCCACATGAACGGACAGCAGATGAAGAAATTGATGCTCAAACGTGGCATCCATCAGAATGTTATCGATACCATCGGGCTTTGCGGCATCGACCTCGACCATTGGCTGGAGGGATTCCACGACACAGAGGATTCTGTAAGGAATACCATCAATACGATCCGTACACACCCTCTCGTACCAAAAGATGTCAATCTTCATGGTTATATCATTGACTCACAGACGGGCAAACTGACAGAAGTGAAATAGAATAAAGGTATTATTTTAATTAAAACACATAACAGCAGTTTGTTGTACTTTCACCTTCCCTCTATGATGCTCTTTCCAAGAAAGTAACTTTCGTTACAGTCCCCACATATCATTCAGCATACTGATAGCTGATTCCGAGCGGAATACATGATTGCGGAAGGTGATGATGCCTTCGGGAGCAAGGTGGGCTTCGAAGGAATTCACCAGAAAATCTGCTTCGAGCAGAATGCGGTGGTCGAGGCTGGTAACATCTTGATAAGTATGATGATGGGCAATGAGCCAGCAGATTCTTTCTATCTGTGCGGCTGTGAATCCATCTACTTCTGACAGTACTTTTCTTGCCTCGTCAGGACCCAGTTCTTCCTGGTGTTTGCCATCGCAGTTGCCGTATCTGGCTTGTGAAACGTGAATGCCTACATCGTGAAGAATGGCTGCTGCTTCGAGCACGAAGAGGTCTTCTCCGGTCATTCCCTCTGCTATCGCAATCATACGGGCAAAGTCGTGCACCTTTACGAAATGCTGGATGAGTGGCGCATCGCCACCATCATACTTAATCATCGCCCTCATCAGTTGGGCGAGTATCAATTCCTTGTTTGTCATAATCTTATGTTTTTTTACCAATAAAAAGAATACTAATCGAAGAGCTTCTTCCAAATCCACAATACCGCTATGGCGCCAATGACGCAGAAAATGAAGTTGGTAAGATAACCCTTGCCAAACAGTTCTATGTTCAGCAGATTGCTGATGATGGCGCCGGCATAACTGCCCACAATACCTATGAATAGGTTCATACAACATCCTTTGCCTTCGCCGCTCATGATGCGGTTGGCAATATAGCCAATGAAAATTCCCGTAAGGATTGGCCACGCTGTGAAATCTGCAATGTGTTCTAACATACTCTTTTTCCCACTTCGTTCGTTTTGTTCTTTATTGATGAATATAATCCAGAATCTGCTCGGCATGAATCTTGGTCTTGATCTCTTTAGGAGTGAAGATCTTCTCAATGAGGCCTTCTTCGTTGACAAGATAGGTGGTGCGGAGGATGCCGATGGTCTTTCTGCCACAGGTTACCTTCTCGCCCCAGCAGCCGAGTTCCTGCAGTAGGGTGGTTTCGGTATCTGCGATAAGAGGGAACTGCAAACCCTTGGTTTCGGCAAACTTCTTCTGCAGAGCCTGTTTGTCCTTGCTCACGCCGATAATCTCATAACCGGCTGCTGCCAACTCCTCCTTATGTGCTTGCAGGGAGCAGGCCTCGGCAGTGCATCCGCTGGTGTTAGCCTTCGGATAACTGTAGAGCACAATCTTGCGACCACGGTAGTCGCTTGCCTTTATCTCACGTCCGTCCTGGTCAATGCCAAGAATCTCTGGTATTCTATCTCCTACATTCATAATTCTATATTTATTTATTATATGTCTTGTTATGATGCAAAGATAATAAAAATAATGCGAACCGATGTGATTCTTATGATTTTTAACACAAATAATCGTTGTTTATCTTTCTACCTGGAAGTTTAAACGAATCTTTCTTTTGGATAAAAAAAAGAAAAATATAGGGAGGATATTTGGTAATATGCTGATATTTACTTACTTTTGTGTGATGAACGTTCATCGTATGAAACAGGGAGCGTGATACTAAACAGGTAAAAAAGGAAGAAAATGAAGAAGATATTTTTGTTTATATTATTCTGTCTTTCCGTATGCAGCATGTCGGCTTACGACTTTCTGCGAGCTGTGAAAGATGAGATTCCGGGAGGTTACAACTTCTGGGTTTATACGCCAGTAGATTATTTTTATTCGCAAGAGCAGACACCGGTCATCATCTTTCTGCATGGTGCCAGTCTTTGCGGCAAGAATCTGAATAAGGTGAGAAGATACGGACCGCTTGATGCCATCGTCAAGGGGCGCGATATCGATGCGCTGACCATCGTTCCGCAGAATCCGGGAGGAGCCTGGAATCCGAAGAAAATCATGGATATGCTCGACTGGGTGAAGAAGAATTACCCATGCGATTCTAATAGGGTTTATGTCTTGGGCATGAGTTTGGGCGGTTATGGCACCATGGATGTCTGTGCTACTTATCCCGACAGGATAGCTGCCGGTATGGCGCTGTGTGGCGGCTGTTCGTATAAGGATGTGAGCGGATTGGGCGATTTGCCTTTCTGGATTATCCATGGCACAGCAGATAGGGCAGTACCGGTCAAGCAATCGAAGGTGGTGGTAGATAAACTTGAAAAGGATGGCAAGGATACCCGATTGATATACGACTGGTGGAAGGGTGCCAATCACGGTACCCCTGCCCGCGTGTTTTATCTGAAGAAAACCTATCAGTGGCTCTTCTCTCACAGCCTTTCAGATAAGGACAGACCCGTGAACCGCAACATCAGTATTACGATGAGCGATCTGGGCAGAGCATATGGTGATGTGAACAGAAATGCCCCTCAGCCTGAACTCATCGACGGTCCGAGTGTAATCAAGGAAGAGGGAAATGAATATTAAGGAATCAGGTGAATAGTTCTGCTACCTTCTCCAGCCAATTCTTATCAATATCATCGAAGGTGCTGAGGTGTTCGCTGTCAATATCCAGTACGGCAAAAAAAATTGAAAAACTGTCATTTTCATAGAAATATTTCTATCCTTTCAATCTTTTTTCGTACTTTTGCACCATCAATTAAAATAAAGAAAATCCAGTTTTTTAAATGAAGTAAGAAAATGGCTGATAAAGATATGAAATGGAAGACGCTCTCGCAGAAGTATCTGATAGAGAAGCCATGGCTCACGGCACGAGTGGATAAGGTGGAATTGCCTACGGGAGCCATTATCGATGAATATTACGTGCTGGAATATCCTGATTGGGTGAACACCATCGCCATTACGAAGGAGGGAGAGTTCGTCTTCGTTCGCCAGTATCGCTATGCGATAGGTAAGACGGTGAATGAACTTTGCGCAGGAGTGATAGAGAAGGGCGAGGACCCGATGGCGGCTGCCAAGCGAGAGCTGATGGAAGAGACTGGATTCGGTGGCGGAAACTGGCAGAAGTGGATGACGATTTCGGCTAATCCGAGCACTCATACTAATCTTACCCATTGCTATCTGGCTACGGATGTGGAGCGCATGGATGTTCAGCATCTTGACCAGGCTGAGGATATCGAGATTCGCCTCTTCTCAAGAGAAGAAGTGATGGAAATGCTGGAGAAGGGAGAAATCTGGCAGAGCCTGATGGCGGCTCCGCTCTGGAAGTATTTTGCGAAAGCAAAGTAAGCTGCAGGGCTTCATCTATAAAAGCCAAGTAAATATTAGACATTAAACAATAAACATTATAAAGATGGTAATAGATTTCGAAAAGATTGCTGAGGCTCATTTGGAGGGCTTCAAGGGTGGACAGGGTAAACTCGACACCCGTAACTATGTGGATGACAAGGTGAAGATTATGTATTCTACCTTGCGTCCGGGTGCATCAACTGGTCTTCATACTCACGAGGGCAACTGCGAGATTATCTATGTGGTAAGCGGCACTGCTACTTTCCATTATGATGATACCGTGGAGGAGGTTCGACAGGGACAGGTGCATTATTGCCCTATGAACCATGCTCATTATATGGAGAACCTCACCGACCATGATCTGGTGTATCTCGCCATTGTGCCTGAGCATCATTAATATCCTTGAAACATCAATCAGGGAAAAACGCATCATATTCCTCAAGGAAAACGAAAAAAGAAAGTCCAACTCGGATGCCTCTCTCTGAAAGGCTCCAAGCTGGACTTTCGTCATTTTTATCTCTTTCTCTTGTATTGCTATGCTAATCTGTGTTTATCTAAAAGTCAGCTGCGGATTAGAGTTTCTCGCAGAACTCGATTTTCTCCTTGTTAGGACCCTCGATGGTGAAGAACTTTACACCATTCTCCCAGAAAGGAAGACCATTTACCTGCTGATCCAACATTTTGAATGTTCCGGCTTCCTTCACAACTTGGAAGAGATCGTCTATGTTCTTTACATCGATGGCGATGTGGTCAACGGCTCCATATTCCATCTTAGCCTGATGGTTCTGATAGGTCTCGATGATGAGATTGTGGAGCTGGAGGAAGGCTACTTCCTCGGTGCCGTTTACTGTGCGGAGGGCAGTCTCGAAGCCCAGGGCATGATAAAACTCAATGGTCTTGTTGATGTCGTTGGTAGGAATGCCGATGTGCTGCACGCCTGTTGTAAAATCTTTAATCTTCATAATGAATTTGTGTTTAGATGATTGTTATGATAAAACTTTCTGTGTTTTTTGAAGATTTAGAAGCGGATGATTTCTGCTCCAATCTGGAAATAACTCTGGTTGCTCTGCGGATTCCACATGCCCTTGGCGTAAACCGGAATGGTGTAGTTGCCGAGCTTGAGGTCGTGGGTGGCTTGCAGCGATACGTGAACGATGCCTGCCGTGGTTCCGAAGAAGTGGGCATCCTCGCCAGCTCTGTTAAGGGCGAAGGCTCCACCTACTCCTGCATCAACCTTCCAGCCATCCTTCTGGTAGATAGGGTATTCCGCATAGGCGAAGGTGGAATATTTCTGCTCGGTATTGTCGCTGTTGCGGTCGCGTCCGAATACTACCGTTGACCAGCTTAGGAGCAGTGGAAACTTCTCGTCCTGGAACCGGTAACTCAATGTAGCATCGAGGAATCGGCCGGTGGTATGGGCAGAATAGTTCCAGTATTCCTTATTATTATAAGTGGCGCCAGGGGAGAAGTTGTAGGTGTCCCACAGGGCGAATCCCCAACAGCCAGCCTTCAGATTCAGATAATGGTTAAACTCCTTGTAGGAGCCTTCCGAGTTGCAGCCTCCCCAAAGTCCCACGGTAACGTGGTCGTTGACCATCGTATAGCTCAGGTCGGTGAGGAGGACGATGCCGTCGGAAACTTCCATGCCACGCCACAGATGATTGTTCTGCACGTTGGCTTTCAGATGGAGCTGTGCCTGGGCGTTTCCCAGGCAAGCAGCCATCATCAAAACAATAACTACAATTCTTTTCATGGTTTTACTACAAAATAAACTAATAAACCTAATTAACTATGAACCTTATAAACGTTAACTAATTACTTAAACCATATATTACTGATAATTATAATTTGCATATAATTTGGGCAAATAAGGGCTTATCTTGTAAATTCCTTTGGCAAGATCGGCATGGCTCCGTTCTGTGTACAGACGAATGCCGAAACCTTTACTGCCAATTCATGAGCTTCCTTTACGCTCTTGCCCTTCAAGATGCTTGCCACGAATGCGCCTGTGAATGAATCACCGGCACCCACTGTGTCTGCCACTTCTACCTTCGGAGTCTCAATAAATGAAACTTCGCCAGGGGTGAATACGTAGCTGCCGTTTACACCGCAGGTAAGGATGAGCATCTTCAGATTGTACTTGCCCAAGAGAAGCCAGCATTTGTTCTCTAGGTCGATGCCCGGATAGCCGAAGATGCGGCTTACGGTAATCAATTCCTCATCATTGATCTTGAGGATGTTGCATCGCTTGATGCTCTCGGTGATAATTTCCTTATTATAGAATCCCTGACGGAGATTGATGTCGAAGATTTTGAGGATACCTTCGCCCTTAGGCATGTGGTCGAGGAAGCGATAGATGGTGTTACGGGAAACCTCGTTGCGCTGAGCTAGCGAACCGAAGCAGGCTGCGGTGCAATTCTCTGCCAACTTTTCCAGGGCTGGCGTGTAGGGAATGTTGTCCCAGGCTGCTCCCTCCTTGATGTCGTAGCATGGAATGCCGTTGGCATCGAGCGAAACCTGGACGGTGCCTGTAGGGTAGGCTACCTTGTCTATCTGATAGTTGAGATGGTGATCGTTGAGTTCCTTCTCCAGTTCCTTGCCCAGCTCATCATCGCCCATTGCGCTGACCGCACAGCTTTCGAGTCCGAACTGTGAAACGTGGTAAGCAAAGTTGGCAGGAGCGCCACCTAGCTTCTTTCCTTCTGGAAGCACATCGAAGAGTGCCTCGCCAATACCTATTACTGATTGTTTCTTTTCCATTGTCATTTTTACTTTAAGAATGTTAGAGATGTTACTTGATTTCTGTTGCAAAGGTAGCATTTTTCTGCTACCTTCACAAAGAAAATCATCTAAACTTTCTGCAAACGTTCCCGCAATCGTTTCCAATTTCTGCAATCGTTTGCAGTATATTTCTTCTCTTCTATCTCTTTACTTCTTCTCTCCAGGTTTCTGTTCGAAATCGATGAGAACCTTCATGCTGGTTTCGCGATGAGTGTCGATAAACTTATAGGCATCATCGTATTCTTCGAAGGCAAAACGGTTGCTTACGAGTGGCTTGAGGTTGACGATGCCCTTGCTTACGTAATCGATGGCTGTGAGATAATCTTCGTGGCGATACATCATTGAACCGATGAGTCTCAACTCATGTTCGCCGAGATAGAACATGCTGAGGGATGGGTCCTTGGCAAAGACTGCCACAACAACGATGTCGCTACCTTTCTCGATGGTCTCCATCAGTGAACGGATGGAAACTTCTACACCTGCTACCTCGAAACCTACCTGATAGCCTTCCTCACCGAAAAGTTCCTGGGCAGCCTCCTTCAAGGTCTTCTTGGTAATGTTGAGGGTGTGCTTGATGCCGCATTCGCGAGCCTTAGCCAGGCGAAGGTCGCTTACATCGGTAATGAGTACATTCTTGGCGCCACGGGCAATGCAGAACTGGGCTATGAGGTTGCCGATGGTTCCTGCACCGCTCACTACTACATTCTTACCCTTCACGTCGGTGCGGTTGCTGGCATGGGCACCAACGGCTGAAGGCTCAATCATGGCACCATAGTCGAGGCTCATGTCTTCCGGCAACTTAGCCACGCGGTCGTCATCTACTACAAAGAAATCCTGTGCTGCACCATCTGCCTGAAAAGCCTGAACACGCAGGTGCTCACAAACATTATACTGTCCGCGCTTGCAAGGGTTGCACTTGCCGCAAACCAACTGTGGGCGAGCGGTGATATGGTCGCCAGGCTTGCAGACGGTAACTTCGCTGCCTACAGCCATAACCACTCCAGAGTACTCATGTCCCTGAACCACTGGATAGAAGGTGGCTGGGTGAAGACCGTGGTAAGAGTGAATCTCGCTACCGCAGATGCCGATGCGCTTGATGTTGACGAGAACCTGATGAGCAGTTAAGTCTGCTGCCTTTGGTTCTGCTACTTCCTTGAATTCGATATGCTTTGGTTCTACCAATATTGCCTGTCTCATAATTATAATGTTTTGAAATTGTTATTGTTATGTTGGTGGGATGAAAGATCCCGGTTTATCTTTATATTCTTTGCTGAACCCACTTTTTAAGTGGGCTCTTTTTTATTTCTTCTTATTTTCTTTCTTTCTTCTTATTCTCCAGATCGGTCATGATCTGCTTGTATTGCTTCTTGTTGAGCTTGTAGAAGCAGAGGCATCCTGCGGTGATGATCCACAAGACTCCCGGAATGGTGCTGAAGGCGTGGTGCATAATGCTCAATACTTCCGGATTCTGCATGGCATTGCTTACGTATCCTGCGCTGCCCAGAGCAATGGCGAGGAGCGATGTGCCGAGTGCCATTCCTATCTTGTTGCCCAGCGAGATGAAGGCGTACTGGAATCCGTCGTTTCTGATGCCCGTCTTCCACTCGCCATACTCCACACAGTCGGGGATGATGGCATAGATGGCTGTATTGAAGCCTGAGAAGAAGAACCACGACAAAGCTGAGAACAGATAGAACATGATGGCGCTGCCGTTAGGGCTGAAGAAGTACAGACCTATCATCGTAATACCGGTGAGGAAAGCGAAGATGGCTGCCGTGAAACCCTTGTTGCCCGTTTTTCTGAATACCAGAGGGAAGCAGGCTGCACCTATGATGCTTGGCACGATGATGGCCATGGAATAGTAGGAGAAGAGCGTTGCCGAACCTTCTACATAAGTGAAATAGTAGAGCATGTCGGCGTTGCGTCCGTAGTGGATGAAACCGAAGAGTAACTGTCCTAAGAGGGCGAGCAGATAGGGCTTGTTCTTCATCACGGAACGAAGCTGCACCTTTAATGGGAGCTTCTGTCCCACAGGAACTTCTACCACTTCCTTGGTCTTATGGAAGCAGAACAGATGGCAGGCGGCGAAGATGATGCCGTAGAGTACTGCCACAGCCAGATAACCATATTTGGTATCGCCTGCGCCAAACCAGCTGATGAGCGGAACGGTTACGATGTTGATTACTCCGATGGCCATCATGGCGCTCACCGAACGGCTGGTGTTGAGCTTGGCTCTCTCATCGATGTCTTGCGTCATGGCTCCGCAGAGTGTGCCGTAAGGCAGGTTCACGCAGGTATATCCCAGCACCAGGATGCAGTAGGTTACTGCCATATAGATAATCTTGGCGGTCTGGCTCCATTCCGGATGAGCCCAGAAGGTGAGTATCAGTACCAGTGCCGTGATAGGAGCTCCGAAGAGCAGCCAAGGGCGGAATCGTCCCCATCGGGTGTGGGTCTTATCGGTAAGTGTGCCGATGATGGGGTCGTTGATGGCGTCCCAGAATCGGGATACAAGCATCAGGGTTGCTACGGCACTCATGCTGATTCCGAACACATCGGTGTAGAAAATCATGAGGAAGTTGCCCACGAACATCCAACTGAAGTTGCAGCCCACATCGCCCATGCCATAGGCGAGCTTACTGATGAAGGGAACCTTTCCCTGCGAATTGTTCTCTAGCGAAGTGTTCGCTTGAAATTTTGAATCTTGTTCCATATTCTTTTTTTAGGTTTGATTGTGATACTTAATATTGTTTATTCTTTGTTTTGTGTAGGAATAGAGCGATTTGAGAAATCGTTTTTCCTTTTCACGCTGCAAAGATAGAACGATTTTGCTGGAAAAACAAGAAAAAAAACGGCTGTTTTTCCGCAACCGTTCCCGCAACCGTTCCCATTTTCCGCAACCGTTCCCAAAAAGATTTCTCTGTTTTTTGTTGTAGCTTTCATAGAAAATAAGTATCTTTGCAAGCACATATAACAAGAAAGAAAAAGAGATATGGCAAAATATGTAACTATCATGGATATTGCAAGGGAACTGGGGATTTCCAAGTCCACCGTTTCGCGTGCTCTTTCGGGAGATACGGGTAATGTGAAGGCGGAAACCTTGCAGAAGAT
The DNA here is from genome assembly GCF_026015465.1 of Segatella copri. GTDB lineage: Bacteria > Bacteroidota > Bacteroidia > Bacteroidales > Bacteroidaceae > Prevotella > Prevotella copri_E. The sequence goes on from NZ_JAPDUQ010000002.1 coordinate 217,656, forward strand.
ATTGGCAACTGCCGAGCGGATGGGCTATCATCGCAACGAACTGGCTGTGAACTTTCGCCAGCAGAGTACTCATAACATCGGCATCATCATTCCCGAAATCGTCACCACTTTCTATATGACCTTTATCAATGAAGCTCAAGCCATCTTGCGCAAGCAGGGGTATAAGGTAATGATTGCCATTTCTAACGAGAATCCTGAGCAGGAGAGAGAGAACATTCTGATGATGGAGCAGCTGCGTGTGGATGGCATCCTGATGAGTGCATGCGATAAGGAGCATAATGTGGACCTATATAATAAGGTGATAGAAAGGGGCATTCCCATTGTGTTTTTCGATAGAACGGTGGAGAAGGTAAAGGCTTCACAGGTGCACATGGACGATTACATCATGTCGTTTTTCATGGTGGAGACTTTGTTGCGCAAGGGGTATAAGCATATTATTCATATCCCGGGACCTGCTTATATCCGAAACAGCTATGAACGATTGAGGGGCTATCGGGATGCGCTGGAAAAGTTTCATATAGAGTATCAGGCGCAAGATGTCTTGTCGCCAGCCTTGTCGGCTGAAGAGGGTAGTTGGGTGATGGAGCGTTTCCTGGAGAAGAATGTGCCCTTTGATGCGGTTTTTGGCTTTACGGAGACTGCTGTGTTGGGAGCCAAGAGTGCTATCCAAAAGCGTGGCTTGCGCATTCCGGAGGATGTGGCGCTTTGCTGCATGTCTGGCACAGCTCTGGCTACTTTGGTTCATCCTCAGTTGACGGTAGTGGAACAGCCTATTGAGAAAATGGCGCAGGAAAGTTGCCGACTGCTGCTGGAGCATATTGCCGATGGTTATAGAAGGATAGAGGAAATTGCATTGAGAGGTGAAACTGTGATAAGGGAATCTACTTAATAAAGGTATCGGCTTCAGGAATCTGCATAAAAGAAGCTGTTTTCAGAAAGCAGTGTAAAAGGAAACAGTTTTTGAAAACAGTGTAAAAGAAACGGGTGTATCATCTATATTATTGAATGATACACCCGTTTTCTATCTCTTTATTTTAAGCATTTAAACTTAATCTATCGCCTTATCTTAAGCTTCCTCTTCCTCTTCTTCATTTTCCAGTAAGTCGGTGCCGAGGTGAGTGGTCTGTTCACGCTTCAAACGATCGCGCACTTCCTTAGGCTTGGTGGCGTAGGTAATCATTCGGATAGAATCGTTGTAGCTTACGTACTTCCAGAGCCAGTTGAGCAATACCATTACCTTGTTCTTTACGCCAAGGATAGAGCGGAGGTGAACTACCAGCCACAATACCCAGGCAAAGAAGCCCTGGCTGTGAAACTTGCCTAGTTCTACCACAGCCTTGTGTCTTCCGATGGTAGCCATAGAACCCAGGTTCTTGTAGCGGAAAGGCTTGAGTTGGGAATCAGTGGCTCCCTCGGCAATCTTCTGGATATTCTTAGCCAGGAGTGCTGCCTGCTGAATGGCTACCTGTGCCAACTGTGGATGACCGCCAGGATAAGCTGGGTCTGTGGTCTGGATACACTGGTCGCCGATGGCGAAGAGACCGTCAATGCCAGGGATGCGGTTGAATTCATCTACTACGATTCGGAAACCACGGCCCAGATGGTCGCCATCGATACCTGTGATAGGCTGTGCCTTTACACCTGATACCCAGAGGAAGGTGCGGGTAGGAATCTCCTGACCGTCCTTCATCAGAACCTTGTGGTCCTTGTAGTCGGTTACCATTTTGCCAAACTGTACATCCACACCCATACTGGTAAGGAATTCGTATGCTTTCTTAGAAGAGTCCTGTGACATTCCGGCGAGCAGTCTGTCGCCCGCTTCTAGAAGATAGATGTGCATCAGAGATGAGTCCATATCAGGATAATCATAAGGAATCACGTAGCGCTTCATTTCTGAGAGGGCTCCGGCAATCTCTACACCTGTGGCACCACCGCCTACAATGACCACGTTCAGGAGTTCCTGTCGCTCCTCTTCTGTGGCACAGGTCAGTGCACGCTCCAGATTACTCAGCACAGCGTTGCGCAATCCCATTGCCTCTGAAACGGTCTTCATCGGAATAGCCCACTTCTCGATGTTGGCATTGCCATAGAAATTGGTAGTGGTTCCTGCTGCGAACACCAGGTAATCGTACTCAATCTTACCGATGGAAGTCTGCAGAATCTTCTTGTCTGGGAATACGGCTCTCGCTTCTGCCATGCGGAAGTAGAAGTTCTTGCGCTTGCGGAAAATCTGGCGGAAAGGGAAGGAGATGGAACTTGGGTCGATACCTGCTGAGGCAATCTGATAGATAAGTGGAGGGAACTGATGGAAGTTGTTCTTGTCGATCAACACCACCTGTAGGTTTGCCTTGCTCAGGTCTTCAGCCAAGCGAAGACCGCCGAGTCCACCACCTACAATCACAACTCTTTTCAACTGATTTCTCTTGATATTAATGCTCATAACTACTGCTGTTTTTTACATATTAATTACATATATTTGCTGAAAATTCTGTTCTCTATAAGGCGTAATGCCTGGTTCTTGCTGAAAATTCGACTGCAAAGGTACAACTTTTTGATGATGTGGCAAAGGAAGATGAGAAGAAATGTGGGATTGAAAACTGTTGCAATCGTTCTCATTTTAGATTCTTGAAAATGAAGTTGTAAAATGTAATATTCAGATAGCATTTTTTTTAGCATTTTTTTTGAGAAATGTTGTCGGTTTAAAGGAAAAGTTGTATTTTTGCATCGACAACTTCAATATTCGAACGTTTATCTTATAAAAACATAATGATGAAACATGTAACAATCAAGGATATTGCCCGTTCGCTCTGCATCTCGGTCTCCACTGTTTCCAGAGCGTTGACGGATGACAAGAATATTCGCAAGGAGACGCGTGAGATGGTGGTGGAAGAGGCAAAGCGACTCGGATACAAGCGCAATCCGGTGGCGATGAACCTGAAGATGGGACGCACGAACACCATCGGTGTCATCGTACCGGAGATGCACACCCCTTATGCTTCGCAGGTGATTAACGGAATACAGGAAGTGCTCTACAAGAAGAACCAGAAGGTGATGATTGCCGAGAGCGATGAGAAGCCGGAGCGGGAACTGGAGAACCTGAAGATGATGGAGCAGTTTATGGTGGATGGACTGATTGTGAGCCTCTGCAGCTATCGCAAGAACATCGAAATGTATCAGCAGTTGGCGGCAGATGGTATGGCAATTGTCTTCTACGACCGCATTCCGTATGGATTGAAGATGCCGCAGGTTGTGGTGGATGATAATGTAGATTCTTATTTCATGGTGGAGCATCTGATTCGCCTGGGCAGGAAGCGCATCGTTTATCTGCAGGGACCAGACGACATTTATAATGCCTATCAGCGAGGCTTGGGTTATCGTGAGGCGATGGAGAAATTCCATCTTTTTGATCCTTCGCTGATTGTGAAAACGGGAATGACCTTCAAGGATGGAGCCGATGCCATCGACCGCCTTATATATGATAAGGTGGAATTTGATGCCATCTTTGCCTTTACTGATACTTTGGCGATAGGTGCGCAGAATAGGCTCCGCGCTTTGGGTAAGCGGGTACCGGAAGAGATCTTCGTGGCTGGTTTTTCGGGCACGGAACTATCTACCATCGTTTCTCCGCAGATTACTACTATGGAGCCTCCGCTGGAGGAGATGGGCAGAAAGGCGGCAGAACTGGTCATGGAGAAAATCAACAATCCGGAGATGGAGGACAGGCAGGTGGTGCTGAAGACCACGATGCAATGTAGGGAATCTACTGGAGAATAGTCAAACTACGTGGCTTCCGGAAATCTCTGGAAAGTATTTAAAACGTTTGCAGAAATTGGGAACGTTTGCGGGAACGTTTGCAAGGTTTTTTCGAAAAAAATATCTTTTAATCTCGAAAAAACGAACTATCTTTGCCATCGAAAACGAGAGACAGGCTTGCTGGAGAGACACATCCAGGTGGCTTGCTTTCGGAAAGAGTAAACAATTAAATAATAACAGCTAACAATAAAAAATTATGGCAAATTTAGTAAATGCAAACGCAGCAAATGCAACTCAGGTAGTGAAAGGTTATGCTTATAACCGCAGTTTGGTAAAGGCAGGTATCCTGCACTTCGGAGTAGGTAACTTCCATCGTGCTCACCTGGAGTTTATGACCAATATGCTCCTCGAGAACAATACCCAGCAGAACTGGGGTATCTGTGGAGCAATGATTCTCCCAGGTGATGAGCGCCTCTACCACGCTCTGAAGAAGCAGGACGGCGAATACACCCTTACCGTATGTGGACGCGACGACAGCATCCAGGTTTATCAGTTGGGTGCGCTCGTTGAACTCTATTGGGGTATCGAGGAGCAGGAGCAGATTCTGAACAAGATTGCGTCTAAGGATATTAAGATCATCACCCTCACTATCACCGAGGGTGGATACAACATCTCTCGTCAGAGTGGCGAATTCATGCTCGACAATGCGCAGGTGGCTCACGATATCCAGAATCCAGCCAAGCCGGTTACTGCCTTTGGATATGTTGCCGAGGGATTGCGTCGCCGCAAGGCTGCAGGCAATGGCCCTCTCACCATCCTTTCCTGCGATAATCTGCAGCACAATGGCAATACAGCCCGCAAGGCATTCATGACTTTCGTCGGGGCTCAGGACAAGGAACTTGCTGCCTGGATGGAGGAGAATGTTACCTTCCCTAACTCCATGGTTGACCGTATTACTCCTGCTACCCGTCCTGCCGACATCGAGCGATTGAATGCTCAGAATGGAACCTGCGATGAGGCTCCTGTTTATTGCGAGGACTTCATCCAGTGGGTAGTAGAGGATAACTTTGCTGCCGGTCGCCCTGCTTGGGAAACCGTGGGTGCTCAGATGACAGACGATGTGACTGCCTTTGAGAACATGAAGCTTTCTCTTCTGAATGCTTCTCATACATTGCTCTCATATCCTTCTTTCCTTGGCGGTTACCGTAAGGTAGATGCTGCTATGCACGATGCGAGAATCCGAAAGTTTGTACGTGCCTTTATGGATGAAGACATTACTCCTTACGTGCCAGCTCCACAGGATACTGATCTGGAGGCATACAAGCAGTGCCTGGTAGAGCGCTTCGGCAACCGCATGGTCAGCGACCAGGTGGCTCGTCTCTGCTTCGATGGTGCCAGCAAGTTCCCTGTTTACGTGATGCCGAACCTGGAGAAGATGATTGCAGATGATGCTTCGGGCAAGCGTCAGGATGTGGAGTTCAAGCGTGTGGCTTACCTCTTTGCAGCTTACCGCCATTATCTGAAGTATCAGGTAGATGACAATGGTGATGCATTCGAAGTGGCAGATCCATGGCTCACCGTTGATGACCATAAAGCCATCGACAGCGATGATGCGCTCGATTTCCTTGGCATTTCAGCCTTTACAAGCACCGATCTCAAGGCAGCTTCTCATTTTGTAGAGCTTTACCTAAAGATGGTGGAAGACATCAAGGCAAAGGGTGCCATGAAGGTTTTGGAAGATGAAATCTTGTAATTTATGAAACAATCGGAAGATGAAATCTTGTAATTTATGAAACAATCGATAACGCTCAGGAGTGCGGGACCATTCCTCCTCCTGACATTCATCTATTTTATAGTAGGCTTCCTCACTACCGTCAACGGTCAGTGTCAGGGTCCCTTGAAGATAGCCTTCCTCTCGGAGGTTACTACCACCAAGAACTCCCTGGCTACGCTTATCTCCTTCGCCTTCTTCCTGGGCTATCTGCTCAATAGTGCGAAGACGGGACGCTTGCTCAACAAGGTGGGCTATAAGAAGACGCTCATCCGTTCGATGCTGGTCATGGTGCTGGGACTTGCCTTCTATCTTGCTTCGGCGCTGATTGCTGAATATTGGGGTGGGGCAGGTGTGCATATTTCTCAGGATTTCGTACCATTCGGATATTTTATTTTCCTTTTCGGTTCCTATCTGATGGGTACGTCTGCGGCAATGCTTCAGGTGGTTATCAATCCATACATAGCTGCCTATCCTTTGCCGGGCACTCAACCGGTGCAGCGCATGAACTTCACTTGTGCGGTGAATTCATTCGGTACTACCATTGCTCCTTTCTTCGTGACGGGCGTGATGTTTGCCGGCGTTTCCCTGGATCGTGTTTCTGCCGATCAGCTCACCGTTCCTTTTCTGGTGATGATGCTCGTCATTGCCTTTACAACATGGAGCACTTCCAAGGCGAATCTTCCTGACATTGAGGGTACGAGAGAGGAAACTCAAGATGTGGAATCTGAAGGAAAGACAACTCCTTCTGATGATTCCGGAAATGCGAAGAAACGCAGTATCTGGTCGTTCCGCCATTTGAAATATGGTGTGATTACCATCTTCTTCTATGTGGGAACCGAGGTGGGAATCGGCAACAATATGAATCTTCATGCGATGGATTTGATGGGACATGGTTACGATTTTTCTCCAGCCCTTCTTGCCACACTCTATTGGGGAGGATTTATGATAGGTAGAATGGTTTCTGCTGGTTTGAAGAACGTGGCACCTCGCCCTATGCTTATCACCGTTAGCGTGGCAGCTATCGTATTGATGGCTATTTCCATGTTTACCGAAAATCTCTGGTTGATGGCTGCTGTGGGATTGTTCCATAGTGTCATGTGGAGTTGCATCTTCACCTTGGCTGTGGATGGCTTGAAGGAATATACTTCCAAGGCTTCGGGGGTGTTTATGATGGGTGTTTTCGGTGGTGCAGTCTTCCCTGTGCTTCAGGGATTGCTTGCTGATTATATCGGTTCATGGCAGTTCACCTGGCTCGTTCCTCTCTTCTGCGAGTTCGTCATCCTCTGGTATGGACTTGTGGGTTACAAGAAGCAGGAAGCATAAAAGACATTAGTAAGACATAAATTAAGAAGGATATAAATTAATAAGAATATAAAAAACTCGGGGTGTTTCCTTTTTCGAAGTATCCCGAGTTTTTTATTTTTAAGAATCATTCTGCAATCTGATGAATCACATAGGTAACCACGCCCCAAATCATGAAGCGGTTGGTTTCATCTACCCGGATTGGGGAGAAGTTTTTGTTCCATGGGATGAGCCAGCCGAAGGCACCGCTCTCATCCATCTTGAATTGCTTGATGGTGAATTCACCATCCACGAAGGCGATGACGAAGTTGCCGTTGGAGGGTTCAATCTGCCTATCTACAATGGCTAGGTCACCGTCGAGAATGCCTGCATCCTGCATGCTGTCGCCCGAAACACGTACATAGAAGGTGGCCTCACGATGGCGAACCAGAATATCGTTGAGGTCTATCTCTCCCTCCATATAGTCTTGTGCCGGCGAAGGGAAGCCTGCCTTTACGCTTTGCTCTGCCAGCGGAATAGGCATCTTGGCTCCGAATTCCGCAGGGTGAAATGTCAGTTTTATCTTGTTATCGCTATTCTTATTCATCTTGTTTTTTCTTATTTATGGAGCTCATTTTTAGAATGGGCTTATTCTGCTTTAGAATGGGCTTATTCTGCCTCTCATTGAGTTTTTACTTTCAGAATATCATGGATGTTCGTGGTAAACTGTTTCGACATGTACTCGCGTTTCAGGTCGAATCGGCAGTCTGTGCCTTGTATGGCCTGGCGTATGGTGCCATAACCATTCTTCCGGTTGATGGCGTCGATAGCCTCCATCAGCTTTTTTTGCTTGCTTCGGTCGATGGGGTCGAAGAGGTCTTGCTGGCGAGGATGGTCGGGTGAGATTTGCCACAGGATAACGCCAGCTTTTTTGAAGTGAAACGACATGTCGGGGCGATCGGGCCTGCTGTCTGCCATCGGTTTCGGGTATTTAGCCCGGAGAATGCTGAGGGCAGCACCTACTATTTCTTCCTGCGCATTGGTGGCGATGGGCAGGGTGAGGGAATCGTGGATGGTGTATTCAGGCACATACTCGTTAAAACGGGAAGTCCATGCGAACACTGTGATGCCCTGACATACGCTACCTTGTCTCCTTAATTTTTCTGTACAACGTACAGCGAAATTAGCCACGGCTTCTTCTATCACATTTTTGTCGGTAATGCCCTCGTTGGCAAAACTCCTGCTGGTGCAGATGCTCTTCTTCTGCGGCAATTCCTCGATGCTGATGCAGCTTTCGCCATTCAGTTCTTTCCATGTTCTTAGGGTGGTGATATTGAAATGGCTGCGGACCCAACTTTCTTTCTTGTCGGCAAACTGAGCGGCGGTCCTGATGCCCATATAATCGAGCTTTCGGGCTATCTGTCTGCCTATTCCCCATACATCTTCTATGGGGAAGAGAGACAGCGCCTTGTGTCTCCGTTCATCCGTGTCGATGAGGCAGCAGCCTTGGAAGCCCTTGTATTTCTTGGCGAATTTAGAGCCGATTTTCGCCAATGTCTTCGTTTCTGCAATGCCTACGGATATCGGGATTCCAACAGCCCGAAGTACATCTGCCGATATTTTGGAGCCATAGTGATGGAGCAGGCTATCGGGCTTTTCTGACAGCTCGTCTATTGTTATTTTATTGAACAAAGTAGGATGGTCTTCCGTATGCTCCCGAAAGAAAACTTTCGCCATTGATTCGTCTGCCTCGAAGAAACTCTCATCGATAGAGTATTGGTCGATGCGTGGGGAATAATGGGATAGCATCGACATCACGCGGTTGGAGAGCGAACCGTAGAGCGTATAGTTGCTCGAGAAGATAGCCACTCCTTCAGCCTCCAGTTTTTCCTTCACCTGATAGAAGGGGTCGCCCATCTTATAGCCCAATGCCTTAGCTTCTTCAGAGCGTGCGATGACGCACCCGTCGTTGTTGCTCAATACAACCACGGGCTTTCCTATCAGGTCGGGGCGAAACACTCGCTCGCACGAACAGTAGAAGTTGTTGCAGTCTGCCAGTCCTATCATATCTTATCATTAACACCTCTTGTTATCACCAGAAATCCTGGTTTGATGTGCAAAAATACAAAAAATAATCCGAAAACGATAGTTTTTCATTCAAGTTTTTTTGTCGTTTCGTGATTTATTCTTACCTTTGTGGTCATAAGCTAGTATTGAAACATCATAAAACTGAACGATATGAATGATAAGAATAACATGTTGGCATTGAGCCTGGAGCGTTTCTCGGCTCGCAAGTTTACTCCGGAGGCGGTGAGCCAGGAGGATCTGGACTATATCATGGAGTGTGTGCGCTTGGCACCATCAGCAGTGAACAGGCAGCCTTGGCGCTGGCTCATTGTGCGCTCAGAAGAGGCGAAGAAGAAACTGCAGGATTGCTATGACCGTGAATGGTTCAAGACGGCTCCTATATATATTATAGGTATGAAAAACGTGAATGAGAACTGGGTGCGCAGATATGATGAGAAACCGCATGGCGATATTGATGTGGCGATAGCGGCAGAGCATCTCTGTCTGGCTGCCACCGAAAAGGGACTGGGTACCTGCTGGGTCTGCAATTACGATACGGCGAAGATGCAGCAGTTCTTTCCGCGTGAGGGCTATGAGGCGGTGGTCGTCATCCCTGTAGGTCATATTGCCGAAGACTGTCCACGCGCTGAGAAGAAGCGTAAGGAGATGAGCGAAATCACGGAAGAAATCTAGATCTGAATATAAGAAGAAATCTAGTTCTGATATAAAATCTGGTACAAAAAAGAAGCTGTATGGAAATGAACGAAGAATCCATCCTGGCATGGAATATCATAGAAAAGACAAATGCCAACCTCTTCCTTACCGGAAAGGCGGGCACAGGTAAGACGACCTTCCTCAAGCGATTGAAAGAACTGTCGCCAAAACGAATGATTGTGCTTGCTCCTACGGGCATTGCAGCCATCAACGCCGGAGGAATGACCATCCATTCGTTCTTCCAGCTTCCCTTCTCGCCATACGTGCCGGGCACGACCTTTGGCAGCGGCGAACAGAAACGCTATCAGTTCAGCAAGCTCAAGCGCAATATCATCCGAAGTATCGACCTGCTCGTTATCGACGAAATCAGTATGGTGCGCAGCGATCTGCTCGATGCTGTAGATTCTGTGCTTCGCCAGTATCGCAAGCGCCACGATTTGCCTTTCGGTGGTGTGCAGCTCCTGATGATAGGCGATTTGCAGCAGCTGGCACCCGTGGTTACGCCACAGGAAGAGCATCTTTTAGGGCAGCATTATGATACTCCTTTCTTCTTCAGCAGCAACGCTCTGAAGCAGGTGGGTTATCTCACCATCGAACTTAAAAAGGTGTACAGGCAGCAGGATGAACAGTTTATCTCGCTGCTCAACCAGATTAGGGAGAACAAGGCTTCTGAAGCTACGCTGCAGGCTCTGAACCAGCGCTATATTCCAAATTTTGTACCACCTAAGAAGGGTAATTATATCAGGCTTACCACCCATAATGCGCCTGCCCAGTATATCAACGAACAGCAGCTTGCTGCCTTGCCTGCGCAGTCATTTTCTTTTACAGCAGATATAGAGGGCGATTTCCCGGAAACATCTTATCCGGCCGATTTCAAGCTCACATTGAAGCCGGGAGCACAGGTGATGTTCATCAAGAACGACCCGCAGCACCGTTTTTATAATGGTATGATAGGCGAGGTGATAGGGGTTAGGACCGATGAAGACGGCAGCAAGATTACCGTTCGCAGTAAGGATTCGGGCGAGGAGTTTGACCTGGAGAAAATGGAGTGGACCAATGCGAAATATACGCTGAACGAGAAAACCAAGGAGATAGAGGAGACGGTGGAAGGAAAATTCATGCAGTATCCTCTGCGTTTGGCGTGGGCGATAACTATCCACAAGAGTCAGGGACTTACTTTCGAACATGCCATCATCGATGCTTCTCATTCTTTTACCCATGGTCAGACCTATGTGGCGCTGAGCCGCTGCAAGACTTTAGAGGGTATGGTGCTCAGCGAACCGCTTTCTCGCGGAGCCATTATCTGCAGTCAGACAGTGGATGCATTCACCAGCCAGCTTACTGCGCCTACTCAGGAGCAAATCAGCAGTCTGGAGCTGCAGTATATCATTTATTGCATCAGTGAACTCTTCGATTTCTATTCTATCAGAGCCAGCTATGAGCATCTGATGCGCTGCCTGGTTGAGTTCTTTAATGGTAAATATCCGCGTGTGGTAAGCGAGTATCAGAAGCTGCAGGTGGTGTTGAAGAGTCTGATAGCCGTATCGGATAAATTCCGTGTGCAGTATACGGGTATGCTTGCCCGAAATCCTGATGTAAGACAGGCTGAGTTGCAAGACCGTATTCATAAGGGAGCTATGTATTTTCTTGACAAAATCGGCATTCTGAGTGATTTAATCAGAAAGTCGAATCTTGATACAGACAACAAGGTAGCTAGGAAACAGTTTGAAGACCGCTTCTCTGTTTTCTCAGAGGATGTAAAATTAAAAGAACGGCTTTTGAAGTATGAATGTAGTGCAGAATTCACAGTAACAGATTATCTGAAAAAGAAGGCGCAGTTCTTGCTGTTGGATGCAGATGCCTCATCTGATAGCGGTTCGGGCAGAATGTCAAGGAGACAGAAGAAACCGAATGAACCGAAGGTGCCGAAAGTCGCTTCGAAGGAGGTAAGTTATGATTTCTATATGCAGGGAATGACGGTAGATCAGATTGCTGCTAAGCGGGGTTATACCAAAGGTACCATTATTGGTCATCTTACTCCTTATGTGAAAGAAGGAAAGATTGGACTGCGGGCGCTGATTTCAAGTGCCCATGAAAAGAAAATCCGTGATTTCATGAAGGCTCATCCTGAATTGGAGCATTTTAGCGAAATAAAGGAAGCTTTGGGAGCAGGTATTGAATATTACGAAATCAAACTGGTTCATGATTTGATGGAGGGGGAATAAAGCATTCATCGCCTTGCGCCATTTTTCTCCCTTTCGGAAGGTAGCGATGGTAGCAAAGAGGGTTGGTTCATCCAACTCATTTGCGCTTAACCATTTATAAAACTTATTCCGAATATCTTCGTTTGGAATAATGGCGTAGCTGCTCACGATTCCTTCAATATTAAAGGTTTTGGAAGGAGCCTGGAAGGTGATGCTGATATTGCGTGCCTTGTCTGAAACCGAAGCAAACGGGATGTGCTTGTGGCCGAAGAGCGCCATATCCGCATGAATCTCATCGCTGATAACGAGCAGATGGTGCTCATAGCAGAAGTCGGCAAGCTGCTGCAGAAACAGCAATGAATGGGAGAGGGGGTTAACCCAACAATAACCTACTGGCTCATCCGATTAACTTAAAGATAACATTTGTATGGTAAAAATGCAGTAGAAAGAGCAAATTGTAACACAAACATTCGTTTATCTCGAATTTTATTTGTAATTTCGCACCAAAATCTAAATAAGGATATTTATGAATAAACTGATTCTGAAAACAACAAAAAGCGGACTGGTGGCTGCTGCCCTGATGGCTTCAATCTCTGCCAGTGCCGAAACCATAGAGGTGAAAACGCTGAAATATGCGGGCCCTTATGCCGTAGCACAGCCTTGGATGGCTGACAGTGTGAACATCAAGGGCGAAGCGTTCGACCTTAAGCAGCTGCTCGATTCGCCGCTGTCTTTCACCTTATTAAATAAGGGCAAGGAGGTGACTGCAGCCCAACTCCTTGCCGACAAGCAGGATGCGCTCCATCTGGCTTCTTTCTGCGTTTCTAACACCCAGCGCACCAAAGCAACCATCGCGGTAGAAGGATTGGAACAATACCGTCTGTTCGTTGACGGCGAACAGGTAGCGGTGAACGGCGATAAGGCTGAAACCATCCTGACTCCATCGCAGCATACGGTTGTCATCAAATATCTTACCCGGAAGAATGCATCTTCTGATAAGAAATCTATCAAGTTGACCGTAACCGCAGCCAACGGCGCTCCGCTTTCTGTAGGCGATGCGGCAGCCAAGCGCGCCTATAATATCTATGATGTGATTTGTGCGCCCAACTATCCGAGTGTTTCTATCTCACCAAACGGAAAGTTTATCGTTGTTCGGAAAACATGGGTAGATAGAAAAGGTAATAACCATAGTATTAGTGAATTGCGCAACGCTCAGACAAACAGACTGATGGCTACATTTGAGGAAGACGTGAAGTGGATGCCTTCAAGCAATAAACTGTATTTCACGCAGAAGGCGAGCGACAGCAGTATTGCCGGAGAAGAAAAGCAGGATGGCACATTGCAGCTCATCACCATCAATCCGCTGACGATGGAGCGCGAAGTGCTGGCAAGCCATCTTCCTGAAGGCTGGTTCCAGTTTACACCCGATGAAAAAACGCTCATCTATACGCTCACTACTGAAGGCAGAAAAAAGGATCCGCAAGTTTATGATGTGAAAGAACCGGAAGACAGACAGCCTGGTTGGCGCGAGCGCAGCAATCTCGCCAAATATGATCTTGCTTCGGGCATTCTCCAGCCGCTTACCTTCGGTTACCACAACATCTATCTGATGGATATTTCTGCCGATTCGCGTTATCTGCTGATAGGCAAGGGGGAGGAGCGACTCACCAAGCGTCCTACAACCCTGACATCATTCTACCGTCTGGATTTGGGCAGTATGAATGCATCTGGAGCCACAACGCCAAAGGTAGAAACCCTGATAGAAAAGGGCGAATTTCTGAACAGCGCCCAGTTCTCGCCAGATGGCAAGAGCATTCTCGTGAGCGCTTCGCCGGAAGCTTTCAACGGCATAGGAAAGAATGTGGAAGAAGGACAGACGCCTAGCATGATCGACACCCAGCTCTATCTGATGACCTTGTCGGACAAGAAGGTTCGTCCGCTGACCAAGGATTTCAATCCGAATGTGCAGAGCACGGAATGGAGCAAGGTAGATGGAAACATCTATTTTACAGCTGAAGATAAAGACTGCGTGCACCTCTTCCAGCTCAATCCGAAATCGGGTAAGTTTACGCTTCTCAAGACTCCTGAAGAGTACATCAAGAGTTTCTCGCTTGCATCTTCTGCAGCAGAAATGGCTTTCTCCGGTCAGAGTGCATCCAATGCCGACCGACTCTATAAGATGAATACGAAGGCGCTGAAATCGCAATTGGTTGACGATTTGAGTGCGCGCGAGTTGAAGGATGTTGAATTGGGCGAATGCAAGGCTTGGAATTTTGTCAATTCAAGAGGCGACACCCTTTGCTGCCGTTACTATCTGCCACCTCATTTTGATGCTGCCAAGAAGTATCCGATGATAGTGAACTATTATGGCGGATGCAGTCCTACGAGCCGCATGTTCCAGAGCCGTTATCCTCATCATGTTTATGCAGCGATGGGCTATGTAGTGCTGGTTGTAAATCCTAGTGGAGCCACCGGATTCGGTCAGAAATTCTCTGCCCGCCATGTAGACACGGCAGGCGAGGGAGTGGCTGAAGACATCATCTCCAGCACCCAGGCTTTCTGCGATGAGCATGCTTTCGTAAACCGCAAGAAGATTGGCTGCATCGGCGCAAGCTACGGCGGATTCATGACTCAGTATCTTCAGACCAAGACCGACCTCTTTGCAGCCGCCATCTCGCATGCAGGCATCAGCGACCACACCAGCTATTGGGGTGAGGGCTATTGGGGCTACAGCTACAGCGAAGTTTCTATGGCGAACGAATATCCTTGGACCAACAAGCATCTCTTTGTAGATCAGAGTCCACTCTATAATGCCGACAAGATTCATACTCCGCTGCTGTTTGTTCACGGCACGGCTGATAATAATGTGCCTGTGGGCGAGAGTATCCAGCTCTATACAGCGCTGAAACTTCTTGGCCGTCCTACGGCGATGGTATTGGTAGATGGTCAGGATCATCACATCATCGACTACGAGAAGCGACTGAAATGGCAGAACACCATCTTTGCCTGGTTTGCCAAGTGGTTGCAGGACGATGCTTCCTGGTGGACGGAAATGTACGGAGATGAAAAGATGTAGTTGAAGCATTTCGGCAGAAATGCCGGCTTCAGTCTCTATCAAATAAGAAAAGAGATTATGTTCCTGTAAGTCGGGAATATAATCTCTTTTCTTTTTTATATGTTTATTTCTTGCAGTTTAGCGTGATAAGCAGGGAAATCATGGCGAAGGCGATTCCTACGATGCAGACACCGAGCCAGTCGGCTTGCGTCCAGACGTAACCGGCACAGAAAGTGCCTAGCGAACCACCGATGAAATAGCTGGTCATGAAGATGGTGTTGGCGCGGTTGGCTGCCTGCGGAATCTCCTGCAGACAACCACTCTGATTGCTGAGCTGCTGACATTGCAGACCGATGTCAACCAGGATGATGGCTGCGATGAGTCCGGCGTAAGTGTCGCCGAAAACCAAGGCTATTGCCCAGGCGATGATCTGCATTCCTGCTCCGAACAGATTGAATTTTCGAATGCCAAACCTCGGAATCAGTTTTCCCTCACCACTGGCAGCAACGGCTCCCATGATTCCGCAAAGTCCGAGCATTCCTACCATATCACTTCCTGCGCTGAAAGGTGGCTGCGCCAGATGGAACGCCAGACAAGACCATATTGCCATCATACTGCCGAACCCGAAGGCTGCACGGGTGGAATAGATGCGGATAGAAGAATGGAAAAAGAAAATTTCTGCTATCGTGGTCATCAGCCCTCTGTAGGTTCCAACATAGTTGCGCTTCATTTCAGGCATCATGAGCAGCATGATTCCCATGCAAAATACCATCACGAAAGCAGCTATGATAAACATCTCCCGCCATCCCAGCCATTCGCCGATGTAACCGCTGATTACTCGTGAGGCAAGAATGCCCGTCAGCAGTCCGGAGAGTACAATGCCCATATTCCTGCTCTTGTTCTTGGGTTCTGAGAACTGTCCGGCTATCGGAATGAAGAACTGCGGAATCACGGAACAGGCGCCAATCAGCAGTGAAGCTCCCCAGAGCATCCATACGTTTTGCGCTGCAGCCATCACGATAGCCATCAATGCAGCAATGGTCATATTGACAAGGATGAGTTTCTTGCGCGAAAGCATGTCGCCCAAGGGGATGAGGAAGAATAAGCCCAGCGCATAACCTATCTGGGTAATGACGGTGATGAGGTTAGCTTTCTGCTCGGTAATATCCAGGTCGTGGCGGATGAGTTCGAGAAGCGGCTGATTGTAGTAGCAGTTGGCTACGGTGAGTCCTGCGACGATAGCCATCATCAGGAGAATGCTGCGGGGAATGCCCTGATTTTCTTTTAGCTGTATCATTTTCTGTCTGTTTGTTTCTTTGTTTTGAGTGCAAAGTTACGAAAAATTCTCGGCAATCAAAGTTTTTGGGGACGATTTCTTGGGAAAATCTTCTCTCTCATGCAGAAAATCTTCTTTCTCATGCAGAAAAAGTTTCTGTTCTTTCCCTCTCGCGCGTACCTTATTATATGTATATAGTGCTGCTCTGAAGAGGTGTTGGCGCGCACCCTTGTTACGCTAAAAACACCGAAAAGTGTTAAAATTAGGCTGTTCCCGAGCACATTAAAAACTTTAACCTTTGTTAGCATTTTGTAAGTGGCTGATTTTTAGCGATTTGTAATTTTGTTACAAAATCACCTAAAAAAAAATCGCAAAAAAAAGAACAACGTATCAAAAAAATGCTTACCTTTGCATCGTTCAAAAGAACAAATGATTGTTTTACAGATTTTAAAAAAGCAAAGAAAATGAAGAAATTAGTTTTTATGTTCGTAGCTATCGCAGCTATCTCTTTCGCATCATGTGGTAACAAAACAGCTCAGAACACAGCTTCTGCTGATTCTGACACAGCTCAGGTAGATACAACTGTTGCTGACACTGCTGCTGCTGATACAGCTGCTGCTGATTCTGCTAAGTAATTTGAAATTACTTGCGAACGAAAAAATGAGAGAAACAACCGCTGGACTTCGGTCTAGCGGCTTTTTCGTTTTATAGAGACTATGTTTCATTTTTTTTTTAGGTTACCTTTTAGAATTTTAGAAAAGATAATTTATGATAGATTCAAGTGCCTTCCAAGGTAAAAAGGCAGCTTACTATACGCTAGGCTGCAAACTCAACTTCTCTGAAACTTCCACTTTTGGCAAAATGCTCGAAGACATGGGCGTCATTACTGCTAAAAAGGGGGAGAAAGCTGATATTTGTCTGATTAACACCTGCTCGGTAACAGAAGTTGCCGATCATAAATGCCGTCAGGCTATCCACCGGATGGTGAGAAACAATCCGGGTGCATTCGTTATCGTGACGGGCTGTTATGCGCAGCTCGAATCTGAGAATGTCAGCAAGATAGAGGGTGTAGACCTCGTGTTGGGTGCTAACGAGAAGGCGCACTTGATTCAATATCTCAGCGATGCATGGGCGCAGAAATTTGCCCAGGAAAACGGATTGACTGCTCAGGCCCCTCAGAACGGCGATGCGGTAACTCCTCAGAACGTCGATACGGAAAGTTCTCAGAACGTCGATGCTGCGGCTCTTCATCAGCATTATAGCGTGAAGACGAAGGAAATCAAGACCTTCCAGCCTTCTTGCTCGCGTGGCAACCGTACCCGTTATTTTCTGAAGGTACAGGACGGCTGCAATTATTATTGCACCTATTGTACCATTCCATTTGCCCGAGGCAATTCGCGCAACCCGAGCATCCAGTCGCTTGTGGCTCAATGTGAGCAGGCGGCTGCTGAAGGCGGTAAGGAAATCGTCATTACCGGTGTGAATATCGGTGATTTCGGTCAGACTACCCACGAGCGATTCATCGACCTTGTCAAGGCGATGGATCAGGTAGAAGGAATCAAGCGTTACCGCATCTCGAGTCTGGAGCCTGATCTCTGTGATGATGATCTCATAGAGTATTGTGCCCAGAGCCGTGCTTTTATGCCTCATTTCCATATTCCTCTGCAGAGCGGAAGCGATGAGGTGCTCAAGCTGATGCACCGTCGTTACGACAAGGCGCTCTTCGCCCACAAGGTGAACCTTATCAAGGAGAAAATGCCTGATGCGTTTATCGGTGTCGATGTGATGGTGGGCTGTCGCGGCGAAACTCCGGAGTGTTTTGAAGAATGCTATGAGTTCCTGAAGAGTCTGCCTGTTACCCAGCTTCACGTCTTCCCTTATTCTGAGCGTCCGGGCACGGCTGCCTTGAAGATTCCGTATGTGGTTGACGAGAAGGAGAAGAAGAAGCGCTCCAAGCGACTGTTGGAGTTGAGTGATCAGAAGACGCAGGAATTCTATGCCCAATACATCGGTACTGAGGCTGAGGTTCTCTTCGAAAAGGCGCCAAGAGGCAAGGCAATGCATGGATTCACCAAGAACTATATCCGCGTAGAACTTTCGCCGGCTCTCGCCAAGGAAGAATACGACAACCAACTTATCAAGGTTCGCCTGGGTGATTTTAATCACGATAAGACGGCGCTGAAGGGAGAGCTTCTTTAGTTGATAGTTTATAGTAAATAGGGCTTGTTGATAGTTTATAATTGATAGTTTATAGTTAATAGGGCTAAGTAAAAAGGGTTAATCGTAAAGTTCAAAGTCCAATGTATTACAACGATTTTGGAACATGGATCCGGAAGCAGTTTCCTGATTTCCGTGTTCAGAAGATTTCGATAGACGCGGGATTCTCCTGTCCTAACAGAGATGGAAGGATTTCGAGTGGCGGATGTACGTATTGCGACAACCGCACCTTCAATCCGAGCTATTGCGACCGGAAAAAGTCGATTACTGAACAGCTGGAGGAGGGAAAGGCTTTCTTCAGCAGGAAGTATCCTGATATGAAATATCTGGCTTATTTCCAGGCTTATACCAATACATACGCCAGGGTGGAGCAACTGAGGCAGATGTATGAAGAGGCTCTTGAGGTGGCAGATGTGGTGGGAATCGTTATCGGAACCCGTCCGGATTGTGTGAGCGATGAATTGCTCGATTATCTGGAAGAACTGAACCGCCGAACCTTCGTGCTGGTGGAATATGGCATTGAGAGTGCCAATGATGAAACCTTGAAACGCATCAACCGTGGACATGATTTTGCCTGTTGCCGTAGTGCCGTAGAGCGTACTCATGCCAGGGGAATCCTTACGGGCGGCCACATCATCATCGGTTTGCCGGGAGAAGATGCGGAAGAAAGTCTGCGCCAGGCTCCTCTCATCTCTTCCTTGCCGCTTGATATTCTCAAGATTCATCAGATGCAGATTATCAGGGGCACTCGGCTGGCACAGGAATATGCTGAGCATCCCTTCCATGTTTACACGGTAGAGGAATATATTGATGTCATCGTGAAATACATCCGTCTGCTCAGAAAGGATTTGGTGCTGGAGCGCTTCGTCAGTCAGTCGCCCAAAGAACTGCTGATTGCTCCCAAATGGGGACTCAAGAACTATGAGTTTACCAATCTCCTGAATAACAGATTAAAGAGTTTACAATAAATATGGCAAAAGTAGCAATCGTTATATTAAACTGGAATGGACAGAAGATGCTGGCAAAGTATCTTCCGAATGTCATCGAATATTCCCGTCAGGATGCTGAAATCTGGGTGGCAGACAATTCTTCCTCTGATGGTTCGATGCACCTTCTGGAGACTCAGTTTCCTCAGGTGAAGACCATCGTGCTGGAGCAGAATTTCGGCTTTGCTGAAGGCTATAACCGTGCCTTGAAGCAGATTGATGCAACGTATTATGTGCTCCTGAATAGCGATGTGGAGGTTTCGCATCATTGGCTTACACCGCTCATCGAGTTTATGGATTCGCATCAGCAGGTGGCTGCCTGCCAGCCTAAGCTGCTTGCGGAATACGATAAGGACAGTTTTGAGTATGCTGGCGCTTGCGGCGGATTCCTCGACAAATACGGCTATCCGTTCTGTCGCGGCCGCATCTTTGATACGGTAGAGCGCGATAACGGGCAGTATGATTACCAGCAGGAAATCTTGTGGGCTACGGGTGCCTGTATGATGATCCGCTCAAAGGATTATTGGACTGCCGGCGGTTTAGACGGCCGCTTCTTTGCCCATAATGAAGAGATAGATCTTTGCTGGCGCTTGCGTCTGATGGGCAGAAGAATCTATTGCATTCCTGAGAGTGAGGTTTATCATGTGGGTGGTGGAACCCTGCCGAAAAGCAATCCGATGAAGACTTATCTGAATTTTAGAAACAATTTAACCATGCTTTATAAGAATCTGAGTGATACGGAGTTGTCTCATGTAATGCGTATGCGCAGATTCCTGGATTACCTTGCTGCTTTCGAGACATTGGTTCTGAATCGCAACTGGGGCGACTTCAAGGCTATCTTCAAGGCGCGCAGGGCTTTCAAGGCATGGAAACATGAATTTGACGAAGATCGCAGAAAGATACAGGCGGGTAGGGTGAAGGAGGAGATTCCGCAGGTTTACAATCTCTCTATCATCTGGCAATATTACGCCAAGGGCAAGAAACTCTTCTCGCAGTTGTAGACAATAATAAAACAAACTTCAAACTTAAAAATCTATGAAGAAAAAACAAATGATGATGGCGCTGGTTTCGCTGATGGTTCTGTCAGCCCAGGCGCAGGCTAATTTCCAGGTGTCGGTTTCCAATCCTTCCAAGGTGGCAAGAACCGATGCTCCGGTGGTGGTAGATCTCAGCAAGTTGGGCGCTATCGGCGACATTCAGCGCGCTGTAGTAACCGTTGACGGCAAGGAGATTCCTTCACAGCTCGATGACACCAACCGCGATTGTACCAACGATGAACTCTGTTTCCTTGCCGATTTGGGCAAGAAAGAAACCAAGACCTATCAGGTGTACCTCTATCGTGAGGGTGAGCAGGCACAGTATCCGGCTCGTACCTTTGCCGAACTCTGCTTGCCAAGCAGAAACAGGAAGCTGGCTAAGAACAGGCAGGATATTTATCTGCGTAGCATCTCGTTTGATAAGAAAACCAAGGATCCTTATCACTACGTCCATTCTCATGGCATCTGCTTCGAAAGTGAACTGATTGCCATGCGTGTTTATTTCGACCATCGTCAGACCATCGATCTTTATGGCAAAATCAACAAGGGACTGGTGGTTCAGGATACGCAGTTCTATCCTTCAGAAGAGCAGATTCAGGCTGGTTCGGGCGATGATTGCCTCTGGGTAGGCAATACCTACGGACTGGGTGCGCTCCGTGGCTGGGACGGTAAAGAACAGGTGCTGTTCAACAACGTGAAATACCAGGAGCAGCGCGTCATTTCAGAAGGTCCGCTCCGTGCCATCGTCGAAGTCGTGGATAAGGGTTGGGTTCCGGCTCCGGGCTTGCAGCCTGTCAATGCCACCATCCGTTACACCATCTATGCCGGTCATCGCGATTTCGATGTAGATGTATTCTTCAACAAGGATGTTTCTGATTATCAGTTTGCTACAGGACTCATCAACGTGAAGGGTTCCAGCGAATTTGCTGATGGCAAGGGATTGCGAGGCTGTTATGGCAGCGACTGGCCAACAGGCAAGGACGATGGAAAGCACAAGCTGGAGACCGTAGGCTTGGGCATTTATGTGCCACAGTCAGCCCTGGTAAGTCAGCAGCCAGCCAATAAGGATTGCTATACTCAGGTGGTGAAACCTGCAGGCAGCCAGCTCAGTTATAAGCTTGCTTATACCAGTGCCAACGAAACCTATGGTTTCAAGGGCGAGAAGGAGTGGTATGAGTGGTTGAAAGCCTGGAAGAAGCAGATAGAAGAGCCGGTTCAGGTTTCTGTTTCTGTCATCATCCGATAAGCAGTTTCTTTTATCATCCGATAAGCAGAAAAACTGCGCAAATAGCCAGCAATGAGCAAAAAAGCCTTACGTTTTGCTCATTGCTGGCTATTTTGCAAACAAATTTAAGAGAAAATCCCATTTTTTTTGCGAATGCGTATGAATTTTTTAGCAAAAAAGCTTGGTAATTTAAATAATTTTTAGTATTTTTGCAGTCGTAACTCGAAGATTTGTAAATTATCGTGAAAAGGTTTTTTAATTATATAGTCATATTAGCAATTGTGCTTCTCAGTTCGGCCTGCGAGTTTAAGTTCAAGCCGAACGAGGAAGGAGAGGCTGTGCCCCTGTCGGTACAGCGTTACGACCGATTGGAAAGCAGATATCTTACTACCGGTGATTTCTCAGCCCTGCAGCAGATGAACACCGATTACCCGATAGAAACCCGTACGCTGATAGAGAAAATGCTCCAGCTTGGCACCATTACCGACGCCAATATCAGCAACCGTTTCCTCATGTTCTATCAGGATTCTACCCTGCAGGCACTTATTGCCGATGCTGAGGCAGAATTTGCCAATATGGATGACATCAACGAGCAGCTGAAATCTGCCTTCTCGCGTCTGAACAGTTGGATTCCGGAGCTCCAGCAGCCTTGTTTCTATGCCCAGATTGGCGCTCTCGACCAGAGCATCGTAGTAGGACAGCACTCAGTAGGAATTTCGCTCGATAAATACATGGGCGAAAACTATCCGCTCTACAAGAAGTTCTATACGCCGCAGCAGCGCAGCACCATGTCGCGCCAGTATATTGTGCCTGATTGCCTTACCTTCTATCTGCTGAGCATCTATCCGATGGATCAGTTCGACACCCGTCCGCAGCTCGACCGCGATCTGCACATGGGCAAGATTATGTGGGCTGTAAACAAGGCGATGGGCAAGGAGATTTTCAAGACCAAGTATGTGAATACAATCAACGCTTATGTAAAGCGCAACCCTAAAGTAACAGTAAAAGAACTGCTCAAGGACGAAGATTATTCGCCTATTGAGGCATTACATAAAGATTAACACATGAAAAGATTCCCAGTTTTTATTGCAACTGTCATGATGGTTTCAGCAATGCAAGCTGCAGATAAACTCGACCTGAAGGCCATTACCTCCGGCGAGTTTGCTGCCTCTTATGTTACCGGTATTAACCCTATTGATGGCACCGATTTGTACGCTTCTATCAGCAATGATGGCAAGCAGGTTATCAGTTATTCGTTCAAGACGGGCAAGCAGATGAGCATCCTCTTCGATGTGAACGCCGTCAAGGCTCCCTTCGAACAGATAGAGGGTTATGTAATCAGTCCTGATGGTAAGAAATTGCTTATCATGACCCATCGCGAGGCTATCTACCGCCGCTCGTTCAAGGCTGAGTATTTCGTATACGATATTGCCAAGAAGAGTTTGAAGAAACTTTCCCAGGGCGTTAACCAGCAGGTGGCTACCTGGTCGCCTGATTCACGCCACATCGCCTTCGTAAAGGATAACAATCTCTTTGTTACCGATGGAGATAAGGAAACCCAGATTACCCGCGACGGTAAGTTCAACGAGGTAATCAATGGTATTCCTGATTGGGTTTACGAAGAGGAGTTCAGCTTCAACCGCGCCTTTGCATGGAATGCGGATGGAACTGCCATCGGATGGATACGCTTCGACGAATCGCACGTAAAGACTTATTCTCTGCAGATGTTCGAAGGTTCTCATCCTACCCATAGCGAGTATCACGACTATCCGGGAGAGTATTCCTATAAATATCCTAAGGCTGGACAGGACAACTCTAAGGTGAGCCTCTGGAGCTATGATATGAAGAACGGCAAGACCGTGGCGCTCGATGTGCCTGTAGATTCCGACGGCTATTATCCACGCATCAAGACATCGCCAGATGCCAACAGTCTGATTGTCTATACGATGAACCGCCATCAGGACGACATGCGCCTCTATGCAGTCAATCCTTTCACCGGCAAGAGCAGGATGCTCATCAAGGAGAGTGTGCCTAAGTTTGTAAAGGAAGAGGTGATTGAAAACAGTATCGTGGGCAAGAAGAATATCCTGCTGCCTAGCGACCGCGACGGCTTCATGCATCTCTATCTCTATGATATGAACGGCAAGCTCCTGCGCCAGGTAGAGAAGGGCAACTATGATGTTACCTCTATCTACGGAATGGATGAGAAGACGGGCGATGTATATTTCCAGGCTGCCAAGCTCAATGCGCACGACCGCCAGGTTTACGTGGCTCATAAGAACGGAAAGGTGGAGCGCCTTACCGATGCGGCTGGTTCCAACTCGGCTAACTTCTCGGGCGATTACCGCTATTTCGTCAATACCTGGAGCAGCTACAGCCATCCTTATGTCTTCACCGTACGCAGCAACAAGGGCAAGCTCATCAAGACATTGGAAGACAACAAGCAGCTGCTCGAAAAGACCCGAAAGTATAATTGGGGCAAGCGCGAGACTTTCTCTTTCACCACTTCCGAAGGTGTGAAACTGGACGGCTGGATGGTGAAGCCTGTAGATTTCGACGCCAGCAAGAAGTATCCTGTCATCCTCTTCCAGTATTCCGGTCCGGGCAACCAGCAGGTGCTCGATTCATGGAGCACGGGCAGTATGGGCAATGGCGGTGCTTTCGATTATTATCTTGCTCAGGAAGGATTCATCATTGCCTGCGTAGATGGTCGTGGAACAGGCGGTAGAGGAGCTGAGTTTGAGAAGTCTACTTATCTCTGTCTGGGCGATTTAGAGTCGAAAGACCAGGTTGAGACAGCTCTCTACATGGGTTCTCTGCCTTATGTAGACAAGGATAATATCGGCATTTGGGGCTGGAGCTATGGTGGTTTCAATACGCTGATGAGTATGAGCGAGGGCCGTCCTGTGTTCAAGGCAGGTGTGGCTGTGGCTCCTCCTACCTGCTACCGCTTCTATGATTCGGTTTATACTGAGCGCTACATGCGCACTCCTAAGGAGAACGAAGAGGGTTACAAGGTGAACCCTATCGAGCGTGTAAAGCAGCAGCATGGTGCGTTGCTTATCTGTCACGGATTGGCAGATGACAATGTGCATCCGCAGAATACCTTCGAATATGCTGAGGCGTTGGTTCAGGCAGACAAGGACTTCAAGACCCTGTGGTACACGAACCGTAATCACGGCATTTCGGGTGGCAATACCCGCAACCATCTGCTTCGCCAGATAGCTGACTGGTTCAAGCAGAATTTGAAGTAGAAAATGATATGATATAAAAAAGTGAAGCCATTCCCGGCAGAAAACGGGAATGGCTTCTTAATTTAATGTTAACCTTATTACTTTGCGGAGTAAGGATCGTTTGACTTCTTATTCAGTTTTAGCGCCTTTTCTGCGCTTTTCTTTCTTGGCTTTTTTAGCCTTCTTCACTTTTACCTCTTCAACCTCTTCATCGTTTGGCTGAACAGATGAAAAATGAAAATCTGTAGGGTTGATGGTCTTCACCTGATAAGGGCTAGGCGCATCGTTCATCTGCTGTCCGTTCTTTGCCTTCTTAGCCTTTGGCTTCTGAACGTATCTTGCATAGAGTTTGTTCCATTTCTTTTCAGCCTTCTTCTGGTTGAAGTCGAACATCACGATACACGTGCGGTTGCCGGCACCTTTCTGCTCCAGATAGTCGCGCAACTGGTATGAATAGTTCTCGCGGCTTACCAGAAACTTGTTCTTGCGGGTGAAATAGGCAGAATCAACCTTCTGAACGTCTGTGAAATAGACTGTAGAGTCATTAAACGACGAGGCAAATCCAAAGATGTATGCAGTCTTAACTTCGTTCTTGGCTGATGCAGAGAGCGAGCTGAAACATGCTAATGCAATAGATGCTAATGCAATTTTTGTAATTTTCATTTCTTTTTCTGTCTTATTTTGTTTTGTGCTGTCTGCCCCATCAGTCATGCAGGATCTTTCCTTATCCCAGATAGGACTTCAGCAGTTTATCTGTCGTTTTGTTCCGGAGTCGCCTTATCGTTTTTTCCTTGATCTGGCGTACTCTTTCCCTGGTGAGATGATACTTGGTTCCGATTTCTTCGAGCGTCAGTTCAGGTGTTCCTATGCCATAGAAGGCAGCAATGATTTTCTGGTCTTTGTCCGGCAGCGTCTTGAGCAGTCTTTCTATTTCTGCTCTCAGCGACTCTGTCAGCAGTTCATTGTCGGTCGGATCATCCGAATTGGCCAGCAGGTCGAGCATGCTGCCCTCTTCATCATCAGAAAAAGGAGCATCCACGCTCAGGTGGCGGCTTGTTGACGAAGCCTTCATGGCGTCCTCTATCTTGTCTTCCGGCAAGTCTACGCGGTCAACCATTTCGTCTAAACTCGGTTTGCGTTCAAACTCCTGTTCGAACTTACTCATTTCTCTGTTAATCTTGTTAACGCTTCCCACCTGGTTGAGCGGAAGGCGCACAATTCTGCTCTGCTCGGCTATGGCCTGCAGAATGCTCTGGCGAATCCACCATACGGCGTAAGAGATGAACTTAAAGCCTCGGGTTTCATCAAACTTCTGTGCGGCTTTGATAAGCCCCACATTTCCTTCGTTGATAAGATCAGGCAAACTGAGCCCCTGGTTCTGGTATTGTTTGGCAACAGACACCACGAAACGGAGATTGGCTTTTGTTAATCTCTCCAATGCCCTACGGTCACCTTTTCTTATACGCTGAGCGAGCTCCACCTCTTCATCTGTAGAGAGCAGCTCCTCATGAGCAATATCTTGAAGATATTTTTCCAACGATGCGCTTGCGCGATTCGTAATTGACTGAGTAATTTTTAATTGTCTCATGCTGGCATCAAATTTTAAGTAGTTGCAAAAATACACTTTTTTGTTTAAATACCAAAAAAAATAGTAGATATTTTTCAGAAATACCTACTATTTTATTGTTTTTTGTCTGTTTCTTGAGTTTTTTGGCAGTAAAAAAGCCTTTTTCACTACTCAATCATGAGACGTTTCTCTTAAAACTCTTACCCTTAGTCTTTCTGCAGCGGAACAGCGAAGTAAGCCTTCTTGCCTGTTGGCCATATACCCTGGATGTAGAGCACTGGGTCCTTGCTGGTAGAAGCACTCTTTACAGCCTTCTGCAGGTCATCGAGCGATGTGATGTTGTTGTCGTTGATGCGCTGGATGATGAAACCGCGTGAAATGCCACCATCCTTCAGGGCGCCGCTGTTCACCTTCATCACCTCTACACCATACTTGATGTTGAGCTGGTTCTTCTGGCTCTCAGTAATAGGGCGGAAGCTGCCGCCGAGCACGTCGAGGTCGGCACTCTTGATAACCGAAGTATTACCCTGGGCATTCTTCAGCGTGATGGTCTTGGTGCTTGCCTTCTTGTTGCGCAGGTAGGTGATGCTCATCTTGTCGCCAGGGCGCTTGCCGTTCAGGATTTCCTGCAGCTCAGCCATCTTGGTCACCTTCTTGCCGTCAACCTTGGTAATCACGTCACCTTCCTTCAGTCCTGCATCAGCACCGTTGCCGTCTTCATCAACCTTGGCAATGTAAACACCCTCATTGGTTCCCAGGTTCACATCCTTGCCGTTCTCCTTCTGGGCGTTGATATAGTTCAGCACATCGCTTCCCTGTATGCTCAGCATCACGCGCTGTACGCTGCCGTATTTCTTCAGGTCGTCTACCACCTTATTCATGATAGAGGTAGGAATGGCGAAACCATAGCCGGAGTAAGAACCGGTCTGTGAATAGAGCATGGCGTTGATGCCTACCAGTTCGCCCTGGGTGTTGACGAGTGCACCGCCCGAGTTACCTGCGTTGATGGCAGCATCGGTCTGGATGAAACTCTCTACACCGTTGGCACCGAGTGAACGTGCCTTGGCAGAGATAATGCCGGCTGTAACCGTATTGTTCAGGCCGAATGGATTGCCCACTGCGATGACCCATTCACCCACCTTCACCTTGTCGCTGTCGGCGATAGGCAGGGTAGGCAGGTTCTTGCCGTCTACCTTGATGAGGGCGAGGTCGGTACTCTTGTCGGTTCCGATGATGCGTGCAGAGTATTCACGGTTGTCGTTCAGCGTTACGGTCAGCTCGTCAGCACCTTCTACCACGTGGTTGTTGGTAACGATGTAACCGTCTGCGCTGATGATGACGCCCGAACCGGTAGCCTCTCTCTTCGGAGTCTGTACTTTCTGCTTGCGTGTACCTCCGTTGCCCTGTCCCGGGTTGCCGAAGAAGCCGAACGGGTCGAAGAAACCTCCGAATGGGTCGTCCTGCACATCTACCGTCTTCACCTTCGAGTTCTGTACGTATTTAATATGTACTACAGCAGGCAGCGCCTTCTCGGCAGCATAGGTTAAGTCTACAGGCTGCCCTGCTGGCGCAGCGGTAGCTGCAGGTGTAGCATTTACTTTCATGAAAGCACCGGCTGAAAATGCGAGCGAACCAACGCAGAGCACAGCCACAACATAATTACTTAATTTTTTCATGTCTCTTTATTTTTTTATTGTTTACTTTTCTTTTCCTTGGAACTGCAACAGCTAATATCATGCCAAAAGTCAGCTTGTCATGCACCGCTCTGTTTTCCGGTTGCAAATATAGGGTCATTTTTTGAGATACGCTTCATTCTGTGCATAAATTTATTCCGTTTTAACATTTCAAATTAACACTTTAACGGCTATTAAACAAGAAATTCCCTAAATTTACAAATATTTGAATGTAAGCACGAAAACGTTAGTTCTGTATATGTAACTATCTTCTGCTGATTGATAAATATCTGTTAAACAATAGGGACTCAGAAACTCGGTTTTACCGGGGAAAAGAGTGAAAAACAGCCTTGCGAATAATTAATGATGCATAAAAAAGTGAGGAATCATGCGATAGTATCAAAAGTTTTTTGTACTTTTGCATGTCGAAAGCAGTGCTCCGGTCTGTCGCTGGCATCTTTCAGGTGCGAGAGGAAAGTCCGGGCAGCATAGAGCATCCCACTTCCGAAACTAGAAGCTATTGGTGACAGTAGGTGTCGGTAGAAGAAAATAACCGCTTTCACTTATCCCGTTTGTCCAGTCTGGGGTGGTGAGAGTAAGGGTGAGAAGGTGGTGTAAGAGACCACCAGCTGGCGGGTGATCGCCAGGCTGTGCCATCTGGGAGCTGTAAGCTCATGTATACCGCAGATTGAGGGCGGCTCGTCCGATTGCCTTAGGGCTGCTGTGGAGGGTAGAGTGCTTGAGCCCAAGGGTGACTTTGGGACTAGATAAATGACAGACATTCTTATATCTGATATGAACACAGCATAACAGCATATCTGATGTAAGAACACAGAACTCGGCTTACAGGGGCACTGTTTTCTTTTTCTTTTTCTGCATCGCAGCCTTTATATATAATAAGGTATAAGATGCATTCACTTTTAAACGATTTTAAAAACTAGCAAGATTATGAAACTCAGAGAACCGGAAAAGCAGATATTAGATGATTTCGAACATAAGGTAACGGGCAAGATTGAGAAATATGGCAATGAGCCCGATTTTCCAAAGTTTGAGAACTACGGCATTACCCGTATGGAGCTGGATGATTATCTTTTCGATAAGCAGGCAATACTCGACATGGGCGGTTCCAAGCGCAGCCAGCTCACCATCGGCGGTTTCATCACCGTCCTCCCCGTACTGGTGCTGTCCTGTTTCCCGGACAAGTCACCCGTCTACGACAACGGCAAGATGCTCGCCACGGTCATAGCCGTCATCATCGGTCTGCTGCTGGCGTGTTTTGTCAAGGCACTTCTTCAGATGATCATCGCCTATCGCGTGAGCCATCATAAGGAGCCTAAGATGGAGACCTTCATCAAGGCAGTCCTCTTCTACGAGAAGCGGTCGTAACTGTAAACTATAAATTATAAACTATAAACTATAAGTAGTATGACATTACCAGACTTTATGGACTATAAGGACAAATTCACCCAGCGTGCATTTGTCGAGAAGATTTCGCATGTTGCCAAACGTGCCGGTGCCAAGATGGTTTATACAGCGCTCATTCTCTATTATACGTTAGAGAGTGACAAGGTTTCGCTGAAGGACAAGGCTCTGATTGTAGGAGCCTTGGGTTATCTCATCAGTCCGCTCGATGTGATTCCAGACGCCATACCTATTGCCGGTTTGGGCGATGACCTTGCCGTATTGCTGTTTGTGCTCAAGAAAGTTTGGGGTGAGGTTTCAGAAGATGTAAAAGCAAAGGCTCAGGACAAGTTGAAGAAGTGGTTTGATGAAGATGAGATTCCATCAGCCGATGACCTCTTCAAGGATTCAGCCACCGATACACCGGTTTGATTTTTCTCTAGGGGGCAAGGCATAAGAAAATGAAAATGACCGGAAATGACCATGACCGGAAATGACCGGAATCTTTAGGGTTTGAAAATGATAATGACCCTTAATGACTTTGACCCTTCATGACCGGCTTTTAGGTAGAAACAAAAAAAGAGAGGGTGTGGCTTGTGACACACCCTCGTTTTTGTTTTATCCCATGCTGCTCGTTACTCCGAGCGTAGTAGCGATAGCGGTCAGGATGCTGCTGGCTCTCAGGTCTGCCCGTTCCAGCGCATATCTGGCAAGCTCCATGCTGACAAAGGAGGCTGCCTTATTACTTATTATCTTTTCCATACCTTATATATATAAATAGGTGAAACATTTCTTTCCTGCAAAGATACGCTTTTTTTCCGCTCATTTCCCGTATCAAGACGTTAAAAATGTGTTATACATAATAAATTTATTATGGGATATTTGTACATATTAAAATTATTATGTACCTTTGCAATCGAGTTAAGGAACATGTTTAATCAAGTAGATTTTTAAGCTATGCAAGAAGATTTAGAAAATGAAATCGAGAGAAAGAAGAAGGAAATCGAAGACTTTCTCCGAATCGTGAAATTCACCGGTCTTTCACAGAAGGAAATCGAAAAGAGACTTGATTATCTCTTAGATGACCTTTCAAGACTGATGAAGAATAGAAAGTAAAGTTTCACTTCCCCTCCTTTGGGAGGAGATTATAAAATATATTATTGATATGGAAAATATTAAGATTTTATTGGAGGAATATCAGTCTCTTGCTGGTAATACCGATGCAAGGAGCGAAGAGCGAAAAAAAGAAATTATCGCTAAGTTGGAAAAGATGGATAAGGATGCTGTTGCTGAAGTGGCAAAACCATTCGTGGAGGAGAATGTAACTCGCCTGGAGAGCGAAATGAAAGCTCTCCGAAGCCAGATAGATGCGGAGGATTACAAACTGCTTCCTATCTCTTATATTGCCAAGACCTATTTCAATAAGAGCGCATCATGGCTTTTGCAGCGTCTCAACGGATATCAGGTGCGTGGAAAGATTTATACGCTCAACCAGGAGCAGAAAGGCATTTTTAACCAGGCAGTCAAGGAAATAAGCAATCGCATCAGTGCATTGCAGTTAGCATAGCTAACATGTTCGATAACTCAACTCAGTCCCCGACACGATTCCGTGCCGGGGACATCAGCGACTCAACGCCTGCATGAGCAATATTAAAGCGGATTTACAAGCAACCGTTTTCTGATGGTCAGAAAGCTTAAACATAGTTAATACTACGATTAGTATCTCCGCTTTTGCAAAGTATATCGGTATGAATGCATCATTGCTCAGGCAATATGCCGCTGGCATCAAGGTGCCACAGGCCAAGAGCTTGAAAAGAATAAGGCAAGGCATTGCCAAAATAAAAGGAGATTTAGACGCTGGTCTCTTGATAGATAAACCAGTTTTACAGTATGTTTGAACGATGTGCAACCAAAAGTTGGTTGTGCTTCATAAAAATTAAATGAACTCTTGAGCCTCTGGTGCGAGATGCATCGGGGGCTTTTTCGTTCCGTCAGATTCCGGAAAATCATTCCTTTTCATTCCCCTCCCAACTGGGAAAATAGATATGCCCGCCACCCTCTTCAATGATTCAGCCACCGATACACCGGTTTGAAAATGATAATGACCCTTCATGACTTTGACCCTTCATGACCGGAATTCTCGGTAGAACAAAAATGGCCGCTCTCCTCATATTGAGGTGAGCGGTCGTTTTGGTTTTTATCCCATGCAGCTCGTTACTCCAAGCGTAGTAGCGATAGCGGTCAGTATGCTGATGGCTATCTGAAGAATTGTTTTCCAAGTGTTCGCTTTCATCTTTTTTGAATGTTGAATGTTGAGTGTTGAATGTTGAATTTTTTGTGGGCGGATAGGCTGGGCTAGGGGTTAGCACCCTAGCCAGTCTATCCTTGGGCTATTCGAGGCCGTCGCCAGTATTGTCCTTGCCGGTAGTACCGCCGCCTGATTCAGAGCCTTGGCCATCGCTGCCGGTCTGACCGGTGTTTGAACCACCTGGGGTAGAACCGCCTGGCGTATTATCCGGAGTAGTTGGCGCGTTGAGGTCAACGTTGGTCTTACCCTCCTTAATCGCCTTGATAACGGCTGCCTGAGCACTGCGGCTGGCTACGAGGTTGAACTCGGCGTCATCGCGAAGGTTCTTGAACTCCTGACCAGGCTCCCACTGAACCTTCACGCCGGTGATGTTCTGAGCGGTGAACTTGTCAGCATCCTCGGCACCCTTCGAGGTGAGAAGGAGAGAGAAATCACCGAGGTCGCCCAGACGGATTTTCTTGCCCTCGAGCAACATTTCACGCATGCAGTCTACGGCGATGTAGAGGATGGCGCTGATGTCGGCTCTCGAATAGACACTGCCATGAGAGGTGATGTGCTTGGCAAACTTCTCGATGGTCATGATGTCAGTGTACTGTGAGATGGCGAAAGCATTCTGCTTCTCAGTCTTCACGAGTTCCAGGTCCTTCTGGTCAGGATTCTTACCCTCCTTCTTCGCCTGGTTGATGCGTGACTTCGCCTGGTTGATTTCCAGAAGATTTGCGTTCACGCTACGCATTACGATGCTGTAATTAATCATACTATGTTATGCTTTAAAGAGTTTATTAAATCACAATTTCCCAGATGCTTTTTCTTGTCCTTTTCAGAGTCTTCATTGATGACCGGCGCCTGTCATCTTTTGTTCCCTGTCTCGGTCTTCATAGATGACCGCCTTTAGGTACAAAATAGCTTTCTTTCGATTGCTGGTGCAAAGGTACGAAAAAGCGCTGTAGGAAGCAATACTTTTCCGGCAACTTGAATTCAGTTTTCCGGAATCTTGTGAAATGGAGCCTTTCGAGAGTAGGTGAAGAGATTCATGGCAACGGGCTGCATCCGGTCATTAGTGACCGGTCATTATCGGTCATTAAGAAAAATCACTTCCGGTCATTTAGCCCCTATAATATATATTAAATATTTTAATATTATATTATAGCTCTCTTTTTCGCCCCCGAAAACCTTAATGACCGAAAATGACCGGGCATTAATGACCGGATTCTGAGGCTTTAATTAATACTCTTTTATGCTAGTATTGTACTTGTAATTTGTTTTGTATTAATGATTTATAATAAGACATTTATTTTTTTTTGTCTGTATATAAATGTATGGGAATAAACTACATATGTCAGCGTCCTTTCCTACAATATCGTTGCTTTTTTGCCCCACTTTTCGCCTTCCCTTCGCTCTCATTTCAGCCATAAATGCCCTTTCTTTGGAGCATGAATTGATGTGAGGAAGAGCATTTTTGCGTTTTTCCCTTTGGAAATCTATAAAACCACTTTGATATCAGTTCTTTTGCTTCTTTATATAGAAGAGTAAAAATATCGAACATGGCTATCCTAAGTATTTTTTATGTTATTATCCTTTGAATAGTTTCTTCCTTTAATATTGCTCTGTTTTGGGGCGGTAAGCATTATTTACATAATCAGCTTTTATACTCATTTCCTTGTATAAAAGGTAAAATCCCTAGGTAAGTCTTTTTCTACATTTTTGTGTTAATATTTATAATAAAATGTAGATGTTTCGCAATTATTTTGTACCTTTGAAGGCAATTCTGCTATAAAAAGCAGGCTATAAATATAAAATTTAATATATAAGGAAATGACAGAACAGCAAAAACAAGCAATTATAGAAAGTGGAAAGCAATATTTCCGTTCTATTATCATTCCTAATCATTTGAAGAATCTGAATAAGCTTCATCTGAGTAGCTTTGATATAAATCCGTTTCTAATCAACTATCTTGCAGCATTCATAAAGGAAGATTCTCAAATTATTGGTTTAGCTAAGGCTTTAGTTTATCCATATATATATGATAAGGTTATTGATGCAAGTAGCGAACAAAATGTTCAGTCATTAGTTTCCCTGCTTCAGGAAGTTACCGGAGGAGCATCCAATTTTGATGGTATTGATTTCGAATTTGTTGATGCTGTTGATGGTCGCCGTAAATTCTGTCAGTTCAAGGCAGGAGTCAAAACGATAAACAAGGATGATATTGCCTCTGTTCTCTGTTATTTCAAACCTCTTATAAGCCAGCCAAGTTTAGACTTACAGTTTGAGGATCTCGTAGTAGGAGTTTTATATGGTGAGAAAGATAATCTTTCTGATTATTATAAGACGATAGCTACACATTATCCTGTGTTGTGTGGTTCTGATTTTTGGCAGCATCTTACGGGAGATAAGAACTTTTATGCTCGTCTGCTCAAGGCAATGGGAGAAGTTCTTGATTTGGGAGATTTTGAAGGGAGCGAACTCATACAAGCCCCAATTGAGGAGATTGCAGAAGAAATTAAGCAGGAATGTTGTTTGATTCTCTGAACCCATATTTTGCCTATATAGTTCTAAAACAATAGATAATTCTGTAAACCTATAAAAATCATTTATGCCTATGAGTAGTTTTATGCCCTTGACAGAAACACAGTCAATGATATTTGACATCACCAAACTTCACCAGAAATATTGGAGAACGTTTTGTGATGTTTACTATGTTCATTTGGGATTTGAAACAGAAGAGGTACATTCTTATAAACAGAAATATGAAACTTTCTGTCGTCGCAAGAGTGTTTCCGAAGAAAAAGATTATGAAGAAAAACTCTTGTATGTAAAAATAGAAGATTTGGACTTTCTGAAATCGTATGCAGAATTATTCTTTACTCAAACAGAGAGTTTAGAATTCATAGCCTCGCTCTATTTTTTTGTTAAGAAAATGTGGAATATTGAGACTAAACTAAGACACGATGCTGAATTACTCTCTTTTATCTGCCCACGTTGTACTAAAGTTGATTATTCTAAGTATCTGCTTGATGAGAGCAAATGTCTTATAGTTCGCCAAGGTAACTGGCCAAATGTGAGAGAAGTTCTGAAATCTTCTATTTACAGTGCCATGTTAAGGGAAATTTTAGGTCAGGAAGCTTTTGATCATTATACGTTGGATTCACCTCAGTTCATTGATACTGCTTGTGGTAAAATAGAATACAATATGGCTGATGAAAGTATAAGGAATTTTGTAAATATGTTTATTGGGAGCCTAATTGAAGAATATAACAGTCGGCTTAATTTTTTTATTTCTGTACAGCCTAAGACTTCTAATTATCCTAAAGGATGTGAACAGATTGCTTTTCTCTATCGTTTGTTTATGTCGTATGAGGACTCTTTGCCTGAAATAAAGGATATATTGGATGAGTCTCCATCTCCGCTCAATCTTGAAGTTTTGCAAGAAGAACGCAATAATCTGATTACTAGCTTTAGAGAAACCACTCTCGGTAAAAGTTGGATGCAACGTATGCAATACAAAGATGGAATCGAACACGTTGCCAAATATTTTATGCATCATCTTAATGGTTTAACAAAGGAAGAAGAAACTCTATTCTTCTATACGCTTGACAAGATTTGTATTATCGAAGATATACTTAAAGGTAATGCAGATAAATATAGGTTAGACGTAAAATATCCTGAAGGATGGTTTGATAATTATTCATCAACAGAAGATTTAACCTCTCCTGGGTGTCCTTTTGTAAAAGAACCTTCTCAAACTGATGTTATTCTTTCTAAGATTAGGGAATATCAATCGGTAAAAAAGAAGCCTAAGGATCTGGCTATGCCTGTAAGGGCTGCCATAGATGCTGGGGTTATAAAAAGACCTACTTTAAAAGAGTATGAGGAAGTAAAGGGATTCGCAAAAATTGCAAAGTCTAGTTTCGAGGATTATACGAACCCTTGCAAACAGCCTTACAATGATTCTGCTTACAATGGGATGGTAGAAGTATTTAAAAAACTATAGGATTTTGAAAAATGAAAGAAAATTCGATATATGATGCTAAGTCGTTAATGACGGTTTTTGGGAAAAAGGCTGATTTTCCTGAACTAGCCAAGGATTGTGTTGCTTTTAGTAATGCTCAGGGTGGTTGTATGGATATAGGAATAGAAGACGGAGAAACATTACCTCCTAAAGAACAGGCTATTCCAGAAGAACTTCCTACGATTATAGTGAATAAAATTTCCGGATTAACGCATGGGGTTAGTATTTCAGCAGAAATCATTATTGCAGAGAATGGAGGAGAATTTGTACGCCTTCATATTCAGAGAAACCCTAGTGCTATTGCGGTGACTTCTTCCGGTAAAATTTATATTCGTATAGGTGATAATAGTATGCCTGTGGGGTCGGAAGATATTGCTCGTCTGGCTGCAGATAAAGGATGTTTGAACTGGGAGGATATAATTTCTACTTTCAGCTGGCATGATGCTGATGAGGAGAAACTGAATAATTTTTTGTATCTTATCAAGCATTCTGATCGTGTCTCTTCTTTTGTAAAACAGAAGGATGTAAAAGAATTGCTGGATTATTATTATATGACTGATGCTGATTCTGACAAGATGACGCAGTTAGGTGTATTATTTATAGGCAAGCAGACACAAAGAGGAAGAATTATGAATGCCCCTGTGATTCAAGTAATTAAATATGATTCATATGGGGACAAAGTTAATAAATGGTTATGGGATGATTTTAGCAAGACTCCATATGAGCAGATAAATGAAATTTGGAATGAGGTTCCTGAATGGCGCGAAAGTTCAGAAATCAGCGATGGAATGTTCAGACGTAATATACCTGCATATCCAGAGAGTGTTATAAGAGAGTTGATATCCAACGCTCTTGTTCATAGGCCTTATACCATTCGTGGTGATATATTCATCAATATCTATCCGGAATATATGGAGATAGTTAATCCTGGTCGGTTACCACTTGGAATAACTGTGGAGAATATTCTTCATAGCACCAAAAAACGAAACGAACACATGGCGGGAATCTTCTATGCTTTGCACCTGATGGAGCGGGAAGGTTCTGGATATGATATGATGTATGAAACATTGTTGTCTAATGGCAAGACTGTCCCTTATGTAGAAGAAGGTGAAGATTGGGTTAAGGTTAGAATTGATCGTCGAATTATAAGTCAGGAGATGATAAAGGTTATTGATCATGCTGAGAGAAATATGCTTTTTAAACAAAAGCAGCTTATCTGTCTTGGCCTGATTGCTCAAAATGAAAGTATTACGGCTACAGGGCTCATCAAATTACTTCATTTGAAAGATGCTGATGCCTTGCGCTCTTGGTTACATCCTTTGATAGAAAAAGGGTATGTGGTTGCTACCGATAAACGTTCGAAATCTAAAGAATATCAAGTTGATCCTAGAGTTCTGAAAGATAGTCAATACAAGGGGAAAACTACATTGAAGAGGATTGAAAATTACAGATTGAAGGAACTTATAATGGAGGACCTTAAAATTTATGGGCCTTGCTCTGTAACAGATATTCATGAACGAATAGGTAAAGAGATTCCTTTACGTAAAATTCAAATTCAAATCAAATCACTAATTGAGGAGTTGAAAATTACTGCTGAGGGACAAAAAAGATGGACTCTCTATCGTATAAAAACATAAAAAATGCGTTGAAAGGCTTTATATGTTTTTAAAAATGTTTTTATGAAAATTGAAAAGGAAGAAAGGGTAACCCTTTGGTAACCAGTAAAAATGCTGGTCTTTTTCGGTCATTTTCGGTCGTCCGGGAATGACCGATTTTGTTTTTAGGCACTTATATAATTTTATCTTATCTTTGCACTCGGATTTGGGAATCAGTTTTCTCATTTCCGAGTGTTTTTATTTTAGTATTAACCTGAGCGGAGGCGGGGAACCTCACAACGTGATTGAAGATGGCCATCGGGAATCCACGGCTTCTCTCGCAAACCGATCAGGAATCATGGCAGAAAAAAACATCAGCTTACGGCTCTGGGCATTGCCTATGAAGCCGTCATCAAGCTGGGCTATACGCACAGCAAACTGGCAAGGCTCGACAGCAGCATCAACTATCCTACGCTGAGGAATATCAGAGACGGGAAGAAGATGAAGAAAGCTACGGAGCGGTTCTATCTGAAACTCTTCTTCGACCTTATTAATAAGGAATATGAACGGCGAATGGCCTGTGGGGGCGACGGAGCCGTCAGCCTGCTTATCGTGATGAAAAACATCCTTGAAGCGGAGCTGAAATAAAAAGTGGTGAAAAGATGAGGGGGCATTCTTTCACCAACTATTCCGCCGCATCGAAAGTGTTGCTATCTTTGCACCAGCTTTAGCAAGGTTGGGCGGATTAAAGAAAACCTTAAAGGAAGGTTAGACTGACGATAGCGCTGTATCGGTACCAAGCGTAGCGGTGTAATCGGTACCATGCTATCACTGCAATCGGTACCGCTTGTATCGCTGCAAGCGGTACCAAGATTTCAGTTCTGCTTTTCAATTTGCAAAGGTAATTTATTTTTTCAATTTCTGGCGCATAGAATCGCCTTTTAACTCTATTTTACTTGCATTTGCCACCAAACGGTCCATAATGGCATCTGCCAAGGTAGGATCACCTATGTAATCATACCATTTGGCAATGGGAAGCTGTGAGGCGATAATGACGGACTTTCTTTCGTATCTCTCTTCTAGGATTTGAAGCATTGCGAGTCTGGTCTTGTCATCCATTGGCTGCAACCCGAAGTCATCCCATATGAGCAAGTCATACTTTTCCAGATTGGTTATCATCCTCAGGTACGACCCATCCAGCTTGCTGAGTGCAACTTTCTCCACAAAGCTGTTCATATTGAGATAGAGAGTTCTGTAGCCTAGCATGCAAGCCTGTCTTCCAAGGGCACAGGCAAGGAAGGATTTTCCGCAGCCGCACTTTCCTTGTATGAGCAAGTTCTCATGTCTGCGTATGAAGGCACAGTCGGCAATGGCGGCAAGGTCATCCTTGGTGAAGTTGCGGTCTGTTCCACAGATGACATCCTCTAAGAGTGCCGTATATCTAAGCTTGCTGATTTTTAGATACATGGCGGTCTTTCGATCTCGTCTGTCCTGCACCTCTGCATCCACCATCTTGGAGATGGCGACTTCCAGGGATGGGCGGTTCTGTACAGGAAGGCTGGTCATGGCCTCGAAGGAGGATGACATACCTCTGAGTTTCAACTCGTTGAGTTGTATGATGGTTTCTTGTAAGTTCATGTTACTATATATGTTTAAATGTTCATAAATGCCTCCGCGCCTCTCACATAGTCGTTCTGTGGCACATTTGAGACTGTTTCTTCCCCGTCAACTTGGTCAAGGTTCTTCTCCAATACGTTGCGGATGGTCGTGTAGGTGATGGATGAACAACCTGCCAGACGCTTGCAGGCCTTCTCCAGGCGCTCCTTGCCATACTTGCGCTTGAGAGACAGGACTCCTTGGCAGGACTTGTACGACTGCTCGACATGCTTCGTGCGATTGAGGATGGATTGGACTGCGGAAGTGGTGTTGCTGCCAACCAATGCTGCCTCCTCCAGAAAATAGGCGGCGTTATATCCCTGTCCGTGCTTGTAGGCAAGATGTTTGTCTGGCATATGCTCGTCAAGCGTGCTGTATCCAGATCCTTGGCGACGCTGATGGATGGCTATGCGAGAACTCCCGGAGTAAACCTCCACGGTATCTAAGTCCCACAGTACGCTCACCTTTTGCCCGACATACTGGTATGGCACGCTATAGTTGTGCTTGTCAACCATGACGTGATAGGTACCGGACAGTTTCACCTCCTTGCGATATCTGAAGCGGTATGGAGTCATGGGCAGTTTGCCCAACGTAGGTTGCTCTTCCGCCTCGAAGATGTCACGTCTGCTTCTCCCTGTCGTTCTGGACGGCTTTTCATTGAAGCCGTCCATCAACTCATAGATACGGGCATTCATACTCGGTAGATTGTAAAACACCTCGTCATGTAGCAGAGCGTAGACGGCATTGTAGGTCTTTTGGACGAGTCCCTCGACTGGACCTTTGTCCCTGGGAGTGCGAACCCTGCAGGTTTGGAGGGTTGTATCGTAGTAGGCGGCCCATTCCACGGCTGCATCATTGAACGCTGGCTCGTAGCGGTCGTATTTCTTCACCCACTGCTTCATGTTGTCACTCTTGGCTATGCGAGTTGTTCCGCCGAAGTAAGAGAAGGCATCGGATATACCGCCGAAGAAGTTCTCCATGGAAGCGTTGTACATAGCCTTGGCAAATCCCAAGCCGCTGTATGGCAGGATACAGACCAAGACGACAACCTTGGTTAGCTCACCTGTCTTCGGGTCGGTAAGCCACAGGGTATCGCCGGCGAAGTCAATCTGCATCTCTTCCCCAGGAATATAGGTGTTATGGAAGCTGAGGTTGTGTGAGTACTGATACTTACGGATTGACTTCTTGAACTGGGTGTATCCATATCCGTCGGGATGCTCCTTCTTGTATGACTCGTGCAGGGCTTGAATGGTGAGGTAGCGGTTATGCGACAAGTCTGACACATATTCAGGCAACAGCCCGTCCAGCACCTGACGTTGGGAAGATGGGGCTGCTGTGGGTTTGGACAACTGAAGGAAAGATTCTATTTCCCCGTCACTCATGCGGCCTATCACGCCATAGGACAAACCTTGGGAATCCGCCAAGGTCTTGTAACGGTTCAGTACGCCACGTCCCATGTGTAGTTGCTCGCAAATGGTGCGTTGCGGTATTTTTGCCGCTAGCATTTGAAATGAACGTTTTAATTTGCTCATGTTTACATTACTTTGTGCCATATCTATACAGATTTAAAAATTCTTCTGCAAAGATAGGCGGTTATTATTATACATGAGCAGAACTTTACATCTTTTTGGTACCGATTGGGGCGCTATGATGGTACCGATTCAAGTGATACGATGGTACCGAATGCAGTGCTATGATGGTACCGATTCATGCGCTATAGTGGTACCGATTCGCCGATACTGTCAGTTAGACCTTGCGGTTTATAGATTATGAACGGAATGTTTATGAGAGTGGTGCAGCAGGGTGAGGCTTTCGCTGTACAGAGTCAGAAAAGTGAGAACGGACAGATGATGAAATGCAACATCATTCTCCAGGAGATGGGCGGCAAGTATGAGAACCAGTATGCTGCTGCAATGCTGGGCAACATTGCCCAGTGTAAGTTCGCTCCGGGAACATTGGTGGCGGTTACGCTCCGATTCACGACTCGTGAGTATAATGGTCAGGTTTACCAAGACATCCTCGTTACAGACATTGAGAAACTTGGCAAGTAATTAATCTTGAATTGAAATAGGTGGCGTGAGAATTGTCCCGGGATAATTTGCGCAAACTGAAACTTACGACACTTCTTTCGTTCATCTTCAATTTTAATTTAAGATTTTATGAATGCAAAGAAAAATAATAAGGTTCAGAACAATGTTCAGAACCAGCAGGTGAATAATAACGGCTGCCAGCATGTGCAGCTCGGTGGAATAGCTTACTATGATGATAAGCAGTATTTCCTCTTCAGTCCTGATTCTGTAAATCAGGGGGTTGTAGAAGCTTTTCGCCGTCATGGTGTGGCTCAGCAAATGCAAGACGGAACATTTGATTTCGTAGCAGTTTCTAAGCCGAAAAGCCAGTCGGAACTGATTAAGAAACTGGCGCATGGTCGGTTGAGCAAGACCAAGGATGGGGCTATTCAGCTCACGCTGAAGGTGTTCTGCCATGAGGGACTCAACATCGCCCAAACGCTGACTGTTGAGTCAGCAGAAGGGGCTGATGCTTTAGTGGATTATCAATTAAAACGATAAGTAATAAGATAGATGAGTTGTTATTTAATTAAGGTGGAGAACGGGCACAAGGTTGCCCGCTCCATCACCTCGGAAGAGGAGTATAAGCAGCTGCGTGGAAGCAATGAGCAGAAGGCGAATCTTCGCCTGGCTCGTGCCGGAAACGATGCTGCGAAACGGAGACTGGTACAGTTTAATTATTCCGGCCATTATCCGCAAGGCGTGGTGAAGGGAATGAAACTGCCAAGCGGTGCTTTCGGATTTGATATGGATGAGCCGGAGGCTTTCGCCAAGGCTGCCAAGCTGCTGCTGAAAGAACCGGACAAGTATGGTCTGCTGATGCTGGAACGCAGTGCTCGACAGGGCGGACATGCGGTGTTTGAACGCGAAAAGGGCAAGACTATCTTGGAGAATCAGGTGAGGATTGCTACGATGCTCAAGTGCGAAATGGATACTTCGGCTCACGACAT
This sequence comes from Segatella copri, assembly GCF_026015465.1. Lineage (GTDB taxonomy): Bacteria > Bacteroidota > Bacteroidia > Bacteroidales > Bacteroidaceae > Prevotella > Prevotella copri_E. The sequence continues at coordinate 259,706 of NZ_JAPDUQ010000002.1, forward strand.
TAATCGGGTTTATTTCACGACCACATCGGATGACGAAGATTTGCTATTCCTTTCGCCACGACTCTTCAAGGATGAATATGATGAGGCTGCCGTGGCTGCTGAAGGGAAAGTCCTGGAAGAGCGTGAAAGATACGGACAGGAGGAACTGCCGGAAGGGGCGCACAAGGCAAACAAGCATTATGAGCCTTGGAAGGAAGAATTCAAGAAGGATTCTCAAGGGGTTTTTAAGGGGCAGGAATTTAAGAATTCGAGAAATTCTACTTCTGCTGCTTCAGCCTCTACTGCTTCTGCCTCTGCTGCGTCAACTTCTGCTGCAGCAGCTTCTTCTGCTTCAACTACTTCTGCTGCTCAGGACAATTATCTCGGGATTCCTTATGGGGAAATCATTAAGAAGTGGTGGCAGATGTATAATGATGGGCAGGAGCCGATGCGCTCCAACCGCAATACGCTGACCTTTGAACTGGCTGTGAATCTGCGCCACATCTGTGGTTTTGACCGCAATCAGCTGGCTCAGATTATTCCCTGCTACGATGGGTTTCCCGAACAGGAAAAGATGGCTTGCATCAACTCGGCATTGAACGAGAAAATCACGCAAATGCCTAAGCGACTGAAGGATGTGCTCTCTGCCATCCGTCAGGAACGAATGAAGCAGGGAAATGCGGGTGGTGGTTCGGCGGCTGACAATGAGGCGCTGGTAAATGCGCTGGACGAGGCTAACGCCAAGGATGATCTGTTCTATTATAATGCGCTGCCTAAGTTGCCGCAAGGCATTCGGGATTCCATCAGCGCAGTGGGTCCGGCACTGGCACTGCCTGTAATCACAGCCATCTGTCCTGCCATCGGAATGCTCGCAACGGGCGTGAAGGTTTCCGTTCACGGCAAGATGAACTCGCTGAACCTCATCTCCTACATCGCCGGAGATTTTGCATCTGGCAAGGGTAGTATTGACCCCGTGATTGACGCATGGACTTCGGAAGTGAAGGAAATGGACAAAATGTATCAGCAGAAGGAGGATGAATGGCGAGCCAAGAAACGTGCAGCCAAGAACAAGAAGGAGCAGCCGGAAGAGCCGAAACTGCCTGTAAGATGCTTGACACTGAACAATACGGTGGCAAATCTGGCTGAACGACTGGCTAACACGGAAGGCAAGCACGCCTTCTCGTTTACTCCGGAAGCTGACACCGTAGCACAGAAGTGGAAATCGGCAATGAGCGACTTTTCAGTCATGTTGAGACAGGCTTACGACGGAACAAGCTATGAGCGTGAAGCTAGAAGTGCAGATGCAGTGAATGTTCATATAGACAGACTGTTATGGAACGTAGTGATGTGTGGAACGCCTGATGCGCTCTATCGAGTAGTAAGCAATTATACGGATGGTTTCCAAAGCCGTATCATCGTGGCAAAAACGCCCGATAATACCTTCACTCCACTTTCTGACAACATGCATGTAATGAACGAACGTCAGCGCGACCGCATCATTCAGATTGCTCATCTTCTGCCTTTGCTGACCGGTGAGGTGGTTCTGCCCAAGCTGGAGGATAAAGGTAGGGAATGGCTGGAACAGATCAGACTGGAGACGATGAAAAATGATGACAAGGTGAAAGCCCGCCAGCGTTTCCGTATCTGTCCAACCACCATGAGAATGATGACCTGCATCATGCTCTGCAAGGTTCTGGAAACGCTGATTCAGAAGCATGGTTTCAATGGAGCCGAGAAACAGCTGAAGGAGTCGCCTGATTTGTGGAAGGGAATGCTCGTAAAGACGCAGACACCAGCTATGCTGAATGTCTTTGATGTGCTGGCTGATTATCAGTTGGATAATGCGCTCTACTTCTTTCGTAGCCGAATCGAAGAGGCTTTCTCATCCAAGAATTATTGCAGTCAGTCGCCCTACGATCGTACACATAGAGGTAAGAATGATTCCATCTTCGAACGTCTTGACGTAACTTTCACCTTTGAGCAGGCAGAGCAGCAGAGTGTTGCCGTAAAGGGCGCAACTGCTACCCATGAGACGGTAAGGCAGATGCTGAAGAATTGGAAGCGTCAAGGTTTGATCAGTATTTTACCAGACAAGCGTTATCAGAAAGTTACTTCTATCATATAAAATCCGGTCATTTCCGGTCATGGTCATTTCCGGTCATTTTGGTTTTCGGTTCTTAAATCAGCCTTAATGGCCGGCCTTGATCCAATTATTCATTATCAATTATTAATTGTAAATTATCATGAACATCAATATATTCCGCCGTCGCTTCACTCCATGGAGTGTGGATGGCACAATGGTTATAGGTGGCAAGATTTTCTGCGACACCTTAGAACGTCCTAACCGTCATTTGCCAGCAGGACGTTATAAGATTTCTCTCATTCCTACCAAGCAAAAGAAGGTGTCGGAGACAAAGAAGAAAAATAAGTATGAAAGAGGAAAATATGAAATTGTGATCAAGCCTGTTATTCTGTTAAGATCCCATTACGTGCCTCGTACTGTTAGGCGCAGAGCTCGCTTCGTGCCTGGCAACGGTCCGCTACGTCTGAGAAACAAGAGTATTATTCTGGGCAGGTCTCATTATACCGGAATCGTTACGCAATCAGAAAAATGCTATAATGAATTTTGCCAGTTGTTGGATGAGGAATTCAAGAGGATGAAGAAAAAGCATCTACCGTGCAGAATCAATCTGTTTATCAGGGATTTGGGTGTTGACGGAATCCCCTTCAATTATCTGCTTATTTTTCAATAATTAATATTCAATATCATGCGTAAGATAAGGGAAATCATCATTCATTGCAGTGCGACCAAGGAAGGTCGCAACTTCACCGTAGCGGATATTGACCGCTGGCACCGGGAGCGCGGAATGCGCTGCATAGGTTATCATTTCGTGATTTATCGTGACGGCAGCATTCATGTAGGCCGTGCGATAGAGGAGGTTGGCGCCCATTGCAAGGGCCATAATTCCATCAGTATAGGCATTTGCTACATCGGCGGCTTATCAAAGAAAGGCAAGCCGAAGGATACAAGAACCCGAGACCAGAAAGCGGCAATGCGCTCGCTCATCGAGCAGCTGAAGGAGGAATATCCGTTAGCCACGATTCATGGTCATAATGAATTTGCCAACAAAGCTTGTCCCTGCTTTGATGTAAAGAAGGAGTGGGGGAAGGAGTAGACACAAAAAATAGCGGATCTGTCACAGACCCGCTATTTCCTAATTTCCTATTTTTCTATTGTGTTAATTTTGTTTAAAAATTTTCTAGCCTTATACAATGCCCTGAGCCATCATAGCCTTAGCTACCTTCAGGAAGCCGGCTACGTTTGCACCCTTTACGTAATTTACGTAACCGTCTGGCTCTGTACCATACTTCACGCAGTTAGCGTGAATATCGTTCATGATGTCGTGGAGCTTAGCATCAACCTCCTCACGAGACCACTTCAGACGCTCTGAGTTCTGGCTCATCTCAAGACCTGATACGGCAACACCACCTGCGTTGGCTGCCTTACCTGGAGAGTAGAGAATCTTAGCATCCTGGAATACCTTGATAGCCTCTGGAGTAGTAGGCATGTTGGCACCCTCGCTTACTGCGATTACGCCGTTGGCGATGAGAGCCTTGGCTGCCTCTTCGTTGATTTCGTTCTGAGTAGCTGATGGGAGAGCGATGTCTGCCTTCTCAAACCAAGGCTTAGCACCCTCAACATATTTTACACCATACTTCTCTGCATACTCCTTGATACGGCCACGCTCTACGTTCTTGAGCTCCATGATGTAATCGAGCTTCTCGCGGTCGATTCCGTCTGGGTCGTAGATGTAACCGTCTGAATCTGAACATGTAACTGGCTTAGCACCCAACTGGAGCAACTTCTCCATAGTGTACTGGGCTACATTACCTGAACCTGAAACCAAAACAGTCTTGCCCTTGATGTCAATACCCTTGGTAGCGAGCATGTTGCAGAGGAAGTATACGTTACCGTAACCTGTAGCCTCAGGACGGATCAATGAACCACCGAACTCCTGACCCTTACCGGTCAAGACGCCCTGGAACTGGTGTGTCAACTTCTTGTACATTCCGAAGAGGTAACCTACCTCACGGCCACCTACACCGATGTCACCAGCTGGAACATCCTCGTCTGGACCCATGTGACGATAAAGCTCTGTCATGAAAGCCTGGCAGAAACGCATTACCTCGTTGTTGCTCTTGCCACGTGGAGAGAAGTCGGAACCACCCTTTGCACCACCCATTGGGAGAGTAGTAAGAGAGTTCTTGAATGTCTGCTCGAAAGCCAAGAACTTCAAAATACCCAAGTTTACTGACTTGTGGTAGCGAAGACCTCCCTTGTAAGGGCCAATCGCGTTGTTGTGCTGAACGCGGTAACCCATGTTAGTCTGTACGTTGCCCTTATCATCTACCCAAGATACGCGGAACTGGATGATGCGGTCTGGAATGCAGAGACGCTCGATGAGGTTTGCCTTCTCAAACTCTGGGTGCTTGTTGTACTCTTCCTCGATAGTACCGAGAACCTGACTAACTGCCTGAATGTACTCAGGCTCATTTGGGAATCTTCTTTGGAGATTCGCGATTACTTCAGATGCTTTCATAATCTTTAATCTTTTATTGTGTTTAAATTCTTATTTTTTATTTCTGCTTGCAAAGATACATGTTTTTCTTGAAAACACCAACAAAAAGAAAGAAAAAATGCAGAAAAAGTAGAAAAAAGTCATTTTTTAACATTTTTAGCCACGTTTTGTAGCGCTTTTGTGTACGCACACCTTATTATATAAGAGACGTTTTTTCGGGGTTTAAGCCTTTATTTCTGTTTTAGGGAATCTTGCATTCTGACGACTTCTGTTTATCTATCCTGCGCCATAGGGCATAAATGAGCAGGATGATAGCGTAGAGACTGATTACCTGAGGCAGACTGATTCTTACGTTTTCGATGCTTGCTCCAGGCAGCATGCTAATCAGTTTTATGGCTGTATTCAAAAACTGGGTGATGCTGGTAAGGGCGCCTGATGTAAGGCTGATGAGTGGGGCGACAACCGGTGTTATGGGCGCCCATAACGTGAGTGGGGAGAACAGGATTAATGCTGCTCCAAGATATAGGATGAGGGTTGCTGCGGGAATGGCGATGTAATTGGTGAGAAGTGAATAGCACGATATTCTGCCGAAGGTGTAGACGATGACCGGAAGGGTTCCTATCTGGGCTGCCAGTGAAACGCAAAGGAGTCCCCATGCCCAACGGATGAAACGGCTGCGGATGGGGAGGAGGGTGTAAAGGGGTGTGAAGAACAGCAGAATGGAGGCTACGGCCAGGAACGAAAGCTGGAAACTCAACTCGAAAAGATAGAGTGGACTGATGAAGAGCATAAATATATAAGCTGAGGCTAAGATGTTGAGCGGCAGACCGGTACGATGGAAAGCTAAACTTAAGCTGTAGGCTGAAAGCATGATGGCTGCACGGACTGCACTTGCCGGTAATCCTATGAGAAAAACGTAGGTCCAGATGGAGATGAGGGACAGGATGATGGTGTAAACTGAGTACTTTCTGCCGCCTAGCAGAAAGATAAAAAGCTGGAAGATAATGCCTATATGAAGTCCGCTTACTGCCAGGATGTGACTGGCTCCGGAAATGGAGTAACTGTTTCGGGTGTTCGAATCGAGTGCGCTCTTGTCGCCCAGCGCCATGGCTGCGATGACTGCATAGTCTTGCTGTTTTACGTGAAGGGAAACCAGTTTGCTTTCAATATTGCTTTTATAGCGTTCGGTATTGATTTTTGCCCGTGTGAGGTAAGACAGTTCCTGCCAGTTTTTCAGTTGTGCAGAGGTTTGGGAATCAGCTATTTGCTTACAGGTAAGAAAAGCCCCAAGGCTCAGGATGCATAAATGAATCATCACGCATTGGGAGAAGATGAGAAACTGGTGGCTCCTGCTGAAGTAAGTTTTTTGGCTTAAGAACTCAGTAAGGAAAAAGATGATGCTGTCAGGGGCGCATGAAATGATGGAGATGATGAGCCAGAAGCGCATGTTGAAATCATCATAGCCCCATTTGGCTATGATGATTCCGATCGTCAGTGTGAGGCTGATGGTCATGAGCGGGGTGAGGGATAGCTCTTTCATCATTCCTCTTTCCTTTTAAAAGATGATAGTTTATCTATTTCTTGAATCCGAAGATGCGCTTGATGAATGTCTTCACAGCGTTTTCTTTCTTCTGTGGATTTACGATAGGGGTGTGCTTGCGTGCAGCCGGCTTGTCGCCCTTTTTCTGGGCTACGCCTCTGCCACGGCCGTTGCTGCCTGGGCGAACATTGTTCTCGGTGCCTGGGCGCTGCTGGTTGCTGTTATTGCTGTTATTGCGGCGCTTCTGGCTGTTGCTGTTCTTTGGCTGCTCGCCTGGCTGGGCTGGCTTTCTGTTCTGCTGCTTTGCGTTCTGCTGCCTGTTGCCCTGCTGTGGCTGCTTGCCGTTTTTCTGCTGAGGCTTGTTATTGCCCTGCTGTGGCTGCTGTTCGTTGCTGCGTGGTGCTTTTTCCTGACGCTCGTTTGGCTTGTTTGGCTTACGCTTGTGAGAAGTCTGGTCGCGGTCTTTCTGTCGGCGGTTCTTGGCACTGTTCTTTCCGGCCTCGCCGTTTCCGCCGTTACCGCGTCTGTTGTTTCTTCCGTTTGCGCCTTTCTTCTTCGGCTTGTTGAGCTTGATGTATTCAGGACCTTCGCCGCATCCCTCAGGGAGAGGCATTTTGTCTACCACCTTCTCCAGGAACTTCTCTATCTGCTGGAACCAGTACTGGTCTTCTTCGCTCACGAAGGTGATGGCTCTACCATCGCGGTTGGCACGGGCTGTACGGCCGATGCGGTGAACGTAATCTTCTGTATCGTGAGGAACATCGTAATTGATGACCATCTCAATATCATCGATGTCGATTCCGCGCGCCACAATGTCGGTAGCTACGAGAACATCATACTGTCCGCTCTTGAACTTGAACATCACATCGTCGCGTTCAGCCTGTTCCAGGTCGCTGTGCATGGCTCCGCAGTTTACTCCAATCTGCTGGAGGGAGGCTGCGAGTTGCTTCACCTTGAATTTGCTGCCGCTGAAGACGATGACACGCTTCAGGTCGCCTGCCTTGAAGATGTCCTTGATGATGGTCATCTTCTGGGTTTCGTAGCATACGTATGCTTCCTGCTTGATTTTCTCGGCTGGCTTGCTGACGGCAAGTTTGATTTCTACCGGATTCTTGAGCAGGGTCTTAGCCAGTTCTTCTATCTTCTCAGGCATGGTTGCCGAGAACATGATGGTCTGGCAGGTCTTTGGCAGTTTTGCCGCGATGGTCTTGATGTCGTCAGAGAAACCCATGTCGAGCATGCGGTCGGCCTCGTCGAGGATGAAGAAGCTTACCTTGCTGAGGTCTACATTGCCCAGAGAGATATGGGAGATGAGGCGGCCCGGGGTGGCGATGACTACATCGGCGCCCATGCGGAGGCTGCGCAACTCCTGATCGTAACGGTTGCCGTCGTTGCCGCCGTATACGGCTACGCTGCTCACGCCCTGCAGGTAATAGCCGAAGCCTTGCATCGCCTGATCTATCTGCTGGGCGAGCTCGCGGGTTGGTGACATGATGACGCAGTTGATGGCGTCTTTCGGATAACCGCCGTCATCGAGCTTGCTCAATACTGGCAGCAGATAGGCTGCGGTTTTGCCGGTTCCGGTCTGGGCTACACCCAATACATCGTGACCTTCTAATATCTCTGGAATGCACTTTTCCTGTACTGGAGTGCATGTGTCGAAGCGCATGTCATATAATGCGTCGAGCACGTTGTCGTTTAAATCTAATTCGTCGAAATACATTCTTCTATAGTTTACAGTTTACGGTTTATAGTTTATAGGGAGCACGGCTGCTATAAACTATAAACTCTTAATTATTAATTGATAATTACCTCGGTGCCTTGCGGTAGCAGAAGTAGGCTACGATGGCGAAGAGGAAGTTTGGAAGCCACGCTGCCAGGACAGGCGGGAAGTTGGCCTGAATGGCGAAGGTGGCAGAAACCGTCTGCAGCATGATGTAGCCGAAACTCAGCGCAAGTCCTACGCCCAATGCTGCTCCCATGCCGCCTTTGCGCTTGCGGGCTGAGAGGGAGACGCCGATGATGGTGAGGATGAACGAGGCGAAGGAAGAGGCGATGCGCTTGTGGTATTCTACCTCGTACTGCACTACGTTGCCCGAACCGCGGTTGATTTGCTTGGAGATGTAATCGCGGAGCTCAGGACTGGTGAAGGTTTCCTGCTGACCCTTGGAATAGACCAGGTCGGTAGGTTCCATCATGATGATGGTGTCCTTCTGCGCTCCGCTCGTAATATGCTCCTTCATGCCCTGGAGCTTGCGGATTTTCCAGTTGCTCAGCTTCCAGTGATACTTGCTGTCGGAAATGGTGTCGTACTGGATGTCCATCGCTGTGAGGTGGCTTACGAGTTTCTTGTCCTGGAACTTGTCGAGACAGAATCCGTAACCGCGTTTCATGCTGTTGTCGTAATGCTGCATATAGGCAATCACTCCCTTGTCTACCTGCAGCTGTACATTCTCGGCACTGGTATTCTTCTTCTTGTTCTTGTACATCGTCTCGAAGTTCTGCCTGATAACGGTTCCGTGGGGAATGACGTAGGCTGAGAGTCCGAAGGAGAGGGCTGAGAGCAGCACGCAGGTAATCATGTATGGGCGAAGGAGACGCTTGAAGGATACTCCCGACGCCAGGATGGCGATGATTTCGGAATTGCTTGCCAGCTTGGTGGTGAAGAGAATGACCGCCACGAACACGAACAGCGCACTGAAGAGGTTGGCAAAATAGGGCACGAAGTTGGCGTAGTAATCGAAGATGATTGCGCGCGCTGGTGCATGGTGCTCTGTGAATTTTGACAGGTTCTCGTTGAAGTCGAAGACGATGGCGATGGAGATGATCAGGGCGATGGAGAAGAAATAGTAGCCCAGAAACTTCTTGATAATGTACCAGTCGAGCTTCTTGATGTACCTGAACGGGTTGAGAAACCTGAATATGCGCAGGAACCGGAGCTTGTGAGCCAGCCAGCGCACAGCCCTGATGAGCCACCCGAACTTGCGGGAAGCCCATCGGCCGGTGCGGTAGAGCCGGCGGTGTTTTCTTATTTTCTTAAAATCTTTCATGATGCTTGCTTACTTAAATTCTTCGGCCAAGCTGGTCGATGATGGAATTCTTCCATGCCACGAAATCGCCCTGCTCGATATGATGGCGGGCATCGGTCACGAGGCGCAGATAGAAAGAGAGGTTGTGGATGCTGGCTATCTGCATCGCCAGCAGCTCCTGGGCCTTGAAGAGGTGGTGGAGGTAGGCCTTCGTGGTTACGAGGTCGATGTCGCAGCCGTCTGGATCTACCGGACTGAAGTCTTTCTCCCACTTCTTGTTGCGCATGTTCATCGTGCCCTGATAGGTGAAGAGCATGGCGTTGCGGCCGTTGCGGGTCGGCATTACGCAGTCGAACATGTCTACGCCGCGCTCGATGGCTTCGAGGATGTTCTGCGGGGTTCCTACGCCCATCAGATATCTCGGCTTGTCTTTCGGCAGGATTTCGTTCACTACTTCTATCATCTCATACATCACCTCGGTAGGCTCTCCTACGGCAAGTCCGCCTATGGCATTTCCGTCGGCTCCCTTGTCGGCAATGTATTTGGCTGCTTCGCGGCGCAGGTCCGGGAAGGTGCAGCCCTGAACGATAGGGAAGAGGCTCTGCTGATAGCCGTAGAGGGGCTCGGTCTCATTGAACCGCTTGATGCAGCGGTCTAGCCAGCGCTGGGTGAGCATGAGGCTGTTCTTGGCGTACTGGTAATCGCTCTGTCCCGGCGGACATTCATCGAAGGCCATCATGATGTCGGCTCCGATGATGCGCTCGGTGTCCATCACATTCTCCGGTGTAAAGAAGTGCTTGCTGCCGTCGATGTGGGAGCGGAACTCGCAGCCTTCTTCCTTGAGCTTGCGGATGCCGGTGAGCGAGAAGACCTGGAAGCCGCCGCTGTCGGTGAGGATAGGACGGTCCCAGCCGTTGAACTTGTGCAGTCCGCCTGCTGCCCTGATGACGTCAAGACCTGGGCGCAGGTAGAGGTGATAGGTGTTTCCGAGGATAATCTGTGCCATGACCTGCTTCTTGAGTTCCTCGAAGTGGACGCCCTTCACGCTTCCTACGGTTCCTACGGGCATGAAGATTGGGGTCTTGATCTGTCCGTGGTCGGTGGTGATGATGCCTGTACGCGCATCGCTTGCTTTATCTGTTACTTGTAATTCAAATTTCATTTCTATTCTTTTTTATCATTTTCCTCAATGCTGAAGTCTGTAGGGTTTTTCACCTTCTCGTCGGTCAGCGCGAACTGCCAGACGTCAGCCACATTCTCTACATAGTGGAAGTCTACGCCCTTGAGATATTTCTCCGGTATTTCCTCTACGTTCTTCTGGTTCTCCCTGCACATCACGATGTGCTTGATTCCTGCCCGCTTGGCTGCCAGAATCTTCTCCTTGATTCCGCCTACCGGGAGCACTTTGCCGCGGAGGGTAATCTCGCCGGTCATGGCTGTGTTGGCACGTACCTTGCGCTGGGTGATGGCTGAGGCGATGCTGGTGGCGATGGTGATTCCGGCAGAAGGACCGTCTTTCGGGGTGGCTCCCTCAGGCACGTGGATGTGGATGTTCCACTGCTCGAAGATGCGGTAGTCTACCTGGAGCAGGTCGATGTGCGACTTGACGTATTCCAGTGCGATAATGGCTGATTCCTTCATCACGTCGCCCAGATTTCCGGTCAGGGTGAGCTTGCCTGCCTTGCCCTTGCTGAGCGAGGTTTCGATGTAGAGGATTTCGCCGCCCACTGAGGTCCAGGCTAGTCCGGTTACCACTCCTGCATAGTCGTTGCCCTGGTAGATGTCGCGGTTGAACGGCGGATTGCCCAGCAGGTCTTTTACTTCGGCAGGGGTGATGGTGTAGTTCTTCAGCTCCTGGTTGCAGGCCAGTTTGTAAGCCATCTTTCGCAGACTCTTGTCAATCTGCTTCTTCAGCTGTCTTACGCCGCTCTCCCGGGTATAGTGCTCGATGATGAATTCGAGGGCATTCTTGTTGAAACTTACCTTCGGCGAAACCTTGTCGAGTCCGGTGCTTTCCAGCTCTTCCGGTACGAGATGGCGCTTGGCAATCTCTGTCTTCTCTTCGGTGATGTAGCCGCCTACTTCTATCAGCTCCATACGGTCGAGGAGCGGACGCGGAATGACGCTCAGGTCATTGGCTGTGGCGATGAAGAGTACCTTGGAGAGGTCGTAATCCATATCGAGATAATTGTCGTGGAAGGCATTGTTCTGTTCCGGGTCCAGCACTTCGAGCAGGGCTGATGCAGGGTCACCATTGAAATTGCTCTGCGCCACCTTGTCAATCTCGTCGAGGATGAAGACAGGATTGCTGCTGCCTGCCTTCAGCATGTTCTTGATGATGCGGCCCGGCATGGCTCCCACATAGGTGCGGCGGTGACCGCGGATTTCGGCTTCATCGTGCAGACCGCCCAGCGACATGCGTACATACTTGCGCTTCATGGCTGCTGCGATGCTCTTGCCCAGACTGGTCTTTCCTACGCCCGGAGGACCGTAGAGGCAGAGGATAGGACTCTTGCCGCCGCCGTTCAGTGCTCTTACGGCGAGGAATTCCAGGATGCGCTCCTTCACATTTTCCATGCCGTAGTGGTCGTGGTTCAGAATGCGCTTGGCACGGGTCAGACTGAGGTCGTCCTGGGTGTAGGAGTTCCAAGGTAAATCTACCATGGTCTGCAGGAATCCTATCTGTATCGAATAGTCAGGACTTTGCGGGTTCAGGGTGTCGAGCTTGGCAATTTCTTTCTTGAAGATCTTGGCTGTCTCTTCGCTCCAGTTCTTCTGTTTCGCCTTCTCCAGAATCTCCTTCTTCTCCGGACTGGCGTTGCCTTCTCCCAGTTCTTCCCTGATGTTCTTAATCTGCTGCTTGAGGAAGTATTCCTTCTGCTGTTCATCAAGGTCGTAGTGGGTTTTATTCTCAATCTCAGTCTGTATGCGTAGCAGATGGCGCACCTTGTTCAGGGATCTGATGGCAATCATGATGCGCTCGCTGAGATTTTCCTCTTTCAGCATCTTGATTTTATCCTCGATGGAGAAAGGGAGGAGGGAGCACATGAAGTTGCACTGCATGTGAATGCTCGAGAGTTCGTTGATTGCCTGGATGGCCTCGTCAGTATAGTTGGCGTTTGATTTGATATAGTCTGTCGCTTCGTAATGGAAGTTCTCGTAGAGCATTCTGAAGAGTTCATCGTTGTTCTCGTCAGGCCATTTCTCCGGAAGACTTTTTACGTCAATTACTGTGTAAGGCTCTTTTTGAACGAGATGTTTCATCTGACATCTGCCCAGACCCTGGATGATGATGCTCATCTGCTCTGTGCCAGGCATCTTAATCACCTTGATGAGTTTGGCGAAGACACCTACAGGGTAGAGGTCTTCTTCGTAGGGTGATTCTGTATCTTTGTTCTTCTGGCAGAATACGCAGAATATGGTGTCTGGTTTCTTTTCCAGCATCCGGACGAGATTCAGACTTTCCTTTCTGCCCACAACGATAGGGGTCATGTTGGTAGGGAAAACTACAATATCTCGCATGCAGAGGGTAGGGTACAAGCCTTCTTCCTGGTCTTCGATCAGGGTTTTCGGGTCGCCCTCGTAATCTGCAATCATTTGTATTCGGGTACTTGTTCTTCTATTATCCATTTTTTTGTTATGATTTCTATTTTCCGTGCAAAGGTACTCATTTTTTATGAAATATCGTGGAAGATGATAGATTATTTAATAATAAAATTGCTTTTTCTATATATTAGTACCCGTTTTTATAGATGTAAGTAGCTGCTTTTGCAGGTGGAAGTGGCAATTTCTGCTGTTTGCGATAAAATAAATCGGCGGCGCATTCGTTTTCTTCTGTAAAGAGACAGAAGAATTTATGGGTAATTTTCGATTTAAACAGTTTGAGATAGAGCAAGACCGTTGTGCCATGAAAGTGGGAACTGACGGCGTTTTGCTGGGTGCATGGGCGCAAGGTGGCAGGCGGGTTCTGGACATTGGTTCCGGAACGGGACTGATTTCGCTCATGATGGCGCAGCGTTTTCCTGAAGCTGAGGTAGTGGGGATTGATATGGATGCTGATGCCTGCGGACAGGCGAGGGAGAATGTGATGGCAAGTCCGTTTCGCGACAGGGTGGAAATAGAATGCTGCAGACTGCAGGATTTCGGGGGAGCTTCGGAAGCTGCTGAGGCTTTGGAGACTGCTGAAGATTTGAAGGCTGCCGGTGTTTTTGATGCGATAGTGAGCAATCCTCCGTTCTTTGTAGATAGCTTGAAAAATCCGGACAGTAAGAGGACGATGGCGAGACATACGGACAGTCTTCCGTTCCGCGATTTGTTTGCGGGTGTAAAACGGTTACTTTCTGATGATGGTATTTTCTCTGCAATTGTTCCCGTAGAAGTAGTGGAGCAGTTTGTTGCAGAGTCTTGTATATTAGGTTTTTATCTTATACAGAAGTGTGGTGTAAGGACGGTAGAGCGCAAGCAGCCAAAGCGCTTTATGCTGAGTTTTGCCAAGCATCGCATTTCGCCTTACGAAGAGTGTGTTGAAACGATGATGGATTCGCAGGGAAACCGCTCGGAATGGTATAGGAAAATAATGGAAGAATTCTACCTTTTCTAGGAGTGTTGAATGTTGAATGTTGAATGTTAAATGTTGAATGGATAGCGTTTAATGATTAACTGAGCTTACTTGCGAAACTTCAGGGAAATCACCATTTAACATTTAACATTGTTTCAAAGGTTCAGCTTCTTCTGTACCAGTTTGCTGATAGCTTCTACTCTTTTGCTCTGGCGCTGGATGTCTTTATGAATATCATCGCGCACGGCATTGATGTCGTTGAAGAAATCGGCAAAGGCAGACTGAATCATGTTCGGCTTGCGGTCGTTCTTGTTGGCAAACGGGTTCACCAGCATCTTGATTCCCTTTTCTTCCAGGTGAACATCAATCTCTGCACCCGTCATTACAGGGTCGCCATCATAATGGATTACGCCTGGCTGACTGCGGGTGATATGGAGCTTCTTGCAGCGGAACGACTTGATTTTCGAGTTCTTGTCCAGCGTCTTGTTGAACATGTCGAAACTTACCTGAGGCGCCTCGATTACATCGAATGGTTCCATGATGACGACATCCATCAAACCGTCGCTCATGGATGCTTGAGGGGCAATATAGGCATTGTTGCCATACTGAGATGCGTTGGCGCAGGAAATGAGGAACGCCTTATACTGCTTGGTGCCCGTCTCGTCCTCCAGCGTGTAAGTCTCAGGCTTATACTTCAATCCCTCGCGCAGGATATTTTCAGCATAAGTGATAGGACCACGCTTGCCGCTCTCGGCAAACTTCATGCTGACGAAAGCGTCAAAGCCCATGCCGCAGGTGCAGAAGAACGGGTGGTCGTTGATGACACCATAATCCAGATCTCTAATCTGGCATTGGTTGATGACCTCTATGCATTTCTTCAGGTTCATCGGGAGCAGCAGATGTCTTGCCAGTCCGTTGCCCGAACCGCAAGGCAGAATGCCGAGGGCAGTATCGGAGTGAACCAGTGAGCGGGCCACCTCGTTGACGGTTCCGTCACCACCAACCGCCACAACCACATGTACATGGTTGTTCTTCGCTTCGGTAGCAATTTCCGAAGCGTGCCCAGCTCTTTCAGTCATTCTTATCTCGTACTCAAAAAGCTCTTTGTCCAAAACAGAATCTATCAGACTGGGAACTGCCGCCTTGCTGGCTGTTCCTGAAATCGGATTCATGATGAAAAGTATCTTTTTCTTCATTATATAGTCAAGAGTTTGTAAAATTTAGGCTGCAAAAGTAATAAAAATACCCAAAATAACAAGAAATATCGATTAAAAAAACTATAAAAGTAAACTTTCTTATAAAAAAAGCCATTTATTGAGTTCTTTTTTGTATCTTTGCACCCTGAAACTTAGAAAAATATAAAAAAGATAATAAAGTACACCTATTAATAATGGGACAATTACAAGAAAGATACAAGAATTATCGTGAACCTCAGAAGTATATGGCTGCCGGTGTGTATCCATATTTCCGCGAGATCACAAGTAAGCAGATGACAGAGGTAACCGACATCGATGGTCATAAAATCCTGATGTTCGGTTCTAATGCTTATCAAGGTTTGACTAACGACCAGCGTGTTATTGATGCAGCAAAGGCTGCGCTCGACAAGTATGGTTCTGGTTGTGCAGGAAGCCGTTTCCTCAATGGTACGCTCGATTTGCACGTGCAGCTCGAAAAGGAGCTTGCTGAGTTTATGGGCAAGGATGAAACTTTGTGTTTCTCTACAGGATTCTCTGTTAACCAGGGTGTCTTGGCTTGCGTAGTAGGTCGTAACGACTATGTTATCTGCGATGACCGCGACCACGCAAGTATCGTAGATGGCCGCCGTCTCTCATTCGCTACCCAGCTCCACTACAAGCACAACGATATGGAAGATTTGGAGCGCGTGCTCTCTAAGCTCCCTGAGGAGGCTATCAAGCTCATCGTTGTTGACGGTGTGTTCTCTATGGAGGGCGACCTGGCTAACTTGCCTGAAATCGTTAAGCTCAAGCATAAGTACAACTGCTCTATCATGGTAGACGAGGCTCATGGTCTTGGCGTATTCGGCAAGCAGGGTCGTGGTGTCTGCGACCACTTCGGTCTGACCGATGAGGTAGACCTCATCATGGGTACATTCTCTAAGAGTCTGGCTTCTATCGGCGGTTTCATCGCATCAGACAAGGATACGATCAACTTCCTCCGTCACAACTGCCGTACTTACATCTTCAGCGCCTCTAACACTCCAGCTGCCACAGCAGCAGCTCTCGAGGCTCTCCACATCATTCAGAATGAGCCAGAGCGTTTCGAGAATCTCTGGGATGTAACCAACTATGCCTTGAAGCGTTTCCGCGAGGAAGGTTTCGAGATTGGCGAGACAGAGAGTCCTATCATTCCTCTCTACGTACGCGATGCTGAGAAGACATTCGTTGTTACCAAGATGGCTTACGATGCAGGTGTGTTCATCAACCCTGTTATTCCTCCAGCTTGTGCTCCTCAGGATACATTGGTACGTTTCGCACTCATGGCTACTCATACAAGAGAGCAGGTTGAGCAGGCTGTCCAGATCTTGAAGAAGATTTTCGTAG
The DNA here is from genome assembly GCF_026015465.1 of Segatella copri. Taxonomy (GTDB): domain Bacteria; phylum Bacteroidota; class Bacteroidia; order Bacteroidales; family Bacteroidaceae; genus Prevotella; species Prevotella copri_E. The sequence continues at coordinate 275,953 of NZ_JAPDUQ010000002.1, forward strand.
AAGAGGGAATCATCAAGTAAAATCAGATTTCTGATTTAAAAGTTCAGCAAGTATGGTTGCGGTTCTTTGCCGCTACTATATATGTAATAAGGTATAAGGGCAATTCCGGATAGGGGTTGCCCTTATTTTTTGCCTGTTTCCCAGCCATTTTGCATTAAAATGCATATTTTTTTGAAAAAAATTAGGGAAAAATTTGGTGGAATCGAAAAAATGTAGTACCTTTGCACTCGCAATTCAGAAATGATGCTTAAAGCAATGCTTAAAAGGTGTCGTAGAGATGAGTGAGCGGGGTGTAGCGCAGTCCGGTAGCGCGCCTGTTTTGGGAACAGGTGGTCGCAGGTTCGAATCCTGTCGCCCCGACTCAATTTACTCTCAGTCAAACCTTTAGTAAAGCACCAACGGGGTGTAGCGCAGTCCGGTAGCGCGCCTGTTTTGGGAACAGGTGGTCGCAGGTTCGAATCCTGTCGCCCCGACAACAAGAAAGCTAAGAAGAGTCAAATCTTCTTAGCTTTTTTGCTATATAAAACTCCCGCCATGGATGGGCTGGAGGTGGATAACGGAACAGAGTAATTATTATATACGTTTTAATTTTATAGAATCATGATTATTACGATAGCGCGCCAGTGTGGATGTGGCGCTGTTCGCGTGGGCAAGCTGCTCGCCGAAAAGTATGGTATTCCTTTTTATACCCGTAAAAATATGATGGAAATGGCTGAACAGAGAGGAGTGCTCGACGAGATGGAGGCTTTCTTCGATGAGCGGCCGGTAGATGAACTGCTCTTCTCGATGTCGTCGCTTGGCGAAACGCAGAGGGCGCTGACAGAAAAACCGCTCCATACACTTGCCGATATGATAGGCGATGAAGACTGTATCATCATCGGCCGTTGCGGAAACTATATCTTCCGCGAGCGCAAAGACCTGATTTCTGTTTTCCTGAGCGGCAATCTGGAGGCTCGCATCAAGGAGATTCAGGAGGAGAAGGGCTTTTCGTATGATGAGGCTGAGGAGTTTGTAGAGCACACCGAGGATTGCAGAGTGGCTTATCATAAGTATTATACAGGCCTTACCTGGGGAAATGCCGATGATTACGACATCTGCCTGGATACTGTGCGCCTGGGCGTAGAAGAGACGGCAAGCCTCATTGAGCAGTACGTTAGCTTGATATAAGAGAGGGCTTTACCTTTGGCCTTCTTTCGGACCTTTTTCCTGAGGGAATCCGATGGAATCGGATTCAACGGTGGCTCGGAGGGAGACATGGTAATCATAAAGTTCCAAGTTCAAAGTTTCAAGGTTTAAAGTAATTCAACATGAAGTTTTTAATTCAATTTTTGATAATCATAGCGTTCTCCTTTGCTGGAGAATTGCTCCATTTTTTGCTGCCATTGCCTATTCCGGCAAGCATCTATGGCATCATCCTGCTCTTTCTTGCGCTGGAAACAAAACTGATCAAGGTGAAGCATATCCGCGAAACCAGCAGTTTCCTCATTGCCATCATGCCCGTGATGTTTATTCCGGCTGCCGTAGGACTGATTGATTCCTATCAGGATATCGGCAATGCATGGTTCCAGTATATCGTAGTTACGGTGGTCAGCACCTTCGTCGTGATGGGTGCTTCGGGCTGGATTACGCAGATGGTAATCAGAAAAGGAAAGGAGGCGAAGAAATGAACCAGTTATTCCAGGATTCTGTCTTCTTCGGCGTTCTCATCAGTCTGGCTGCCTACGGCATAGGCATGCTGCTGAAGCTGAAGACGGGATGGTCGCTGATGAACCCGCTGCTCATCTCCATCATCCTCGTCATCATCACGCTCCTGCTGACGGGCGTAGATTACAAAACCTATTCGGCGGGCGCCAACAGTATCAGCTATCTGCTCACACCAGCCACCATCTGTCTGGCTGTGCCGCTTTATCAGCAGGTTGAGCTTCTGAAGAAGAATTATCGGGCTGTGCTGATCGGCATTGTTTCGGGCGTGCTGGCGAGTCTCTGCTCCGTGCTCATTCTCGCCCTCATCTTCCATTTCGACCATGCGTCCTACGTTACCTTCCTGCCTAAGAGCATCACTACCGCCATCGGTATCGGCGTTTCTGAGGAGTTGGGCGGTCATGTTTCGGTTTCGGTGGTTGTCATCATCGTAACGGGTGTGCTGGGCAATATCTTTGCCGAGAAGTTCCTGAAGCTTCTCTCCATCAAGGAGCCTATTGCCAAAGGTATCGCCATCGGCTGTTCTGCCCATGCGCTGGGTACGGCAAAGGCGATGGAAATGGGTACCATAGAGGGAGCCATGAGCAGTCTGAGCATCGTGGTTTGCGGTGTGATGACGGTTGTTGGCTCATCCATCTTTGCCTTGTTTATGTAGAATCAGATACAATAATATTTCCCTTTTTCCGTTTTTATAGATATGAAACGGAAAAAGGGATTTTTGTATATAATGGGTGTAGGGATGGCGATGAGCGCCCTGCTTGCCAGTTGTGCCGACGATGAGAGTTTCTCAACGTCGAGGGGAGATGTGCTCTCGTTTTCGGTAGATACGCTGAAGATGGACACCACCTTCTCGAATGTGCCTACGCCTACCCGAAGCTTCTGGGTTTACAACCGTACGGGCAAGGGGCTGCGCTGCCAGTCGGTGCGTCTGGAAAATGGTAACCAGAAGGGCTATAGGGTGAATGTTGACGGATCTTATCTGGGCAGCGAAGCGGGATTCCAGACGCTGAATGTGGAGATCAGGAAGGGTGACAGCATACGTGTGTTCGTAGAACTGACTTCGGCGATGCAGAACAGCGAAAAGCCGCAGCTGGTGAGCGATAACCTGGTGTTTGCGCTGGAAAGTGGCGTGGAGCAGAAGGTGAACCTGAGGGCGTTTTCATGGGATGCGATGAAACTCAATTCGCTCGAGGTGAAACAGGACCAGCTTCTGGAGAGTACGCTGCCGGTAGTGGTTTATGGCGGCATCAGGGTTGATTCGGCTGCTACGCTGACCATTGCTCCGGGCACCCAACTCTATTTCCACGAGAATGCGGGTTTGCAGGTGTTCGGTTCGCTGAAGATTGAGGGCGAAAAGGACAGGGAAGTGGTGATGCGGGGCGACCGACTGGACCACATGTTCGATTATCTGCCTTATGACCGCACGCCGGGACAATGGCAGGGAATCAGACTGATGTCTTCGGCTCATGACTGCAGGATTTCGTTTGCAGATATTCATAGTGCCTACGATGCTGTGATGATAGAAGCGGGCGATGCTACGAAGCAGAAACTGCTCATTGAGAACGCTACGATTCATAACAGTCAGGGCTACGGTGTGAGAATTGATTCTGCCAAGGTGCAGATTTATAACTCGCAGATAACCAACTGCCTGAAACATCCGCTCTATGTAGAGGGTGGAGATGTAGAGGTAAACGGCTGCACCATAGCCCAGTTCTATCCGTTTGACGGGCGCCGCGAGTCTGCCATCGGTTTTGCCTCTCCGCTGCCTCGTTTCGAGGTGAGAAATTCGCTCGTAACGGGCTATCATGATGATGAGGTGGTCTGGGAGGCTCCGAAAGAGGAGGATGCCTTCAATTTCCTCTTCGACCATTGTGTGTTGCGCACGGAGAAGCTGGAGACGGACGACAGTCTGAAGTTCACCCATGTGGTTTATGAGGACATCAAGGATACGACGGTGTTTGCCGAGAAGCATTTCCGTCTTTTCGACACCGACAATCTGAAGTATGATTTCCATCTACGCAAGGAGTCGGCAGCAATAGGTAAGGCAGATGCAGAAACCCTGCCTGCAACCGACCGTGATGGTTTGCCGAGAAAGAAAGAGCAGCCTGCCGCAGGATGCTTTGAATATAGGGAGGAATAAGAAGCGGGTGTGTCATAAGATTCTTGCCTAGGGTATAAGATAAGGCACGGATTACACGGATTACACGGATTTATGTTTCTAATCTAAGCGATTATAATCTTATAAAAAATCCGTGTAATCCGTGTAATCCGTGCCTTAAAACTGTAGAGGACAAGCTTTATGCCACACCCTTTCTGTATCTTATTCCTTCATGTTCGAATCTACGAAGCTGAAGGGGAGAAGGTCTTTGATGCTGTCGAAGCAGTAGGTGCCGTTCTCGCCATAGAGCAGGATGCGTACGGGGCGCTGGTAGCGGTCTTCCATCTCCAGTATCACCTGGCGGCAGGCTCCGCATGGCGAGATAGGCGACTTGAGGAAACCATTCCCGTTTCTCGCTGCTATGGCGAGCGTCAGGATAGGCTGGTCGGGATAGTTGCTCTGGGCACCGAAGATGGCGCTGCGCTCGGCACAGAGTCCCGACGGGAAGGCGGCGTTCTCCTGGTTGGCTCCAATTACGATCCTGCCGTCGCCCAGAAGCAGGGCTGCTCCCACATAGAAGTGGCTGTAGTTAGCATACGCATTGCTGGTGGCAGCCTTCGCCCTGTTTACGAGCTCCTGCTCCTGCTGGCTCAACTCCGAGAGCTGAGCCACCATGTATCTGATGTTTAGGTTTTGCTCTTTCATAGATATAATGTTTTTATGATTTCTTTATTTCGTGTAGAAGTCGATGAGGTCTTGCAGCGCCTTCTTGCATACCGGGCAGAATTCCGGTGTTTCGTTGATGCGCATACGGCAGTCCTGCACACCGCGGTAAACGCCCTTCAAGCTGTATCCGGCACCTTCGAAGACACCCACCTTGCTCACCGCCTCCTTCTCTTTCTTTGAGAGCGGAGTAGGAATCTTGGTCTTCTTGTCTATCATGTTCTCCCATTTTCCGTGGAAATCGGCAAGGGTAGTGATGTTCTTCTCCCAAGGCTCTACATCGTGAGGATACATCGGTATCTGCTCCTGCTCGTAGGCGTATTCATCGGCAAGTCCGGCAAAGGAATGCCCAAACTCATGCACCACTACCGGCTTGAACCATTTCTGGTGGCAGGTGGTGAGATTGTATGAATTGAGGATGCCGCCACCGCCATACTTATCCGAATTTACCAGCACGATGATGTGCTCGTAGGGGGTACCTGCCAGCCAGTTGTGCAGGTCTTTGAGATGCAGGGTGGTAAGGTAGCGGTCGCTGTAGAAGGTGTCGAAATGAGAGCTGAGGGCGGTCTCGTGCCAGATGCCCTGGGCTGGAATGCTAGGTCCGCTCTGCTTGGATGGCGATTTTACGGCTACGATGTTGAAGCGGTCTCTCATGCTCTTGAAGGGTTCGTGGGCGAAGATGGCCTCTGTAGCCTCCTGCGCATCTTTCAGGAATACAGGCATCTCTGCATCGGTATAGCCTTCAGCCACGTATGCGATGTGGATGCATCGGGTGGTGTCGGCAGCCTGCTGCAGGGTGACGTATGGTGTAGGCTTGTTGCCTTTCTGATGAATCAGAATGTCCTTCGGCGCTACCTGGTGGGTGAGCGTGGTGGTTATCTCGCGGCGGTTGTTGCGCAGGTCGAGGGTGATGTCTACGGTATCTTTCGGCATCGGAACGAGGAATACGTTCTCGAAACTCTGCGTGTTCTTCTCTGCCTCTGGATAGGAGAGCCATTCCTGGAAGAGGGTGGAGAAAGAGTTGCGGTAGATGATTTTGCCTGAGCGGTGGTCGCGTACGGTTATCTGTCCGTTGCCCTCTACCGGGAGTTCGGCCAGTCGCTGCCGTTTTCCGTACCAGCGTGGCATTACGTTGAGTTCGTCTACTGCTATCATCTGCTGTTTCTGGTTGCCGGCAAAGGTATAGTCTACCCGCAGCGTCTTGTCTGTGAAATAGTCGTCAAAGTTTTGCGCCTTTATTGTGCCGGGTGCCATCAGCATCGCCATGGTGGCGAGGGATAATATCATTCTCTTCATTGTATTTTCATTTAAAATTCACATTCACATTCACATTTCTCACCGAATCACCAAGTGACCGAATCACTAATCACTTATCTCACCCTCAGTCTTGTTCCTACGCTTACCGGGATGTTAGGGTCGAGATGGTTCATCTTGTAGAGTTTCTCCAGTCGGATGCCATACTTCTGCGAGATGGTGTACATGCTTTCGCCCGGCTGTATCACGTGAGGGCGCTTCTTATACTGCTTAGGTGCCTTGGAGCGTTTCTTTTTCAGATAGATGATGTCGCCCTTGTGCAGCACGGCGTGCTTGTTGCGCTCGTTGTAGCGAGCCAGTTTGCGCCAGCTGATGCCCACCTCCTTGCCTATACTCTTGAAGGTGTCGCCTTCGCGGGCATAGAGATAGTAATTCTTGTTGAAGATATGGATAGGGTGCAGCAATCCTTCGGCGTTTACAGGCTGGTCGGTACCGCTGTGGGTAGCCATGAAGCGGTCGTAGCGCTTGGCCTTGTCATACTGGTTGAGCTTGTAGAGCTCTATGATCTGTATCAGCTTGCTGGCATACTGCGGGTTGGTGGCGTAGCCGCAGGCTTTCAGTCCGCGAGCCCATCCCTTGTAGTCGTGCAGCGAGAGTTCGAAGAGGCGTGCGTAGCGTGGCTGGCGCGCCAGAAACTTGCTGTGGTCTTCGTAGCTGTCTCTTGCGTCCTGGTATACGCGGAAGCATTCGCCCCGGGCATCATCGTCGTGGTACTGGGTTGGGCCCGTCCAGTTGTGACATTTTATGCCGAAGTGGTTGTTGCCCTGGCGTACGAGGTCGCTCCTTCCTGCCGCACTCTCAAACAGTCCCTGTGCTAGGGTGATGCTGGCTGGAATGCGGTAACGGAGCATCTGCTCGATGGCAAGATCCTTATACTGATTGATATATGTCTGATAGGCCTGGTTCCACTTCATCTGTGCGCCCATCGGGAGGCAGCAGAGCAGAGCGAGCCCTAAAATGTTTGCTTTTAGATGATTCATTCTGCAAAAATATAAAAAAAAACGGATAAATCGCGGTTTATTACAAAATTTTTAATATCTTTGCACAAAATATGACATACAAATGCAGGGGCTATCTGTCTCTTCTGAGAGAAACTGACTTGTTTTGTAGAAATAATGATTTTAATAATGAAAACTCGTACAAAAGTAATTATAGCTATCGGCTCTAACAGAAATCAGGAGGAGAATGTGTTGAAGGCGCATGAATATCTGAGATGTATGTTCAAGAACAGCCTCTTCGGTCCGCGCATGTGGACTGAGCCTATCGGACTGGAGAATTCAGATAAGTTTCTGAATCAGGTGATGTTGGGGGAGACCATCTGCTCTAAGAAGTCTGTGCTTGCCGCGCTGCGGAGTGTGGAGCAGAGATGCGGACGCAGAACCCGTGGTCCTTATCGTAAGGTAGATGTTCCGCTGGATCTCGATCTTCTGCTCTATGGCGATGAGAAATTGCACGAGAGCGAGTGGGAGCGTGATTATATTCAGAGTTCTATCAGCTACCTCGAAGAGAAGGATGCTAAGAGATAATGATTTTGGCACGGATTACACGGATTACACGGATTTATGGCGCGAATGCCGATAAATCACTGAAACTTGCGAAACTTCTGTAAGATAAGAAAATCCGTGTAATCCGTGCCTGAAAAAAATAAACGGGAAACCCGAATCTGGTATGTAGATTTACAATACCGGATTCGGGTTTTCTGTTGTAAGATTGAGTTCTATCACTCTTCCTTCTTTCAGCGACTTCTGCACGTTGATGATGCGCTGGTTGCTGCTGCCCCTGAAGAAGAGGTCTTCATCGCGCAATGCCTGTACGAAGGGGCCGTCTACCAATACATCGATTTGGCGGAGGAGTTCCAGCTGCTCGGGATTCTTCACGAGGTTTTCGAAGAGATAGCCCGTAAAGCACCAGATGCTCTTGCTGCTCTGCTCCCTGATGGCGCGCGCCAGCTCGGCAAAGCCCTTTGCCTGAAACATAGGGTCGCCGCCCGAGAAGGTGACGTTGGCGAAGGGGTCGCTCATGATTTCCTTCATCAGCTCGTCGGTAGAGGTCATCGTGCCGTGGCTGATGTCCCACGACTGCGGATTATGGCAGCCCGGACAATGGTTGGGGCATCCCGCACAATAAATGGATGTGCGGAAGCCCGGACCGTCTACCATCGTATCATGTACGATGCTTAATACGCTAATCATTAATCAATAATCACTAATAATTAATCACTAATCACTACTTTTCTCCTCCGATATGGGTTACTCGGTCGTGGAGCTCGGCAAGTTTGCCGCTGTTCCAGCGGTCTGTAGTACCTACCAGATAACCGGTGATGCGCTGCAGCTTGTCTATGTGGTGACTGCCGCACTTAGGACATACCTCGAGGTGGGCGTCAGCATTCTCGTAGCCGCAGTCGAGACAGCGGTTGCGGTTGTGGTTTACTGAGCCGTAACCCATGTTGTACTTATCCATCATGTCTACCACGCTCTCGATAACAGAAGGGTTGTGGGTAGCATCGCCGTCAATCTCTACATAGAAGATGTGGCCGCCGCGGGTCAGGTCGTGGTATGGAGCCTCGATCTGTGCCTTCTTCAGGGCTGTACACTTATAGTATACAGGCACGTGGTTAGAGTTGGTATAATAGTCGCGGTCTGTAACGCCAGGGATGACGCCAAACTGCTTTCTGTCCTTCTTTGTGAACTTACCGCTCAATCCCTCGGCTGGAGTAGCCAGGATAGAGTAGTTGTGATGATACTGCTCGCTGAACTCGTTGGCACGGTCGCGCATGTAGGTAACAATCTTCTGTCCCAGCTCCTGTGCCTTCTCGCTCTCGCCGTGGTGTTTGCCGATGAGGGCAACCAGGCATTCTGCCAATCCGATGAAGCCGATACCCAGGGTTCCGTGGTTGATGACGCTCTCGATGGTCTCTTCCGGCTTCAGGTTTTCAGCGCCTACCCAGAGATACTTCATGAGCAGAGGGAACTGCTTGGCCATCGCCGTCTTCTGGAACTGGAAGCGCTCGTCGAGCTGCTTGGCTGTGATGTCGAGGATATTGTCGAGCTTGGCAAAGAACATGTCGATGCGCTGCTTTTCGTCTTCGATGCCCATGCACTCGATGGCGAGCTTCACGATGTTGATGGTAGAGAAGCTCAGGTTACCGCGGGCGATGCTGGTCTTCTCGCCCCAGCGGTCTTCGAACACGCGGGTACGGCAGCCCATGGTTGCAATCTCCCACTTGTAGCGCTCCGGATCATCAGCACGCCACTTCTCGTTCTGGTTGAAGGTGGCGTCGAGGTTCAGGAAGTTAGGGAAGAAACGGCGGGCTGTTACCTTGCACGCCAGCTTGTAGAGGTCGTAGTTTCTGTCCTCAGGCAGATAGTTTACGCCTCTCTTCTTCTTCCATATCTGGATAGGGAAGATGGCTGTTTCGCCATTGCCTACGCCCTGATAGGTGCTCTGCAGGATTTCGCGCATGATGCAGCGGCCCTCGGCGCTGGTATCGGTACCATAGTTAATGCTTGAGAATACTACCTGGTTACCGCCGCGGCTGTGGATGGTGTTCATGTTGTGGATGAAGGCCTCCATTGCCTGATGCACGCGGTTTACGGTCTTGTTGATGGCGTGCTGCTCCAGGCGTTCGCGGCCCTGCAATCCGTCGAGCGGCTTCTCTATGTAGTCGTCGATTGGCGCATCATAGAGGTTGCTCAGGTCTTCGCCTGTCAGCTTCTCCAGGTTCTTCACCTCTTCCTGGTACGACATGCGTACGTATGGAGCCAGATAGAAGTCGAAGGCTGGGATGGCCTGACCGCCGTGCATCTCGTTCTGGCAGGTCTCGAGAGAGATGCAAGCCAGCACGGCTGCGGTCTCGATGCGCTTGGCTGGACGGCTTGAACCGTGACCGGCTGTGAATCCGTGGTTCAGAATCACGTCGAGCGGATGCTGCACGCAGGTGAGACTCTTGGTTGGGTAATAGTCCTTATCGTGAATATGTATATAGTTGTGCATGACGGCGTCGCGTACATCCTCTGAGAGGAGGTAGTCGTCGACGAATGGTTTAGTGGTTTCTGAAGCGAACTTCATCATCATGCCGGCTGGTGTGTCGGCATTCATGTTGGCGTTTTCACGGGTGATGTCGTTGTTCTTGGCATTGACGATGCTCATGAACACGTCGCGTGTCTTCGCCTTGCGGGCGATGTTACGCTGGTTACGGTATGCGATATACTTCTGGGCAACATCTTTGCGGGCACTCTTCATGAGTTCCAGCTCGATGGCGTCCTGAATGGCCTCAACGCTCATCTGGCTCTTGCCGCGATAAGAGATGTGGTCGGTTATCTGCTCGATAAGAGTGGTATCTTCACCCTTGTCGGTATGCAACATGGCCTTGCGAATGGCTGCCATGATTTTCTGTTCGTTGAATCCAACGATGCGTCCGTCACGCTTTACTACTGTCTGGATCATTTTAGTATTACTTTTACGATTAATGTTTAAATTACTTAGTATTAAGTCTTTATGACTTGAAGAGGTAGATATGTACCTCCTTTTGACATTGCAAAGATATAAAATATTTCTGAAAGTAATTACTTTTGGATAACTTTTTTATCGTTAAAAAATATTAAGTTACTGATAATCAGTAGGAAACGAAAAAGTTTTGGAAAACTTTGACAAATTTCTGTTTTCCGAAACGTTTAAGTTGTTATCTATCAGCGTGTTGCGCATTTTGTGCGCTTGTGTGCGTTTTTCCCCTTGTTGTCTGTGTGCCGTGCAGGGGGTGGAAATGAAAATCGCCGCAACGCCCGTGTATAGGGCATTGCGGCGATTCGGGGGTGATTATTTTGCTTGTCGCTTATAGTCGAGCGCAGCTCCGATGGCGGTGCAGAATTCCGAGTATTTCGGTATTCTGAACCTCACTCCGTAGAGTTTCTCCATGGCTGGGAACACCTCGCGGCATTGCGGCAGCAGGGTGAGGTTGCCTATGAGCACGAAATCCTTGATGCCCGATTCGAGCGATGAGAGGATGGTAGCCGAACCTATCGACTGCAGCACCATCCAGATGAGTCCCATGGCGATGTCTTCGCGCGAAGCGTTGGCCTTGGCGTTGCTGAAGAGCGATGCGGTGGCGTTCATCGGGAGTCCGGGCAGAGGCTTGGCGCTGATGTCGCCTATCAGCAGGTTTATCTTGCTCACGTCGCCGTCCTTGGCGAGGTTGATGATCTGCTTGATGTCATCGGTCTTGAGCATGATGCGGCTCAGTCCTGCCAGGGTTCCGCCGCCTATGCCGATGCCTCCGATGTGTCTTATCTCGTTGTCATCGCATTTTACGAGCGATGTACCGGTTCCCATGCTCACCACAATCATGCGGTCGAGCTTGCTCTCGTATCGGGCGCCCAGTCCGTCGGCCACGAACTCCTCGCTCTTCGAGGTAGGCAGTCCGTAGATGGGCTCGTCGATATAGGCTGAACCTACGCCTGTGAGCATCACCTGTTCTACATCGCTCAGCGCAATCTTGTTGTCGTGAAGATACTTGCCGAAGGCTCCGTAGAGCGAGGTGATAGGGTCGGTGGCCTTGATGCGGATGGGGCTTACCACCACGCCGCTTTCATCGATGCCCACAATCTTGGTCGTAGAGATGCCTACGTCGATTCCTATAACAATCTTTTTCATTCCTTTATATATATAATAATGTGTATTTTCGCAGATGATGCCCCTCTAGAGCACGCCCATCTTGCAGAAGGTGATGAGCACGACGTAGCCCACTATCATGCTCAGGATGCCCACCGTGAGTCCTGCCTTCACCATGTCGCTCTGCTGGATGAGTCCGGTAGAGTAGGCGATGGCGTTAGGAGGGGTTGAGATAGGCAGCGACATGGCGCAGCTGGCCGATACCGCTACTCCGATGAGGATGGTAGAGGTGCCGCCGATGGTGTTGAGCTTGTCGCCCATGCCGGCGCATACCACCGTGAGGATTGGGATGAGCAGGGCAGCGGTGGCGGTGTTGGAGATGAAGTTACTCAGGATGAAGCATACCAGTCCGGATACGATCATGATGACCAGCGGATTGAATTCTGCAAACGGAATGCTCTTTACGGCTGCCTCGGCCAGACCGGTGCCGTTCATCGCCAATCCGAGGGCGAATCCGCCTGCCACCATCCAGATGACAGCCCAGTCAATCTCCTTCAGGTCCTTGGCTGTAACCACTCCCGTAAGGGCGAATATGGCGATAGGGAGCATGGCCACGGTGTTGGCGTTGATGCCCAGCTGCTTGCCGAATACCCAGAGCACGATGGTTGCAAGGAAGGTGACGGCCACTACCGTGGTGCGCCAGTTGTGCTGCATGTTGCCCTCGATGTTGAGCTCGATGGTCGTGGCAGAGAACGGGAACATCTTGCGTATGATGATCCATGCCATCACGAGCATGATGAGCACCATAGGGACCATGATCAGCATCCAATCGCCGAAGCTGATGCCCAGGTTGAGTCCTGCTGGGTCGTTCAATACCTTGAAGGCGAAGGCGTTAGGCGGTGTTCCGATAGGGGTTCCCATACCGCCCAGGTTGGCTCCGATGGGTATGGCCATGGTGAGCGCCACACGGCCCTTGCCCGAAGGCGGCAATGATTTGAACACCGGTGTGAGAAAGGTGAGCATCATGGCGGCGGTGGCTGTATTTGAGATGAACATCGAGAAGATGCCGGTGATGAGCATGAAACCCAGCAGCACGTTCTCAGAACGCTTGCCGAATGGCGCAATCAGGGCCTTCGCCATCATCACGTCGAGTCCGCTCTTGGTAGCGGCTATGGCAAGTACGAAACCGCCCAGGAAGAGGATGATGGTAGGGTCGGCGAAGCACGCCATCACACCCTGATAGTCGAGCAGCTTTCCCATCTCTGCCTCCGAGCCTTGCATGATCTTAAAGGCGGAGTCGCTGACGAAGAACAGCAGCACGAAGATGATCACTACGCTGGTAGCCCATGCCGGTATGGCCTCGGTGAGCCAGAGCATCACAGCCATGACGAAGATGGCGATGACGCGCTGCTGCACGATGGTTAGCCCCTCGATGCCGAAGCTATCGATGGGCAGGTTCCAGACGATAACGGTAAGCAGAGCCGTTATGAGAAACAGCAATGCTTTCTTGCGATTAAAATCGCCATTCAATACTTTCTTTACAGTTTCTTGCATTATCTTTCTGTCTAAGGATTATTTTCTTGCAAAAATACGTGTTTTTTTTGTATTTAGCAAGTTTTTTTGCAGAAATAGTGAAAAAAATGCCGAAAAATGTTGTTGTTTCAAGAAAAAATGCTATATTTGCAGTGGATTTACCGATAGCGGCTATCGGTGATGCCGAAAACTTGGAGCACCCGGAAGGGTGATTCAGCAAACCTAATATTGTCTAATCAATTAACAAGGAGATAAGGAAATGAACAAGTCTGTAGTATTTATCATCATCCTGCTCGTGATAGTTCTCTCTATCATTGTATCGCAGTACTTCCACAAGCGCCACCATGAATATAAGATGGCAGACATTGAGAAGGCTATCCGCGGGGCTTATCCTAAGGGTATAGGCTCGATAAGCAAGGAAGAACTGGTAACAGCTGTGAAGAAATACTTCCACTGTTCGGCGAAGGAGGCTCATTATATAATAGGTGTAGCTCGCCGCAAGAAGCTGGTTGATATCGCTGCAGACTATGTTACTATCATGTTTTGAAATGAGATAAAAGCTTTAAATATGTTTTCGCCGAGAGGCTAGGATTGGATTTAGTTTGAAAAAAGTATTATTTATTTGAGGCACAAAGGATTGTTAGCGACATGCTGATTTCGAAGGGGTTATGTGTGGGTTAGCATGTTGTGTTCGGGACGTCTGGTATGGTACATTGCGTAAACAATTTAACTGCCAGACAAAGTTTACCCTCCCTAGGACTTTTTAAGACCTGGGGAGGGTTTTACTTTTTCAGGCTCAGCACCTTTTATTCAAGTCCATCGCCGCTGTTTTCGCTTCCGGTTCCGCCAGTAGAATCGCCGCCCGTTGGGTTGTCGCCGTCGGATGGGGTAGTAGGAGGCGTATCGGTAGAGGTAACCTGCTTCACCACCTTGCCGTTTCGGTCGTAGCAGGTGATGTTGACGGAAGTCTCTTCGAGTTCCTTCTTGATGTCGGTGTTAGGCACGAAGATGATGTATCGGCGGGTGATGAGGTTGGCGCTCACCTTGTTCACATCCTCTACGGCGGTAGAGTTAAGACCGAATCGGAGGCTGCCCAGTCCTGGCACAGCCACGCTGTGGCCCTCGGTGGCCCAGGCAGCAATCACTTCGCCGATGGCCGACCATCCGGCGTTGATCACCGCCTTAGGCAATCCGCTGCGAACGGCGGCTTCTTCTATCACCTTCGTGGCGTTGAGCTGGCTGTAGAGATCAGCCTGCATCACGAATGCCCACTTTTGCTTACCTTTTTCGAACGCTACGTTGCGCTCAATTGCTTTTACTTTAATACCCATAATTCAAATCGTTTTTTAATGGTTAAACAAATCAGTCTACATGCAGCTGGTAACGCCGAGTGTGGTGCCTACGGCAGTAAGTACGGCGATAATCACCTGCAAGATAGTTTTCCAAACTTCCTTTTTCATTTTCTTTTTCCTTTCTTTTTTTAATGGTTCAACAATCAGTTTTTTTAGTGGTTAATTCAGCCTATCTCTGAACGACAATGCAAAGATACAACATTTTTCTCTGAAAAACAATAGTTGTCCCGAATCACGTGCATCCTTGTCCCGAATCACGTGCATTCCTCCCTCATATCCCATTCTCTTCCGCCTAATTTAACCGCCATTAATTTAATGGCCATTAAATTAAATGTTAAATCCGTTAACATTATATGGCATGTTTTGCCTTTCCAACTGCGTCCCGATGCAGTCGGCGCTACGTCCCGACGTATCGCCATCTGCGTCGGGACGCAGTTGGTGGTGCGTCGCCACGCAGTTTTGGGGGCATCGGGCGCAGAGTTACTTGCTATGTGGGTTAGCTGGCGGATAGAAGGAAAGGCAAAAATGTGAATGTGAATGTGAATTTGAAATGTTTTTCAATGTTACCTGAAGGAGAAGCGTATAATCGTGTTTGAGTAATAGTAGCCATTATAATAGGTTCATATTATATATATAATAAGGTACGCGCGCGAGGACTGAATTTCATTCACAATATCCAATAAAAGGAATGGATGGAACAACCCGATACATTGATTTACATTTCAAATTCACATTCACTTTCACATTTTGTTTTGATGGTTTTATGAAAAAAAGACAATTTGGTAAAAAATAATTTAGAATTTATTTGTTTATTCGGGGAAAAAGTGTTACTTTTGTAGATGCTATGAAAAATAACTTTCATGGTACAACTTAAATCGCAAGCCAATGACTGGACGAATCAAAAACAGCACAGAAAAGACTTCTTTTGTTGTCTTCAAGTATGATTTCTGCAAAAGCCGGAATCTTTCAAGTATCGAGGGTACTCTACCCTTGGATTTTCTCGAAATGTCATCGCCTGAAAAATATCAGGAATGTCAGACTGGTTTCGAGAAGGTAATGGACAGTTTGCTGAAAAGCAAGAAAATGACTTTGGTGGAATCACGGAAGAATGAGGAAGACGTTATTCACGACAACCGAATATTGGGATTTCGCGAAGGTGTGGCTGTGCTGGATGTATGCGCAGACAAAAAAGAATTTTATTGGAGTAACTTTAAGGAGAATGAAATTCACAACCAGCCTTTCTGTAAGGTAATCATTGATAATCGCCCCAACAGAGGTTTCCTTTTTGTGGAAGAATCTAGAATCTTCGGCGGCAAAAGGGGACAGGACAAGGTGGTGGCTCTTCTGCGTGATAATATCAACAGGGTGGCGAATCAATATGGCTGGAATATGGTGATTTCTGCCAAGTTGCCACCTGGTGATTTCTTTGATGCCGTGGCTGAAAGAATCAAGGCTGGCTGCAGGCCAAGGGCTGTGGTGTTTTCTTTTCCTCGCCATCAGTCTCTCAGCGATGCGCCATATTCCTTTGTCATGCAATTACAGATGCAGCAGTCATTAATGGAGTGTCTCAATGCCAGTATGTATGAGGTAAAATTTGGTACAGATAAAGGTAAGCAGTTGCACTTAGACAAGGCAAACCGAGACATAGCCTTGATGGTGAACCTGTGCAGCAAGGAAGATTACGGTATCAAGGTATATTATTGGAAAGGTCCGTGCACCTCTTCCCGTTCGCTGAAACGAACCAAGGTGAAAATATCTGATGCAGAGATTTCTGCCCTGGTTATAGGAGATGCTGTCTGTTGCGATTGTCATGGGAATTCTCAGTTTGCCTTGATCAATTCTCTTGATGTGATTCTTGATGGTTTAAAGGGTTACGACGATGAGGTTATTTAAGATGAAGACCAGACAGATGGTAGATAAATCTTTTTCGCAACACATGATTTATCAGGTTTTCAGAGCTATCACCCATGATATCTTCAATGATAAGACGTGGTTTCCTACGTCCAGATGTTCATGCGAGGATGTTTTTTATGAGGTGTTCTGCATCGTAGACAAAATGATGTTTTCGCATACCGATACCGAGAGCCGCCTAGCCTTTGTGGAAGGAATAGGGCAATATGAGAAAAACTATGTTGACGAGGATGAGTATGCTACAGCTCAGGAAGAGCGTCAGAGAATCGTATTTGTCATCCTGTATATGGCAGCTGTGATACTTCAGATGATGCCTTTGGAGTCGAAAGTGTTTCAATTTTGCTCAATGATTATGGGGCAATGGAGAGGCTACGTAACTCAGGAGTTTTCTCAGCGGTGCCTCGGAGCAGTCGTGAAGAACCATGAGGTGGTTGAGCGGCTGGCAGCCAATATCGGTTATTATGGCGAGGATGGTTTCTTCGTTTCATCTCAGATTAATGAACTGATGCGCCAGAACAATGATGAAGATTATCTGCACGGATTCGAGCCTGAACAGAAGAGGACATTAGAATTGGAAGTGACAGACGATGAGCATCAGGAAAACGGCGGGCAGGAAAAAACGGAAGAAGATAATGAGAAGGAATGGGGCGACTTGAGCCAGGGAGAAAGAGTAAAGCGAGCCTTGCAGAAGATGATAGACGAGAAGGCTATTCCTTTGAAGAAAGACTATGCCCTGATTATGGTGGCGCTCTCTGATATCAACGATTTTGAAGGCAAATTTGATAATGGCGCATCTTTCTGCAAGTATCTTACGGAGCAGTTGGGTCTGCCTTCCAATCTGACGAATGGCGGTGCCATCTCCAAGCGTTTCTCCAAGATGCGTGGCGAATTTCCCAACTGGAGTTTTGATGATGTAAGAGATCCTAACGCCCGGGAGAAACTCATCAATATCGCAAAGCGTTTTGTTGCCATTTACCGTAAGGGGCAGTAGGAAGCGGGGAAATGATTGCTTCTTGTGAGTGTTGGCAAGTTTTAGATGGAATGTTAAAAACGTAAAATAGAGCAAGTTTTAGGCATATTCTACGTTTAACAATAAAATAGGTTTGATAAACAAATTTGGATATGAAGTATTTTGTAAAAAAATCAGTCTTACTACTGTTGGTAGTCTTGGCTTTTTGTGCGTGTGACAACAGCAATGACAATGGTGAGGTTATTCAGCCGAATCCACATCCACAGTCATCGAAAACTGTCGTCAATTATACTGGCGAAGTAGAGTTTGTGGTGGATGCGCCACAAATTCGTGAGGATATAGAGCAGGATTTGAAGGCAAACCCTCCTTTTGGAGGAAGCAAAAAATATCAGTTTATCATAAAAAGATACTCGAGGCTTATTCCTGCTTCATATATGCTATATGCGGTGAATCCTGAGGACGATAAGTCTGCTGACGGATATATACTGGACATCGCTGGTAAAGTGGAGTATAAGGACAATTATAGATTGTTCCCTACCGCATCTGGACAAGGTTGGTATAAGGAGAATATTGTGCCTGTCGACACAAAGGATGGCAAGCCTGTTGCAACATACGATGTGTTTATACAGCAACCTATTCCTTCTTCTACGGTTGGTAGCAAGATGTATTTCTGCGAAGACCTTACGGAGAAATATCGCAAGAAGTTCCCTAATGAAGACATTCATGCCGTGGTTCGCCGTTTGGTTCTTTCTTATGTCAGTGGGGATGATAATATAAATGAATAGGAATATATTTGAACAGAAGATTTTTTAGAAATAATACAGTATCAGCACTTTTTGCTTCGTTTGCAAGCAAAGAGTGCTTTTTTTATGCCTTCAGATGAGCTGGAGGCTTAGCGGAAGGCTTAGTTGCCGGCGATGAGGCTTAGTAGGAGGCGAACCGGCAGGACGCCTATTGCCGGGGAGGCTTTTTTTCCTTACTTTTGCATACAGAAATAATCAATGATTGGGATTATGGAAAAAGGAAAGAAAATACCTCCACAGGAAGCGTCTCGGACTAATCCAGTGGCAAAGCCTGAGGATACCAAGGGCGGAATCAATAACAAGGTATCATCTGGGTTGATAGGAAAAAAGCTGGCTGAACAGGCTGAAGAGAATGAAGAGATGCCCATGCATCACCTGATTGCCGATAAGGATTATCCGTCGGGCATCAGAGAATGGATGATCACTTCGCCTTCTGACCTCAAGTATCCTACGCTGGTGGTGGCTGCTGCCATGCTCAGCGTTTATCTTACACGTGTCAGAATACAGTATGTGTATGATAATCAGGGAGAAAAATCGGCCATCGTGTTGCAGGTCATCGTAGAGGGAGAGCAGTCGAGCGGAAAATCGTTTGCCAGATACATCATGCGTACCCTGATGAAACCTTTCATCGAGCGCGACAGCGAAATGAGAGCCAAGGAGCAGGAGTATGCTGCCCTGAAGCGACGTCAGGGAAAGAAGGACGGCAAGCTGCCACCCGAACCGAAGACCGACATCACTATCCTGCCCGAAACCGTATCGCTCACCATGTTTATCAAGCGATGCGATGCAGCAGTCAAGCTCTATGGTGCTCCGAAGACGCTCTTCGAATTTGCCGATGAGATTTCTGCCATCGTCCATTCTGCCAAGCGCCAGTTTGCCGACCTCTCGCAGGTTATCAAGACGGCTTACGATCTGGGCAGCGTATATGGTCAGGATTTCATGAGCGAATCCAGCTATAGTGCCATGGTAGATGCCTTGCTGTCGTTCGTTTTCTGCGGCACTCAGAGTGCGGTGAGCAGATATATGAACAAAGCTGCCATTGAGGGCGGTGCTGTAACCCGAACCATCTTATGCCCGCTCATCAGTCATCTGGGCGACAATCCGCCACAGTTTCAGGCGCTGACCGATATGCAGCGTAATGAGCTGGAGAATACGTTGGACAAGCTCTTCGGTTTGTGCTACGAGGAAGATGGAAAATTCCATCAGGAGATAGAGGAAGATATGAGCTGGCTCTACAAGACGGTGGTAAAATGGTGTAACGACTGCCGCCAGCAGGTGGTGAAAACCATGTCTAAGTCGATGGATGTCTTCTACAAGCGCAGTTCGGTTTCAGCCTTCCGCATCGCTGCCCTCATGCAAGTGCTTTACAAAGTGGAAGGGAAGAAGAGCGAGAAGGAAATCCGGAAACTGGTTAGGCAGACCTATCTGGCTTGTGCCGACCGCATCTTGCAGAATATGTTGCAGCGGTGGGGCAAGGCTTTCGAGCAGATTTCTGCCGAGGGCGAAGGAGAGCCTTATCATACTGTAGACTATTTCAGCGAGTTGCCGCAGGAATTCTCTTATCAGTTCCTGGAGGAATTTCTGAAGCAGAAGGAGCTCAAGACGCCTGCCCGCAACATGGTGTGCAACTGGCGCAGATGGGGATGGCTCGAAAAACCGGCAAAGGGCGAGGATAGAAAGGTGCTTAGAAAGACGCAGCAGAAAGGCACTATTGGTGATGGTAATATTAAAAAAGACAATTAGAAGATGGCAGAATATATTGATTCAAATACGCTCTCTAAACTTAGAGCTATCAGCATCCTGGAGGTTGCTGATGAATTGGGAATGGGTTTGCGGTATCATAATGCCCTTTGTATCAGTCATAATGATACCCATCCGAGTTTGCATTTCTGGACTTCCACCAACACTTGTCATTGCTTTGCATGCGGGTGGGGTGGAGATAATATCGACCTGGTGATGAAACGGGAGAATCTCTCTTTTTCGGAGGCTTGCCAATGGCTGTGCAGAAGATTCAATATCAGCGCCGGTAATCATTCTGCGGGAAACCGTAAGGAGGTGCTTCATCGGGATAAAGCTGTTGCTGAGCATAGAAAATCTGAATGTGATACGGACAGACTCAATCTCAGAGGCGAGTTTCAGCATAAGCCTGACGTAGATTATCTGATGCGTATGCTCATGGGTAAGAAACTGACAGATAAAGCCAAGAATTTCCTGTTCTATCAGAGAAAGTTGCGCCCGGAATATATCTATTGGTGTAGAGTGGTGAGCACAGATTTCTCCATTGCTGGCTATCGCTTTGGTGGAAAGTTTTTTGATGGGCCTTCCCTGTTGATTCCCTATTATGATGTTCATGGCAATCTGCTGACGGTTCAGAGCAGATATCTGGGAGATAAGACTGAAGAAAAACCGCGGTTTAAGTTTGCACCAGGTAGCAAGCCGATGGTATATGGGATGCAGATCTTGCCGCAGGTGACAGAAAAAGAGCCATTGGTTATTACCGAGGGATGTACCGACTGCTGGAGCGCTATGTCTATGGGTTACAAGGCAATAGCCATCCCGAGTGCTACGCTTTGTAATGAAGAATGTCGCAATCTTTTAGCGGGAAGGAATCTTCACATGTGGCCTGATCAGGACAAACCGGGCATCGGTCTTTATATGAAACTGAAGGAAATGTTCCCTCAGCTGGTGTACCATCAGTTGCCGGAAGGTTGCAAGGATTTGTCTGATTATTACCAGTCGTTTTACGTTCAGAAAATGTGAAAGTGAATGTGAATTTCAAATGTTTTTCTATTGTTGTTTTTAAATTGTTGCGTATTATGATGAAGTTGTTTTTAAATCGTTTTCGTAGAGATCATGGCGCCATTGTTGGTCGCCTTAGTCAGGAAGTAGTTAATCGCCAGGGTATCGTTGTAGGCCATCAGTACATTTGTGATACGATGGAGCGCGAGGGTGGCTGTCTGGAACCGGGTGAATATCACATCATGGTGGCTAAATGCAAATGCTTCGCCCGCCAGATGCTTTTCCTCGAACCGATAAGGGATGATTCTTCTTCATCTTCCTCTCTTCCTCTCCCCGAAACCTGCAAGCTTTGCCGCATGGAGCGCAAGAGTCATGAGTTCGGGTGTCTGGAAGAGCTTTATGCCCTTCCTTGTCCCATGATGCAGCCGGGCAATGGTCCGTTCCGTCTGCGCCAGGGTGGCATCCTCATCGGCGAGGCCCATGCGCCCGGGTTCGTACTGAGGAGCCAGGAACTCTTCCTCCAGCTCTTCGACCGGGTGAAGAAGGCGATGGTCAGGGGCAGCGAGGTAGTGGTGGAAGTGGGGTAAGGGATATCTTGAATACCACCTTGAGACCCATCTTGAATACCATAAGAAAAATGCAGCCTCTCTTTTATATAATCGAGAGGCTGCATTTCTTTGTATTCTCTATTTCTTGATTTCCCAATGTCCACTATATCCACTTCCAACGTATTGTATATGAGGAAGTTTAGCGATGCGTCGCCTGATGGTACTTAATCCTTTTTGGGATAATAAAGCTAGTTCTTTTGCTGTAATCTTTGGATTCTTTTTTATCTGTTTTTCTATCCAATCATCTAATTCTCCGTCTTGGAGGACACCTTGAATACCACCTTGAGACTCACCTTGAGTAACATCTTGAGTAACATCTTGAGTAACATCTTGAGTAACATCATCTCCTTCGATATAATTCACTTCAATATCATGGTGTTCTTCCATCCATTTCATTATGATGTTGGGGAATGTGACAGTGAATTGAGTACGGAATGCAGTTCGCTTTTATGTTTTGGAACTGCATTTTATTTACTAAAAGAGACCTTTGTAATAAGTTCTTAAGCCCACTTGAAAAAGTAATTTTTGAGAAATTGTTCAAATGTAACCATCTGATAATCAAATGGCGTTTTGTAGGATAAAAAAACAAAAACGACTTTTAAAGTGGACCCAGTAAATAATTATTGCCGTCCGGTAAAAATAAAGTGTAAGCATTCAGGCTCATATTGACAGAAATCAAAGCGAATAGCGCATAAAAGCGCTAAAAATTTTAGAAAATAGAGCTTTTTCTTATGCTAATTTTCATTTCTGAGTTATTACCGGACGGCAATAAAAAAACTCTCCAGCTCTCCTAAAGTGTACCCCACCACGTAGAGGGTGGACTTACTTGAGATAAAGAGCTGGAGAGGGGTAGTTTTACCTTTCTGTTTTTTTACTTTATTACCTTTTTACCTTTAACCACATACACTCCCTTCTGCGGCTCCACGTTGCCGAGGAATCGTCCGTTGAGGTCGTAGTAGTAGTTCTTGGTGGCAGGAGCGGCTGTGGTGGCGGTGATGCCTGTTGCGCCCTTGGCAGAGATGCGTATCACGCCATTGCCTTTTGTGAGGTCCACCTTTATGTCGTAGGTGCCAGGCTCACCAGAGAAGAGCCATGCGCCGGGCGATACATCAGGTGCCATGGCAGGAATATCGCTGTCAAGATTGGCGGGGTCGCCGTCGGTGTAGGGAGAGAGACGTTTGGCGTTGACAAAGTCCCAATCTGCGCCGAGACGCTTTAACACGATGAAGTGAAGATCGCCCACTTCGCCCACGAATGTGATTTCGCCCTCATAGATGCCGGGCTCGTTGGTGGCAGAAATCACGTCTGCAGGGATGTTGGTGAACCAATTGCCGTTGCAGCCGAGAGTGTAGAGCTCTTTCGGGTAGCCTATTGGATATGACGCATCGTTGCCGTGGAGCGTCAGACGGTTGTTGACAAGGTCTAATGTAACGCATGCGGTGAGTGGGTTATCTGTCGATGCTCCGATGATGAAGTCAGACACCTCGCCCTTCTTTAGACCTACGGTGAGGTTCGGTTCCACGTCAACAGTTGGTGCGACAGCACCGATGCGCTTGTCTTTAATCTCGTCCCAGCCATCATATGTAGAGGCGAGAGCGGTAGAGATGGTAAACTTGTTGCCATAGAAAGTCACATAGCCCGTGTAGATGCCTTCCACATCGTCCCATGTAAGCTCTGCGCCCTGATCGGCGAAGTTGCTACCGTTGGCACCGATGAGGTAGACATGGTCTGGATATTCGGGCACATAGGTGTCGCTGTGGAGGTTCATGGTCATGGTGCGGAGGTCTACAGTCACGTCGTAGGTGCCTGGTGTGGCGATGTGGAATGACTGCTCTGTGAGCGTCATGGCCTTGTCGCGGTTGATAACCACCTTACCGCCACCGTAGCGGTAGGGCAGTATGGCTTCGTAGTCGTTGGGGTCGGTGCCGAGCTGGGTGAGAATGTTGAAGTAGCATGAGGTAAAGTCTACCGTAGCCTTATACACACCGTCGGTCTCGGTCTTAGGCAGTGTGGCAGCTGACAATGTGGGATCGAAGACACCATTGCTGCCCCATACATACAGCTTGTCGGGAAAGTCACCGAGCAAGGTGACGGTCAGGGTGTTGAAGTCGATGCGCATACGATAGGTTGTACCGGCGACTGGCACTTTGAAAGATGCGTCCCTACCCTTTACCATGGTCATAGGCTCATTGATAACGAGCATGGCGTCGAATACTGAAGGGGCGAAGCGGTTTTTGTTAAACTCTGTCCAATCGGCATCGCCAGTTGTCAGATGTTGGGTGACGGCGAAATACTGCGCACCGTCAACGAAGGTGACATCACCCTCATACACTCCTGTAGTGGCGGTCTCTGTCAGTTCTGCAGCAGCAGTGTTGGTTTTCCACTCTTTGTCGCTGCCGACAATGTAGCACTGTGCGCTGGCAGCAACTGTTGCCAGCACTGTCAGCAATGCTGACATGATGATTCTGTGAAAAGTTTTCTTCATATGTCTTTAGTCTTAATTCCGCAACACTATTATAGATTAATCTTTATTAGTGCCTGATCAACTAAAAGTTGCCCAGGATTTTGCCATGTCAAAATTTTCACTTATCTTAGTGTTGCGAAAAGAAAATAAGCAAAAATCTGATATGACGTGGCAAATTTAGCAAAAAATTCCGAATTATAAGCCAGTATAATAAAAAAACTTCAATGATTTCCCTCGAATTGTGCGAAATTAGCCTTTTTTTTCGAGAAATCAAGACCACAATTGCAAAAAATCCTACTAACGTGCTCTGAGTCACAATAATATTTATTTTCAATTATCTTTAATCCTTATAATCTACCTTGATTACGATAACGCGGATGGTCTGGTCTTCGCCATCTGTTGCCACCTTGGCGATGTGCCAGTCGCGTGGAAAGAAGATGAAGAATTCGCCAGGATTGCTGTCGAAGAAACGGGCCTTATGATAGTGAGTTTAGTACATATGCTAAAAATGAATTTACGCGAGAAGATCAAAAACGATTGACTACGTTTTTATTACATCATTGCCCGGCAAAGTGGATGATGATAATCAAAAATACAGATTTCATTTATCAACTATATAATAAGGAAGGCATCAATATTCGTACGTTTGATAAAGAATACTTGGTGAGCTTTATGAATAGGAATGATAAGATAGTTACGCATTTGTTGATAACTAACTATTAACAGGTGGGTCGTACTTAGAATAAAAGTGTATTTAAGTATATAGATAAGAAAGATGGCAGCCTTATAACTGGTGAGCTATCTTTCTTTTTATATCTATAATCCGGTTAATTTCAGCCATTTCTGATATTTCATCCTCAAAAACTTTGCCGTTTCGCAGAAAACTCGTATCTTTGTAGCGGAAATATAATTATGGAGGAACAGAGATATGATTTACTATGTAGCTAATCCGATATACGATTCTGTGTTCAAATTCCTGATGGAAGATGAACGCATCGCCAAAACCGTGCTAACCGCCCTGCTGAAAAAGGAAGTGGTGAGCGTGGAAATGAGAAGGCATGAGCATCCTAACATCACCCGCGACAATATCTCGATGTTTCGCATCGACTTTGCTGCCAGGGTGAGGGAAGAGGATGGAAGCGTAAGGCTCATTCTTATCGAACTTCAGAAGACATGGCTCGATACCGAGACGCTCCGGTTCCGACGTTATCTGGCTGCCCAGTATAATGCTGAGGAGAATATGATAAAGGAGGGAGAGGGCAAGGGATATGCCGTGCCGATGGTGGCTGTGTATCTGCTGGGCCATAGAGTGGGAGATATTGACAAGGCTGTGGTATACGTGAACCACAAGGCGCTCGACTATGACGGGAAAGAGGTGGAGAACGGGATGGATGATCCTTTCATCAACAGTCTGACGCATGACAGTATCCTGGTGCAGATTCCTCTTTTGCATGGTAAGATTAACAACAGGCTCGACAAGGTGCTGAGCGTGTTCGACCAGTCGCAGAGGGATAAGAAGAACCAGCAGATGTTATGTCTGGAGGGTGATAAATATAAGGATGATTCGGATATGATGTATATCGTTCACCGTCTGGGACTCGCCACGATGAGTGCTGATATCCGGCAGGAGATGAATGATGAGGATGAATACTATTCTGCCATAGAAGCTCGCGATACGCAGGTGATGAAACTTAATAAGATTATCAGTGAGCAGGCTAATCAGGTAAATGAGCAAGCAACTCAGATAAATGAGCAAGCAACTCAGATAAATGAGCAAGCAACTCAGATAAATGAGCAAGCAACTCAGATAAAAAGCATGGCGCAGGGCATGCTGGAGAATGGAATGCCCCTGGAGATGGTGGCTAAGATGATGAACAGAACGCCTGAGGAAGTTCGTGCTTTATTGGGTAAATGATATAGAAAACGCAGAGATGCCAGGGGGGAATCTCTGCGTTTTTTTAGTTTCATTGCGTAAAAATCATCATGTTTTTACGTAATGAAACTTTTTTTTACCGAATGCTCCCCTCCGTACAGAATAAAAGGGCTATGCCACAGATAATCTTCTTCATTTTGACTTATTAAATTGTAGCGTTAGTTAAATTTGAGGGCAAAAGTACAAAGAATATTCGAGAAAACAAACGGAAAATGGAGATTTCTTCGTATCTTTGCACACATATTTTGTAAGATTATGAAAAAACTGTATATTCTTTTGTGTGGGGCAACGGCGGCTCTGCTGATGGCGGCATGCCAGGGAGGAAAGACGGCTGCTGCTGCGGAGGCTGGCGATACCCTGGAGATGAAGTACGCCAAGTTGCTTACCATCGTGAAGCATGGCGATGGGGAAGAGAATTCCGATGCTGCAGAAGACATTGATTATCAGTATGCTGAGGCTATCATCGCCAACCCCTGGAAGGCGGGAACGATGCTGCATCGCTACATCCTGATTCCGAAGGGAGAGGAGGGGGATAAGACGGTGGCGATGCTTGCCAAAAGGCGTAGCACGGGGGCGAGATGCACTACCGATACCGTGCGCACACCGGTGGAGAGAAGTGCCGTTTTCATCGCTCCCCATTGCCAGCTGATGTACGAACTGGGCTGCCAGCAGGCCATCCGTGGTGTCTGCGACCTCGATTACATCAATATTCCGGATGTAAAGAAGAGGGCTGCTGCAGGAAATGCTGCTGCCGGAAAAGCTTCTGTAGGAAATGTTTCTGCAGAGAATGCTGCTGCCGGAAATTCCATCGTGGATTGCGGTTCGAGCATGGCACCCGACATCGAGCGCATCATCGCCCTGAAACCCGAAGCTATCCTCCTTTCGCCTTTCGAAAACAGCGGTGGATATGGCAAGCTCGACAAGCTGCACGTGCCCATCATCGAGGCTGCCGACTATATGGAGTCTTCGCCACTGGGTAGGGCGGAATGGATGAAATTCTACGGCATGCTCTTTGGAAATGAAGAGGGAAAAAGTAACGGAATATCGGGTTCTTGCGAACCAAAGGCAGATTCGCTCTTTGCGAAGATAGAAAAGGAATATCTGAAGCTGAAAGCTGAGGCTGCCGGGTATCCGAAGGGCCTCTCCATCCTGACCGAAAGAAAGACGGGAAACGTGTGGTATGTGCCTGGAGGTCAGAGTACTATCGGTATTCTGCTGAAGGATGCCAACGCCCGTTATATCTTCGAGGACGATCAGCACAGCGGAAGTCTGGCGATGAGTCCGGAGCAAATCTTAGCGAAGGGAAAGCAGGTGGACGTATGGGCGTTCAAGTATTTCGGTGGTGCCCCTCTGTCGCAGGCTCAACTGCTTCAGGAGTATGACGGCTACAAGGCTCTTGCTGCCTTCAGCCGGGGCAATATCTATCAGGTAGATACCTCTACGGTACCTTATTTCGAGCTTACGAGTTTCCATCCCGAACTGCTGCTCAGAGAGTTCATCATCCTGGCTCATGGCGAGCGGTTCGGTAAATTGAGATTCTATAAGAAATAGGGCTTTAATCAGAGATTTTACAAGAAATAGTTTTAGTGAATGAAAACCATCGTTTTAGGGGCAATCGCCATTATTATACTGTTTTTCGCCAACCTGGCATGGGGGAGTGTAAACATCCCATGGCAGGACGTGGGGGCGATTATTTCGGGCTCTCAGACTGACGAAACCTACCGCTATATTCTGTTAGAATCGCGACTGCCGGCGGCGATTGCCGCTTTACTTTCGGGCGCAGCCCTCGCCACGAGCGGCTTGCTCCTGCAGACAGCCTTCCGCAACCCTCTGGCGGGTCCTGACGTATTCGGTATCAGCAGCGGAGCCGGACTGGCGGTAGCCATCGTGATGCTTGCCTTTGGCGGCAATATTGCCCTGGATGATTTAGGGGTAGGATTTCTGGGCGATGCCGGCAACTATGCCATCGGCGGTTTCCTGGCTATCCTCATCGCAGCCTTCATAGGGGCTATGGTGGTGATGGGCATCATCACCTTCTTTTCTGCCATTGTGCGCAGCCATACGGTACTGCTCATCATCGGACTGATGGTGGGCTATCTTGCCAGCAGCGCCATCTCATTGCTCAATTTCTTCAGCACGGCAGAGGGCGTGAAATCGTATATGGTTTGGGGCATGGGCAGCTTTGGCAATGTTTCGAGCCAGCAGATGATGTTCTTCATCCCGTTGGCCCTCATTGCCCTGGCTGCGTCTCTGCTCCTTGTAAAACCGCTGAACGCCATGCTGTTAGGCGAACAGTATGCCGAGAATCTGGGTTTCAACATCAGGCGTCTGCGCATCGTTCTGCTCATCATTACCGGTCTTCTTACGGCTGTGGTTACCGCCTTTTGCGGTCCCATCGCCTTCATCGGCCTGGCAACGCCGCATATCGCCCGCCTCATCATCGGAACGGAGAATCATCGCCGTCTGTTGCCCGTCACGATGCTGATGGGTGCAGCCATTGCCCTTCTCTGCAATCTCTTCTGCACCCTTCCGTCGGACGGTGGCATCATCCCGCTGAATGCCGTCACCCCGCTATTCGGCGCCCCCGTCATCATCTATGTTTTGATGAAGAGGAGATAGGGAAAAAGTCAGAGTTTTGCTTAGTTTTTTGCTGGGCTCAACTGTATAGATAGTGTATGAAACAGGGAAAGAATATAGAACGAATGTTTCGTCAGCATTATGAGAAGATGTATAATCTGGCCAGGTGCATCCTAAGCGCGTGAAGGAGAGGGGCAAAGCTGTATGATGAGTTAAGAATGCTAAAAAATAATCATGGGTAATGTGTTTACTCATCTATTCTTTGTATCTTTGCAAAGTAGAATTGAGTAATTCGTGACGTAGAATTGAGTAATTCGTGACGAAGAATTGAGTAATTCGTGACGAAGAATTGAGTTGTTTAATATTACAAATTAAAGAATATGGGTGAGTATAGAAGACCACATTACAACTTGATGTTGAGTAGGTTGAGCGAAAGACGTAAGTGTATATTTGTTTTGGCAGGACCAAGACAGGTTGGCAAATCAACAGTTATGGCGCAAATAGCAGAGACTATTGATAAGGTAGTATTTCAATTTAATGCTGATTCTGTAAATGAAGAAGATTCGGATTGGATTCGACGTTCTTGGGAGTCTGTTCGAAGCCGAATGGATATTCAGCATTTGCAAGAAGCTGTTCTTGTAATAGACGAGATACAGAAAATACGCAGATGGAGTGAATATGTGAAGAGAGAGTGGGATGCCGATACCCTAAATCATGTAAACCTGAAAGTCGTATTGCTTGGTTCGTCTCGCTTGCTTTTGCGCAAAGGGCTAACCGAGTCTTTAGCTGGTAGATTCGAGTTGATTCGTATGGGGCATTGGACTTTTCCGGAAATGAAAGCTGCCTTCGGGTTATCACTCCAACAATGGATTTATTTTGGAGGTTATCCAGGCTCGGTGGATTATATAGGGGATTTTAGGCGTTGGAGGAAATATGTCAAGGATTCTCTTGTGGCACCTGCCATTGAAAAGGATGTTCTTTTGACTTCGAATATTTACAAGCCTTCACTCATGTCACAGCTTTTTGAGGTAGGTTGTTCTTATTCTGGTGAGTTGTTGTCACTCACCAAAATGCTTGGACAATTGCAAGATGCAGGCAATGTCACGACTTTGTCTTCTTATCTCGAAATATTGAAGCAAGCCAACTTGCTTTGTGGACTTCAAAAGTTTGCATGCGATGAGGCTCGTAAGAGACAGTCTATCCCAAAGTTTACAGTGTTTAACAATGCTTTGTTCACGGCATATCGCGGTAAGGGGTTTGACAAAGATTATGTTGACCCAATGATTTGGGGCAGATGGGTGGAATCGGCAGTGGGTACTTGTCTTCTCGATTTTGTGGAGGACAATGATTGTCATCTCTATTATTGGCGAGATCATAATAATGAGGTGGATTATATCCTGGAGTCACAAGGAGATTTCGTTGCCATAGAGGTTAAGAGTGGAAAGAGAGGCATGAATAGTGGTATTCCTATGTTTCAAGAGAAATTCCATCCTCTGAAATCAATCGTTGTTGGCACCGATGGTATTCCATTTGAAGAATTCTTCTGTATGGATATCATGCAATTGTTTGAATAAAAATTGGAAAATCATCTATCGATATGATGCGGAATACGATAGAATTATTCTTGTTGACTTATGGAATATGAGACGAAATCCCAAGTACCTGATTAGGCAGTTCAGAAGAAAACTATAAGAAAAAGTAAACAGCCAACTTTCAATTGGGATATTGAAGGTTGGCTGTCTTCATTTAAGAAATGCAGATTTTTAAAGTAGCATTCTTACTTATTCACGACATTAATCGGATTGCCCTCGAGGAATGCCTTGACGTTGGCGGCTACCTGCTTGTTCAGGCGCTCGCGAGCCTCGTAGGTGGCCCAGGCAATATGAGGGGTGAGGTAGGCATTAGGCTCGCCGAAGAGCGGATTCTCCTTTGATGGCGGCTCCTGAGCCATTACGTCGGCACAGTAGGCACCCAGACTGCCTTCGTGAAGGGCAGTGGCTACAGCCTCTTCATCTACCAGCGGTCCGCGACCCGTATTTACCAGGATGGCGGTATCCTTCATCTTCTCCAGACTCTCCTTATTGATGAAATGATAGGTGTCATCAGAAAGCGGACAATGGAGCGAGAGAATATCGCTCGTGGCAAGCAAACCCTCCTTGCTCACCTTCTGGATCCACTCAGGCAGATTGCTCGAATTCTTGCTGGTGCAGGCACAGATGTTCATGCCAAACTGGCGGGCGATGTTGGCAACTTTCATGCCGATATTGCCCAGTCCCATGATACCCAGGGTCTTGCCGGCAAGTTCCATCAGTGGGGTATCCCAATAACAGAAATCCTTGTTGTAAGCCCAGCGCTCGTTGCGGTTCTCCTGGGTATAATGCTCTACGCGGTTGGTTACGGCAAGGATGAGGGCAAAGGTCATCTGCGCCACGCTGTCGGTGCTGTAGGCAGGAATATTGGTTACGATGATGCCCTGTTTCCTGGCAGCCTCGATGTCTACCACGTTGAAACCGGTAGCCTGGATACCGATGTATTTCAGTTTAGGAAGCTGCGCCAGCGTCTCTGCATCTATCTGCACCTTGTTCAGAAGGATGATGTCGGCATCCTTGGCACGTTCCACTTTCTCTGCATCTGATGTGCGAGGATAAACTACCACCTCGCCCAGTTTCTCCAGAAGATGATAATCCAAATCTCCCGGGTTTGCGGCATAGCCGTCTAGAATAACAATCTTCATAAATTTTTCCCGTTTTCTGTTGTTATAAAATTCAAGACCAGTTTGTCCTGACAAATCTGAGTCTGAGTTTATTTTAATGGGAAAAGCCTTCCCCCTGAGAAAGAGAAAGGCTTTTCCGTATGTATGGTTTATTCGTTCATCAAGTAGTTCTTGAATGATGCGAAATCCTTGGTCATCTGGATGCTCTTCTTCTCACCCTTCATGAATTCTGCAAGGCGTGCAGGAATCTCAATGTCGCTGTCAAGGATGCTGTCTACCTTCTCTTTGAACTTGGCTGGATGAGCAGTCTCGAGGAACACGCCAACCTCATTTGGCTTCAACTGCTCCTTCAGGGCGCGATAGCCGCAAGCTCCGTGAGGGTCAAGCACATACTTGGTTTCATTGTAGCACTGCTTCATGGTTTCTGCAATCTGCTCGTCCTTGTATGTAGCACCACCGATGTAGGCTGCGATGGCATCATGATCGCCCTTGTAGAGGTCGTAGATGCGGGCAAAGTTTGATGGGTCGCCTACGTCCATGGCATTGGCGATGGTCTGCTTGCTAGGCTGTGGATTGTACTTGCCTGTCTGCAGATACTCGTAGAAGATATCGTTGGCGTTGTTGGCTGCGATGAAGCGGTGGATAGGCAATCCCATCTCATGACCGAAGAGTCCGGCTGTGATGTTGCCGAAGTTGCCGCTAGGTACGCAGATAACCAGCTTGTCGGCGAGACCTTTCTCCTTCATGCGGGCATAGGCATTGAAATAATAGAATGCCTGAGGCAGGAAGCGGGCTACGTTGATAGAGTTGGCTGAGGTGAGCTTCATGTGCTTGTTGAGCTCCTCGTCCATGAACGCAGACTTCACCAGTGCCTGGCAGTCGTCGAATACGCCGTCTACCTCGAGGGCTGTGATGTTCTGGCCGAGGGTAGTGAACTGGCTCTCCTGAATCTTGCTCACCTTGCCCTTAGGATAGAGCACGTAAACATGGATGCCGTCAACGCCGAGGAAACCGTTGGCAACAGCCGAACCGGTATCGCCCGATGTAGCTACGAGCACATTCACCTCTTCCTTGCCCTCCTGACGTACGAAGTACTGCAGGAGACGGGCCATGAAGCGCGCACCCACATCCTTGAAGGCGAGGGTAGGACCATGGAACAGCTCGAGAGAGTAGATGTTTGGCTCTACCTCGACTACAGGGCAGTCGAATGCCAGGGTATCGTATACAATCTTCTTCAATGACTCGGCATCAACGTCCTCGCCAAAGAAGGCATCTGCTACCTTGTAGGCAATCTCCTGGAAACTCAGTTTCTCGATGTTGTCGAAGAAATCCTGTGGCAACTTCTTGATGATTTCTGGCATATAGAGGCCACGGTCTTCTGCCAGACCTTTAACTACCGCCTTGTGAAGGTCGGCGATGGGTGCTTTCTTATTTGTTGAATAATATTTCATTTTTTACTTTTAACTTTGAGATTTGAACATTGAACTTTATGATAGCTTTGGGGACTATCATGAAGCCGTTGATTTTAATTGATCGCCATGAAGGCATTCATGAATTCCTGCAGCTGCAGCATGCCGTAACCGCCACTCACGCAGCTTACCTCGTCATACTTCTCTACGTTATCCGGATCCATGCCAGGGTAATAGATGATGAAAGGCACAGGCTCCTTGACGTGGGTACGGATTTCTACCGGAGTAGGATGGTCAGGGAGAACAGCGATGCATACCGGCTCGTCCCAGGTGCTTACCTCATCGAAGATAGGCTTGATGAGGCGCTGGTCGAGGTTCTCGATGGTCTTCAGCTTCAGTTCCAGATCGCCATCATGACCCGCCTCGTCGCTCGCCTCTACGTGAACATAAACGAAGTCGTCGCCATCCTTCAAAGCCTGGATAGCTGCGGCAGCCTTGCCCTCGTAGTTGGTATTGGCAAGACCGGTAGCGCCCTCAACGATGATGTTGCGCAGACCGGCGTAATGGCCGATGCCTCGGATCAGGTCTACGGCAGAAATCACAGAACCCTTCTTGATCTGTGGATACATCTGAGAGAGGGTGAGCATGTGCGGACGGTAACCACCGCCCCAAGGCCAGATAAGATTGGCCATTCGTTCGCCACGCTCCTTGCGCGCCACATTGAAAGGATGGTTCTCCAGAAGTTCCTGACTCTCGAGTATCAGCTGGTTCAGAAGGTCGGCTGTATCACGACGGCTGATGTGCCCCTCATCGCCTCCAATCTCCGGCAAGATAGGTTTCACCATCAGCTTATGCCATTCCTCGTTGGGATGATCATGAGGTGGGGCACAGTCGATATGCTTGTTTCCGTGCTTCACCACCAGAAGATGGCGATACTGGATGCCGGTAACAAACTTGACATCAGGATATTTCTTGCCGAGGGTATCGTTGAGATACTTGATGAGCACATCCGCATCTTCCGTTTCCAGGTTACCACCGTTGTGGGTGATAATCTTGCCGTCCTGCACATTGATGATGTTGCAGCGCAGGGCAAGGTCGGTAGGCTCCAGTTCATAGCCGATGCTGGCAGCCTCCAGCGGTCCGCGTCCTTCGTAAACCTCGTTCTGGTCATAGCCCATGATAGAGCTGTTGGCTACCTCAGAACCCGGATGGAATCCATCTGGCACGGTAACGAGTCTTCCTGTCTTGCCCTTCTTGGCAAGCATATCCATATAGGGTTTGTTGGCGTATTGCAGGAGAGTCTTTCCACCCAGTCTTTCTACCGGGTGGTCTGCCATTCCGTCGCCAAGAATGATAATATGTTTCATCTCTTCTTTTAATGTTAAGTGTTAAATGTTAGCGATACTCATGATGTTGGCGAATACACCGGCAGCAGTTACGCTGGCTCCGGCACCATAGCCCTGAATCATCATAGGGTATTCCTTATAGCGCTCGGTGGTGAGCAGCACGATGTTGTTGGAACCTTCCAGATTGTAGAACGGATGCTCAGGACCCACAGCCTGCAAACCTACGCTTGTCTTGCCGCCATCCAGGGTAGCAACGAAGCGCCAGCGTTTGTGCTCTACATCGAGCGCCTTGCGCTTAGCCTCGAAATCGGCATCGAGTTCAGGAAGTTTCTTCCAGAAGTTGTCGAGCGAACCCTTGAAGTATTTGTTTGGCACGAAGAGGTTTTTCTCTACATCTTCCTGCTCTACGCGGTAACCTGCCTCGCGGGAGAGAATCACCAGCTTGCGAATCACGTCCATACCGCTCAGGTCGATACGTGGATCTGGCTCGCTGTAGCCCTTTTCCTTAGCCAGTCTCACGGTCTCAGAGAATGGGACGACGCTAGAGATGGCGTTGAAGATAAAGTTGAGTGTACCCGAGAGAACTGCCTCAATCTTAAGGATTTTATCTCCGGAGTTGCGAAGGTCGTTGATGGTTCCGATGATAGGAAGACCGGCACCTACGTTGGTCTCGAAACGAAATACCACGCCACGCTGGATGGCTGTCTTCTTCAGTTTCTCGTAGTTCTCATATTCGCTTGATGCAGCAATCTTGTTGGCTGCGATAATGCTTACGTTGTGCTCCAGCAGACTCTGGTAGAGAGCGGCCACATCCTTGCTGGCTGTACAGTCTACAAACACGCTGTTGAAGATGTTCATCGCCAGGATGGTATCGCGCAGAACCTCTGGAGTGCTTGGGTCTGAAGTCTTCAGTTCCTCGCGATAGTTTTCGAGATCAATACCATCGCGGTTGAAGATGGCGTTCTTGGAAGAAGCGATACCCACCACGTTGAGCTTCAGTTTGCTGCGCTCCATGAGGTCGGCATACTGGTTCTTGATCTGCTCGATGAGCTTTCCGCCCACGGTACCCACACCGCAGATGAAGAGGTTCAGAACCTTGTATTCAGAAAGGAAGAAACTGTCGTGGAGCACGTTGAGTGACTTTCTCAGATAATCGCTCTTCACTACGAACGAGATGTTGGTCTCTGAAGCACCCTGTGCACAGGCGATGACGGAAATACCGCTACGGCCGAGGGTTCCGAAGAGCTTACCGGCGATACCGGCAGCATGCTTCATGTTTTCACCCACGATGGCGATAGTGGCGAGACCTTTCTCGGCGTGCATTGGGAACATGGCACCATCGGCAATCTCGTTGTGGAACTCATTGTTCAATACCTTTACAGCCTCTTCTACATCCTGCTCGCGCACACCGATAGAGGTAGAGTTCTCAGATGATGCCTGTGACACCATGAACACAGAGATGCCCTCGTTGGCAAGAGCGGTGAAGATACGGCGGTTTACACCAATCACGCCGACCATGGAAAGACCGGTTACGGTGATGAGCGCTGTACCGTTGATAGAAGAGATACCCTTGATAGGCTTCTGGTCGCCATCTATCTTGTTCTTGATGATGGTGCCCGGAGCATCTGGGTTGAAGGTGTTCTTAACCTTGATAGGAATATTCTTGACACAAACCGGGTAGATGGTTGGAGGATAGATGACCTTTGCACCAAAGTTGCAAAGCTCCATCGCCTCAACGTAACTCAGTTCGTTGATGGTATAAGCTGATTTGATGACACGTGGGTCGGCGGTCATGAAACCGTCTACATCAGTCCAGATTTCGAGCACTTCTGCATCGAGGGCAGCTGCTATGATGGCTGCTGTGTAGTCGCTACCGCCACGGCCAAGGTTGGTGGTGCGGTCTGTGTTCTTGTCACGACTGATAAAACCCGGAACGAGAGATATGCGTGGAATTTCTGCAAAGGCTTCTTTTACCAGTTTGTTGGTCAGTTCGCTGTCGAGTACATGCTTGCCTTTGCCGTTCTTGCGCTCAGTCTTGATGAAGTTGCGTGAGTCGAACCATTTGGCTCCACGAATCAATGTGGCAACAATCTTTGAACTGAGTCTTTCACCATAACTCACGATGGCATCCTGCGTCTTCTCGCTGAGGTCGTGGATGAGGTACACACCAAAATAGATGCTCTTCAACTGCTCGAAGAGGGCATCAACCGATTTGAATAAGTTTTCTCTGTCTGTGGTGTCGGTGATGATGGTGTCTATCATCTTGTGGTGGCGATCAACCATGGCTTCGAATTCTACTTTCCACTGTTCATCACCCTTGAGGGCAAGTTGAGAGGTTTGCAAGAGTTTGTCCGTGATACCGCCAAGCGCGCTCACGACAACCACTACACTCTGTTTCTTAGCCTCGTTTTCAACGATACGTTTCAAGCTGAGGATGCTTTTTACGGAACCAACCGATGTTCCGCCGAATTTTAATACTTTCATATGTTCTTGAATTTTACGTTGGTAATGTAATGCCTCCCCCGAAACGACCGGGGCCGAAGCAGAACTTGAGGGCAAAAGTACGAATAATATGTCAAACTGCCAAGGATTTTAACAAAAAAGTAGCATATTGTAGATAAAAAAGCTATTTCTGTAGATAATTACAGGCTCTTCCTCTTCCTTATACCTTATTATATATATAAAAAACGTTGAAATGTTTGGGCGTTTCGGATTATTTGCTTAATTTTGCCGATGTAATTCAATGCATAAAAGACATAAGCATAACAAACATAAGAAGGAACGAATGAAATATCTTTTATTCTCAGATATCCACGGCTGTTTGCCAGCCCTGGAAAAGGTCCTCGATTTCTTCGAGGCAGAACATTGTGACATGATGTGCATCATGGGGGATATCATCAACTACGGTCCCCGCAACCGCATTCCGGAAGGAATCGATCCTAAGGGTATCGTAGAAAGACTGAATGCGCTGGCAGGTAAGATTATCGCTGTGCGTGGCAACTGCGATGCGGAAGTAGACCAGATGCTCCTCGATTTCCCTATCATGGAGACCTATGCCTTGCTGGTAGACGGAGGCAAGCGCTATCTTCTGACTCATGGACATGTATACAATAAGGAAAATATGCCGAAGGGTCCTTACGAGGCTATGATCTATGGACACTCCCATCTCTGGGAACTCTCTCATAACGAGAAGGGGCAGGCCATCGTAAATACCGGCAGCATCACCTTCCCGAAGGGTGGCAATCCGCCAACCTTTGCAACATTGGAAGATGGTAAGTTCACCATGTATCAGCTGGATACGCTCGAAGTGCTGGCAACAATGGAAGCATGAAAAAGTGAAAGTGAAAAGTGAATTGTGAATGTAATGCGAAATCCGTAATATGGAATCGGTCACTTGTCACTCGTCACTTTTATAAAACTAATCATAAAGTTCAAAGCTCAAAGTAAATGATTCAAGAATACCAGATAAGAATTCTGCCCGAACAGGCAGCAAGCGAGGAAGGCATCAAGCGTTATCTCGCCAAAGAAAAGGGATTGGATGTAAGAACGCTCAACCAGGTGAGGGTTTTGAAGAGAAGCATCGATGCCCGTCAGCGCACCATCTTCGTCAACCTGAAGGTGCGTGCTTATATCAACGAATTTCCGCAGGACGACCAGTATGTCCATACCGAATATCCGGATGTGAGCAGCAGACCTCGTGTTATCGTTGTGGGTGAGGGACCTGGCGGTCTCTTTGCTTCCCTGCGCCTGATAGAACTGGGTTACCGTCCTATCGTGCTGGAGCGAGGCAAGGATGTGCGCGAACGCAAGAAGGACCTCTCTAACATTACCAAGACTCAGAAGGTAGATGGTGAGAGCAACTACTGTTTCGGTGAAGGTGGAGCCGGTGCTTATAGTGACGGCAAACTCTATACACGAAGCAAGAAAAGGGGAAGTGTAGATAAGATTCTGAACGTATTCTGCCAGCATGGTGCCAATACCAATATCCTGGCAGATGCCCATCCGCATATCGGTACCGACAAGTTGCCACGCGTTATTGAAAACATGCGCAACACCATCATCAAGTGTGGTGGCGAAGTGCATTTCCAGACCAAGATGATTCGTCTGATCCTTGAGAGTGAAGGTAAGCTGACGGCACCTGATGCTGCAGCTGGCGATAGGGTGATAGGCGTAGAAGCCGTGAATCTGGCTACGGGTGCTGAGGAAACTTATCGCGGACCGGTTATCCTGGCAACAGGTCATAGTGCTCGCGATGTATACCGCTATCTCGCTTCGGCAAAGATAGATACCGAGGCAAAAGGCATCGCCGTAGGTGTGCGTCTGGAACATCCTTCCCAACTCATCGACCAGATTCAGTATCACAATAAGAGTGGTAGAGGAAAATATCTGCCTGCTGCCGAATATAGCTTCGTTACTCAGGTAGATGGCAGAGGTGTCTATAGCTTCTGTATGTGTCCGGGCGGTTTTGTGATTCCGGCTGCTACAGGACCGGAACAGCTCGTGGTGAACGGTATGAGTCCGAGCAACCGCGGTACTGCCTGGAGCAACTCGGGCATGGTGGTGGAAACTCATCCCGAGGATGTGGCGCAGTTTGTGAAGGAACATCAGTCTGTCATCGAACAGCAGGAAATGAAGG
Source organism: Segatella copri (assembly GCF_026015465.1). Classification (GTDB taxonomy): domain Bacteria; phylum Bacteroidota; class Bacteroidia; order Bacteroidales; family Bacteroidaceae; genus Prevotella; species Prevotella copri_E. The sequence continues at coordinate 314,390 of NZ_JAPDUQ010000002.1, forward strand.
CGCAGGAGAATGCTTCACTCTTCACTCCTCACTCTTCACTCCAAATGATGTACTTCCAGGAAATCGTGGAAAAGCAATGCTGGCAGCAGGGCAACATGAAGCAGACTGCTCCGGCACAGCGCATGGCTGACTTCGTGAACAATCGATTGAGTTATGATCTGCCAAAGAGTAGCTATGCACCAGGCTTGATTTCGAGTCCGTTGCATTTCTGGATGCCGTCTTTCGTGAGCAAGCGACTGCAGGAAGGCTTCAAAACCTTCGGCAAGAATGCCCATGGTTTCCTGACCAACGAGGCTACGCTGATAGCGATGGAGACGAGAACCTCATCGCCTGTCCGCATCGTCCGTGACCGCGAAACCTTGCAGCATGTCCGCATCCAGGGACTCTTCCCATGTGGCGAAGGTGCTGGTTATGCTGGCGGAATCGTATCGGCTGGTGTAGACGGAGAAAGATGTGCAGAGATGTGTGCTGAGTATTTGAAACAACAATAAACGGATGCCTGGAATGATGAAATACAGAAAAACGGGAAAGTTTAAGCTGGGCTTCTTGACTTTACTCCTGAGTGTGCTCTTCGTGGCGTGTGGCTCGGGAGCGTCAGATGCTGACAGGCAAATCAAGAGCAAGACTGACTTGAAGGGGGCTGTGATTGGTGTGCAGCTCGGTACTACTAGCGACGGACTAGCTACGGAGCTGGAAAAGGAAGGTGGCGGTACCAAGGTAGAACGGTACAACAAGGGAGCCGATGCCATCCAGGCACTCCTGCAGGGTAAGATAGACTGCATGGTGACCGATGAGGCGCCAGCCAAGGCATTCCAACGGGTGAACCCATCGCTCCGTATCCTGCCCGAAACCTTCGATGCGTCTTCTTTCGCCATCTGCGTTGCTAAGGATCATGCTGAGTTGCAGCAGTCCATCAATCGTGCCATCCGTATCCTGAAAGAGAATGGCGTCATCGATTCCATCGTCAACCGCCATCTGGAACGGGGCATAGCCGTGGCTTATACGCCAAAGACTTCTGACGTGAAGAAGGTGGGACCGGAAGCGCTGCAGAAACTCGGCTTGAAGAAGAGTCTCCGCTTTGCTACCAACGCTACCTTCGAGCCTTTCGAATATTACCAGAATGGCAAGATTGTGGGCATCGACGTGGATGTGGCAAATGCCATCGGCGATGTACTGGGCGTGGATGTAGAGATTCTCGATATGGAGTTTGATGCCATCATCACCTCTGTACAGGCTGGTAAGGCGGATGCGGGTATTGCCGGCATTACGGTTACTCCTGAACGGGAGAAGAATATCGGATTTACGGATTCCTATGCCGATGTGCGACAGGTAATCATGGTGAATTCCGGCGATGTGAAAGCAACTGCTAATCAGCCGGGAGTGATAGATAAGTTTAAATCCTGCTTCATAGATGACAACCGCTACCAGTATCTGTTGCAGGGTTTGGGCAATACGCTCATCATCACCTTCTTCGCCATCATCCTTTCCGTGATACTCGGAACGCTGATAGCTATTGTCAGAGCACGTCATGAACGTAAGGGCGACTGGAAGATTCCGAACATGATCTGCCAACTGTACCTTACCATCATGCGAGGCACGCCAACCATGGTGCAGTTGCTCATTATCTATTATGTGGTGTTTGCATCAGCAGATGTCAATAAGATACTGGTGGCTGTCATCGCCTTCGGCTTGAACTCGGCAGCTTATATTGCCGAGGTAATCCGCTCGGGCATTATGTCGGTGGATAATGGTCAGATGGAGGCGGGTAGAAGTCTTGGTCTTTCGTATGGCAAGACGATGCGTCTCATCATCCTTCCGCAAGCCTTCAAGAATGTGCTTCCGGCTATGGGTAACGAGCTTATCACTCTGCTCAAGGAAACCTCTATCAGCGGTTATATCGGACTGGTAGATTTGACCAAGGGTTCCGACATCATCCGAAGCATTACTTACGAAGCGATGATGCCGTTGGGCGTAGTAGCCTGCCTCTATCTCGTTCTTGTTCTCGGACTGAACGCAGGAGTGAGAAGGCTGGAGAAGAGACTGAGAAAGAGCGAAAGGAAATGAGGAATCCTGAAAGGGCAAAAGCTTTAAAACAATGGATAAAATGAACGAAATAATCAAGATAGAAGGACTTCGTAAACGCTTCGGCGACAACGAGGTGCTGAAAGGCATTACAACCTCGGTGAGGAAAGGTGAGGTGGTTGCCATCATCGGTCCGTCGGGTTGTGGCAAGAGTACCTTCCTGCGTTCCATCAACCTTCTGGAAGAACCTACCGAGGGTAAAATCTTTATCGATGATATGGATATCACATCAAGCGATGTTGATATCAACCGAATGCGCCAGAGGGTGGGTATGGTATTCCAGCAGTTCAATCTCTTCCCTAATATGACCATACGCCGCAACATCATGCTGGCTCCGGTAGAATTGGGTAAGATGACAAAGGAAGAGGCTGATGAGAAGGCAACGGAACTCCTGACCCGTATCGGATTGCTGGATAAGGCCGACAGTTATCCCGACAGTCTGTCGGGCGGACAGAAACAGCGCGTAGCTATCGCCCGTGCCTTAGCGATGAATCCTGAGGTAATCCTCTTTGATGAGCCGACTTCGGCTCTCGATCCGGAAATGGTGGGAGAGGTGCTGCAGCTGATGAAAGATGTTGCTGCCGAGGGAATGACGATGGTGGTGGTGACCCACGAGATGGGATTTGCAAGAGAAGTGGCCAACCGTGTACTCTTCTTCAGTGACGGCTATATCACGGAAGACGGAACTCCTGAGCAAATATTCAACCATCCGAAATCGCCAAGATTGCAGGAGTTTCTGGGAAAGGTTCTGTAATAGTTGATAGTTAACAGTTTATAGTTAACAGTTACTTGATGACAATAAAAAAAAGATGCATTATTGGTATATCCAGCAATGCATCTTTTTTATTTGATGGTCTACAGTCTGTAAACTATTAACTATTAACTGTTTTCTTTTCAATAATCTCTTCAGCACGTTTCAGAGCCTTGCTGATATGATCGGTGATATTCTCTTTGCCAAGGATATTGTAGAAACCAGCCTTTTCCAACTGAGCGTTTACCTTCTCGCAAACACCGGAGAGTACAACCTGAATGTCCTCCTTCTGACTCATCTCGCAGAGGTTGGTGAGGTTATGGATACCGGTTGAATCAACAAATGGAACCTTGCGCATACGGATGACGCGTACCAGTGGACGGTCACCGAAAGCTGCCATCACTTCCTCAAACTTGTTACCAGCTCCGAAGAAGAAAGGACCATTGATTTCGTATACCTCTACGCCCTTCGGAATCGTATAGTGCTCCAGGTTGGTAGAGAGGAAGTCAAACTCCTTGTTCAAGTCAATCTCATCATCGGTAATAGCTGTCACGTCGGTGGTTTCGCTCATTCGCTTCATGAAGAGCAGACAGGCGATAATCAGACCCACCTCAATGGCTACAGTCAAATCGAAGATGATGGTGAGGAAGAAGGTAATCAGAAGTACGGTTACATCGCTCTTCGGATTCTTCATCAATGCCAGGAAACTTCTCCATCCGCTCATTCCGTAAGATACAACTACCAATACACCGGCAAGACATGCCATAGGAATGTACTGGGCAAGAGGCATCAGAAAGAGGAAGATGAGCAGCAGAACTATGGCGTGGATGATGCCTGCAATAGGAGTCTTACCGCCATTATTGATATTGGTCATTGTGCGGGCAATGGCACCTGTTGCAGGAATACCGCCAAAGAGGGGAGAGGCGATATTGGCCAAACCCTGAGCTACCAACTCGGTGTTACTGTCGTGATGATCGCTGATTACACCATCGGCAACAGTTGCTGAAAGCAAACTCTCAATGGCTCCCAGGATGGCGATGGTAATAGCTGGTGATACAAGACTCTTGATGGTCTCCCAATTCATGGCTGGTACCTGAGCTGCAGGCAGTTCGTTGCTGATAGAAAAGCGGTCACCAATGGTCTCAATACTTTCAACGCCGGCAAACTGCTTGAGCAGTAAGGCTACAACGGTCATCAGGATGATGGCAATAAGAGAGCCCGGAATCTTCTTGCTGAACTTAGGGGTGATGGCGATAACCACTACGCTTACTACTCCGATAAGGGCACACCAAGGATCTATGGTGTCAAAGCTTTGGAAGTAGACGCCCCATTTCTCCAGAAAATCAGAAGGATTTGAAGTCAACGTCAATCCAAAGAGATCCTTGATCTGGGTCGTGAAGATGGTTACGGCGATACCACTGGTAAATCCCACAACGATAGGGTAAGGGATGTACTTGATGATGGTTCCAAGACGGAGAAGTCCGAAGAGAATCAGGAACAGACCAGCCATCAGTGTCGCTATCGTCAAACCTTCCATGCCATATTTCTGGATAATGCCATAGATGATAACGATGAATGCTCCCGTAGGACCACCAATCTGCACTTTGCTTCCACCGAAGATGGAGATGATGAGACCTGCTACAATGGCGGTGATGATACCCTTTTCAGGGGTCACGCCAGAAGCGATACCGAATGCGATGGCCAGAGGCAGGGCTACGATACCAACGATGATACCTGCCATGAGGTCAGACATGAATGTTTTCTTGTTGTATGTCTTTAAACAGGAAAACAAACTCGACTTAATTGCTAATGCCTTCATTTGAAAGTTTTAAAATATATGTAATTAATCTTGTTATCCGTTAAAACGTGTGCAAAGGTACTATATTTTTTTTAATTGGCAAAATGTTTTTCTGAGTTTCTCCCTTTTCTTCGATAATATTCTTCTTCGTATAGTAATATTCTTCTTTGATAGATATATTCTCCGGATAATACTTTTCTAGTTGAATCCTGATTTCTTTTCGGTCTTGGAATATGAGTACAATATTATTAATGCGCTTGCGGTTGTGCGCCCGCACATGCAGGCAGGCGTGTGCATGTATAAAATAAAGTGTAGTGGTAAGAAAAGCTCTAGTAAGTCTTTATAAGTGTTAAAAACATACTAAAATCTAAACTTTTTTGCGAAAAGATTTGGCTGTTTCGAAAATAGTTAGTACTTTTGCACTCGCTTTTGAGAAATCAAGCATTACTCAAAGCGATAAAGAAAGAGTTCTTTGAAAGATTTTACATAAACAGACAAGTAGTACAAGAAGCGGTTAACTTCTTAGAAATAAGAAAGTTGACTGGGTAAAAGAAACGAACCGTCAAGCAATTGACAAGTCAGGTTTACTAAGCTTCAATAAACAAAAAGGATATTCGTCCTAAGTACAGACAACAAACAACCCAAGCCGCAAGGCTAGGTAAAAATGATATTTTACAATGGAGAGTTTGATCCTGGCTCAGGATGAACGCTAGCTACAGGCTTAACACATGCAAGTCGAGGGGAAACGACATCGAAAGCTTGCTTTTGATGGGCGTCGACCGGCGCACGGGTGAGTAACGCGTATCCAACCTGCCCACCACTTGGGGATAACCTTGCGAAAGTAAGACTAATACCCAATGACGTCTCTAGAAGGCATCTGAAAGGGATTAAAGATTTATCGGTGATGGATGGGGATGCGTCTGATTAGCTTGTTGGCGGGGTAACGGCCCACCAAGGCTACGATCAGTAGGGGTTCTGAGAGGAAGGTCCCCCACATTGGAACTGAGACACGGTCCAAACTCCTACGGGAGGCAGCAGTGAGGAATATTGGTCAATGGACGAGAGTCTGAACCAGCCAGGTAGCGTGCAGGATGACGGCCCTATGGGTTGTAAACTGCTTTTATAAGGGAATAAAGTGAGTCTCGTGAGACTTTTTGCATGTACCTTATGAATAAGGACCGGCTAATTCCGTGCCAGCAGCCGCGGTAATACGGAAGGTCCGGGCGTTATCCGGATTTATTGGGTTTAAAGGGAGCGTAGGCCGGAGATTAAGCGTGTTGTGAAATGTAGACGCTCAACGTCTGCACTGCAGCGCGAACTGGTTTCCTTGAGTACGCACAAAGTGGGCGGAATTCGTGGTGTAGCGGTGAAATGCTTAGATATCACGAAGAACTCCGATTGCGAAGGCAGCTCACTGGAGCGCAACTGACGCTGAAGCTCGAAAGTGCGGGTATCGAACAGGATTAGATACCCTGGTAGTCCGCACGGTAAACGATGGATGCCCGCTGTTGGTCTGAATAGGTCAGCGGCCAAGCGAAAGCATTAAGCATCCCACCTGGGGAGTACGCCGGCAACGGTGAAACTCAAAGGAATTGACGGGGGCCCGCACAAGCGGAGGAACATGTGGTTTAATTCGATGATACGCGAGGAACCTTACCCGGGCTTGAATTGCAGAGGAAGGATTTGGAGACAATGACGCCCTTCGGGGCCTCTGTGAAGGTGCTGCATGGTTGTCGTCAGCTCGTGCCGTGAGGTGTCGGCTTAAGTGCCATAACGAGCGCAACCCCTCTCCTTAGTTGCCATCAGGTTAAGCTGGGCACTCTGGGGATACTGCCACCGTAAGGTGTGAGGAAGGTGGGGATGACGTCAAATCAGCACGGCCCTTACGTCCGGGGCTACACACGTGTTACAATGGCAGGTACAGAGAGACGGTCCCTTGCAAAACGGATCAAATCCTTAAAGCCTGTCTCAGTTCGGACTGGGGTCTGCAACCCGACCCCACGAAGCTGGATTCGCTAGTAATCGCGCATCAGCCATGGCGCGGTGAATACGTTCCCGGGCCTTGTACACACCGCCCGTCAAGCCATGAAAGCCGGGGGCGCCTAAAGTCCGTGACCGTAAGGAGCGGCCTAGGGCGAAACTGGTAATTGGGGCTAAGTCGTAACAAGGTAGCCGTACCGGAAGGTGCGGCTGGAACACCTCCTTTCTGGAGAGACGAATTTCCTATAGAAGATTTAGGAACAGGACTTAAAAGTTCGCTTCTCTTCTTGTACGCACCATCTGTTTAATTAAATAGGAGACTGGGATTCCTTATACATTATATATATATAGGGATGGCTCAAGCAAAATGGTTCAACTCCACAATCTCCACTCTAAGGTTGAGTAAGACAAGTGAATTCTTCACTCTTCGTTCTTCACTCTTCACTTAAAAAGATCTTTGACATATTGACACAAGCAAAACTGTAAGTAATGAACTTTAGTTCAGACTAAAGTAAATCAAATCGCAAGATGAGATTTCACTTTGTTAGAATACAGCTGAAAGTATGAGCTACTTATTCGTTATCAGTTAAACTGATAGCAAATACAGTCGTAAAGAAAGTAAGAAAGGGCGTATGGCGGATGCCTAGGCTCACGGAGGCGATGAAGGACGTGATAAGCTGCGATAAGCTTCGGGTAGGTGCAAATAACCCTTGATCCGAAGATTTCCGAATGGGACAACCTAGCCGTCTGAAGGACGGTTACTCTTACCAGTGTAAGAGAGCTAACGCAGGGAACTGAAACATCTTAGTACCTGCAGGAAGAGAAAATAAATGAATGATTCCCCCAGTAGTGGCGAGCGAACGGGGAACAGCCCAAACCAGTGGCGTCGCAAGGCGTGGCTGGGGTTGTAGGACCGCGACATTGTACTGAAATGGTGAGTGGAAGTATCTGGAAAGTTACATCACAGAAGGTGATAATCCTGTACACGAAGCCAGATCAGGCATAGCGGTATCCTGAGTAACGCGGGACACGAGGAATCCTGCGCGAATCTGCCGGGACCATCCGGTAAGGCTAAATACTCCCGTGAGACCGATAGCGAACGAGTACTGTGAAGGAAAGGTGAAAAGAACCCCGAGCAGGGGAGTGAAATAGTTCCTGAAACCATACGCCTACAAGCGGTCGGAGCACAGCAATGTGTGACGGCGTGCCTTTTGCATAATGATCCTACGAGTTACCGTCACTGGCGAGGTTGAGTGTCATGAGACACGTAGCCGCAGTGAAAGCGAGCCTGAAGAGGGCGCACAGTCAGTGGGGGTAGACGCGAAACCAAGTGATCTACACTTGGCCAGGATGAAGTCCCGGTAACACGGGATGGAGGTCCGCACCAATAAGCGTTGAAAAGCTTCTGGATGAGCCGAGTGTAGGAGTGAAAGGCCAATCAAACTTGGAGATAGCTCGTACTCCCCGAAAGGCATTTAGGTGCCGCGTCGGATGGTCACC